>NZ_CP032702.1:0-1252842 GCF_007833795.1 Candidatus Pantoea soli | reverse complement strand
CCGTCATCCCGGCGATGGCGAATCTGCATTCGCACGCGTTTCAGCGCGCCATGGCCGGGCTGGCGGAAGTGGCCGGCGATCCGCAGGACAGCTTCTGGACCTGGCGCGAGATGATGTACCGCATGGTGCAGCAGCTGTCACCGGAACAGGTGGGCGATATTGCCACGCACCTTTATATCGACATGCTGAAAGGCGGCTACTGCCAGGTGGCAGAATTCCACTATCTGCATCACGATCCGCAGGGCAACGCCTATGCGGACGATGCCATGCTGCAGCAGCTGATGGCAGCGGCGGATACCGCCGGCATTGGGCAGACGCTGCTGCCGGTACTGTACAGCTACAGCGGATTCGGGGCCCGGCCTGCCAGCGACGGCCAGCGCCGTTTTATTCAGCAGACTGATGCCTATCTGGCGCAGCAGCAGCGCGTGGCGCGCTGGTGTGCCGATCGGCCCTTGCTGAATCACGGGATCTGTTTCCATTCACTGCGCGCGGTAAGCGAGGCGCAGATGCACGAGGTGCTGGCGGCGACGGCAGCAGCCTTGCCGGTGCATATCCATATTGCCGAGCAGGAAAAAGAGGTCAGCGACAGCCTGGCATGGAGCGGTGAGCGCCCGGTGAACTGGCTTTTCGACCGTTTTGCCGTTGATGGGCGCTGGTGCCTGATTCATGCCACCCATCTGACGGAAGCGGAAGTGCAGCGCATGGCGGCCAGCGGCGCGATTGCCGGTTTGTGTCCGACCACCGAAGCCAATCTCGGCGACGGTATTTTTCCGGCGACAGCCTATGTGGCGCAGGGCGGACGCTGGGGCATTGGCTCGGACAGCCACGTTTCCCTCAGTGCGCTGGAAGAGCTGCGCTGGCTGGAGTACGGACAGCGGCTGCGCGATCGCCGGCGAAATCGCATCACCCTGCCGCAGCAGCCCTCCGTCGGCGATCTGCTGTGGCAGCAGGCCGCTCAGGGCGGCGCCCGCGCCTGTGCTATTGCCAGCGGCGCGCTGGCAGTCGGCAACCGCGCTGACTGGCTGGTCCTGGAAGAGGATGCGTTTCTGCGCAGCGTCAGTGCGGAATCACTGCTTAATCGCTGGCTGTTCGCGGGCAACCGCGCGCAGATACGCGATGTGTTTGTTGCCGGCCGTCAGGTGATTGACGACGGGCATCATGCGGCGGAAGCGCGTGCCGCTGAACGCTTTGCTGCCGCCATGCAGGCACTGCGATGAGAACGCGTTTCAACTATGCGCAGCTGCCGGTCAGCCGCTGGCGCAACGGAGGCGGCGTCACGCGGGAAATCATCAGCTACCCACCGGGTGAATCCCGCTTCGCCTGGCGTGCCAGCATTGCCACCATCGAAGCCGATGGTCCGTTTTCCCCCTTCCCCGGCGTGGATCGCGTCATCACCCTGCTGCACGGCGCCCCGGTAACGCTGCGCGGTGCCCACACGGCACAGCGCCTGCTGCCGCATCAGCCGTGGGCTTTTCCCGGAGAAGAGACGATTGAGGCGCAGGTCAGCGGACGCTGTGAGGATTTTAATATCATGACGCGCCGCGACTGCTGGCGCGCGCAGGTGGCGGTCACGCCGCACGGGGTGCGCAGCCAGCACGGCATCGCTTATGTCCTGACCGGTGAGTGGCAGTGCGACAACGACGCGCCGCTGCAGGCGCAGCAGGGAGTGTGGTGGCTGGAGGAAGAGACCGCGCTGACGCCGCTGAGTGCCGGCGCCAGCCTGCTGTGGGTGACGCTCAGCCGTGTCCCCTGAAGCGACCCAGCAGCTTATAGCGAGAGCCGGGATAAAGCAGGCGCGCATAGGTGACAATTTTATTGTCGCTCCACGTCTGGCGGCGGATCAGCAGGCAGGGTTCATGCTCATCCAGCGCCAGATGTTTACGCTGACGTAAATCCGGCAGCACCGCCTCAACAATATGCTCGCCCGCCGTCAGCGGCGCCACGCGCATCAGATAGGTGTAAGGCGTCATGCTGTGGTAATCCTGGCTGAGATAATCCGGCGCCACCAGCGGGTTCACCAGACGATCTTCCAGCTGCACCGGCAGATCGTTTTCGTAATGCACGATCAGCGAGTGATACAGCGTCTGGCCGGTGGTTAACCCCAGCACGGCCGCCTGCTCCGGGTCAGCTTTCATCTGCCCGATCGACAGGATTTTGCAGCTGTGCGTATGGCCGCGCTGGGCAATTTCATCAGCGATGTTGTGCACTTCCAGCATCGCGGTATAGCCCTTCATTTCCGCCACAAAGGTGCCCACACCCTGCATGCGCACCAGAAAACCTTCGCTGGTCAGTTCACGCAGGGCGCGGTTAATCGTCATCCGGCTGACGCCCAGTTCATTCACCAGTTCGCTTTCAGACGGCACGCGCTGATTGGCTTTCCAGTGACCTTCGCGGATCTGGCTCACAATGGCCTGTTTAACGCGCTGATAAATCGGTGCGGGTTCATCTCCCATCGCTGCCGCCAGCTGTGCGATTGCCGTTTGCTCCGCCATATCCTGTTCCTTTTACGAGTTATGCCCAAAGTTTACTGTCTCCGGGCGCAAATGTATATACATTCAATGGTGCACGTTTCCCTGTCACAGTGCAGCACGCGCCCCGTTTCGGTGCTACGGCGCCCGCGCATGCGCCGCCTGCCCGCAGTGCGGCATAATTCACAGAATGAGACGAATCTGGCATAGCGCTTGCTACTTGTATAGACAAGATTAGACACTTATGCTTCACTCACAGCATTCCATGGTCATCCGGCGGCGGATATTGCCAGGCAAACAGCACCGGATCGCACCAGCTTACTTGTATAGACAGGAGTAGACTATGTCAGGTTCGGTTGAGCACATTCGCCTTGTTCCGGGTGAGGTGGACCTTGCGACCTTGCGCACCCTTTATCAGCAGCGGGTCACGCTGCAGCTGGCTGAGGAGGCGCGTGAGGCCATTGATCGCGCCCAGGCAACCATCGGGGCGATTGTGGCGTCAGGCAACGTGGTATATGGCATCAATACCGGTTTCGGCAAACTGGCCCAGACGCAGATCCCCCCCGGGCGGCTGGCAGAACTGCAGCGTAACCTGGTACTGTCACATAGCGTCGGACTGGGCGATCTGCTGCCGGATAACGTCACCCGCCTGATTATGGCCACCAAAATTATCAGCCTGGCGCGGGGCCACTCTGGCGTGCGCCGCGAGCTGATTGACGCCCTGCTGGCGCTGTTCAACGCCGGCGTCATGCCCTGCATTCCGGCCAAAGGCTCGGTCGGGGCCTCGGGCGACCTTGCGCCGCTGGCGCATCTTTCCCTGATGCTGCTGGGTGAAGGCCAGGTGCGCATCGACGGCCAGCTGCTGCCGGCTGTCGAAGGGCTGGCGCGCGCCGGGCTGCAGCCGATTGTCCTGGGCCCGAAAGAGGGCCTGGCGCTGCTCAACGGCACCCAGGTCTCTACCGCCCTGGCGCTGCGCGGCCTGTTTGAAGCGGAAAACCTGTTTGCTGCCGGACTGATGGCCGGCGCGCTGTCGCTGGAAGCGATTAAAGGTTCGGTAAAACCCTACGATGCGCGCATCCACGAAGCGCGCGGTCAGCCGGGACAAATCGCCGTCGCCGCGGCGGTCTCCGCCCTGCTGGCAGGCAGTCACATTCTTCACTCCCACGCGCACTGCGGACGGGTGCAGGACCCCTACTCTATCCGCTGCGTGCCGCAGGTTATGGGGGCCTGTCTCGATAACCTGTGCCACGCTGCGCGCGTATTGCAGATTGAAGCCAACGCCGCTTCTGATAATCCACTGGTGTTCAGCGACAGCGGCGATGTCATCTCCGGCGGCAACTTCCACGCCGAGCCGGTGGCCTTTGCCGCAGACATTATCGCGCTGGCGATTGCCGAAATCGGTGCCATTTCAGAACGCCGCCTGGCGCTGCTGCTGGATGCCGGCCTCTCCGGCCTGCCGCCTTTCCTCGTCCGCGACGGCGGCGTCAACTCCGGCTTTATGATCGCGCAGGTTACCGCGGCGGCGCTGGCTTCGGAGAACAAATCGCTGGCGCATCCCGGCAGCGTCGACAGTCTGCCGACCTCGGCGAATCAGGAAGATCACGTTTCTATGGCGACATACGCTGCGCGCCGCCTGCACGATATGTGCTTCAACACCGCAGCCGTGGTCGGCATTGAGGCCATGGCGGCAGCGCAGGGCATTGATTTTCATCGTCCGCTGCAGAGTTCAGCCGCCATTGAGCAGGAGATGCAGCGCATCCGTCAGCAGGTCGCGTTCCTCGACCATGACCGTTTACTGGCGCCGGATATTGAGTCCATGCGCCTGTGGGCCAGCCGTCACGCCTGGCCTGAAACCCTTACCGCGCTGCTGCCAAGCCAGCGTTCTACTGTAAATTAAAGGACCCGATGATGAGCGAAACTTTGACTCAGGCTGTCGCCCGCGAAATCCGCGCGCCGCGCGGTAACCAACTGCACTGCGCCAACTGGCTGATAGAAGCGGCTTACCGCATGATACAGAACAACCTCGACCCGGATGTGGCAGAGCGGCCGGAAGATCTGGTGGTGTATGGCGGTATCGGCAAGGCAGCCCGTAACCAGGCGTGCTTTGAACAAATTCTCCGCTCGCTGCGGGCCCTGCAGCCGGAAGAGACGCTGCTGATCCAGTCCGGTAAACCGGTGGGCGTGTTTCGTACCCATGCGGATGCGCCGCGCGTGCTGCTGGCTAACTCCAACCTGGTGCCGCACTGGGCCACCTGGGATCACTTCCACACGCTGGATAAAGCCGGCCTGATGATGTACGGCCAGATGACCGCCGGCTCGTGGATTTACATCGGTGCCCAGGGCATCGTGCAGGGTACCTACGAAACCTTTGCCGAAGCAGGCCGCCAGCACTATCAGGGCGATCTCGCGGGCCGCTGGATCCTGACCGCCGGACTGGGCGGCATGGGCGGCGCGCAGCCGCTGGCGGGCGTGCTGGCCGGTGCCTGCGTGCTGGCGATTGAGTGCCAGGAGTCACGCATTGATTTCCGTCTGCGCACCCGCTATCTCGATCATAAAGCCTATACCCTTGATGAAGCGCTGACGCTGATCGACAACGCCACGCGCGCGCGCCAGGCGATTTCGGTCGGCCTGCTTGGCAATGCGGCGGAGATTGTGCCGGAACTGGTGAAGCGCGCCCGCGCCGGCGGCATGAAGCCGGATATTGTGACCGATCAGACCTCGGCGCACGATCCCATCAACGGCTACCTGCCCGCTGGCTGGGACGTGACACGCTGGGAAGCCAGTCGCGTCAGCGATCCCAAAGCGGTGGAGAAAGCCGCGCGGGCGTCCATGGCGGTTCACGTGCAGGCGATGCTCGACTTCCATCACATGGGTGTTCCGACCGTCGATTATGGCAACAACATTCGCCAGGTGGCCCTGGATGAAGGGGTCAGCAACGCCTTTGACTTCCCGGGCTTTGTGCCGGCTTACATCCGCCCGCTGTTCTGCGAAGGCAAAGGGCCGTTCCGTTGGGTGGCGCTCTCCGGCGATCCGGAAGACATTTATAAAACCGATGCCCGCCTCAAGGCGCTGTTCCCGGATAACAAAAATCTGCACCGCTGGCTGGATATGGCGCAGGAGCGGATCGCCTTTCAGGGGCTGCCGGCACGCATTTGCTGGCTGGGTCTTGGCGAGCGGCATAAAGCGGCGCTGGCCTTCAACGAAATGGTGCGCAACGGCGAGCTGAAAGCGCCGGTGGTCATCGGTCGTGACCATCTGGACTGCGGCTCTGTTGCCTCCCCTAACCGTGAAACGGAAGCGATGAAAGATGGCTCGGATGCGGTGTCTGACTGGCCGCTGCTCAATGCGCTGCTGAACACCGCCGGCGGTGCCACCTGGGTCAGCCTGCATCACGGCGGTGGCGTGGGCATGGGCTTCTCGCAGCATTCCGGCGTGGTCATTGTCTGCGACGGTACGGCGGAGGCCGATGCGCGGCTGGCGCGCGTGTTGTGGAACGACCCGGCGACCGGGGTCATGCGTCATGCGGATGCCGGATATGAACAGGCGCAGGCCTGTGCCCGACAGCACGACCTGAATCTGCCGATGCTGAAATAAAAGAGGCGCGCGTGACGGCAGGGATGCCGTCATTCAGCTGTCATGTTTACTATGCTTTTTGGTTATAGCCTATAGCAAAATTATTCCGTTCTGCGATAGACGCTCCCGGTGCTTCACTCTACAGTGAAGACTTAACTTCCCGCGCCAGCCCCTTTGCTGCCGCTGCTGATGGAGCTGTTATTTATGAGCCTGCCTGCTGTCCTGCTGGAAAACGCCCTTGCCTGGCGTCATCACTTACACCAACACCCCGAGCTGGGTTACCAGGAGCAGCAGACCAGCGATCTGGTCGCTGAGGTTTTGACGCAGGCTGGCCTGCAGGTGTTTCGCGGCCTTGCAGGCACCGGCGTGATCGGTACGCTGGAAAACGGCCCTGGCCCGGTGATTGGCCTGCGCGCTGACATGGATGCGCTGCCGATTACGGAGAAAGGCGACGCGCCGTGGAAATCCGCCACGCCGGGCGTAATGCATGGCTGCGGTCACGACGGTCACACCGCCATTCTGCTGGCCGCCGCCTGTCAGCTGGCGGCGACGCGCCGCTTCAGCGGCACGGTGCATTTTCTGTTTCAGCCCGCCGAGGAGAACCTGGGCGGCGCACGCAAAATGGTTGAAGAGGGGCTGTTCAGTCGCTTCCCGATGGATGCGGTATACGCGATGCATAACTGGCCCGGCCTGCCGGTGGGCACGCTGGCGGTCAATCCCGATACCATGATGGCGTCGCTGGATTCCTTTGAAATTACCCTCTGCGGTAAAAGCTGTCATGCGGCTATGCCGGAGAGCGGCGCGGACCCGATGGTGGTTGCGGCGGAGCTGATTCTGGCGCTGCAGACCATTCCCTCACGCCGCCTGTCGCCGCTGTCGTCAGCGGTGGTGAGCGTGACGCAGATTCACGGTGGCGAGGCCATCAATGTGATTCCGGAGCAGATCGTGTTGCGCGGCACGGTGCGCTGTCTGAAAACCGACGTCCGCGACCGCGTACGCGGGCTGATTGAGGATTTTGTCACCACCCTGCCGCGTCCGTTTGGTGTCAGCGGCGAAATTCACTGGTATCCCGGCTATCCGGTTACCGCCAACCATGCGGCACCGGCCGCCCGGGTGCGTGACGCCGCGATGCAGATGCTGGGCGAGCAGCAGGTGCACTGGCAGGTTAACCCCTCGATGGCCTCCGAAGATTTTGCCTGTATGCTGGAAGCCTGCCCCGGTGCCTATTTCTGGCTGGGCGCCGACGGCGCAACGCCATCCGCGCCGCTGCACAATGCAAAATATGATTTCAATGACGCACTGCTGCCCATCGGCATTTCCTTCTGGCAGACACTGGTGGAAAGCGTGCTGCCACAGCGCGAAGGCCGCAGCTAAGGGAGGGCCGGCCGGGCGATGGCCGCTGATGAGAGAACCGTTCGCACCGCGCGGTTGCCACGGTTGAGAGAAGCATCTGCAGCGAGCTATTGCTGCTGGTGAGAGAATTCCCCGCACCGCGCGATTGCCGCGGTTGAGAGAAGTGTCTGCAGCGAGCCATTGCTGCTGGTAAGAGAATCCCCCGCACCGCGAGATTGCCGCTGATGAGAGAACCGTCCGCACCCCGCGATTGCCGCGGTTGAGAGAACCTCCCGCGTCGGGCGATTGCCGCTATTGAGAGAAGCGTCCAAGGCGAGCGATTGCCACGGTTGAGAGAAGCATCTGCGGCGAGCCATTGCTGCTGGTGAGAGAATCCCCCGCAGCGGGCGATTGCTGCTGCGGAGAGCCCCCCCTGCGGCGGGCGATTGCTGCTGGTAAGAGAATCCCCCGCAGCGGGCGATTGCTGCTGCGGAGAGCCCCCCTGCGGCGGGCGATTGCCGCCGGGAGCACGTTGTTTCCTTTTCGCCGCGCTGCGGTGTCTTCCCCGGTTCGCCCCCGCTGTCCCGGCCAGGCCGCGCAGCAGGATGCCCGGTTAGCCGCGGCTCAGATCCCGGCCTGCTGCAGCCGCGCGTCAGCTGCGGCCAGGCTGGTGGCTTCGCCGGTTGCCACCAGACAGCACGCCAGCTGCAGGCGCAGCGCCTGCGGTACCGCCCGTTCACCGGCCAGCACCTGGCGGATCCAGGCCGCAGTATCTCCGGCGCTTTTGCTCTCCGGTAAGGCCAGCGTCACTTCCGGCTGACGCGCCACCCACACCTCAGGATCAGCCCCCGCGCCGCGAATATAATTGATCGCCGGACAGCGCTGCGGACTGGCGTAAACCTCGCCTTCGGTGCCGTTCAGCAGAATGGCCGGTGCATCAATGTCCTGGAAAAATTTGCCTACGCGCGGCACGTACTCCGGATGTGACACGCTGGCCAGTCGCAGCGCCGCGCGTGGCGCAAACGGCGTGGCCAGCTTGGCCAGCGTGTGTGCGCTGTTACGCACGCCCATCCGCCAGCGCAGCGACAGCTGTTGCGCCATCGGTGCGCACAGGTGATCAATGGTCATAAATGCCAGCTGGCCGGCATTCAGCGCCGCCTGCGCCTGCTCCGCATTGGTTACCGGCGCAATCTCCAGCGCGGCCAGCACCGCTTCCGAGGTCACACGCGTCGGATCGTCGCTGACGCCATGCATCAGCACCGGCAGGCCCAGCTTCACCAGCAGCAGCGCCAGCAGCGGGGTCAGGTTGCCCTGACGACGTGCGCCGTTATAGCTCGGGATCACCACCGGCATTGGCCGGCCCGCCGGCGGCTGCAGCTGCAGCATGCGCTGCTGCATGGCGTGGTAGAAGCCCAGCATCTCCTGCTCACCCTCGCCCTTGATGCGCAGCGCAATCAGGATGCCACCCAGCTCCAGCTCCGGCACTGCGCCATCCAGTATCGCGCCATAAAGGGCGGCGGCGGTATCGAAATCGATATCGCGCGCATGATTTTTGCCGCGCCCAATCTCTTTAATAATATTGTTCAGTTCCATCAGGATCTTCCCGCTTCCAGGCGGCAGCGCATCCGGCTGCCCAATCAATGCACCGGCTGGTGCCGCATACTCAGGATTTCTTGCTGCGCTTCGCTGACTTGCCCGCTGCCGGCACCGGCGGCTGTTCAATCGGAAACACCGGCAGCGCAGCCAGCAGGCGACTGCCGTAGGCTTTGCTCAGCAGGCGGCGATCGTAAATCACAATTTCACCAAAGCAGTGATGGCTGCGAATCAGACGCCCGACCTGCTGAATCAGCGTAAACGACGCACTGGGTAAACTCTGCACCTCAAACGGGTAACGTTTCAGGCTTTTCAGCCACTCACCCTCGGTCAAAATTACCGGACTGTCCACCGGCGGAAAAGCAATTTTATGGATGTGCACCTGCGACAGCAGATCGCCTTTTAAATCCAGCCCTTCCGCGAAGGATTGCAGCCCGACCAGAATACTGGTGCTGCCGGCCGTGACGCGCTGACGGTGCAGCGTCACCAGCCGGGAGCGCGGCTGATCGCCCTGCACCAGCATCGACAGCCGCAGGTCAGGCAGCAGGCTGACAAACTGCTGCATGGCACGGCCACTGGCAAACAGCACCAGCACGCCTTTATGCTTTGCTTCCGCCACTTGCTGGCGGAAGAAGCGCGCCATTTCAGCAATGTGCTCGGCTTCGTGGCTCATCAGCGGTTCATAGCGCATCTGTGGAATCACCAGCCTGCCCTGCTCAACATGGTTAAACGGCGAATCCAGTGCCACAAAACGGTCACCCGCTTTTTCATTCAGGCCCGACATCTCCTGCAGGCGGTTAAAACTGTTCAGCGAGCGCAGCGTGGCCGAAGTGACCACCACGTGCGGAATTTTGCGCCACAGCAGCTTTTCCAGCTGATCGCTGACGCGGATGCCGGCGCAGTGAAACAGCAGATGCGCCTGGCCCTCACGGATTTCCCGCGTCACCCATTTTGAAACCGGCGCGCCGGAGGCTTTCTCCATCGCGGCCAGCCGCCACAGCTTGCTGATGGACTCAAACCAGCCAAACTGGCGATTAAGCTGCAGAATCGCTTTATGCAGCCGCATGATATCGGCTTTGCCGGTCTGCTCGCCCAGCTCATTCAGCAGCCCTTCGCTCAGGCCACGCAGCGCATCGCTTAGCTTAAACAGCCGGGCGCACAGCGTCAGCAGCGCCTCCGGCAGCTCCCCCAGCACAAAGCGAAACTCACCGGGCTGATTATCCGGCGGCAGCAAGGGATTAAGCGCGTTGCACAGGGTTTGCAGCAGTTCGCGCATTTCGTCGCAGTGGCCTTTCAGCCGCTCGGGATGCGTAAGGGGCGGTGGCGATTTTGGCCGGAACTGGGCCATAATTGTCTCCACCAGCCGCACGAACAGATCCAGCTGCAGGCTGCTCCAGCCCGGGGTAATTTCCGCGCTCATCTCCAGCGCATCGCGCGCCACTTCCGGCAGATGATGGCCTTCATCCAGCACCAGCATCAGCTGTTTCGCCGGCGGCAGCACCGATTCATTTTCCATGGCGGCCATCACCAGCGCGTGGTTGGCCACGACCACATCGGCCTGCTCGATTTCCCGACGGGCCACAAAAAACGGGCACTCACGATACCAGCGGCAGTGATGCGCCAGGCAATTCGCTTTGTCGGTTGACAGACGCCGCCACAGGCTGTCTTCGATAGCGTGCTCACTGTGATCGCGTAAACCATCCCATTTATAGCTGCTGAGATCCTTTTCCAGCCGTGCGCAAAACGCCTGCTCCTCTTTTGAGCCGGTCACCGCCTCTTCATCCAGATAGAACAGCAGATCGCCCTGCTGATCGTCGCTGGCGGCCAGGGCAGCAAGATTGCGCGGACAGACATAACGGCCGCGGCCGAACGCCGCCGTAAAGGTCAGGTCAGGGATAATTTTTTTCAGCAGCGGCAGATCTTTGCTGAAGATCTGATCCTGCAGCGCCACGTTGGCGGTGCTGATCACTAAACGTTTCTCTTCTGCCCGGCTGACGGCGATGCCGGGAATGAGATAGGACAAGGTTTTACCCACGCCGGTGGGCGCTTCAATCGCCAGATGGCGACCTTCATCCCCGGCCAGACTTTTCGCCACTTCGGCGATCATCTGGCGCTGCGGGGCGCGCGGAATAAAGTCAGGAACCTGCTGCTGCAGCGCCTTATACCATTGCGCAATCTGGCTTTTTATCGCTGCTGTCAGGGCCATAATCATTACTGTTTGCTGAACCGGCCTGTATTTTTACACAGTATTGTCGCAGCGTCAGCTTTCACTGCCATTTTTTCGCGCCGGCTTCCGCCTTTCACGCCGCGTCCGCCTGCGCGACGCGCCCGGCAGTAACGCATACAAAACGGCGTCGGGATTATTTGCAGCCAGCGATGTTCCCCGCCCGCGGTTTTAGCGATGATAGGCCATCCCACTTTCGGAGGAGAAAGCATGTCCCGACAAAATCTGCTGTTCCCGGCCCGCGTACTGCGCGGTGCGGGCGTCATGAACGAGCTGGGTACGGTCTGCGCCAGCCTGGGCCAGCGTGCGTTATTAATCGGCGGACAGCGTGCGTTACAGGCGGTGGAACAGCCGGTGCGAGCGCAGCTGCAGGCGGCACAGGTGACGCTGGCGGAGAGCCTGTGGTTTGGCGGTGAAACCTCCGTGACCCACATTGACCGGCTGGCGGCGCTGGTGCAGACCGCGCAGGCTGATGTGCTGATTGGCGCAGGCGGCGGAAAAGCGCTGGATACGGTCAAAGCGGTGGGCGCGCAATGTGGCCTGCCGGTGATCACCCTGCCGACCATCGCGGCCACCTGCGCTGCCGTGACACCGCTCAGCATTCGCTACGACGATCGGGGCAATTTCGCCGATATCTTTCCGCTGCCGCAGGCACCGGCGGCGGTGATCATCGACAGTGCGCTGCTGGCTGCCGCGCCGCCGCGCTGGCTGGCCGCCGGGCTGGGCGATACGCTGGCGAAATGGTATGAATTTCGCGCGGTCAGCGTGCGGCATCCGGCAGAGAGCGGCAACGCGCGCGCCTCGCTGGCGCACAGCCAGATTTGCTATGAAATCATTGCCCGGCACGGACCGGCCGCCTGGGCTGCCGTACAGCAGGGCAGCCAGACAGCAGCGCTGGACCAGGTGCTGGATGCGATTTTTACCTGGGCGGGACTAACCTCGCTACTGAGCCAGGGTGCCCACGCAGCGGCGTCCCATGCGCTGTATGAAGGCTTCACTTTTTGCGATAAAACGCGCGAATTCGGCCACGGCCTGCTGGTGGGATACGGCAACCTCTGCCTGCTGGCGCTGGAAGGTCGCAGCGAGGCGGAACTGCTGACAGAGATGCGCCTGGCGCGCGACTGCGGCATTCCGCTGACGCTGGCACATATTGCACCGCTCAGTGACGCCGAGCGGGCGCGGATTGTGCACGAAGCCGTACAGGCACCGGACATGCAAAATATGGCGGAAGCGGTCAGCGAAGCCCGGCTGCTGGCCGCCATGCAGCGGGTTGATGCGCTGGCGCTGCGGCTGTAGCACCGCGTTGCCGGCCTGCCCGCGCGGCCGTGCCATGCCGATCGCCTTGCCGGCCGGTCCGTTACTCTGCCCGCTTGTACATCAGGGTGGTGGCTTCCAGTTCACCCTGTACCGACCCGGCGTAGTGCGGAATCGACCCGGCGATGGTCCAGCCCAGCGACAGATAGAGATCGGTGGCGACATCGCCGCTGCGCGTGTCCAGCACCAGCAGCGTTTTGCCCTGCTGCGCGGCCAGCGCTTCAGCCTGCTGCATCAGACGCCGCGCAATGCCCTGCCGGCGCGCAGCGGGATGCACCAGCAACTTGCTGATCTCCGCGCGGTGGCGGCCATTCGGCATCGCGCTGTAGCCCACCATCACGGTGGCGACAAGCTGCTCTGCCTGGCGGGCCACCAGCAGCTGCTGGTCACCGCTGCGCAGCGCGCTGAGTCGGGAATGCCAGAACTGCTCTATCGTCTGGCGATCCGCAGCGTCGATAAACCCTACGCTGGCTCCGTCCGCAACGCAGGCCTGCAGCACATCGCTCAGGGCGGCAATCTGTTGCTGCGCCTCGCTGGCGCTCAGTAGCATGATGTCGGTCATGGTTTGCACACCACCAGCATGTAGCGCGCCCCGGCTTCCGCATCTGCGGCAAACGCCGAGCGACCGGTAAGGTGAAAGCGCAGGCAGTCGCCCGCCTGCAGGGTCCAGCGCTGCGCGTCCATGGTAACGGTCAGCGCGCCGGACTGCAGCCAGATGTGCTGCTCCAGCCCCTGCACCGGCGGCGCGTCGTAATCAATGCGTGCGCCCGGCCGCAGTTCGCCTTCAATCAGTTCCGCTTTGAAATGGCTGGCGGGCGGCGACACGGTGCGACGCCGGAAACCGCTGAGCGCATCCTGCCAGACCGGCTGCTGGTCGGGCGTCAGCAGCAGCGCGGTTTCATCCTCCACTTCGCTGAGCAGCCGGGACATGGTCAGACCATAAGCCACGCACAGGCGATTAAGTAACGCTGCCGTAGGGCTGGTCTCGGCGCGCTCAATGCGCGACAATGAAGCCCGACTGATGCCGGTCGCCATGGCCAGTTCATCCAGCGACCAGCCGCGCTGCACGCGCAGTTCTGCCAGCCGTGCCGCGAGCCGATCTTCGGTATTTAACACAGACATCTGCCGCCTCTCATTTATGGGAAATAAATCTCATAAAAGAGATAAAGCCTGAAAACAGGCGCCGGGTCAAGTTGTACAATAAAATAATCATTGTACAAGCAAACTCTGGCGGTTAAGGTGTTGTAATGCAGGTCAGAATTTTTGAGGACGATATGGCCTTATACAGTATCGGTGATGTTGCCGAGCGCTGTGGAATCAACCCGGTTACACTGCGCGCCTGGCAGCGACGCTACGGTCTGCTGAAGCCACAGCGCACTGAGGGTGGTCATCGACAATTTGATGATGAAGATGTTCAGCGCATAGAAGAGATAAAACGCTGGATAGAGAGCGGCGTGCCTGTCGGTAAAGTGAAAGCGTTACTGGAAGGTGAAACAGTTAACGTGCACGACGGCTGGACGGCGCTGCAGGAAGAACTGATGAGCGTGCTGCGCCACGTGCGGCCCGCCAAACTGCGCAGTAAAATTGCGACCATGGGCCGGGAACATCCGGTAGACGCCCTGATCGACCACATCTTTGTGCCGGTACGCCAGCGTCTCGGGCTCGATCAAAACACCGCCCGCACAATGTGCAGCCTGCTGGATGGCGCACTGATTGATTATGTCGCTTTTTGTCTCACCGGCGCGCGCAAAAAAGCCGGTAAAGACGCGCTGCTGATTGCATGGGGCGTGGAAGATCGCACCCGCATCTGGCTGGAAGCCTGGCGTCTGGCGCAGCACGGCTGGCGCATTGACGTGCTGGCGGAACCGCTGGATATGCCACGGCCGGAGCTGTTTCCCGGTCAGCATCTGTTTATCTGGACCGGCAAAAAGCCGACGCGGCGTCAGCTGGAGCAGTTTGAGCACTGGCAGGCGCAGGGTTTCTCCATTCAGCTGCACGAAACGGCCTGAAAATCGCACATGCGGCCTTTGCCTTGCCGTTTGTGCGCGTTATCATGCCGCACTTCATAACTTGTCTCAGGTTTCCCTATGAACTGGAATAAAATCCTTATCGGCACGCTGTTCGCGATCATGGCCATTGGCGGCATGGGCGGCATGATGCTGGTGGGCTACAGCCTCATTCTGCATACCCACTAAGCCAGCGCTGGATGCGCTCCAGCACGCGGTCACAGATCAGCGCCAGCAGCGCCACCAGCAGCGCGCCCTGAATCACATAAGCGGTGTTAAAGCCGCTCAGACCAATGATCACCGGCGAGCCAAGGCTCTCTGCGCCCACCGTAGAGGCGATGGTCGCGGTTCCGATATTGATCATCACGGAGGTTCTGACCCCTGCCATGATCACCGGCGCAGCCAGCGCCAGCTCAACCTGCCATAGCCGCTGCCACGGCCCCATGCCCAGCCCCACGGCAATTTCACGGTTACTGGCGGGCACGCTATCAATGCCTGCCAGCGTCCCCTGCAGAATCGGCAGCAGGCCATAGAGAAACAGCGCCATAATGGCCGGCGCCGCGCCGAATCCCATCACCGGTACCGCAATAGCCAGCACCGCCACCGGCGGAAAGGTTTGTCCGGCCGCCGCCAGCGTCTCCAGCAGCGGACGAAAAGCCCGGCCCTGCCGGCGTGTTGCAAATACGGCACAGCCCACGCCGGCCAGCAGCGCCAGCGCACTGCCGCTCAGCACCAGCGAGAGATGTGCCAGCGCCAGCTGCCAGAAGCTCTCCTGCTGATACAGCGGCCGCTCCAGCTGCGGAAACCAGCGGGCAAACAGCGGCGCACTGTGCGGCAGCCCCCACAACAGCAGCAGAAACAGAGCCAGCAGCCAGAACAGCGGATCGCGCAGTCTCTGCATCAGCCCGCCTCCTGCTGGCGCAGCAGGTCACTGAAATGCAGCACGCCCAGCGGTTGCTGCTGCTGATCGACCACCGGCAGCCGGTCGGTACGCCGGGCGATAAACTGCGACAGCGCTTCGCGCAGCGTGAGCGATGCCGCAATAGGTTCACCCGCCAGCCACTCGCCACGCCGCGCCGCACTGCCGGCCCGGCCCAGCGCCAGCAGCCGCACGCCAAGTTCGCTGCGGCCAAAAAACGCCCGCGCAAAATCATTCACCGGCTGCGTCAGCAAATCGATGGGCCTTCCCTGCTGCACGATCTGTCCGCCATCCATCAGCACCAGCTGGTCAGCCAGCGTTAAAGCTTCGTCAATGTCGTGCGTCACCAGGACCACGGTCCGTCCGGAGAGCGTCTGAATGCGCAGCATCTCCTGCTGCAGCGCCTGGCGGTTGACCGGATCCAGCGCGCCAAAGGGCTCATCCATCAGCAGCAGTTCCGGATCCGCCGCCAGCGCACGCGCCACGCCGACGCGCTGTTGCTGCCCGCCGGAAAGCTGATGCGGATAGCGCGTCGCCAGCTGGCTGTCGAGATTCAGCAGCGCCAGCAGCTCGGTAACGCGCGCGGTGATTTTTGCCTGCGGCCAGCCCAGCAGGGCAGGCACGGTGGCGATGTTTTTCGCCACGTTCCAGTGCGGGAACAGCCCGATAGACTGAATTGCATAGCCGATACGACGGCGCAGCGCGCGCGCATTCATCTGTTCAATCGGCTCACCGGCAAAGCGGATTTCACCGCTATCATGCTCCACCAGCCGGTTGATCATCTTCAGCGTGGTGGATTTACCGGAGCCCGAGGTACCAATCAGCACCGTGAAGCTGCCCCGGGCAATGTGCAGTGACAGGTTGCTGATCGCCGCTTTGCCGGCGAAGGTTTTGCTCACCTGGTGAAATTCAATCATGCTTTCTCTCCAGCAGCGCCGACAGCAGGCGCAGCAGTGCATCAGACAGAACCGCCAGCGCCACCACCGGCATTACGCCCAGCAGCACCAGATCCAGCGCGCTGCTCAGCAATCCCTGAAATAAAATAGCGCCGAAGCCGCCTGCGCCAATCAGCGCGGCAACCACCGCCAGCCCCACGGTTTGCACCACCACCACACGCAGCCCGGCGAGCCACACCGGCAGCGCCAGCGGCAGCTCTGCCTGCCAGAACTGCTGCCAGCCGCTCATGCCCATGCCGCGGGCGGTTTCGCGCACCTCCTGCGGCACCTGTTGCAGTCCGGCCACCACGCTGCGCACCAGCGGCAGCAGGGCATACAGCACCAGGGCAATCAGCGCCGGCGCCAGGCCAATTCCGCTGATGCCCCAGCGGCCCAGCACCGGAAAGTGCGCCACCAGCCCGGCGAGCGGCGCAATCAGCAGACCAAACAGCGCCACTGAGGGCACCGTCTGGATCAGGTTGAGTACGCTGAAGACTGCGTGCTGCCAGCGCGGCTGGCGGGTAAGCAGCAGGCCGAGCGGGACGCCAGTCAGCAACGCCGGCAGCAGCGTACCGCCCAGCAGCAGCAGGTGCTGACTGAAGGCCGCATTAAACACCGCCCGGCGATTGGCGTACTCTTTCAGTAACGACAGGTGATCAAGATGGCCACTCAGCAGCATGATCAGCGGCAGCAGCCAGATTTGCAGGTTAAGCAGGATGCGCCACGGCGTGCTGCGGGCGAGCTGACGACTGGCTTCCGCCGCCAGCAGCAGCGAGAGCGCAGCCGCACACCACAGTCCGCTGCCAAACGCCGTGCGCGCCAGCGGATGACCACTGCCGGCCAGTTGCGTCGCGTGGGCGCCGCCCAGCCAGATCAGCAGCACAAACAGCGCCTGCGCCGCCAGCAGCGTCGTCACGCTGCGCCAGCGGGTGGCTTGCCCGACTGCCCCCAGCCATACGCCCAGCAGCGGCAGCAGCAGCCACTGTGCATGTGTCACCTGCCCGAGCCGGAGCGGCTGACCGGACACCAGCCGGTTGGCAGCATAGCTCAGCAGCGGCAGCGCAAACAGCGCCAGCGTGGTCAGCAGCGTCAGTACCAGCAGCACCGGCTGCTGGCACGGTCGGCGTAACAGCGACAGCACCGCTTACAGCAACTTATTCTGCTGCAGCCACTGCTGTGCCACCTGGCTGGCATCCTGACCGTCAACGGCAATCTGCGCATTCAGCTGTTGCAGGGTTTTTTCATCCAGTTTGCTGAACACCGGCTGCAGCCAGCTGGCGATCTCCGGATACTGTTTCAGCACGCTGGCGCGGATCACCGGCGCCGGTGCGTAGATCGGCTGTACGCCTTTGGGATCGGTCAGGGTTTGCAGGCCCAGCGCGGCCACCGGACCGTCAGTGCCATACGCCATCGCGGCATTCACGCCGGAAGTCTGCTGCGCTGCGGCTTTAATGGTGACGGCGGTGTCTCCGCCGGCCAGCGACAGCAGCTGTGACTGCTGCAGTTTAAAGCCATAGGCTTTTTCAAACGCCGGCAGCGCATCGCTGCGTTCAATAAACTCCGCCGAGGCCGCCAGCTTAAAGGTGCCGCCTTTCTTCAGATAGGCGCTGAGATCGTCGAGTGAGGTCAGCTTATTCTGTTGCGCCAGGTCACCGCGTACCGCAATGGTCCAGGTGTTATTGGCCGGCGCGGGCGTCAGCCACACCAGCTGATTTTTATCCGCGTCGAGCTGCTTTACCTTTTCGTAGCCCTGCCGGGCATTTTTCCACGCTGCATCTTTTTCATCGTTAAAGAAAAAGGCACCGTTGCCGGTGTATTCGGGATAGATATCCAGCTCACCGGCGGTGATGGCTCCGCGTACCACTTGGGTGGTGCCCAGCTGAATTTTGTTCACGGTTTTCACACCGTGTTTATCCAGCACCTGCAGAATAATGTTGCCGAGTAGCGACCCTTCGGTATCAATTTTTGACCCGACCTTCACCGCGTCCGCTGCCTGCACCGCGCCCGCACTTAATGCCAGCGCAACCAGTCCCACTATGCCCTGCTTTATCATCTCGCTATCCTCAGCGTTATTTTCATTCAGTGATAATCAAGCGTAGCCTGGCAGAACCGGACAGACACGGCCAGGCGGCGAACTTCGCGTTTTTATGCTAACCCGGTCCGCTTTATCCGTCCCTTTGGCTGAAGAGATAATGCTCTGGTCGGGTGATGGCTGCAGGGGCGCGTGCTGCGCTGGCCTGCCGCTTATCACATTTCAGCGGCGCGGCCTGAACGTCAACGCGGTGAGGCTAACGGGCAGCCGTCAGGTAATGGCGCAGAAACAGGCGGATAAAAAACGCCCCGGCATGAGGCGTCTAATTCAGGCAGTCAGGCGGAAGTCGCCCAGCGTATGGGGGATGCGCGGAAAGGTATGTAAAAACCACGGCGTAAATTTCGCCGGATTCGCCTGCATCTCCTGTTCAATCTGCGCAAGCGAGCAGTAGCACCAGTCGTCGGCCTCTTCCGGATTGAGGCACGGCGGTTCATCACTGATGGCGAAAAACACGTGGCCATATTCATGCTCTATCAGGCCATTGCTGAGCGGCAGATTGTAGCTCAGCTCAAACACCGGGGTCAGCGCCAGCTCCAGCCCCATCTCTTCACGCAGCCGGCGTTCGGCGGCATCGCGCGTGGGCTCCTGCGGATAAGGATGGCTGCAGCAGGTGTTGCTCCATAAACCGCCACAGTGGTATTTGCCGCTGGCGCGGCGCTGCAGCAGCAGTTCATGACGCGAATTGAACACGTAAACCGTCACCGCGCGATGCAGTAATCCTTTCTCATGCACTTCCAGCTTTTCCATTTTGCCGGTGGGACGATCGAGGTGGTCAACGAGAATAACTTCAATGGCGGGCATGACAACTCCTTAGGAAAAATCCCAGGCATTGTACACAATCCCTGAGGCGGCGGCGGAGGAAATTGCGCACATTCCGTGCGCTGTCGCGTTAAGCTTTAAGCGTAGCAGTGATGGCGGAATTCAGCAGAAAAAGGCGGGAAAAGTGAGAGTAGCGGCGCAATATCTGGCTGCGCCGCTACGGTTTGCTGCGGGAAAATTACAGTCTGAAGCTCTGGACCACCTGCTCCAGCTGCACGCTCTGTTCTTCCATCGCGCGCGCAGCCGATGACACCTGTTCTACCAGCGCGGCATTCTGCTGCGTGCTGCCATCCAGCTGCGTGATCGCCTGGTTAACCTGTTCAATGCCCAGACTCTGTTCACGGCTGGCAGACATGATTTCGCTCATCAGGGTGGTCACGCTGCTGACTCCCTGCATCAGTTCATCCATGGTCTGACCGGCCTGCTCCACCAGCTGACTGCCGGTGTCGATATTCGCCACCGACTCCTCAATCAGCTTTTTAATTTCCCGCGCAGAGTTGGCTGAGCGCTGCGCGAGGTTACGCACTTCCGAGGCCACCACGGCAAAACCGCGCCCCTGCTCACCGGCACGTGCCGCTTCCACCGCCGCGTTCAGTGCCAGAATATTGGTCTGGAAGGCAATGCTGTCGATAACGCTGATGATATCCACCACTTTGCGTGACGAGTGGTTAATCGCGCCCATGGTGCTGACCACCTGACGCACCACGTCTGTACCGCGTGCGGCAACCTGGGACGCGCCATCGGCCAGCTGGTTGGCATGGGTGGCGTTATCGGCGTTCTGACGCACCGTTCCCGTCAGCTCTTCCATGGACGCCGCGGTTTGTACAATTGAACTGGCCTGCGATTCCGTGCGCGCAGAGAGATCGGCGTTGCCGCTGGCAATCTCACGCGAGGCGGCGGTGATCGCCAGAGCGCTGTCGCCCACCTGACGCATCAGTCCCTGCAGATAGCTAATGAACTGGTTGAAGCTTTGCGCCACGGCGTTGAACTCCGGACTGTTGCTGGCCGGCAGACGCTGGGTTAAATCGGCACCGCCGGTGGAGAGCGCTTCAATGTTGCGATGAAGCAGGTTGAGGCGTTTCATCATGGCGCGCACAAAGCCCAGCAGTACCAGCAGCAGAATCACCGCCAGCGGAATCTGCACCAGGCCGAGGCGCGTCAGCATGCTGTGGGTCTGCGCGTCCAGCAGGCTGGAAGGCACATCGCTGGCGAGATACCACGGGCTGCCGGGAATGGCCTGCAGGAACAGCGTGTGTTCGCCATCTTCGCCGTTAAAGGTGGTTTGCGTCGGCTGGCTGCTGCCCTGCGTCAGCAGGCCTTTCAGCGCAGCGGCCATCGGCAGCTGGGTGTCAGAGAGGTTTTCCAGCTTCGGCGTGCCATCCACCAGCGCCGCATTGCCGACCACTTTGCCATCGGCCTCCACAATCAGCACGCGGCCGTGGATCGCTTCACCCATCTTCTGCGCCAGCTGGTTAAAGAAGCCCAGCGTGACGTCAATGGTCGCGACGCCCCACGCGGTGCCGTCCCGGTAGATGGTCATGGCACAGTTGGTACGCGGCTGCGGACTGGCCGCATCCTGATACGCCTTCGCCCACGCACACTGCCCTTTGGCTGCCGCGAGGCCATCTTTGTACCACGGCTGCTCCCAGTATTTATCCGCCGCGTCTGAGTTCCAGTAGGTGTTTACCTGCAACTGGTTGCTGGCGTTACGCGCAAAGAAGGTACTGTCTTTCTCTTTGGCCGGATCGCGACGGTTAGGCAGCGGCCAGATCCCGCCGCCGAATACGTTGCTGTCCTGATACTGGTTAACCAGCGCCGGCAACAGCGTATCAATGGTGGCGCTGTCCATCACGCCAGCGGCTTCGGTGATGGCGCGCTGCTGCGCCTGCACCCGGTTCATTTGTTCAACGATGCGACTGGCGAGGCCATCAACCTCGTATCGCACCAGACGACTTTCATTCTGCGTGAGCTGTGGCGCAATAAACTGATTGATCACCAGAACGGTGATCAGCATTAACACAACAAAGAAAATGACCAGTGTTGCAGTAAAACGTGATTGTGTGGTTTTTAACATCTCAGTGCCCTTACCCTGGTTGGCGAGTTGCCTGATCGAGGTTAACGGCTCGTTAAAAAAGAACTTGAGGTGCGCGCGATCACAGAATCACTAAATCGTTGCAGGGCGTGATGATGGGTTTATCGATAATCACCGCCGGTCGGCCCGCCGCTGAACGGCGCGGCCCTCGCCGGCGGAAAAACAGCCGCGCTTTCAGCGCTGGCCTGGCGGCGTGGCAGGCGGCGACGGTGGCGCAGACTCCACCACCTCCTGGCGCGGGCGAAACACGTGATCGTTACCGTCGGCTAGCAACCGCTGCAGCAGCAGCTGGCCGCCGCGATCGTCCGCCTGGGCAAACTGCCGCTCTGCCTCGGTGATCGGCGTCGCCCACAGCAACGCAGGGCGATCGCCGTCGCGCTTCGGCAGACGGAACTGCGCCGCCTCCGGGGCGAGGCCATTCGCCAGCAGGAAACTTTCAAAGCCCACCGGCGCCACTTCAGAGGCCAGCGAGTGCCCTTCACCGAGCCAGGTCAGACGTGCCCACGGCAGATGCGCAAACTCCGCCAGCGCACTGGCCATCTGCACCGCATTGGCTTCGGTCATCACTTCGCCATCCACCGCCATTGCCAGCTCGACGCGGCGGTACTGCGGTGCCAGTTCATCAAACAGGTAATCCACCTGCGGCATCGGGCGAATGCTCATCCCCAGGGTCAGGAAGTACCACACGCCGCGATGCCAGTGCTGAGAAATCGCCATCGGCGGCCAGCTGCCCTGATCAATCGCGTAGTATTTGACCGATTCGCCAAACTGCGCCTGATAACTCTGCATCAGCTCGCGCTGCACCACGTCCCACAGGTGGCCGTCGTGCCAGTCGCGCCAGAAGTGACGCTGCTGCTCGGCGCGGGCGTAGTATTCATTGGTGGAAGCCGAGCCGAGCGGCGCGGTCAGGCGGTTCTCTTTGATGCAGCCGGCCGAGAAGCTCACCTGCTTGTCCTGATACAGGCTCCAGCCGGGGATCACCGCCAGCAGCTGGCCGTAGTACCAGAGGGCGGCACCGTCATCGCTCGGTTCCCATAAGATTTGCAGACCTGCCGGATCAAGCATCGGTTCCGCTTCAAGCGTGCGGCAATACTCTGCGCTGAGCAGCGGCGCGATGCCCTGCTCCATCGCCGCGCGATCTTCCTGCGCCGGTGCCGGCAGCAGGTTGCGGAGCCAGCAGCCGCGTACCGCATACTGGCTGCGAAACAGATCGTTCGGCCAGATGTAGAAGTAGGCGGTGCGCGCGTCCTGTTCGACGATGGCGGTTAATGTATGTTGCTGATTCGGCACCTCAGCAATCAGAGGTTGGTGTGTCATAACGCCTCGACAATGCAAGCAGGGGTCCGTTTTCCCCGAGAATAGAGCAGGATCGGCACTCACGCCATGCGACACAAGGGTAAAAATCTCAAAGTGCCGCACGTCAGTTAAGGCGTGCTGATGTTTGCCGGGGCGCGCTGCCGCAATGCTTCAGATCTTTTCGCGATTCACGCGCCGCTTCGCATGTTATCGTCAGCCCACACTTGCTGGTGAAGGGCTGGACATGATGCTGCACGATCTCGATCTGAACCTGACTGATGGGGTGATATTTGCGGTGCTGGCGTGGCTGCTGTTGCGCTATACATGGATGATGACGGCGCTGGCGCTGCTGCTTGCCGGCGGTGCGCTGTGGCTGTGGCTGCCGCCGGACCCGTACGACAGCCTGCTGCCGCTGGCGCTGATGGGTCTTAGCCTGGGCATGCTGCTGCACCACTACCAGCAGCGGTACCTGCGTTCACAGCACGCCGCACGCACGCCGCGCACCTACACCCGCAAGCAGGATGAATTTCACCTGTAGCGCGCGTCCCGCCCCATACGCTGCATCGCGCGCGCCCAGGCGCCGCGCTGAATTGACCAGCGCAGCAGGGCCGCCATCACCGCCATCTCCTTGTCCACCCGCCACTGCGTCAGCGGTCCGACCGGCTGGCCCATCAGCTGCTGTGCCCAGTCCGGCAGCAAAGCCCGGCCCGCCGTCAGCATCACGCGCATGCCCGGCTTCGCCAGACGGCTGGGTGCCGGGGCGTTAACCAGCAGCTGCAGCACTTCGCGGGTACGATCGTCAAACACCAGCGCCGGACGCATCGCCTGTAAATACGCCTCGACCGCCGGCACGCTCTTCGGCACCTGCTGTGCGCCGAGCGCTTCTGCAATCAGCGCGGCCTCAGCGTAATAGCGATTCTGATCCGCCACGCTGAGCTGCGGATTTTTGTAGCGCAGATGCGCGGCAAGAAAACGGCTGGTTTCCGCGACGTGTACCCAGGTAAGCAGATGCGGATCGCTGGCGGCATAGGCTTTACCGGTGTTATCCACGCCGCTCACCCGCAGATGGATGCGTTTAACGCGATCAAGCAGCAGATGTGCATCATGGGTGTTACCGAAGGTGGTGACGGCAATAAACTGGCTGGTGCGCCGCAGCCGGCCCAGCATGTCCTCACGAAAATTTGAGTGATCCCACACGCCTGCCAGCGCCGCCGGATGCAGCATCTGCAGCATCAGCGCACTGATGCCCCCACACAGCATGGCGGGAAAATCCCCGTGAATGCGCCAGATGATGTGATCCGGTCCGAACAGGCCGGGATCGCCGGGTGGCTGGGAGAGATCAAATTCATTGAGTGACAGGCCATTCAGGCGAAAGACCTGCTGTTCGATACGCTGGCGAATAGTCATGATGGGGTCAGTGTCATGGAGGATGATATGCCGGCCCGCTGCCGTGACAGGACCGCGGCGCAGACCGGCGGGTATTACGTTCTGCGCCTGGCGGGCGCTGTCGCCCGGCCGCACCGGCGCGACTATTGCGCCGTCCTCCTTTCGCCCGGAGAGCAGCCGGAGGACGGCACGGCTTACTTATAAATAATCAAACTGCGCGTCCTGCGTCCGCACCGAATCCAGACCAATCATAACGTTAAATTTGCCTGGCTCCGCGACGTGCTGCATCTTCTGATTCCAGAATTTCAGCGCTTCGGCATCAATCTTAAAGCGCACCGTCTGCGATTCCCCCGCCTGCAGCATGATGCGCTTAAAGCCGCGCAGCTCCTGCACCGGACGGCTCAGGCTGGCCACCGGATCGTTCAGGTACATCTGTACCACCGTGGCGCCTGCGCGCTTGCCGGTGTTGGTCACCGTGACGCTGGCTTCTACCGTGCCGTTGCGCGGCAGGGTCCGGGAGGACATTTTTACCGGAGACACCGTAAAGGTGGTGTAGCTCAGGCCGTAACCAAACGGATAGAGCGGGCCGTTGATCGCGTCATAGTAGTGCGAGGTGTACTTATTCGGTTTCTCGAAGTTATAAGGTCGCCCGGTGGGCAGGTGATTGTAATAGAGCGGGATCTGGCCCACGGAACGCGGGAAGGTGACCGGCAGCTTGCCTGAAGGATTGTAGTCACCGAACAGGACATCCGCGATGGCGTTGCCGCCTTCAGTGCCGCTGAACCAGGTCTCCAGCATCGCATCGGCCAGCTTATCTTCGTTCACCAGCGTCAGCGCACGGCCATTCATCAGCACAATCACCAGCGGTTTGCCGGTGGCTTTCAGCGCCGCCAGCAGCTTCTGCTGGCTTGCCGGGAGCGCGAGCTCGCTGCGGCTGGAGGCCTCATGCGCCATGCCCTGCGCTTCGCCGACGGCCGCCACCACCACATCGGCTTTTTTCGCCTGCGCAACCGCTTCGTCAATCATCTGCTGCGGCGTGCGCGTATCCACGCTGACCGCTTGCTCATAGAGGTTGAGGAAGTTCTGGATGCCTTTGTTATCCGAAATGTTTGCCCCTTTGGCATACAGCACGGTGCCTTTGCCGTTCATGGCATTGCGCATGCCCTGCAGCAGCGTAATGGACTGCTTCGCCACCCCGGCCGCTGACCAGCTGCCCATGATGTCACGCTGGCTGTCCGCCAGCGGCCCGACCAGCGCCACCGTTGCCGTTTTTTTCAGCGGCAGGGTTTCACGCCAGTTTTTCAGCAGCACCATGCTTTTGCGCGCCACGTCGCGCGCTTCGGCCCGGTGCAGACGGCTCTCGGCGTTGGTGTCCTGCGGGTCGCTGCCCTTTGGTCCTAAGTGGCTGTACGGATCGTTAAACAGCCCCATGTCATATTTCACGTTCAGCACGTGACGCGCCGCATCGTCAATCTCTGCCATGGTCACCGCGCCGCTCTTCACCAGGCCCGGCAGGTATTTGCTGTAGTACTCGTCGCTCATGCTCATGTCGATGCCGGATTTCAGCGCAATACGCACGGCTTCCTGCGGATCGCTGGCCACGCCATGTTTAATCAGCTCTTTAATCGCGCCGTGGTCACTGATGGTGATGCCTTTGAATTTCCACTCGCCGCGCAGCAGATCTTTCAGCAGCCAGCTGTCGGCGGTAGCCGGGGTGCCGTTGAGGGAGTTCAGCGCCACCATCACCCCGCCGCTGCCGGCATCCAGCGAGGCTTTGTACGGCGGCAGGTAATCCTGGAACAGGCGCTGCGGGCTCATGTCCACGGTGTTGTAATCACGACCGCCCTCCACTGCGCCATAGGCGGCAAAGTGCTTCACGCTGGTCATCACCGCATAGCGATCTGCGGCGCTCTTGCCCTGCATCGCTTTCACCATGGTGCTGCCCATTTGTGAGGTCAGGAAGGTATCTTCACCAAAGCCTTCAGAGCCGCGGCCCCAGCGCGGTTCGCGCGTGACGTCGACCATCGGTGCCCACGTCATGTTGAGGCCGTCGTCGGCGGCTTCATAGGCGGAAACGCGCCCCACTTCGCTCACGGCATCCAGATCCCAGCTGGACGCCAGACCGAGCGGGATCGGGAAAATGGTGCGCTGACCGTGAACCACATCGTAGGCAAAAAACAGCGGAATTTTCAGGCGGCTGAGTTGCATCACCTGGTCCTGCATCGCGCGGATATCGGGCCGCGTCACGGTGTTAAAAATGGCCCCGACCTGACCATGCTGGATCATATCCCGAATCGCCTCTTTTGGCGTATCCGGCCCTACGCTGATCAGGCGCATCTGACCGATTTTCTCATCGAGGGTCATCTTGCTGAGCAGCTGATTCACATAGGCGTCGCGCGCCTGTTCAGTCATGGGATGCGGGCCAGACAGGGTATCTGCAAAAGCAGGCTGCATGGCAAGGGAGACAGCGAGGCTAACAGAGTAAATCCATTTCATCAGGTCGGGTTCTCTTAAGTGACTGCGCAATATCGGAATAGCCGGGGCAGTTTGCCACAAGATGAGGATAGCAGGTAGCCGCCAATGTCACACCGCGACCACGCTGCTGACGCATGCTACAGTAGAAGCGCCATGTTAACGACAAGGATAGGCTCATGAATACCCAGACTTCCTGTGCTGCCCTGCTGGCCGATTTACGCCGCCTGGTGGGGCCAGCCAATCTGCTGGCCGACGCAGAGCAGACCGCGCGCTACCGCAAGGGGTTCCGCTCCGGCGAAGGCGAGGCGCTGGCCGTGGTGTTTCCCGGCTCGCTGCTGGAGCTATGGCGCGTGCTGCAGTCGCTGGTCAGCGCCGATGCGGTCATTCTGATGCAGGCTGCCAATACCGGCCTGACCGAAGGCTCCACGCCCAACGGCAACGATTACGACCGGCCGGTGGTGATCATCAGTACCCGACGCCTGGATAAGCTGCAGCTGATTGACGGCGGCAAACAAATCCTGGCGTTCCCCGGCAGCACCCTCTATCAGCTGGAAAAAACCCTGAAGCCGCTGGGACGCGAACCGCACTCGGTTATTGGCTCCTCGTGCATCGGCGCGTCGGTGATGGGCGGTATCTGTAATAACTCCGGCGGCTCGCTGATTAAACGCGGCCCGGCCTACAGCGAAATGGCGCTCTATGCGCAGGTGGATGCCGCCGGTACGCTCAGGCTGGTCAATCATCTGGGGATCGAGCTGGGCAGCTCGCCTGAGGAGATGCTGGGGCGTCTGGACGATGACCGCTGGCAGCAGGCAGACGTGCGCTGGGATAGCCGTCATGCGTCCGATCACGACTACGCCACCCGCGTACGCGATATTCATGCCGATACGCCGGCGCGCTTCAACGCCGATGCACGCCGTCTGTTTGAAGCCTCCGGCTGTGCCGGCAAGCTGGCGGTGTTCGCCGTGCGGCTGGACACCTTCCCGACGGAACCGAAGCAGCAGGTGTTTTATATCGGCACCAACGACCCGGCCACGCTGAGCGATATCCGCCGCCATATTCTGGCGGAGTTTACCCATCTGCCGGTGGCCGGTGAGTATATGCACCGCGATATTTTTGATATTGCGGAGGTCTACGGCAAAGACACCTTTGTGATGATTGATAAACTCGGCACCGACAAAATGCCGCTGTTTTTCACCCTGAAGGGGCGCGTGGATGCCTGGCTGGCGAAGCGGCGCCTGTTTAAACCGCATCTCACCGATCGCCTGCTGCAGCGTATCAGCGGCTGGCTGCCATCCCACCTGCCCAAACGGCTCAAGCTGTATCGCGATAAGTTTGAACATCACCTGATGCTGAAAATGTCCGGCGAGGGCGTGGCGGAAGCGCAGGCGTATCTGCAGGAGTATTTCCGCGAAGGCGGCGGCGAATTTTTTGTCTGTGACGCGAAAGAGGGGGCGCACGCTTTCCTGCATCGCTTTGCCGCCGCCGGGGCGGCCGTGCGCTATCACGCGGTGCATGCGGATGAAGTGGAAGACATTCTGGCGCTGGATATTGCGCTGCGCCGCAACGATGAGGCGTGGTTTGAGCAGCTGCCGCCGGAGTTTGATCAGGATCTGCTTCACCGTCTCTACTACGGTCACTTCTTCTGCCACGTTTTCCATCAGGATTACATCGTGAAGAAAGGCGTGGATGTGCACGCACTGAAGGAGCGGATGCTGGCCATACTCAATCAGCGCGGCGCGGAGTACCCGGCGGAGCACAATGTCGGGCATTTGTATCACGCCAAACCGCAGCTGCAGGCGTTTTATCGCCAGCTGGATCCCACCAATACCTTCAATCCGGGCATTGGCAAAACCAGCAAGCAGAAAGGCTGGGCGGTGAAAGCCTGACGACGTCAGCGGCGCGGTTAGCGCCGCTACGCGCAGGTATCAGACCAGCGATTCCCCGTCGTTCGCGGTGCCTGCCGGCACGGCGCGTCGTTCAATAATCATCGTCTGCGGCGTGGACAGCACAATGCCCTCTTTACGCAGACGCGTCAGGATATCGAACAGCAAATCACTCTTCGCGCCGGCAATCTGCCGCTGGCTGGCCACGTTGCCGGTGACGCTCAGCACAATGCCGCCTGGCGTCAGGTCTTTGAACGAAACTGACGGCTCCGGCGTTTCCAGAATGCGCTCGTTCTCGCGGTACACCTCCAGCAGCAGCTCACGCACCTGCACCGGATCGATATCCAGCGGGAAGGTCAGCTGAATAGTGACCACGCCCTGCGCATTGCCCATGGTGGCGTTGCGCACGTTCTGCGAAATCAGCTGCGAGTTCGGCACAATCACCGTGGATTTATCGCCCAGCTGGATCTCAGTGGCGCGCACGTTGATGCGGCGGATATCCCCTTCAATGCCGCTGATGCTCACCAGATCGCCCACTTTCACCGGGCGCTCGGTCAGCAGGATCAGGCCGGAGATAAAGTTCTTCACGATCTCCTGCAGGCCGAAACCGATACCCACCGACAGGGCGCTGACAATCCACGCCAGCTTGTTCCACTGCAGGCCCATGATCGACAGCGTCAGCAGGATCACCAGCACATAGCCAATATTGCTGAACAGCGTCACCAGCGACACGCGCATGCCGATATCCATGGTGGTTTTCGGCAGGAAATCTTTATCCAGCCAGCGACGCACCGAACGCAGCACGTAGATGCCCACCACCAGGCAGAGGATGGCATTGACCATGTGCGCCGGCACAATGTTCAGCGACTCCAGCCCTTTACCGCCCCAGAACTCAATCACCTTCTGGATTAGCTCAATCGGCGTGGAGGACGCAAAAGTGCCGTTCAGCAGCGCCAGCGCCACAAAGCCCACCAGCACGGTTTTGCCGAGTGCGCTAAGCAGCGTGGCCGCCTGCTGCAGATAGCGCTCATCAATGTTCAGTGAGGTCTGCAGCCGTTTACCGGTGGCGCTGCTGACCGAGAACAGGCTCTCGCAGCCGTCATTCACCAGATGGCTGAGGAAATAGAAGGCGCCGAACAGAATGCCGCACCAGATCAGCTCATAGCTGAGGAAGCGCGCCAGCGTAACGTAGCCAATGATCAGCGACAGCAGCACCGCCACGGCGGTGAGCGTCAGCGCCAGCTGCACCAGGCCGACCACGGTGGGCCGCGCCTCCGGCGGGTTGCCCTCCTGCGCCATGCGGCGGCGCACGCGGTTGGTCCGCATGCTGATCGCCAGGCCAGTGCTGCCAATCAGCAGCGCCGTCAGGCCGTTGGCAAAAATCGTGGTGTTCAGGCTGGTGCCGACCGTGTAGTTAAACGATTCGGCGGTCTGGAAGATAAACACCAGCGCCGCGGTAATCGGCGGGAACGGCTTGAGCGCCAGCGCCACTTCATTGGAGATGGCCGGTAAACGCCAGCTCGGACGGCGCGTGGAGAGGAACGCGCGTCCCAGGCCAGCAATCAGTCCGCAATAGACGCTGACCTGCGCCAGACGCTCGACGAAGTCCTGCACATCCGCCGAAACTTCATCGCGGCGGGTGAACGCCAGCGCCATAAAGTTATAGGTCAGTACCACGGCCATCAGCGTGGTCAGCGCAATGGCGGCCGCGAGGAAGCTGCGGCGCAGGCGCCCTTCTGGCATTTTATTGATGCTGACCCACGCCAGGAACTCTTCGCTGTAGCGGCGGCCCAGCGTCATCACCAGCATCGCGGCCAGCAGCCAGCCCACGGTGCCCATCCGCCAGCCCGGTTCCCAGGAGAGCGCGGCGGTGTCCTGCAGTTCGCCGACGAAATCGCTGATCTTTTCACCGTCCAGATCCTGCCGGCTGACCAGCGGTGCCCAGAAGCGCGGCCCGAGAATACTGCCGGAGTTCAGCGCCAGCTGATTTTTCAGCTGGTCACGGCGCAGGTTAACGATTTGCGATGACAGGACCAGCGCACCGTTTTTGATGCCGTCGGCCTGCTTGATCTGGTCGGCCAGCTTGCTTTTCTGGCTCTCCAGCGTGGCGCGCTTGCGCGTCACTTCCGGCGTCTCTTTGACGCCGCTGTCCGCTTTGGGTGCCGGGCCCAGCACGGCCAGCTGCGCATCCAGCTGCTGCAGCTGCGGCACCAGCGCCTGGCCCAGCGTTTCCGCATTGCCCGACAGCTCCAGCGCCATTTCGTTGAGCTGATTCAGCTGGTTTTCATTGGTATCGCCAGAGACCTGGCCTTTGATTTTGTCGAGGATTTTCTGCATCTTCGGCAGTTCCACCGAAGGATTAACTTTCGGTGCCGCATCCTCTTCCTGCTGCGCAGGCGCGGTGGTGTCATCCGCCAGGCTCAGTGCCGGCGTCATCAGCACCAGCAGCAGCAAAAACGGCGTAAACAGAGAGCGAAGCTTAAACATAAAAGTGAAATTCCAGCGTAAGGGCCAGGTTAAGGTGAATGGCCGCCAGTGTAGGCGGTTGCCGGGCCGTAAACTATAGGAATGGTGGTGTAAAACCCTGGTGCTGACGATAAGCGATTTTTATACTTCTGCTGCGGCAGAGGGCCGTGCGGGGCAGTTGCCCGGCGCGACCGCCCTGCCGCAGAAAACGCGCTATTCGTTGGCGGCGGTCAGCCCGGCCTTCTGCTTTTTATACGCCAGCGCCGCGGCCGGCACCGGCGCGGCTTTGCCGGTTTCCAGCCAGTCGCGCAGGCGGTTGGCATCCGCAAAATGGGTGTACTTGCCAAAGGCATCCAGCACCACCAGCGCCACCGGCCGGTTGTTGATCACCGTACGCATCACCAGGCAGTGTCCGGCTTCATCGGTGTAACCGGTTTTGGTCAGCTGAATGCGCCAGTCATTTTTATAAACCAGGTGATTGGTGTTGCGGAACGGCAGCGCATAGCTGGGGTGCTGGAACACCGCCGTCTCCTCTTTCGTGGTGCTGAGCTGGCCCAGCAGCGGATACTGTCGGGTCGCTTTCAGCAGTTTCACCAGGTCTTCCGCGCTGGAGACGTTTTGAATCGATAAACCGGTCGGTTCAACGTAGCGGGTGTGCGTCATCCCCAGCGCACGCGCTTTGGCGTTCATCGCGCGGATAAACGCATCATAGCCGCCGGGATAGTGGTGCGCCAGGCTGGCTGCCGCACGGTTTTCCGATGACATCAGCGCCAGCAGCAGCATGTTGCGCCGGCTGATCTGGCTGTTGAGCTTTACGCGGGAGAACACGCCGCGCATTTCCGGCGTCTGGCTGATGTCGACCGTCAGCATCTCATCCATCGGCAGTCTGGCATCCAGCACCACCATCGCGGTCATCACTTTGGTGATCGAGGCGATGGGACGCACCCGGTTCGGGTGGCTGGAGAACAGGACTTTATTGTTGTCGAGATCGACAATCATCGCGCTGCCGGAGGCGATCTGCGGCTGGGCAATCGGCGCCAGGTCCGACAGTCTGGTCGCGGCAACGGCTGGCGTCACGGCGGCGGGCGCGGCGATAAACAGCGCCAGCGACAGTAATGAAATACGCATTTTTACAGACATCGTGTCAAAAAAATCCGAAGTGGGGTTTTGCGCTGTGTCAGTGACACAGGCCGCACGCATCAGGCCTGACGGGACGCGGGCTGGCAGCAGCATCATACGCCGATGCCTGAGAAATTTCTTAGGTAGTTTGTTTCCGGGCGTTAAAAGCCCGGGCAGAAGAGACGGTCAGCGCGCCAACCCGCGCTGCCGGTAGCGGCGCGCTTGCGGGTGTCAGCCCGTGCGCCGCTACCTCGCTATGGCATTGATGTGGTTCAGAACAGTCGCGGGCCATATCCCCACAGCACCACGGTCAGCGCCAGCAGCACTTCGAATACCAGCACGCCAATGGCCAGCGTCGACCCGGAAAAACGCAGGCTCTCATCGCGGTCAATATTGAGAAACACCGGAATGCCCACATAGAGCAGATAGCCGGTGTAGAGCAGCGCCGCGGCACCGGCCAGCACACACAGCCACACCAGCGGATAGAGCGCCACCAGCCCGCTGATAAACAGCGGCGTGGCCACATAGCCGGCAAACACGGTGCAGCGCGCAATGCCCGGACGCTGCGGATAGTCACGTGCCATCCAGTGAATGACGCGGCCCATTACCCCGACGCCGCCCAAAATGATCAGATAAAACAGAATGCCCAGACCGAAACCGGTCAGAAGGTTGAGTTGAACATATTGCCCTTCACCCAGGTTCCACCCGAACTGTGTGGTACCGACAAAGGCGCAGATCACCGGGATCGCCGCCATCAGCAGTACATGGTGGGTGTAATGGTGTGAAACGCTCTCGTTTTCCTGCTTGATATCGCGCATTTCCTGGTCAGGATGCGACAGAAGACCCCAGACATGATTCATACAATCACTCCTCTGATGCGACGGGCTGCCCGTACTGCAATCAGCCGGATGGCGCAGGCAGCTTCCCTTCAAGTATAACCGGGACGCCTGTTTTTGCGGTCAGCAGCACAAAAAAAGCCGCCTGGGCTAGACTGTTACCAGGCCTGAATTCTGCATGGAGGATAAATTGCATCTCGATATCAATGGATTAATTACCCAGTATGGCTATCTGGCGCTGCTGATTGGCTGTATCGCCGAAGGGGAAACCTTCACCTTACTGGGGGGGGTGGCGGCACACGAAGGCCTGCTGCATTTCAGCGGCGTGGTACTGGCCGCGATGGGCGGCGGAATTATTGGCGATCAGCTGCTGTTCTGGCTGGGGCGACGTTATGGCACCCGCATCCTGCGCCGATTCAAAAAACATCAGGATACGATTCGCAAAGCCAACCGGCTGATTCAGAAACGCCCAAGTCTGTTTGTGATTGGCGTCCGCTTTATGTACGGCTTTCGTATCATCGGACCGATTATCATTGGCACCAGCCGCCTGAAGCCGCTGCGCTTTTTCGTACTGAACGTCATCGGTGCGGCAATCTGGTCACTGATTTTTGTCACGCTGGGCTATTTTGCCGGCGAAATCATTACGCCGTGGCTGCATAAACTGGACCAGCATCTCAAACACGTGGTGTGGCTGGTGGCGGCGATTGTCTTTGGCATCCTGCTGCGTTACCTGATCCGTCGCTGGAATCGCCGCCGTGCCGGTTAGCTGTGATAGCCCTTAAACTGCGGATTGGCCAGCATAAAACCGCCGTCGACAATGAAGGATTGCCCGGTGGTATAAGTCGCCCACTCAGAGCACAGCCAGGCGACTAAGCTGGCAATTTCGCGCGTATCGCCAGGGCGACCAATCGGAATTTCCGGCATGCGCCGGCTCTGGGTTTCGTTGTCGCTCAGATCGTTCATGGCGGTGGCAATCGCACCGGGCGCTACGGCGTTCACCAGGATATGGTGCGGCAGCAGGCTCAGCGCCATGGATTTGGTCAGGCCGCCCAGCGCATGCTTGGCGGCGGTATAGGCGGCGGCATCCGGTAGCGGCGTGTGTTCATGCACCGAGGTGATATTGATAATGCGCCCGCCGTCGCCCTGATCCACCATATGACGGGCGGCGATCTGGCCGCAGACAAACGCGCCATCCACGTCAACCGTCATAACCTGGCGCCACGCTTCAAAGCTCAGATCGAGAAAATCCGCCTTGTTCATGGTGCCCGCGTTGTTTACCAGCACGTCAATGCGCCCGAGCGAATTGATCAGCTGCGCCAGCTGCTGACCACCGGCTTGCGGGTCTGACAGATCCAGCTGCCGCACCTGCGCCTGCTGCCCTTTACTCTCCACCAGACGTGCCGTTTCGTGCGCGCCCTCTTCGTCCGAGCGCCAGGTGATACCGACGGTGTAACCGGCTTCTGCCAGCATAACGGCACAGCTGCGACCAATCCCTGAATCTGATGCGGTGACTACGGCGACTTTCTGTTTGCGCAGCGTCATAACGTTCTCCTGCTGAGTGGGTGTTCACACAGTATAGAAGTTATCGATCTGTGCCTCATGGCGGCCGACTTAACCGTCTCGGCTATAGTTAACAATCAGATAAGGTTAAGGAGGCAGGATGAGCACCGTTAAACGCAGAATAGACGACCACGGCGTCGTCGGCGATTTGCGCACCTGCGCACTGATTGCCAATGACGGCACCATTGATTATTTGTGCTGGCCGGCGCTGGACAGCCCATCGATCTTTGCCGCCCTGCTCGACAGCGACGACGCCGGTTTGTTCTCACTGGCACCGGCATGGCCGCACGCACGCCAGCAGCAGCTCTACCTGCCCGATACCAATATCCTGCAAACCCGCTGGCTGGATGAGACCGGTGTGGCCGAGATCACCGATTACATGCCCATCTGCGACGAAAGCAGCAAGGTGCCGCGGCTGGTGCGCCGCGTAAAGATGGTGCGCGGCTCCGCCACCTTTCATCTGCGCTGCGCACCGCGGCACGATTATGCGCGCGCTGACACCCGCACGGAGAGCCGTCCCGGCGGCATCGCTTTTCTGGCAGAGGGCCAGCCAGCGCTGCGCCTGAGCGCCACCGTGGTGATGACGCGCGAAGAGGACAGCGCGGTGGCGCAGTTTACCCTGCAGGCCGGCGAGCACGCAGAGTTTGTCTTCGGCAACGATGACGATCCGCATGTCGCGACCATCAACACCGAACGCTGTTTCCGCGACACGCTGGCGTACTGGCGGCGCTGGAGCAGCCACAGCTCCTATCGCGGCCGCTGGCGTGAGATGGTGACGCGCTCGGCGCTGGCGCTGAAGCTGCTGACCTCGCACCAGCACGGCTCCATTGCCGCAGCGGCAACCTTTGGCCTGCCGGAAGAGCCGGGCGGCGAGCGCAACTGGGACTATCGCGCCTCGTGGATACGCGATGCCTCTTTCAGCATGTACGCGCTGATGCGTCTGGGTTACGTCGAAGAAGCGCACGATTTTACCCGCTGGGTTGGGCGCTGCGTTGAGCACAGCCACGATGACACACCGCATCTGCAGGTGATGTACCGCCTCGACAGCGGGACCGAACTGCATGAAACCGAGCTGCTCAACCTCTCCGGCTACGCCGGTTCGCGCCCGGTACGCATTGGCAATGACGCCTGGCGGCAGACGCAGCTGGATATCTACGGCGAACTGATGGATGCCATCTATCTGGCGAACAAATATGGCGAAGCGATATCGCATCGCGGCTGGCGGCACGTCTCCAGCATGATCGATTACGTCTGCGATAACTGGAACCAGCCGGATGCCGGTATCTGGGAGATGCGCGGCGAGCCGGAGCATTTTCTGCATTCGCGGCTGATGTGCTGGGTGGCGCTGGACCGGGCGCTGCGCCTGGGCATGAAGCGCTCGCTGCCCATGCCCTATGCGCGCTGGGACCAGGTGCGCAGCGAGATACGCGACGATATCTGGCACAACTTCTGGAACGCGGAGTGCGGCCATTTCACCGCCACGCGCGGCGGGCAATATCTGGACGCTTCCATGCTGCTGATGCCGCTGGTGCGCTTTGTCAGCTCGACCGATCCGGAGTGGCTTGCCACGCTGGATGCCATTCGCGACAACCTGGTGAGCGACGGTCTGGTGCGCCGTTATAACATCAGCGAGACGCCGGCCGACGCGCTGGCGGGTGGCGAAGGCGCCTTTGCCGCCTGTTCATTCTGGTACGTAGAGTGTCTGGCGCGGGCAGGACGGGTGCAGGAGGCACATTTTGAGTTTGAAAAACTGCTGAGCTACGCCAATCCGCTCGGGCTCTATGCCGAAGAGTTTACCAGCCACGGCCATGCGCTCGGCAATATGCCGCAGGCGCTGACGCATCTGGCGCTGATCAGTGCCGCCTTTTTCCTGAACCGCAAACTCAGCGGGGAGGTGACGCTCTGGCAGCCGTAGTAAAATTCACATTTCGGGCTGACACGCAAAGAGAATAGTCTGTTAAGTGGTGGTTTTTGCGTAAAGTATCTTCAGCCGACACAAATCCTGATTCCCATCATTGCGCCTATGCACATATAATGCGCAGCGGGTCACACTGACCACGATGGGTTCGACACACTGACAAGCCTGAAATATGGCCATAACGACTTGTAAAAACATGAAAAAAAGCATTCGCGCGTTCGCTTCACTCGCCCTCGCACTGGCGGCGTTCAGCCAGTCGGCCTTTGCAGTCGTCTATCCGCTGCCCGCAGCAAATAGCCGTCTGATTGGTGAAAACATTGAAATCACTGTCCCGGATGACAGTAAACTGCCGCTGGAAGCCTTTGCCGCCCAGTATCAGATGGGCCTCAGCAACATGCTGGAAGCCAACCCGGGCGTAGACGTTTACCTGCCAAAAGCCGGCACCAAAATGGTGATTCCCCAGCAGCTGATCCTGCCCGACGCGCCGCGTGAAGGCATCGTGATCAACAGCGCTGAAATGCGCCTCTATTACTATCCAAAAGGCACCAAAACCGTGGTAGTGCTGCCTATTGGTATCGGTGAGCTGGGCAAAGACACGCCGGTAAACTGGACCACCGCGGTTGAGCGTAAAAAAGCCGGCCCGACCTGGACCCCGACTAAAGCGATGCACGCGGAGTATGCGGCGCGCGGCGAAAGCATTCCGGCCGTCTTCCCGGCTGGCCCGGATAACCCGATGGGCCTGTATGCGCTCTACATCGGCCGTCTGTACGCCATTCACGGCACCAACGCCAACTTTGGTATCGGTCTGCGCGTCAGCCACGGCTGCGTGCGTCTGCGTGCCGACGACATCAAATGGCTGTATGACAATGTTCCGGTTGGCACGCGCGTGCAGTTTATCGATCAGCCGGTAAAAGCCACCGTTGAGCCCGATGGTTCACGCTACATTGAAGTCCACAATCCGCTCTCGACCACCGAAGAACAGTTCAACTCCCGTGAACTGGTGCCGATCAGCCTGACGCAGGCCGTGACCAAAGTGGTGGCCGATGCCAGCACGAATCAGGATGCGGTGAACAACGCCATCCAGGCGCGTAGCGGTATGCCGACCAAAATTAACGGTCAGCCAGGCGAAGCGATGCCTGCCCCGGTGGCGGTTCAGGAATCGGCGGATGCCATGCCAAAAGAAGAGCCGATGACGCCGCAGGGTGCCACGGCAGTTGCGCCACAGGCCGCTGCGCAGCAGCCCGCTGACGCGCCGCAGACGCAGCCATCTGCCCCTGCCGCGCCGGCTGAGCCAGCGGCACCGGCTCCGGCACAGCCGGCCACCGGCAACAGCCTGTAAGGCGAAGCGTCATGGAAAAAGCCAGCCTGCGGGCTGGCTTTTTTATTGCCGGTGCACCGCCCGGCGCCGTTGATCGTCCGTGCCGGATACGCTTCCTGTCGCCGGAAACCCTCGCGCCGTCCCCCGCCCCGCCCGCGGTCAGCGGCGCTGACGGCAACCATCATGTCGCCGGACAGCGGGGTTAATTTTGTGGCCGGCGTAACGCCAGCCAGCCGGCTACCAGCGTAAACACCAGCACCACTATCACCAGCAGCAGAAAACCGTGCGGGTTATTCGCCAGCGGAATGCCGCCAACGTTCATGCCAAAGAAACCGGCCACGATGTTAATCGGCAGCGCCAGCACGGTAATCACCGTCAGCAAAAACAGCGTGCGGTTGCTCTGCTCCATCAGGCTGGCGGCGATCTCCTCTTGCAGCAAGCGAATACGCTCCATCAGGCTGGCAAGATCGTTCAGCGCCACGCTGAACTCCTCCGTAAAAATGCGTAGCTCCGCAAGTGGCTCACGGTTCAGCCATTTTGGCGGCCGGTTAAGCAGACGGAACAGCGCGGCCGGCTCCGGTGCCAGCAGCCGCTGCACGCGCAGCAGCATACGGCGCAGGCGCCCCAGTTCGCTGCGGTTTGCTTTGATCGCTGCACTCAGCAGCCGCTCTTCAATGGCGTCCACCGCCTGGCTGGTGCGCCGTACCACCTGCTCCAGCTGCGCCTCCTGTTCGCCCAGCAGCCACAGCAGCAGGGTATCCGGCGCGGTAAAAGGCAGCTGTTCAATCTGCTGATGCATGCGCTCAATCATCCCGACCGGCCGATAGCGGGCGGTTACGATCACCTGCGGACAGCACCAGATCCACAGCGTGGCATTCTGTGTGCTGCGCTCCTCCTGACTGAAGGTTACGTCATTGAGCACCGCCAGCAGGGCATCGTTTTGCTGCGCCAGGCGCGTACGCGGTGAGGCCGAGTGAATCTCGTCAAAGAAATCGTCGTCCACTTTAAAGTGGTCCTGAACCCAGCGCTCGGCCCGCGCATGATTGAGGTTAATGTGCAGCCAGAGAAAGCCGTTTTCCGGCAGCGTCTCCCCGGCCAGCCGGGTGGCCTCGCGGGCGTTAAGCCGCTGCGGCAGCGCCTGCGGCATAAACAGATAGCCGTGGATCAGACCGGCGACTTCATTATTGAAATCCGGCAGGGCGGCGAGCGGTAAGACAGGCTGGAGCATAGCGGCGTGATAATCCCGAAGCGGTCAGAGCCACAGCCTGCGACAGGAAGATGACAGCAGGATGACAGCGCGCCTGCCGATCATCATTCTGTCATACAAACCACGTATCACACTGCGATTAACGGGTGCCGCGTGCGCACCGTCAATCCACACCGGGGGTGTGTTATGGCTGAAAACAGTATTCCTGCATCATCATCCGCGCATAGCGGTCCCGATCTGAATCAGGGCAGCGGTCGCCTCTCGCGCATCATTTTTCTGGTGCTGCTGGTGGCGGGCCTGCTGTTTACCGGCATAAACCTGTTTAACGATGTTGAAGAAACCGGCGCGGTGGTCACCAGCTATGTGCCCTTTGTGCTGCTGGGCGTGGCGCTGCTGATTGCGCTGGGCTTTGAGTTTGTGAACGGCTTCCACGATACTGCCAACGCGGTCGCCACGGTGATCTATACCCACTCGCTGTCGCCGGGCGCGGCGGTGATCTGGTCCGGATTCTGTAACTTCATGGGCGTCCTGCTCTCCAGCGGCGTGGTGGCCTTCGGCATCATCTCCCTGTTGCCGGTGGAGCTGATCCTGCAGGCGGGCAGCGGGAACGGCTTCGCCATGATCTACGCGCTGCTGTTTTCCGCCATTATCTGGAACCTCGGCACCTGGTATTTCGGCCTGCCCTCCTCCTCGTCACATACGCTGATCGGCTCAATTATCGGCGTCGGCGTGGCCAATGCGCTGCTGCACGGCCGCAGCGGCATGAGCGGCGTGGACTGGGACCAGGCGCTGAAAGTGGGCTACGCCCTGCTGCTGTCACCGGTGATTGGCTTTGTCTGCGCCGCCGTGCTGCTGCTGGCAATGAAAGCGCTGGTACGCAATCGCCATCTGTATGAAGCGCCAAAAAGCAACCGCCCGCCGCCTGCGTGGATTCGCGGCCTGCTGATCCTCACCTGCACCGGAGTGTCCTTTGCCCACGGCTCCAATGACGGCCAGAAAGGCATGGGGCTGATCATGCTGATTCTGGTCGGCACGATGCCCATCGCTTATGCCCTGAACCGTTCACTGCCACCGGAGCAGATCCCGCGCGTGGCGGCCCTGACGCAGGTCACAGAACAGCAGCTGCTGGCGCTGCAGTCGCCGCCAGCGGCGATGCCGGCACCGCGCGACGTGCTGACCGAATTTGTGCGCACTAACCAGAACCGGCCACAGGTGCTGCCCGCGCTGGGCATGATGCTGGGCGATATCGGCGAACAGATTCGGCTGTACGGCTCGGTGGAGAATATCCCTGCCCAGGCCGTCACCAATACCCGCAACGCCATGTATCTGGCGTCCGAAGCAATCAAGCACCTGAAAACCGCCAATGTGGCGCTGCCGGAAGAGACGGCGCGCAATCTGGCGGCGGTAAAAAGTGAGCTGGATGCCGCGACCCGCTTTATTCCGATGTGGGTAAAAGTGGTGGTGGCGATCGCGCTGGGTCTCGGCACCATGGTTGGCTGGCGGCGCATTGTCATTACCGTGGGCGAACGCATCGGTAAAACCCACCTGACTTATGCGCAGGGAGCCAGCGCCGAGCTGGTTGCCATGGCAACTATCGGCGCGGCTGACGCCTTCGGCCTGCCGGTCTCCACCACCCACGTGCTCTCTTCCGGCGTCGCCGGCTCCATGGCGGCCAACAAATCCGGCCTGCAGCTGGCCACGCTGCGCAACCTGGCCATGGCATGGGTGCTGACGCTGCCGGTCTCGGTGCTGCTGGCCGGCCTGCTCTATGCCCTCTTTGTTCACTTGTAACGGGGAAACATCATGGCCACACACGACAATGGCTTCCGGCGCGAAACGTTCAATCAGCGTCTGCTGCAGGAGTTCTATGACAGCTACGATGAAGAGCTGGAGATGGAGCTGGACGATCTGCGCTTCAGCGCTGGCGACAGTGGACAAAGCGACGATGCTAAAGCGTTTCGCCACCGCTACTTCCGCGAGCTGCTGCACCTGCAGGGCGAGCTGGTCAAGCTGCAGGAGTGGGTGATGCGCACCGGCCACCGCATGGTGATTCTGTTTGAAGGACGTGATGCGGCGGGCAAAGGCGGCGTGATTAAACGCATTACGCAGCGTCTGAATCCGCGCACCTGCCGCGTGGCGGCGCTGCCGGCCCCCAACGACCGGGAGAAAACACAGTGGTATTTTCAGCGTTACATCGCGCACCTGCCGGCGGCCGGTGAAATGGTGCTGTTTGACCGCAGCTGGTACAACCGGGCCGGCGTGGAGCGCGTCATGGGGTTCTGCAACGCCGCTGAGGTGGAAGAGTTCTACCGCAGCGTACCGGAGTTTGAAAAAATGCTGACGCGCAGCGGCATTCAGATTGTGAAGTACTGGTTTTCTATCACGGATGAGGAGCAGGAACTGCGCTTTCTCAGCCGGATCCACGACCCGCTCAAACAGTGGAAGCTGAGCCCGATGGACCTGGAGAGTCGCCGGCGCTGGGAGGATTACACCGAAGCCAAAGAGGAGATGCTGGCGCGCAGCCATATTGCGGAAGCGCCATGGTGGGTGGTGCAGGGCGTCGACAAAAAGCGCGCGCGCCTCAACTGCATCAGCCATCTGCTGCAGCAGGTGCCTTACGAAGAGAGCGAGCAGAAAACCATTATGTTACCGATGCGCGAGCGTCATGAAGACTATCGCCGCGCACCGGTGCCGGAGCACATGGTGGTGCCGGAAAAATATTAACGGCTGAGCGTCTGCACCGCAGCGCGGCGGCCGTGCTGCTGGAGCCGCAGAGTGATCAAAAACGCCCCCAGCACCATCAGCGCTGCCGCCAGATAGACCGACTGCATGCCCCAGTGGCCAATCAGCAGGCCTGCAACCGGCCCGGTCAGCCCGAGGCCTAAATCAAGAAACGCCGAATAGGTGCCCAGCGCCGAGCCCTGGTCCTGCGGCGATACGCGCCTGACCGCTTCGACGCCAAGCGCCGGAAACACCAGCGAGAAGCCCGCGCCGGTGAGAAACGCCCCGACATCCACCAGCGCGCTGCTGTCCGCCTGCCAGATCAGCAGCAGACCGGCGCACTCCAGCACAAACGACAGCAGCGCGACGGTCAGGCCGCCAAAGCGGGTGATATAGCGCCCGCACACCAGCCGCACCAGCACGAAGCCCAGGCTGAACAGCGTGAGCGCAAACGCCGCCCCGCTCCAGCCGCGGCTGGCGAAATAGAGCGTGATAAAGGTGGAGATAACGCCGAAACCAATGGTGCCGAAGCCCAGCGCCAGACCAAACAGCCAGACGCGGCTGACCACGCGATGAAACGGAATGCGCACGCCCGCCGTAACGCTCACCGCCGGTTTGCCACTGGCCATCCAGAAACCCACCATGCCCATCAGCGCCACCAGTCCGGCAAAGCCGCTGAGGCCAAATCCCTGGTTAAGCAGCACGCCGAGCGGTGCACCCAGCGCCATCGCGAAATAGGTCGCCACCCCGTTCCAGGAGATGACCCGCGCCGTCTGCAGCGGTCCGACAAGGTGCATCCCCCACAGCGTTGACCCGGTGCTGCTGAAGCTCTCCCCGACGCCGAGGAACAGCCGGCCCAGCGCCAGCAGCGCCAGACTGAGCAGCGGCACCGCGCTGCATAGCGCCGCACCGAGGGACAGTACCCCGCTCAGGCCGCAGCACACCAGCCCCATCATCACCACGCGTTTGGGCCCGTAGCGATCGGCCAGGCGGCCGGAGTGCGGGCGGCTGAGCAGCGTGGCAAAGTACTGCAGGCTGATGATAAGCCCGGCGACAAATGAGCTGAAGCCCAGCTGGTTATGCACGAACCCCGGCAGCACCGCCAGCGGCAGCCCTACCGACAGGTAGCAAAAAAAGGTGAAGATGATGACAGAGAGAATGCGTTTATTTAACTGAGCGTTACTCAGTGCAGCGGCGTCAGACATGGAAGATGGGCGTCAGGTGCGTGGGTGGAAACGAACCTCCACTATACCGATTAGCACGCTAAGGATCGCGGCTTTTTTACTTTCACTGCGCGGCGGGAAAAGGCAGCCGCAGGGTACGCCCCTGCGTCATGCCGCAACCAGCGGGCAGGCATTACCCGGTGTGACAGGCAGGCGCGTGTATCTGTGCTGCATGACGCTCAATGGCGGCAGCAATCTCAGCAGAGACGCGCAGCGTGCGGATCTCACTGAACAGGCCGTCCGCCTCCGTGTAGGCTTTACGCAGATAGCCGAGCCACTGTTTGATACGCGCAACGTGATAGTTGCCGGTGTCGCCCTGCTTCTCCAGCTGCGTGTACTTCAGCAGCAGTTGCACCACCTCAGCCCACGCCATCGGCGCTTCATTATACCTGACCACCCGGCCCAGATTGGGGATGTTGAGCGCACCGCGTCCCAGCATTACTGCGTCACAGCCGGTAATGCGCAGACACTCCTGCGCATCCTGCCAGCTCCAGATTTCGCCATTGGCAATCACCGGAATCGACAGCCGCTGGCGGATTTCACCAATCGCCTGCCAGTTAATGCACTCCGCGCGATAGCCATCCTCTTTGGTGCGGCCATGCACCACCAGTTCACTGGCGCCGGCCTGCTGCACCGCGTCGGCGATCTCAAAGCGCCGCGCGCCGGAATCCCAGCCAAGCCGCACTTTAACTGTGACCGGCAGGTGATCCGGCACCGCTTCCCGCATCGCCTTCGCGCCGCGGTAAATCAGCTCCGGATCTTTCAGCAGGGTGGCACCGCCGCCGCTGCCGTTAACCAGCTTCGATGGACAGCCGCAGTTGAGGTCAACGCCCCAGGAGCCCAGCTCCACCGCACGGGCGGCATTTTCCGCCAGCCACTCCGGGTACTGGCCCAGCAGCTGCATCCGCACCCGCGTGCCGGAAGGCGTGCGGCTTTGGTGATGCAGCTCCGGGCACAGACGATAGAAGGATTTTACCGGCAGCAGCTGATCGACCACGCGCAGAAACTCGGTGACGCACAGGTCGTAATCGTTCACGCCGGAGAGCAGCTCACGGACCAGTGAATCCAGCACGCCCTCCATGGGCGCCAGTAAAACCCGCATCGTCTCAGACGTTCCCGCTGTTCTTCGCCGCCGGACGACGACGACCGCTGTTCGCCGCACCGCGGTTCTGGCCGCCGGCGGTGTCCTGACGACGAGCCGGACGCGCGTCACTCTGCGGACGGGCGCTCTGTCCGCCCTGCGGACGCTGACCATTGCCCGCCTGCGGACGAGCATTGCCGCCGCCCTGACCGCGTCCCTGCCCCTGGCCCTGACCGCGGCCGCGTGGCTGCTGCTGACGACCGTTCTGAATCGGTTCCGCTTTGATGCTCGGATCCGGCTCAAAGCCCGGCAGGGCAATACGGGGAATTTCACGCTTCAGCAGGCGCTCAATGTCGCGCAGCAGTTTATGCTCGTCGACACACACCAGCGACAGCGCCGCACCGGTGGCCGCGGCACGACCGGTACGGCCGATGCGGTGCACGTAATCTTCCGCCACGTTTGGCAGCTCATAGTTAACCACGTGCGGCAGCTCTTCAATATCCAGGCCGCGCGCGGCGATATCGGTGGCAACCAGCACGCGAATGCTGCCGGATTTGAAATCAGCCAGCGCACGGGTACGCGCACCCTGACTCTTGTTGCCATGGATGGCGGCGGCGGTGATGCCATCTTTATTCAGCTGCTCCGCCAGATGGTTCGCGCCGTGTTTGGTGCGGGTGAACACCAGCACCTGCTGCCAGTTATCGCGACCAATCATCAGCGACAGCAGCTCGCGCTTGCGCTTTTTATCCACGAAATGGACCTGCTGCGACACCTGCTCAGAGGCGGTGTTGCGGCGCGCCACTTCAACCTGCTCCGGGTTGTTGAGCAGTTTTTCCGCCAGCGCTTTGATCTCATCCGAGAAGGTGGCCGAGAACAGCAGGTTCTGACGACGGGCAGGCAGTTTCGCCAGCACGCGACGGATATCGTGGATAAAGCCCATATCCAGCATGCGATCGGCTTCATCCAGCACAAGGATTTCAACCTGTGACAGATCGACCGCGTTCTGGTGCGCCAGATCGAGCAGACGGCCTGGCGTTGCCACCAGCACGTCCACGCCGCCGCGCAGTTTCATCATTTGCGGGTTAATGCTGACACCGCCAAATACCACCAGCGAACGCAGGTTAAGGTACTGGCTGTAGTCGCGCACGTTTTCGCCCACCTGTGCCGCCAGTTCGCGGGTCGGGGTGAGGATCAGCGCACGCACCGGACGGCGGCCGCGCGCCGGTGCGGCTTTTTCAGTGAGGCGCTGCAGCAGCGGCAGCGTAAAGCCGGCGGTTTTACCGGTACCGGTCTGGGCGCTCGCCAGCAGGTCACGGCCAGCCAGCACCACGGGAATGGCCTGACGCTGGATTGGCGTCGGTTCACGATAGCCCTGTTCTGCTACCGCACGCAAAATATCGGCATTCAAGCCGAGAGAGTCAAAAGACATGCAGGTGTATTACTCCGAACCGCCCTGATCGCGCTGCGCGATGTAGTTTTCAGGGGGGATATGACGCAGCCATGCGGCCTGCGTGTGAAAAGGGCACAAACTACCATGCGTAAGGGCGCGAGTGTAGCAGGTTTCCACCGCGACCGCGACCGGCAAAGCACATTGCGATACATCTGCCGGCGCACCGTGGCGTGACGCCCGCGGGCGCGGTGGACGGATAACAAAAAAGGAGCCGCCAGGGCTCCTTTGTGTGGATTGCGCGGCGGACTCAGCTGCGCTTTTTCTCCACGCGCTGCGGTGGCTCTTTCGCCAGCAGCGACACCAGCGCCGGCCCCACCAGCATGACCACACCCAGGCAGCCAATCAGCAGCGTGTTGTGGAAGTAGCGGGACAGCAAAAACAGCGTCAGCATGGCGGCGCCAAAGTAATAGGTGGTTGTCACTTCTTCCAGAGAGTCACCAAAGCGGCGCAAACGGGCACTACGCTGAAGGGCCAGCATGGTGATAAACACCAGCGCATACGCTGCCACCAGGGTACTGCTCACTTCTACCAGCGCCCTATGTTTCCAGCCCCAGACCAGCGCCGCGATCACCAGCAGGTGCGTGGCAATGTGCAGGCAGGTTTGACCGGTAACAATCTGAACACGATTAGACCATTTCATTCTCTTCTCCTGGCAGACCCAACAGGTCGCCCAAGTGTATCTGGCTGCGGCCAGACGGATTTCCTCAATGTAAAGCAAATTTCGGATAACGCCCTAATTTTCTGCCCCTGACACCATCCGTTTGTGACAAAGACTACACTTTGTTTTGTTGATGATGAAAAGGAGCGCGTCGCAGTATGCCACAAAATACGCAAGGATTTTCATTTAAAGTCCTGACGATCAATACGCACAAAGGGTTCACCAGCTTTAATCGCCGCTTTATCCTGCCGGAACTGCGCGACGCTGTCCGCGCGACCTCTGCAGATATTGTCTTTCTCCAGGAGGTTATGGGTACGCACGCTATCCATTCGCTGAACATCGAAAACTGGCCGGAACGCTCGCATTACGAGTATCTGGCCGACACCATGTGGCATGACTTCGCCTATGGCCGCAACGCAGTCTATCCGGAGGGCCATCACGGGAACGCGATATTGTCACGCTTTCCGATTGTTGAATATGAAAATCTCGATATTTCTGTTGCCGGAAGCGAAAAGCGCGGCATGTTGCACTGCAAAATCAGCCTGCCGGATCGGCCTCAGCCGCTGCATGTTATCTGCGTTCATCTGGGGCTGAAAGCGCAGCACCGCAAGGCGCAGATGAAGATGATGTGTGACATGATTAACGCGCTGCCGGCCGATGCGCCGCTGGTAGTGGCAGGCGATTTTAATGACTGGCAGGTACACGCCAACCGCTTTCTGCAGCGCGGTGCCGGCTTGCAGGAAGTCTTCAGCGTCAAACATGGTCGTCCGGCGCGGACTTTCCCGGCGCGCTTTCCGCTGCTGCGGCTTGATCGCATCTATATCCGCAACGCCTCGGTGAGCCAGCCGTGGGCGCTGCCGGTCAAACCCTGGTCTCACTTGTCCGATCATGCGCCACTGGCGGTGGAGATTTTCCTATGAATTTTGACTGGCGCGAGGGCAACCAGCTGCGACTGCTGGAAAACGGCAATGAATTTTTCCCGCGCGTCTCAGGGGCCATGCAGCGTGCACAGCGCACCCTGCAGCTGGAGACGTTTATTCTGTTCGAAGATGAGGTGGGCAATGCCCTGCATCGCGACCTGCTGGCGGCCGCGCAGCGCGGCGTCCGGGTGGAGGTAATGGTTGATGGTTATGGTTCGCCGGATCTCTCGGACCGCTTCGTAAACAGCCTGACCGAAGCGGGCGTGCGCTTTATTTACTACGACCCGCGCCCGCTGGTGATGGGCATGCGCACCAATGTGTTTCGCCGTCTGCACCGAAAAATCATCGTGATAGACGAAGAGATCGCGTTTGTCGGCGGCATCAACTTCTCTGCCGAACACAACATCGACTACGGGCCGGAAGCCAAACAGGATTACGCCGTCGAGGTTAAAGGCCCGGTGGTGCACGACATCGCGCGTTACGTACAGCAGGCGATGGGCAGTGAGGCGATCACGCGTCGCTGGTGGGGCTCCCGTTCACAGCGGATGGCGGTCAATGCCATGCCCGGTGACGCGCAGGTGCTTTTTGTGTTTCGCGACAACGACGAGCACCGTGACGACATCGAACAGCACTATCTCGATATGCTGCGCAAGGCGAAAGAAGACGTGATTATCGCCAACGCCTATTTCTTCCCTGGCTACCGGCTGCTGCGTGAGATGCGCAATGCCGCACGGCGCGGCGTACGGGTGCGGCTGGTTGTACAGGGTGAGCCGGATATGCCGATTGTGAAGGTGGGTGCTGAGCTACTCTATAACTATCTGGTGGATGGCGGCGTTGAGGTTTACGAATATATCCGCCGTCCGCTGCACGGCAAAATTGCGGTGCAGGATCAGTTCTGGTCAACGGTGGGCTCCAGCAATCTTGATCCGCTTAGCCTGTCGCTTAACCTGGAAGCTAACCTGATCATTCACGATCGTCACTTCAACCAGACGCTGCGCACTAATCTGGAGCAGCTGCTGGCGGAAGATTGCGTCCGGGTAGACGAAGCGAAGCTGCCGCCACGCAACTGGTGGCAGCTGACCAAAGGCGTCATCGTATTTCACTTTTTGCGCCACTTTCCCGCGATTGCCGGCTGGCTGCCTGCCCACACGCCGCAGCTGGCGCAGGTGGACCCGCCAGTGCAGCCGGAGATGGAAACGCAGGATCGGGTCGAAGCCGACAATGAAGGAGCGAAGCCCTGATGAGCAAAAAAAGTCCGCGCTGGAAGTTAGCGAAAAAAATCCTGACATGGCTGTTTTTTATTGCCGTCATCGTGCTGCTGGTGATCTACGCGCGCAAGGTGAACTGGGAAGATGTGTACAAAGTGATTACCGGCTACAACCGCTATGTGGTGATCGGCGCCGCCGCGCTGGTGGTGGTCAGCTACCTGACCTACGGCCTGTACGATCTGATTGGCCGGGCTTACTGCGGGCATAAACTGGCAAAACGTCAGGTGATGCTGGTGTCGTTTATCTGCTATGCCTTTAACCTGACGCTCAGTACCTGGGTCGGCGGTGTGGCGATGCGCTATCGCCTCTACTCGCGGCTTGGCCTGCCCAGCGCCACCATTACGCGCATCTTCTCCCTGAGTATTGCTACCAACTGGCTGGGCTATATTCTGCTGGGCGGCGTGGTGTTTGTCTGCGGCATGGTGCCGATTCCGCCGGGCTGGTTTATCGGCGACGGCACGCTGCGCGTCATTGGCGCTGCCCTGCTGGTGCTGGTGGCGGTCTATCTGTGGGCCTGTGCCTTTGCGAAAAAGCGGCGCTGGACGGTAAAAGGTCAGCACCTGCAGCTACCCTCGCTGCGCATGGCGCTGTTCCAGTTTGCCGTCTCCTGCGCCAACTGGATGGTGATGGGCTGCATTATCTGGCTGCTGCTGGCGCGTCAGGTAGATTATCCGATTGTGCTGGGTGTGCTGCTGATAAGCAGTATCGCCGGGGTGATTATCCACATTCCGGCGGGTATCGGCGTGCTGGAGGCGGTGTTCCTCGCCCTGCTCAGCGGTCAGCATGCGTCGCACGGCGCGATTATCGCCGCGCTGCTGGCCTATCGCGTGCTCTACTTTATCCTGCCGCTGTTGCTGGCGCTGGTGCTCTATCTGTGGCTGGAGAGCCGCGCGAAGCATCTGCGGCAGAAGAACCAGCAGAAGATGGAGAAATCCGGGGCGCAATAAACGACAGGGCGGCCACGCGGGCCGCCCTGGGTTGTCAGGCTGCATACAGCGCCTGACTTACTGCGTAAAGTGCGCAAAATCAGCGGCGGTTGCCGAAAATCCGCAGCAGCATCAGGAACAGGTTGATGAAATCGAGGTACAGCGTCAGCGCGCCCATAATCGAGTAACGACGCAGGTTCTCTTTATCACTGACATTGATGCCCTCGCCCATCGCTTTCAGCTTCTGCGTGTCATACGCCGTTAATCCGACAAAAATCACGACGCCGATATAGGTTATCGCCCACATCAGCGCCGGGCTTTTCAGCCAGAAATTCACCAGCGACGCCAGCAGAATGCCAATCAGCGCCATAAACAGCAGGCTGCCAATGCGGCTCAGATCGCGTTTGGTGGTGTAACCGTAGAAGCTCATCACACCAAACATGCCGGCCGTTACAAAGAAGGTGCTGGCAATAGAGGAATAGGTGTAGACAAGGAAAATGCTGGCCAGCGTCAGGCCGGTCAGCGCCGAATAGAGCATAAACAGCCCGGTCGCCACCGCCCCGCTCATGCGCTGTACCATGCCGGAGAGGACAAACACCAGCGCCAGCTGGGCGATGATCAGGCCGAAAAAGGTTATCCGGTTAGCAAAAACCAGCTCCATCACTGCGGGCGTGCGTGCAGCAAACCAAGATACAAACGCCGTCAGCAGCAATCCGCAGGTCATCCAGCCGTAGACCTGCGCCATATATGTCTGCAGCCCGGTCGACGCCGGCTGCACAATTGAACCATTGCGTGGATATCGATCCATGATGCACCTCTCTGTAGGAAACAAACGATGTAAGTGTGGAGCTTACTCTCTGTTGCGTCAACGGCGCGTCACGCACTGCTGATATCGGCTGTTAACCCGCTGGGCAAACCACGCCGTGGTGAGGTTGCGGGTAATTTTCGGGCTCTCCAGCTTGATGCCTGGCAGCATTTCACGTGGCAGACGCGTTCCCGCCATCTTATCGGCGAGAAGAAAGGTCTGTTTCCATAGCGTGCTGTCGCCAAAGCTCAGGCTGTCACCCTTCTCCAGATCGCGGCGGATTTCGCGATTGCTCATATCCAGCTGTTTCGCCAGCGTACGCACCGCCAGCTCGGTGGCGCTGGCCTGGTCGCTGTCATAGCGAATCAGGTCGCCATCCAGCGCCAGGCTGATGCCGCTGGCGCGCGCCACGGCCGCCTGAAATGCCGCGTTGCGGCTGGCATACCAGCCGGCGTTAAAGTCCGCGAAACGGTACAGCGGCTGGCTGTACTGTGCCGGATAGCCCAGCAGATGCAGCGTGCCAAAATAGATCCCCCCGCGCCGGGTAAATACTTCGCGGCGAATCGAACCGTCAACCGGATACGGGTAGCCTTTTGCATGGGCTTCCGCAAAGGCGATACTCACCTGCATCGGGCCGCCGGTATGAATCGGATTGAGATTGCCAAACAGCTTCTGTCCCATCGGCACCATGTTAATGAAATCATCAAAGATGGCGCTCAGCGCTTTTTCACTGCGCACGTTATCAAGACGGGCCGCATAACTTTCCCCGGTCGGTGACGGAATCATCAGCGCGGTGCGGACCACGAAAGCCGGAACGTGCAGGCGGGCGGCGCGGCGATCAATTTCCGCCCAGGCGATTTTCGGCAGGCCTGGCACATTGGCATCGGCGCTAAAGTTCGATTCCTGATCGGCCACGGCAATCACCGCACAGACATTGCTGACGCTGGGGTCAAGCTGCTGCACGCGGAAAGCGGTATAGATATCCTCTGCCCAGTCCGCTTTTTGCGTCACATGAGCCGGCAGCAGCTGCTGGATTTGTGCTTTGACATCGGCGGGCTGTCGCGCCGGCACCTGTGGCTCTTTTTTGGTACTGCAGCCCGCCAGCACCAGCGCGGTCAGCAGCGCGGCGCCTTTCAGCATTCTGGTTGTTTTCATCCTGTTCCCTGATAAGCCAGCAAAAACGGTACCTTACCGCGTTCCGCCGGGCGAGGCTATCCGCACCCGACGGATTTATGGCTTACTGCCAGCGTGCTGCTGCCTGCCGATCGCTGTCGCGCGCGTCTACCCAGCGGTCGCCGTGCGCGGTGGCTTCCCGCTTCCAGAACGGCGCGCGGGTTTTCAGGTAATCCATAATGAATTCCGTGGCGGCAAAGGCATTGCCGCGGTGCGCGCTGCTGACGCCGACAAACACGATTTCGTCACCGGGAAACAGCTCGCCAACGCGGTGAATCACGGTCACGTTTTGCAGTGTCCAGCGCTGACGCGCTTCCGCGACAATCTCTGCCAGCGCCTTCTCCGTCATGCCCGGATAGTGCTCCAGCGTCAGCGCGGCCACGCTGTCACCGAGGTTATGGTTACGCACCTTACCGGTGAAGGTCACTACGGCACCGTCGCTGTCATCGGCAGACAGGCGGGTATACTCTTCTGCGGCATTAAAGGGCGCCGCGCCCACGCGAATATGGGTGTTCACGCTCAGCCTCCGGTCACCGGCGGGAAAAATGCCACTTCATCGCCATCCTGCAGTGGATGACTCAGTGGCACCAGCGTCTGGTTGACCGCTGCCAGCAGTTTGCCCGGCTCCAGCGCCAGCGCCCAGCGGTCGCTTCTGGCAGCCAGCGCGGCACGCAGCGCAGCGACATCCGCATACTCTGCGGCCAGCGCCAGGGCGGCCGTGCCGGTCAGCTCGCGCACTTGGGCAAAAAACAGTACGTTAATCATGCGTCACCGCCTCGAAATCACCGGATTTACCGCCGCTTTTGCTCAGCAGCCGCAGCTGATCGATGACGATATCTTTCTGCACCGCTTTGCACATATCGTAAATCGTCAGCGCCGCCACCGAAGCCGCCGTCAGCGCTTCCATCTCCACGCCGGTTTTTCCGGTCAGACGACAGAGCGCGGTCACGCGCACGCGGCTGTGCGCCGGTTCTGCCTGCAGCGTCACTTCGACCTTGCTCAGCATCAGCGGATGGCACAGCGGGATCAGCTCCCAGGTACGCTTCGCCGCCTGAATCCCGGCAATGCGCGCCGTGGCGAACACATCACCTTTATGGTGGCGGCCTTCCATGATCATCTGCAGCGTGGCCGGGGCCATCAGCACCAGGGCTTCGGCCCGCGCTTCACGCACGGTTTCGGTTTTGCCGGAGACATCCACCATATGGGCTTCACCGGCGGCATTGATATGCGTTAACGAGGACATGGTTACAACTTCTTCAGATGAGAGACAAAATGACAGGGACGCGTGCGCGCATCCAGCTGTTCTTCAATAATGCGCGTCCAGGCGCTGGCGCAGGCCCGGGTGGAGCCGGGTACGGCAAAGATCAGCGTCTGATTCGCCAGGCCGGCCAGTGCGCGGGACTGCAGCGTGGCGCTGCCAATCTCCTCGTAGGAGATCATGCGGAACAGCTCGCCAAACCCCTCAATTTCGCGGTCAAACAGCGGCAGCAGCGCCTCTGGCGTGCTGTTTTTGCTGTTGAAGCCGGTGCCGCCATTGATGAGAACAACCTGCACATCCTCACTGGCGATCCAGCGCGAAACCGTGGCGCGGATGCGGTAGCGGTTATCTGCCACAATCGCGCGATCCACCACCTGATGGCCGGCTTCGGCCAGCACCTCACGCAGGTAGTCACCCGAGCTGTCGCTACTGGCGTCGCGGCTGTCAGAAACGGTCATCACTGCCACATTCAGGGCGACAAATTCGCCGGTCGGTTTACTCATGGCCATAACTCCTGTGTCAGCCACCGATAAAAGAGAGATTCTGGGTAATGCCGGTGTTGCCCTGATGCAGAAAATGCGTCTGCTTTTTCTGTCCCAGACTGTGGGCAATACGCGCCTGAAGTGCCTCCTGCTGCGCATCCGAAGCCAGCAGATCGCGCAGCGGCACGCCGCCGTCGCCGAACAGGCACAAATGCAGCTTGCCGGTGGCTGAGACGCGCAGCCGGTTGCAGCTGGCGCAGAAATCTTTTTCATAGGGCATGATCAGCCCGACCTCGCCCTGATAATCCGGATGGCGGAACACCTGGGCCGGGCCGTCGCTGCGTCCGCGCGGCTGGCGCTGCCAGCCCTGCATGATCAGCTGGTCACGGATCACTTCACCGGAAATGTGCTGACGCCGGAACAGATCGCCGCCCTCACCGGTTTCCATCAGCTCAATAAAGCGCAGCTGAATTGGCCGGGTGCGGATCCACGCCAGAAAGGTCTCCAGACTGTGGCTGTTGAGGTCGCGCATCAGGACGCTGTTGACTTTGACTTTTTCAAACCCGGCGGCAAACGCCGCATCAATGCCGGCCATCACGTCGGCGAATTTGTTCTGGCCGGTGATGGCATGAAACTGGCGCGCATCCAGGCTGTCGACGCTGACGTTGATGTGCGTGAGGCCGGCAGCGCGCCACGCCTGCACGTCGCGCGCCAGCCGGTAGCCGTTGGTGGTTACGGCGATCTGGCGGATTGACGGGTTTTCCCGCACGGCAGCAATGATGTCGGTGAAATCGCGGCGCATAGAGGGTTCGCCACCGGTCAGGCGCACCTTTTCGGTGCCCGCAGCAGCAAAAGCGCGGGTTACGCGGCGAATTTCATCCAGCGAGAGAAAACTTTTGTTGCGTATGCCGTCCGGCTTGTAGCCGTCCGGCAGACAGTAGGTACACCGGAAGTTACACACGTCCGTGACCGACAGGCGCAGATAATAGAAGCTGCGCGCATAGGCATCTGTAAATTGTGGCACCTGAACACCTTTCCAAAGTACGGGAGATGCAGGCATTTCTTTCTGCACCCTGGCAGCGCGTGGCTGCGGCCAGGCATCCATATCATATGACTTAGGATCGCAAGGCTTGGGAGTTTGCTGTCATTGAAGACAACGCGGTAACACAGATGGTAGCGCGAAATCTCTCAGGCTGCCATCAGCGATTCACGCTATATATATTGATACATAACGTTTTTTCACCGCATTTTCGCTACCGGATACGGTAAAATGACCGGCTGAGCGTGATACTTACCCGCTTAAGCGCCGCAACGGCAGGATAAGCACTTAAGGAGCAGCATGAATCGTACCCTGGCAGATTTGGATCGCGTGGTGGCACTCGGTGGCGGTCACGGTCTTGGCCGCGTGATGTCGGCGCTGGCCCCGCTGGGCTCGCGCCTGACCGGCATTGTCACCACCACCGATAACGGCGGTTCTACCGGCCGCATCCGGCGTTCAGAAGGCGGCATTGCCTGGGGAGACATGCGTAACTGTATTAATCAGCTGATTGCCGAGCCCAGCGTGGCTTCCGCCATGTTTGAGTACCGCTTTGCCGGCAATGGTGAACTGGCCGGGCATAACCTCGGCAACCTGATGCTGAAAGCGCTTGATCACCTCAGCGTCCGGCCACTGGAGGCGATCAACATTATTCGTAATCTGCTGAAGGTGGATGCGTTTCTGATCCCGATGTCTGAACAGCCGGTGGATCTGGTGGCGCTGGATGGGGAAGGCAACATGGTGTATGGCGAAACGGCGATCGATGAGATGAAGCAGGCGCCGGCTGAGTTAATGCTTCATCCCAGGGTGCCGCCGACGCGTGAAGCGCTGGATGCCGTCGCCGAAGCCGATTTGATTCTGATTGGCCCTGGCAGTTTCTATACCAGCCTGATGCCCATTCTGCTGATGGAAGAGATGGCGCGCGCCCTGCGCCGCACGCCCGCTACCATGGTGTTCATCGGCAATCTGGGGCGTGAACTGAGCCCGGCCGCCGCACGTCTGACGGTGGCGGATAAGCTGACAATTATGGAAAACGCCATCGGCAAGCGGGTGATTGATGCCATCGTGGTTGGCCCGGCTGCCGATATTCGCGGCGTGGATAACCGGGTCATTGTGCGCGAACCGCTGGAGGCCGCCGATATTCCTTACCGGCATGACCGCCAGCTGCTGCGCGTTGCGCTGGAGCACGCGATTCAGGCATTCTGACGCGGCGGCGCGGCCGGGCTGCGCACCGAATTTACGAGGCCGCGATAAACAGCTCGCGCAGTTCATGCAGCTGGTCGCGCACCCGCGCCGCTTCCTCGAACTCCAGGTTTTGCGCGTGCTGCTGCATCTGCCCTTCCAGCTCGTGGATTTTCTTCTGCATCGCCTGCGGTGACAGCGCCAGGTAGCTGGCCTCTGCTTCGGCGGTGCTGCGCGCAGCGGTTTTGCCTTTGCCGCGCGTTTTCACCACGTTTTTACCCAGCTCAAGAATATCGGTGATTTTCTTGTTCAGGCCCTGCGGCACAATGCCGTGTTCGGTGTTGTAACGCTCCTGTTTCTCACGGCGGCGCTCGGTCTCTTCGATGGCGCGTGCCATCGACGGCGTGATTTTATCGGCATAGAGAATCGCTTTGCCGTTGACGTTACGCGCCGCGCGACCAATGGTCTGAATCAGCGAGCGTTCGGAACGCAGGAAGCCCTCTTTATCGGCATCCAGAATGGCCACCAGCGACACCTCTGGCATGTCGAGCCCCTCGCGCAGCAGGTTGATCCCCACCAGCACATCAAACTCGCCCAGACGCAGATCGCGGATGATCTCCATCCGCTCAACGGTGTCGATGTCCGAATGCAGGTAGCGCACCTTTTCGCCGTGCTCTTCCAGGTATTCGGTCAGATCTTCCGCCATGCGTTTGGTCAGCGTTGTCACCAGCACGCGCTCGTTGATCTCCACGCGTTTACGGATCTCAGACAGCAGATCGTCCACCTGCGTCGCCACCGGACGCACTTCGAGGATCGGATCCAGCAGCCCGGTCGGACGCACTACCTGATCAATCACTTCGCCGCCGGATTTCTCCAGCTCATAGTTGCCCGGCGTTGCCGAGACGTAGATGGTTTGCGGAGCCAGCGCTTCGAACTCTTCAAAGCGCAGCGGACGGTTATCCAGCGCCGACGGCAGGCGGAAGCCATACTCCACCAGCGTCTCTTTACGCGCGCGGTCGCCGCGGTACATGCCGCCAATCTGCGGGATGGTAACGTGTGATTCGTCCACCACCAGCAGGCCATCGGCTGGCAGATAATCAAACAGCGTTGGTGGTGGCTCGCCCGGCCCGCGCCCGGAGAGGTAGCGCGAGTAGTTTTCAATGCCCGAGCAGTATCCCAGCTCGTTCATCATCTCCAGATCAAACTGGGTACGCTGGGTAATGCGCTGCTCTTCCAGCAGCTTGTTATTCTCCAGCAGCACTTTACGGCGCAGCGCCAGCTCGTCTTTGATCTCTTCCATCGCCTGCAGAATGCGCTCGCGGGGCGTCACATAGTGCGTTTTCGGGTAGATGGTAAAGCGCGGCACCACTGACACCACCTGACCGGTAAGCGGATCAAACAGCGACAGCCGCTCAACCTCTTCGTCAAACAGCTCGACGCGCAGGCCGATGTCATCCGATTCTGCCGGAAAAATGTCAATCACTTCACCGCGGACGCGGAAGGTGCCGCGCTGGAATACCTGATCGTTACGGGTGTACTGCAGCTCCGCCAGGCGGCGCAGGATACTGCGCTGATCGATGATCATGCCGCGCGTCAGGTGCAGCATCATTTTCAGGTAGAGGTCGGGATCGCCGAGGCCGTAAATCGCCGACACCGAGGCCACCACAATCACATCGCGGCGCTCCAGCATCGCTTTGGTGGCCGAGAGACGCATCTGTTCGATGTGTTCGTTAACGGCCGCGTCCTTTTCGATAAAGGTATCAGAGCTGGGCACATAGGCTTCTGGCTGATAGTAGTCATAGTACGACACAAAGAATTCCACCGCGTTTTCCGGGAAGAACTCTTTCATCTCGCCATAGAGCTGCGCCGCCAGCGTTTTATTGGGAGCCAGCACCATCGTGGGGCGATTCAGATCGGCAATGACGTTGGCCACGGTAAAGGTTTTGCCGGAACCGGTTACCCCCAGCAGCGTCTGGTGGGCCAGGCCATCTTCAAGGCCCTCTTCCAGACGACGAATCGCCTCAGGCTGGTCACCTGAAGGTTTGAAAGCGGAGTTGAGTTTAAAGACTTTACTCATGGTTTTGCGGTTCCTGCTGAAGAAGTCGGCTGGCAGGCTGATAATTCTACTCTGCTATGGCGATTTTGCCAGAAAAAAATACTGGATATATTTACAGATATCGCGCAGGATGGACGGGAAATACCGGGGTTCGCTTCAGCAGCACTGAAGCGGCGCAGCCGAACTGTTTGTTGCGCAAGGTTATCCCCAGATGAGCAACGGTTTTAACAATTGTCAATAGAGCGTCACGAAATTGCAGTCAGATGACAAGCCAGAGATTTCGCAGGGTTGCTTTTAAATAACTCGCTGATTTTAATGGCAATGACGCCAAAGCCCAGTTTCGCAGCAGAATGTATGCAGGCCGCGTATTTCCTCGCTTGCGCCCGGTTTTCAGTCGCTAATACACAAGGTTATCCACAGGAATGGTGGATAACTGAATCCAGCCCCGCGCCCATCGGCTGTGTATAATTTTCCCCTCGCTTATCCGTCCCGCTGAAAAATTTTTTTTTGCGTTTATTTTTCCTTCACTTTGCGCCGCTTTCACCCCGCTTTTTACCACGCTTATGCGCCATCCGTGACAGGAAGCCCGGCAATAAGGCCAGTGATTTATCCAGCCTCTGCCCAATCATCGCCCGAATGCACCAGAAACGCTAAGCAGTGAGCACCGTCAAAGTGCAGCCGCTTTATTACCTGAAGTGATTGTTAAGTGATCCTCATCATTCTGCGGGCCTTTCGCCAGTCAGAGCAGGAAGCTTCCCCGCCATCGCCAACCTGGCCTGAGAATTGCAGCGTAGTAACCGTAATACGCAGTAAGCCAGTCCGGCTGCGGCCAGCAACACAGCCGTGTCCACCCATAATCGTGCACGACTGTATGCCAGACGACACAGAGCGGGAGCATTCAGGCAAACAAGCTGAAAGGAGAATGTCAGATGCTGAGTTTACGTTCGGTGAATCAGTTTTACGGCCAGAACCACATTCTGTGGGATGTGGATCTCGACCTGCCGCCCGGCACCTGCACCGGTGTGCTGGGCAGCCCGGGCATGGGCAAAACCACGCTGGTGAACTGCATTATGGGCCGCCTGCCGGTAAACAGCGGTTCCATGACCTGGCAGGAGGATGGCTTTCCGCCGGAAAATCTGCTGCTGCAGCCCGCTGAGCAGCGTGCGCGCATGGGCATTGGCTATGTGCCTCAGGGCCGGCATATTTTCTCGCAGATGAGCGTGGAGGATAACCTGCTGATTGCGCTGCTGGCCGCGCAGGACGATGGCAGCCGCACCATCCCGGAAATGGTGTTTGATCTGTTCCCGGCGCTCTATTCGCTGCGGCATCAGCGCAGCGGCGATCTGCCAATGGATCAGCAGCAACAGCTGGCGCTGGCGCGTGCGCTGGTGCTGCAGCCCAAACTGCTGATTCTGGACCAGCCTACCGAAGGCATGTCGCCGTGGCTGGAAGAGGAGATGGGCAATCTGATTCGCAGCCTGAACCGCGATTACGGCCTGACCATTCTGCTGCTGGAGCAGCAGGCATCCTTTATCCGGCGCGTGGCGGACTATTTTTTGCTGCTGCACCGTGGAAGAAACGTGGCGCAGGGCCGCGTGGCCCAGCTGGATGATGTGACGGTGAACAAGTGGCTGACGGCCACCTGACCGCCTTCGCAACGTCAGATAAGCAGACAGCTGCGGCAAGCCGGGGCCGCCGCGCCAGGCGACCCTGTTGATACACCGCTGCGTTTTATGCCGGCAGCGTCAGAAAACGCCCGCAGGTTTCATACTCAGCAGCGTGCTGCAGATAGGGGATTTCGCCCAGCAGCGGCGCGGCAATACGCTGGCGTAGCGTCGCCATGTATTCAGCATGACGCTTCCCGGGCGGCTGTACGGTATTGGCGATCCAGCCCGCCAGGCGCAATCCGCGCGCCCTCACCGCCTCTGCGGTCAGCATGGCGTGATTGATGCAGCCCAGCCTGAGGCCCACCACCAGAATCACCGGCAGCTGCTCTTCTGCAACCCAGTCGGCATAGGTGTGCGTCCCGGACAGCGGCGTAAACCAGCCGCCCGCGCCCTCCACCAGCACCCACTCCGCCTGCTGCTCCAGCGCCCGCAGCCCGGCCGAAAGCGCGGCAAAGGTGATCGGCCTGCCCTCTTCAGCGCTGACAATGTGCGGAGAGGTCGGCTCCATAAACGCCAGCGGGTTCACCTGCTCATAGCGCAGCTCCAGACTGCTGTAACGCTGCAGCGCCAGCGCATCGCTGTTGCGGATGCCGTCAGGTGTCATTTCGCAGCCGGACGCGACCGGCTTATAGCCGGCGGTACGCAGCCCGGCCGCGCCGGCCGCCTGCAGCAGTGCGCTGCTGGCCACTGTTTTTCCCACTTCCGTGTCGGTTCCGGTAATAAACCAGCGTGTCATTTGTTCAGTACTCCATACATCAGGTGATAACTCAGACGATAACCCTGTACATCCCGCGGCCAGGCCTGTTCCAGCTGCGCCAGCCGCTGACGCGTCAGCAGATGGCCGCTGCGTCCGTCATGCAAATGCGTGGCGCCGATGCCCTTCAGCGACTGCATCGCGCTGAGGGCGCTCGGGAAGTGCAGCGTGATGGTCTGCTGCTGCGTCCGCAGCGCCATGCCCGCCGTCGCGGCCGCCACCTGCGCGGCGCTGAGAAAGCGGTTGGCGTGGCGGCGCGTATCCTGCTGCGCCCACGCCTGATGCACTTCCTGCAGCGAACCGTCCAGCAGCGTGGAAAACAGCACGCTACCGCCGGGGCGCGTCACGCGTAAAAACTCGCGCAGTGCGGTGCGCAGATCGCTGCTCCACTGCACCGCAAGGTTGCTCCAGACGCCGTCAACGCTGGCATCGGCCAGCGGCAGCGCATCAATGTCGCCCTGCTGATAGTCGTCGGCCGATTCCTGCGCGCGCGCCGCGGCCAGCATAGCCGGCGACAGATCCAGCGCCGTCAGCTGGCGGCCGCGATCGCGCCAGTAGCGGCTGTACCAGCCGGTGCCGCAGCCCGCGTCCAGCAGATGCGGGCCAAACGCCGCCGGTGCCAGCGCCAGCAGCGCATCACCGCTGGCGCGCTGCAGCTGCGCATGCTGTTCATAGTGCGGTGCTGCGCGACCAAACGCCTGCGCCACCGCCTGTTTATTTATCTGCAGCGTCATACAGCGCCTCCAGCAGCGCGTCGATGTCTTCGGAATGATGGGCTGCCGTCAGCGTGATACGCAGCCGCGCGGTGCCAGGCGGCACGGTGGGCGGACGAATAGCACTGACCCAGAGCCCGGCCTGCGCCAGCCGCTGTGACAGCGCCACGGCCGCGTGGTTTTCACCCACGATCAGCGGCTGAATCGCGCTGTCAGACGGCATCAGCTGCCACGGCAGGTTCGCCGCCCCGGCGCGAAAACGCGCAATGTTAGCGCGCAGTTTTTCACGCCGGGCATCGCCCTGCTGTACCTGCTGCAGCGCAGCCAGCAGCGCGTGACACTGCGCGGGCGGCATAGCCGTGGAGTAAATCAGATGGCGGGAAAACTGCTCAAGATAATCGGCGGTGGCCGCATCGCACAGCACGGCCGCACCGCTGACGCCAAAGCCTTTGCCAAAGGTAACCACCAGTAATTCCGGCTTAACCTGCTGCTGCCAGCAGCTGCCGCGCCCCTGCGCCCCGCAGATGCCAATGCCGTGCGCATCATCCACCAGCAGCCAGCCGCCGGTGCGCCGGGTTTCTGCCGCCAGCGCCGCCAGCGGAGCGCTGTCGCCATCCATGCTGAACACCCCTTCAGTAACCACCAGCGTGGCGCCTGCACAGGGCGTGGTCAGCAGCCTGGTCAGACTGGCTGGCTGGTTATGCGCAAAGCGGCGCAGCGTGGCCGGCGCATGGCTGGCCGCATCCAGTAACGACGCGTGCGCCAGCTTATCCGCCAGCACCCGGTCCGGTTTTTCAGCCAGCAGATGGATCAGCGCCTGATTGGCGGCGAAACCTGAAATAAACAGCAGCGCGCGCGAATAGCCCAGCCAGTCCGCCAGCTGCTCTTCCAGCTGCGCATGATAGCGGCTGTAGCCGGTCACATGCCCGGAGGCGCCCGCCCCTGCGCCGCTGGCCGCTGCGCCCTGCTGCCAGCCGGCAATCACTGCCGGATGCTGGCTCAGCCCCAGATAATCGTTGCTGGAAAAGTGGCGGTAGCTCAGGCCGTCGACGACGATTTCACGCACGCTGTTGTGTTCCACGCGCCGGCGCTGACGCCAGCCATCGGCCGCGCGTCGCGCCGTCAGCGCCTGCGTGATGCGTTCGGACCAGCCCATTCAGACCGCCGCGTTGTAGAACTGCGTCGTGTCGGCCTGCATCAGCTGGTGGTTGAGCTGCTGCTGCTGTTCATTATCGCCCGCCGTGGTGGCGGTGTGTTCCGGATTGAGACCCAGCTTGCGGAACAGAATCAGATCTTTATCCTCTTCCGGGTTTGGCGTGGTCAGCAGTTTACAGCCGTAAAAAATTGAGTTTGCACCCGCCATGAAACACATCGCCTGGGTCTGCTCACTCATCTGCTCGCGTCCGGCTGACAGCCGCACGTGCGAGGAAGGCATCATGATGCGCGCCACGGCAATGGTGCGGATAAAATCAAACGGCTCAACGTCGTCGTTATCGGCCAGCGGGGTGCCTTTTACTTTGACCAGCATATTGATCGGCACGCTTTCCGGTGGCGTCGGCAGATTGGCCAGCTGGACCAGCAGGCCGGCGCGATCGTTCACCGTCTCACCCAGTCCGACGATGCCGCCAGAGCAGACCTTGATTCCGGCGTCGCGCACTTTATCCAGCGTATCCAGACGCTCCTGATAGGTGCGGGTAGTGATAATGCTGCCGTAAAACTCCGGCGAGGTATCCAGATTGTGGTTGTAGAAATCGAGGCCGGCACTGGCCAGACGCTGTGCCTGGCTCTGGTCCAGCGTGCCCAGCGTCATGCAGGTTTCCATGCCCAGCGCTTTTACGCCCTGCACCATCTGCTCCAGATAGGGCATATCGCGCTCGTGCGGGTTTTTCCACGCGGCGCCCATGCAGAAACGGCTCGATCCTGCGGCTTTGGCTTTGCGCGCCGATTCCAGCACCGCTTCCACCTCCATCAGGCGTTCGGATTCCAGCCCGGTCTTATAACGCGCGCTTTGCGGGCAATATTTACAGTCTTCCGGGCAGGCGCCGGTTTTGATCGACAGCAGGGTACTGACCTGCACCTGACGCGGATCGAAATGCTGCCGGTGTACCTGCTGCGCTTCAAACATCAGCTCAAGAAAAGGTTTGTCAAACAGGGCCTGGGCTTGTGCCAGTGTCCAGCGGTTAGCCATTGCTTACTCCAGAAAAAGGGGGTTCATCCTGACGATTAACGTGGTTATACTTGTAAACTAAATCTTTTCAAAATGGTTTACAAGACGCATGTTCACCCCGGATGACCTCAACTTTGACCGCCAGCATATCTGGCATCCCTACACCTCCATGCGCGATCCCCTGCCCTGTTATCCGGTGGTGGCGGCGCACGGCTGTCAGCTGCAGCTGGCCGATGGCCGCGAACTGGTGGATGGTATGTCGTCGTGGTGGGCAGCGATTCACGGCTACAACCATCCGCGCCTGAACCAGGCGCTACAGCAGCAGATGGCGCAGATGTCGCACGTGATGTTTGGCGGCATTACCCATCCGGCAGCCGTTACCCTGTGCCGCCAGCTGGTCGAAATGACACCGGAGGCGCTGGAGTGCGTGTTCCTCGCCGATTCCGGGTCGATCGCCGTCGAAGTGTCAATGAAAATGGCGCTGCAGTACTGGCTGGGCCGCGGCGAAACGCGCCAGAAATTCCTGACGTTGCAGCGCGGCTATCACGGTGACACCTTTGCCGCCATGTCAGTGTGCGATCCGCAGAACTCCATGCACAGCCTGTGGCGCGGCTACCTGCCGGAGCACCTGTTTGCGGCTGCCCCGCAGTGCGCCTTTGATGAGCCATGGAACGACGCTGATTTTGCTGACTTCGCGCAGCTGGCCGAACGCCACCACCGGGAGATCGCGGCGGTGATTCTGGAGCCGATTGTGCAGGGCGCGGGCGGCATGCGTTTTTATCATCCGCGCTATCTGCAGGCGGTACGTGCACTGTGCGACCGTTACGGACTGCTGCTGATTGCGGATGAAATTGCCACCGGTTTTGGCCGCAGCGGCCGGCTGTTTGCCTGCGAGCACGCGGGCATCACGCCGGATATTCTGTGTCTTGGCAAAGCGCTGACCGGCGGCACCCTGACGCTCTCCGCCACCCTGACGACGCGCGAGGTGGCCGACACCATCAGCCGCAGCGCGGCGGGATGCTTTATGCATGGCCCGACCTTTATGGGCAATCCGCTGGCCTGCGCCGTCGCCAGCGAAAGCCTGCGCATGATAACTGAAGGCCACTGGCCACAGCAGGTTGCAGCAATTGAACAGCAGCTGCGTCGCGATCTGCTGCCGCTGCGTGCTCACCCGGCGGTAGCCGACGCGCGCGTGCTGGGGGCAATTGGCGTCATTGAAACGCACCAGCCGGTGAACATGGCGGCGCTGCAGCAGTTCTTTGTTGCGCGCGGCGTGTGGATTCGGCCATTTGGCAGGCTGATCTACCTGATGCCACCTTATCTGATTTCTGCCGCCGAACTGGCCCAGCTGACGCAGGCGGTACGCGCCGCGCTGGAGGTGGCTGAACATTTTCAGCCCTGAGCTGACTGGCAGTCATGCCGCATTTCCACCATGATGAAAAGCTCTGCAAACCACTAAGGAGAAGTCATGCGCATATTCAGCCAGGATTTTGACGATGGCGATAAAATGCCGGAACGGCACGTGTTTAACGGCATGGGGTATCAGGGCGATAACCTGTCTCCCCATCTGGCCTGGGATGAGGTGCCCGCCGGTACCAAAAGTTTTGTCGTGACCTGCTACGATCCCGACGCGCCGACCGGCTCCGGCTGGTGGCACTGGGTGGTGGCCAACATTCCGGCGGAGGTGACCGTGCTGCCGCAGGGCGCGGGTTCCGGCGTGGCTGAGCTGCCGGAAAGCGCCATCCAGACGCGCACCGATTTTGGTCAGACCGGCTATGGCGGCGCAGCGCCCCCGCCGGGCGAATCGCACCGCTATATTTTCACCGTGCATGCGCTGGACGTGGAAAAGCTGGAGGTGGATGAAGGGGCCAGCGGGGCCATGGTGGGCTTTAACGTGCATTTCCATGCGCTGGCCAGCGCGTCGATAACCGTGAAGTACAACTGATGTAACAGGCCGCTGCGGCGACCTGGCGTGCACGATGACGCGCGCCGGTCACCGTGCAATGTGCCTGCCCTCACAGACGGCAGGCACAGCAGCTGTCAGTCCAGCGCGTGAATGACAACCCACATCGGGCCCTGCCCCACGGCGTATCGCGACAGCGGCTGCAGCAGGCCGCGCTCGCCAATGCGGTACACTTCAATGTGATGGGATTTCTGTCCCGCCGCCACCAGATAACGTCCGGTGTTATCAATGTTGAAACCGCGCGGCTGCGTCTCGGTCGGCTGATGGCCTTCAATGGTCAGCACCGATCCCTCCTCGCTGACGCTGAAGATGGTCAGGGTGCTGCTGGTACGATCGCAGGCATAGAGGAAACGACCATCCGGCGTCAGGTGGATGTCCGCCGCCCAGCGCGTATCGCTGAATCCCGGCGGCATCATATCCAGACTCTGCACGCGCTCTGTCTGACCGTTGACGTTGTTCAGCGCCCAGACATCCACGGTGCTGTTCAGCTCATTGACCACGTAGGCCCAGGCACCGCCGGGATGAAACGCCATGTGACGCGGGCCCGCGCCTTCTACGGTCGTCACCTGCGGCTGCGCGCGCGGTGCCAGCGTGCCGTCCTCGTTCAGCTGATACAGACAGATGCGATCCTGCTTAAGCGCCGGTACAAACAGCGTCTGGTTGCTGAGATCGATGTTGGCAGAGTGGCAGCCTTCCAGATCGTGAATCACCTGTGTCGGCGCCTGCGGCAGGCCATCGCTGCCGATGGGGCTGACGCTGACGCAGGCATCGTTATAAGAGCCGCAGAACAGGAAGTGGCCCTGACGATCGGTTGAGATGTGCGTCGGGCTGCCCGGCAGCGGCGCTTCACCGGCGAGGCTCAGCGTCCCGTCGGCCGCAATGCGGAACGCCAGCACGCGGTAATTGGGGCGAACACCGGCATAGAGAAAGTCTTTTTTCGGACTGACCACCAGCGGCTGCACCTGGCCGGCAACGTCCGTAACCTGTAATAACGTCAGTGCGCCATCTTCCTGCATCTGCCATGCATGGATCTGCTGGCTCTCGGGACTGGCGGTATACACGACTTGTTTCATGCGTTTTCCTTTTTCGCTGCCTGATGAAAAGAGTTAACTGTAGCGTGTTTATTCGGGGGGCGCCGGGGTGATTCGTGCCCTGTTTTTTGTCTCCGGGCCACTGCCGGGTGTAGACTTAACGCTTTGCCCATACCCGGACGGACAGTGTAATGAGCTACCGCGTAATCGCCCTTGACCTTGACGGCACCCTGCTGACACCGAATAAAACCATTCTGCCGGAATCAATTACAGCCCTTGCGCGCGCGCAACAGGCCGGCGTCAAAGTATTGATTGTGACCGGACGCCATCACTGCGCCATTCACCCTTTTTATCAGGCGCTGCAGCTGGATACACCCGCAATCTGCTGTAATGGCACCTATTTGTATGATTATCAGGCAAAAAAGGTGCTGGCTTCTGACCCGCTGGCGAAAAGCCAGGCGGGCCGCGTGATTGAGATGCTCGATCAGGAGAAGATTCACGGCCTGCTGTATGTCGATGACGCCATGCTGTATCAGGAACCCACCGGCCACGTCACGCGTACCCTGAACTGGGCACAGTCGCTGCCGGAAGCCCAGCGTCCGGTGTTCCTGCAGGTGCCCAGCCTGGCGCAGGCAGCGCAGGAGGCACACGCAATCTGGAAATTTGCCCTGTCGCATCCGGACACCCGTGCGCTGCAGCAGTTTGCCGAACGCACTGAAGCGGAGCTGGGGCTGGCCTGCGAATGGTCGTGGCACGATCAGGTGGACATCGCCCAGGCCGGCAACAGCAAAGGCAAACGCCTGGCGCAATGGGTCGCCAGCCAGGGCCTGAGCATGCAGGACGTGCTGGCATTTGGCGATAACTATAACGATCTCAGCATGCTGGAACAGGTCGGCCTCGGCGTGGCGATGGGTAACGCCGATGACGCCATTAAGGCGCGGGCAAAGAAAGTGATCGGCACCAATCTGGAGCCGGGCATTGCCGCCGTTATCTATCAGGAAGTGCTGTAACAGGCAGGCGATCCTGTCCGGTGCGGATGCGCTATCCGCCCGGGCCGGACGGCCGCTCAGGCGGCAATGGAGACGCTTTTAATCTGCGCATACAGCCACTGATCCGGCCGGATGTTCAGTTCGTCACGCGCCCAGGGTGAGATGCGCGCCCACAGCTCGCTGATGCCGATGCGCAGCTTGACCTCCACCTGATCGTCCAGCTCCAGCAGTTCCACCACCTGTGCCGGCAGGATATTGCGGATAGAGGTGTTCTGCGGCGGCTGCAGCGCCAGCGAGACATCGGCGGAGGCAATGCGGATACGCAGCGCGGTTTTCACCGGCTGGTGCACCCGGCTGACCCAGATATGCTGGTCGCCCAGCGACAGCGCGGTCATTGGATAATCCGGGTGCTGCTCCAGCACCTGCACGCGCAGCACGCTGGTGCGCTCTGCCGCCGGTAGCCACGGACGCATTGCCGTGCTGCTCCATACCCGTTCCAGCGGACCAAACGCCTTTACCCGGCCGTTATCCAGCACCAGCACGTTCTCCGCCAGCTGCAGAATCTCCTCCAGGCTGTGCGAAACGTAAAGCAGCGGAATATCCACCTGCTTCGCCAGTTTTTGCAGATACGGCATCAGCTCACGCTTGCGCGGCAGATCCAGCGAGGCCAGCGGCTCATCCATCAGCAGTATGTCCGGCGCGGTCAGCAGCGCCCGGCCTATCGCCACGCGCTGTTTTTCCCCGCCGGAGAGCGAAGCCGGATAGCGCTGCAGCAGCGCCTCCAGCCCCAGCAGCGCGACCAGCGCGTCAAACTGCGGTTTCATCGCTGCCGCCATGCCGTATTGCAGGTTGCCGCGCACCCGGTAATGCGGAAACAGGCGCGCATCCTGAAAGACATAGCCAATGCGACGCTTTTCCGGCGGCAGATTAATGCCGCTGGCGGCGTCATACAGCAGGCGGTCATTCAGCTGAATCTGGCCGCGCTGCGGCTGGGTCAGACCACTAATGGCATTGATCAGCGAGGTTTTGCCAGCCCCGGAGACACCGAACAGGGCGGTGATGCCGCTGGCGGGAATCTGTACATCCAGTTCCAGCTGGTGGTCACCCAGCTGCTGGGAGAAATTCAGCGTCAGCATGCTGCACCTCCGGTACGCCGGCGGCCCCAGCGCGCCAGCAGCTCTGACGCCAGCAGCGACAGCAGCGCCAGCGCAATCGCCACCGCGCACAGGCGCGACGTCATGCCTTCGGCACCCGGGGTTTCAATCAGGGTAAACATCGCAGAAGGGATGGTGCGCGTCTCGCCCGGTATGTTAGAGACAAAGGTAATGGTGGCACCAAACTCACCCAGCGAGCGGGCAAAGGCCAGCACCGTACCGGCGATGATGCCCGGCAGCGTTAACGGTAGCGTGATGGTAAAAAACACCCGCCAGCGCCCGGCGCCCAGCGTACGTGCCGCCTGCTCCAGCCGGGTATCAACCGCTTCCAGCGCAAGGCGAATAGCACGCACCATCAGCGGAAAGGCCATCACCGCCGACGCCAGCGCCGCGCCGCGCCAGCTGAAGGCGAAGGTAAAGCCAAACCAGTCATACAGCCAGCTGCCGATAAATCCCCGCCGCCCCAGCGCGATAAGCAGCAGATAGCCCACCACCACCGGTGGCAGGACCAGCGGCAGGTGGACCAGGCTATCCAGCAGGGTTTTGCCCGGAAAGCGGCAGCGCGCCAGGACCCAGGCCATCAGGATGCCAAACGGCAGGCTGCACAGCACCGCCACGCAGGAAACTTTCAGGCTGAGAAAAACGGCCTGCCATTCAGGATCGCTTAATATCATCGCTTCGGCGTAAATCCATACTGTTTAAACACGGCAGCGGCATCCGGCCCCTGCAGATAGCGATAGAAGGCCTCAACCGTTGCGTTCTGATGTTCTTTCACGATCGCCAGCGGATATTCCACCGGCTTGTGGCTGTCTTCCGGGAACCGCCCCACCACCTGCACCTGCTGGCTGGCCACCGCATCCGAGCCGTACACAATGCCGTACGGCGCTTCGTTGCGTTCCACCAGCGCCAGCGCGGCACGTACGTTACTGGCCGGCGCCAGCACCGGCGACAGCGTATCCCATGCGCCCAGTTTTTGCAGCGCTTCTTTAGCATAGATGCCTGCCGGCACATGGTCCGGATCGCCGGTTGCCAGCCGTTCACCTTTCAGCAGACTTTTCCAGTCGGTCTGCGCGTTGAGGGTGACAGAATGGGCGGCGGCGCTTTTGGGCGCAATCAGCACCAGATCGTTGCCCAGCAGCGTCCGACGCGTGCTGGCAATGACGCTCTGTTTTGCCACCACCTCGTCCATCCACTGCTGGTCGGCAGAGATAAACAAATCGGCCGGTGCACCCTGATCAATCTGGCGCGCCAGCACCGATGAGGACGCAAAAGAGGCGACCACCTCAACGCCGTGCTGCTTCTGATACTGCGTGGCGATATCCTGCAGCGCATTGGTCAGGGACGCGGCGGCAAACACGGTCACTTTCTCTGCCGCCATGGCCTGGCCGGTCAGCGACACCGCGACGGCGACTGTCGCCACCCGCCAGTCATATTTTTTCAGCATAGTTCACTCCTGGTTACGTTATATATTTGATAATACAACGCAATCAGGAAAGCCGCTATCGGTGTTATATCGGCAAAAACAGCAGGAAGTTGAATGAAAAACGCCCGCTGCATGCGGGCGTCTGAAGATCAGTGGTGTGAGCTGTTGGCAGGACGATCGTCGCGGCGGCCAAATTTAGAGATGACGTTAAACACTTCACCCAAGCCGTAAATCAGGCCAAGCATAATGGCCATTACAATTGGCACCATGATGATGGCCACAGCCAGGCTTTTCAATAATTCCAGCATGGAAACCTCACGCAAAATAGAAAAAGGGGATTGTAACGGCTGGCTAAAAAAAGGCACTGCCCTTTTCGTGCTTTTACTTTAGGCCTTACACTGGTGTCGTCAACCCAAGGAGCTGATATGCAGGCCGAACTCTCTCTTCACATCCGTCTTCAGCAGAAGCTGTTTGCCGACCCCCGCCGCATTGTGCTGCTGCAGCGCATCCGGGAAACCGGCTCCATCAGTCAGGGGGCAAAGCTGGCAGGCATCAGTTACAAAAGTGCCTGGGACGCGATCAATGATATGAATCAGCTGGCCGACCACACGCTGGTCGCGCGCGCGACCGGCGGCAAAGGCGGCGGCGGTGCGCAGCTGACGCGCTATGGCGAACGCCTGATTCAGCTGTTTCAGCTGATGGAGCAGATCCAGCAGAAGGCGTTTGATGTGCTGCAGAATGACAGCCTGCCGCTGGACAGCCTGCTGGCCGCCATTGCCCGCTTTTCACTGCAGACCAGCGCGCGCAATCAGCTGTTTGGTACCGTGGTGCTGCGCGATTGTCAGCAGGTGCAGCAGCACATAGAGGTGTTACTGGCGGATGGCAGCACGCGGGTAAACGTGGCCGTGACCGCACACAGCGCCGATCGTCTGCAGCTGGCCAGCGGTAAAGAGGTGCTGCTGCTGATCAAAGCCCCGTGGATTCAGGTGCTGCGCCAGCCAGCCGGGCAGGATAACCAGCTGGCCGCACAGATTGTTGCCATTGAACCCGGCGAACAGGTCAGCGAAGTGCTGATGACACTGGCAAGCGGCGAGACGCTGTGCGCCACGGTCGCCAGCGACGCGCTGCAGCAGCAGCCGCTGCAGCGCGGTATGCATGTCATCGCGGCTTTTAACGCGGAACATGCCATTCTCGCGACACTGCTCTGATCTGCCCGCCATGATTTGACTTCAGTTATCCTGCCCGCTACAACGGGTAATACGATGCAGAAAATGGAACAAATCATGGCCTCATTGCATATTTCGCAAGGCATATTTCATCTGAGCGCTACCCGAACGCTCACCCTGGAGGCGCTCACCCTTAATCGTGGCGAAAGCTGGGCGTTTGTCGGGGCTAACGGCAGCGGAAAATCCTCGCTGGCGCGCGCGCTGTCCGGCGAGCTGCTGCCCGGTAAAGGCCGCGTCACCACGAGTTTTCAGCGCCGCACGCGGCTTTCACTGGAGCAGCTTCAGGCGCTGGTCAGCGAAGAGTGGGAACGCAACAACACCGACTTGCTGAGCGAGGGCGAGGACGATACCGGCCGGACCGCCGCGCAGATTATTCAGCAGGAGGTGAATGATGCGGCGCGTTGCGCGGCGCTGGCGCAGCAGTTTGGCATCCATCATCTGCTGGAACGCCGCTTTAAGTATCTTTCCACCGGGGAGACGCGCAAAACGCTGCTGTGTCAGGCGCTGATGGCCCGGCCGGATCTGCTGATTCTGGATGAGCCTTTCGATGGTCTGGACGTGGCTTCGCGCGCCAGCCTGGCGGAAACCCTGCAGGCGCTGCACCAGCAGGGTTACACCCTGGTGCTGGTGCTGAACCGGTTTGACGATATTCCTGATTTCGTGCAGCAGGTCGGCGTGCTGGCCGAAGGCACGCTGACGCACGTTGGCGCGCGCCAGGCCATTCTTGCGGAGGCGCTGGTGGCGCAGCTGGCGCACAGCGAAACGCTGCAGGGCATGGCGCTGCCGGAGCCGGATGCGCCGGATCGGCTGCCCGCCCTGGCAGCAAACGCGCCGCGCGTACAGCTGCGCAACGGCGTTGTCTCCTGGGGTGATAACGTGGTGATTCATGGCCTGAGCTGGCAGGTCAGCGCGGGCGAACACTGGCAGATCACCGGGCCGAACGGGGCCGGGAAATCCACCCTGCTCAGTCTGGTCACCGGTGACCATCCGCAGGGTTACAGCAACGACCTGACGCTGTTTGGTATCCGGCGCGGCAGCGGCGAAACCATCTGGGATATCAAACAGCACATCGGCTATGTCAGCAGCAGCCTGCATCTGGATTACCGCGTTAGCTGTAACGTGCGCACCGTGATCCTTTCCGGATTTTTCGACTCGATTGGCTTGTATCAGGCGGTCTCGGAGCGGCAAAAGGCGCTGGCACGTCAGTGGCTGGCGCTGCTCGGCATGGATAATGCGCTGGCCGATGCCCCCTTCCACAGCCTCTCCTGGGGGCAGCAGCGGCTGGTGTTGATTGCCCGTGCGCTGGTGAAACATCCGACGCTGCTGATTCTGGATGAGCCGCTGCAGGGGCTGGATCCGATCAACCGCCAGCTGGTACGGCGGTTTGTCGATGTGCTGATCGGCGAAGGCCGGACGCAGCTGCTGTTTGTTTCGCATCACGCGGAGGACGCACCGCAGTGCATTACGCACCGTCTTAGCTTTGTGAAACAGGGTGACGGTTACGTTTATCAGCAGGAAGCCCTGCGCGAGGTTTAATCTCCAGCGCGTGCCCCGGTGGCGAGCATGGTGGCCGGGGCCTGCCTGAACGGCAGGTGCCGCAGCGGCGAAAATGCGCTCGGCTCTGCCGCCGCCTGCCCTGCGCCATGCCGCTGCCCGCTTTGCCGGCGGGCCGCGCGCGCGCCCGATTATTCTTTTCCGGCCCGGCGATCCCGGCATGTTGCAGCTGCGCAAGGTTTGCGTGTCAGCCAGCGCCCGGCAGCCAATGTAACCGCTACCATTTCATTGCGGGCTTATTCAGCAATTGTGACACTCAACCCCACAAAATGAGAATCGTCACCTTGTGTAAACGATACCATTTATCCAGACTGGATCACGCTTTCACGTCGCCCTGTGTGCTACGTTGGAGGCAGTGATTTTTCATTGTTTGCCGTTTACCAGGACTTGTTATGGAAAAATTTAACCCGGTCGATCATCCGCATCGCCGTTATAACCCGTTGATCGATCAATGGGTGCTGGTTTCACCGCACCGGGCAAAACGTCCGTGGCAGGGTGCACAGGAGACGCCGGCGCTGGAGAGCCTGCCCGCGCACGATCCTGATTGCTTCCTGTGCGCCGGAAACACGCGCATCACCGGTGATAAAAATCCCGATTATAAAAACACTTACGTGTTCACCAATGATTTCGCAGCGCTGATGACCGACACGCCGGACGCGCCGGAAAGCGACGATCTGCTGATGCGCTGCGAAAGCGCACGCGGCACCAGTCGCGTTATCTGCTTCTCACCGGATCACAGCAAAACGCTGCCGGAGCTGCCGCTGAGCAACCTTGAAGCCATCGTACGCACCTGGCAGGAGCAGACCGCCGAACTGGGACAGCACTATCCCTGGGTCCAGGTGTTTGAAAACAAAGGCGCGGCGATGGGCTGTTCTAACCCGCATCCGCACGGACAAATCTGGGCCAACAGCTTCCTGCCAAACGAAGCGCAGAAAGAGGACGCGCACCAGCGCCGCTACTTTGCGCAGAACGGATCGCCGATGCTGCTGGATTACCTGGCGCGCGAACAGCAGGATGGCAGCCGCACGGTGGTAGAAACGGCGCACTGGCTGGCTGTGGTGCCGTGGTGGGCGGCCTGGCCGTTTGAAACCCTGCTGCTGCCGAAAGCGCACATCAAACGTCTGACCGATCTTGATGACGCACAGCGCAGCGATCTGGCGCTGGCGCTGAAACGGCTCACCAGCCGCTACGATAATCTGTTCCAGTGCTCTTTCCCCTACTCCATGGGCTGGCACGGCGCGCCGTTTAACGGCGAGAGCAACGATCACTGGCAGCTGCACGCGCACTTCTATCCGCCGCTGCTGCGCTCAGCCACGGTGCGTAAATTTATGGTTGGCTATGAAATGCTGGCTGAAACCCAACGTGATTTAACGGCGGAACAGGCAGCGGAACGTCTGCGTTCTGTCAGCGATATCCATTTCCGTGAGGCGCAATAATGTCTTTAAAATCAGTTACCCAACAGGCGTTCGCTGACGCATTCGGCTACCAGGCTACGCACAGTATTCAGGCGCCGGGCCGCGTGAACCTGATCGGCGAACACACCGATTACAACGACGGTTTTGTGCTGCCGTGTGCCATTGACTATCAGACCGTGATTGCCTGCGCGCGCCGTGACGATCGTCAGGTGCGCGTGATTGCCGTGGATTATGACCATGAGCAGGATAGCTTCTCACTGGATGCGCCTATCGAGCCGGTTGAAGCGCCGATGTGGGCGAACTATGTGCGCGGGGTGGTGAAACATCTGCAGAAGCGTGACGCCAGCTTTGGCGGTGTGGATATGGTGATCAGCGGCAACGTGCCGCAGGGTGCCGGCCTCAGCTCCTCGGCCTCGCTGGAAGTGGCGGTTGGCACCGTGTTCCGCCAGCTGTATCAGCTGCCGCTGGATGGTGCCGCCATTGCGGTGAACGGTCAGGAAGCGGAAAACCAGTTTGTCGGCTGCAACTGCGGCATTATGGATCAGCTCATCTCCGCGCTCGGCCAGCCGGACCACGCCATGCTGCTGGACTGCCGCACGCTGAGCACCCGCGCCGTCTCCCTGCCGCAGGATGTGGCGGTGGTGATTATCAACTCCAATTTCCGCCGTACGCTGGTGGGCAGTGAATACAACACCCGTCGCGAACAGTGTGAAGCCGGGGCGCGCTTTTTCAATAAGCCGGCGCTGCGCGATGTCACGCTGGAGGAGTTTACCGCCGCTGAGCATCAGCTGGATAAGCGCGTGGCAAAACGCGTGCGTCACGTCATTACCGAGAACGCGCGCACGCTGGAAGCCGCTGACGCCCTCAGCCACGGCGACCTGCAGCGTATGGGCGAGCTGATGGCGGAATCACACGCCTCCATGCGCGATGACTTTGAAATCACCGTGCCCCCCATCGACCAGCTGGTGGAAATTGTAAAAGCGGAAATCGGCACGCACGGCGGCGTACGCATGACCGGCGGCGGCTTTGGTGGCTGCATCGTGGCACTGATGCCGGCGGGCATGGTGGATCAGGTGAAAGCGGCCGTGGCGGAAAAATACGAAGCGCAGACCGGCATCAAAGAGACGTTTTACGTCTGCAAAGCTTCTGCAGGAGCCGGCGAATGGTAAGCGACGTCAATTCTCACGCGCCCGACGGACAGCCGTGGCGCATCACGGTACTGCGCAATCGCAACGGTATGGTCGCCACGTTTATGGACTGGGGCGCCACCTGGCTCTCGGCGCGCGTGCCGATGCAGGATGGCAGCGTACGTGAGGCGCTGCTGGGCTGCGCCACGCCGTCTGATTATCTGCATCAGGATGCCTATCTGGGTGCCACGGTCGGGCGCTATGCCAACCGCATCGCCTCTGCCGAGCTGAAAAAAATCAATCTGCTGCTGGCGGCCAATCAGGGGCCGCATCAGCTGCACGGCGGGCCGGAGGGGTTTGATAAACGCCGCTGGCAGATCCTCAGCCAGAGCGACAGCGAAGTCCACTATCGTATCGACTCGCCGGATGGCGATCAGGGCTATCCCGGCAATCTGATTGCCGATGTCATTTACCAGCTGGATGACGATAACTGCGTTTCAATTCGCTATACGGCGCACACCGATAAAGCCTGCCCGGTCGGCCTGACCAACCATGCTTACTTCAACCTTGACGCGCATCATGGCGACGCACGTCAGCATCGCTTACAACTGCAGGCCGATCGCTATCTGCCCGTGGACAGCGCCGGCATTCCCGCTGCGCCGCTGAAGGCGGTGGACGGAACCAGTTTTGATTTCCGTCAGCCGAAGTGCATCGCCGATGATTTCCTGGCCGATGACGATCAGAAAGCGGTGAAAGGCTATGATCATGGGTTTCTGCTTAATACCGCCGGCGACTGCAGCCAGCCGGCCGCGCAGCTCTGGTCGGCGGATGGGCGCCTGCAGCTGAGCGTCTTTACCTCTGCACCGGCGCTGCAGTTCTACTCCGGCAACTATCTGGCCGGAACGCGCGCCCGCGAACAGGACAGCTATACTGCTTTCCAGGGCATCGCGCTGGAGAGTGAATTTTTACCGGATTCGCCCAACCATAGCGAATGGCCGCAGCCTGATTGCTGGCTGCAACCCGGCGACACATGGCGCTCCGTGACGCGTTACCGCTTCACCCCGCACGCCGCCGGATGAAAAACGCGCACTGCGATGCCGACAGGCTTACGCCGTGCGCCGATTTCCGCTATGGTATGGCGCTATCAGTGAGCCGCAGCAACAGGTGGCCGCAGCCGGTTTCTATCATCATTGAAACATCAAGCATTAAGGAGTAAAGCTATGGCCGTAACTAAGCTGGTTCTGGTGCGCCACGGCGAAAGCCAGTGGAATCAGGAAAACCGCTTCACCGGATGGTACGATGTGGATCTGTCCGACAAGGGTCGCACCGAAGCCAAAGCAGCCGGTCAGCTGCTGAAGAAAGAAGGTTTCGTGTTTGATTTTGCCTATACCTCGGTGCTGAAGCGCGCTATCCACACCCTGTGGAACGTGCTGGATGAGCTGGATCAGGCCTGGCTGCCGGTGGAAAAAAGCTGGCGTCTGAACGAGCGCCACTACGGTGCGCTGCAGGGTCTGGATAAAGCCGAAACCGCGGCCAAATATGGCGACGAGCAGGTTAAACAGTGGCGTCGTGGTTTTGCCGTGACCCCGCCAGAACTGGACCGCGCCGATGAGCGTTTCCCGGGCCACGATCCGCGTTACAAATCACTGAGCGAAAGCCAGCTGCCTACCACTGAGAGCCTGGCGCTGACCATCGATCGCGTGATTCCTTACTGGAACGAAAGCATCCTGCCACGCATTAAAAGTGGTGAGAAGGTGATCATTGCGGCGCACGGTAACTCTCTGCGCGCGCTGGTGAAATACCTGGATAACATGAGCGAAGATGAGATCCTCGAACTGAACATCCCAACCGGCGTGCCGCTGGTGTATGAGTTCGACGAAAACTTCAAGCCAATCAAACATTACTATCTGGGTGACGCTGACGAAATCGCTGCGAAAGCCGCTGCGGTCGCGAACCAGGGTAAAGCGAAGTAATTGTCTTCATAAACAACAAGGCCAGACACGCGTCTGGCCTTTTTTATGGGTTGCGTGCTGCTTAGCCGCGACGGGTGCGAATCGCCTCAGCCAGCAGGCGCAGGGCTTTCTCCGTGTCGTCCCAGCCGATACAGGCGTCCGTCACGCTCTGGCCGTACACCAGCGGTTTGCCGCTCTCCAAGCTCTGATTGCCTTCCACCAGATGGCTTTCAATCATCACCCCGGTGATCGCCTGTTCGCCGCCGGCAATCTGCCCGGCGACATCTTCCGCTACCACCATCTGGCGCTGGAACTGCTTGCTGCTGTTGGCATGACTGAAATCGATCATCACCTGCGGACGCAGGCCTGCTTTCTCCAGCCCGGCTTTAACCGCGGCGACATGCTCCGCGCTGTAGTTAGGCTCTTTGCCGCCGCGCAGAATGATGTGGCAATCTTCATTGCCGCTGGTTTCCACGATGGCAGAGTGGCCATATTTGGTCACGGAAAGGAAGCAGTGCGGTGCACTGGCCGCGCCGATGGCGTCAATCGCCACCTTAATGGTGCCGTCGGTGCCGTTTTTGAACCCCACCGGGCAGGAGAGTCCCGAGGCGAGTTCGCGGTGCACCTGCGATTCGGTGGTACGCGCGCCGATAGCGCCCCAGCTCATCAGATCGGCCATATACTGCGGCGTGATCATATCCAGGAACTCGCCGGCCGCCGGCAGGCCGGTTTCATTGATATCCACCAGCAGCTTGCGCGCCAGGCGCAGGCCTTCATTGATGTCGAAGCTGCCATCCATCCAGGGATCGTTGATCAGCCCTTTCCAGCCAACGGTGGTACGCGGCTTTTCAAAGTAGACGCGCATGACCACTTCCAGCTCGCCTTTTAATTCTTCCCGCAGCTGCAGCAGCCGGCCTGCATACTCTTTTGCCGCTGCGGTGTCATGAATTGAGCATGGGCCGATGACCACCAGCAGGCGATCGTCTTCGCCGTGCAAGATGCGGTGAATGGCCTGACGGGCGCGTGACACGGTTTGTGCAGCATGTTCCGTGGCGGGAAATTTTTCCAGCAGCGCAACCGGAGGAAGTAACTCTTTGATTTCTTTGATACGTAAATCGTCGTTCTGGTAATCCATACTTATTCCATTCACATTCCTGGCCCTGCGTACGCCGGGCGCAACCTGACCAATGTATCCCGTCGGGCTGCGGGTGTAAATTATGTGAATAAGGTAAATACAGGTTACAAATTTGCATTTAGACGGTCATCAACTAAGCTTTTTAAACGTAAGCGCTAAGGAATGCCGCGCTCACGATATTTATTTTTAAACCCAGCGTTACAGGTGGAATTTTATTCCGTCGCGGCACGCTATTTTCGTCAATCCGCACCCGCGGGTGTGAGACGGCAACTATCCATTTATTACAGGAGCATAATGATGAATAAGTTTGCAATTATCTTTCTGACGGCAGCGATGACATTAGGTAGCGGTGCGGCGATGGCTGCGGATAACAACAATGGCCAGGCAAACGCCTCTGCGGAAGCAGGTGCAGCGGCGGGCGGTGCGAAACAGAATCTGCCGCCAAACAATGTTGATAACAGCAACATTAATACCGGCAACACCAATACCAACAGCGCAGCGACCTCCGGTACCGGCACCGGCGATATGTCTGCCAGCCAGGTGCACAAAAACACCATGTGTAAAGATGGCCGTTGCCCGGATATGAATAAGAAAGTTGAGACCAAGCACGGTGGCGGTCACGTGAAACATAAAACGGACGGCACCACGCAGTAATCCGCATTTTTGCTGTCCATCGGGCGAGCTGAGGCTCGCCCTTTTATTTTTCCCTCCGCCCTTTTCCGCTATGCTGAACGCCTGGTTAACACAGGAACGGTTACATGGCTTCGCTGCTGCTTATTGATGATCACCCGTTAGTGGAAGTCGCGCTGGAAGCGGCTTGCCTCAATGCCCCTATTCCGCTGCAACTTTACGCCGCGGCCGATGAAGCCCAGGCGCGCCAGCTGTTACAACAGCATGCCATCGATCTGATCATCCTTGATATCGGTCTGCCGGACAGCGACGGGCTGGAGCTGCTGCGCCGCCTGCGGGCGCGTAATCCGCAGTATCCGGTGCTGATCTATTCGGCGCAGCAGAGCCGGCACACGCTGCTCAGCGCGGTCTCACTCGGTGCTGCTGGCTACGTGGTGAAAAGCCAGAGCATGGCACAGCTGCTCAGCGCCATTCTGGCGGTGCTGGGCGGCCAGCAGGCGTTTCCCCCGTTGCCAGAGCGCATCGCGCTGCCGCTCACCGAAAAAGAGCAGCAGATTGCGGCGCTGCTGGTGCGCGGCCTCTCCAATCTGCAGATTGGCGAACAGCTGCATATCAGTAATAAGACCGTCAGCACGCACAAAAAAAATATCTTTGAAAAAACCGGCGTTCACTCCGTGGTAGAACTGGCCGAGCTGTGGAAAGCGCAGCAGTGAGATCGCTGCTGCTGCTGTGTCTGCTGCTGCTCAGCATGCTGGCACGCGCGGCATTACAGCCTGCCAGCAGCGTGATGCTGCCTGCGATGATGCCCGCCCCGCATGCAGAGCCCTGGTCTGCCGCTCCGCTGCGCGTGGCTGTTCCGGCGCAGAACAGCGCCCCCTGGGCCATGCGTATCGGTGACCGCCTCTGGGGCATAGACGCCGATTATCTCAGCGCCCTCAGCCAGCTGAGCGGCACCCGCTTCACGCTCTCCGGCTACCCTGACCGTGCCGCGCAGCTGGCCGCGCTGCAGCGGGGCGAGGTGGATCTGGTGCTCAGCAATCAGCACGCTGCGTTGCCGCCGGGTGTGCTGCTGAGCGACAGCTGGTATACCAGCCCGGTGCGTATCTACCGCAACCGGGAAAATCAGCGCGCCGTAATGTTTAACAGTGATAACGCTCAGCTGACCATCGCCGCCGCCACGCTGGCAGAACTGCCGCCGGAATGGGTGCGCAGGCACCGCTGGCACACGCTGCCGGGCGATTTACAGGCGCTGTATGCGCTGCTGAATCAGCACAGCGATTATCTGGTGGCCGACGAAGCCAGCGCCGGTTTTTTGCTGAGCCAGCTGCAGCAGGGGCAGATCTATCAGATTACCGCAGACGCAGGCGGTGCAGAGCTTACGCTGCGCGCACTGGCCCGCGATCCGGCGCTGATTCGCTGGATCAACGCGCAGCTGCGCCTGCTGCCGGCGGAGTTCAGCAGCCGCGTGCAGCAGCGCTGGAGCCCGCCGCTGCTGCGCTACCAGGATACGCAAACCCTGATGCCCAGCGCCGCAGAACAAGCCTGGCTGGCGCAGCATGCCGAGATCCCCTACGCAGCCGAAGCGGATAACGCGCCCTGGAGCTATCGCGATGCCAGCGGCAATGCGCGTGGCTTTGGCATCGATCTGCTGAACGCACTGAGTCAGAGCACCGGCCTGCGCTTCACGCCGCGCTGGGTCAGCAATCCACAGCAGGCCGATGCGCTGATGCAGCAGCAGCAGGTGATGCTGAATCTGCTGCAGCCACTGTATGGCGAAGAGGCCAGCGGCACGACCCTGCCGGTGTGGCGTGCCATCTGGGGCATTTATACACTGGCCCCCCAGCAGCCGATGGGCTGGCCATCGCTGCAGGGGCAGCGCGTGGGGGTACTGCGTGGCGATCTCGCCCAGCGCTTGCTGCCGCCGGGCATGACGCCTCAGCTGTTCAATGACCGCACACAGCTGTGGCAGGCGCTGAACGCCGGTCAGATTGATGCGCTGGTTGATAATGTCCTTTCTGCGCGCTGGCGTATGGCCAGCCATGAAGGCAACGGTGTGCATCTGGCCTTTGCCGCCAGCGATGTCGCCTGGCCGCTGGCACCGCAGGTGAGCGCACAGCAGCCGCAGCTGCGTGCGCTGCTCGATCACGCCCTGCAGCAGATCCCGCCGGATACGCTTAATCAGATGCGCGTCAGCTGGGCGCAGCCGCCGCAGCCCGGCACCCGCATGACCATGCGTAACGTGCCGCTGATGGTGCTGATGGCCGCCGGGGCGATCATTCTGCTGCTGCTGTTGCTGCTGCTGCGGCGCTATCTGCAGCAGCGCCGCGAACGGCTGCAGCGCGAGCAGGCTGAACGGGCCAATGCCGCCAAGAGTCAGTTTCTTGCCACCGCCAGCCACGAACTGCGCACGCCGATGCAGGCGATTCTGGGCCTGCTGGAGCTGGAGCTGCAGCAGCGCCCGGACGCCCGGCTGGCGCTGATGCACAGCAGCGCACGCTCGCTGATGGCCCTGCTGAACGATCTGCAGGATCATGCACGCATTGAAAACCAGAGTTTCCGCCTGGCGCCGCGCCCGCTCGATCTGGCTCACTGGCTGCAACAGCAGCAGCAGTTCTATCATCCACTGATGCGCGAAGCCGGCCCGCAGCTGCACGTCACCGCGCTGACGCCCCTGCCTTCGTGCGTGCGGCTGGACAGCGATCGTTTACAGCAGGTGGTCAATAACCTGATTGCCAACGCCCTGAAATTTACCCGCCAGGGTGAAATCCGCCTGACGCTGGCGGTGACCGATACCATCGAACTGACGGTAAGCGATACCGGCAGCGGGATTCCGGCGGATGAGCAGGCACGGCTGTTTGAGCCCTGGTATCAGGCGCCGTCCGGCAAAAGCCATGCGGTGCAGGGCAGCGGCCTTGGGCTGTTTATCTGCCGCGAAATTGTGCAGCGCATGGGCGGTACGCTGACGCTAAGCTCGGTGCCGGATCAGGGCACCCAGGTGCGGCTGCAACTGCCGCTGGAAATAGCTGAAGCCACAGAAACCGACAGCAGCGTGCACTGGCCGCGCTATCCGCAGCTGCGCGTGGCGATCGTTGATGACCACCCGGCCAATTTACTGGTGATGCAGCAGCAGCTGGCCAGCTTCGGCGTTGCCGCAGCCGTATTTGAACAGGGGCGCGATCTGCTGCGGGCGGACGCGCAGCAGCCGTTTGACGTGCTGTTTATTGACCAGATGATGCCGCGGCCGGACGGGCTGCTGCTGCTACGTATCCTGCGGCGGCGTCAGCGGCGGCGCGGCCATGTCGCCCTGCGCGTGCTGTGCTCGGCGGATGTACAACTGCTGAAACTGCCGCTGCAGGCGGACGAAGCGCAGCTGATAAAGCCTTTTACTCTGCGCGATATCGCTCCGCTGCTGGCGCGGGCCGCCAGTGACCCGCTGGCGGCGATAGAGGAGAACCTGCTGCGGCTGGCGCAGCATAACGCGGCTTTTGTTCCGCGCCTGTGCCAGACGCTGCAGCGCACGCTACAGCAGGATCGCGATGCTCTGCTGCGCGCCAGCGAGGCGCTGGACTGGACAACGCTGGCGCACGCCGCGCACCGGCTGAAAGGCAGCGCGCTGATGCTGGGCATGGAGAAGATGGCAGCGCGCTGCCAGCAGCTTAGCGATCGGGCAAAGGCGCATCAGCCTGACCCCGATAATCTCAATTTACTGATATCATTAACGAACAGCTTACTTCACCAACTGGAAAGTTATGGCACACACTCACTCTCACAGCGAGCATAATGGCAACCGTTCTCGCCTTGCCGCTGCCTTTGGCGTTACGACGCTGTTTATGGTGGCCGAGGTGGCCGGCGGTCTGATTTCAGGCTCGCTGGCGCTGCTGGCCGATGCCGGACACATGTTAACGGATGCCGCTGCGCTGCTGATGGCGCTGCTGGCGGTGCAGTTTGCCAGGCGCAAACCCAATGCCCGCCACACTTTCGGCCTGCTGCGGCTGACCACGCTGGCGGCGTTTGTGAATGCTATTGCGCTGCTGGTTATTACCGTGCTGATTGTCTGGGAGGCGCTGCGCCGTTTTTACCAGCCGCAGCCGGTGCAGGGCGGCCTGATGCTGGGTATCGCTATCGCCGGCCTGCTGGCCAATCTGCTGTCGTTCTGGCTGCTGCATCGCGGCAGTGCGGAACAGAACCTGAACGTGCGCGCGGCGGCGCTGCATGTGCTGGGCGACCTGCTCGGTTCCGTTGGCGCCATCGTGGCGGCGGTGATCATCATGTACACCGGCTGGACCCCCATCGATCCTATTCTGTCGCTGCTGGTGTCACTGCTGGTGGTACGCAGCGCGTGGTCGCTGCTGCGTGAAAGCCTGCATGAGCTGCTGGAAGGCGCGCCGGGCAATATCGATAGCGCTAAACTGGCGCGTGAACTGACGCGGAATATTGATGAGGTGCGCAATGTGCATCACCTCCACGTCTGGCAGGTGGGTGAAAAACCGGTGCTGACGCTGCATGTGCAGGTGATTCCGCCTTACGACCACGATGGCCTGCTGCAGCGGATCCATCAGTTTTTGCATCAGCATTATCAGATAGCGCATGCCACCGTGCAGATGGAGTATCAGCCCTGCAGCGGGCCGGATTGTGAACTGGGGATGGACGCTGACGCAGCGCACGCGCATCACGACCACGCGGCGCTGGAAGGCCACGCCCATCACTCTCACTGAGACAACAGCGCGCGTGAGCCCTGCTCACGCGCGCTTTTCATCCACAGGCGCGAGCCGTTCAGGGCAATCAGCGTCAGAATCGCATATTCCAGCGACATGGCATACACGCCCTGCCGGGCAAAAATCATGACGCTGATAACGTTGATCACCACCCACAGCAGCCAGTTCTCAACGTATTTACGCGTCATCAGAATCATCGCCACGATCGACAACACCGTCATGCAGGCATCCCAGAACGGGAACGCATCCGGCTGCAGCTGCGGCTGCGTGACGTTCAGACCTGCGCTTTGCATCAGGCTGACGGCGATACGCGTGAGAAAACCAAACACCGGATCGATATAGCGTGTCATCAGCGCAATGGCAATCACGCAGGCCACGCCCCAGCCTATGGCTTTGGGCAGCGGCAGCCAGCGGATTTTCAGCGCCGCTTCGTGACTGCTGGTTTGCCGGCTCCAGGCATACCAGCCATAAACATTCGCCACAAAGAAGAACAGCTGCAGCAGCAGGCTGGCGTAGAGCTGAATCTGGAAAAAGATCACCGCAAACAGCGTGACGTTAATCAGACCAAACAGGTAGTTAATCAGCTTTTCCTGACTGGCGAGCCAGATACACAGCAGCCCGGCCAGCGTGCCAACTGCTTCAATCCACGAGAGATCGTAGCCGCCTGCGCCGAGCGGAATATGCACCAGAATATTTTGCGTGCTAAAGAAATCCATCATCTGCACCTTGATGAAAGCCGTCTCAGGCGTTCCCTTTCACATTGAGTTTACGTTGTGCAGCAAAGTCTAGCATGCGTTTGAGCGGCAGTAAGGCCGCCTCACGCAGCGCCGCATCAACATGAATTTCATGGTCGCTGCCGCCCTGCGCCAGCCCCTGCGCTATCGCCTGCAGGCCGTTCATTGCCATCCATGGACAGTGCGCACAGCTGCGGCAGGTGGCGCCCTCCCCGGCGGTGGGCGCTTCCAGCAGCGTTTTATCCGGCACCGCCTGCTGCATTTTGTAGAAGATGCCGCGATCGGTCGCCACAATCATCTGCGGGTGCGGCAGATTGCGGGCGGCCTGAATCAGCTGGCTGGTGGAGCCTACCGCATCGGCCAGCGCCACAATCGCCTGCGGCGACTCCGGATGCACCAGCACCGCCGCCTGCGGATAGAGCGCTTTCATGCGCTGCAGCGCCTGCGTTTTGAATTCATCATGCACGATGCACGCGCCCTGCCAGCACAGCACATCCGCCCCGGTTTGCCGGGTGACATAGCGGCCCAGGTGCTGGTCCGGTGCCCAGAGGATTTTTTCGCCCAGGCCATCAAGGTGTTCAATCAGCTCAACCGCGATACTGGAGGTGACAACCCAGTCGGCGCGCGCCTTCACCGCCGCCGAGGTGTTGGCATACACCACCACGGTGCGGTCCGGATGCGCGTCACAGAAGCGGTTAAATTCTTCAATCGGACAGCCGAGATCCAGCGAACACTCCGCCTGTAACGTCGGCATCAGCACGGTTTTCTCCGGGCTGAGGATTTTTGCCGTTTCCCCCATAAAGCGCACCCCCGCCACCAGCAGGGTTTTGGCCGGATGCGTGCTGCCAAATCGCGCCATCTCCAGCGAATCCGCCACGCAGCCGCCGGTCTCTTCCGCCAGCGCCTGGATTTCCGGATCGGTGTAGTAATGGGCCACCATGACCGCGTCGCGTTGCTTCAGCAGGGATTTGATTTCACGAATATAACGGGCTTTTTCTGCCTCGCTGAGGCGTGCTGGCTTGGGGGGAAAAGGATAAATCGCGCTTTCTGGATCGAACATCGCACTCATGACACGGCTCTCGTTTTATCTATTTAACAAAAACGCCACTAATGCTGAATTAGTGGCGTTTAATCCGCTACAGCGTTTTATATGCTAAACACGATAGCGGAAACGTCAGCGCGTGTCGTCTCTTTTTTATTCGGGCAGCCGCAGCTGCGTGACCGCAGACGCGGTTTGCGGGCTTTCCAGCTGCAGCAGAAAGGCCTTCACTGTCAGCCCGCCGGCAAAGCCGGTGAGCTTGCCGTTGCTGCCGATGACCCGATGACAGGGCGCCATGATTGACAGCGGATTTTTGCCGTTGGCGGCCCCCACGGCGCGCACCGCTTTGGGATGACCGATCTGCTCGGCAATCTGCCGGTAGCTGCGCGTTTCGCCAAACGGAATGGTCAGCAGCGCCTGCCAGACCTTCTGCTGAAACGCCGTGCCGACGGTGTCAAAGGGCATGTCAAACCGCTGACGCTCGCCGGCGAAATACTCCCGCAGCTGGCGTTCAGCCTCACACAAAATCGGATGATCATCATTACGGCTGATCGGCCTGAGCGGCACGCGCTGCGCCCCTTCATTTTCCCACAGAATGGCAGACAGCCCGCGGTCAGTGGCGATAAGCGTCAGTTCACCCACGGGGGTGGCGATGATTTTGGCATGGTACATGGTGCGTCTCCGGCATGAGCAATACGCAGCAGTATCGCACTTCTGGCGGCATAAACTGGCTGTTTTCGGTCATGCGTTTAAACTGGTTAGCTGTCCGAAAGCAGCGCGTTTTTTCCGGGCGACTGCGTGACCATGCTGTTTATTTGCCGGAGATGATGATGTTTGATCCAGACACTGCATACCAGGCGCTGACCTCGCGCGATAGCCGCTTTGACGGGGTATTTTTTGTTGGCGTGACTTCTACCGGCATTTACTGCCGTCCCATCTGTCCGGTTAAAGCGCCGATGCAGAAGAACTGCCTGTTTTTTGCCAGCGCTGAAGCGGCGGAGAAGGCGCATTTTCGTCCCTGTATGCGCTGTCGTCCTGAGCTGGCGCCGGGCTCCGCGCCGGTGGACAGCCATCATCGCATCGCCGATCGCCTGATTCGGCGCATTGAAGAGGGGCTGCTGGAGGAGCAGGAGACGCTGGCGGCGATTGCCGCCGAATTCAACCTGAGCGCGCGCCAGCTGCGTCGTGTGGTGCAGCAGGAGCTGGGCGTGTCGCCGCTGGAGCTGCGCCAGACGCGCCGTATGCTGCTGGCCAAGCAGCTGCTGACCGAAACCACCCTGCCGGTGACGGAAATCGCTTATGCCAGCGGATTCCGCAGCCTGCGTCGCTTCAACGACGTGTTTCAGGCGCGCTATCGTATGACGCCGTCGCGCCTGCGGAGGCAGAACCAGCCTGACGCGGTGAGCACGCTGCAGGAGAGCGCAGAGCTGCGGCTGAGCTATCGGCCGCCCTATGACTGGGAGGCGATGCTGCTGTTTCTGCAGCAGCACATTATGCAGGAAGTGGAATGGGTGCATGACGATGCCTATCACCGCACTGTGCGGCTGGGTGCCTGCCGCGGCTGGGTGCGCGTCAGCCATCTGCCGCAAAAGCAGGCGCTGCTGGTGCAGTTCACCACCACCCTGACGCCGGTGCTGCCGGCCCTGCTGCGCCGGTTGCGCGACCTGTTTGATCTGGATGCTCAGCCGCTGCGTATTCGTGAGCATCTTGGTCAGGATCCGCTGCTGGCAGAGAGTTTCGAGCGCTATCCCGGCCTGCGCGTGCCGGGCGCGTTTGACGGCTTTGAGCTGGCGGTACGGGCCATTCTGGGGCAGCAGGTGACAGTGAAGGCAGGCACCACGCTCAGCAGCCGTCTCGCCGGTCGTTTTGGCGAGCCGCTGACAACGCCCTGGCCTGCGCTTTCACGCCTGTCACCGACGCCAGCCGCGCTGGCCGATGCGACGATTGATGACATTGCCGGGCTGGGGATTGTCAGCGCGCGTTCACACGCCATTCTGTCACTGGCGCAGATCTGCGCCTCTGGCGCGCTGCGTTTCAACGGTGTCGGGCATCCGGATATTGTGCAGCAGCAGCTACTGGCGCTGAAAGGCATTGGTCCGTGGACCGCCAGCTATATCGCCATGCGCGCGTTGCGCTGGCCGGATGCGTTTCCCAAAGAGGACATTGCGATTCGCAACAATCTGGGTGGCGTCAGTGCCAAAGTGGCAGAGCTGATGTCTCAGGTGTGGCGACCGTGGCGCAGCTATGCGGTGCTGCATATCTGGAAAAGCCTGACGCCACCGAAGAAGTAATCGCTGCGCGGCATTCTGCCAGGCACCGTCCTTTCGCGTCGCGCCCTGAACCGCGGCTCAGTGACCTGAAAGTCCGATAAGGCGGGTGCGGAGATGCGATGACTCCAGCCAGTGATTGTGCATTGCTTCGCTTCCGGACAGCGGCTCAGTGACCTGAAAGCGCGTTAAGGCGGGTGCGGAGACGCGAAGCGTCCGAGCCAGGGATGGCGAGGCCGATCCACAGGGAGGTGAGTTTCCTTCGCACGCCGCCCCGCCTTAACGGGCACGGCATGGCAGCATCCCCTCAACTTCCCGGCGCGGCATCAGCACCCGCTGCATCCGCTTTCTCAGCCCGCTGCGTTGCCGCACGCGCAAACGAAATACCGCGCTTCCGGACAGCGGCTCAGTGACCTGAAAGCCCGTTAAGGCGGGCGCGGAGACGCGAAGCGTCCGAGCCAGGGATGGCGAGGCCGATCTACAGGGAGGTGAGTTTCCTTCGCACGCCGCCCCGCCTTAACGGGCCGGGCACGGCATCGGCAGCTTACCCTGCTTTTCCCGGCGATTCAGTCGAACCTGCGCAGGTTCTCATCCTGCACGGCAAGCCACGAAGCCCGAAAACGAAAAAAGCGCCCTGAAGGCGCTTTTTTCTGAATCTGGTGGGTCGTGCAGGATTCGAACCTGCGACCAATTGATTAAAAGTCAACTGCTCTACCAACTGAGCTAACGACCCGCTCGGTGAAGGCTTTACAACTTTAAACTTGATGGTGGGTCGTGCAGGATTCGAACCTGCGACCAATTGATTAAAAGTCAACTGCTCTACCAACTGAGCTAACGACCCATCAAGGTTGTGAAGCAAACTGAAGTTCTCTCTGTACTGCCTGAGATGGTGGGTCGTGCAGGATTCGAACCTGCGACCAATTGATTAAAAGTCAACTGCTCTACCAACTGAGCTAACGACCCATCTTCAGTGCTGCCGATACTTATTAAGATATGTCCCGGCAACGGCGGCATATATTACTGATTTAGCGGGAGGGCGCAACCCTTATTTTCTACTCATCCTGTCAACTGCTTACCTTTCATGCGGCAAGACCAGAAATCAAACGAAATCCGGTCTTTGCTGCATCAGTTACAGGCCGGCAAGGCGTTTTTGCGCCAGTTTGGCAGATTCGGTATTCGGGAATTGTTTGATCACCTGCTGGTAGACCGCTTTGGCTTTTGCCGTGTCGTTCTTCTCCTGCATGATCACCCCAACCTTAAACAGCGCTTCTGCCGCTTTCGGCGATTTCGGGTAGTTTTTTACCACAGTGGCAAAATAATAGGCCGCGTCGTCCTTTTTGCCCTTGTTGTAATGAAGCTGACCCAGCCAGTAGTTGGCATTAGGCTGATAGGTGGAGTCCGGGTATTTTTTGACCCATGCCTGCAGCGCAGCAATTGCCTGGTCGTACTGCTTCTTCTCAAGAATCAGCGCAACCGCGGCATTGTAATCGGTGTTGGCATCGCCGGTTTGCGCGGGAGCAGCCGCCGGTGCACTGGCACCGCTGCCCGCGTCAGCGTTTCCCGCTGCGGCCCCTGCTGCGGCTGCATCTGCCCCACCGCTCGCCTGAGCGCCATTGCTGCCGCTGCTCAGACTATCGATCTGCTGATACAGCTGCTTCTGGCGCTCGATCACCTGATTCAGCTGATAACTGTTTTGCTGGATTTGCCCGCGCAGCGAATCGATATCGCTCTGGTTGTCACTCATCTGCTGCTGCAACTGCTGCAGAAGCTGAGCCTGGGCATTAGAGATACGTTCAAGAGTGGTGACACGGTCTTCGACCGAGCCTGAGCCAACGCTACTGATTGACGCCTGGGCAGTAGCGGCCCAGGGGGCCGCTACACCAACCAGTAACGACAGACTCAACAGAGAAAGTCTGAAGTTACTCATCATACAATTGTCTTAGTAAACCAGTACGGCACGACGGTTTTTGGCGTAAGCCGCTTCGTCATGACCCAGTACAGCCGGTTTTTCTTTACCGTAAGAAACGATAGACATCTGGTCAGCAGACACGCCTTTGCCCTGCAGGTACATCTTCACGGCATTAGCACGACGCTCGCCCAGGGCGATGTTGTATTCTGGCGTACCGCGCTCATCCGCGTGACCTTCGATGGTCACTTTGTAAGATGGGTTGCTGCGCAGGAAAGCAGCGTGCTGATCCAGCATCTGCGCGTAGTCAGACTGGACGTCGTACTTATCCAGACCGAAGTAAACGATGTTGTTCTGCTGCAGCTGCTGCATCTGCAGACGCGCCTGCTCGTCAGAAGACATGTTGCCGTTCTGGCCAGCGCCCGCGCCGTATGCACCATCAGCGCCGCCCATGCCGGTCTGATCGTTGTTGTTGTTTTTGTGAGAGCTACATGCAGCTACCGCGATAACCGGCAGAGCCAGCATCAAACCCTTCAGCACTTTGTTCAGTTGCATTTCTTTATCCTATTATTTTGTTTGCCATACATTTTACTCCCCCGCCGGGCGGAGGAGCGATGCATCACAGATACGGCGACCAGGCAGGGAATTTGACCTGTCCATCAGTTGCCGGAAGACGCGCTTTGAAACGCCCATCAGTAGAAACCAACTGCAACACGGAACCCATCCCCTGAGTAGAGCTATAGATTACCATTGTGCCGTTCGGTGCCAGACTTGGCGTCTCATCCAGGAACGTGTCCGTTATTGTCTGAACGGCTCCCGTTTCCAGATCCTGTTTGGCGACGTGCTGCGCACCACCGGCGCTGCTGATCATCACCATGGTTTTACCGTCGGATGACACATCCGCATCCTGGTTTTGTGCGCCTTCCCAGGTAATACGTTGTGGCGTACCGCCGTTGATACCAACTTTATAAATCTGCGGTGCACCCGCCTGATCCGAGGTATAGGCCAGCGTCTGGCTATCCGGGAACCAGGTTGGTTCGGTGCTGTTGTAGCGGCCATCCGTCACCTGACGCGTCTGGCCGGAAGCCAGGTCCATCACGTACAGGTTCAGGCTGCCGGTTTTAGACAGCGCAAAGGCCAGTTTGGAACCATCCGGTGAGAAAGCCGGTGCCCCGTTGTGGCGCGGATAAGATGCGACCTGACGGATTGCACCGTTAGCCAGCGTCTGAACCACCAGCGCCGATTTACCGCTTTCAAAGGTCACATACGCAACTTTGCTGCCGTCTGGTGACCAGGCCGGTGACATCAGCGGCTGCGGTGAGCGGTGAACCACAAACTGGTTGTAGCCATCATAATCTGATACGCGCAGCTCATACGGGAACTGACCGCCGTTGGTCTGCACCACGTAAGCGATACGGGTGCGGAACGCACCTTTGATACCGGTCAGCTTTTCAAACACTTCATCGCTGGCGGTATGCGCGGCGTAACGCAGCCACTGCTTCGTCACTTTATACGAGTTCTGCGCCAGCACGCTGCCTGGCGCACCGCCGGTATCCACCAGCTGATAGGCAATCTGGTAGCTGCCATCGGCGTTAGGTGTGACCTGGCCAACAATCACTGCGTCAATCCCCAGTGCGCTCCAGGCGGCAGGCTGAACTTCCTGCGCGCTGGCGGGCTGCTGTGGCAGACGCGAGCGATCGAGCGGATTGAATTTACCGCTGTTACGCAGGTCAGCCGCGACAATGCCACCAATATCTTCCGGTGCTGCGCCAGGGCCGGCCCACTTAAAGGGAACCACACCAATCGGGCGTGCGGTATTCACGCCCTGCGTAATTTCGATGCGCACTTCTGCATGCAGCATCGCTGCCCACAGCAGTACAAAAAAACCTAAGGTTACACGAAGTGCCTGCTTCATCTTTTCTCCCTTATCTGAACCGCAGTTCACGATAATTCGCACAGTTCCTGAAAATACACGAGTACTCATAGAGTACGGCAAGCTAACCTTAGTTCAACCTGCCGAACGTTACTGCATTATTGCGGTTTAAAACGCATAGGCGCATTTTTAAACACTTCATATACCGCAGCGGAAGGTGGCTTAGGAATACGCGCCTGTTTCGCTGCGGTTATCGCGGCCTGGCACAGGGCCGGGTCACCACCTTCTGCTTTCACGTCTATCAGCAAGCCATCGGGGGCCAGTTTAATGCGCAAATCGCAACTTTTGCCGCGGTAGGTATCCGCATCATAGAAGCGACTCTGGATCGCACTGGTAATCTGCCCCAGATACGAGTTGATCTCTGCGCCGGAAGCCCCGGCTTTTTTCTGATTCCCCTGGCCTGCGGCGGCGCCGCCACCTGCTGCTGCCCCGCTCTTCGGTGCGTTCTTACCGGAAGAGAGACCACCCAGCAGGTCGTCAACGTCACTCTCATTTTTAGCCGCTTCCGCCGCGGCTTTCTTCTTCGCATCCGCCGCGGCTTTGGCTTTCGCTGCCGCATCCGCTTTGGCTTTCGCAGCCGCTTCAGCTTTGGCCTTTGCTTCCGCCGCCGCTTTTTCTTTCGCCGCTTCAGCCGCTTTCTCTTTGGCTTCCTGAGCCGCTTTTTCTTTGGCCTCTTTGGCTTCTTCCGCCGCTTTCTCTTTCGCGGCTTTGGCTTCCTGCGCGGCTTTGGCTTCCTGCGCGGCTTTGGCCTTCGCCTCCGCCGCGGCCTGCGCTTTGGCTTCGGCTTCAGCCTTCGCTTTGGCTTGCGCCGCGGCTTTCGCCTGCTCGGCCGCTTTCTCTTTCGCAGCCTGCGCGGCAGCGGCTTTGGCCTGCTCTTCCGCTTTGGCTTTTGCTTCCGCGGCCGCTTTGGCCTGCGCATCCGCCTGCGCTTTAGCATCGGCTTTCGCCTGCGCAGCGGCGGCTTCTGCCGCTTTCTGCTGCTCCTGCGCCTGCTTCGCCGCGGCTTCGGCCGCTTTTTGCTGCTCAGCCTGCTGTTTTGCCTGCTCTTTCGCTTCCTGCTGCGCCTGCAGCCGCTCTTTTTCCAGCTGCTTCAGACGCTGCTGTTCGGCGGCCTGCTTCTGCTGCAACTCTTTGGCCTGCTGCTGCGCCTGTTTCTGGCGCTGCTGCTCGGCGCGCTGACTGTCACTTTGCTGATTCTGCTGGCGGTTGTACTGTTCAACCACGGCACCCGGATCGACCATCACTGCATCGATATCACTGCCGCCACCGCCGCCGCTGGCTTCGATATGTTCGTTAAACGAGCTCCAGATCAGCAGGGCGATCAGCACGATGTGCAGAATCACCGAAATGATTATCGCGCGTTTTAATTTATCGTTCTGCTCGGTTGCCTTCGACACTCTCGGTTCCCAAAAACGGTTCGCTTTAAATCGGCTGCGTCATCAAACCGACTGATTTCACGCCTGCCTGATGCAACAGGTTCAGCGCCTTGATGATTTCGTCGTAAGGCACGTCTTTTGCCCCGCCGATCAGGAAGACCGTCTTCGGATTGGCTTCAATACGGCGCTGGGCTTCGCTGACCACCTGTTCCGGCGGCAGCTGCGTCATACGATCGTGATCCACCACCAGGCTGTACTGCCCTACCCCGGCCACCTCCACAATTACCGGCGGATTATCATCGCTGGAAACGGTTTTGGAATCGGTGGCGTCCGGCAGATCCACTTCCACGCTCTGGGTAATAATGGGCGCGGTTGCCATAAAGATGAGCAGCAACACCAGCAGCACGTCCAGCAGCGGAACAATGTTAATTTCCGACTTTAAGTCGCGACGTCCGCGACCACGGGTTCTGGCCATCGTAAACCTCGACTTACTTGCTGTTGTCGGTGGAGAAAGCCTGACGATGCAGGATAGCCGTGAACTCTTCCATAAAGTTGTCGTAACCCTGTTCCAGCTTATTCACGCGCTGGTTCAGACGGTTGTACGCCATAACGGCAGGAATCGCGGCAAACAGACCAATCGCGGTGGCGATCAGCGCTTCGGCGATCCCCGGCGCGACCATCTGCAGCGTGGCCTGTTTTACCGCACCCAGCGCGATAAAGGCATGCATGATCCCCCATACCGTACCGAACAGGCCGATATAGGGACTGATGGAGCCCACGGTGCCGAGGAAGGGAATGTGCGTTTCAAGCGCTTCCAGTTCACGGTTCATCGAGATGCGCATGGCGCGACCGGCACCCTCAACCACCGCTTCCGGTGCATGACTGTTGGCGCGGTGCAGACGGGCAAACTCTTTAAAGCCAGAGTAGAAAATCTGCTCTGAGCCGCTCAGTTCATCACGACGCCCCTGACTTTCCTGATACAGACGCGACAGTTCAACGCCGGACCAGAATTTGTCTTCAAAGGCTTCGGCTTCGCGTCCGGCCGCATTCAGAATGCGCGTGCGCTGGATGATGATTGCCCAGGAGGCAATGGAAAAGCCGATCAAAATCAACATGATAAGTTTGACCAGAAGGCTTGCCTTCAGGAACAAATCAAGAACATTCATGTCAGTCACTGCTTGAACTCCGCGACAATAGACTTGGGAAGCGCAATCGGCTTCATTAGATGTGGGTTGATGCAGGCGATCAGGACTTCCGCTTCATTGAGCACGTTGCCTTCTGCATTCACGATACGCTGCGAGAACGTCATAGTGGCGCGGGTCATGGACGTCACTTCAGTCTGAATTTCCAGAAGGTCGTCGAGACGGGCCGCGGCAATAAAGTCCACCGTCATGCGCCGTACCACAAAAGCGACCTGCTCTTCCAGCAGGGCCTGTTGATTGAAATGATGCTGGCGCAGCATTTCGGTACGTGCTCGTTCATAAAAAGCAAGATAGCTGGCGTGGTAAACCACACCACCGGCGTCGGTGTCTTCGTAATAGACCCGAACCGGCCAGCGAAACAGCGTTGTACTCACTCTACATCCCGGTCTCATTTTAAACGTTGCTACTATACGCAAGAGCGATCCGCTTGGGAATGGTCCGCCAGAGCCAGGAGAAAATAATTATCAGACGTTAACAACCGGAAGGATTTTCAGGAGATTTCCTGACCAGACGCTGACATAACCTCACGTCTCGGCCGGCTGAGACAGGAGAAACGGGAGCAGGCGCGCCCCCGTTGCCAGGCTTACCAGCCGATATGCAACAGGCCGGCGGCCAGCACGATCAGCGCCGGCAGCGGGGCCAGCAGGAGCTGCCAGCGCTGGCGCTGCAGACGTAACCCGCTGCCGTGCACCACGCCTGCACACACCGCCCAGATGAGTAAAGCGCTCTGCCAGATCGCGATGTCACTGGTGCGCGCGGCAAAACGGGCCGGCTGCCACATCACACACGCAGCCAGCCCCAGCGCCAGTATCAGAGAAAGGGCCCGCAACGGGCCCCTGTCCATCCCCGCATACTGCATGCGAATCAGACTGCGCATCACGCCTGCTCGTCCCGCGCATGGCTGTCTTCTCTCTGTTCCAGTGCCAGGGCGGTGATGATTCCTGCCGCACAGGCCAGCAGGGTGCCAAGTATCCAGGCAAAATACCACATGCTCTTTCTCCTCAGTCAGTACAGCGAGTGCGTGTTGCGCTCAATGTGTTCACGGGTAATGCGGCCATACATCTTGTAGTAACACCAGGTGGTGTAAGCCAGAATCAGCGGCACAAAGATAATGGCGGCGCAGGTCATGACCTTCAGTGTCAGCAGGCTGGATGTGGCGTCCCACAGCGTCAGGCTGCTGCCCGGTACGGTGCTGGAAGGCATGATGAACGGAAACAGCGCGATGCCAGCGGTCATAATGACGCAGGCCAGCGTCAGCGATGAAAAGATAAATGCCCATGCTCCCTGCCCGCGGCGTGAACACATCACCGTCAGCAGCGGCAGGACGATGCCCAGCAGCGGGAACAGCCACAGCAGCGGCGTCTGTTCAAAGTTCACCAGCCACGCGCCGGCTTCACGCACCACCGTTTTGCCCAGTGGATTGGAAGCAGCATGGTGATCAATGACGCTTTTCACGACATAGCCGTCAATGCCGTATTTCACCCACAGGCCGGCCAGCGCAAAACACACCAGCATCACCAGCGCACCGATCTGCGCCGCAGCGCGGGCGCGCAGGTTCAAATCGCCCTCTGTACGCATCTGCAGATAGGTTGCGCCCTGCGCCAGAATCATCGCTACGCTGATGACGCCCGCCAGCAGGCCAAACGGATTCAGCAACTGGAAAAAATTGCCGGTATAGAACAGGCGCAAATACGCATCAGCATGGAACGGCACGCCCTGCAGCAGGTTGCCAAACGCCACGCCAATCACCAGCGGCGGCACAAAGCTGCCGATGAAAATGCCCCAGTCCCAGCCGTTACGCCAGCGCACGTCCTCAATTTTCGAGCGGTAATCAAACCCTACCGGGCGGAAAAACAGCGCTGACAGCACCAGGATCATTGCCACATAAAAGCCGGAAAAGGCGGCGGCATACACCATCGGCCAGGCGGCAAACAGCGCGCCGCCGGCGGTGATCAGCCATACCTGATTGCCGTCCCAGTGCGGGGCAATGGTGTTTATCATGATTCGGCGTTCGGTATCGGTACGTCCCAGTATGCGGGTCAGCATCCCTACCCCCATATCGAATCCGTCGGTCACCGCAAAACCGATCAGCAGCACGCCGATCAGCAGCCACCAGACAAAACGCAGCACTTCATAATCAAACATGATCGCTCTCCTTATCCGCGCGCCGGCTGAGTGGCAACGGGTGTCGTTTCATGGTGGTAGCGGCCGGTTTTCAGGCTGCTGGGACCAAGACGGGCAAATTTGAACATCAGATACATCTCTGCCACGAGGAACAGCGTATAGAGGCCGCAAATCAGCGTCATCGAGAACAGCACATCACCGACGGTCACAGAGGAGTTGGCAACAGCGGTTGGCAACACTTCACCAATCGCCCACGGCTGGCGGCCATACTCCGCCACAAACCAGCCTGATTCCACGGCGATCCACGGCAGCGGAATGCCAAACAGCGCTGCCTTCAGCAGCAGACGGTTTTTGCCAATGCGGTTACGCATCACACTCCAGAACGCGAGCGCGATAATCGCCAGCAGCAGGACGCCACACAGCACCATGATACGGAAGGCGAAGTAGAGTGGTGCCACGCGGGGGATTGAGTCCTGGGTCGCCTGCTGGATCTGCGCTTCGCTGGCGTTTGCCACATCCGGCGTATAGCGCTTCAGCAGCAGGCCATAGCCCAGATCCTGTTTATGCGCCTCAAACGCGCTGCGCACCGCCGGGTCCTTGCTGCCCGCTCGCAGTTCGTTCAGCAATGCATAGGCCTTCATGCCGTTGCGAATACGCACTTCATGCTGTGCCAGCAGATCTTTCAGACCGGTAACCGGCGTATCAACCGAACGGGTGGCGATCAGCCCAAGCAGATACGGGATCTGGATGGCATAGCGGTTTTCCTGCGTTCCCTGATCCGGCAGGCCAAACAGCGTGAAGGCAGCCGGAGCCGGCTGGGTTTCCCATTCCGCTTCAATGGCCGCCAGCTTGGTTTTCTGTACGTCACCCATTTCATAACCGGATTCATCACCCAGCACGATCACTGACAGCACCGCTGCCATACCAAAGCTGGCTGCAATGGCGAACGAGCGTCTGGCAAACGCCGTGTCACGCCCTTTCAGCAGATACCAGGCGCTGATGCCGAGAATAAACATCGCGCCGGTGGTATAACCCGCCGCCACGGTGTGCACAAACTTCACCTGGGCCACCGGGTTGAGGACCAGCCCGGAAAAGCTCACCATCTCCATGCGCATGGTTTCGAAGTTGAATTCGGAGGCAATCGGGTTCTGCATCCAGCCGTTCGCGACCAGGATCCACAGCGCCGACATATTCGAGCCCAGCGCCACCAGCCAGGTCACCGCCAGGTGCTGCACTTTACCCAGCCGATCCCAGCCAAAGAAAAACAGGCCAACAAAGGTGGATTCCAGGAAGAACGCCATCAGGCCTTCGATGGCCAGCGGCGCACCGAAAATATCGCCGACGTAGTGAGAGTAATAAGACCAGTTGGTGCCGAACTGAAACTCCATGGTCAGTCCGGTTGCCACCCCCAGCGCAAAGTTAATACCAAATAACTTGCCCCAGAATTTGGTCATATCTTTATAAATCTGTTTTCCCGACAGAACGTACACGCTCTCCATGATCGCCAGCAGAAAGGCCATCCCCAGCGTCAGGGGCACGAACAGGAAATGGTACATCGCCGTCAGGGCAAACTGTAAACGCGACAGCTCGACAATATCTAACATGATGACTCCTTGCTCCCGCGTAAATAATGCCGCTGTGCCGCTGCGCCTGTCAGCGCAACGATCAGGGCGGATATTTGTCAGGAACGACTGATTATTGATTCCAGTTTTATGCACAGCAGAACAGCGCAACAGGCAGCAGAAAACGCGCCAGTTACCCTGATAAAAATTCCCCGAAAAACCGATCGCATCGGTCTGTTTCGCGCAGGCGTGGCAGGAGGAAGTGGCAGAATTGATTTATCAACGTCTGGCACAACCCCCTGAATAACGTCAGAAAAGACCGAATTGATGCAGCGCAATTTATACCGGTTGCGCTCTATTTAGCCAGCGGTAAAGTTGCTTATATCTTGCGGATTATTGATCTGGATTAAGACGAAAACTTTCCAGTTATGTAGTGTGGGAAGCGTTGTTAATAAGTTGTCACTGCCGACGATCGATATTAAGAAATTCGTCACTTTCAGCGTGATTATTTAACGCCGCAACTTTCAGTAATGCCCTTTATAATTTTGCGCGTTCTGCAGTACCGCCCTGTTGCCTGCTCGCGGGCGGCCCCCCTTTCGCCAAATAGCCGCCATAAAAAAAGCCACCCGAAGGTGGCTTTTTAACAGCAGAGAAAACGGGCTTATTTCGCTGGCAGTACGGCTTTTACCGCATCGCCAATGTCAGCCAGGCTGCGTACGGTTTTCACACCGGCCGCTTCCAGCGCTGCGAACTTCTCGTCTGCTGTGCCTTTACCGCCGGCAATGATGGCACCCGCATGGCCCATACGCTTGCCTTTTGGCGCGGTAACGCCCGCGATATAGCCCACAACCGGCTTGGTCACGTGCTCTTTGATGAACGCGGCAGCTTCTTCTTCTGCACTTCCGCCGATCTCACCGATCATAACGATCGCTTCGGTCTGCGGATCATCCTGGAACATTTTCAGGATGTCGATGAAGTTAGAACCTGGGATCGGGTCGCCGCCGATACCCACGCAGGTGGACTGGCCGTAGCCAATGTCCGTCGTCTGCTTAACGGCTTCATACGTCAGCGTGCCGGAGCGGGAGACGATACCCACGCGGCCAGGCTGGTGAATGTGACCTGGCATGATGCCGATTTTGCATTCACCTGGGGTGATCACGCCCGGGCAGTTTGGCCCGATCATGCGCACGCCCGCTTCATCCAGCTTCATTTTCACCGTCAGCATATCCAGCGTCGGGATACCTTCGGTGATGGTGATGATCAGTTTGATGCCGGCATCGATCGCTTCCAGGATACCGTCTTTGCAGAACGGAGCCGGAACGTAGATCACGGTGGCGGTTGCGCCTGTGGCTTCAACCGCTTCACGTACCGTGTTGAACACCGGCAGGCCCAGATGAGTGGTGCCGCCTTTGCCCGGCGTTACACCGCCAACCAGCTGCGTGCCATACGCCAGCGCCTGCTCAGAGTGGAAAGTCCCCTGGCCACCGGTGAAACCCTGGCAAATGACTTTGGTGTTTTTGTCGATCAGAATGGACATTATTTACCCTCCGCAGCAGCAACAACACGCTGTGCCGCGTCTGTCAGGCTGGTTGCTGCAATGATGTTCAGACCGCTGTCCGCCAGTTTTTTAGCGCCCAGCTCGGCGTTGTTACCTTCCAGACGTACCACCACCGGTACGTTGACACCCACTTCTGCTACTGCACCGATGATGCCGTCTGCGATCAGGTCGCAACGCACGATGCCGCCGAAGATGTTAACGAATACCGCTTTAACTGCATCGTCAGACAGGATGATTTTGAAGGCTTCTGTTACGCGCTCTTTGGTCGCGCCGCCGCCAACATCAAGGAAGTTTGCAGGCTGACCACCGTGGTGTTTCACGATGTCCATGGTGCCCATCGCCAGACCGGCACCGTTGACCATACAGCCAATGTTGCCTTCCAAGGCGACATAGTTCAGTTCCCACTGTGTTGCGTGGGCTTCACGGGGATCTTCCTGGCTTGGGTCACGCATTTCACGCAGCTCAGGCTGACGGAACAGTGCGTTACCGTCGGCACCCAGCTTGCCGTCGAGGCAGATCAGATCGCCCTGTTTGGTGATCACCAGCGGGTTGATCTCAACCAGCGCCAGATCGCGCTCCAGGAACATGGTCGCCAGGCCCATGAAGATTTTGGTGAACTGGCTGACCTGCTTACCGCTCAGACCCAGCTTGAACGCCAGCTCGCGGCCCTGATAAGGCTGCGGTCCGGTCAGCGGATCCAGCGCCATTTTGTGGATCAGGTGCGGGGTCTCTTCCGCGACTTTTTCGATCTCCACGCCGCCTTCAGTCGACGCCATGAACACCACGCGACGGGTGGCACGGTCAACGACCGCGCCCAGGTACAGTTCCTGGTCGATGTCGGTTGCGGCTTCAACCAGGATCTGGTTTACCGGCTGACCGTCGGCGTCTGTTTGATAGGTCACCAGACGTTTGCCCAGCCAGTTTTCCGCGAAGGCGCGGATCTCTTCTTTGCTGTTAACCACTTTCACACCGCCCGCTTTACCGCGGCCACCGGCATGAACCTGACATTTCACTACCCACGGGCCTGCGCCAATTTTAGAGGCGGCTTCTTCTGCTTCACGTGGCGTCGTGCAGGCGTAGCCAGTCGGAGCCGGCATACCATACCGTGCAAACAGCTGCTTCGCCTGGTATTCGTGTAAGTTCATGATGTTCTATCCATTCAGATCTGAAACATTTAAGTGTGGGCGCGCATCAGGCGCGCGCCCGGCGAAATCAGACATCCAGCAGCAGACGCGCCGGATCTTCCAGCATCTCTTTAACCGCTACCAGATAGCCCACTGACTCGCGGCCATCGATCAGACGGTGATCGTAAGAGAGCGCCAGATACATCATTGGCAGCACCACCACCTGGCCGTTCACCGCCATCGGACGATCTTTGATGGCGTGCATGCCGAGGATCGCGCTCTGCGGTGGGTTGATGATTGGCGTGGACATCAGCGAACCGAACACACCACCGTTGGTGATGGTGAAGTTGCCGCCGGTCAGCTCTTCCACGGTCAGTTTGCCGTCACGGCCTTTCACCGCCAGCTCTTTAATTTTCTTCTCGATGTCAGCCATGCTCAGCGCATCCACATCTTTCAGTACTGGGGTAACCAGACCGCGCGGCGTGGAGACAGCGATGCTGACATCGAAGTAGTTGTGGTAAACCACATCATCACCGTCGATGGAAGCGTTCACTTCCGGGAAGCGTTTCAGCGCTTCAACTACCGCTTTGATGTAGAACGACATAAAGCCCAGACGCACGCCATGACGCTTCTCGAAGGCATCGCCATACTGCTTGCGCAGATCCATGATTGGCTTCATGTTGACTTCGTTGAAGGTGGTCAGCATCGCGGTGCTGTTTTTCGCTTCCAGCAGACGCTCCGCCACGCGCTTACGCAGACGGGTCATCGGTACACGTTTTTCGCTGCGGTTAGCGACAGCCGCCTGCGGTGCTGCAGCAGCAGCGGCTGGCGCTGCTTTGCTGCTGTCGGCTGACTTCGCCAGATGTTTTTCCACATCTTCACGGGTCAGACGGCCGCCCACGCCGGTGCCTTTGATCTGGCTGGCATCCAGGTTGTTTTCGGCAATCAGGCGGCGAACCGCCGGGCTCAGCGCGTCGTTGCTCTCTTCTTCCAGAGACGCGGTCTGACGCTGCGCAGGCGTAGATTCATTGCTTTCTGCTTTGGCGGACGTCTCTTTGCCGCCGCTGTTGCCTTCTTTCAGGCGACCCAGAATCTGGCGTGATGTCACCGTTGCGCCTTCATCTTCCAGTACCGCTTCCAGGATACCGTCAGCAGAAGCAGGCACTTCCAGTACCACTTTGTCCGTTTCGATTTCGACCAGAACTTCGTCGCGGCTAACAGAATCGCCAGGTTTTTTGTGCCAGGTGGCAACCGTTGCGTCCGCTACGGATTCAGGCAAATCGGGAACGAGAATTTCTACGCTACTCATTTTCTTTCCTTTTAATTAACCAAGGTTCAGCGCGTCGTTGACCAGGTCTTGCTGCTGTTGTTGATGTACGGACATATAGCCCACGGCCGGTGAAGCAGACGCCGGACGGCCTGCGTAACGCAGTGACGCACCAAAGGGAACCACTTCGCGGAAATGATGCTGACTGCAATACCATGCGCCCTGATTCAGTGGCTCTTCCTGACACCAGACAAAATCCTGCACATGGGCGTAATCTTTCAGGGCTTCCTGCACGGCTTTGTGCGGGAATGGATAGAGCTGCTCGATACGCACGATGGCAACATCGGTCTGCTCGTTTTTGCGACGCTGTTCCAGCAGATCGTAGTAAACCTTGCCGGAGCACAGCACCACGCGTTTCACCTGCTTCGCATCCAGTTCATCGATTTCGCCAATCGCCGGCTGGAAGCTGCCGTTGGCCAGTTCATCCAGGCTGGATACCGCCAGCGGATGGCGCAGCAGCGATTTCGGTGACATCACAATCAGCGGACGGCGCATACCGCGCAGCGCCTGACGACGCAGCATGTGGTACACCTGAGCAGGTGTCGATGGCACGCAGACCTGCATGTTCTGCTCAGCACACAGCTGCAGATAACGCTCAAGGCGTGCAGAGGAGTGCTCCGGGCCCTGCCCTTCGTAGCCGTGCGGCAGCAGCATAACCAGGCCACACATCCGGCCCCATTTCTGCTCACCGGAGCTGATGAACTGATCGATTACCACCTGGGCGCCGTTGGCGAAATCGCCAAACTGCGCTTCCCATATGGTCAGCACGCGCGGCTCGGCGGTGGCATAGCCATATTCGAATGCCAGTACCGCTTCTTCAGACAGCACAGAATCCCAGACTTTGAACTGGCCCTGACCGTTATGAATATGGTGCAGCGGCGTATAGGTTGAGCCGTTCTGCTGGTTATGGATCACCGCGTGACGGTGGAAGAAGGTGCCGCGGCCGGAGTCTTCACCCGACAGGCGCACCGGAATCCCTTCGTCGACCAGCGTAGCGTACGCCAGGTTTTCCGCGCCGCCCCAGTCAAACAGCTTGTTGCCTTCCGCCATCTCTTTGCGATCGTTGTAGATCTTCGCGACGCGTGACTGCACTTCCACTGCTTCCGGAATGGTGCTGATACGACGTGCCAGCTCCTGCAGACGTTTCATGTCCACGGTTTCCGGATAGCCTTCGTCCCACTCATGGTTCAGGTACGGCGACCAGGTGAAGGAGTGCAGGCTCATCGGACGCCATTCCGGCACCACGCATTCACCCGCATCCAGCGCATCGCGATACAGATTGACCATTTCCGTGGCATCTTCCTGCGTCGCCACGCCTTCGCTTTCCAGCTGATCGGCGTAGATTTTGCGCGGCGTCGGATGTTTTTTGATTTTCTGGTACATCAGCGGCTGGGTTGCACTTGGCTCATCCGCTTCGTTATGGCCATGACGGCGATAGCACACCAGATCGATAAAGACATCGCGTTTGAAGGTGTTGCGGTAATCCAGCGCCAGTCGGGTCACAAAGGCCACGGCTTCCGGGTCGTCTGCATTGACGTGGAAAATAGGCGCCAGCACCATTTTGCCGATGTCGGTGCAATACGGCGTGGAACGGGCATCTTTCGGGTTTGAGGTGGTGAAACCCACCTGGTTGTTGATCACAATGCGAACGGTACCGCCTACTTCGTAACCACGCGCCTGCGACATGTTCAGGGTTTCCTGCACCACGCCCTGACCGATAACAGCTGCGTCACCGTGAATGGTGATAGGCAGGACTTTGTTGCTGACCGGCTCGGCCAGGCGATCCAGACGCGCACGCACTGAGCCCATGACAACCGGGCTGACGATTTCAAGGTGCGACGGGTTGAACGCCAGCGCCAGATGCACCAGGCCGCCTTCGGTTTCGATGTCAGACGAGAAGCCCATGTGGTACTTCACATCACCGGTGCCGAGGTGCTCTTTATGCTTACCGGCGAACTCATCAAACAGATCCTGCGGCTTTTTACCCAGCACGTTGATCAGCACATTGAGACGGCCGCGGTGTGCCATTCCCAGCACCACTTCGCGCGTGCCGCTCTTGCCGGCATGGCGAATCATTTCACGCAGCATCGGGATCAGCGCATCGCCGCCCTCCAGCGAGAAGCGCTTGGCGCCCGGGAATTTCGCACCGAGGTATTTTTCCAGCCCTTCTGCCGCCGTCAGCTCTTTCAGGAAACCTTTTTTCTCTTCCCCGCTGAATGCGCCGTGGCCCGCCACCGATTCCAGACGCTGCTGAATCCAGCGCTTCTCTTCGGTGTTGTTGATGTGCATGTACTCTGCACCAATTGAGCCACAGTAGGTCTGCTGCAGCGCGGCATAAAGATCCGCCAGCTTCATAGTCTCTTTGCCAATGGCAAACGAGCCTACGTTAAAGCTTTCCTGAAAATCGGCGTCGGTCAGATCGTGAAAAGCCGGATCGAGATCGGCAACGGTCTCCTGCTTCCAGAGACCCAGCGGATCAAGGTTAGCGTGCTGATGGCCGCGGAAGCGGAACGCATTGATCAGCTGCAGCACTTTAACCTGTTTTGAATTGGTGGCCGGATCGGTGACTGTGGAGGTGTAGCGGGTCGCATCTTTGGCCAGGCGGCGGAAGTATTCACGCGTGGTGGAGTGGAACTGTTCAGGTTTCACGCCGGTGCCGGGCAGCTGCTGGAACATCGAGCGCCACACTTCATCAACGGAGTCAGGATCGGTCAGGAAATCCTCATAGAGCTGCTCTATGTAGGATTGGTTCGCGCCGGCCAGCCAGGAGGAGTCCAGCCAGGGTTTCATCGCGCTGTTCTGCATTGTGATCCCTTAAGCATTAATCTGCTTTTTATGAGGTTTCATTTGTTGCCGCTTTCACGGCTTGCCGTAGTGAGTTCAGCGATACGAACCTGTGCGCTACCAACGCCTGGCCCGTAAGGGAACCTTTATAAGCGTGGTCAGTACCGCGCTTATAGAGGCTTCCGTAAAACGTCGGGAACCTGGGTTCCCGACGATGACTTCTGTTTTACGCGCCGCGCTGCAGCAGCATCGACTTAATGTGGCCGATGGCGCGCGTCGGGTTGAGGCCTTTCGGACATACGCTTACACAGTTCATGATGCTGTGGCAGCGGAATACGCTGAACGCATCGTTCAGATTGTCGAGACGCGCATCCGTTTCGGTATCGCGGCTGTCAATCAGGAAACGGTAAGCGGCCAGCAGACCGGCCGGACCGATAAACTTGTCCGGATTCCACCAGAACGACGGGCAGGAGGTGGAGCAGCAGGCGCACAGAATGCACTCATACAGACCATCCAGATGCTCACGCTGTGCCGGGCTTTGCAGGTGCTCGCGCGCCGGTGGATTTTCCCCATTATTCAACAGGAAAGGCTTAATCTTCTCATACTGCGCATAGAATTGCCCCATGTCGACCACGAGGTCACGCACCACCGGTAAACCCGGCAGCGGTCGGATCACAATCTTCTTGCTGCCGTTACCCAGTGCTGACACCGGCGTGATGCACGCCAGGCCGTTTTTACCGTTCATGTTCAGGCCATCTGAGCCGCAAACCCCTTCACGGCACGAACGACGGAACGCCAGCGTCGGGTCTTTCTCTTTCAGGCGAATCAGCGCGTCCAGCAGCATCATGTCGCGACCATCTTCCGCTTCCAGGGTGTAATCCTGCATGCGCGGTTTGTCATCGACTTCCGGGTTATAACGATAGATTGAAAATTCGAGTCTCATGATGATCTCCGCATTAATAAGTACGCGCTTTCGGCGGGAAGGCCGCGCGCAGTTTCGGCTGCATGTTCACCTCACGGCGCGTCATGCTTTCCGTTTGCGGAACATAGAGACTGTGGCACAGCCAGTTTGCGTCATCGCGCTCCGGGTAGTCGAAGCGGCTGTGCGCGCCGCGGCTTTCCGTACGGAAGTTGGCCGCAACGGCGGTGGCGTAGGCCGTTTCCATCAGGTTATCCAGTTCCAGGCACTCGATACGCTGCGTGTTAAAGTCTGGTGAACGGTCGTCCAGACGGGCGTTTTTCAGACGCTCGCGAATCGCTTTCAGCTCCGCCAGACCTTCACGCATTGCATCACCTTCACGGAATACCGAGAAGTTGTTCTGCATGCAGCGCTGCAGCGCTTTACGGATTTCCACCGGATCTTCACCCGTGGTGTTGTTTTCCCAGCGGTTAAAGCGCGCCATGGCCGCAGCGATTTCATCTTCAGTCGCGTCACGCAGCTCGCCCTGCTCAGCAATGCACTCCATCAGGTGTACACCCGCCGCACGACCAAACACCACAAGGTCAAGCAGTGAGTTACCGCCCAGACGGTTTGCCCCGTGCACCGAAACGCAGGCGATTTCGCCTACCGCAAACAGTCCCGGGATGACTTCATCTTCACCCTGCTCATTCACCCGCAGTGCCTGGCCGGTGACTTTGGTCGGAATACCGCCCATCATGTAGTGGCAGGTTGGAATAACCGGGATCGGCTCTTTGATAGGATCAACGTGTGCGAAGGTGCGCGACAGCTCCAGAATGCCTGGCAGGCGCGATTCCAGCACTTCTGCGCCCAGGTGATCGAGTTTCAGTTTGATATGCGGACCCCATGGGCCATCGCAACCGCGACCTTCACGAATTTCCACCATCATGGAACGGGCCACCACGTCACGGCCTGCCAGATCTTTGGCATTTGGCGCATAACGCTCCATGAAACGCTCACCATGCTTGTTCAGCAGGTAACCGCCCTCACCACGGCAGCCTTCGGTAACCAGCACGCCCGCACCGGCAATCCCGGTTGGGTGGAACTGCCACATTTCCATATCCTGCATCGGCACGCCGGCACGAATCGCCATGCCAACGCCGTCACCGGTGTTGATGTGAGCGTTGGTGGTGGACTGATAAATACGCCCTGCACCGCCGGTAGCCAGAATGGTCGCTTTGGCTTTGAAGTAGACGGTTTCGCCGGTTTCAATGCAGATAGCTGTGCAGCCAACGATAGCGCCGTCGGCGTTTTTCACCAGATCCAGCGCGTACCATTCGGAGAAGATAGTGGTTTTGTTTTTCAGGTTCTGCTGATACAGCGTATGCAGCAGTGCGTGGCCGGTACGGTCGGCAGCCGCAGCCGTACGGGCTGCCTGCTCACCACCAAAGTTCTTCGACTGACCACCAAACGGACGCTGATAAACGCGACCGTCATCAAGACGGGAGAAAGGCAGACCCATATGTTCCAGCTCCAGAATCGCTTCCGGGCCGGTTTTACACATATATTCGATCGCGTCCTGGTCACCGATATAGTCGGAGCCTTTCACGGTATCGTACATGTGCCATTCCCAGTTATCGTCATGGGAGTTACCCAGCGCCACGGTGATACCGCCCTGCGCCGATACGGTGTGGGAACGGGTTGGGAATACTTTTGATAACAGGGCGCAGCTCTGGCCCGATTGGGAGATTTGCAGAGCGGCACGCATACCTGCGCCACCCGCGCCGATCACCACGGCATCAAATTCTCTGACTGGCAAACTCATTTACACACCCCACACCACAACGGTTCCATAAATTGCATAGGACAACAGCGCGACCACAATCAGCAGTTGCAACACCAGACGGGTTGCCAGCGGTTTCACGTAGTCGGTCAGCACCTGCCACATGCCAATCCAGCCATGAATCAGGATGGAGAACAGCGTCAGCAGCGTGAACACCTTCGTGAAAGAGGAAGCGAAAAAGCCGCGCCAGACATCATAAGTCAGCGTGCCGGTCATCACGACAAAACCGAGGATATAGAGAATGTAGAGCGTAATTAAGATTGCAGAAGCACGCAGTAACAGCCAGTCATGGATACCGTTGCGTCCTAATGCAGAAGCATTGCTTACCATACGAGGACTCCAGCCAAAATTGAGAGCACGACAGTGATAACAAAAACCGCTTGCGCGGTACGGGTTCCCACCTGCAGGGTTTCAGCGGTAAAGCCAAAATCCGCCAGCATATGACGAATGCCGCTTGCGGCGTGATAAGCCAGCGCGGTCAGAATGCCCCACATGATAAATTTGGCGAAGAAGCTATCCATGATGGATGCCGCCTGCTGGAAACCTTCCGGAGAGGAGAGAGAGAGACCCAGTAACCAGAGCAGAATTCCGAGGGCGACAAAGGTAATCACGCCGGAGACGCGGTGGAGAATGGACGATATTGCAGTAACGGGAAACCGGATCGTCGAGAGATCCAAGTTAACAGGTCTTTGTTTTTTCACGGTTTTGCCCACACAGCTCTTTTTATTTTGCTTCCTCCGGTCCTGAGTTGCAGAAGAGCACAGTGCGTGTTCAGACTACAACCGCCACCAAAATAGCAACATCCAGTGTTAAATGAAGCGGGAAAAACGCTGGGTGACTCCTGGTGTCAGGGTATTCCGGAGACCTGGCGGCAGTATAGGAGGATCACATTCTGATTACAATTCCCCTACAATCTCTTTGGTCACATTTAAGCTGATCAGTGATCTTCCTCACGAATTTCACAATTAACACATTTTTAATTATCTGATTTGACAATAGATCAACATTTCAGTTACAAACAAACGCATTAAAGCCCTATGATGCACAAAAGTTATGGGGATACACTTTCCCCTAAGCTCAAGTTATGTAACATTGCCTTTACGAGCAACATAAACCGTCAGGTTATTGGTTACCAAGAAGTTATGTCGAGACAGGATCTTTAACATCCGCGATTTGCACCATGTCATGCCCGGACGCCACTGGCCCAAACACCGCGTTGCTCTGTAACCTTGCATGCCCAACGTTACCGCAGAGTGATGCTGTGAAGATTGTGGTTTTACGCAACATGAAGGCTATTCTGGTGTCTAAGATCCTTACCTACTAAGGCGCTATGGAGACGAAAAATGACAGATAAAAAAGTGACGCTAACCCTACAAGACAACAACACGGTTGAACTGGATGTGATGCAAGGCACGCTGGGACAGGATGTTGTTGACGTCCGCGCCCTTGGCTCAAAAGGCCTGTTCACCTTCGACCCTGGTTTCACCTCTACGGCGTCCTGCGAATCAAAAATTACCTTTATTGATGGTGATGAAGGGATTTTGTTACATCGCGGTTTCCCGATCGATCAGCTGGCCACCCACTCCAACTATCTTGAAGTGTGCTATATCCTGCTGAACGGTGAAGCGCCAACGCAGGCGCAGTTTGATGAGTTCTGTACCACCGTTACCCGCCACACCATGATTCATGAACAGATTACCCGCCTGTTCCACGGTTTCCGCCGTGATTCACACCCGATGGCCGTGATGTGCGGCGTAACCGGCGCGCTGGCCGCGTTCTATCATGATTCTCTGGATGTCAACATTGAGCGCCACCGCGAAATCGCGGCTTTCCGTCTGCTCTCTAAAATGCCGACCATGGCAGCCATGTGCTACAAATACTCCATCGGCCAGCCGTTCGTGTATCCGCGTAACGATCTCTCCTATGCCGGCAACTTCCTGCACATGATGTTTGCCACCCCCTGTGAAGAGTACAAAGTGAATCCGGTGCTGGAGCGCGCGATGGACCGGATTCTGATTCTGCATGCTGACCACGAACAGAATGCGTCGACCTCTACCGTACGTACTGCTGGCTCTTCGGGCGCTAACCCCTTTGCCTGTATCGCGGCCGGTATCGCATCGCTATGGGGACCTGCACACGGCGGCGCAAACGAAGCCACCCTGCGTATGCTGGAAGAGATCAGCACCGTGGAACATATCCCGGAATTTGTGCGTCGTGCGAAAGACAAGAACGATTCGTTCCGTCTGATGGGCTTTGGTCACCGCGTTTACAAAAACTATGACCCGCGTGCCACCGTCATGCGCGAAACCTGTCACGAAGTGCTGAATGAACTGGGCATGAAAGATGATTTGCTGGAAGTGGCGATGGAGCTGGAACACATTGCCCTGAACGACCCGTACTTCATCGAGCGTAAACTCTATCCGAACGTTGACTTCTACTCCGGTATTATCCTCAAAGCGATGGGCATCCCGTCTTCCATGTTTACCGTGATCTTCGCGATGGCGCGTACCGTGGGCTGGATTGCACACTGGAAAGAGATGCATGACGAAGGCATGAAGATTGCCCGTCCGCGTCAGCTTTATACCGGCTACACCGAGCGCGAATTTACCTCGGCGCTGAAAAAATAACTATCAGGGCGGGTTATCCCGCCCTTTTCTTTCCTGCCGCACACGTCCTTCTCTTGCATCTTCGCGCTGTTGCGAACTGTCTGTCGCGCTGAGACGTCCTGCGTCTGCTGCTGCCGGGCCGTCCACGCGCCGCTTGCGCGGTCTCTTCAGCCTTCACGTCATGCCTGACGGAACGGCCGGGATCGGTGGTCCTGACCGGCCCGGCCTGATTTGCGCGTCGTGCGTAATCGCCTGGCATCACGTAACAGCCTCAGCGCTGCGGATAGCCCTGAGCATCAGCGGATCTCCGGCGCCGTCAATCTGACCGCTTGCTGCCAGCATCAAGGTCACAGCGCAGGCTGATCGGGGCAACCCGCAGCGCTGAACAGGGTGAGGAAACCCGGATGAGCCCGCAGGAAAGCGGACCAAAGGCGCCGCCGATCCCTCAGGCTGACGAAGCATGTGCAGGCACTGCGCTGCGGCGCGAGGACCGCCTGAGCACAGCCCGCATTGCCTGCGGCGTTTGTCCGGCTGCAGTCAGCGCCTTCACACCTGGCACCCCGGACACCAGTAAAAGGGACGTGAGGAGAGCACCCCTTTTTCAATGATCGCACCGCAGCGTCGGCACTTTTTGCCCTGACGATGAAACACTTCAAAGCGAAACGCTGCATCCTCATGGTATTTTTTCATGCTGCCGCGCATCTGATAAGAGAGCCGCGGTACAGCCAGCATTGCTTCGCTTAGCGCATCCAGCTGTGACGCGGTTAAGTCCTGCGCGCGATGCTGCGCCCGTAAACCGGCATGCCACAGGATTTCCACGCGCAGATAATTGCCGAGACCAGCGAGAAACGCCTGATCGAGCAGCAACCCGCTAAACTGACGCCGCCGGAAACGCGGTGACAGCAGCCGTTCGCGCACGGCATCCACTGTCAGGCTGGCGTCCAGCACATCCGGCCCTACGCGCTGCAGAAACGGGTGCGCGCCCAGCGTATCCGCATTAAGTAACTCAATCTCCGAGGCGCTGTAGAGCAAAATGGTGCGGTCTGCATTTGCCAGCCGCACGCGCAGCTGGCGTGACGTATTGGGCTCAGTGCCGCTTTTTACTACACGCCACACGCCATACAGCTGATTGTGACTGTAGAGCGTCAGCCCGTTCGAGAAGTGCGTCAGCAGCGCCTTACCGCGCGTCTCAAAGGCATCAATTGTCTCGCCCAGCAGTGAAGGTTCGTAGGTTTTCAGCTGCGGAAAAGCAAACCACACGTCGGTCAGTGGCTTGCCGACCATCGCGGCCGCCAGCTGATCCGCCGCCCGGCGAATCTCCGGTCCCTCTGGCATAACATCTCCTGATCAGTGAGTGGCTCCGCCGGCTGCGCGGATATCGTTTTCCGTGCTCAGGATAACCCGCAGCGACGTTTCCAGCGCCTGTACCACGCTGGCAGTAGACATACTGGGCGCGCCCGGATGCTGCGCAGCCTGCTCCGGCATATAGGGAATATGCACAAAGCCGCCACGCGCCGCGCTGCCGGAGGTATGCAGCCAGTGCAGCAGCTGGTACATCACGTTATTGCAGGTAAAGGTGCCGGCAGTCTGTGAAACAGACGCCGGAATCCCTACTTCCCGCAGGGCTGCCACCACGGCCTTAATGGGGATCGTGGCGAAATAGGCGGCCGGCCCGCCAGCCACCACCGGTTCATCAACCGGCTGTTGCCCGGCATTATCCGCAATGCGCGCATCGTTGACGTTGATCGCTACCCGCTCCACGCTAATATCGCTGCGTCCGCCGGCCTGCCCGACACACAGAATACGATGCGGCTTAAGCTCCTCCAGCGCCGCGGTCAGCACCGCACCGCAGGCAGAGAACACCACCGGCAGCTGACGCACGACAATACGCGCGTCGTCAATCACCTTCCCTTCAAAGCTGCGCACCGCTTCCCATGAAGGATTAATGTGCTCACCGCCGAACGGTTCAAATGCCGTCATTAACACGGTTTTCATGACCACCTCACAGGAACATCAGGAAATAAAGCAGGAAAATATTCACTAACAACAGTAGCACACCGGTAGGCACCTGAGCCCGGATCACCGCATTGCGATCGGGCAGCTCCAGCAGCCGTGCCGGGACGATATTGAAGTTCGCCGCCATCGGGGTCATCAGCGTGCCGCAGTAGCCGGAAAACATGCCGATCGCCGCCATGACCGCCGGATTGCCGCCGTGCTGCAGCACCAGAATCGGGATACCAATGCCTGCCGTAACAATCGGGAAAGCAGCAAAAGCGTTGCCCATGACCATCGTCAGCAGCGCCATGCCGCCTGCGTATACGGCTACCGCAATCAGACGATTATCCACCGCCAGATACTGTGCCGTGAGATGCGAAATCGCATTGCCCACGCCCGCGCTGGTGAACAGCAGGCCAAGCGTGGCCAGGATCTGCGGCAGGATAAAGGCCCAGCCCACCGCATCCAGCAGGCGACGCGTCTCCTGCATGGACTGCAAAGGCTTCTCATGGGTGAACTTCAGCGCAATCAGCCAGCCCAGCAGACAGCCCACCATCATGGAAAACAGCGTCACCAGCGTCGCGTGATTGCCGGGGCCAAATACCCGCGCCTGCAAACCCGGTAAATGGTTAAACGCCAGCACGCCCATCACCGTGACCAGCGGAATCGCCAGCGCGGGCATAAACAGTTTATTGCCCAGTCGCTGAGCGCTGGCCTGTTTTTCCGTCTCGCTGCGCTGATGATAGCGCCCCAAGCGCACGCCGCCGCAGCCAGCAATCAGCGCCATCAGGACCACTGCCACCCCGACGCCGATATTGAGCCAGCGGCTGCCACGCTGCGCCTCACCCGCCCACCGGGCAGCCAGCTGAAACGTCCAGTCGCCGGTCAGAAAAATCAGGCCATACAGCGCCCAGAACAGGCCGGTGGTAAAGCGACGCGGGTTCGCGCTGTCGCGCCAGGAAAGCAGTGCCACCATCAGCAGGATCGCCCCTGCCAGCCACATCAGATATTGCTGCTGGAACATTATTTCTCTCCCCGCGCGCGCAGCGCCTGCTGGTTCAGCGCGCCTAACTCACGCGATAGCTGGCGGTCAAGCCGCACCAGGCGCGCCGCATGGATCAGAAAGGCGCACAGCGCCGTCGGGATGCCCCATAGCGCGATATGCAGCGGCTCGGTAGCGATCCCCGCCGACTCCTGCATAAAGTTGTGCATGAAAATAATCGCGCCAAACGCCACGAAAATGTCCTCACCAAAAAATAACCCGACATTATCGGTGGCGGCGGACATGGCCCGCAGACGATGGCGCACCGCGGGCGGTACTTCGCCATAGCGGTTTTCTGTGGCCCCTTCGGCCATCGGGGCGAGCAACGGGCGCACCATTTGCGGATGGCCGCCGAGGCTGGTCAGACCGAGTGCGGCGGTAATTTCCCGCACAAACAGGTACACGATCAGCAGACGGCCGGCGGTCGCCGTTTTGATCTGCGCGATCCAGGTCTGTGCCCGCTCCTTCAGACCATGCCGCTCCAGCAGGCCAATGACCGCCAGCGGCAGCAGCAGAATCAGCGGCAGATTACGGGTATTGAGAAAGCCCGCGCCGAGTTTTTCCAGAATATCGGCCAGCGGCATGTGCGCTGCAATGCCGGTCACAAAGCCTGCAACAATCACCACCAGCACCGGATTAAAGCGCAGCACAAAACCGAGCACAATCGCGGCAATGCCCAGTAACGGCCAGAGGTTAACCACGTTATCCATTATTTTCCCCTCAGGAAATAAAAAGCCCGGCACGGTGCCGGGCAAACAGTTAATGATTATGCGCTGGTGACCGCAATCTGATGGGTCTCAAAAGCCTCGCGCAGGGTGCGGGCAAACTGCAGGGCGTGTGCGCCGTCCCCATGCAGACAGACCGTTTCCGCATTCACCGTCACCCATTCGCCGGTGATGCTGCGGACCTGGCGCTGCTGCACCATGGTCAGCGTCTGCGCCAGCGCCAGATCGGCCTGTTCGATCATGGCCCCGGGCTGGCTGCGCGGTACCAGCGCGCCCGTTGCCAGATAGCCGCGATCGGCGAACACCTCTTCACGCGTACGCAACCCCTGCTGCGCGCCGGCCTGAATCAGGGCGCTGCCCGCCAGCCCCACCAGAATCAGCGCCGGATCAACCGCTTTTACCGCGCGCGCAATGGCTTCCGCCAGCTGCGGATCGGCGGCGGCCTGGTTATAGAGCATGCCGTGAGGTTTCACATGTACCAGCGGCTGGCCTTCACTTTCAGCCATACTTTTCAGTGCGCCGATCTGATAGATCATCTGCGCATACACCGTTTCCGCTGGCAGCTGCATCGCGGTGCGGCCAAAATTCTCCCGATCGGGAAAACCCGGATGCGCGCCAATGGCCACCCCGCAGGCTTTTGCCCAGCGCACCGATTGCAGCATGGTTTGCGCATCGCCGGCATGAAAGCCGCAGGCGATGTTGGCCGAGCTCACCAGCGTCAGCAGTTCACGATCGCTGGCGCTGCCTTCACCGAGATCGGCATTGAGATCAATTTTCATGGCTGAGTCCCCAGGCTATCTGATCCAGTGCGCGCTGCTGCTGCTGTTTAGCCAGCAGCGCCTCTTCTAACGTGCAGTGGATAAAGTGTATTGGCTCGCCGAGGCGAATCTGCGCCAGCTGATAGAGATCCGCTTCGATGATACAGGCGATACGCGGATACCCTCCGGTGGTCTGCGCATCGGCCATCAGTACGATGGGTTGCCCGTTTGGCGGTACCTGAACCACGCCTGGCACCAGCCCGTGCGACAGCAAATCCCGTGTGGCCGTACGCTGCAGATTGCGCCCCTGCAGCCGGTAACCCATGCGGTTACTCTGCGCACTCAGTTTCCACGGCACGCGCCAGAATCCCTCCTGCGCTTCGCGGCTAAATTCGCTGTACTCCGGCCCCGGCAGCGCACGAATGCGATTGCCCCACAGCAGCTGGCGCACGCCCGCTTTGTGCTGAAACGTACGCGTGGCTTTACCGAGCGGCAACGCATCACCGTCCTGCAGCTTTCGCCCCTGCCAGCCACCAAAGGCGGCTTTTAAATCGGTACTGTGTGAGCCCAGCATCTCCTCAATCGCAAAACCGCCATTAACGGCCAGATAGCTGCGCATACCGCTGACCGGCATAGCGAGGCTCAGCACCTGCCCCTTCTTCACCGGTAAACGCCAGCCGGTCCATACCGGCTTGCCGTCCAGCTCGGCGCTGCAGTCTGCCCCGGTCAGGGCAAACCAGCCGTCACGACGAAATTCCGCTTTAAATTGTCCAAGCACGATCTCCAGCACCGCGCTATTTTCCGCGTTGCCTACCAGCATGTTGGCTGTGCGCATCGAGGGCTCGTCAAGCGCACCGCTGATGCTGATGCCATATTGTCGCCAGCCATGACGGCCGCGGTCCTGAACAGAGGTCATCAGGCCGGCGCGCAGGATTTTTAACATACGCCCTCCTTTTGTGGCACAAAACGCACCGTGTCACCCGGGCGCAGTAGCACCGGCGGCTGCTGATGGGGATCAAACAGACTGAGCGGCGTATGGCCAATCAGCTGCCAGCCGCCGGGAGCGGCCAGCGGATAGATGCCGGTCTGACTGCCGCCAATGCCCACGGAGCCGCGCGGCACGCTCACGCGCGGTTCAGCCCGGCGCGGGGTATGCAGGCGCTCGTCAAGTCCCCCGAGGTAAGGGAAGCCAGGCTGGAAACCGATGAAATAGACCACGTAATCGACGCTGCTGTGCAGCTCAACCACCTGTTGGGCACGCAGACCGGCGCGTTCGGCGACCACCTGCAGATCGGGCCCGGCGCTGCCGCCATAGACAACCGGAATCTCTACCCGGCGCTGGTCAGACAGCGGCTGCGCCTCACTCTCTTCCCACCAGCGCTGCAGACGCTCGATGGCGTCCAGCGCATTTAACTGCGGATCGCGCAGCAGCAGAGTCAGGTTATTCATGCCGGGAATGGCTTCCTGCACCTGCTCATCCTGCTGCAACCGCTGGCACAATCCCCAGATGCGCTGCTGGCTGGTAAGCGAAACCGGCGGTTCCAGCTCCAGAACCACCGCCCGCTCACCCAGCAGATAACAACGTGCTCGTTGCAAAACCCACCTCCTGGTTAATGACAACCGCGCCGAAAGATATTTTGCGACACGAAAAGTCAATACGTTATGCGAAAGTGGAGGAGAGGTGTCAACCGGTTTGCGTCCTGAGTGCGTGCTCAGGACGCCGGTGGTGAAAAATCAGGCAGGATTGGGAATGTCGATGAAGGTCACCTCGAGGCCGTGCTGCTGCGCCAGCCATTCGCCCAGCGCTTTGATGCCGCCGCGCTCAGTTGCATGGTGTCCGGCAGCGTAAAAGTGCAGACCCTGTTCACGTGCGCTGTGGATGGTTTGTTCGGAGACTTCGCCGGTGATAAAGGCATCAACACCAAAGGCTGCCGCGCTGTCGATAAAGCCCTGACCACCGCCGCTGCACCAGGCAATGCGTTTGATGAGCGCAGGCGCGTTGTCGCCGCAGTGCAGCGGCTCACGGCCAAGACGTACAGCGATTTTTTCTGCCAGGGCACGGCCGCTCAGCGGCGTTGCCAGTTCGCCCCACGGCACCAGCGGCTGAATCTCGCCTTTTACGTCGATATCAAACAGCGTGGCCAGACAGGCGTTATTCCCCAACTGCGGATGCGCATCCAGCGGCAGATGCCAGCCATACAGATTAATATCATTGGCCAGCAGCGTGCGCAGGCGCTGACGCTTCATGCCTTTGATGACCGGCGCTTCGTTCTTCCAGAAATAGCCATGATGCACCAGCACCGCATCGGCGCCGCGCCTGACCGCTTCATCCAGCAGCGCCTGACAGGCCGTAACCCCGGTGATCAGGGTCTTTACTTCCGGTCGCCCTTCTACCTGCAAACCGTTAGGTGCGTAATCGCTGAATGCGCTGGTGTTCAGCTGCTGATTCACCACGCGCTCTAATTCGAAATTGTTCATAACCCCTCCCTGAACGCCTCAGGCCACGCTGCGCGCGCGCTCGAAGGCGTCTAATGTCTTTTTACGTGCTTCCTTATGTTCCACGATTGGCGCGGGATAATCGAGTTTCCTGTTATTTTTTTGCGCCCAGAGATGGGGCTGATGAATATGGTTGTCCGGCACCTGCCTGAGCTCCGGCAACCACTGACGGATAAATGCGCCCGTTTGATCAAAGCGCTCGCCCTGGGTTGTCGGATTAAAAATACGGAAATACGGGGCTGCATCCGTGCCGGTGGAAGCCGCCCACTGCCAGCCACCGTTATTGGCTGCCAGATCGCCATCCAGTAACCGCTCCATGAAGTAACGTTCACCTTCCCGCCAGTCGATGAGCAAATCTTTCACGAGGAAGCTGGCGGTGATCATTCGCAGGCGGTTATGCATCCAGCCCAGCGTATTAAGCTGGCGCATCGCTGCATCGACAATCGGATAGCCGGTTTTTCCTTCCTGCCACGCCTGCAGATGCGCCTTGTTGGTTTGCCACGCGACATGCCGCGTCCAGTCAACGAACGGCTGATGTTTACACAGCGCCGGAAATGCCACCAGAAGATGGCGATAAAACTCGCGCCAGATAAGCTCATTCAGCCAGACCAGGCCTTCACCTGCCGTGAGCGCGTGCGGGTGCTCCTTTAACACGCGGTGCAGACACTGCCGCGGCGACAGCACGCCGGTCGACAGATAGGGCGATAAGCGGCTGGTGCCATCCACGGCTGGCGTATCGCGCTGCTGCGGATAATCCTTTACCCCTTGTTGCGCAAAGTGGCGCAGCTGTTTCAGCGCGGCTTCTTCACCGGGCGGAAACAGCGTGTCGTCAAAGGCTTCCAGTGGATAGTCAAATGCCGGAATAGGCACTTTTTTGCGAACCGGCGCACCTGCACGTGCTTTCGGCGCAGAATAACACTCCGGCAGGCTTTGCTGCAGGCGACGCACAAATGCCTTACTAAAGGGGGTGAACACCTTGAACATGCTGTTGTTGCCGGTCTGCACGCTGCCAGGCGGCAGCAGCAGGCTATCGTCGAATCCCTGACAGGTCACGCCGCGCGCATCAAGCCGCTTCTCTGCGGCCGCGTCACGCTCGCGCTCATTGATTTCATACTGATAGTTGTAATACAACGCGTCTACCTTATGCTCGTCACAGAAGGTTTCCAGATAATCTACCGACGCGGCAAAGTCCTGACACTGGTGATAATGCAGCGGGATCCCCCGCCCGGCCAGCGCATCCTGCAGCAACAGCAGGCTCTGGTGAATGAAGGCGGCCTGTTTTGCCGCCATATGATGCTGCTGCCACTGTGCGGGCGTGGCGATAAACAGCGCCATAACCTCGGCGTTGCTGTCACGGCAGGCAGCCGCCAGCGCGCTGTTATCGTTGATGCGCAAATCATTGCGCAGCCAGACTAAATGAGTCGCCATACCACCCCGCGCTTACTGGCCATAGCGCAGACGCAGCGCTTCCGGATAGGGATCAAAATAGCGCTGCTCTGCCAGCCACGGATGCGGGAACTCCGCCATATAGTGTTTTAGCATGGTAATGGGTGCCAGCAGCGGCTGCAGACCACGGCGATAGCGATCGATCAGCTGCGCCAGTTCCTGCCGCTGCGGCGAACTCAGCTGCGGACGAAAATACCCCTGCACGTGCATCAAGACGTTAGTATGGTTGCGGCGTGAGGCTTTATGCGACATCAGCTGCATCAGGCGATTGCGGTATTCGGCGGCGTAATCCTCCAGCGAATCCCATTGATCCATGGCCGCAACAAAACGCCCCAGCTCACGATACTGGCTCTGATCGTGAGACAGCAGCAGCAGTTTATAACGGCTGTGGAACGCCATGAGCTTGTGGCGACTTAAGCCGCTGCGCCACATTTCATGGAATTCGTGCAGTGCAAAGACGCGTCCCATGAAGTTTTCACGGATGGCATGATCGTTTAATCGTCCATCTTCTTCCAGCGGCAGCCAGGGCATCTCCTGCTGCAGAAACGCCGTGAAAATGCCGGTTCCGGCTTTACGGTTGTTATTGGTTTCCGGCTCATACACCCGCACGCGTTCCAGTCCGCAGCTGGGGGACTTGGCACAGAGGATGTAACCGCACAGGTGATGAAGCGATTTTACCCGTTCAGCGGACCAGCGCTGCATCTCCCCGGTCAGCTCTTCGCTGCCGTCTTTACTGAAGCACAGATGAATCTGGTCATCACTCTGCTTCACCAGGCGCAGCGCCGGACGCGGCGTGGGCAGGCCAATCGCCATTTCCGGGCACACAGGTTCAAAGCGCACAAATGGCGCGAGATCGTCAGTCGCAAAGGCAAAACGCTTATGGCCGCCGTCGAATCGGACGCTATCCCCGAGCAGGCAGGCACTGATGCCAACAGGAATTTTCTCGCTCATACTTGTACAACCTCCAAAATCTTGTAGAGGTTTTAAGTTTAGCGTAAACGCGACGGAAAGACAGCAGGGGTAATGTGGCGTAAGCAATAATTTTAAACAAAAAACCCGGCGCTTCAGGAAAAGTCACCGGGTTTGTCAGGCAGCATCTTAGGCTTACCAGTAAACACCACCTGCCGCTTCTGACTGCGCCAGCCAGACCGGCTTATCGCTGGTTTTACACCACATACGATGCAGATAGCTATAGAAACGCGCACGATCCTGACAGAACAACATAAAGGGCAGCGCCAGCACGCCCATCGCTACCACCAGTAAACGGCGCAGCAGGATTTTATAGAGTGGATATGCCTGATACATCTTTGCCCCCTCGTGGTCAGTCTTGTCCGGTAATGTGATCTACCGCAGATAATACGCGCAGTTGTGTAATTTTACTACTCATCCGACCACTATTTCTGCGTTTTTTTGCAGCCGGCTCCACATTATTGTGAAAGCGGGTTACAACATTGTGAACAGAAAGATCGCTACCGGTTACGCATATCCTGACGGACGCCGGCGCGGTTTATTGCTAAAGTAGCGCGTTACCTTTTTTTGCCGCAGGAGCCAGCGTGACGACCATCTTGATTGTGGAAGATGAAAAGGAAATCCGCCGTTTTGTGCGCCTGGCGCTGGAAAGCGAAGGCCTGAAAATCGTGGAGGCGGAACAACTGCAGCGCGGGCTGATTGAAGCCGCGACGCGCAAGCCGGATCTGGTGATTCTGGATCTTGGCCTGCCTGATGGCGACGGCATCACCTTTATCCGCGAAGTGCGCCAGTGGAGCAGCATGCCGGTTATCGTGCTGTCGGCGCGCAGCGATGAGCAGGATAAAATTGATGCGCTGGATGCCGGGGCTGATGATTACCTGACGAAGCCTTTTGGCATCGGAGAACTGCTGGCGCGCGTGCGCGTGGCGCTGCGCCGTCATCAGAGCAATCAGCCGGAACCGCGTATTGAATTTGGTGAGGTCAGCGTTGATCTTGCCGCCCGCCGCGTGCAGCGCAGCGGTCAGGAAGTGCATCTCACGCCAACTGAGTTTCGCCTGCTGAGTCTGCTGCTGAACAACGCCGGCAAGGTGCTGACGCAGCGGCAATTACTGAATCAGGTCTGGGGACCCAATGCCGTGGAACACAGCCACTACCTGCGTATTTACATGGGGCACCTGCGGCAGAAGCTGGAAATGAATCCGACGCAGCCCAGTCATCTGCTGACCGAGACCGGTATTGGCTATCGTTTTATGCCATAAAAAAGGCCGCTTGCGCGGCCTCTCTGATGCTCTGCCCTGTCAGGCGTTTTTCAGCACTTCGCTGACAATCTCCACTGCTTCTTTCTCGATCTGCTGACGATGCTCAGCGCCGAGGAAGCTTTCACAGTAGATTTTATAGGCGTCTTCGGTGCCGGACGGACGGGCAGCAAACCAGCCGTTTTCCGTCATCACTTTCAGGCCACCAATAGACGCGCCGTTGCCCGGTGCGGCGGTCAGACGCGCGGTGATCGGATCACCTGCCAGCGTATCGGCGCTCACCATTTCCGGCGACAGTTTTGACAGCGCGGCTTTCTGCGCCGAAGTCGCAGGCGCCTGCAGACGGTTGTAGCTTGGTGCGCCGAAGCGAGCCGCCAGTTCGTCGTAATGCTGCTGCGGGTTCTTGCCCGTCACGGCGGTGATTTCTGCCGCCAGCAGGCACAGGATGATACCGTCTTTATCAGTCGACCAGGCTGAGCCATCGAAACGCAGGAAAGAAGCACCTGCACTCTCTTCGCCGCCGAAGCCAAAGCTGCCGTCAAACAGACCATCAACAAACCATTTGAAGCCCACCGGCACTTCGACCAGCTTACGGCCGATGTCATTCACCACACGGTCAATCATCGCGCTGGACACCAGCGTTTTGCCAACGGCCACCTCGTTGCCCCACTGCGGACGATGCTGGAACAGATAGTTAATCGCCACCGCCAGATAGTGGTTCGGATTCATCAGGCCAGCAGGCGTGACGATACCGTGACGGTCATAATCCGGGTCGTTACCGAACGCCAGATCGAACTTATCTTTGTATGCCAGCAGGCCAGCCATGGCGCACTCTGAGGAGCAGTCCATGCGCACCACGCCATCTTTATCCAGATGCATAAAGCGGAAGGTCTGGTCGATAGCATCGTTGACGATGGTCAGGTCCAGCTCGTAGTGCTCTGCAATGCGCTGCCAGTAAGCCATACCGGAGCCGCCAAGCGGATCCACACCGATTTTCAGACCGGCTTTCTGAATGGCCGGGAAGTCGATGACCTGTGCCAGCCCTTCCACATAGGGCTGAATCAGATCCTGCTCCGTGATGTGACCGCTCTTCCACGCCTGATCCAGCGACAGACGCTTCACGTCTTTCAGCTCACCTTTGATCAGCTGATTAGCACGGTCTTCGACCACTTTGGTCACGTTGGTATCGGCCGGGCCACCGTTTGGCGGGTTATATTTGATCCCGCCATCTTCCGGCGGGTTGTGCGACGGCGTAATGACGATGCCGTCTGCCTGCGCCCCGCCGCGCTTGTTGTGTTCCAGAATGGCGTTAGAGATCGCAGGCGTTGGCGTATAGCCATTATCCTGCTGAACAATCACGTCTACGCCGTTGGCCGCCAGCACTTCCAGCACCGACAGAATGGCCGGTTCAGACAGCGCGTGGGTGTCTTTACCCACGTAGCAGGGACCGGTGATGCCGTTCTTTTTGCGCTCTTCAGCAATCGCCTGCGCAATCGCCAGGATGTGCACTTCATTGAAGCTGTGACGACCCGCGCTGCCGCGGTGGCCAGAGGTGCCAAATTTCACCGCATGGTCCGGGTTCGCCGCATCCGGCTTCAGAACGTAATACTGCGAAGTTAATTGTGCAACGTTAATCAAATCGCTCTGCTGGGCAGGCTGCCCGGCACGGGTGTGATTGGCCATTGGCGCTTCTCCCTGACGCTTCAGTTTAAATGGTACCGCAAACTTTCTCTGCCAGTTCCTGCGGGAACTGCATGGCTAACATGATGTGCTCCACCATGCTGCATTTACGGCCGGTATTGGTGTTCGTGATCACCCAGTACGGTGTGCCGGGCACGTGCTTCGGCTTAGTATGGGTGCCATTTTGCAGCAGCGTGTGCTCATCACCCGCGAAATAGACGCGGGTACGCCCCTGCAGTGAAGCAGTGGCTTCGGCAAATGCTTCGGGATCAAGACGATAGAGTGTTGACAACACCAGCATGAAGCGATTTACCGCTTTCTTCTGTTCCGCATATTCATCGGAAAGCAGCAGTTCACGCACGGCACGGACGCGGTCCTGCGGACGCGCTTCGCTGCGCACAGGCTGCACCTGCGTGACCGGTGCGCTGGCAGCTGACGCTGCAGGAGGATTCTGGCCCGCGCTGAATTTGAGCATGCGGCGCAGAATGTCTGAGGCGCTTTCACCAATATGCTGCGTATGGCTGGCAATATAACGGTAGAGCTCTTCGTCAACTTCAATCGTTTTCATCTTTTTCCGTACAATTCTGGCAAATGGCAGAACCCGCTTATCTGCTGTGGCTTAAGCAACCTCAAGCCGGGCAAAATGTGAGCTGGCTCTAACATAAGGATTATAAAGTTAAATCCGCGGCAGCCGATAGCGCTGGCATCGTTTCCGGGCAAAAGTCGGAATATGCCCTAATGCCGGACGCACTGCACCGGGACAGGTGAATCCATGATAACCTAAGCCCAGGTCTCAAACGTAAGAACTTTAGCCATGATTTTGAATGCCCGTCTGCAAACTGAACAATCTGCTCCTGATGCCACCCCGATTCTGTTTATTCACGGCCTGTTCGGCAGCCTGGATAACCTTGGCGCGCTGGCGCGCGGCGTACGAGACGCACGGCCGACGTTGCAGGTTGACGTGCGCAATCATGGCTTATCGGCCCGGAGCACGGTAATGGATTATCCGGCAATGGCTCAGGACATGCTGGATACGCTGGATGCGCACGACATCGCCCGTGCCGACGTCGTCGGTCACTCCATGGGCGGCAAAATAGCCATGGCGCTGAGCGCGATTGCGCCGGATCGCCTTGGCAAGCTGGTCATGATTGACATTGCTCCGGTGGATTATCAGACCCGGCGCCACGATGAAATTTTCGCCGGTATCCGCGCCGTCAGCGCGGCGGGCTTGACCCGTCGCAGTGAGGCAGCTGAAGTCATGCGGCAATACGTGACGGAAGAAGGCGTCATTCAGTTTATCCTGAAGTCGTTTGCTGAAGGCGAATGGCGCTTTAACGTGCCGGTGCTGTGGGATAACTATAGCCGTATCTCCGGCTGGGAGGCGGTGCCGCCCGCACCGCATCCGGCGCTGTTCATTCGCGGCGGCGACTCACCCTATCTGGATAACCAGTATCGCGATGCGCTGCTGCATCAGTTTCCGCAGGCGCACGCGCATGTGATCAGCGGTGCCGGACACTGGGTGCACGCAGAAAAACCGGATGCGGTATTACGCGCCGTGCGGCGTTTTTTTAACCTGTAAAAGCAAAAGCTTGTCGCAGGCGGTTTAGGGTTGGCGTCACGCGGGGCGCTGGAGTATGATGTCGCGCTAAAATTTTGCCGCGGCTGCTTTTTTCGCCGCGGTCAGGCCAATAATGAATTAATCGCGCAGCGCCTTTGCGCCGTTCGCGCCCACGCAGTTTCACAAATCATGGCAAAAGAACAGACAGACCGTACCACGCTCGATCTCTTCGCCGACGAGCGGCGTCCTGGTCGCCCGAAAACCAGTCCGCTGTCACGTGACGAACAGCTGCGCATCAATAAGCGCAACCAGCTGAAACGCGATAAAGTGCGCGGGCTTCGTCGCGTCGAGCTGAAAATGTCCGGCGAAGCGGTGGACGCGCTCAACAGTCTGGCGGAACAGCAGAACATCAGCCGCAGCGAATTGATTGAACAAATGCTGCTGGCCCAGCTCAAACTGTCGTGACGCGCGCAGACCGCACGCAGGAACACACCGCCAGCGCTTTATACGTTCCGCGCTTTTCACCGGTCTGCTATCATTCGCATAACTGTGCAGTTTACTGACTTACTTTCACAATCAGGATTTAAGAGGTTACTTAACCCATGGCAATCGTAGGCATTTTCTTCGGCAGCGATACCGGCAACACTGAAAACATTGCAAAAATGATCCAGAAACAACTGGGTAAAGATGTCGCCGAAGTGCATGACATTGCCAAGAGCACCAAAGAAGATCTCGAGGCATTCGATATTCTGCTGCTGGGTATTCCAACCTGGTATTACGGCGAAGCGCAGTGCGACTGGGATGATTTCTTCCCGACGCTGGAAGAGATCGATTTCAACGGTAAGCTGGTGGCGCTGTTTGGCTGTGGCGATCAGGAAGACTACGCCGAATATTTCTGTGACGCGATGGGCACCATCCGTGACATCATCGAGCCGAACGGTGCGGTGATTGTGGGGCACTGGCCGACTGAAGGCTATCATTTTGAGGCTTCCAAAGGCCTGGCCGATGATAACCACTTCCTGGGTCTGGCGATCGACGAAGATCGTCAGCCTGAGCTGACCAACGCGCGCGTCGATAAATGGGTGAAGCAGATTTTCGACGAGCTGCAGCTGAAAGAGATCATTGAAGCCTGATGATCCCTGCCTCCCGATGTGGGCGCTGGCTCACATTGGGACAATGGAATTTCCTATAAAAATAATAGCTACGGTTTTTTAACTTTTACCCGCAATTCTGTAGAATACCCGCAACGGTCATCCGCTTATTCCTCTGTCATCTGATTGAGGCTGAGTGAAATGAAACGCCGATCGTCACGATCCCACTGACGTCAGTGATACCCTCACCTGAAACCCTGAGGGATTGCCTGCTTCGGTCAGTTTTCATTTCACTGCCTGAGTCCTATAATGAGACGCAAATGAGAATGCGCTGATCACACATTCAAGGCCTTTGCGCCGTAAGTAACCAGCAAAGTAACAGGACACTATCCGCATGACTGACAACAACTCCGCATTGAAGAAGGCTGGCCTGAAAGTCACGCTGCCCAGACTGAAGATTCTGGAAGTGCTTCAGGGACCTGGACCAGAGTCCCATCATGTCAGTGCGGAAGATTTGTACAAGCGCCTGATCGACATGGGCGAAGAGATTGGTCTGGCGACGGTTTATCGCGTACTCAACCAGTTTGACGACGCGGGTATCGTGACCCGTCACAACTTCGAAGGCGGTAAATCCGTTTTTGAACTGACTCAGCAGCACCACCACGATCACCTGATCTGCCTGGACTGCGGCAAAGTGATCGAGTTCAGCGATGAATCCATCGAAACGCGTCAGCGTGAGATCGCTACCCGCCACGGGATTAAGCTCAGCAACCACAGCCTGTACCTTTATGGTCACTGTGCGCTGGGAGACTGCCGCGAAGACGACACGCTCCACGACAAATAAGAAATGTGCTATGCAGTATAAAAAAACCGGTGCTTTCACCGGTTTTTTTATGGCTGTGATCAGGCGATCAGCGTTTCCTGCAGATAGCGCCAGCGGGGAATTGCCGTGCTGCAATCCAGCACGGCCAGCGAGATGCGGCTCTGATTATTGCCATTCATCATCTGCAGTTCACGATACTGAATGGTCACCTCTTCGCGCTGTTCGGAGATGATCGCGTGCTCGCTGGTGGCGATGCGCATCCCTTCGCGCTGACCGTGCAGTTGACGGAACAGCACTTCGGTATCATTCAGATCGAGTTGTTTACCCTGCGGCGTGACCATTTTGAATTCAGGATGAAAATGCGACAGCAGCAGTTCCATGCTGTCATCACTGCCTTGCGCCTGATTAAAAATACGTTCGATAAGCTGATGTAAAACCACCACGCTGTGTTTGGCTTCCTGAGCGAGACTTGTCATTTTTTTTCCTGTAATTACCCGCAGAGCGTCGTCCGAGAGCGCATAGCCTACCTGAAAAAAAACTTTTCACACGGGTAAATGGTTTAAAATTATTAAAGTCAGAAAAGTCGTAACACCGGGCTGGCGGGGCAATTTGGGGTTGTACAGCATAAAGCATTGGCCCAGGAGAATCCGGGATAATAAAAAAGGGCGATTGCTCGCCCTGACATGATCATATCGTGTGACGCAACCGGCCGCTTACTCGCCAGTTTTTGCCCAGGTGTCACGTAAACCCACGGTACGGTTAAATACCAGCGCAGAAGGCTGCGAATAGACGCTGTCGGCACAGAAGTAGCCTTCACGTTCAAACTGGTACGGCGCGGTCGCCGCGGCTTCACGCAGGCCGGGTTCCACAAAGCCCTGTTTGATCTCCAGCGAATTCGGGTTAATGGTGGTGAGGAAGTCCTCTGCCGCCCCCGGATTCGGGACGCTGAACAGCCGATCGTAAAGACGGAACTCTGCCGGCAGCGCATGAATGGCGGACACCCAGTGGATCACGCCTTTCACTTTACGGCCATCAGCCGGATCTTTGCTCAGGGTCTCCACATCGCAGGTGGCATAGATGCAGGTGATGTTACCCGCTTCATCTTTTGCAATGCGTTCAGCGCGAATGACATACGCGTTGCGCAGGCGCACTTCTTTGCCCAGCACCAGGCGTTTGTACTGCTTGTTAGCCTCTTCGCGGAAATCTGCGCGATCGATCCAGAGTTCACGGCTGAAGGGTACGTCGCGCGAGCCCATCTCCGGTTTGTTCGGATGGTTAGGCATTGTGATGATCTTTTCATGCCCTGCCGGCAGGTTTTCAATCACCACTTTCAGCGGATCCAGCACCGCCATGGCACGCGGCGCATTCTCGTTGAGATCGTCACGAATACAGGATTCGAGTGACGCCATCTCCACGATGTTGTCCTGTTTGGTCACGCCGATACGGCGGCAGAATTCACGGATGGAGGCTGCCGTGTAGCCGCGACGACGCAGGCCGGAAACCGTCAGCATGCGCGGATCATCCCAGCCTTCCACGATTTTTTCACTGACCAGCTGCGTCAGCTTGCGCTTCGACATCACGGCATATTCCAGATTCAGGCGCGAGAACTCGTACTGACGCGGATGCACCGGAATGGAAATGTTGTCCAGCACCCAGTCGTACAGGCGACGGTTGTCCTGGAACTCCAGCGTACACAGTGAATGGGTAATGCCTTCAATCGCATCGGAAATGCAGTGCGTGAAGTCATACATCGGATAGATGCACCATTTGTTGCCGGTCTGATGATGCTCGGCAAATTTAATGCGGTACAGCACCGGGTCACGCATAACGATAAAGCTTGACGCCATATCGATCTTCGCGCGCAGACAGGCCTTGCCCTCTTCGAAGCCGCCATCGCGCATCTTCTGGAACAGCGCCAGGTTCTCTTCCACGCTGCGGTCGCGGTAGGGGCTGTTTTTGCCCGGCGCCGTCAGGGTGCCGCGATATTCGCGAATCTGCTCAGGCGAGAGTTCATCAACGTACGCCAGCCCTTTGTTGATCAGCTCCACCGCATAGTTGAACAGTTGGTCGAAGTAGTCTGAGGAGTAACGAATGTTGCCGCTCCACTCAAAGCCCAGCCATTGCACATCCTTCTTGATCGACTCAACAAACTCCATGTCTTCTTTGACCGGGTTGGTGTCGTCGAAACGCAGGTTGCACTCGCCCTGATAATCCTGTGCGATGCCGAAGTTCAGGCAGATTGATTTCGCATGGCCAATATGCAGATAACCATTGGGCTCAGGCGGGAAACGGGTATGCACAGTACTGTGCTTACCGCTCGCCAAATCTTCGTCGATGATCTGACGAATAAAGTTCGTTGGGCGGGCTTCAGCCTCACTCATCTCAAAATCCTCAAAACAATAGCGGGTGATAAATACCACGAAGTAACGGAGTATGATCCACAAAGCGCCGAAGGGAAACAACCGTTTGTTGGCGGTTTAAAACAAAAAAGGCAGGAATCGCTTCCTGCCTTTTCGCTGCGTCAGTCAGCGTTAGTTTTTCACTTCATACAGCGGTGTGACGCCTGCCACGACGGAACCGCCTGCCAGCAGAGTAAGGCCGGCGAAATCGTCGCTGTTGCTAACGACGACCGGGCTGATCATCGAGCGTGCGCTGGCGTTGAGAAACGCCAGATCCATCTCCAGCACCGGTTGTCCGGCCGTCACGGTCGCGCCCTCTTCAATCAGGCGCGTAAAGCCTTTACCTTCCAGCGCCACCGTATCAAGGCCCATGTGCACCACGATCTCGACGCCGTTTTCCGTTTCCAGGCAGAACGCATGGTTGGTGCTGAAGATCTTCACCACCGTGCCCGCAGCCGGCGCAACCACGGTGCTGCCGGTCGGTTTAATGGCTAAACCTTCCCCCACCGCTTTGCTGGCAAAGGCTTCATCCGGCACGTTTTCCAGCGCAACCACCTCACCGGAAACCGGGGCCAGCAACGTTGCCACCACCTGAGTCCCGCTGTTCATCACCGCCTGAGGCTGCGCCGTTGCCGCCGGGACCGGTGCGGCTGCCGCCGATGCCGCCGCTGCGACCGGTCCTTTTGTCAGAACGGCTTTCATCGCTGAAGCAATGCTCTCCGCCTGGGTACCAACAATAATCTGTACGCTCTGCTTGTTCAGACGAATGACGCCCGACGCTCCCAGGCGCTTCGCCACTCCCTCATTCACCTGTGCAGAGTCTTTCACGTTCAGACGCAGACGGGTGATGCAGGCATCAATGGCCGTCAGGTTTTCGGAGCCGCCCACCGCGCCAATGTAGCGACGCGCCAGCGATTCGGTCTGGCTTTCGCCGTTGTCACTGTGATCAACATTAACGTCATAACCGTCCGTTTCATCGCCCGCAGCCAGTTCACGGCCCGGGGTCAGCAGGTTAAATTTACGGATGGTGAAGCGGAATACCACATAGTAGAGCACAAAGAAGACCAGCCCCTGCGGAATCAGCATCCACCAGTGCACGGCGAGCGGGTTGCGCGACGACAGCACCATGTCCACCAGACCGGCGCTAAAGCCAAACCCGGCGATCCACTGCATGCTGGCGGCAATAAACACGGAAATACCGGTCAGTACCGCGTGAATCACATACAGTACCGGTGCCACAAACATAAAGGAGAATTCCAGCGGCTCGGTAATACCGGTAAAGAAGGCCGCGAAGGCCGCGGCCAGCATAATACTGCCCACTTTTACGCGGTTCTCCGGACGGGCGCAGTGGTAAATCGCCAGCGCCGCCCCCGGCAGGCCAAACATCATGATCGGGAAGAAACCTGCCTGATAACGACCGGTGATGCCCGGAATGCCGGAGCCGTTGGCAATAGACTGCGCGCCACCGAGGAATTTCGGAATATCGTTGATACCCGCGACATCAAACCAGAAAACGGAGTTCAGCGCGTGGTGCAGACCCACCGGAATCAGCAATCGGTTAAAGAAGGCGTAGATGCCTGCACCCACCGAGCCCAGTTTCTGGATATGTTCACCGAAGCTGACCAGACCGCCGAAAATCACCGGCCAGACGTACATCAGAATGAACGCCACCACGATCATCAGGAAGGAAACAAGGATGGGTACCAGGCGACGTCCGCTGAAGAAGGAGAGTGCTTTAGGCAGTTCTACGTGGCTGAAACGGTTATACATTTCAGCAGACAGGATCCCAACCATAATGCCGACAAACTGGTTTTCGATCTTGCCAAACGCCGCCGGCACCTGCTCTACCGGGATTTTCTGAATCATGGCAACCGCAGCCGGCGAGCAAAGCGTGGTAACGACAAGGAAACCAACAAAGCCGGTCAGCGCCGCCGCACCGTCTTTGTCTTTGGACATACCATAAGCCACACCAATGGCGAACAGCACAGCCATGTGATCGATGATGGCGGAGCCGGATTTGATCAAGAGCGCCGCCAGCGCATTACCCGCGCCCCAGCTGTCAGGATCGATCCAGTAACCTACCCCCATCAGGATTGCCGCTGCCGGCAGGGTTGCCACCGGCACCATAAGCGCGCGGCCAACCTTTTGCAGATATCCTAAAATACTCACCTTATTCTCCCCCTATGAGACTGGCGTTTTTGCCGTGATGCAGGTTGGTTTTATTATCCCGACATCCGGTACCGTTTTGACGCATTCACCACGAGGCGCAGTGTAAAGATAAATTAATTCGCCTCGCAAATTAAAACCATAAAAACTGTGACTCTAATCACCAAAATGGACGTTTATGACCGCGAAATGCTGGTCACCACCACAAACTTATTTTATGATAAAAAATATCAGGCCATGCTTTTCCCTGCCCGTGCTGGCATAAACCGGTTACCCTTACAGGCAACCGCTGCAGCGGAAATCATGACCCCTACTCCAATCTTAACTGAGGTGAAGACATGAGACTGATCCCTTTGGCCACACCTTCTCAGGTGGGTAAATGGGCTGCACGCCATATTGTTAACCGCATTAACGCCTTCAACCCCGGCCCCGATCGTCCTTTTGTACTGGGTCTGCCTACCGGCGGTACGCCACTGGAAGCTTACAAGCACCTGATTGAGATGCACAAAGCGGGCCAGGTCAGTTTCCGGCATGTGGTGACCTTCAATATGGACGAATATGTGGGCCTGCCAAAAGAGCATCCGGAAAGCTATCACAGTTTTATGTATCGCAACTTTTTCGATCACGTTGATATTCAACCAGAAAATATCAATCTTCTGAATGGCAATGCCGAAGATATTGACGCAGAATGTCGCCAGTACGAAGAGAAGATTCGCGCGCTGGGTAAAATTCACCTGTTTATGGGCGGCGTGGGCAACGACGGGCACATCGCGTTCAACGAACCGGCTTCTTCCCTCTCTTCCCGCACCCGCATTAAAACCCTGACGCACGATACCCGCGTAGCGAACTCGCGTTTCTTTGACGGTGATGTAAATCAGGTGCCGAAATATGCGCTGACAGTGGGCGTGGGCACGCTGCTGGACGCTGAAGAGGTGATGATTCTGGTTACCGGTCATGTTAAAGCACAGGCGTTGCAGGCGGCGGTAGAGGGCAACGTTAACCACATGTGGACTATCAGCTGTCTGCAGCTGCATCCAAAAGCCGTGGTGGTGTGCGATGAGCCCGCCACCATGGAACTGAAAGTGAAAACCGTGAAATATTTCCGCGAAATGGAAGCGGAAAATATGAAGGGTGTGTAAGAGCACGTTGTAAAAATCGGCTGCCTGCGGGCAGCGGATTCAGCCGGGAGAAAAAACGATGTATGCATTAGTTAACGGCCGGATTTTTACCGGTGACGAAGTTCTGGATAATCATGTTGTCGTGATTGACGGAGGGGTGATTGCGCGTGTCTGTCCGCGTGAGGCACTGGAGAGCGCAATCCCGCAGCAGGACATGGCAGGTGCCTTCATTGCTCCCGGTTTTATTGACCTGCAGCTGAATGGCTGCGGCGGTGTGCAGTTCAATGATGATCTCGCTGCGCTGAGTATTGAAACGCTGGAAACCATGCAGCGCGCCAACGTGAAATCGGGCTGTACCAGCTTTCTGCCGACGCTGATCACCAGTTCTGACGCGCTGATGAAGCGTGCCGTCGAGACCATGCGCGCCTATCTGGCGAAACATCAGCATCAGGCGCTGGGCCTGCATCTGGAAGGCCCATGGCTGAATAAAGCGAAAAAAGGCACGCACAATCCCGAGCTGATTCGTCTGCCCGATCCGGCGCTGGTGAACTTCCTCTGTGACAATGCGGATGTGATTACCAAAGTGACACTGGCCCCGGAACAAGCGGGTGGTGACGTGATCCGTCAACTGTGTGACGCCGGTATCATCGTGTCTGCCGGCCACTCCAACGCCACCTTTAACGAGGCCAAAGCAGGCATACGTGCTGGCGTGTCGTTCGCCACCCACCTTTACAACGCCATGGCGGCGTTCAGCGGGCGCGAGCCGGGCCTGATCGGTGCGCTGTTTGATTCGCCTGATGTATACTGCGGCATCATTGCGGACGGTTTACATGTCAATTACGCTAACGTGCGCAATGCGAAACGGATTAAAGGAGACAAACTGGTGCTGGTGACCGATGCCACCGCGCCGGCAGGTGCTTCGATTGATCAATTCATTTTTGCAGGTAAAACAATATACTATCGCGATGGCCTTTGCGTTGACGAAAACGGTACCCTGAGCGGATCTGCGCTGACCATGATTGAAGCGGTGCAGAACAGCGTTGAACACTGTGGTATCGCCTTGGATGAAGCCTTGCGCATGGCAACGCTCTACCCGGCAAGGGCAATGGGGGTGGACAAGCAGTTTGGTTCGGTGACTGCAGGAAAAGTCGCTAACCTGACTGTGTTTACCCGCGATTATCAAATCACTAAGACGTTCGTCAACGGAGAGAACGTCCTCAGCGAGTAAGTACTGAATGACCACTGGCGGCCAGACTCAAATAGGAAATGTCGATCTTGTCAAACAACTCAACAGCGCAGCCGTTTACCGGCTGATAGATCAACAGGGGCCGATTTCGCGCATTCAGATCGCCGAACTCAGCCAGCTTGCGCCCGCCAGCGTCACGAAAATTACCCGCCAGCTTATTGAGCGCGGCCTGATCAAAGAGGTGGAGCAGCAGGCGTCCACCGGCGGGCGCCGCGCAATTTCCATCATCACCGAAACCCGCCATTTCCATACCATCGGCGTGCGCCTCGGACGCAACGACGCCACCCTGACCCTGTTTGATCTGAGTGGCAGGTCGCTGGCGCAGGCGGATTTCCCGCTGCCGGAGCGCACTCAGGAGACGCTGGAAAATGCGCTCTTTACGGCCATCGCCACCTTTATGACCGCCCAGCAGCGCAAAATTCACGAGCTGATTGCCATCGCGGTGATACTGCCAGGCCTGGTGGATCCGATTAACGGCATTATTCGCTATATGCCGCATATCGCGGTCAGTCACTGGCCGCTGGTGGCCAGCCTGCAAAAACGTTTTAACGTCACCAGTTTTGTCGGACACGATATTCGCAGCCTGGCGCTGGCGGAGCACTATTTCGGGGCAAGCCGCGACTGTGCAGACTCCATTCTGGTGCGCTTACACCGTGGAACCGGCGCGGGCATCATCGCCAATGGCCATATTTTCCTCGGCAGTAACGGCAACGTTGGTGAAATCGGCCATATCCAGGTCGATCCGCTCGGGGAGCGCTGCCACTGCGGTAATTTTGGCTGCCTGGAAACCATTGCTGCCAATGGCGCGATTGAAAACCGCGTCCGCCATCTGCTGAATCAGGGCTACCCCAGCAGCCTGACGCTGGATGATTGCCTGATGCCGCAAATCTGCCGCGCGGCAAACCAGGGCGATGCACTGGCCTGTGAGGTGATTGAGTATGTCGGGCGTTATCTCGGCAAAGCCATCGCGATTGCTATCAATCTGTTCAACCCGCAGAAAGTGGTGCTGGCCGGCGAAATCACCGAAGCGGATAAGATTCTGTTCCCGGCCATTGAGGGCTGCATTAATACGCAGGCGCTGAATGCGTTCCGTAAAAATCTGCCGGTGGTGCGGTCAGAACTGGATCATCGCTCAGCCATTGGCGCCTTCGCACTGGCTAAACGCGCTATGCTCAATGGCATCCTGCTTCAGCATTTGCTGGAAGAATAATGATAAGCCTGCCCTGCAGGCCCGACCGGATATTCTCTATGACCATTAAAAGCGTAATCTGTGACATTGACGGCGTGCTGATGCACGACAATACCGCCGTAAAAGGCGCTAACGAATTTCTGCAGCGCATCCTGGAAAAAGAGATGCCGCTGGTAGTGCTGACCAACTATCCCTCGCAGACGGCGCAGGATCTGGCAAACCGTTTCGCGAACGCGGGCGTGGAGATACCGGATTCGGTGTTTTATACCTCCGCGATGGCCACCGCGGATTTTTTGCGCCGTCAGGAAGGGAAGAAAGCCTATGTGATTGGTGAAGGTGCCCTCATCCACGAACTCTACAAAGCCGGCTTTACCATTACCGATGTCAATCCGGATTTTGTGATTGTCGGTGAAACCCGCTCGTTTAACTGGGACATGATGCATAAGGCGGCCTTCTTCGTGGCCAACGGCGCGCGCTTTATCGCCACCAATCCGGATACCCACGCCCGCGGCTTTGTGCCCGCCTGCGGTGCCCTGTGTGCGGGCATTGAAACCATCTCCGGTCGTAAACCGTTTTATGTGGGCAAACCCAGCCCGTACATTATGCGCGCCGCCCTTAACAAAATGCATGCCCACTCCGAAGACACGGTGATTGTCGGGGACAATCTGCGCACGGATATCCTTGCAGGCTTCCAGGCCGGTCTGGAAACCATTCTGGTGCTGTCCGGCGTCTCTACGCTGAGCGACATTGACGCTATGCCCTTCCGCCCGGACTGGATTTACCCTTCTGTCGCTGATATCGATCTGTTCTGAGTTCCTTTTTCTCTGCGCGACTCAGAGCCCTGCTGCCGCATCACGCCAGCAGGGCTTTTATTTTTCTGCGCTGTGCCGCTGCTTTCCCTGCCTGATAATTGCCTGCAAAATAATCTTACACGCCAGTTAATTAGATACCATCTAATATTAAGGCGAATTTATTGAATGAAATTCAATTTTAATACCATGACAACACTCTTTTTATCAGTAATGCGCGATTTTGCTTGCGCTTCCCCTGCCTGTTAGCGCATTTTCTTATACATCACGCAGCGCAGGCTGCCGGACAAACGCAGAAATTACATCGCCGCACGGCGAGATCAGGAGTCAGTTATGTGTTCGATTTTTGGTGTGCTGGATCTGAAAACCGATCCTGTTGAGCTGCGCAAAAAAGCGCTGGAGTGTTCCCGCCTGATGCGTCACCGCGGCCCGGACTGGTCGGGTGTCTATGCTGATGAGCATGCCATTCTGGTGCATGAACGTCTCTCCATCGTTGATGTCAACAACGGCGCCCAGCCGCTGTACAACGCAGATCACACCCACGTACTGGCTGTGAATGGCGAAATTTACAACCACCAGGCGCTGCGCGCGGAGCTGAGCGACCGCTATGCGTTTCAGACCGGTTCCGACTGTGAAGTCATTCTGGCGCTGTATCAGGAAAAGGGGCTGGATTTCCTTGATGACCTGCAGGGCATGTTTGCCTTTATCCTGTGGGACAGCGTGAAGCAGCAATACCTGATTGGCCGCGACCACATCGGCATTATTCCGCTTTATATGGGTAACGACGAGCATGGCAACCTGTTCGTGGCGTCGGAGATGAAAGCGCTGGTGCCGGTATGCCGCACCATTAAAGAATTCCCGCCGGGAAGCTTCCTCTCCAGCACGGACGGTGAGATCCGTCGCTACTGGCAGCGTGACTGGATGGATTTTGCGGCAGTTGCCCGCAACACCACCGATGCCGCAGGCCTGAAGCATGCGCTGGAAGAGTCCGTGAAGAGCCATCTGATGTCTGACGTGCCCTATGGCGTGCTGCTCTCTGGCGGTCTTGACTCCTCTATCATCTCTGCCGTGACCAAGCGCTTTGCTGCGAAGCGGGTAGAAGATGCCGATCAGAGCGATGCCTGGTGGCCGCAACTGCACTCCTTTGCCGTGGGCCTTGAAGGCTCGCCGGATCTGAAAGCGGCGAAAGCGGTGGCCGATCACCTCGGCACCGTGCATCACGAAATCCACTTCACCGTACAGGAAGGGCTGGATGCGATTCGCGATGTGATTTACCACATCGAAACCTATGACGTGACGACGATTCGCGCCTCCACGCCGATGTACCTGATGTCGCGCAAGATCAAAGCAATGGGCATCAAAATGGTGCTGTCGGGTGAAGGCGCAGATGAAGTGTTCGGCGGCTATCTCTACTTCCATAAAGCGCCGAACGCGCAGGAGTTCCACGAAGAAAACGTGCGTAAGCTGCTGGCGCTGCATATGTTCGACTGCGCACGCGCCAACAAAGCGATGTCGGCCTGGGGCGTGGAAGCACGCGTGCCGTTCCTGGACAAAAAGTTCCTTGATGTGGCTATGCGCCTCAACCCGGCAGATAAAATGTGTGGCAGCAACGGCAAAATGGAGAAACACATTCTGCGTGAATGCTTCTCCTCTTACCTGCCGGAGAGCGTGGCATGGCGTCAGAAAGAGCAGTTCTCTGATGGAGTAGGCTATAGCTGGATCGACACGCTGAAAGAGGTCGCGGCAAAACAAATTAGCGATCAGCAGCTGGCAACCGCACATTTCCGCTTCCCGCACAATACACCGACATCAAAAGAGGCGTACCTGTACCGCGAGATCTTTGAAGAGCTGTTCCCGCTGCCAAGCGCAGCCGAATGCGTGCCAGGCGGTCCGTCTGTTGCCTGCTCTTCGGCAAAAGCGATCGAATGGGATGAGGCGTTCAAATCCATGGACGATCCTTCCGGCCGTGCTGTGGGCGTGCATCAGTCCGCGTACAAATAAGCATTTTCTTTCAGGTAATAAGGGGCCAGAACCGGCCCCGATCTCAGGCTAACGTCGCAGATAGCGGCGGAAATTGCCGAATAAATCATCAGCCTGGTTATAAGCCAGACAAACAGGCGCGCGAAGGCAAAAAACGGCAAAAAATGTGTTGACGCTCTTAAGCTCAATACGCATAATGCGCCCCGCAACGCCGATGAAGGTAACGCGAAAAAAGATGGCTACGTAGCTCAGTTGGTTAGAGCACATCACTCATAATGATGGGGTCACAGGTTCGATTCCCGTCGTAGCCACCATCTTTTTTGCGGGAGTGGCGAAATTGGTAGACGCACCAGATTTAGGTTCTGGCGCCGCAAGGTGTGCGAGTTCAAGTCTCGCCTCCCGCACCATTTCAGTCTTCGGCAGCCGGATGGGGTATCGCCAAGCGGTAAGGCACCGGTTTTTGATACCGGCATTCCCTGGTTCGAATCCAGGTACCCCAGCCAATCCGATGAACTCTCGTGGATACGAGTCGACAGATGGGATATCGCCAAGCGGTAAGGCACCGGTTTTTGATACCGGCATTCCCTGGTTCGAATCCAGGTATCCCAGCCATCATCGGGCGCAGCAGTAAAGCAGTACAATCTGGCTACGTAGCTCAGTCGGTTAGAGCACATCACTCATAATGATGGGGTCACAGGTTCGATTCCCGTCGTAGCCACCAAACAATTGGGGTGTCGCCAAGCGGTAAGGCAGTGGATTCTGATTCCACCATTCCGGGGTTCGAATCCCTGCACCCCAGCCATACAAAGACAATTTGACCAAACACCTATTGGGGTGTCGCCAAGCGGTAAGGCACCGGATTCTGATTCCGGCATTCCGGGGTTCGAATCCCTGCACCCCAGCCAAATTGCACAACAGGCCCGCTTTTGCGGGCTTTGTTGTTTTTGTCGTCTGGAAAATCCGGCCCCCCTTCGCGGCCGCAACGTGGAACGGTCGCGAAGGGGTTTGCCGGGGCCGATCAGGCTTACAGGCCGAGCGCGTAACGCAGCGCTTTACGCTTCAGTACACCGGCATTTTCCGCCGCCATCAGCCCCAGGTTGCGGGCAATACGCAGCGGTGGCAGCGTATTGCTGAAGGCAAAGTAGAACAGATCCATACCGCCCTGCATCAGCAGGTTATCTTTGTAACGCTGACGATGATAGCGCTGCAGCACCGGCAGGGATGACCACAGACTGGCCTGGCTACGGGCTTCCACCAGCGTATCAATGAGCGCATCCACGTCACGATAGCCCAGATTTACGCCCTGCCCGGCCAGCGGATTGATGGTATGTGCGGCATCGCCCACCAGCGCCAGTCCAGGCAGTACGTAGCGGGTCGCATGACGCCGTACCAGCGGAAACGAGGCAGCGGCCTTCACCTGAACGTGCCCGACGCGCGCCGGAAACGTCTCCTGAATCGCTTTTTCCAGTTGGCTGTGCGGCAGATTTTGCAGTTGGCGAATCCGCGCGGGTGCGTCGTACCACACCAGCGAAGCGTGGCGGTCAAACAGCGGCAGAAAGGCGCGCGGGCCGGCCGGAGTAAACTGTTGCCAGGTGGTATCGCCTGCGTCCTGCTCCCGCTCCACGCTGATAAGCATACAGGACTGCGCATAGTGCCAGCCGCGTACGCCGATGCCTGCCAGCTGGCGCACGCGTGAGCTGGCGCCATCCGCGCCGACCACTAAGCGGGCAGTAAGCGTAGTGCCGGTGTCCAGTGTGATACGCCAGCCGTCCTGCTGTGATTGCAGCGCCTGCAGGCTGGCCGGGCACAGCAGCGTAACGCCATCCGCCTGCATCTTCTCCCACAGCGCGCGTTGCAGCACGCTGTTCTCTACCATATACCCCAGTTCCGGTAAGCCAAGCGATGCCGCATCAAAGCTGACGTGTGCGCTCTCCCACTCCCAGGTTTCCAGCTTGCGGTACGGTGCACAGCGCATCGCCATCACACGCGGCCAGACCTCAAGCTGCTTCAGCAGCGCGACCGAAGATGCCCCGATCGCAGAGATACGTATATCGGGAGACTGACTGGCATCAAATGCTGCCGGTTCCGCCCGCTCAATGACCGCCACGCGAAACTGCTGCTGCGCCAGTCCACAGGCCAGCGCTGCACCTACCATGCCACCGCCTGAAATCACCACATCAAAATCGGTATCCTGCATCGACTCTTATCCTTCTGTTTGCCACCTCACCGGCGGGCTTCACGCTTATCCGCAAAGTGTACCGGAAATTCCGCCAGCAGACAGAAAAGCCCGGCTATTCAGACTGCCACTGCCGAACAGAGCGGCCGCTGCAGGATGAGGCGCCTGCACCCGGCAGTCAGCATCCGGGATGTGCGAAGTATGACGGGTACGCTGGTCACATCCGCGTCAAAGCATTACAATACGCGCCCTGCACTTCTCTGCTCAGAATCAATGGCTAGTTCAATGACCAAAAAACTGCATATTAAAACCTGGGGCTGTCAGATGAATGAATATGATTCATCAAAGATGGCTGACCTCCTGAACAGCACGCACGGCTATACCCTGACGGAGGAAGCCGAAGAGGCAGACGTTCTGCTGCTGAATACCTGCTCTATTCGTGAAAAAGCGCAGGAGAAGGTGTTCCATTTGCTGGGTCGCTGGAAAAAGCTGAAGGCAAAAAACCCGGATCTGATTATTGGTGTTGGCGGTTGTGTGGCCTCGCAGGAAGGCGACAAAATCCGTCAGCGCGCGCAGTGTGTCGACATCGTGTTTGGCCCGCAAACCCTGCATCGCCTGCCGGAGATGATCAACACTGTACGCGGCAGTAAAAGCCCGGTGGTGGATGTCAGCTTCCCGGAGATTGAGAAGTTTGATCGCCTGCCTGAACCACGCGCGGAAGGCCCGACGGCGTTCGTCTCCATCATGGAAGGCTGCAACAAATACTGCACCTTCTGCGTGGTGCCTTACACCCGCGGTGAGGAAGTGAGCCGCCCGTGCGATGATATTCTGCTGGAAATTGCCCAGCTCGCCGCGCAGGGCGTACGCGAGGTCAACCTGCTTGGCCAGAACGTGAACGCCTATCGCGGTGCGACCTTTGACGATCAGATTTGCACCTTTGCTGAGCTGCTGCGCCTGGTCGCGGCCATTGACGGCATTGACCGCATTCGCTTTACCACCAGCCACCCGATTGAGTTCACGGATGACATCATTGATGTGTATCGCGATACGCCGGAGCTGGTGAGCTTCCTGCATCTGCCGGTGCAGAGCGGCGCCGATCGTATCCTGACACTGATGAAGCGCGCGCATACCGCGCTGGAATACAAAGCGATTATCCGTAAGCTGCTGGCCGCACGTCCGAATATTCAGATCAGCTCGGACTTCATCATTGGCTTCCCGGGCGAAACCCAGCAGGATTTCGAGCAGACCATGAAGCTGATTGGTGAAGTTAACTTCGATACCAGCTTCAGCTTTATCTACTCTGCCCGTCCGGGCACGCCGGCGGCCGATCTGCCGGATGACGTACCGGAAGAGGAGAAAAAGCAGCGCCTGTATATCCTGCAGGATCGCATCAACCAGCAGGCGATGGCGTGGAGCCGCCGTATGCTGGGTACAGTGCAGCGCATTCTGGTCGAGGGCACTTCGCGTAAGAACATCATGGAACTGACCGGGCGTACTGAAAATAACCGCGTGGTTAACTTCGAAGGCACGGCGGACATGATCGGTAAATTCGTCGATGTGGAAATCGTGGATGTTTATACCAATTCGCTGCGCGGTGTTGTAGTGCGTACCGAAGCGGAAATGGGCCTGCGCGTGGCGCAAAGTCCGGCCTCTGTGATTGCGCGGACGCGCAAAGAGGATGAAATCGGCGTTGGTATGTACCAGCCTTGATGCCCCGATTGCTGAGCGACAGCGCACAATGCGCTGTCGCCTGTTTCACCCCGCAGCGCTTGCTTTCTGCAACTGCCGCCCAAATATCACTTCATAAGCTTGCGCCCGGGCGTTGCCCCATAAATAATTCCGTAATGATGCACGCGTTCATGCTGCATCTGACATATTTTTCAACTGGCCCTGTGTGACCCAAAGGATTCATTTGAATATCGAAACTCGTGAAATCGCCCTTGAACCGGCGGACAACCGCCGCCTGATGAGCCTGTGCGGTCCGTTTGATGACAATGTGAAGCAGCTGGAACGCCGCCTGGGCATTGAAATTAATCGCCGTGACAACCTGTTTAAGCTGGTAGGTCGTGTGCAGAGCGTAGAGGCTGCGGCCAGCATTCTGCGCGATCTCTATGTCGACACCGCGCCTGTGCGCGGAAATATTCCGGATATTGAGCCGGATCAGATTCATCTGGCCATCAAAGAGAGCCGCGTGCTGGAGCAGACAGCCGACAGCGTGCCGGAATACGGCAAAGCGGTAAACATCAAGACCAAACGTGGCGTGATCAAACCACGTACGCCGAACCAGGCACAGTACATCGCCAATATTCTCGATCATGACATTACCTTTGGCATCGGCCCGGCCGGTACCGGTAAAACTTATCTGGCGGTGGCCGCAGCGGTTGATGCGCTGGAGCGCCAGGAGATCCGACGTATCCTGCTGACGCGCCCGGCAGTAGAAGCCGGTGAGAAACTGGGCTTCCTGCCCGGCGATCTCAGCCAGAAAGTGGATCCTTACCTGCGCCCGCTGTACGACGCGCTGTTTGAGATGCTGGGCTTTGAGCGCGTTGAGAAGCTGATGGAGCGCAACGTCATTGAGGTGGCACCGCTGGCATATATGCGCGGCCGTACGCTGAACGATGCTTTTGTGATTCTGGATGAGAGCCAGAACACCACCATCGAGCAGATGAAAATGTTTCTGACGCGTATCGGCTTTAACTCCAAAGCGGTCATTACCGGTGACGTGACGCAGATTGACCTGCCGCGCAGCACCAAATCCGGCCTGCGGCACGCGATTGAAGTGCTGTCGGAGGTTGATGAAATCAGTTTCAACTTCTTCCATAGCGAAGACGTTGTACGTCACCCGGTTGTGGCACGCATCGTTAATGCGTATGAAGCCTGGGAAGAGGCCGATCAGAAACGCCGCGATAAGCTGGCGGAAGAGCGCAAGCGTGAAGCGCAGGCTGCCCAGACGGCTGCTGCCCCGGCTGCGCAGGAGCCATCATGAGTGGCATCATTCTGGATTTGCAGCAGGCCTGTGCTGATGCGCACGGCCTGCCGGAAGAGGCCGCATTCCAGCGCTGGCTGGAAGCGGCAGTTACGCCATTTCAGCCGGAAAGCGAAGTCACCATCCGCCTGGTCGACGAAGCAGAGAGCCATGAACTGAACCTGACGTATCGCGGTAAAGATAAGCCCACTAACGTGCTGTCGTTTCCGTTTGAAGCGCCGCCGGGCATTGAACTGCCGCTGCTGGGCGATTTGATTATTTGTCGTCAGGTGGTTGAGCAGGAAGCAGCAGAGCAAGGTAAAACCGTGGAGGCGCACTGGGCGCACATGGTGGTACATGGCACGCTACACCTGCTGGGTTACGATCATATTGAAGATGACGAAGCAGAGGAGATGGAGGCGCTGGAGACCGAGATAATGCTTGCTCTTGGTTATCCCGATCCGTACATTTCCGAGAAAGAAGACGCCTGAGCCTGGGCTCAGAACCTTACGCTGCTGGCGCGGATGCCAGCAGCTTTCCCTGATTCGAGAGAACGAAATAAAAACGCCATGAGCGACGACCATTCGCAGAACAACGACGCACCCGGTAGTAAAAAGGGATTTTTCTCCCTGCTGATCAACCAGCTTTTTCACGGTGAACCGAAAAACCGTGACGAACTGCTGGGGCTGATCCGCGATTCTGAGCAAAAAGAGCTGATCGACCAGGACACCCGCGACATGCTGGAAGGGGTGCTGGATATTGCCGAACAGCGCGTGCGCGACATCATGATCCCCCGCTCCCAGATGATTACCCTGAAGCGCAACCAGACGCTGGAAGAGTGCCTTGCGGTGATCATTGAATCCGCCCACTCACGCTTCCCGGTGATCAGCGAAGACAAAGATCATGTGGAAGGGATTCTGATGGCGAAAGATCTGCTGCCGTTTATGAGCAGCAGCGCAGAGCCATTCAGCATGGATAAAGTGCTGCGCCCTGCTGTCGTTGTGCCGGAAAGTAAACGTGTGGATCGCATGCTCAAAGAGTTTCGTTCCCAGCGTTACCACATGGCGATTGTGATTGATGAATTCGGCGGCGTTTCCGGTCTGGTGACCATTGAAGATATTCTCGAACTGATTGTGGGTGAGATTGAAGACGAATATGACGATGAAGAAGATCGCGATATCCGTCAGCTGAACCGCCATACCTATACGGTGCGCGCGCTGACGCCAATTGAAGACTTCAACGACGTTTTCGGCACCGGCTTCAGTGACGATGAGGTGGATACCATCGGTGGCCTGGTGATGCAGGGCTTCGGCCACCTGCCTGCACGCGGGGAAAGCATTGACATAGATGGTTACCAGTTCAAAGTCGCGATGGCTGACAGCCGTCGTATTATTCAGGTGCATGTAAAAATCCCGGAAGACTCTCCGCAACCGCAACTCGAAGACGAATAATCTATGGCTTTCGCCTCTCTCTGGCCGCAGCAGCGGGTTCGCCTGCTGCTGGCGTTGATTTCGGGTGCCGCTGGCACCCTTTCCTTTTCTCCCTATGATTTCTGGCCGGCCGCGCTGCTTTCCCTGGCCGGCCTGCAGCTGCTGTTGCTGGACCGTCGTCCGGCACAGGCTGCGGCGCTGGGTTTCGCCTGGGGCTTTGGCCTGTTTGGCAGCGGCGTTAACTGGGTCTATGTCAGCATCGCCACTTTTGGCGGCATGCCGGGACCGGTTAACGTTTTCCTGGTGCTGCTGCTGGCCGCTTACCTGGCGCTCTATCCGCTGCTGTTTGCGGTGATCCTCAACCGCTTCTGGCCGCGCGCGACGCTGTGGCGGCTGGCGCTGGCGGCGCCCGCGCTGTGGCAGGTGACTGAATTCCTGCGCGGCTGGGTGCTGACCGGCTTCCCGTGGTTGCAGTTTGGCTACAGTCAGATCAATGGTCCGCTGAAAGGCATTGCGCCGCTGGCTGGCGTAGAAACCATTACGTTCCTGCTGATGGTCATCAGTGGCCTGCTGGTGCACGCGCTTTATCAGCGTACGGTCAAAAGCCTGATGGCCGCTGCCGCACTGCTGCTGCTGCCGTGGCCGCTGCGTATGCTGCAGTGGTATCAGCCGCTGCCGCAGCGCAGCGTTGAGATCGCCATGGTGCAGGGCAATATTCCGCAATCCATGAAATGGGATCCGCAACAGCTGCTGAACACGCTGCGCGTCTATACCGCCTACAGCCAGCCCTATATGGGGAAAGCGCCCATCATTATCTGGCCGGAATCGGCCATCACCGATCTGGAAAGCAATCAGCAGCCGTTCCTGCATGCGCTGGACGCGGAACTGCGCGCGCGCGGCAGTACGCTGATTACCGGTATCGTTGATTCGCGCGTGGAGCGTGACAACCGCTATCACGATTACAACTCGGTCATTGTGCTGGGCGGTGAGCAGCCCTACAGCTACCAGAGTCAGAATCGCTATCAGAAAAACCATCTGGTGCCATTTGGCGAGTTTGTGCCGCTGGAAGATCTGCTGCGTCCGCTGGCGCCGTTCTTCGATCTGCCAATGTCTTCGTTCAGTCGCGGTGCCTACATCCAGCCGCAGCTGAAGGTGGCGGGTTACGATCTGACTACGGCTATCTGCTATGAGATTGTGCTGGGCGAGCAGGTTCGGGCTAACTTCAGGTCAGATACAGACTTTCTGCTCACCGTCTCCAATGATGCCTGGTTTGGTCACTCGATTGGTCCGTGGCAGCACTTCCAGATGGCGCGAATGCGCGCGCTGGAGCTGGGCCGTCCGCTGTTGCGCGCGACCAACAACGGCGTAACCGCGGTGGTCAATGCTAACGGCGAGATTGAAAAAGAGATTCCTCAGTTCAGTCGCGAGGTATTGAGCGCGCGCGTGACTCCCACCAGCGGGATAACGCCCTACGCACGCGCCGGCATCTGGCCGGTGTGGCTGCTGACGCTGGCAGGCATGGTAGCGGGCATTTTACGCCGCCGCGCCTGATCCTTGTCTCTGCTGTAAGGCGAAGCGCTGGCTTCGCCTTTTTACTGCGCATTTCCCCTCCCTTCTCCCCTGCTTTACCCGCTTTTCTGCTGTGTCCTGCAAAGCCATCCATGCTGGCACGATCATTGCTATTTATTTCAGTGAGTTTAATCAGCAGCGCGTGTTGTCAGCGTAATGCCATGTTCGCGCACTATTATCTGGCATCGATGCGCACCGTAATTGCGCAGAGGCCTTTTTTTGCCTCTTATTGGTGCGGAGCGGCTCGCAAAAAACGAACTTTTTTGTTTCATTGCGTTAACAATTCGCTATGTTAATCACTATCCTGCGCGCAGTTGCGCCAAAGGATAATTAAAAAAGCAGCAGGAAATACACACAACATCACCCTCTGCGCAGTTTTTGTTCTGCGCGACATTCACACGAAGGAGTTGGAACATGCAGATACGCAAAGTGGCCTTATCGCTTCTGCTGTTAGGCACAGCGGCAGGTGCGGCCCAGGCGGAAGATCTCACGGGTACCCTGAAAAAAATTAACGACAGCGGTGTTATTGTCGTCGGGCATCGTGAGTCATCAGTTCCCTTTTCTTACTATGATAACCAGCAGAAAGTGGTGGGCTACTCGCAGGATTATTCCAACGCTATCGTGGCCGCTATCAAAGCGAAGCTGAACAAGCCCGATCTGCAGGTCAAAATGCTGCCGATCACCTCTCAGAACCGTATTCCGCTGTTACAGAACGGCACTTACGATTATGAATGTGGCTCGACCACCAATAACGCAGAACGCCAGCAGCAGGCGGCATTCTCCGACAGCATTTTCATCATCGGCACCCGTCTGCTGGTGAAAAAAGGCAGCGACATTAAAGACTTCAGCGATCTGAAGGGCAAAACCGTCGTGGTCACTTCCGGCACCACCTCAGAAATTCTGCTGCGCAAGCTGAATGATGATAAGAAGCTGGATATGCGTATCATCAGCGCCAAAGATCACGGTGATTCCTTCCGCACGCTGGAAACCGGTCGCGCGGTGGCGTTTATGATGGATGACGCCCTGCTGGCGGGTGAGCGGGCCAAAGCGAAAAACCCGGACAACTGGGATATCGTCGGCACACCGCAGTCAAAAGAGGCCTATGGCTGCATGCTGCGTAAGGAAGATCCGCAGTTTAAACAGCTGATGGATGACACCATCGCCAAAGCGCAGACCTCGGGTGAAGCCACGAAGTGGTTCGACAAATGGTTCAAGCAGCCGATTCCACCGAAGAATCTGAACCTGAACTTTGACCTCTCTGCGGATATGCAGGCGCTGTTTAAAGCGCCGAACGATAAAGCACTCTGAATTAACAACGACAACAAGGGCAGTGCTGCTGCCCTCTCGATTGCTGAACATGCGGTGCGGACAGACAGACTGTAACGGGTCGTTCCCCCGGCGCAGGACACAAGACACCGCTCAACAATCTTATGGGTAGCCTCGCTACCCTATTTTTTACCGGAGCTCGTTATGGGTATCGACTGGAACTGGGGCATCTTTTTACAGCAGGCTCCGTTCGGCAATACGACTTACCTTGGCTGGCTGTGGTCCGGATTTCAGGTGACGTTAGCCGTCTCCTGCTGCGCCTGGATTATCGCCTTCCTCGTAGGATCCTTCTTTGGCATTCTGCGTACCGTGCCCCATCGCGGGCTGGCCGCCATTGGCACCTGCTATGTGGAGCTGTTTCGTAATATTCCCCTGATTGTGCAGTTCTTTTTCTGGTATCTGGTGGCACCGGAGCTGGTGGGAGAGAAACTCGGCATGTGGTTTAAGGCTGAGCTGGATCCCAATATCCAGTTTTTCCTGTCGTCGATGATTTGTCTGGGTCTGTTCACCGCCGCCCGCGTCTGTGAACAGGTGCGTGCAGCCATTCAGTCGCTGCCACGCGGTCAGAAAAATGCCGGTCTGGCGATGGGCCTGACCCTGCCGCAGACCTACCGCTATGTACTGCTGCCCAATGCCTATCGCGTGATTGTGCCACCCATGACCTCAGAAATGCTGAACCTGGTGAAGAACTCGGCGATTGCCTCAACCATCGGACTGGTTGATCTGGCCGCGCAGGCGGGCAAATTGCTGGATTATTCGGCGCACGCTTATGAATCCTTTACCGCGATTACCCTCGCCTACGTGGGGATTAACCTGGTGATCATGCTGGTGATGAGTCTGCTGGAACGCAAAATCCGCCTGCCCGGCAACCTGGGAGGCAAATAATGTACAGTTTTGACTGGAGTTCCATTCCTCCCAGCCTGCCCTACCTGCTGAACGGCATGGTGGTGACGCTGAAGATTACGGCTGTGGCCGTAGTATTCGGGATTATCTGGGGCACGATTCTGGCGGTGATGCGGTTGTCGCCCATCGCACCGGTGCGCTGGTTTGCCCGGCTATACGTCAACCTGTTCCGCTCCGTGCCGCTGGTAATGGTGCTGCTGTGGTTCTATCTGGTGGTGCCCAGCCTGCTGCAGAAAGGACTGGGTCTGTCGCCAAAAACCGATATCCGCCTGATTTCAGCAATGGTGGCCTTTGCGCTGTTTGAAGCGGCCTACTATTCAGAGATTATCCGCGCCGGTATCCAGAGTATTTCCCGCGGGCAGGCAAATGCCGCGCTGGCGCTGGGTATGACGCAGTGGCAATCCATGAAGCTGATTATTCTGCCCCAGGCGTTTCGTGCCATGGTGCCGCTGCTGCTGACGCAGGGCATTGTTCTGTTCCAGGACACCTCGCTGGTGTATGTCCTGAGCCTGGCGGATTTCTTCCGTACCGCGTCAACCATCGGTGAGCGTGACGGGACCCAGGTAGAAATGATTCTGTTTGCCGGTCTGGTCTATTTTGTGATCAGCCTGAGCGCTTCGCTGCTGGTTAGCTATCTGAAAAGAAAAAGGACGGTTTAAATGATTAGCCTGAAAAATGTTTCTAAGTGGTATGGGCACTTTCAGGTGCTGACCGACTGCTCCACCGAGGTGAAAAAAGGTGAAGTGGTGGTGGTCTGCGGCCCGTCCGGTTCAGGGAAATCGACGCTGATCAAAACCGTTAACGGGCTGGAACCGGTACAGCAGGGCAGCATTCAGGTCAACGGCACCGAAGTGAACAACCGGAAGACCAATCTTGCCCAGCTGCGCAGTAAAGTGGGCATGGTGTTCCAGCACTTTGAGCTGTTTCCGCATCTGAGCATCATCGATAACCTGGTTCTGGCGCAGGTTAAAGTGCTGAAGCGTGATAAAACCGCCGCGCGCGACAAAGGGCTGGCGCTGCTCAGGCGTGTAGGCCTGGCGGCGCATGCAGAGAAGTTTCCAGGCCAGCTGTCGGGCGGCCAGCAGCAGCGTGTCGCTATTGCGCGTGCGCTGTGCATGGATCCGATCGCCATGCTGTTTGACGAACCCACCTCGGCGCTTGATCCGGAGATGATCAATGAAGTACTGGATGTGATGGTCGAGCTGGCTAATGAGGGGATGACGATGATGGTGGTGACGCACGAGATGGGCTTTGCGCGCAAGGTGGCAAACCGCGTCATCTTTATGGACGAAGGGAAAATTATCGAAGACACCAATAAAGATGACTTCTTTAATCATCCGCAGTCCGATCGCGCCAAAGATTTTCTTGCCAAGATCCTGCATTAATCGGCGCAGCCACACGCGCGCTGTTTTGCACCCTGCGCTATAAGTAAAAGCCGCCCGCGGGCGGCTTTTTTATACTCTGCGCCCCGAAACACACCGGCCTGCCGGATGATTCTTCCGCGTTATACATGACGGCTTAACCCGATCAGAGAACAGGTTAAGCCTCCCGGCACGGCAAGCGCCCTCTGCCTGCGGTCTCCTGCCGCATGACGACCGGCTTCGCTCCCCCGTGCGCTGCCTGCTGGCGACAGCAGGAGGCTTGCTCCTTTCAGTCAGGCAGAGAACGTCTTGCTCCCGCGCAAGCCCCAGCAAAAACCGCCGCTCACGGCTCAAACGGCTGACGCTGGAACTGGTCATGTCCGCACTCCGGGCAGCGCGTCAGACTTTCTGGCGTATAAATAGCCCGGGTGAAACCGCACTTCTCACACACCAGATTCCCCAGTCCCACCACCTCGCCGCTCTGATACACCCCGTGATGACGCAGATCCTGAAAGACTTCGCGCCACTCCAGCTGGCTCTTATCGGTAATGTCTGCCAGCTCTTTCCAGAGGCTCTCGCGAATTACGCGCAGAAACACGGAATCATCCGCTGCTTCGCTGGATTCCTGATAGCTGAGCGCAAACTCGTGTAAATCCCGCCGCACCGCACGCATCACTTCGTTGACTTCCGCTGGCGTGAGGGTCTGTTTCGCCAGTAACTGCTGGCGCGCTTCGGCTACCAGCGCGTCAACGTCACGCTCGCCGTGCTCCAGTCGCTGGGTTAATGCTGCTACCGTTGCACGATATTCCTGCGCCACATTATTCATTTTGTTCTCCTTTTCGCTGCGGATGCTGAAAGTAAGTTTAGCCGCTTTGGCATATTTGCTCTGTGCCGCGCAGCGGAAATTACAAAAGGGTGAAAACGCAGACGCATTCGGCAGAAATCACGCGGCCATCGGGCGTGAAATGTTGTTGAGGGGCGGCCTTATGGGTATGCTATGCGGATCAAAAGTCTTTAAAATACGATTTCACAAGGACCACAGGCAGCCATGCAAGAGCAATACCGCCCGGAAGAGATAGAATCCCGCGTCCAGCAGCACTGGGACGAAAACGAAACCTTCAAAGTGACCGAGCAGGAAGGCAAAGAGAAATACTACTGCCTCTCTATGCTGCCCTATCCTTCTGGCCGTCTGCACATGGGCCACGTGCGTAACTACACCATCGGCGATGTCATCGCGCGCTATCAGCGTATGCTGGGAAAAAACGTTCTGCAGCCGATTGGCTGGGATGCGTTTGGTCTGCCGGCGGAAGGTGCAGCGGTGAAAAACAACACGGCTCCTGCGCCCTGGACCTACGACAATATCGCCTATATGAAGAACCAGCTGAAGCTGCTGGGCTTTGGCTACGACTGGAGCCGTGAACTGGCAACCTGTCAGCCGGAATATTATCGCTGGGAGCAGTGGTTCTTTACCAAACTGTATGAAAAAGGCCTGGTCTACAAAAAAACCTCGGCGGTTAACTGGTGCCCGAACGACCAGACCGTGCTGGCGAACGAGCAGGTCATTGACGGCTGCTGCTGGCGCTGTGACACCAAAGTTGAGCGCAAAGAGATCCCGCAGTGGTTCGTGAAAATCACCGACTACGCGGAAGAGCTGCTCAATGACCTTGATAAGCTGGAAGACTGGCCAGAGCAGGTGAAAACCATGCAGCGCAACTGGATCGGTCGTTCAGAAGGCGTTGAAATCACCTTTGATGTTGCCGACAGCGAAGAGAAAGTTACCGTTTACACCACCCGTCCGGACACCTTCATGGGTGCCACTTACGTGGCAGTCGCGGCCGGCCACCCGCTGGCGCGTCAGGCGGCGATGAACAACCCGGCGCTGGCCGATTTCATTGCTGAATGCAGCACCACTAAAGTGGCAGAAGCCGATATGGCGACGATGGAGAAAAAAGGCATGGCCACCGGCCTGCATGCCATCCATCCGCTGACCGGTGAAGCGATTCCGGTATGGGTTGCTAACTTCGTGCTGATGGAGTACGGCACCGGTGCCGTCATGGCAGTACCGGGTCACGATCAGCGCGACTGGGAATTTGCGACCAAATACCAGCTCAATATCAAACCGGTTATCCTTAACCTTGACGGCAGCGAGCCGGATTTAAGCGCCGCCGCGATGACGGAAAAAGGCACGCTGTTCAACTCTGGCGAATACGATGGGCTCGATCATGACGCCGCCTTCAATGCTATCGCGGATGCGCTGGCTGCCAAAGGCGTTGGCGAGCGCAAGGTGAATTACCGTCTGCGCGACTGGGGCGTTTCCCGTCAGCGTTACTGGGGGGCACCGATTCCGATGGTGACGCTGGAAGATGGCACGGTAATGCCAACGCCAGAAGATCAGCTGCCGGTTGTCCTGCCGGAAGATGTGGTGATGGATGGCATCACCAGCCCGATCAAAGCCGACCCGGAGTGGGCAAAAACCACGGTAAATGGTCAGCCTGCGCTGCGTGAAACCGATACCTTTGACACCTTTATGGAATCCTCCTGGTACTACGCACGTTACACCTGTGCGGATTACAACGAAGGTATGCTGGACCCGGCGGCGGCAAACTACTGGCTGCCGGTAGACCAGTACGTAGGCGGTATTGAGCACGCCATCATGCACCTGATGTACTTCCGTTTCTATCACAAGCTGCTGCGTGACGCGGGCCTCGTTAACTCAGACGAGCCGGCAAAACGTCTGCTGTGCCAGGGCATGGTGCTGGCCGATGCGTTTTACTATGTGGGTGCCAACGGCGAACGTAACTGGGTTTCTCCGGTGGATGTCACCGTCGAGCGCGACGAAAAAGGCCGTATTACCAAAGCTGTCGACAATCAGGGCCGCGAAGTGATCTACGCTGGCATGAGCAAAATGTCGAAGTCGAAAAACAACGGCATTGACCCGCAGCTGATGGTAGAGCGTTACGGTGCCGATACCGTTCGCCTGTTTATGATGTTTGCCTCGCCGGCAGAAATGACGCTGGAGTGGCAGGAATCCGGCGTGGAAGGCGCTAACCGCTTCCTGAAACGCGTCTGGAAACTGGCGTACGATCACGTGGCGAAAGGCGCGACCGTTGCACTGGACGTCAACGCACTGAACGATGAGCAGAAATCGCTGCGTCGCGATCTGCACAAAACCATCGCGAAAGTGGCGGATGATATTGGTCGTCGTCAGACCTTCAACACCGCGATCGCCGCGATCATGGAGCTGATGAACAAACTGCTGCGCGCGCCGCAGGAGAGCGAGCAGGATCGTGCGCTGATGCAGGAAGCGCTGATGGCGGTCACCCGTCTGCTGTATCCGTTCACGCCGCATGCCAGCTACGTACTGTGGCAGGCGCTGGGCGGTGAAGGCAGCATTGATGAAGCAAGCTGGCCGGTTGCCGACGAAGCGGCGATGGTTGAGGATGCCCTGCTGGTCGTAGTGCAGGTCAATGGCAAAGTGCGTGGCAAAATCACCGTCGCGCCTGATGCAACGCAGGAGCAGGTGCAGGCGCGTGCGGCGCAGGAGCCGCTGGTGGCGAAGTATCTGGAAGGCGTCACCCTGCGTAAAGTGATTTATGTCCCTGGCAAACTGCTTAACCTGGTCGTGGGTTAAGTTCAGGAGGAACTGTGCGACAACTGATTATCAGGCTGTTTGTCCTGCTTGCGGTGCTGATCACCGCAGGCTGTGGGTTTCATCCGCGCGGCACCACCCTGGTGCCAGCGGAAATGAAAACCTTAATCGTCCAGAGTGGCGACCCGTATGGCCCGCTGGCACGTATTGTGCGCCAGCAGCTGCGCATCAATGACGTCACCATCATTGAAGACAGCAAGGCGGCCAGCGCGAAGTATCCGACCATCCGTCTCGGCGCTGAGCGCTTCGGACGTGATACCGCCTCGGTATTCATCAGCGGGACCACCGCCGAATACTCGCTGGTGATGACGGTCAGCGCGCAGGTGCTGCTGCCGGGTAAAGGCATCTATCCGATCAGCACCACCGTGTACCGGTCGTTCTTTGATAACCCGAACGCCGCGCTGGCCAAAGATGCGGAACAGGACATGATCATGCAGGAGATGCGTCAGCGTGCCGCTGAGCAGCTGGTGCGTAAACTGCTGACGGTGCATGCCGCGCAGGAGAGCAACAAAGAGACGCTGTCGCAACCGGAAGTGATTGCCCCAGGCGCTGACTCTCCGGAAGTGTTCTCGTCGTCAGCTACCAGTCTGCAATGATCAGGATCTATCCTGAACAACTGAGCGCGCAGCTTCGTGAGGGGCTGCGCGCCTGTTATTTTCTGACCGGCAACGAACCACTGTTGATCCAGGAGAGCGCGGATGCCATTCGCGCTGCCGCCGGAACGCAGGGTTTTGAAGAGCACTTCAGTATTACCCTGGATGCCCAGACCGACTGGGATGCCCTCTTCTCCCGCTGTCAGGCGCTCAGCCTGTTTACCCAGCGCCAGACGCTCACGCTGCAGCTGCCGGAAAACGGTGCGAATGCGGCGATGGCGGAACACCTGCTGACCCTTTCTACCCTGCTGCACAGCGATATTCTGCTGGTGCTGCGCATGGCGAAGCTGACCAAAGCACAGGAAAACAGCGCCTGGTTTAAAGCGCTGAGCGCGCAGGCGGTGCTGGTGCCGTGTCAGACGCCGGAGCAGGCTCAGCTGCCGCGCTGGGTGGCCGCGCGCGCGCGCCACATGAAACTGAGCATTGATGATGCCGCGATTCAGCTGCTCTGCTACTGCTATGAGGGCAATCTGCTGGCGCTGGCGCAGGCGCTGGAACGGCTGTCGCTGATGTGGCCGGATGGGACGCTCACCCTGCCGCGCGTTGAGGAAGCGGTGAACGATGCCGCACACTTTACCCCTTTTCACTGGGTGGATGCGCTGCTGGCCGGCAAAAGCAAACGCGCCCTGCATATCCTGCACCAGCTGGCGAAAGAAGACAGCGAGATCGTGATTCTGCTGCGCACGCTGCAGCGCGATTTGCTGACGCTGTTGCATCTGCAGCGTAATCAGTCAAAACAGCCGCTGCGCACGCTAATGGATCAGCAACGCATCTGGCAGAATCGCCGGGCGCTGTTTACCGAGGCCGTCAGGCGTCTGGACGCGCAGCGCCTGCAGCGCGCCGTGCATCTGCTGGCTGAACTGGAGCTGGCCATGAAGCAGGAGTATGGTCAGAATCTCTGGCCGCAGCTGGAAACGCTGTCGCTGCTGCTCTGCCACCGTGATTTCCCACTGAGTTTTACCGATGTCTGAACTTTTTGCGCTGTTTGGCGGCACCTTTGATCCGATCCACTACGGCCATCTGCGCCCGGTGGAAGCGCTGGCGCAGCAGGTTGGTCTGAAGCAAGTTACGCTGCTGCCGAACAATGTTCCGCCCCACCGTCCACAGCCGCAGGCCAGCGCCGCCCAGCGCGTGGCCATGCTGCAGTGCGCAATTGCCGACCGTCCGCTGTTTGATATTGATACCCGCGAACTGGCGCGCCCGACGCCGTCATGGACAGTGGACACGCTGGAAGCGCTGCGTGCAGAACGCGGTGCGCAGCAGCCACTGGGGTTTATCATCGGTCAGGATTCTCTGCTAACGTTACACAAATGGCACCGCTGGCAGGATCTGCTGACGCTGTGCCATCTGCTGGTGTGCCAGCGTCCGGGTTACGCCACGCAGCTGGAGACGCCGGCGCAGCAGCAGTGGCTGAACGACCATCTGGCACAGAATACGCAGCAGCTGCACCACTCGCCGGCAGGCCATATCTGGCTGGCCGACACGCCGCTGTTGGATATCTCCGCCACGGAGATTCGCCAGCGCCGCCATCATGGCCAGTCCTGCGCCGACCTGCTGCCGGATGCGGTGATCGACTATATCGATCGCGCAGGCTTATATCGCGACTAGCTTCGCCGTGCTATACTGCGCCGCTTCATTTTTGGCTGCGTTTCCGGGGCATTCAGCCGGCCCGTCATCACCTGTTTTTAAGGGGAACCTTTTGCAAGGTAAAGCACTCCAAGATTTCGTTATTGATAAGATTGATGATCTTAAAGGCCAGGACATCGTTGCTATTGATGTGCAGGGCAAATCCAGCATCACCGATTGCATGATTATCTGTACCGGCACCTCTAACCGTCACGTTTCTTCCATTGCGGAACACGTGATGCAGGAATCCCGCGCCGCCGGCCTGATGCCGCTGGGTGTGGAAGGCAAAGCCGCCGCAGACTGGGTAGTGGTCGATCTCGGTGAAGTGATCGTGCATGTCATGCAGGAAGAGAGTCGCCAGCTGTATGAGCTGGAAAAACTCTGGAGCTAAGCGTTGAAACTGCAGCTTGTGGCCGTGGGCACCAAAATGCCCGACTGGGTGCAGACCGGTTTTATGGAGTATCTGCGCCGCTTTCCCAAAGATATGCCGTTTGAACTGACAGAAGTCCCTGCCGGCAAACGCGGTAAAAATGCTGACATCAAACGCATTCTCGAAAAAGAGGGCGAAGCGATGCTGGCGGCGGTGGGTAAAGGCAACCGCATTGTCACGCTGGATATTCCCGGTCAGCCGTGGGAAACCCCGCAGCTGGCGCAGCAGCTTGAGCGCTGGAAGCTGGACGGGCGCGATGTCAGCCTGCTGATTGGCGGACCGGAAGGCCTGGCACCGGCCTGTAAAGCCGCCGCAGAGCAAAGCTGGTCGCTCTCTGCCCTGACGCTGCCCCATCCGCTGGTGCGCGTACTGGTCGCAGAAAGTTTGTATCGTGCCTGGAGCATCACCACGAATCATCCTTATCACCGTGAATAAACGCCTGACAACCTCCAGACAATAAACGCAGCGGATGAAATTACAGAGCAACGCTTTTCGCGATTACACTGCCGAACAGAAACTGTTTGTTCGCCGGGCCTTTGTGGCCTTTGTCGGCATTCTGCTGCTCTCCAGCATTCTGGTGGTCAACCTGTACCACCTGCAAATTCTGCGTTTCGACGACTATAGTACCCGGTCGAACGAGAACCGCATCAAACTGGTGCCGGTGGCACCGAGCCGCGGCATCATCTATGACCGCAATGGCATTCCGCTGGCGCTCAATCGCACCATTTACCAGGCCGAACTGGTGCCGGAAAAAGTGGATGACCTGAAGCAAACGCTGCAGGCGTTGCGGCCGGTGCTGGATCTGACCGACGATGACATTGACGCGTTTGAGAAAGAGCGCAAACGCTCGCGCCGCTTTACCTCTATTCCGGTGAAAACCGGCCTTAATGACGTGCAGGTGGCGCGCTTCGCGGTTAACCAGTACCGTTTTCCCGGCGTGGAAGTGAAAGGATATCAGCGCCGATACTATCCCTATGGCCAGACGCTGACGCACGTGGTGGGCTACGTGTCGAAAATCAACGACCGTGACGTTAAGCGCCTCGACGAAGAGGGAAAATGGCCTAACTACGCCGCCACGCACGACATCGGTAAGCTGGGGATTGAAAGCTACTACGAAGACGTGCTGCACGGCAAAACCGGCTACGAAGAGGTGGAAGTTAACAACCGCGGCCGCGTGATTCGTCAGCTGCACGAGCAGTCGCCGCAGGCCGGACGCGACATCTGGCTGACGGTCGATCTGCGGCTGCAGCAGTATATTGAAACCCTGCTGGCAGGCAGCCGCGCCGCCGTTGTGGTGAGCGATCCGCGTACCGGTGAGATTCTCGCCCTGGTTTCAACACCCAGCTATGATCCCAACCTGTTTGTCGACGGGATTTCCAGTAAAGATTACAAAGCCCTGCTGAGCGACGAGAACCGTCCGCTGTATAACCGCGCCCTGCAGGCTGCCTACCCGCCCGCCTCTACCGTTAAACCTTACGTCGCGGTCTCCGCGCTGAGCGCAGGCGTCATCAACCGCAATACCAGCCTGTTCGATCCGGGCTGGTGGCAGCTGCCCGGATCGGAAAAACGCTATCGCGACTGGAAAAAATGGGGCCACGGTCGCCTGAATGTGACCAAATCGCTGGAGGAGTCGGCGGATACCTTCTTCTATCAGGTTGCTTATGACATGGGCATCGACCGCTTATCCGAGTGGATGACCAAATTTGGCTATGGCCACCGCACGGGTATCGACCTGCCGCAGGAGAGCCCGGGCAACATGCCAACCCGTGAATGGAAGATGAAGCGTTTCAAAAAACCCTGGTATCAGGGTGACACCATTCCGGTCGGCATTGGCCAGGGTTACTGGACCGCGACGCCGGTGCAGATGAACAAAGCGATGATGATCCTGATTAACGACGGCGTGATAAAAGTGCCGCACCTGCTGCGCGCCACGCGCGAAGGCGACACCATGGTGCCTTACCGCCAGCCGCCGGATGCGCCGATTGGTGATATCCACTCCGGCTACTGGGAAATCGCCAAAGACGGTATGTACGGCGTGGCCAACCGCCCCAACGGCACCGCGCACAAGAGCTTCGCCGATGCGCCGTATAAAATCGCCGCCAAATCCGGTACTGCGCAGGTCTTTGGTCTGAAAGAAAACGAAACCTATAACGCGCACAAAATCGCGGAGCGGCTGCGTGACCATAAGCTGATGACCGCCTTTGCGCCTTATGACAAGCCGCGCGTGGCTGTCACCATGATTCTGGAAAATGGCGGCGCCGGCGCAGCAGTGGGCACGGTAATGCGCCAGATTCTTGACCACATTATGCTGGGCGACAACAACACCGTGCTGCCAGAAGCAGCACCGACGCCGCCCGGCTACGAAGGTGAATAAACGATGTCGATGAACGATAGTCCCCAGAAACGAACGATCTGGACGCGTATCCATATCGACCCGCTGTTTATGCTGATTATCCTCGCCCTGCTGACCTACAGCGCTATCGTGATCTGGAGCGCCAGCGGCCAGGATCCGGGCATGATGGAGCGCAAGCTGGGGCAGATTGCGATGGGGCTGATCATGATGCTGGTGATGGCCCAGGTGCCTCCGCGCGTCTATGAGAGCTGGGCGCCCTATCTGTATATTGTCTGTGTGATCCTGCTGATAGCGGTCGATGCGTTTGGCCACATCAGTAAAGGGGCGCAGCGCTGGCTCGATCTTGGGTTTGTCCGTTTTCAGCCGTCAGAGATTGCTAAAATCGCGGTGCCGCTCATGGTGGCGCGTTTTATCAACCGCGACGTGTGTCCCCCTACCCTGAAAAACACCGCGATTGCCCTGGTGCTGATCTTTATGCCCACGTTGCTGGTGGCGGCGCAGCCGGATCTCGGCACCTCAATCCTGATCGCCGCCTCCGGGCTGTTTGTGCTGTTCCTGTCAGGCATGAGCTGGAAACTGATTGGCGTGGCGGTGCTGCTGGTGGCCGCGTTTATTCCGGTGCTGTGGTTCTTCCTGATGCATGACTATCAGCGTGACCGCGTTATGATGCTGCTCGATCCGGAGAGCGACCCGCTGGGCGCGGGCTATCACATCATTCAGTCGAAAATCGCCATTGGCTCCGGCGGCCTGCGCGGCAAAGGCTGGCTGCACGGCACGCAGTCGCAGCTGGAGTTTCTGCCGGAACGCCATACCGACTTTATTTTTGCCGTACTGGCAGAAGAGCTTGGCCTGGTCGGGGTCTTGCTGCTGCTGGTCCTGTATCTGCTGCTGATCATGCGCGGGCTGATCATTGCCGCACGCGCACAGACCACCTTCGGCCGCGTGATGGCCGGCGGGTTAATGCTGATTTTGTTTGTTTATGTTTTCGTTAACATTGGCATGGTAAGTGGTATCTTACCGGTGGTTGGCGTACCGCTGCCGCTGGTGAGTTACGGCGGATCGGCGCTGATTGTGTTAATGGCCGGATTTGGCATCGTCATGTCGATCCATACTCATCGAAAAATGTTATCTAAGAGCGTTTAAGAGGCTGCACATGCGTAAGGACTGGCTTGGGGTTGCACTGGCTTCACTGGTACTGGCTGCCTGTTCCACTCCGGAACAGCAGACGAACACGGCACCGCCGCAACCGGCTTACAATGGCCCGGTTGTGGAGATCCCCGGCGTGGAACCACGCTATGAACCGATCAACCCGTCCACCAGCCAGGATTACAGCGTTAACGGCAAAACCTATAAAGTTATCAAAGACCCGTCACGATTCAGTGAAGTGGGCCTGGCAACGTGGTATGGCGATGAGGCACAGGGCAACCGCACTGCGATAGGTGAACAGTATGACCCGGATGCGCTAACGGCCGCCCATCCGACGCTGCCGCTGCCGAGCTACGTTCGCGTCACCAACCTCGCCAATGGCCGTCAGATTGTCGTGCGCGTTAACGATCGCGGCCCCTACGTCCCCGGACGCATTATCGATCTTTCGCGTGCCGCTGGCGATCGTCTGAATATTTCCAATAACACGCGGGTGCGCGTGGATTACATCAGCGTGGCGCCGGACGGCTCGGTTTCCGGGCCGGGCACTGTCGGCACCACGGTGGCGAAACAGAGCTATGCGCTGCCCGCCCGTCCGGATCTGAGCGGCGGTATGGTGATGACTGGCAGCAGCGCTGCCCCGGCCGCGCCAGCCACGCAGGATGTCCGCGCTGTCGATAACAGCACGCTGCAGAGCAATAGCGATATGGGCGCACCGGTGCACAGCAGCGGCTTTCTCGGCGCGCCACAACCCTTAGCGCAGGGGGTCCTGGAAGGCAGCGAACCGCCACCGGTTGCCGCGCCCGCTGCTGCCCCAGCGCCTGTCGCCGCCAGCGCTGCTGCACCGGTCAGCCAGAGTGCCCATGCCGGCAGCGGTTTTGTGGTACAGGTTGGTGCACTGAACGATGCGGCCCGTGCCCGGCAGATGGCCACCAGCCTCGGCAAGCGCTTTGGCGTGCCGGGCAGTGTGGAAGCCAATGGCAATGTCTACCGCGTTCAGCTCGGCGGCTTCAAAAGCCGTGCTGAAGCCGCAGCGCTGCAGCAGCGCCTGAGCACTGAAGCGCAGATGAACGGATTCATTACCACTGCCCGTCCGTCAATGTGACGGGCAGTAACATTTCCTGCTGATACTGGTAAGTAAAGCAAGATGTCGCGCGATCGGACGTTTGCTATAGTAAGGCACTTTTTTCACTCTTAACCCCACGGATGTTGTAGTCCTGAACATGAATACGCTGAAATCTGCTCGTTTTCTGAAACGCCTGACAGTGGGATCACTGGTCGCCCTTTCTCTCAGCCATGTCGCTTTTGCGGACGATGTGAATCTTAAAACCATGATTCCGGGCGTCCCGGACATTGATGCCGAAGCTTATGTGCTGATCGACTATAACTCTGGCAAAGTGCTGGCTGAAAAGAACGCGGATGCACGTCGCGATCCGGCCAGCCTGACCAAAATGATGACCAGCTACGTGATTGGCCAGGCGGTCAAAGCGGGCAAAATTCATCAGGATGACATTGTCACCGTCGGCAAAGATGCCTGGGCGACCGGCAATCCGGTGTTCAAAGGATCTTCGCTGATGTTCCTGAAGCCCGGCGACCGCGTACCGGTTTCCCAGCTGACGCGCGGTATCGTGCTGCAATCCGGTAACGATGCCTGCGTCGCCATGGCCGATTACGTTGCCGGCAGTCAGGACGCATTTGTTAACCTGATGAATAACTACGTAGGCGCACTGGGCCTGAAAAACACCCATTTCCAGACCGTTCACGGCCTGGATGCCGACGGCCAGTACAGCTCCGCACGTGATATGGCGCTGATTGGTCAGGCGCTGATTCGCGACGTGCCGGATGAGTACGCGGTCTACCACGAAAAAGAGTTCACCTTTAACAATATCCGCCAGATGAACCGCAACGGTCTGCTGTGGGATACCAGCCTGAACGTCGACGGCATTAAAACCGGCCACACAGAAGCCGCCGGCTATAACCTGGTGGCGTCGGCCACAGAAGGCCAGATGCGCCTGATCTCGGCGGTGATGGGCGGCCATACCTTTAAAGGCCGTGAAACCGAAAGTAAAAAACTGCTGACCTGGGGCTTCCGCTTCTTTGAAACCGTGGCACCGCTGAAAGCTGGCAAAGAGTTCGCCTCTGAGCCGGTCTGGTTCGGCAACAGCGACCGTGTTCAGCTGGGCGTGGAAAAAGATGCCTACCTGACCATCCCGCGCGGCCGGATGAAAGATCTGAAAGCCAGCTATGTGCTGGATAACACCGAACTGCACGCACCCCTGAAGAAAAATCAGGTGGTAGGCAGCATCAACTTCCAGCTGGACGGCAAAACCGTTGAACAGCGTCCGCTGGTGGTGCTGAACGAAGTGCAGGAAGGCGGATTCTTCAGCCGCATCATCGATTACATCAAACTGATGTTCCACCACTGGTTCGGCTAAGGCGTGCTTGAAAAATCGCCAGCCCGTCCCCAGATAGGTTATTATCTCTGCTCCCGCTTCGGCGGGAGCCTGTTTTTTTATGCACCGGAGTCAATATGAAAACCAAACTGAATGAGCTGCTCGAATTCCCTACCCCTTTCACCTATAAAGTGATGGGTCTGGCGCAACCGGAGCTGGTTGATCAAGTGGTTGAAGTGGTGCAGCGTCATGCGCCTGGCGACTATTCCCCGGACGTGAAGCCAAGCAGCAAAGGCAACTATCACTCCGTTTCCATTACGATCAACGCCACGCATATCGAGCAGGTCGAAACCCTGTACGAAGAGCTGGGCAATATTGATATCGTGCGCATGGTACTGTAATGCAGGCGCTGGCAAACGCCACTTTGCCAGCGTTATACTCAGGCCTCTCTTTCTCTACCGGACGTCCGCTTTGTCTGCTACTACGCTTCTTGTTCGTCAACTCGGCCTGCGCGACTGGCAGCCCGTCTCCGATGCCATGCATCAGTTCACCGATCGCCGCAACAGCCATACCGCCGATGAAATCTGGCTGGTTGAGCATACGCCCGTGTTCACCCAGGGACAGGCCGGCAAAGCGGAACACCTGCTGATGCCTGGCGATATCCCGGTGGTGCAAAGCGATCGTGGCGGCCAGGTCACCTATCACGGCCCGGGTCAGCAGGTAATGTACGTGCTGGTTGACATTAAACGCCACCGGCTGGGCGTACGCGAGCTGGTAACGGCGCTGGAGGAGACGGTCATTGCCACGCTGGCGGAGTATGGCGTCGATGCCCGCGCCCGCGCGGATGCACCGGGTGTGTATGTGGGCGACGATAAGATCTGCTCGCTGGGTCTGCGTATTCGCAAAGGCTGCTCCTTTCATGGCCTGGCGCTGAATGTCGCGATGGATCTCACGCCCTTTTTGCGCATTAATCCCTGCGGCTATGCCGGCATGCAGATGACGCAGCTCAGCCACTTCCGCCCGGCGGTGACGCTGGCAGATGTTCGCCCGCGTCTGGTCACGCATTTTGCGCGTCTGTGTGGCTTTACCCACACGGAATGGCGGGATGAAACGGGTTCGTGACCTTGTCCGTCTGTGCGCATTTACAAAATTGTAACCTTTGCCGCGGCTTATCGGCTGCTTCTGGCCTGGCGAGATGATATAATTTTTGCAATTTTTTCAAATAAAGTTGAAAGCCTGGTTCTCAGTTTGAGTGAGGAAGCTTTCAAATCGCAATCCCGACCGGAACCTGCAGATTTATGAGTAAACCAATTCAGATGGAACGTGGCGTCAAGTATCGCGATGCCGACAAAATGGCGCTGATCCCGGTGAAAACCGTGGTCACTGAGCGTACCGAGATTCTGCGTAAGCCGGAGTGGATGAAGATCAAACTGCCTGCGGATTCCAGCCGCATTCAGGGCATCAAGGCCGCGATGCGTAAAAACGGCCTGCACTCGGTTTGTGAAGAAGCCTCCTGCCCGAACCTGGCCGAATGCTTCAACCACGGCACCGCCACCTTTATGATCCTCGGCGCGATCTGCACCCGTCGCTGCCCGTTCTGCGATGTGGCACACGGTCGCCCGAATGCACCGGATGCCGGTGAACCGCTGAAACTGGCCCAGACCATTGCGGATATGGCGCTGCGCTATGTAGTGATCACCTCGGTTGACCGTGACGATCTGCGCGACGGCGGTGCACAGCATTTTGCTGACTGCATCACCGCCATTCGTGAAAAGAGCCCGAACATCAAAATTGAAACGCTGGTGCCGGACTTCCGCGGCCGTATGGACCGTGCGCTGGAGATCCTGACGGCGACGCCACCGGATGTATTCAATCACAATCTGGAAAACGTACCGCGCGTTTACCGTCAGGTTCGCCCGGGTGCGAACTATGAATGGTCGCTGAAACTGCTGGAGCGTTTCAAAGAAGCGCATCCGGATGTGCCGACCAAATCAGGCCTGATGGTCGGCCTGGGTGAGACCAATGCTGAAATCATTGACGTCATGCGCGATCTGCGTCGTCACGGCGTGACCATGCTGACGCTTGGCCAGTATCTGCAGCCAAGCCGTCACCATCTGCCTGTGCAGCGCTATGTCAGCCCGGCTGAGTTTGACGAAATGAAAGAAGAAGCGCTGGCGATGGGCTTTACCCACGCAGCGTGTGGCCCGTTTGTCCGTTCGTCTTACCATGCGGATATGCAGGCCAAAGGACTGGAAGTGAAGTAAACCGCCTGCGCAATTGCGCCCGTCGCGGCGCAATTGCAAAAATTTCCTGTCAAAACCTTAATACTTGTCTCAAATCTGCCGCTTTAACCGCTGAGGCCACCCTGGCCCTTCTTTTTTATTTTCTCAGTGTGTTTATTTTATAAAGGTCAGATTATGCCATCCTCCTTACATATCGATGAGCCCCCGCTACGGGCAGCAGATATGACGGGCGATATCCCTGATTTATGGTACGCAGGCGCGTCGGGTGAAGACCTTGACGCGTTAAAAGCCCGCACCACGCCTATGGATATCACAAACCCGTTTGTCACGCCGCATGCCTCCTGTGAGCTGGCGTGTCTCGCCACGGCGATCAGCGTTGAGCATCGTTATGATGAACTTCATCTGCACTTTCCAGCCGATCAGGAGGCGCGTCAACCGCCTTCGCTGTTGAGTCCGGACAGCCTCTTTCTGGCTTCTGACTTGCCGCAGCTGGACGTGACGCTCAGCCTGACAGAGGACAGTGAAATGATGCAGCGCGATCGGGCACTGCTTGATCTGGTATTGCCGCAGGACGCTGCGCCAGGCTCGGCGGCGGAAATCGTGCTCACGGCAGAGATGCTGGATGACTGGCAATATTCCGCAGGCGGCAGCACATCAGCATTATTACCCGAGCTGAGCGAACTGGCATGGGAGGAGAGCACCGACAGTGCCTTTATCTGGCACTAAAAAAACAAAATAAAAAACCAGGCTCACCGGCCTGGTTTTTCTGCAATAAATCGTTACATTTATCGCCGATCCGCGCAGAAATTACTCTTTGTGGCTGACGCGCTCAGCAGGCACCTCATCGGCGCTGCTTTTGGTCGCGGTGGATTCATCATCTTTCATGGCTTTTTTGAAGCCTTTGATTGCGGAACCCAGATCGCCACCCAGTGAACGTAACTTATTGGTGCCAAAAAGCAGTACGATGAGCGCACCGATGATCAGCAGCTTGGCAATACTGATACCTTCCATATTTTACCTTTCAACCTTCGCGAAAAACGGACAACCGTTATTAACGCGCAGTTTATCACCTGTCTCAACTGGAATCTGTAACAGAGTGAGATCGCGCAGCCGGTAAACCCGCAGCGCCAGGCCCGAGGAAGACGCGCGGCCCTGCTGTGCGGCTTAGCCGAAGCCACGGTGTACTGGCTTGCGCAGGCGTTATGCGCCGTTAACGCGGCTGCAGTTCCGGCGGGGCGAACCGGCGATTTTCCAGTACCGGCAATACGCTGCGCGCGTAGGCGATCCGCTGTGGATCGAGCTCCGCAAACACCAGCGCGGCGGATTCGGGTGCCTTCGCTATCACCACGCCAAGCGGGTCGATCGCCAGGCTGTTACCAATATTGCGCGGGCCACACTCGCCTGTCGCTACCACATAACAGGTATTTTCCAGCGCCCGCGCGGCGGTGAGCAGTTCCCAGTGCATCTCTTTCAGCGGCCCTTTAACCCACGCCGAAGGCAGCACCAGCACATCAGCGCCGTCCAGCGCCAGACGGCGTGCCAGCTCCGGGAAACGCACGTCATAGCAGGTCATCAGACCGACGCGCATGCCGGCCACCTCAATCAACGGCGGCACGGCGTCACCGGCATTCACGCGCTGCGACTCCTGCATCGCAAACGCATCATAGAGGTGCAGCTTAACGTATTCAGCGATAATCTCGCCGTCGCGAATGACAATCAGCACGTTGCGGACTTTCTGCGCGCCGTCCGGCACATGCACGCTCATAATGGTGGTGAGCAAATGCCCGCGGCTGGCGGTCCGCAGCTGACTGACAAACGGCCCGTCAAGCGGCTGGGCAGCCTTCAGTACGTAATCCGGGTCAGCGTTATCGCGTGCCAGCACATTTTCCGGAAGCACCAGCAAATCGGCGCCGCTGGCCTGTGACCGGTTCATCAGATCAGTACAGACGGCGGCGTTTGCCTGCCATTCCCGGCTGACAGCAAACTGCCCCATGGCAACTTTCATCGTGACTCTCCTCTCGCTGCTGCCGGCGATGGAGTTGCCGGTAGCCGTCTTCCAATAATGCAGTCCTGCTGCAATCTGTTCTGGTGCTGCGGACTTATCAGGTTGCTCTCCCTGTCATCCGGAGGATGCATGCCCTGCCCGCTGGCGTTTCAGCGTGCACGGCTGCTGCAGGCAGGCGACCGGCGTCAACCACAGCGTCGGCGGCCCTCAACCTTCACAGGCTGTGCCTGCCGTTGGCTTTGTCATGTCCCTTTTCCGGTGTGCGGCGAGGCGGGCATGAAGTGGCAGGCACGCGCCTGCGGCGCAGCACGTGAGAACGCCGCGTTATTGCCGCAGGCTCAGCGCGGGCGCGATGGTCTGCGGGCACAGGATCAATCCAGCGCTTTAATGTGATAGCGCGGTGATTCAACGTACCCTTCGCGCGCATAAAACTGATTAGCTTTGAGGCGGGAAGCATGGCAATGCACTTCCATACGATCGCAGCCGCGCGCCCTCGCCAGTTGCTCCGCGTGCTGCAGCAGCTGTTGCCCGCTGCCTTTACTGCGTTCGCCCTCAGCAATGCAAAAATAGCTGATGCGTGCAAAATCACCGGCCAGCGCCAGCTGAGGGATAAAGTGCAGCGACAGAAAGCCCAGCACCTGATTGCCATATTCCGCGACCAGCAGCACCTCATCGGGGTGACTGCTGAGCTGCGCCAGGCGCGCATCAATAAAACGCTCAGTATTGCGGTAGCCAAGCTCGGTTAATAACGCGCTAAGGGCGAAACTGTCTCTGGCCTGTGCTTCACGAATGTTCATCCTGCCTCCTTCTGTTCCCTGCCTGCTGTTATATAGCGTTACACCGGGAAAAGCTGCAAGTAAGGATTGTTATGAGGATGTTACAGCCATTATCTGTGAAGCGCACCGCAGAACCGTCTTTGTCACCGCTCTGTCATCTGTGCTTAAGGCTGGCTTAATGTTGCTTTGCCATGCTGGCCAAAATCAGACATCCGGGGCAATAGCAATGAAGAATCTGGTACCGCGCTGCTTTAACGAGCTGCTGGCGCTATCCATCAGCGCGGCAGTGGTGATTACCTGGGGCGTAATGTGGTTACGAACCTGAAAAAAGCTTAAAAAAAACCCGCCATCAGGCGGGTTTTTAAAATTCTGACTGTTAACTTACAGAGCGATAACGTTAGCAGCAGATGGGCCTTTCGCGCCGTCGGTGATTTCAAACTCTACACGCTGACCTTCAGCCAGAGTTTTGAAGCCGTTGCTCTGGATAGCAGAGAAGTGTACGAATACATCTTTGCTGCCATCTTCTGGAGTAATGAAACCGAATCCTTTGGACTCATTAAACCACTTAACGTTACCTTTGATCTTGGACATCTATATTACCTTTACATGAAAAATGGACACTAAACTGTGTCGCTGTCTAGTACAGCAATTGCGGTGACATTTGTCCAGCGCGAATTGATGAAAAAGTGATAAATATTGATTTTTTCCATCCCCCTCACACTTTCCAGCACGTCCGCCGCCTTAAAACTGAACGCGTAACCAGGCAAAATAGACGTTACCGTTGTTATAAGTGCCTGGAATGTAAGTCATTTGGAAGGTCGCCGGGCCATATCCTACGGACGCCAGCGGCAGCACCAGCGGAATCGGGATATACTTCCAGTTATCACGCGCCGTCACGCCGGCGGTGTAACCGGCACCGAGGTGAAAATTCTGATCGTTCAGCGGTCGCCAGGTCGCTTCCCAGCCGTAACCGGCAATCGGTTCCCACTTATTGAAAGAATCTTTGAATGCCATGGCATACAGACCATGCCAGTTGCCTTTTTCATCCCAGCGGGAAACGCCACCGCCAGCTCCCCACGGGCGTTCGTTATACTTTTTGATGTGCGCATCGTCATAGGTCCAGCGGTTATGCCAGGTAATGGCCGGGACATATAAATCGACGTTTTCAGGCGCAGACCAGGTTTGTGCGACGTTGTCCGAGAAGGTATTCCAGCCGGCTTTAAGCGCTGCGCCGGTAGTTGCCGCTGATGTTGAAAAAGAGACCGGTGAGGTCAAAATACAGCTTAAAAACGCTGCAGAAAGGTACCGATTCACAACTCTGCTTCCTGTTAATTTATTCTGAACACTGCAGCGCCAGGGCACCAAACCTGCCCTGCTTCCGGCCGCTGATTGCACGCATTATTGCCTGAAAAGCGTAGCGAATAGTTGCGCTGAACGCTCCAGGTATAGTCCGGGTTTATCGGCAATCAAGCGGTCAATTTTAACGCATCAGCGCAGACGAATCGAAACCGCAGCTAAACCGCTTTAAAAAAGTGAGATAACACAAAAAATGCACTTTTTATGTGATAGTAACGAGCCGTTATTACTTAATTTTCAGCAACTTAACCGCATCTCTTCCGTCGGTGAATAAATTAATAAAATTTATCATTTGAACTCATCCCATGAATGGGATAAATCTCAGGTTTTCCAGGATGGAGAGAGGACTGATGATATGACAATACGCTGCAGTCGTTGTGGAAGTGCCCGGTTTTTCTTTACCCTGCCCGGGGAGCTGAAGTCAGAAAATTCGCATCATCATGGCGCCTGTTGCGCCGGGTGTGGTAAGCCGATCAGTGCGCGCGATCTGGTGCCGCGGCATGCCGTACAAACGTCGCTCCCTGTCAGCCATGCCCGTTAAACGTTCAGGCACCCGCAGGTGCCTGTTCGCGTCAGAAAATCAGTTTAAACACGCCGGTAATCGTCAGTAACCCCACAATAAAGATAATGGCAATGATCCACAGAATTATTTTCATAGTTCGCTCCTTCAGTGATGAAAATTAACGCGTCTGTTGTTCAGTATAGATGATCATTCTGGCTGCGTTATGCGATGCGATCCCGGTCGCATCCGCTTTTTTCCTTTACGTAACCGATAATTAATTTTGCGAGCCAGGTCGCAGGTCCAGGGAGGAACAGAGGCGATAACGGCACGAAACAGGCCCTGACTGTCTAAAATTAAAGCGCCTGTAGCAGGCCTCAATGATTATCAACGCCGATGTTACAAGGAGAAATTATGAGCACGATTAATACCAGCATGGGACGTTACAGCCTGAAGGCAAAGGATTATGGCAATCATATTCGCGGCAGCATTGCCATCAATGATGAAGGCGGAACGCAGCTTACCCTGCAGGAGTTTGAAGAGCACTACCTTGACGATGTCGTCAATAATGTCATTTATCCCGTGACCGGCGGGAACCGTGAAATCACGCGCGCGCTGCGCGAGCAAATGGTCAAAGCAGGCTTTGAACAGCCCCACTGAATGAAGCGGGCCACACGGCGTGGCCCGTTATCAGAGGTGATGTTTGCCGTCATCCCACGCGCTGCAGTCTTTTTCTGCGCCCTGCCGCGAACTTGCGCAGGCGCCTGCCGGAATCGCCCGCCCGAAAGACTGTTAATGGCCTTCAGGCGGGCAGGCAGGCAGCAGCGAAGGATGCAGGCCAATAGCAACGGTCTTCACCGCTTACAGCGCGGCGGAGATCAGCAAACAGCCCACCAGCCCGCATACGGAAATGATCGTTTCCAGCGCTGACCAGGAGCGGAGGGTTTCGCCGATCGTCAGGTTGAAATACTCTTTGAACAGCCAGAAGCCTGGATCGTTTACGTGCGAGAAGATCACGCTGCCGGAGCCCACCGCAATCACCATCAGCTCCGGACTGGCCCCGCTGGTGGCAATCAGTGGGGCGACAATGCCGCCTGCGGTAATGGCCGCAACCGTGGCTGACCCCAGCGCAATGCGCAATACGGCGGCAATCGACCACGCCATAAAGATGGGTGAGACATTGGTCTCATGCATCATGCCAGCAATGTATTTATCCACGCCGCTGTCCACCAGCACCTGCTTGAATGCCCCGCCGCCGCCGATAATCAGCAGCATCATGGCAATGATTTTGATGGAGTCGGTGATCGTGCCCATTACCTCATCCATGCTGCGACCACGGTTCAGGCCGAAGGTGAAGATGGCAATCAGCACGGCAATCAGCGTTGCCATAATCGGATCGCCAAAAAATTCGGCATACGGTAGCAGCACATGGCCTTTTGGCAGCACCATTTCCGCTACCGCGCGCAGCGCCATCAGGATCACCGGCACCAGCGCCGTCCAGACGCTGACGCCAAAGCCGGGCATCTCGGCTTCGGTAAAGGTTTTCGGGTTCCACAATCCTTCCGGAATGGGCTTATCGATGCCTTTCAGGAAGCGCGCATAGACCGGTCCGGCCAGGATGACGGTGGGAATGCCGAGCAGCGTGCCATACAGCAGCGTTTTGCCCATATCCGCATTAAATAAGGTCGCGATAGCCGTCGGACCCGGGTGCGGCGGCAGGAAACCGTGCGTGACAGAGAGCGCAGCCGCCATCGGCACGCCAACATAGAGCAGCGGCACGCGGGCAGAGGCCGCAATACTGAATACCAGCGGCAGCATCAGCACAAAGCCCACCTCATAAAACAGCGCAAAGCCAACGGTGAAACCCGTCAGCACCAGCGCCCATTGAATATGTTTCTGACCAAATTTTTCAATCAGCGTCGTTGCGATACGCTGTGCACCGCCGCAGTCCGCCAGCAGTTTACCCAGCATGGCACCGAAGCCCATGATCAGCGCCAGGCTGCCAAGCGTACCGCCGACGCCGGTTTTAATCGAACCAATCACTTTGTTGACCGGCATGCCCTGCATCATGCCAACGGCCAGCGCGACCAGGATCAGCGCGATGAAGCCGTTCAGTTTGAAGCGAATCATCAGCAGCAGCAGTAACGCCACGCCAATTGCCACATAGAGTAATGGCATAGGTTTTCTCCACTTTGTTGCGCGGTGTCTCACCGGCAGCGGGTTATTTTCGCCATCTGCAGCCAGAAAAGCCGCAGATGTTTCAGAATGTGAATTCCTGTTACCGGTATCATGTTAAGGGTAACATTGCCGCGAAATCATCTGCTGCTGCCGGGGAATTTCTGTTTTGCGAAGGTGATCAACTTTTTGCCGGCGGGTTATCGGTGCGTTTCGGCTTTTGGTTACACTCAGTGTTTTAAGCTAACCGGAAAGGATAAGCAGGTGAATGAGAATCTGATCGCGCTGTACAGTAATCAACAAACCCTGTTCGGACGCGGCGGCATTAACCAACTGGTGCCGCTGCTGGCGGAAAATCCGCAGCCCACGTTGCTGTTTTGCGGCCGTTCGTTTCTTAACAGCGCGGTATGGGCCCGGCTGGCTCCGGCGCTGAATGCGCAAATCCTCGGTTACGAAATTGTCAGTCATGAAGCGTCGCCGGATGACATTGACGGCTGGGTCACCCGCTGGCGTGGCCATGTGGATCGCGTTGTCGCGATCGGTGGCGGCAGCGTGCTGGATGCTGCCAAAGCCTTTAGCGCTATGATTCAGCACCCGCTGAATACCGCGCGTTATCTGGAAAAAGTGGGCGATACCCCGGTACAGGCGGTTACGCTGCCGCTGATTGCCATTCCCACCACCGCCGGCACCGGCAGCGAAGTTACGCAAAATGCGGTCGTGACCGATCAACAGCACATCAGGGTGAAGGCCTCGCTGCGCCATCCGGTATTCGTGCCGCACATCGCCATCCTCGATCCCGATCTGCTCTCGGGCGCGCCGGACCGGGTGCTGGCCACCTGCGGCATTGATGCATTTACCCATCTGTTTGAAGCCTACCTGTCGCGCAAGGGCAATCTGTTTAGCCGGCAGCAGGCGCTCAGCGGGCTACAGCTGTTTTTCCGTGCCTGGCCGCATCTGAACCGGACCGACAGCACCGGCGATGACGCACGCGAAGCGATGATGATGGCCTCATGGCTGGGCGGCCTCAGCCTCAGCAGCGCCGGACTGGGCGTGATTCACGGCATTGCCGGTGAGCTTGGCGCTATCAAGCCGTTCCACCATGGAGAGGTGTGCGGCCGCCTGCTATTTCCTTTCCTCGACCAACTGGCAGAGACCGGGCATCCTGAGCAGCAGCGCCTGATGGCGGAACTCGGCGAGCAGCTGTTTCCTGGCGATCCGACACCGCCGGCGCTGGCCCTCAAGGCATGGTTACAGCAGCACGCGATTGTACCGTTCTGGCAGGGCGGCCCGACGGTTTCCCCTGAAGAGGTGGACTGGGTGGTCTCACGCGCCAACAGCAAAAATGGCTGGGTGGAATATGATGCCTCTGCCATGACGGCGATGATGACGGCGGCATGGCGGATTGCATAATCTCCGGCGCAGCTTGCAACGCGATGGGGTACGGACAGTGCGCACGCCGTAGCGGGTGCTGACAGGCCAGGTTGCCGCGCTGAACCGGGTTCGCCAGCGCGTACGGAAGCGCACAGTCACTGGCAACCCCGCCGCAAGCAGCAACCGCGCCCGCCTGCGTCCTTCCAGTGAGTCTCCTGCTGATGCCTCGCCTCAGTGTTGCGGTGCAAATGGCCCCGTTCCGGCCAGCATCTGCTCGATCACCTGCAATACCCCTTCTTCGTTATTGGAGGGGGCAATAAACCGCGCCGTCGCCCTGACGCGCTCGGGCGCGTTTTGCATGGCAAAACTAAAGTGCGATTGCGCCAGCATCTCCAGATCGTTACCGCCGTCGCCAAATGCCAGTACGTTATCGCTGCTGATGCCCCAGCGCGTCTGCAGTATGCGCAGACCATTGGCCTTATGCAGCCCCGGCACAATTAAATCCACTGAGCCGTGCCCGCTGGAGGTGGCCGCCGCGGCGCCATGATGCAGGCGCGCAATATCCGCCATCAGCGTATCCACATACGCGTCAGAGAGGTTCAGCGCGAATTTAAACAACTTGTCGTTACCGGTCTCTTCCAGCCGGGTAATGGCTTTCAGACGGTGGCAGTAGTGCTGCATTTTCTGCAGCCATTGGGCGTCCGCATCGGCAAAGTGATAGGCGCTGTCACGTCCGCACAGCAGAAAGCGCAGATTGGGGTAGTTGCCCTGCCGCAGAGTATCCAGCACGGCATGCACGTCCTGACGGGAAAATTCACCGCAGAACAGCTCTTCCTCGCCATCCAGAATCCACGCGCCATTTTCCGCCACAAAGGCGATTTCACGCGCGATTTCCGGGAAAAAGGATTTGAGCTGATAATACTGATTGCCGCTGGCAACCACAAAGCGAATACCGCGCCGTTTCATTTCCTGATAACACGTCTGAAAACGCGCCCGGTTGTACTGTTTTTTATCGTTGAGAAAGGTGCCGTCCATATCTACCGCCACCATTTTTACCTCGGTCATCATGACTCCTTAATGCATTCAGAGGAAAAGCGGGTCAGTAAAAGAATAACCTGGCAGGCGATGAAAGCAGAATGAAACGCGGATGGCGTCAGCCATCCGCCGGAAGCGTTAATGAAAGGCGTTATTCAGCAGGATAGCGCTGATAATGCCGGTGGCGGCAGCCACCAGTACATAGTTGCCATCAATATAGGCCCAGTGTTCACCGCGTGGTGGCGCATACAGGCCGCGCGCGCGCCAGTCATCGACACGATAGTGCGGCCCGCGGAATTCGGGCGGGGCCGGATGACCGCGACGAAAATCATGCCCGTTCCAGGCAAAGCGGTCGGCATCATGATGCCCTTCCGGCAACCGTCGTTCGGCGATGCGTTCGCGATGTTCCGGCCCGGGATCGCGATCGGCCCCGCGCTGATCAGTGTGCGCCGGGCCGCGTCCGTTATCCGTATGCGGGCCGCCGCCGTGTTGCTCCCAGCGGTGGTCATCCGGCCCTTCGGCTCGGGTCATGCCGGAAAACAGAGTGCTGCATGCAATAAACGAAGCAATAAGCGTGAGTGTTGTTTTTTTCATGGTGTGACCTCCGGTAATAACGACAACTGCAGTGCCGTTGCCTGTCACTATTGTTTAAATTGTCGTGAAAGGCATGACCAGAATTCTTAAAAATCGATAACTTACAGTAAATTACGCTTTATTAGCGCTTTCTTAACGCTTTCAGCGCGGCGCCATTACGCCGGTAGAAACACGCAACGAAAAAACCCGATCGTCAGGATCGGGTGGAGAAGACAATTTCCGGAAAATGCATAAAGCGGGGAAACCCTGCTAATTAAGAGGGTAAAACTGAAGCACACAACGCCACATCACTAGCATTGCGCGGGGAGAATAACATTACGTCATGCAAAATACTTATAAAAACTGCCGCTTTTCGGAAAAAACCTTAAACCGAACGTATCCGCATAAATAAGAAAAAGCATTTTTTGCTGCCCGCTGAAATAAGGTCTGTGCTCTGACCAGAATAATAACGTGTAAAGTGGCAGGCTGCCTGGCATCGTCTGTATTAAAAATGAATTTAGATAAGCTTTTGAAGATGAAAAATATTTAGGCCAGCGCTCGGAGTGAAAGCAATATTTTTCTTGTCACTGAAGAGGTTGCTGCCGATTAAATAAGCATATTCCGTAGCGGGGAATTTAATAATCAGCCGCCGTGATTACTACCAGACTTAATATCGTTTTTATCGTGATGACGGCTGTCTGATTATATTCTGTCAGATAAAGCGTGGCGGAAAAGTTAACTTTTCCGCTTCGCTTGATAGCCGGTTATGCGCGGCAAATTATTCCTGGTTTCCGCTGGCGGCGCGATATCGCCGGGTTGCTGCCGGATAACGCTGCAGCGCAGCAGCGGGACGCACTGGCCGGCGCACCAGCTCCCCCATACAGTTGGGGCAGCGCTGCCCCAGCACGCCGTCGGCACAAGCGGCGCAAAACGTACATTCAAATGAACAGATACGTGCATCGACCGCCTCTGGCGGTAAATCTTTATCACAGCATTCACAGTTGGGTCGCAGTTCCAGCATGCGCGTTCTCCTCAGGGTGTGATCTCATCATGGTGCCTGTTACGCCCTTCTGCCAGCGCGGATTGCGCCAACAGTCGGTCAAATCAGGCCATCCTTTCGCCCTCGTCCGGCGATGCCGGTGTGAAAAACATTACTTTCCCCGCCGGGCGTTCTATAGTTCATTCGCTACGTTTACCCTGCGAGGCTTTTGCATGCGTGTTAAAGGTTTAAATATTGGTTTCTTCATTGTTATCCTGGCGCTCGTTACGTTCGCTTTCTTCGATGTGCTGGCACCTTACTTCTCTCCCATTTTATGGGCGGCCATTCTGGCGGTGATCTTTGCCCCGCTGAAATCGCTGCTGCGCCGCAAGATGGGCGATCGCAACGGACTGGCGTCCTTTGTGACATTGCTGATTATCTGCCTGATTGTGTTCACCCCGCTGGCAATCATTACCTCTTCGCTGGTGGTGGAGATCAACACGGTCTACACCAAGCTGCAGAACAATTCGGCGCAGTTCCCGGCGGTATTTGCCAGCCTGCTGCAGCATCTACCGGGCTGGGCGCAGCGTTTCCTGGCCGATCACGATCTCAACAGCGCGACGCAAATTCAGCAGAAGCTCTCGGGTTTTGCGCTAAAAGGCGGCCAGTACATGGCGGGCAGCGTTTTCCTGATCGGTAAAGGCACCTTCACCTTTACCGTGGGCTTTGGCGTGATGCTTTATCTGCTGTTTTTCCTGCTGAAAGACGGTGCGTGGCTGGTCGGACTGATTCTGGAAGCCTTGCCGCTCTCTACCTATGTCAAACACCACCTGATGATGAAGTTCGCAGCAGTGTCACGCGCCACGGTGAAAGGCACCGTGGTGGTGGCAATCGTTCAGGGTATCCTCGGTGGCTTTGCCTTCTGGATCACCGACATAGACGGCAGTCTGCTGTGGGGGGCGCTGATGGCCTTCCTTTCACTGATCCCGGCGGTGGGTTCCGCTATCGTCTGGGTACCAGCAGCGATCTTCTTCTTTGCGACCGGTGCGCTGTGGAAGGGGTTGTTCCTGGTGGGCTTCTTTGTAGTGGTAGTCGGGCTGGTCGATAATATCCTGCGTCCGCTGTTAGTGGGTAAAGATACCAAAATGCCCGACTACATGATCCTGATCGCCACGCTGGGTGGCATGGAAGTGTACGGCATCAACGGCTTTGTCATTGGTCCGCTCATTGCTGCACTGTTTATTGCCTGCTGGAATCTGCTCTCCGGTCGCGATAACCGTGAGAATGCCGAAGAGATCGATGAAGAGTTTATCGAAGAAGGCAAAACCCGCGATTAGCGCGTTTAACAGCATGACTGCCGCCGGCAGTCATGCTGAGCACTCCCCTCACCTGCTCCGGTCGCTCCCGGTCACCTTCCTCTGATTCACGGCGCTTTGCGTCCGGCAAGGTACACCACGCCCTGCGGACCAAAGGCTTCCTCGTGCGCTTCGTTTGCAGGCAGATGAAAAACCTCACCGGCAGTGTATGTCACCGCGCCTGCCGCCGTTGTGATGGTGATGTCGCCTGCCACAATCAGCGCCATCGCCTCAAATGGATGGGCATGATGCGCCAGTCGGGTGTTGGGGTCACGTTGCACCCGCACTGGCGCGCTGAAAGCGCGTTGCGCCAGCTGCGCGCGAAATTGCTGTTCGGTCATCTCTGCTCGCTGATTTTCTGCTTTGTCCAGCCATCAGTGTAGTGGATGAAGGTAACACGACGCCCCAAAATGCGCCGTGTCCCGCCCGCATGGCCGCTGCGCAAGCCTGCCGGAAAAATAAGCTACGCTTTATGAGCAACGCTGGGTTGCAGAGCAAAGGGAAGCGAATGATGAAAACCTTACTGGCCGGTATGTTGATGATATCCAGCCTGATGACGCTGGCAGGCTGCCAGCAGCCGGAACGCCCGATTGGACCCGATGGTCGCCCGAATGTAGAAGCGCCGCCGCCGGTGCCAGGTGGCCCGATGAGCAAAGGCCCGGTGGGACAGCCGCAGGCCTGAGTTGTCGCCAGCTTTACACTTTTCGCTGTCAGGCTGGCACCGCCTCTTCGTAGCCGATCGCGCGCTGCGTCATTCACCCCCGCTTTCTGGCGGTGCGCGGGTGCGGTGGTGCAGGCACACCGCCGGATGCTGACTCCTGTCCTGCTTTTGTTAATTGATTTTATTTATATTTAAGCATGGCTGTATTTCCCTGGTGTTGCGCTCAGTTACTGATGCGGATACGGCCAGGCGTGATCCAGTCCGGTCGAGGATAAAATTCCCGTAACGGCCAGCCAGGCAATGACCAATGCAAAGACAACAACTGCCGATATTTCAATCGTTTTGATGAAATGACGTTTAGCCATAATATCCCTCCTCAGATTGGGTGTTTAGGGTGAATCAATCTGACAATAGGATGTTACCGGTAAAGTACAAGTGAAAATAACATCATGAAACATAAAGCCGGACTTATTAATTTTTTGCGTTACGAAAATAGCGGAACGACCTGTCAAGGCAACCAAAGACATCTCAGCCTGTTCAGGCAGCAGGCTTGATGCCCGCTGCCTGGGTTTACTCAGAAGGCTGGATAGGCAACGGGGGTGATCGCCCGACGGTCGAGGTTTTTGCTTAACGCTCGCACAGCAGACTGCATCGGACACAGCGTACCTGCCTCAGTCAGGCGGCAATCAGGCTGATGCCACTCTGCACGTAACAGCGGGTGGGTGTCATCCATGGCTTGCAGGCGGCGCAAATCGTCCAGGCTCTGCGCCTGAAAATAAACGTGCAGGAAGCGCTCACCACTCTTTTTATCACGCCAGCGTTCAAACACCAGGCTGCTGCCAGGCGGGATATTGCCGCGCGTATAGCCCGCCAGCGTCCAGCTGAAATCCATCAGCGTGCGGACCATAGCAATATTGGTGTCATGGGCCACCAGCAGCAACCAGCGCGTATCGGGCGTCGCGTGGCGGTTACCTGCGTCCTGCTGCACGCCTTCCAGCATGGCATTCAGCAGGATTGACCCGCGTTTCTGTGCGGTATACAGCACATCATTACCTAAATCGTAACTGGCCGTCAGCAAAGGCAATATGGCCGTGATCTGATCGGCGCGGGTGATGTTGCCCCATGCCAGCTGGCTGAGAGGTAAGTTTTCACTCCAGCCGAGCCGCAGCGTCTCCGCCATATTGGCCATTACGCTGAGTCCCTCAATCGAGACCTTGCCGTTTTTCCCCTGAATGATCTGCCATGGCGTCGTAAAAATCGAGCAGTCTGCGGCCGGATCGCAAACCGCCCGCTTCAGCGCATCCGCCGCAGGCTGCAGCGCACGCTGTCGCGCGGCCAGATCGCCGGCTTTTTGTTTTACCGCTGCGAGTTGCGTTGCAGGTTCGGTCATGGTCGCGGGGAAGGCATCAGTCTGGAACAGCGGATCGTCCTCCCCTGCGACGCGATGAATGGCGACCCCGCAACCGGGAAAGGCACCATCTGCCAGCGCCTGGGCTGTGGCGCGGGTGCGCTGCAGCGGGCTGGCACGGATATACACGTCCCCGGGCTGCGGGCAACCGGCGGTGAATAACCCCAGCTGGCGATAGTGTTCACCTTCCCAGCGCCCCTTATTGCTAACGGCGGCGTAGCCGTGCCCGGTTAGCTCGCCATCCTGCGTTGTCCAGCGCGCCCAGGGACGATGGGTTGCCGTTTCAATACTTGTGCGGTTTCCCGGCGTCGGCGGACGGATACCGTGACGGCTGAGTTCAACCACTTTTTCCAGCTGGTATTGCGCCTCTGCGTAGGCCTGTGTCAGGCCTGCCCAGAGCGCGCCGGCCAGCAACAGGCGCACAGCGGCCTGCTGTCTGAATCGCATCATAACGATGTCCTTATTGAGATAATGAAGATGAATGAAGCGCGCGGTGTGCGCTGGCATGACGTCTGGCCACCATCACCGCTGTAACAAAACACAATAACGCGGAAACCAGCCCCGCCGTCACCCAAAACAGGGAGAGCGTGTGAAAGTCGTAAACCTTTTTCCCCTCCTCCAGCACGGACGTTTTGTCGATGATGAGGCCGGTCAGGAATTCGCCAAAACCAGCACCGGCATAACTGACAATACCAATCGTGCCCAGCGCAGCACCGGCTGCCTTGCGTGACGAAATATCTACCGCCAGCAGTCCGCCAAGGAAGCAGGTCAGCGCCCCGATCGTTGCGCCGAACAGGATCATAGAGAAGATGTCGGTGTAGTAGCTGCGTGGCGTCCACAGCATCAGCGCAAAGCCCGCGGTGTTCAGCAGGCTGATAAAGCCTGCCATGATACTGCGATTGCGGGCGAAGAAGCGGTCAGAGAGCACCCCGGCCAGAAGGGTGCCGACAATACCGGCGATGGCATTGACGCCAATAATCGCCGAGGCTTCAACGGTGCTATACCCCTTCCCCTGCTGCAGAAAAAAGATCCCCCATGAATTGACGCCGTAGCGATCGATATACATAAAGGCGGAGGCCAGCGCCAGCGTCCAGAGTGCCGGATTGCGCAGCGCCAGCAGCTGGTTTTTCAGCACCGTGTTAGTTGCCTCCGCCTCCTCCATTGGTTCATGCGTGATGGCCTGAATGGAAGGGAAACCGCTGCTCTGCGGTGAGTCACGCATAAACAGCAGCATAATCACAACCCCCGCCGCGCCCAGGGCTGCAGTGGACAGATAGCCCATATGCCAGCCATAGCCGGCTATCACAGCGGCAATCACCATATAGGTCATGGCTTCACCGATATTGTGCGCGGTCGACCAGATAGCATAAAACGTTCCGCGCTCTGAGGTGCCATACCAGCGTGCCAGTGAAACGGCGCACGGGCCCACGCCCATGGATTGTGCCCAGCCGTTAATTCCCCAGAAGAGCGCCAGTAACATGGCGTTGGTGGTCATGCCCATCATCAGGTTCATGCCTGCGCTGAGCAGCAAACCCAAGCTCATAAAGCGCACCACGTTAGCGTGATCGGCCAGGAAGCCATTCACCAGCTTGCCGATGGCATAACTGAAAAACAGCGCGGAGCCAATCATGCCCAGCTCTGCCGGGGAAATGCCCAGCCCGACCAGGGCACTTTTTGCCACGGTAAAGGAGAGGCGGCAGACATAAAACGTCACATAGGCAAGCGTCATGGCGAGAAACGTTTGCCAGCGAACCACGCGAAAGCGCTGTTGATCAAACTCGCCAGCCTGCTTTGCCGGGCGTGCGCGGAAAAAACTGAGTAATCCAGACATCATCTTGTCTCCGACAGACGGAAGGACTGCTGATTGCTGAATGTCATCCCTGACGGCCAACCTGTTCCGTTATACAGACCACAGCATCAGTCGCCCGGCCCGTACATGTTAAGGTAACGGTTGTTTAACCCATTGTTTTAACTGTGGGTAAAGGTGTTTACTGGCGATCAGCACCGGATTACCGCGCGCGATACCCGCGTCTGCAAGATAGTCATTGGTGTGCCCTCCGGCTTCACGCATCAGCACAATGCCCGGCAAGGCATCCCAGGGATTCATGTGTGGCTCGTAGTAACCGATCAGCCGCCCGGCCGCCGCCCACGCGCTCATCAGCGCCCCTGAACCGTTGCGAACGAACATGCCGCCGTGCTGCAAAAGTGCGTCGAGAAAAGGCAGAAAATCCGCGGACGATACGCGATGCGAGGTTCCCACGCCCATAACGCCGGCTGCGACGGTGGCAGCCGCATGCGGTTGAAGCGCACCATTGTTAAGCCAGGCGCCGTGCCCTTTCAGCGCATGGAACAGCTCGTGGTGATTAGGGTCATACACCACGCCGATCACCGGTTCGCCGTCTGCAACAAGCGCCAGTGACACGCACCATGTGTGCAGGCCGTTGAGAAAGCAGCTGGTGCCATCAATGGGATCAACAACCCAGAGCATGCGCTTACCGGCGTCTGCGGAGCCGCTCTCTTCCCCTAAAAAACCATCCTCCGGAAAAGCGTCTGCGATACGTGCCCTGAAAAAGGATTCCACTTCACGATCGGCGACGCTGACCACGTCCTGTAAATCGCTTCCCTTATGGTCAGGCTGAAGCGTTTCCCGCTGCAGATAAAACGTATGGGCCAGCTTCCCGCCTGCCTCTGCAAGCGCGCAGGCAAAGCGGTAACGCGCTGAAAGTGAAGCAACTTCATTGCTCATCGTAACCTCTCCCGTGAAAATGCACACGTGTGCATTTTGCCGTTAAAAATAAGCCTCGCAGGGCAGAAAGGAGTGTGGCGGTAATGGAAGGATTAATCTGTGAACCTTACCACATAAAATTAATTTTCCATTATGCACTATCACGAACTATTAATTTCACAGGAACCGCACGATGGCGGGATGGCAGTGCGAAATCTGCGATACGCGTTACCAGCAAATCAACCGCATGCTGCGCCAGCGCATCGGTATCCTGCTGAATGGTGGTGAGATGATACGGGTCCCAGCTGGCCTGCGGGATATCATCAAACCCCGTAACGGCGGGCAGCGCAGAAGCGTTCCCTGCCGAACGTAAACCATCAAGGGCACCCAGCGCCAGCATATCTGTCGCGCATAACAACACCTGGCAGTGCATGAGTTGCGGGGAAGCCGCGCGCCCGGCGTGATAGCCGCCGCCGGCGATAAAACAGGGCTGAATAGTCAGATCCGGCCCCGCAGAGCACAAGGCCGCGTAGCGTTCACGGGTACTGAAATGATGCGGGTGCTCGCCGATAAAGCCGACCTGCTGCCAGCCGCGCTGCCGGCAATATTCCACCAGCATCTGCATACCCTGCTGATTATCGCTTGCCACCCGATCGCAGCCGGGGAGATCCGCATGGCGATTGATCAGCGTCACGGGGATTTTGCGTGCCAGATACTCTTCAGCCAGCGAAAGCGGAGGTGCGCCGGAGGTAATAATGACGCCGGCAACGTGATAACTCAGCAGCTGTTTGAGCGAGGGGGCCAGCTGTTCCGGATCGTCAGCGTTCATCAGCAGCGGCATAAAACCGTGCAGCGCCAGCTGATGCACCAGCGGAGAAAGCAATTTGCTGCGAAACGGGTTATCGAAACCGGCGGTCACAATACCAATAAAGTTACTGCTGCCGGTATTCATTGAGCGCGCGATGATGTTCACCTGGTAACCCAGCTGCTCCGCCGCCTGCATCACTTTTGCCCGCGTTTTCGCAGAGACCGAAGCGCCGGGGGTAAAGGTTCGCGATACCGCCGAACGCGATACCCCTGCAAGGCGTGCCACATCCTCCGCTTTTACCCAGCTTTTTCCGCTATCGCTCATGCATCCCTCACGCCACATTTTATCCGCACTGATTACACCGCCAAACCGCAGGCAAACGCCAGGTTTTCCGTTACAAAGTCGAAGGATGGCTTGCGGATAACGCACAAAACAGCGCCATGCTCAGGCGGCCAGTGCGGAAGTTAACGCTCCCGCCGAAGCGGCGTTGCGGGCTGGCTTGCAGCCGCAGCGCGCCAGCATGGTGGGCTTAACCCGTCAGGCGTTCATCGAGGCTGAGCTGTTGTCAGCACAGGGAGAGTGAATAATCCCGGAAAGCGCCGTTGTTGCGTATTTGCGCTTCGGCGACCGGGAACGCATTCGGGCAAGCGGATTTATTGAAACAGAAGCGCCTGCAGCAATGGCATCTGAGAGGTTATAAAATGGTACAGCGATATATTTACCTGGCGCCAATCCACTTAACCGAATATCTGTGACCACTTGAGGCGATTTTTGCAGCCGTGGCCCAAATTTGTCTCACGGGGAAAATTTGAAAGCGGAAGAAGATAGGTAAATGATTGATTTTGCTTGGCACGCCCTACAGGATTCGAACCTGTGACCTACGGCTTAGAAGGCCGGTGCTCTATCCAGCTGAGCTAAGGGCGCATAGAAGATGGTCGGATTATACGTTTGCAGGCTGGCGCGTCAACGTTTTTGCCGCTGCGCAGCGGCAGAGTGTTGAGGGAATGAGCAATTCTGCTTAATGACGCCGGCGCCACTCGCTCATCGACACCAGATTACTGACCTGTGCCGATTCTCCTTCCAGTTCAATCCCCTGCTGCGTAAAGCGCGCATTGTACTGCTCGCGCAGCGCATGCAGTTCCTGACTGTCCGGCTCCAGCTGGCGCAGAAATCCTAGTGCCAGCAGCAGCTGCTGACGTGATATCAACGCCGGAAAGCCAGCCTTGCTCAGAATGCCGTGCCAGCGCAGCGCATTCGCTTCGCTGTTGTCGACAATCAGCACCTGCCAGATCAGCAGCACCGCGGCGCCGTTGTGCAGATGGGTCTCATTGCCACCGCTCAGGTAATCGGTAAACTCTTTAGCCGCCTCTTTGCCCATCAGGGAAAGCAGGGATTCCACGTGCACCGGCGGCAGCCCCAGACGTTTGTTCAGCGCCTGCGCAGCATGGCGCGAACCGGCGGTCAGCAGCTGAAAACCCACAACAAATACTATCGCCAGCGTGGCGAGCATCAACCAAATCATCACGTCATCCACATCCTGTCCGGAAAGGCATAATACGCGCTAACGCGGCCCCGCGTCACGGCGAAAAAATCGGGAAACGCACCGCGCAGGCGAATCTGTGACTGACAGCCGCACGCGCTTCTGCCAGAATAGGCGCCATCCCCGATTTAACCCTCTACAGATGGATTTCCTCTCTGATGGCAGCAAAAATTATTGACGGTAAAACGATTGCGCAGCAGGTGCGCCTTGAGGTTGCGGAAAAAGTCCAGCAGCGCGTGGCGGCCGGTAAACGTGCGCCGGGTCTGGCTGTAGTTCTGGTCGGTGAAAACCCGGCTTCACAGATTTACGTCGCCAGCAAACGTCGCGCCTGTGATGAAGTGGGCTTTGTCTCACGCTCTTACGATCTGCCCGCCTCCACCAGCGAATCCGCGCTGCTGGCGCTGATTGATGAGCTGAATAACGATCGTGAAATCGACGGCATCCTGGTGCAGCTGCCGCTGCCGGCAGGCATTGATAATGTCAAAGTGCTGGAGCGTATCACGCCGGATAAAGACGTAGATGGCTTCCATCCGTACAACGTTGGCCGCCTGTGCCAGCGTGCGCCGAAACTGCGTCCGTGCACGCCGCGCGGCATCGTTACGCTGCTGGAGCGCTACAACATCGACACTTACGGCCTTAACGCCGTGGTCGTCGGTGCCTCCAACATTGTCGGGCGTCCGATGAGCATGGAACTGCTGCTGGCCGGTTGCACCACCACCGTGACGCACCGCTTTACCAAAGATCTGCGCCATCACGTTGAGCACGCCGATCTGCTGGTGGTGGCGGTGGGCAAGCCTGGCTTTATCCCGGGCGACTGGATCAAGCCAGGTGCGATCGTCATTGATGTCGGCATCAACCGGCTGGAAAGCGGTAAAGTGGTCGGCGACGTGGACTTTGACGCGGCGGCTGAGCGCGCAGCCTATATCACGCCGGTTCCGGGCGGTGTCGGCCCGATGACGGTTGCCACGCTGATTCAAAACACGCTGCTGGCCTGTGAGCACTACCACGATACGGAGGAAGCGTAATGGCGAGTTTCTCTCTGGGCAAACATGCGCACGTTGATCTGTGCGATCTGCTGAAGCTGGAAGGCTGGGTCGAGAGCGGTGCGCAGGCCAAAGCGGTGATCGATGAAGGTGAAGTGCGGGTGGACGGCGCAATTGAAACGCGCAAACGCTGCAAAATCTATCCGGGTCAGACAGTGGAGTTTGCCGGTCAGCGCGTGACGGTAGTTGCCTGACGTAAAAGGCACCTGACTTGTTTGTCGCGGTGCTACGCGCAGCAGGTTAATCACCGCTGACAAAGCCCATCAGGTTGGGCTTAACCGGTCATAAAAAAGGGCGAACATCATGTTCGCCCTTGTTGTTACTTACGACGCCAGGTCGAGCCCTGCGGGCCATCTTCCACAATGACGCCCAGTTCGTTCAGCTTGTCACGCGCGATATCTGCCTGCGCCCAGTCTTTCGCGGCGCGCGCATCGGCACGGGTTTTCACCCAGTGCTCAATCTCCGCCACTTCATCGTCGTTCACCTGCGCGCCGCTTTGCAGGAACAGCTCCGGATCCTGCTGCAGGATGCCCAGCACATCCGCCAGCTGGCGCAGCTTCGCCGCCAGCGCATCTGCTGCGGTTTTGTCTTCGCTTTTCAGGCGATTCACTTCACGCGCCATATCGAAGAACACCGAATAGGCCTCCGGCGTGTTGAAGTCATCTTCCATCGCGGCGCGGAAGCGCGCCTCAAACTCTTCGCCCCCTGCCGGCGTCGCGCTGGCATCGGTATGACGCAGCGCAGTGTAGAGACGTTCCAGCGCCGCGCGCGCCTGGTTCAGGTTATCTTCGCCGTAGTTTAGCTGGCTGCGATAGTGACCGGACATCAGGAAGTAGCGCACGGTTTCTGCATCATAGTGCTGCAGAACGTCGCGCACCGTAAAGAAGTTGCCCAGTGATTTGGACATCTTCTCGCGATCCACCATCACCATGCCGGAGTGCATCCAGTAATTCACATACGGGCCGTCGTGGGCACAGGTAGACTGCGCCACTTCGTTTTCGTGATGCGGGAACATCAGATCCGAACCGCCGCCGTGAATGTCGAAGTGCGTGCCCAGCTGTTTGCCATTCATCGCTGAACACTCAATGTGCCAGCCCGGACGCCCCATGCCCCACGGCGATTGCCACGCCGGTTCACCCGCTTTGGACATCTTCCACAGCACAAAGTCCATGGGGTTGCGCTTCACTTCTGCCACTTCCACGCGTGCGCCAGCCTGCAGCTGCTCCAGATCCTGACGTGACAGCACGCCATAGGTTTTGTCGCTCATCACATCAAACATGACATCGCCGTTATCCGCCACGTACGCGTGGCCGCGTTCCAGCAGACGCCCCACCAGTTCAATGATCTCATCAATATGGCGGGTAGCGCGCGGTTCCAGATCCGGCGGCAGAATCCCCAGCGCAGCGAAATCCTTATGCATTTCGGCGATCATGCGGTTAGTCAGGGTTTCGATGGTTTCGCCGTTTTCATTGGCACGCCGGATGATTTTGTCATCAATATCGGTGATATTACGCACGTATTTCAGCTTATAACCCGCATAGCGCAGATAGCGCGCCACCACGTCAAATGCCACAAAGGTCCGCCCGTGGCCGATATGACAGAGGTCGTAAACCGTGATTCCGCACACGTACATCCCGATTTCACCGGCATGGATGGGTTTAAATTCCTCTTTCTGTCGACTCAGGGTGTTATAGATCTTAAGCATTGAACAGTTCCGTTTTTTCGTGTGCGGGAGACGCCTTCTTTTACAGCCGGATATTGTGCCGTATTTTTCCGACTTGTGCATCGCTGCGATAGCAACTGCCGCTGGCTTACTGACGCGTTATTGGAAATTGTGATATAAGAAGCGTCTACAAAAATGCCCCGCCGCTGAGCTGGCGCGGCAGTTGACACTGACGACAACCTCCACAGGACGAATATAATGGTCACTTTCCAGACGAACCATGGCGATATCGTAATCAAAACTTTCGATGACAAAGCGCCGGCAACCGTGCAGAACTTCCTGGATTACTGCCGTGAAGGTTTCTACGACAACACCATTTTCCACCGTGTAATCAACGGCTTTATGATTCAGGGCGGCGGTTTTGAGCCAGGCATGAAGCAGAAAGCCACCAAAGCTGACATCCGCAACGAAGCGAACAACGGCCTGAAAAACACCAAAGGCACGCTGGCGATGGCACGTACCCAGGCACCCCATTCTGCTACGGCACAGTTTTTCATCAACGTGGCCGACAACGACTTCCTCAACTTCCGCGACGAAAGCCTGCAGGGCTGGGGTTACTGCGTGTTTGCTGAAGTCGTCGAAGGCATGGATGTGGTTGAGAAAATCAAAGCGGTGAAAACCGGCCGCAGCGGCATGCACCAGGACGTGCCGGTTGAAGACGTGATCATTCAGAAAGTGACCGTCAGCGAGTAATGTCGCGCACGCTGTTTATCGCAGATTTACATCTGTGTCAGGAAGAACCGGCAATCACTGCCGGTTTTCTGCATTTTCTGCAGGGTGAAGCGCAACAGTGCGACGCGCTTTACATCCTTGGCGATCTGTTTGAAGCCTGGATCGGCGACGACGATCCAAACCCGCTGCATCAGCAGATTGCCGCCGCCCTGCATGCCCTGCCGGTGCCGACCTATTTTATTCATGGCAATCGTGATTTCCTGCTGGGCAAACGCTTCGCGCGCGCCAGCGGCATGACGCTGCTGCCGGAAGAGCAGGTTCTGACATGCTATGGCCAGCGGGTGCTGATTATGCATGGCGATACGCTGTGCACCGACGACGCCGGCTATCAACGCTTCCGCGCGAAAGTGCATCAGCGCTGGCTGCAGCGCCTGTTTCTTGCCCTGCCGTTACGCCTGCGGATGCGCATTGCCGCACGCATGCGCGCTGACAGCAAACAGGCCAATCAGCATAAATCGCTGGCCATCATGGATGTGAACGCGCAGGCGGTGAGCGAGGCGATGGCGCGTCATCAGACGCCGCTGTTGATTCATGGGCATACGCATCGTCCGGCCATCCATCAGTTTGATCTGCAGGGTACGCCTGCGCAGCGCGCGGTGCTGGGTGCGTGGCACGAAAAGGGCTCGATGATTCAGCTGGATGCCACCGGCGTCCGCCTGATCGAATTTCCGTTCTGAGGAAACGGGCGTGAATGCCCGTTTTCTGCCCGCGCAACCGTTTTCCTTGCTGTCATCTCATGCTATTCTCTGTGCCCTTCTTTACCTGCCCGCCCGGCCAGGTTCGATTGACTATTCACAGGAGTTGACCGCATGTCATCCAACGCCACCCCGGCCCGTATCGCTATCGTCATGGGTTCCAGAAGTGACTGGGCAACCATGCAGTTCGCCGAGGAGATCCTGACCAGCCTGGATGTTCCGTTCCACGTCGAAGTGGTCTCTGCACACCGTACCCCCGATAAGCTGTTCCACTTTGCGGAAACCGCCGCCGACAACGGCTTTCAGGTGATTATCGCCGGGGCTGGCGGTGCCGCGCACCTGCCGGGCATGCTGGCGGCCAAAACCCTGGTGCCGGTGCTGGGTGTACCGGTACAGAGCGCGGCCCTGAGCGGCGTGGATAGCCTCTACTCGATTGTGCAGATGCCGCGCGGCATTCCGGTTGGCACGCTGGCTATCGGTAAAGCCGGTGCCGCCAATGCCGCACTGCTGGCTGCGCAAATTCTGGCAATTCACGATAGCGGCCTCGCCGCACGTCTCGCCAGCTGGCGCCAGGCGCAGACCGATGAAGTGCTGGAAAACCCGGACCCGCGGGGTAACGTATGAAGCCGGTTTGCGTATTAGGCAACGGCCAGCTGGGCCGCATGCTGCGTCAGGCGGGTGAGCCGCTGGGCATTAAGGTCTATCCGGTCGGGCTGGATGCCGAACCGGCTGCACTGCCGATCGCGCAGAGTGTCATCACCGCTGAAATTGAGCGCTGGCCGGAAACCGCGCTGACGCGCGAACTGGCGCGCCATCCGGCGTTTGTGAATCGCGATATTTTTCCGCGTCTGGCAGATCGTCTGACGCAGAAACAGCTGCTGGATCAGCTGGGGCTGGCTACCGCGCCGTGGCAGCTGCTGGCAGACCGCAGCGAGTGGCCGCAGGTCTTCAGCCGCCTCGGTGCGCTGGCCATCGTGAAGCGCCGCACCGGCGGCTACGATGGACGCGGCCAGTGGCGTTTACGGGCGGACGACACTGCCAGCCTGCCCGCGGAGTGCTACGGTGAATGCATTGTTGAGCAGGGTATCAACTTCAGCGGTGAAGTCTCGCTGGTTGGCGCACGCGGCGAGGATGGCAGCACGGTGTTCTATCCGCTGACGCACAATCTGCATGAAGAGGGCATTCTGCGCACCAGCGTGGCCTTCCCGCAGGCTGATGCCGCTCAGCAGCAGCAGGCAGAAGCGATGCTCAGCGCTATCATGCATGCGCTGAACTACGTCGGCGTAATGGCGATGGAGTGTTTTGTCACGCCGGAAGGGCTGTTAATCAACGAACTGGCACCGCGCGTGCATAACAGCGGCCACTGGACGCAGAATGGCGCATCAGTCAGCCAGTTCGAACTGCATTTACGCGCAGTGCTCGGTCTGCCGCTGCCGCAGCCGGTGGTGTTTGCGCCGTCAGTAATGGTGAACCTGATAGGCACCGAGGTCAACCTGGCGTGGCTGCAGCAGCCGCTGGTCCACCTGCACTGGTATGACAAAGCGGTACGTGCCGGACGTAAAGTGGGCCACCTGAACCTTACCGACAGCGATTCATCCCGCCTCGCCGACGCGCTAAACGCGCTGGTGCCGCTGCTGCCGCCGGCCTATGCCTCCGGCATTGCCTGGGCTGTCGCAAAGTTATAATGCCAGCGCGTTGCCGCTGAGACCGCCCTCTCCTGCCCGGAGAGGACGCGGTGAAATCATCCGGGCCTGCAGTAACGCAGGCCGGAATCTGCTGCCGCTTCACCTGCGGCATACCGGGCCTCAGGGCGCTTCAAAGCGCCGGAACAGCGCCTTGCCCTGCAGCAACCGCACGCCCAGCCAGCCCCCGCACAGTGAGAGCAGCAGCGCGCCACACAGCGGCAGAGCCAGCCACAGCGTCCAGTCGGGTTGCCACGGGAAATCAAAAATTTTCCGCTGCAGCCCCCACAGTGCCGCCTCTGCGCCCAGTGCCGCCGCCACGCCGGCAACCACACCGAGCAGCGCAAATTCACACCATAAGGTGCCGCGCAGCAGGCGTTTACTGGCACCCAGCGTGCGATAAACCACCAGCTCCTGGCGTCGCTGACGCATGCCAACCTGAATCTGCGCCATAAGCAGCAGCACGCCACAGACGGTGACCAGTATTACCATGATTTCCAGCGCCCGGCTTACCTGCGTCAGCACCTGGCCGATCTGTTTCAGCATGCTGCCAACGTCCAGCAGGCTCAGGGTCGGAAACGCCCGGTTCAGCTGCGCCAGCAGCGCCGGATTGTTTGCCATGCGAAAACTGGTCAGCCAGGTTTGTGGCTGCTCGTCCAGCGCGCCGGGCGGAAAAATAAAGAAGAAGTTTGGCCGCAGGCTCTCCCAGTCCACTTTACGTAAGCTGCTAATGCGGGCGCTGAACTGAAGGGTATCACCGCTGAAAGTCAGCGTGTCCCCCAGCTTCACGCCGAGACGATCGGCCAGTTCCACTTCCATCGATACCTCCCCGGCGGCAGGTGGCCAGCTGCCCGCCACCAGCGGATTGTGATCCGGCCTGGCGGCCTGCCAGGTCAGATTCAGCTCGCGGTTCAGCGCGTTATCCAGTCCGGGATCGGCTTCTTTACCATTCAGTTCGGTAAGGCGCGCCCGCACGATGGGGTAGAACGTTTCCGCTTTCACCTGGTGCTGTGCCAGAAAGTCACGCACCTGCGGTACCTGCTGCTGCGTCAGGTTAAGCAAAAAATAGTTGGGCGCATTGGCCGGTAACTGCTGCTGCCAGCGATCCAGCAGATCGCCGCGCATCACCAGCAGCAGCGCCAGCAGCATAAAAGAGAGCGAAAACGCCGCCAGCTGGCTGAGCGTCATCACCGGCTGGCGCAGCAGACGGTTGATGGCCAGCCGCAGCGCCAGATTGCGCACCACCAGCCGGCGCAGCAGCAGCAGCGTGCCCCAGCCAAGCAGCGCCAGCAGCAGCGCCAGCATCACCACGCCGGCCAGCAGCGCCCACAACATTTTACTGCCGCCCATCAGCAGCGCCAGCAACGCGATCACCACCAGCGCAACGGCGGGCAGATAGAATCGCAGCGGCCAGACGCGCGCCACGGCATCGCGGCGCAAAACGCGCAGCGGCTGGGTTGCCATCAGCAGCCGGTAAGGCCGCAGGCCCACCAGCAGGGAGATCACCAGCATGGCTGCCATCGCCCACAGCCACGGCCAGCCGCTGGCCGCCGGTAACGTCGCCGGCAGCACCGGTTTCAGCATCACCAGCAGCGCCCATTCAATGCCCTGCCCCAGCACGCCACCCGCCAGCGCCGCCAGCAGCAGCACCGCCAGCCACTGTCCAATGATCAGCCGCTGCAGCGCCCGGCGCGTCGCCCCCAGCGTTTTCAGCACCGCCACCAGATCGTACCGGCTGCGACAGTAGTGACTCATCGCCACCGCCACGGCGGCAATCGCCAGCATCAGCGTCAGCAGCGCTGACAGCAGCAGAAACTGCCGGGCGCGCTGCATAGAACGGCCCAGCGCATCTTCTGTGTTCCCGGTGCTGATCCAGCGCTCGCCGGCGCTCAGCTGCGGCTGGATCCAGCGGTCATAGCGCGCCAGCGGTGCGGGGTCGCCGGCAAATTTGTAGCGCCAGCTGAGACGACTGCCCGGCTGCACCGCCCCGGTTTTCGCCACGTCCGCAAGGTTCATCAGCAGGCGCGGCGCAGTCTGAAAGGGATTAAAACCGCTATCCGGCTCCTGAATCAGCTCACCGGCAATGCGGAAGGTCGCATCACCGACGTCGAGCGTGTCTCCCGGCTTCAGGTTCAGCAGCGCCAGCAGGCGCGGCGCCGCCAGCACCGTGCCTGCAGCGGGCCGCAGGCCGGGCGGATTGGTCTGCAGCGTACCCGCCATTGGATAGGCATCATCCACCGCTTTCACATCTGCCAGCTGCGGCGTCTCCTGCGCAAAGGTCATGGTCATAAAGCTCAGCTGGGTGCTGATTGTCAGCCCGGTCTCACGCGCTTTATTCAGCCAGGCTTCCGGCACCGCTTTACTGCTGCGCAGCGTGCGGTCACCGGCCATGAAATCACGGCTCTGCTGGCTCAATCCCTTTTCCATGCGATCGCTGATCGAACCCAGCGCCAGTACGCAGGCCACGGCCAGCGTCAGCGCCAGCCAGACAATCAGCAGCGAGGGCGAGCGCCACTCGCGCCAGAACCAGCGCCAGATCATGCCACCTCCCACAATTTGCCATCGCGCAGCCGCAGCCGCCGGTCGCAGCGCGCGGCCAGCTGCTCATCGTGGGTAACCAGAATCAGCGTAGTGGCAAAGTCGCGGTTCAGGGAGAACAGCAGATCGGCAATGCGCTCACCGGTCTGGCGATCCAGATTGCCGGTGGGTTCATCCGCAAACAGCAGCCCCGGCCGGCCGCTGAAGGCGCGCGCCAGCGCCACGCGCTGCTGTTCACCACCCGAGAGCTGGGCGGGCAGATGGTGCAGACGCGCCTGCAGACCCAGCTGAGTTAACAACGCCACCGCCTGCGCGCGGCTGTCGCGGTCGCTGTCACCGCGCAACAGCGCGGGCAGCTGCACGTTCTCCAGCGCATTCAGCGTCGGTACCAGCATAAAAGACTGAAAGACAAAACCCACGTCGCGCGCACGCAACGCCGCGCGCTGCTCCTCATTCATACGGTGCAGCGGCTGCCCCAGCAGATGCACTTCGCCACTGCTGCCATCGTCCAGTCCGGCAAGGATGCCCAGCAGCGTGGATTTGCCGGATCCGGATTCGCCAATCAGCGCGAGCGTTTCCGCTGGTTTGACAACCAGCTCAACTCCGGTAAGGATGGTCAGCTGATGCTCTCCCTGACCGACGGACTTAGTAAGATGATGAACCGCAACAATGTTTTCCGCTGGCATTATCCCTTCCTGTTGTTAGTGCTTTTGCTGGTATCGCGGGTGGTTAGCGCTGCCGATACCCTGCTGGTGCTGGGCGACAGCCTGAGCGCCGGTTATCGCATGTCCGCCAGCGCCGCCTGGCCCAGCCTGCTGGACAAAACCTGGCAACAGCAGCCGCGTGTGATTAACGCCAGTATCAGCGGAGACACCGCCGGACAAGGCCTGGCGCGATTGCCGGCGCTGTTAAAACAGCACCAGCCGCGCTGGGTATTGATCGAACTGGGCGGCAATGACGGCCTGCGCGGGTTTCCGCCGGCTGACATTGCCCGCGATTTGAGCAGGGTAATCGAACAGGTGAAAGCCGCTGATGCGCAGCCGCTGCTGATGCAGATTCGCCTGCCGGCTAATTATGGCCGACGTTACACCGAGGCGTTCAGTGCGATCTATCCGCAGCTGGCGCAGCAGTACGCGCTTCCCCTGATACCGTTTTTTATGGAGCAGGTCTACCTGAAGCCGGAGTGGATGCAGCAGGACGGTATTCACCCTAATCCGGCGGCCCAGCCGTTTATCGCTAAGATCATGGCAGAAACGCTGGCTCCGCTAGTAAAGCAGAATTAACGCAGGCGCGTGATTTTTCACAGGTAAAGAAATGCAAAAACGAATTTTAATTACCGGCTGTTCCAGCGGCATTGGCCTGGCGGCCGCGCACGATTTGCAGGCGCGCGGCTATCATGTGCTGGCGGCCTGTCGTCGCCCTGACGATGTGGCGCGCATGGAGACGCTGGGTTTTACCGGTATTGCGCTGGATCTGGACGACCCGGCCAGCGTGGACGCCGCCGCCGAAAAGGTGATCGCCCTGACCGGCAATTGCCTGCACGGCCTGTTTAACAACGGCGGTTACGGCCAGTACGGCCCGCTGAGCAGCGTTTCCCGCCAGCAGCTGGAGCGGCAGTTTTCCACTAATCTGTTCGGCACGCACCAGCTCACGCTGCGCCTGCTGCCGGCGCTGCAGAACAGCGGCGATGGTCGCATCATTAATACCAGCTCAGTGCTGGGGCTGATTGCCACCCCGGGCCGCGGCGCTTATGCGGCCAGCAAATGGGCGCTGGAAGCCTGGAGTGATGCCCTGCGCATGGAGGTGCGGGAAAGCGGCGTGCGCGTCAGCCTGATTGAGCCTGGCCCGATTTCCACCCGGTTTACCGATAACGTGCACCAGGGCGAGCAGGATAAACCGGTGCGCAATCCAGGGATCGCCGCACGCTTTACCCTGCCGCCGGAAGCGATTCTGCCCAAACTGCGCCACGCGCTGGAGAGTCGTCATCCGCGCCTGCGCTATCCGGTCACGCTGGTTGCCTGGGTAATGAGCGTGCTGAAACGGCTGCTGCCGGGCTGGATGCTGGATCGCATTTTGCGCAGCAAGCCGGATGCAACGCCGAATTGAACTTGAAGCCGGGGCGTTTGCCCCCATATCCTCAACACACTTTCTGCCAAGAGACGTATTCATGTCACACGCTTTGATTATCGACATCAACGAATCCAACCTGCAGCAGACGCTGGAGCAGTCCATGCAGCTGCCGGTGCTGTTCTACTTCTGGTCAGAGCGCAGCCAGCACTGCCAGCAGCTGACGCCGGTGCTGGAGCGGCTGGCGCAGGAGTATGCCGGTCAGTTCATCCTGGCGAAGCTCGATTGTGATAAAGAGCAGATGGTGGCGTCGCAGTTTGGCCTGCGCGCCCTTCCTACGGTCTATCTGTTCCAGAATGGCCAGCCGGTTGACGGTTTCCAGGGGCCGCAGCCTGAAGAGGCTATCCGCGCGCTGCTGGAGAAAGTGCTGCCGCGTGAAGAAGAGCTGAAAGCACAGCAGGCAATGGCGCTGATGCAGGAAGGCAAACATCTGGAGGCGCTGCCGCTGCTGAAAGAGGCCTGGCAGCTGAGCCAGCAAAACAGCGAGATGGGCTTCCTGCTGGCTGAAGCGCTGATCGCGCTGAACCGCAGCGACGAAGCAGAAGCCGTGCTCGCCGTGGTGCCACTGCAGGACCAGGATACGCGCTACCAGAGCCTGATGGCGCAGATCGATCTGCTGAAGCAGGCCGCAGATACGCCGGAAATTCAGCTGCTGCAGGAGCAGCTGGCAAGCGAACCGGCGAATGCCGGGCTGGCTGCTAAACTTGCGTTACAGCTGCATCAGGTGGGCCGCAATGAAGAAGCGCTGGCGCTGCTGTTCGGCTTTCTGAAGAGCGATCTCAGCGCAGGCGAAGGCGAAGTCCGTAAAATGTTCCAGGAGATCCTGGCGGCGCTTGGCACTGGCGATGCGCTCGCCTCCCGCTATCGTCGTCAGCTCTATTCGCTGCTGTACTGATCGGCACCGTGCGTGCAACGGGCCGAACGACTCGGCCCGTCAATCTGACAGCCAGGAGGTTATATGTTAACTGTGATTCCCGTCATCATCGTACTCGCGCTGGTTACCGTCTGGGCCGGGGTAAAAATTGTCCCGCAGGGTTATCAGTGGACGGTGGAACGTTTTGGCCGCTACACCAAAACGCTGCCGCCCGGTCTCAATCTTGTGGTGCCGTTCATGGATCGTATTGGTCGCAAAATCAATATGATGGAACAGGTTCTCGACATCCCTTCGCAGGAAGTGATCTCCAAAGATAATGCCAACGTCACCATTGATGCGGTGTGCTTTATTCAGGTGGTGGATTCGGCGCGTGCTGCCTATGAAGTCAGCAATCTGGAGCTGGCGATCATTAACCTGACCATGACCAATATCCGTACGGTACTGGGCGGAATGGAACTGGATGAGATGCTGTCGCAGCGCGATAACATCAACACCCGTCTGCTGCACATTGTGGATGAAGCCACGAATCCATGGGGCGTAAAAATTACCCGTATTGAAATCCGCGACGTGCGGCCGCCGCAGGAGCTGATTGCCGCGATGAATGCGCAGATGAAGGCCGAACGCACTAAACGCGCGGATATTCTGGCTGCTGAAGGGGTGCGTCAGGCCGCTATTCTGCGCGCTGAAGGCGACAAGCAGTCACAAATTCTGAAAGCAGAAGGCGAGCGCACCTCAGCCTTTCTGCAGGCGGAAGCGCGTGAACGGCAGGCTGAAGCAGAAGCCAATGCCACGCGCGCAGTTTCAGACGCAATTGCCGCCGGGAATATTCAGGCGGTGAACTACTTTATCGCCCAGAAATATACCGATGCGCTGCAGAAAATCGGCGAATCCGGGAACAGTAAAGTGGTCATGATGCCGCTGGATGCCAGCAGCCTGCTCGGCTCCGTTGCCGGGATCAGCGAACTGCTGAAAGAGAGCCGTCCGGAGCGCAAACCATGATGGTCATGGAGCTGATTGCGCACCCGCACTGGTTCTGGCTGACGCTGGGTGGATTGCTACTGGCGGCCGAAATGCTCGGCACCAGCGGTTATCTGCTGTGGAGCGGCCTGGCTGCAGTGCTGGTTGGCATCGTCGAGGGGCTGGTTCCCCTGTCATGGAAAAATCAGGGATTGCTGTTTGCTGCGCTCACGCTGGTGTGCGTGTTTCTCTGGTATCGCTGGATACGCTATCGCGAATCCGCACAGCAGCCCAGCACCCTCAATCAGCGCGGCACCCAGCTGGTTGGCATGCACCTGACGCTGGACAGTCCGCTGAAGGCCGGCATCGGCCATGTGCGCATTGGTGACAGCAGCTGGCGGGTGCAGGCCAGAGAAGACCTGCCCGCCGGTACGCCAGTGGTGGTCACCGGCGTCTCCGGCATCACGCTGCTGATTCAGCCACGTTTTCCGTCATCCTGATGGCAGCAACCGGCCAGGTGGTTGATGATAGGGCAATCGGCACTGTCATTGCCGGGACAGGCTTCCGCCAGCGCCAGTAAACGCGCACGCATGGCGTGCAGCTCTTCAATGTGCGCGGCAATCTCATCGGCCTTTTGCAGCGTGCGCGCTTTGACATCGGCGCTGTGACGCGACGGATTATTAAACAGCGCCACCAGCTCGCGGCACTCGTCCAGCGTAAAACCGACCTGACGCGCCTGCCGTAACAGATTCAGCTCTTCAAGATGATGCGCGTTGTAACGCCGGTAGCCGTTTTCGCTGCGTACCGGCGGCGTCACGACGCCCTTCTCTTCATAAAAACGGATCGCTTTGCTGGTCAGCCCGGTTTTCTTTGCTATATCGCTGATGTTCATTCGCTTTCATCCTCTTTTCTGCTCTGAGGCGCGTCCCCTGTCCGGCCTGTGCCGGGCTGTGCTGCCTTCACTTCCGCCGCCTATTATAGCCGGATGGCGACGGATACCCTGCGCGATCCGGGCGATGCATGACCGCCGGCGCGCCGTGCTGATTGCCCGTTACTTCTTCAGCAGCCTGTCAGTGATGCTCTGATCAGACCCCGGCATTCTGCAGCCATACCTGACCGGCACGCGCCGGGAAAACGTGCCGGTAATCAGGAGACTGTCCGCATCCCGGATGGCGTAAGCCGCTTACTTTCCCTGAGCGGAAGACTGGCCGTTCCGGATACACAGGCAATGGCAGTGGTTACCCGGCGCACTGCCGCCGCCGGTGCGCCGGACGGCGGCTGCCTGTGCCTGCTTTCCTGAAAATCAGTATCGCACATAGCAACGGGAACGACTCGCCTGCCCTTGACCTTCCCCCTGATGGAAGGTTTAGCCTGTAAAAACATTCTAAAATGAACAGTGAATACCATCATCAACGAGGAGTGGATAATGTCTCAGGTTCAATTACTGGCACTGGACGGCTTGTCCTGCGGCCACTGTGTGAAACGGGTCAAAGAGGCGCTGGAACAGCGCAGCGATGTGGAACAGGTGGAGATTACGCTGGAAGAAGCGCGCGTCACCAGCAATGCCAGCGCCCGCGATCTGATCGCGACCGTGGAGCAGGCAGGCTACCACGCGGCGGTTAAAAACGAGGCAACGCCCCCAAAGCCTGATCCGTTGCCAGCTCAGGAGCCGCCGCCGGAGGCGCTGACAACGGAATCGCAGCCGGCAGAAGCAGCGCTGCCCGTGCACCATTTGCTGATTAGCGGCATGAGCTGTGCCAGCTGTGTCAGCCGGGTGGAACAGGCGCTGCAAAACACCCCCGGCGTCAGTCAGGCGCGGGTGAATCTTGGCGAGCGCAGCGCGCTGGTGCTGGGCACCGCATCGGCCGCCGACATGCTCAGTGCGGTCGATCAGGCGGGTTACGCCGCAGAAGTGATTGAAGATGAGCAAACCCGCCGCGAACGTCAGCAGGCGAGCGCGCAGCAGGCGATGCGCCGTTTCAGCTGGCAGTCGGCGCTGGCGCTGCTGGCGGGTATCCCGCTGATGGTCTGGGGCATGTTCGGCGATCATATGATGCTCACTGCCGCCAACCAGACGCTGTGGCGCACGCTTGGACTGCTTACCCTGCTGATCATGCTGCTGACCGGCGGCCATTTTTATCGCAGCGCCTGGCGCAGCCTGCGCCATGCCACGGCCACCATGGATACGCTGGTGGCGCTGGGCACCGGCGCGGCCTGGCTCTACTCCATGAGCGTTGCGCTGTGGCCTGACTTTTTCCCGCCGCAGGCGCGGCATCTCTATTTTGAAGCCAGCGTCATGATCATCGGCCTGATCAATCTGGGGCATGCGCTGGAGCAGCGGGCGCGTCAGCGCGCCTCGAAAGCGCTGGAACGGCTGCTGGACCTGACGCCAGCGCAGGCGCGCGTCGTGACGCCGCAGGGAGAAACGCTGCGACCGCTCAGCGAAGTGACCTCCGGCATGACCCTGAAACTGGTGACCGGCGACCGCGTGCCGGTAGATGGTGAAATAACCCAGGGCGAAGCCTGGCTGGATGAAGCGATGCTGACCGGCGAAGCGGTGCCGCAGGCAAAACAGATTGGCGACACGCTGTATGCCGGCACGCTGGTCCAGGATGGCGCGGTGCAGTTTATTGCCCGGGCGACCGGCAGCCACACCACGCTGGCGCGTATCATTAACATGGTGCGTCAGGCGCAGAGCAGCAAACCGGACATCGGTCGTCTGGCCGATCGCATCTCCGCGGTGTTTGTGCCGGTGGTGGTGGCGATCGCCGCGATCAGCGGTCTGGTGTGGTATCTGGCGGGGCCGCAGCCGCAGCTGGCCTATACGCTGGTGATTGTCACCACGGTGCTGATCATTGCCTGCCCGTGCGCCCTGGGTCTGGCCACGCCGATGTCGGTGATTGCCGGCGTCGGGCGCGCGGCAGAGCTGGGCGTGCTGGTACGGGATGCCGATGCGCTGCAGCGGGCCAGCGAAGTCGACACGCTGGTGTTTGATAAAACCGGCACCCTGACGCAGGGCACACCGCAGGTCGCTGAAGTTATCACCTATGGTGCGCGCGATCGTCAGCAGGTGCTGCATGCCGCAGCCGAACTGGAGCAGGGCTCCCGTCATCCGCTGGCGCAGGCAATCCTGGCCGCCGCGCCGCCAGTCAGCGCCTCAGCAGCAGAGCAATTTCGTACAATACGCGGCAAAGGCGTAAGCGCTACTGTAGCAGGCAAGGCAAGGCTACTGGGCAATAGTGCGTTACTGGATGATCAGCAGGTGGATTACACCCCGGCCAGCGCCGATATCGAACGCCTGGCCGCACTGGGTGCCACGCCCGTGCTGCTGGCTGAGGATGGCCAGCTGCTTGGCCTGATTGCGCTGCGCGACACACTGCGCCCGGAAAGTACCGACGCACTGGCGCGTCTGCATGCGCTGGGTTACCGGCTGATTATGCTGACCGGCGATCATCAGCAGACCGCGCAGGCGATTGCCGCGGAAGCCGGCATTGACGAGGTGATTGCCGGCGTACTGCCGGACGGCAAAGCGCAGGCCATTGCCCGTCTGCAACAGCAGGGACGAAAAGTGGTGATGGTGGGCGATGGCATCAATGATGCCCCGGCGCTGGCGCAGGCTGATGTCGGCATTGCCATGGGCGGCGGCAGCGATGTGGCGGTGGAAACCGCGGCCATGACGCTGATGCGTAACGATCTGCACTGCGTTGCCGATGCGCTGGCGGTGGCCAAAGCCACGCTGCGCAATATGCGCCAGAACCTGCTCGGTGCGTTTATTTATAACAGCTGCGGCATTCCGCTTGCTGCCGGCGTGCTCTATCCGTTTACCGGCCTGCTGCTGAGCCCGATTGTTGCCGGTGCCGCGATGGCGCTCTCTTCGATCACCGTGGTGAGCAACGCCAATCGCCTGTTACGTTTCACGCCAGCGCAGCGGCAATAGCAGGCTCTGCCCTGTTTTTCCGCAGATGAAATCGCTAGCATGGCGTTTTGACTTCAGAAGGACCGGGCATGAAAAGCAGTCTGTGGCACGGCCTGCAGCAGTGGGTCACCCGCCTGTTTCCGGCCAGTTATCGCTGGCCGGCACTGGATATCCGCCTTGGCGACCGCCGTCTGCACCTGACCGGCAGTATTCATATGGGCACGCGGGATATGCAGCCGCTGCCCGCCGGCCTGCTGCGTCAGCTGCAGAAAGCGGATGCGCTGGTGGTGGAAGCCGATATTACGCAGGGCGAGTCACCCTTTACCGGCGTGGAGACCGCGCCGCCGCTGGCAACCCGGCTGGAACCTGCGGCGCTGCAGCAGCTGACCGCGCTGTGTGAGACCTTATCGCTAAGCCTGAGCCTGTTTGATCATCTGCCGTTCTGGCAAATCGCGCTGATGCTGCAGGCACAACAGGCGCAACGCCTCGGGTTACGTCCGCAGTATGGCGTGGATTATCAGCTGCTGCAGGCGGCAAAAAGCGCCGGTAAGCGCATCATTGAGCTGGAAGGGCCGGACACGCAGATCGCCCTGCTCAAATCCCTGCCACAGGATGGCCTGGCGCTGCTGCTGGATACGCTGACGCACTGGCACACCAATGCCCGCCTGCTGCAAACCATGATCAGCTGGTGGCTGGATGCGCCGCCGGCCCGGCAGCCGGTCAGGCTGCCGGGAACCTTCAGCAGTGAACTGAATGACACGCTGATGCGCAATCGCAATCAGCACTGGCGCGATCTGCTGCAGGCGCTGCCGCCGGGCCGCTATGTGGTGGCGGTAGGCGCGTTGCACCTCTATGGCGATGACAACCTGCCAGCGCTGCTGAAACAGTAGCCCTAAACGTGCGGCTGCGGATGAGGCATTGCTCCGTGGCGAACGCAGATAGCGGCAGTAACCCTGCCGCCGCATATGAAGAACGCCCGCTTTCAGCGACCGCAGAGACACATAAAAAAGAAGGCCGATATTGCTATCAGCCTGTCAAAGAGGAATGTGTTTATGATTTTGGTTATCGCCAGCATCGCTGGCGCGGGGCAATTTTCGCGCAAAGTTCAGATTTTCGCCAGCACTATTCATCAGTTTGTACATAAGATTTTTCTTAGCTAAGGATTAAAAAAATGACGCCCGCTGTAAAACTGCTGGAAAAACAAAAGGTCGCTTTTACTCTGCATCCTTATGAGCATGACGCGCACGAAACCCATTTCGGGGATGAAGCGGTGCGTAAACTCAACCTGGATGCCCGCCAGGTGTTTAAAACGCTGCTGGTGGCGCTAAACGGTGATGCAAAAGCGCTGGCCGTAGCAGTGACACCGGTCGCCAGCCAGCTGGATCTGAAAAAAGTGGCGAAAGCGCTGGGCGCGAAAAAAGCCGATATGGCAGACCCGCAGCTGGCGCAGCGCGTCACCGGTTATCTGATAGGTGGGATCAGCCCGCTGGGACAGAAAAAGCGTCTGCCGACGGTGATTGACCAGCAGGCCGCAGCGTTCAGCACCATTTTTATCTCCGGCGGCAAACGCGGGCTGGATATTGAACTGGCGGCGCAGGATTTGGCCCGCCTGCTGGATGCGTCGCTGGCTGATGTCGCACGACGCGATTAATCCGGCTGCTGAGCACAGAGCTGATCGATCATCCAGCGCCCGGCCGGCCCGGGTGGGTTACGGCGCGACCAGATAACGTCAACGGCAATATGCTGCGGCCATCCGGGCACCGGCAACGCTTTCAGCACCTGATGGCCGAACTGTGCCACCAGCCAGCGCGGCAGCACGCTCCAGCCAAATCCCTGCTCCGCCATCTCCAGCAGTAACAGATAGGTTGGCGCGGACCAGACGCGCCCGGCAGGCAGCGGTTCACGGTTCTGCACCCAGGTGTTCAGCCGCAGCTGCCGCAGTTCGCTCAGCTGCGCCTCACTGACCTGCGGTGCCTGTGCCAGCGGATGATCCTGATGCAGGAAGATGGCCATCTGCGCTTCCACCTGCAGACGCGCAACGGCCAGATCCGGCGGCAGCGCAGGCTGCGTGCGCACCACCCCCAGATGCACCCGCCCGGCCTGCAGCAGATCCAGCACATCTTCATCTTCCGCCAGCATGCATTCAAACTCGATATCCGGATAACGTTCCTCAAAGCGCGTCAGCAGACGTTCGTGATGATCGGCCTGCCAGAAATCGGAAATGGCCAGACTGAGGCGCGGCTCGACGCCCTGCGCCAGCCTGACTGCCAGCTCATCCAGCCGCTGACCTGCGGCCAGAATCTGCTGTACCTGCGCCAGCGCGCGCTCCCCCTGGGCGGTCAGCACCGGCTGACGGCCGGTGCGGTCAAACAGCATAAAGCCCAGATCATCTTCCAGATTCGCCACTGCGCTGCTGATGGTGGACTGGCTTTTTCCCAGCGCCCGTGCGGCCGCGGAAAACGATCCGCTGGCCACGGTCTGTACAAAAGCCTCAAGGGATTCCGGAGAGTATTTCATGTTTATCCATCGCTTTTATCGATAGGTGTTCATTTTATCTTATCACTGTGCAGTGAGAAAATGCGCCGCGTAACCGCAAAGGAGGTGTTTATGCGTACCCGTTCGCTGAAAGAACGATTTTTTCATGCCACTGGCTTTGAACTGCTGGCGATAGTCACCGTTTCGCCGCTGGCCGCCTGGGTGATGGATAAGCCGCTGTTTCAGATGGGCGCGCTGGCTATTGCCCTGTCCACCGTGGCGATGCTGTGGAACATGCTTTATAACAGCGGCTTTGACCGTATCTGGCCACCGCATGCCCCGCGCGGCGCGGCGCTGCGTATCCTGCACGCGCTGGGCTTTGAAGGCGGGTTTATTCTGATTGGCCTGCCGATTGCGGCCTGGATGCTGCAGATTTCGCTGCTGGACGCCTTTCTGCTGGAGGTGGCGTTCTTTCTGTTCTTCCTGCCCTATACGCTGGCGTATAACTGGGTGTGGGACAGGCTGCGTCAGCGCTGGGTGGAAGCGCCAGCCTGTAAAGCGTAGCGGGATGGCGGCCCGGGCGGGCCGCCGTGCTTTCACTCATGGGCGGCACGCGGCCAGATCCATGCCAGAATCATCTGCGGATAGCTGCGTTTTTTCTCTTTCTGCCGGGCTTTATCCCGCTCCTGCACCTGTGCGGCAGTCAGGTGCACCACCGCCGGCGGCGCATACTCTGCCAGCTTAAGCGGTGAGTGCCGGCTGACGTAATCCCGCAGCACCTCTGCATCACGCAGACCGCTGTTGCGAAAACCGCTATGGTTATCAAGCACCGGATACCCGTCACCGCCGCTGGCGTTGAAACTGTTGGTGGCCAGACGGTACGTTTTCGCTTTCTGCAGCGGTTCACCGTTGATTTTAACCTCGCTGACGCTGTTGCCATCTGCCACCAGGCTGACCTGACTGAACTGCGCAAAACCGCCAGAGTCCGCTTTGATGTTGGCCACTTTCGCCAGATACTGCTGCACCTCTTCACCGCTCAGCGTCACCGAGACCACCTGATTACCGAACGGCTGTACCTGCAGCAGATCGCGCCAGCGAAGCTCGCCTGCCGCCAGCGAGGCGCGGATACCGCCGCCGCTGATGACCGCAAAGTCCGCCTGCGTCGCGGCCATCTGTGCGCGCAGAATCAGCTGAGCCAGCGGCGTCTGCTCAAAACGGACTTTGCTGCGATCGCCTGTGAAAAGATCATCGCTGCTGCCGACTTTCACATCCAGCTGTTTACCGGCACGCAGCTGATAAGGGGTCAGAAGCTTCATCATTGCGCTGTTCGGCGCAATCAGCTCCTGATACGGCAGCCAGGTTTCGCTGCCGTCGAGATTTTTGACTTTATGTTTAAGGTTGACCGGGATCAGCTGGTAGTTCTCCAGCGTCAGTTCACCATTCCGGAAGGTAAAATCACCGCGTCCGACGTATTTGCCCCACTCTTTCGCCTGCATGATCCAGACGCCGTTCTGCCGATCGGGCTGGCACGGCTGGCCGGGCTGATGATCCTGCTCGCTGACGTTCGCTTTCGCCATGCAGACCGCATCATGGGAGTGGCCGCCGACAATGACGTTAACCGTGCCCGCGGGCAGGCTGCGCGCCAGTTCGACATCACCAGGCGCGTTGCTGCCGTGCTGCCCATCGTCATAATGGCCCATGTGCGTCAGCGCGATGATCACATCCGGTTTTTCGCTGGCGCGCAGTTCGGCCACCGCTTTTTCGGTTTCTTTTACCGGATCGCGAATCTCCAGCTGCGCCACGTTCTGTGGGTTGGCAATCCGCAGCGTGTCGGTGGTCGTCAGGCCGATGACGGCGATCTTCAGCCCCATGCGGTTAAAAATAGCCCAGGGCTTAAACAGACGCTTATCGCTGCCTTTCTGGTAAATGTTGGCGGAGAGAAACGGAAATCTGGCCCATTTCTGCTGCTTCTGCAGCACGCTGAGCGGCTTATCAAATTCGTGATTTCCCAGCGCCATCGCATCATAGCCCACCAGGTTCATGCCGCGAATATCCGGCTCGGCGTCCAGTAAGTCCGATTCCGGTACCCCGGTATTGACATCGCCGGCTGAAAGGATCAGCGCGCCGCCGCCTTTGGCCTGGACGTCATAACGCTGCTGATCCATCAGCGTTTTCTGCGCCGCAAGGCCATATTCACCCTGCGCATTAGCCCAGTAATGGCCATGATGATCGTTGGTGTGCAGAATGCTGAAACGGTAGCTGCGATCGGTCTGCCAGGCCTGCGCCAGCAGCGGCAGCAGGAGTATCGTCAGCGCCAGCCAGCGCCCGGTGCGTGGTTGTAACAACAAAGCCAATCTCCTTATCTGGTGTTTTTCCACGGTGCGGTGAAGGTAATGAGCGAAATTGCCCTCCTGTGTCGCACAGTTCAGGCTTTAACTCAAGTGAAAGGCGTTGTTCAGCATCCGGACCAGCGTAACCTGCGTGTCCGCCTGATCGCCTGCTGGCCCAGCGCAGCGGCAGCCCTGGCACCTGAATCCCCCCTTGCCCGCCGTGGCCTCACCGGGCAGGCGCTTTATCGCGGTTTCCCTGATGCGCAGCGCGGCGGTGGCGACAACATCAGGCATACAGCCCGCTTTCCTGTGCGGCAGAATCCCGGCTCTGCGCCGGGGATAATTGCTGAAAATGACGCTTCGACTGCATTTTTGTCGCATTTTTTCATTTTTTTCATCTTTTACCACGCAAATGTCTAAACGCGCTGCGCCAATGTGCATTACACTTCATTGTTACAAGCGGATACATTTGTACACAAGGAGACAGGCATGCATCACACTACCCCGTTGATCACCACCATTGTCGGAGGTCTGGTCCTCGCATTTCTCCTTGGTATGCTGGCGAATCGCCTGCGTATCTCGCCGCTGGTGGGCTATCTGCTGGCGGGAGTCCTGGCGGGCCCCTTCACGCCGGGCTTTGTCGCCGATACCAATCTCGCCCCGGAACTGGCTGAGCTGGGCGTCATTCTGTTGATGTTTGGCGTGGGGCTGCATTTTTCCCTGAAGGATTTAATGTCGGTAAAGTCGATCGCCATTCCGGGCGCCGTCGCGCAGATTGCTGTCGCGACGCTGCTGGGAATGGGCCTCTCCTGGACCCTGGGCTGGTCCTGGATGACCGGGCTGGTGTTTGGTCTATGCCTCTCCACCGCCAGTACCGTCGTGCTGCTGCGGGCGCTGGAGGAGCGACAGCTGATTGACAGCCAGCGCGGGCAGATCGCCATCGGCTGGCTGATTGTCGAAGATCTGGTGATGGTGCTGACACTGGTGCTGTTGCCGGCCATCGCCGGCATGCTGGAACAGGGCAATGCCAGCCCGACGCTGCTGGCGTGGGATCTGATGCTGACGATTGGTAAAGTGGCCGCCTTTATGGTGCTGATGATGGTGGTGGGCCGTCGGGCAGTGCCGTGGATCCTGGCGAAAAGCGCCGCCACCGGCTCACGGGAGCTGTTTACCCTTTCCGTGCTGGCGCTGGCGCTGGGCATCGCTTTTGGTGCGGTGGAGTTTTTTGATGTCTCCTTTGCGCTGGGCGCCTTCTTTGCCGGCATGGTGCTGAACGAATCTGAACTGAGCCATCGCGCGGCGCGCGATACGCTGCCGCTGCGTGACGCCTTCGCCGTGCTGTTTTTTGTCTCGGTCGGCATGCTGTTTGATCCGCGAATTCTGCTGGAGCAGCCGCTGGCGGTGCTCGGTGCGCTGGCGATTATCGTACTGGGCAAATCGATCGCCGCCTGGCTGCTGGTCACCCTGCTCGGCCATTCGCGCCGTACCGCGCTGACCATCTCCGTAAGCCTGGCGCAGATTGGGGAGTTTGCCTTTATCCTCGCCGGGCTCGGGATTTCGCTTGGGCTGCTGAGCGAAGAGGGACGCAACCTGGTGCTGGCCGCCGCCATTCTCTCGATTATGCTCAATCCGATTCTGTTTACGCTGCTGGAACGCTATCTCGATAAAACCGAGACCATGGAAGAACAGACGCTGGAAGAGGCCATTGAAGAAGAGAAGCAGATTCCGGTGGATATCTGCCATCATGCCATCATCGTGGGTTATGGCCGCGTGGGCAGCCTGCTGGGGCAGAATTTGCTGGAAGCCGATGTGCCACTGGTGGTGGTGGAAAACTCCCGGCCGCGCGTCGAGGCGCTGCGTGAACAGGGGATCAAAGCGGTGCTGGGCAATGCGGCCCGGGTGGAAACCATGGATCTGGCGCGGCTGGACTGCGCACGCTGGCTGCTGCTGACCATTCCAAACGGTTATGAGGCGGGCGAGATTGTCACCGCGGCCCGTGAAAAGCGCCCGGATATTGAGATCATTGCCCGCGCGCACTATGACGATGAAGTCACCTATATCATGGAGCGCGGCGCCAATCGCGTGGTGATGGGCGAACGCGAAATTGCCGGCAGCATGCTGCAGGTGCTGCAGGACGAGATCGCGCATAGCCCGATTGTGCGCGCCTGCCCGATCTGATCCCGCCTTAACACTGCGCGACAGGCTCCCGGCGTCGCATCCGTCGGGGGTGCAACGCCGGGGGCTGCCTTAGCGATCCCAGTAGGACTCTTCCAGGCTATCTTCCCGCTCCGGCAGGCCGCGCGTCAGGCGCGGTGAGTGCTGGTTCAGCACCTGATAGCTCACGCGGTTGGCATATTTGCACACCTGCGCCAGCGAGGAGTATGTCAGATATTCACGCGCATGCTTGCTGGAGTTCGGCACCTTCTGGCGGTGGAAATTATTGGCGGTAATATCATGCAGCAAGGCGGCCAGCGCACCGTCCCCCGCGCCGTTGGTGTTCATGATCTTTTCCGGCCCGCCCATATAAGGCGCGATATGCGAGAAAATACGCAGCGGCTGCTGGCAATCCTGATGGCGCATGGCGCGGCTGAACTCATACTGGTTAAATTCAGCAATTGCGCCCGGCAGCAGCGGATGATTGGTTTTGCGTTTGAAGGCGTCCTCGGTAAAGCCCGCCATATAGAGCCCGGTCGGGCCGGCGGTGCACAGCACCAGATCCACCCAGTCGAGCGCCTGATTGGCGGCCAGCAGCGGATCGGGTTCCCCGGTCAGGGCAAAGGCTTCCTCTTCATTCATCGCCACGATGGAGACGTGCTCACGCAGGAAATCGCGCCAGAACTGCGGGTTATCCTGAATCACATATTTCGTCCCCAGCGTCAGTACCACCGGCACGTTGTGTTTTTTTGCATAGCCAATGGCGCGCAGCGTGGCTTCCGGCATCGGTTCGCCCGGCTGGCAGCGCACCAGATAAGAGGTCAGCACCAGCGCAGAGGCCCCGGCAATCACCGCTTCCGGGATGCTATCCGCCTGCAGCTGGTTCATCAGGCCGGGACTGATGGCAAAGGTGCGTTCGCCGTGCTCGCCAATCAGCGTAAAGCAGCGGCCAATCGGCCCGTCAACGCCCTGCAAAAAGTTGAGGTCCATGCGGCTGGAGGTATTGCACAGATAGCGATAGGCGTAGCCGCCAATCTGAATGTTGTTACACATCACGCCCAGCAGCACCGAACGGTCATCCGCCAGTACTGAGTAGTTGTGCAGCGTGTTGCCAATGGTACCGCCGGCGAACTGGTGGCTGATCAGCTGCTGCGCCATCAGCTCACGATAGAGCGCCTCAGCGGTGGCATCATCAATAACCAGTGAATGGCCGGCGCTCAGGTTGTAGCGCTGCAGAAAATCGTCATCCACTTTGGCTTCGATATCCACCAGCGTCTGGTCGATACCCACCACCCAGCTGCCCTCTTCCTGCTCCTGCTGAGTCGCCTGAAGCAGAGGATCGCGCGCGTTGACGGGGAAATAGTGTTTGGATTTGCGTTTGCCGGGAAATTTCATGAAAGCTGCCGTCAGGGGAAAATCAGGCAGAGAATGATATCACATTCTCTGCCGCCACCTTAACGACGCGCGTTAACCAGCTGCACCATCATGTCAATATGGGCATCATCTGCGTTAAGCGCTGGAATGTACTCAAATTTTTCACCGCCGGCGTGCAGGAAAATTTCGCAGTTTTCACCGCTGATCTCCTCCAGCGTCTCAAGACAGTCAGCGGCAAAGCCCGGGCTCATAACCTGTACATGCTTAATGCCTTTTGCCGGCAGGCTTTTCATGGTTTCGTCGGTATAGGGCATCAGCCACGGCTCGCGGCCAAAGCGCGACTGGAACGTCATCATGATTTTATGCGGTGCAATGTTCAGCGCGGCTGCCAGCGCCGCGGTGGTATCTTTACAGCGCTGCGGATAGTCGTCGCCCTGATCGGCGAAGCGCTGCGGAATACCGTGATATGACAACACCAGCAGATCCGGCTCACCGTGCTGCGCAAAAGAGCGCTCCACCGACGCTTTCAGCGCCGCGATATAAGCCGGATGTTCGGCATAATCGCGGATAAAGGCCACTTCTGGCAGCGAACGCAGCGGTTTAAAGCTGGCTGCCAGGCCATCCCACACGGCCGCGACCGTTGAGCAGGAGAACTGCGGATAGAGCGGCAGCACAATCATTTTGGTTACGCCCTGATCCAGCAGGCGTTTTACTGCGCTATCAAGGCTGGGCTGGCCGTAGCTCATACCCAGCTCGACCGGAATATCCAGACGCTGCGCCAGTGCGGCCTGCTGTCGCTTGCTGAATACCATCAGCGGTGAACCCTCTTCCATCCATACCGACGCATAAAGTTTAGAGACGCGCGGCGAGCGGAAAGGCACGATGACGAAGTTAAGAATTGGCCACCATAGCAGGCGGGGAACATCCACGACGCGCGGATCGCCGAGGAACTGTTTCAGATAGCGTTTTACCGCTGCGGTGGTCGGTGCATCCGGTGTGCCGAGATTAACCAGCAAAACGCCGGCCTTTTCTTGCCTCATTGTATTTCCTTGATGTCACAGAGAATGGATCTGAATCGGGGGAAATTGTAGCGGAAAAAGCGAAGGGGGAAAGCAATTGCTGCAAAAGGGCCGGACATCCGGCCCCTGCGACTTAGCCGAGAATATCGGCCAGCTGGGCACTCACTTCAGCAACCTGGCGGGTGCCGTCGATTTTGTGATATTCGGTGTTACCGGCTTCCGCTTCTTTGCTGTAGTAAGCAATCAGCGGCGCAGTCAGCTGATGGTACTCCACCAGACGCTTACGCACGGTCTCTTCCTGGTCATCTTTACGCGTGGTCAGCTCTTCGCCGGTCACATCATCCTTCCCTTCCTGTTTCGGCGGGTTGTATTTGATGTGATAAACGCGGCCTGACGGTGCGTGTACGCGACGGCCAACAATGCGATCAACGATCAGCTCATCCGGTACCGCGAACTCCAGTACATAGTCAACCTTGATGCCGGCCTCTTTCATGGCGTCGGCCTGCGGAATGGTGCGTGGGAAACCATCGAGCAGGAAGCCGTTTTTGCAGTCTTCCTGCGCGATACGCTCTTTAACCAGCGCAATCACCAGATCGTCAGTCACCAGTTTACCGGCATCCATAATCGCTTTGGCCTGCTGGCCCAGCTCGCTGCCCGCTTTTACCGCAGCACGCAGCATGTCGCCTGTGGAGATCTGCGGAATACCGTATTTCTCCATGATGAATTGAGCCTGAGTGCCCTTACCTGCGCCCGGTGCCCCGAGCAGAATAATACGCATTGCGTAATTCCCCTTGCGAATCGCATTGATCAATCTGAGAAGGCCAAGAACATACCATTATGACCCGCGCACCACAAGGCAACCCGGCGCGCTTCCACGGAAAGGCCTACTTTGACCTGCTTTAGCTGAATGCGCCAGCGGCCGGGCTGTTTTTAGGAATTGTGGTGGGCAGCCAGCAGCTCGCGCAGGCGCTTTTTCAGTGCGGCGGTCACGTTCTGCGTTTTATTGCCGTTGCCGCGCACGCTGGCGTGCAGGCAGAGGCAGTGCGTTTCCGGCAGCAGCGTGGCATCCGGCGGTAACCGGGTGAGCGTCAGATCCGCGGGCAGCGGGAACAGCGCAAAGGGCAGGCCCGGCTGCTGCACCGAGTGCAGATAACAGGGCGTTTCCAGCGTAATGGCCTCAACGCAGGCGATATTGAACGGTTTCCAGTCGCTTTGCGCCATGCTGTCCAGCGCCTGCTGTGGCGCCTCTCCCAGATTGAGCCCCTGTTCAAACAGCCGCAGTTCGCTGCGCACCAGCGTGCTGAAATCGTGCGTGCGCAGCGCAATTAACACCAGGTTATCGCTTAAGGCGGCGTGACGGTTGAGCTGTGCGACAAACAGCCGCGCTTCACTCACCAGCCGTTTATGCAGCCCGGTCGCAAATGATGCAGAGGCATCGGTGACGCCCTGGCTTTGACACTCGCTCAGCGGTCGCACCCGGCCGGTTTTTTCATCCACGTGCGCAATCAGCGCAATATTGCCCGCCAGCATTGGCACGGCAGGCAGCACGCTCAGTTCACTGACCGGATAGTGCGCGGCATAGCGCGTGTTATTGCGCGCCTGTTCCTGCCGCAGAAACAGCTGTGAAAGCAGCACCTGTGCAATATGCAGCGAAGGTGCAAAGAAGAGATCGTGATTTTCCAGCCGATAGTGGCGGGAGAGCAGGCCGCGCAGCTGATCGCGCACCGCTGCCCGGGCAGACGCCTGTTGTGAAGCCATCGCGTGACATTTCTCTTTGTTATTGTGCGGTGAATGATGGCGGACGACAGCCTGACGCGCGGCGCAGAGCGGGATACAACACAGAGACACCCGCCAGTCAACCCGCCAGAATCAGGAGCAGAGGTTAGGTCAATGCGTGTGGACATTAAAATGATATAAATTGACAATCCCTGTTAGGTTTTTACACAGGGGATGAGTATGACCGCGCTTCCGTCGTTACGTGCACTGCACTACTTCCACCATGCGGCACTGCACAGCAGTTTCAGCCTTGCCGCTGAACAACTGCATGTGACCCATAGCGCTATCAGCCATCAGGTGCGCCAGCTGGAAAGCTGGATGGGCAAACCGCTTTTCATGCGCGCCAGCGGGCGCGTGCGCTTAACCTCACACGGTGAACGGCTGCTGGCCAGCTGCCAGCAAGCGTTCAGCGAACTCGCCACAACCTGTGAAAGCATCCGCACCGGTATGCGACACCACCTCAGTATCGCCTGTGCGCCCAGCTTCCTTGCCCAATGGCTGATCCCGCGCATCAGCAGTTTTTATCAGCGCTATCCTGATATTCAGGTGCAGTTTCAGCCGCCGGGCGGTATCGATCAGCTGCGCAGTGAACACACGGATGTCCTGATCTTCAGCGACGAACAGCCGTCGGACGACGATATTGATGCCACGCTGATCGCTGACGAATACCTCGGTCCGCTGTGCGCACCGCAATACGCCAGCGGCTTTCAGCCGCCGCTGGATTTCGCGGCGCTGCCGCTGCTGCATGCAGATACCCGCCCGCACGCCTGGGCCGAATGGGCAAAGATCAGCGGCGTGACCGGCCATTTTCGGGGTGGCAAGCACTTCGATAACCTGACGCTGGGGATTCAGGCGGCGAGAAACGGCCTGGGGGTCATTGTGGCACCCCGCCTGCTGGTCCGGCAGGAGCTGCAGGACGGCACGCTGGTTGCCCCGCTGGGATTTGTGCGCGCTAATCGTGCGACCTGGATGATGACCCAGCGTGCCCGGCAGCACGACGCTGAAATTACGCGGTTTCGGGACTGGTTAAGGGAAGAGGCAGTGAACTGAAGCGCCAGCGGGCGCCCATCCGGGAAGCGCAGGCCAAAAAAAGGCGGCTCGTTGCGAACCGCCCTGAACTGCATTACGCCGTCAGCAACTGATTCATGCGACGGATAAACTGGTTCGGATCATCCAGCGTTCCGCGCTCTGCCAGCAGTGCCTGATCCAGCAGCAGCTCGACCCATTCCGCAAAGCGGGTTTCGTCCTGCGTATCAGCCACGCGTTTCACCAGCGTGTGATCCGGATTGATTTCGAAAATATACTTCACTTCCGGCACGTCCTGACCGGCGGCGGCAAACAGTTTCGCCATCTGCGTGGTCATTTCGTTGGCATCAGTGGTGACAATGGCCGGGGTGTCCGTCAGACGATGCGTCAGGCGTACCTCTTTGACGCGCTCGCCGAGCAGCGTTTTCACACGCTCAACAAATGGCTCCAGCGCCTTTTCCGCCTCTTTCTGCTCTTCGGTCTCTTCATCTGCCAGTTTGCTCAGCGATTCATCCGCTTTGCTCACTGACTGGAAGGTTTTACCCTCGAACTCTGTCAGATAGCTCATCATCCATTCGTCGATGCGATCGGACAGCAGCAGCACTTCAATGCCCTTCTTGCGGAACAGCTCCAGATGCGGGCTGCTCTTCGCCGCGGCATAGCTGTCCGCCGTGATGTAGTAGATCTTCTCCTGCCCTTCCACCATGCGGCTCAGGTAGTCGTCCAGCGAGATAGTCTGTTCTGCCCCTTCGCTCTGAGTGGTGGCGAAGCGCAGCAGTCTGGCGATGGTCTGCTGGTTGGCGTGATCTTCCGCCGGGCCCTCTTTCAGCACCAGACCAAACTCTTTCCAGAACTGTTGGTATTTCTCAGCGTCATCTTTGGCCAGTTTTTCCAGCATCTGCAGGCTGCGTTTGGTCAGCGCGGCGCGCAGGCTCTGGGTGACGCGGCTGTCCTGCAGAATTTCACGCGAGACGTTCAGCGGCAGGTCATTGGAATCAATCAGACCGCGCACGAAGCGCAGGTAGTTCGGCATGAACTGCTCGGCGTCGTCCATGATGAAGACGCGCTGCACATAGAGCTTCAGCCCGTGCTTGCTGTCGCGGTTCCACATGTCGAACGGCGCGCGCTGCGGAATGTACAGCAGGCTGGTGTACTCCTGCTTGCCTTCAACGCGGTTGTGGCTCCAGGCCGCGGGATCGCTGAAGTCATGCGCGATGTGCTTATAGAACTCTTTGTACTCGTCGTCGCTGATTTCCGCGCGGTTACGCGTCCACAGCGCCTGCGCTTTGTTGATCTTCTCCCAGCTGCTGGTGCCGTTTTCTTCGTCTTTGGTTTCAATTTCAACCGGCAGCGCAATGTGGTCGGAGTATTTGCTGATGACGCTGCGTACGCGCCAGGCATCCAGGAAGTCATCTTCGCCTTCGCGGAAATGCAGAGTGATATCGGTACCGCGATCGGCCTTGTCGATATCCGCCAGCGTGTATTCACCTTCACCGGCCGACTCCCAGAACACGCCCTCTTCCGCTTTCGCGCCAGCGGCACGCGTACGCACCGTTACTTTATCTGCCACGATGAAAGCGGAGTAGAAGCCGACGCCGAACTGGCCAATCAGCTGACTGTCTTTGGCCTGGTCAGAGCCCATGGATTCCAGGAACGCTTTGGTACCGGATTTGGCGATGGTGCCCAGGTTCTCGATCACCTCATCGCGACGCATACCAATGCCGTTATCGCTCAGCGTCAGGGTGCGGTTTTCCTTGTCGACCGAGATACGCACGCGCAGTTCGCCGTCGCCTTCATACAGATCCGGCGTCGACAGGGCGCGGAAGCGCAGTTTGTCAGCGGCGTCAGAGGCGTTGGAGATCAGCTCACGCAGGAAAATCTCTTTGTTTGAATAGAGGGAATGGATCATCAGGTGCAGAAGTTGTTTTACCTCTGACTGGAAGCCACGCGTCTCTTGTCCTTTCATGGTCATTGCTACCTCAACAGAATGGGGTTGATCAAACGTTGAGAGAGAAATGGGGATGGCGGGAAAAATTTCAAGCCGGTATCGCTTAACGAGACCGGCAAGTGATTAGAATTTAATCTTATGACGTCCGGCGAGCGAGTGTGACAGCGTGGTGCCGTCCACCATTTCCAGCTCTCCGCCAACCGGCACACCGTGCGCAATACGGCTGGCGTCAACGCCATACTGGCCGCACAGCTCGGCAATGTAGTTGGCGGTGGCTTCACCTTCCACGGTGGGATTCGTGGCAAGGATCACTTCCTGCAACGGCTCCTGTTCAAGGCGCTGCTCCAGGCGATCCAGACCAATATCCTGCGGTCCAATCCCATCCAGCGGCGAGAGATGGCCCATCAGCACAAAGTAGCGGCCGCCAAACTGGCCGGTCTGCTCAATGGCGTGAATATCGGCCGGGCTCTCCACCACGCAAATCTGGCCGTTTTGCTGACGGCGCGGATTGGCGCAAATGGTGCAGATTTCCTGCTCGGTGAAGGTGCGGCAATCCGCACAGTGTCCGATTTCCGACATGGCGCGGGTCAGCGCCTGCGCCAGACGCATGCCACCGCTGCGATCGCGCTGCAACAGATGAAACGCCATACGCTGCGCCGATTTCGGACCGACGCCCGGCAGGCAGCGCAGCGATTCCATCAAAGCTTCAAGCAGTGGACTGGTTTGCATCAGAACGGCATCTTAAAGCCAGGCGGCAGCTGCATACCGGCAGACACAGAGGCCATCTTCTCTTTCTGGGTCTCATCAATACGGCGGGCCGCATCGTTGAATGCCGCGGCGATCAGATCTTCCAGCATCTCTTTGTCATCTTCCAGCAGGCTGGGATCGACCTCAACGCGGCGGCAGTTGTGCGCGCCGTTAATGGTCACTTTGACCAGACCCGCACCCGATTCACCGGTCACTTCCAGCGCGGCGATCTCTTCCTGAACCTTGGCCATTTTGTCCTGCATCTGCTGGGCCTGCTTCATCAGGTTGCCCAATCCGCCTTTACCAAACATAGTTTTCTCTCTCTGCTGGGGCTGCGCGCAACCTCTGCGCGACAGCGTGATCATACGGGTCGAATACTCTCTTCATCCAGATCCGCATCGAAGAACCGACGCAGGGTCTGGATATGCGTATCGCTGGCGATTGACTGGCGCGCCTGCGCCAGCTTCTCTTCATAAATGGCCTGACGCCACTCCAGCGGCGTCAGCACCGCCGGATTATCGTCTTCCACAATCGTCACTTCAACCGCCTCACCGGCGGCCTGGCTCAGGGCATCCTGAATTGCCTGGCGCGCCGAAGCGGAATTCAGGTGCCGCTGGCTGCTGCGCAGATGCAGCGTGACGCCCTGTTCAGTCACCTCTTTCCACGCATTCAGTGCTACCTGCTGTACCAGTTTCGGCAGGGTAAGGCGCGCAATCTCTGCCGCCCAGGGGTCGCGCTGCAGCGACTCTTCTGCCAGTTTAAGTGACAATTCAGGCGTTTTCTCATGCTCAAGCGCAGAACGCAAGGCTTTTGGCGTGGCAACCGGCTCCGCCTTTACCACCTCCTGCTGCTGGGCTTTCCAGCGGTAGGCTTCCGGTTTTGCCGCCGCTTTTACCGCCGGTTCTGCAGCGCGCTGCTGCACCCGCTCCGTTACGCTGGCCAGACGTTCCAGCGCCGGATTTGCCGGCCGCGCGGAACGCGCTGCCGGCTCACTCTTTTTTGCCTTGCCGGCTCCCTGACGCAGCAACTGCGTTCGCGCCTGTAAGAGCTGACTGGTGGTATCCGGCAGCGCGTCTGGCGCCGCCGTTGGCATGGGTGGATAATCCCCGGCTGGCGGTGCGGCTTCGCTGGCGGACGGCGCCATCTGCGGGCGCGCAGCCGCGGCGGGTGGCGCACTGGCCGCCGGCACCTGAGGCGCCGCCTGCGGCGTCAGCGACGGACGCGCCACCGGCTCGGCCAGCGTTGCCTGCGGGTGAAACGCCAGCGCACGCAGTAACGTCATCTCCACACCAAGACGGCGATCCGGTGCCAGCGGTAAGTCTTTCCGCCCCATCAGCAGCGTCTGATAGTACAGCTGAACATCGGCAGGCGGCAGCACCCGGGCCAGTTCCCGCAGGCGCTGAGCCTGGCTGACTTCATCTTCACCGAGCGATCCCGGCAGCAGCTGGACCATGGCAATGCGGTGCAGAAGGCGCAGCATCTCCACCAGCAGCGCTTCCCACTCTACCCCGCGTGACGCCGCCTGATTAAGCAGCGCCATCACTTGTTCGCCCTGGCCCTCCACCAGCGCTTCAATCAGCGCCAGCGGCTGTTCATCGTCGAGGGTGCCGAGCATCTGCGCCACGGTTTCACGCGTCACGCTGCCCTGCCCCATGGCAATGGCCTGATCGGTCAGGCTGAGCGCATCGCGCATGCTGCCATCGGCGGCGCGCGCCAGCAGATGCAGCGCACGCGCTTCGGCATCAATCTGCTCCTGTTGCAGGATATGCGCCAGCTGCTGCTGAATCTGTTCCACATCCAGCGCCTTGAGATGGAACTGCAGGCAGCGCGACAGGATCGTTACCGGCAGCTTTTGCGGATCGGTCGTGGCCAGCAGAAATTTGACGTGTGACGGCGGCTCTTCCAGGGTTTTCAGCAGCGCGTTAAAGCTATGACGTGAGAGCATGTGCACTTCGTCAATCAGGTAGACCTTAAAGCGCCCGCGCGCCGGGGCGTACTGTACGTTGTCGAGCAGATCGCGCGTGTCTTCCACTTTTGTCCGGGACGCCGCGTCAATCTCGATTAAATCAACAAAACGGCCCTGCTCAATTTCCCGGCAGTTGTCACACTGACCGCATGGCGTCGCGGTGATGCCGGTTTCGCAGTTGAGCCCCTTGGCCAGCAGGCGTGCAATGGACGTTTTACCGACGCCGCGCGTGCCGGAGAAGAGATAAGCATGATGGATGCGTCCCAGTGATAACCCGTTGGCCAGCGCGGTCAGCACGTGTTCCTGACCGACTACGTCAGCGAAAGCCTGGGGACGCCATTTTCGCGCAAGTACCTGATAGCTCATGTGGATGTAATCACTGGATTGTCGTGAGTTGGCACAGCGGTGCGGCTGAATACGCCGGATGCCGCCATAAGGCAAAAGGGGAAAAATGCAGCTTCGCAAACCCTGTGTATTTGGGCAGTAGTTTAACAGCCGCCGCCCGATATGCCTATAGCTGTAACGCGCCGGCGCTGACCCCGGTCACTGACGGGAGTCAGCATCCGGGGCAGTGCTGTGCGGGCTGCCGGCCGGCAACGCGGTAAAAAACAGAGAGGTTGCCCGGCGGGCGGTTTGCCTGACAGCGGCGCGGAAGGCCCTTAGTGGCCGGGGAAGTTCACCAGGCTGTAGCAGTCGATGCCCAGCGCGTTGAGGCGTTTTTCGCCGCTTAAATCAAACAGGTTGATCACAAAGGCCGCATCTTTGACCTCACCGCCCGCGCGACGGATCAGCTTCACGGTCGCTTCAATGGTGCCGCCGGTTGCCAGCAGATCGTCCACCATCAGCACCACGTCACCCGGTGCGATCGCATCTTTATGCAGTTCCAGCGCATCTGTGCCGTACTCCAGCTCATAGCTTTCGCGGTAGGTTTCACGTGGCAGCTTGCCTGGCTTACGCACCGGCACAAAGCCCACACCCAGCCCCAGCGCGACTGGCGCACCAAACAGGAAACCCCGCGCTTCGGTGCCCACCACTTTGGTGATGCCTTTGTCGCGGTAACGCGCTACCAGAATCGCGATCGCGGCGGCATACGCCTGCGGATCTTCCATCAGGCTGGTCACGTCACGGAACAGGATGCCCGGTTTTGGGTAGTCAGGAATGCTTTTGATGCTGTTTTTGATCAGTTCAAGCTGCTGCGCAGTTGCGGTCATAAAGGTTACGCCTGGAAAAAAATATCTAATACGCGCAGCTTCAGACAGCACCAATACCCGGAGACCGGGTTAAGCAAAGTCGTTTCTCAAAGGGAAGCCACGCACGAAGATGCCCAAATCTAAGCAAACAGCCGGCTAAATGCAACCCTGACGCTACGGTTCGCGCACGTTCGGACTTTCTGCCACCACGGGTATACGCCACATCCACAGCAGCAGCAGGCACAGCATTCCCAGTAGCAGAATACGCACCCAGGTGAGCGGCACCAGCCAGATCGAGAGCGCAAAGGTAAGCACAATCAGCAACATGGCTCGCCCTTTCACGCCGGGCGGCATGGCATGATGTTGCTGCCAGTGGCGCAGATAACGGCCAAACGGCGAACGCCACAGCAGCCAGTGATGAAAGCGCGGTGAAGATCGCGCAAAACACCAGGCAGCCAGTAACACAAATGGCGTGGTAGGTAATAATGGTAATACAATGCCCAGCGTGCCCAGCACAATGGCCAGCCAGCCCAGGCTTAACAGTAAGATGCGCTGCATGCCGGATGCCTGAAAAGAGTTAAAACAGTGCTACGTTAACATAGTCGGAACCTGAGTCATGCCCCAATCTCCCGTACAACAGCGTCTGCTGACGATAATGGAAGCGCTGCGCCAGCAGATTGCACAGCAGCGCGATGGTGCCTGCCGGCAGCCGCGCTTCGACGTCCGGCTCTTTCGCTGTAAAGGCACGCGGCTGGCCGATTATCTGCAGGAGCTGGAGCAGAATGTGGCATTGCTCAGTGAGCCGTGTACGCCGGCGCGTCAGCAGTGGCTGGCGCAGAAGGTAATCGATCAAATTGCCGCGCTGCAACGCGAATGCCAGAGCCAGCAGCTGCGGGTAGCGCGCGAACGGCCGCATCACGATCCGCGTCAGCAAAAACGCGAAGAGTATCAGGGCTATGAAACGCGCCTGCTGGCAATGCTGCAGCAGCGCGAACAGCATCTGGCGCGTGCGGAAACGCTGAGCGTGCAACAGCAGCTGATGCGTGAAGTGGGCGTGTTACAGGAGCGACTGGCGCGCTGCCGCGCCGCGCTGCAAAAACTGGAGCTGCAGGCGCCTTTTGTCTGATACCGGCTGAAGCGGACAAACGGCGCGGCGGCGATAAACAGGAGCATAACCATGACGCTTATTATCTGGATAGTGATGGGGCTGGCCGCTGGCTGGCTGAAACGCATACTGTTTCCCGGTCGTCCGGGCGGCTTTGTGCCGACGCTGGTGCTGGCGGTGATCGGCGCGCTGATTGGCGGCTATATTGCCACGTATTTTACCACCGGCGATCTGGGCAGCCTGCCGCCAGCCGGGTTTATCGCCGCCCTGGCCGGCGCGCTGATCATGCTGCTGGTGGCAGCCAAATTACGTATTTAGGAGGAAGGATGTCGCTGGAGAACGCACCCGATGAGATCAAACTGGCCGTCGATTTAATCCAGCTGCTGGAGGAGAATCAGGTGCCGGTTGCGACCGTGCTGGCGGCGCTGGAGATTGTCCGCCGCGATTATCAGCAAAAGCAGGCGGTGGAACATCAGGCCTGAGCACGCGCGCTCAGCGTCGGACTGAGCCGCAGCATATCAATAAAGGCGTCCACCAGCTGCGGCGCTTCCTGCGCCAGATCAAAGCTGTGCGGATTAAACAGCCAGCTTTCCATCATGCCGTTAATATAGCCCCGCATCAGCAGCGCCGCCTGACGCGTATTGAGGCTGCCCGGCAGCTGCCCGGCATCAATACACTGGCGCAGCACCGCTTCGATTCGGTCATAGCACGCCTGCAACAACCCCTGCTGCATCGCCATTAATGTCGACATTTCGCCCACAAATTCGCATTTGTGGAAGATGATCTCCATTAGTGCACGTCTTTGCGGATCCTTTGCCGTGGCGTCAAGGATATAGATCAGCATCGATCGCATTACAGAAAGTGGATCGCCGGGGTATTTTGTCTGATACTCAAGTTCCACATCGTCAAGCCCAGCGTCACACCGCAGCCAGATCTCCTGTAACAGATCGGCTTTATTTTTAAAATGCCAGTAGATCGCGCCGCGCGTGACGCCGGCCGCAGAGGCGATGTCCGCCAGTGACGTGGCAGCCACACCGTGTTCAGAAAAGTGAGCTAAAGCAGCGTCCAGAATTTGATGCCGCGTTTCAAGTGCTTGCGCTTTGGTTTTTCGTGCCATAGAGGACTGTTTTTACAAACTGGCAAGTTTACATACATTTGTGGATGTATGTACCATAGCACGACCCGTGTTTTAACGCAGCAATGGGTTTAACGGTTTGTGATCCATTGATCATTTGATATCGGACACTAGAGGTTTATTTATGAATAAAAACAGAGGATTAGCGCCTCTGGCGGCCGCCGTGATGCTCTCAGGCAGCTTTTTGTTAACAGGATGTGATGATAATAAATCCCAGCAAGCCGCCCAGCAGCAACCGCCTGAAGTGGGCGTTGTGACGTTAAAAAAAGAGCCCCTGAAAATCACGACCGAACTGCCTGGCCGTACCTCGGCGTTCCGCGTAGCCGAAGTGCGTCCGCAGGTGTCGGGTATCATTCTGAAGCGTAATTTTGTTGAAGGCACAGACGTCAAAGCCGGCGTGTCGCTCTATCAGATCGATCCGGCGACGTATCAGGCTGCCTATGACAGCGCCAAAGGCGACCTGGCGCAGGCGCAGGCAAACGCCCGTGTGGCGCAGCTGACCCTGAAACGTTATAAGCCGCTGCTGGGCACCAAATACATCAGCCAGCAGGATTATGACAACGCTGCCGCCACCGCTGCGCAGACCGCGGCGGCCGTACAGGCTGCTCAGGCCAACGTCGAGACCGCGCGCATCAATCTGGCTTACACCAAAGTCACTTCGCCAATTAGCGGCCGTATTGGCAAATCCGCTGTCACGGAAGGCGCGCTGGTGTCCAGTGGCCAGACGACCGCGCTGGCTACCGTACAGCAGCTTGACCCGATGTATGTGGATGTGACCCAGTCCAGCGACGATTTCCTGCGTTTGCGCGCGGAGCTGGAATCCGGTCAGCTGAAGCAAAATGACGGTAAAGCCAATGTCACCCTGCTGATGCAAAACGGTAACGCCTATAGCCAGCAAGGCACATTGGAATTTTCCGATGTCACCGTGGATGAAACCACCGGCTCCATTACGCTGCGCGCGATTTTCCCGAACCCGGATCACCGCCTGCTGCCAGGAATGTTCGTGCGGGCGCGTCTGGATGAGGGCACCAATCCTTCTGCCCTGCTGGTGCCGCAACAGGGTGTGACCCGCACGCCGACCGGCGAAGCCAGTGCCATGGTGGTGGGTGCCGACAACAAAGTGGAAGTGCGCAAGATTACCGCGAATCAGGCCTTTGGCGACAAGTGGCTGGTCACGCAGGGCCTGAAAGAGGGCGATCGCGTGATTACTGTGGGTATTCAGCGTGCCAAACCGGGTGCACAGGTAACGCCACAGGAAGTCAAAGACGATGCCAATGCGCTACCGGAATCACCGTCTGCTAAATCATCGTCATAAACAGGAGCCGTTGATACATGGCTAAGTTCTTTATCGATCGCCCCATTTTTGCCTGGGTGCTCGCCATCATTATTATGCTGGCGGGTGCGCTATCGATTATCAAACTGCCGATTGAGCAATATCCCAATGTTGCGCCACCGGCGGTTGAAATCCAGGCTTCTTATCCGGGTGCAGATGCGAAAACGTTACAGGATTCGGTAACGCAGGTTATCGAACAAAACATGAACGGCATCGACGGGCTGATGTATATGTCCTCGAGCAGTGATTCGTCCGGTACGCTGACGCTGACGCTGACCTTCCAGTCCGGTACGGACGCCGACATCGCGCAGGTACAGGTGCAGAACAAACTGCAGCTGGCGATGCCGCTGCTGCCGCAGGAAGTCCAGCAACAGGGGATTCAGGTTAAAAAATCCTCCAGCAGCTTCCTGATGGTGGCCGGTTTTGTCAGCGATGACGGCAGCATGACGCAGAACGACATCGCCGACTATGTCGCCTCAAACATCAAAGATCCGATCAGCCGTACGCCAGGCGTCGGTGACACGCAGGTGTTTGGTGCGCAGTATGCGATGCGTATCTGGCTTGATCCGCACAAGCTCAACAATTACCAGCTGACGCCGGTGGATGTAATAAGCGCGCTGCAAACCCAGAACACCCAGGTGGCCGCCGGTCAGCTGGGCGGCACGCCGCCCGTGCCGGGCCAGCAGCTGAACGCCTCCATCATTGCGCAGACCCGTCTGACCTCCACGGATGAGTTCGGCAATATCATGCTGAAAGTGAATCAGGATGGTTCACAGGTACGCCTGCGCGACGTGGCGAAAATTGAGCTGGGCGGGGAAAACTACGAGATCATTGCCCGCTACAACGGCAAACCTGCCTCCGGTATCGGTATCAAGCTGGCAACCGGTGCGAATGCGCTGGATACGGCAAAAGCGGTTAAAGCGGAACTGGCGAAGCTGGAACCTTTCTTCCCGTCAGGCATGAAGACCGTTTACCCGTACGACACCACCCCGTTCGTGAAAATTTCGATTTTCGAAGTGGTGAAAACGCTGTTTGAAGCGATTGTGCTGGTGTTCCTGGTGATGTACCTGTTCCTGCAGAACTTCCGGGCAACGCTGATCCCGACTATCGCCGTGCCGGTAGTGCTGCTGGGGACCTTCGCCATCATCAGCGCCTTCGGCTACTCCATTAACACCCTGACGATGTTCGGGATGGTGCTCGCCATCGGCCTGCTGGTGGATGACGCCATCGTGGTGGTGGAAAACGTTGAGCGCGTAATGGCAGAAGAAGGTTTGCCACCCAAAGAAGCGACCCGCCGCTCCATGGAGCAGATTCAGGGCGCGCTGGTGGGGATTGCGCTGGTGCTGTCTGCGGTATTTATCCCGATGGCCTTCTTTGGCGGCTCAACCGGGGTGATTTATCGCCAGTTCTCGATCACTATCGTCTCGGCGATGGCGCTGTCAGTGCTGGTGGCGTTGATTCTGACGCCAGCGCTCTGTGCCACCCTGCTAAAACCCATCAAAAAAGGCGATCACGGCAAAACCACCGGTTTCTTTGGCTGGTTTAACCGCCTGTTTGATAAGAGCACCAACCACTACGTTGACAGCGTGGGCCACATTATCCGCAGCACCGGTCGCTACCTGGTTATTTACCTGGTGATCGTGGCGGGGATGGCGTATTTGTTCCTGAAACTGCCTACCTCCTTCCTGCCGGAAGAGGATCAGGGCCTGTTGCTGGCGCAGGCGCAGCTGCCTGCCGGTGCGACACAGGAGCGCACCCAGAAGGTGCTGGATCAGGTCACGGATTACTTCCTGAACAAAGAGAAAGACAGCGTGAATTCGGTGTTTACCGTTAACGGCTTCGGCTTTGCCGGCCGCGGACAGAACACCGGTATCGCCTTTGTCAGCCTCAAACCCTGGGATGAGCGTGGCGATGCCAGCCTGAAGGTGCCGGCTATCGCTGGCCGTGCGATGAAGGCGCTGGGGCAGATCAAAGACGCCATGGTATTCCCGTTCAACCTGCCGGCCATTATCGAACTGGGTAACGCCACCGGTTTCGACTTCCAGCTGATCGACCAGGGCAACCTGGGCCATGAGAAACTGACCGCCGCGCGTAACCAGCTGTTTGGCATGATTGCCCAGCATCCGGATACGCTGGTGGGCGTGCGCCCGAACGGTCTGGAAGACACGCCGCAGTACAAACTGATCATCGATCAGGAAAAAGCGCAGGCGCTGGGCGTGTCGCTGTCTGACATCAACACCACGCTGGGCGCCGCCTGGGGCGGCTCTTACGTGAACGACTTCATCGATCGCGGCCGTGTGAAGAAGGTGTATGTGATGGGCCAGGCTGATGCCCGTATGCTGCCGGACGACATCAGCAAATGGTACGTGCGCAACAGCAGCGGCACGATGGTTCCGTTCTCCTCCTTCTCTTCGGCGAAATGGCAGTACGGCTCACCGCGTCTGGAGCGTTATAACGGGTTGCCTTCCATGGAGATTCTGGGTCAGGCCGCACCGGGCAAGAGCTCCGGTGATGCGATGAACCTGATGGAAAGCCTGGCGTCGAAGCTGCCTGCCGGTATTGGCTACGACTGGACCGGTATGTCCTATCAGGAACGTCTCTCCGGCAACCAGGCGCCGGCGCTGTATGCCATCTCGCTGATTGTGGTGTTCCTGTGTCTGGCCGCACTCTATGAGAGCTGGTCCATTCCGTTCGCCGTCATGCTGGTTGTTCCGCTTGGGGTGATCGGTGCGCTGATCTTCACCACGCTGCGCGGTCTGAGTAACGACGTGTACTTTGTGGTAGGTCTGCTGACCACCATCGGCCTTTCGGCGAAGAACGCCATTCTGATCGTGGAATTCGCCAAAGATTTGATGGAGAAGGAAGGCAAAGGGCTGGTCGAAGCCACGCTGGAAGCCGCGCGTATGCGTCTGCGTCCGATTCTGATGACCTCCCTGGCGTTTATCCTCGGCGTTCTGCCGCTGGCCATCAGCAGCGGTGCCGGTTCCGGTGCCCAGAACGCCGTGGGTACCGGCGTGATGGGCGGCATGGTCACCGCGACCGCGCTGGCGATCTTCTTCGTGCCGGTGTTCTTTGTGGTGGTGCGTCGCCGCTTCAGCAAGCATAAAGGTGCGCTGGAACAGGGCCATCCTGCAGAGCATCAACATTAAAACGCTTCCCTGATAAAAGGCCGCTGATGCGGCCTTTTTTTTCGCCTGCGCGTGGCAGTTGCAATCATGTCCTGACCGGGTCATACTAATGTTATAGTATAACATAACATTCAGGAGCGCATATGAAACCCGGTATCCATCCACACTATCGTCCGGTGCTTTTCCACGACACCACCGCCGACGAATATTTTAAAGTCGGCTCGACCATCCAGACCGATCGCACCATGACTTTTGAGGGCGAAACCTTACCCTACGTCACGCTGGATGTTTCCTCAAAGTCACATGTCTATTACACCGGTAAGCAGAAAGAGTTTGCCAAAGAGGGCAGCGCCGCGCGCTTTAACAAGCGTTTTGGCAGCTTCCTGACACGCAGCAAATAAGCCAGAGGCACCGCAATATGCAGGTAGTAAGCTCATTACGTTCGGCGAAAACCCGCCACAAAGATTGCAAAGTGGTACGCCGTAAAGGCCGTATTTACGTGATCTGCAAAACCAATCCGCGCTTTAAGGCGGTTCAGGGAAGAAAGAAAAAACGGTAGGAATGTGTCGTGATGATTGGCCGGGCTGCTCCCCGGCCTTTTTTATGGCTTCATGGATTGCAGCATGGCATCCACATTGTGGCGGAACGCGGCCGTATAGGTGGCAGCCGGACCGTTTGCCTCTGACAGCGCCTCCGGATAGAGTTCCCCACCCGGCTGTGCGCCGGTTTCATGAGCAATTTGCTGCACCAGGCGCGGATCGGTCTGGTTCTCCATAAAATAGGTGTGAATCTGTTCCGCCTTCAGCTGCCTGATGATGGCCGCCATATCACTGGCGCTGGCCTCCGCTTCGGTTGAAAAGCCCACCGGGGCAAGGAAGGTGACGCCATAGCGCTGCCCGAAATAGCCAAACGCATCATGGCTGGTCAGCACCTTGCGTTTTTCCGGTGGTACAGCGGCAAATGCGGTTTTCGCCCAGTGGTCCAGCGACTGCAGCTGCTGAATATAGTGCGCTCCGCGCTGCCGGAACGTCGCCGCATCGTCGGGATCGACGCGGATGAGCGCGTTCATCACATTGGTGGCATAGATCACGCCGTTTTGCATGCTGTTCCACGCATGCGGATCGGTAATGGTTTTGCCCTCTTCGTCCATGGTCCGGCTGTTTATCCCGGATGAGGCCACGACCACCCTGCCCCTGTAGCCAGAAGCGCTAATCAGGCGATCCATCCAGCCCTCCAGCCCCAGCCCGCTGACGAAGACGACCTGCGCGCCGGCGAGTGCCTGGCTGTCCTGCGGTGTCGGCTCAAAGGTATGCGGATCGCCATTTGGCCCCACCAGCGATTTCACGTGGACGCGATCGCCGCCCACCTGTTTAACGATATCGGCCAGCACCGTGAAGCTGGCGACGGCCTCCACCGTTTTCGCCAGGCTCAGCGGACTGACCAGCATGGCGCCCAGCGCCAGACTCAGCGGTAATCTTTTCATGTTTGTCTCCTTGTGGCTGTTGGTTAGCGACGCAGCAGGCCGCCACAGGGCCCTGCCAGCACCGAGAGTAAAAACAGCAGCGCCGCGCTCAGTACTACGGCCGGGCCCGCCGGCAGCGCGAAGTGCCATGACAGCAGCAGACCAGCCAGCGCCGCCACGATGGCCAGCAGCATCGCAATCCCAAGCAGGCTGAGCAGATGACGGCTCCAGAAACGGGCGCTGGTAGCAGGCAGCATCATCAGGCCTACCGACATCAGCGTGCCCAGCACCTGAAAGCCGGCCACCAGATTGAGCACCACCAGCAGCAAAAAAAGCCCGTGTACCAGCGGTGCACTCCATTTACCCTGCGCGCGCAGGAAATCCGGATCGAAAGCGTCAATCACCAGCGGGCGAAAAATCAGTGCCAGCACCAGCAGCGTCACAGCCGCAATGCCGCCCACCAGCAGCATGGCGGCGTTATCCACTGCCAGCAGCGAACCAAACAGCACATGCAGCAAATCCACGCCCGAACCGCGCAGCGAAACCAGCGTGACGCCAAGCGCCAGCGAGCCGAGGTAAAAACCAGAGAAGCTGGCATCCTCTTTTAACGGCGTGTATCGGCTTACTGCGCCGGAAAGCAGCGCGACTGCCAGGCCGGCAATCAGTCCGCCAATCCCCATCGCCACCAGCGACAGCCCGGAGAGCAGATAACCGATAGCGGCACCCGGCAGTACCGCATGGGACAGCGCATCACCGATCAGGCTCATGCGACGTAAAGAGAGAAAAACGCCAAGCGGGGTCGCGCTGACGGCCAGCGCCAGGCACGCCACCCATGCCCGACGCATAAAACCAAATTCGATAAACGGCTGCAGCAGCGTCATGACGCCACCCCGCCGCGCGGCGGCGTATGCACCGTACCGCCGCTATCCAGCCTGAGTACGCTGCTGAAGTAGCGCGTGACTAACGTGCGGTCGTGCAGAACCACCAGCAGCGTGGTACCGGCCCGCTGCTGCTGCTGCAGAATGGACATCAGCAGGCGGGTCGTTGCCGTATCGATGCCGTTAAAAGGCTCATCCAGGAGCCAGATTTGGCTTTGCTGCAGCATCAGCCGGGCGAACAGCACACGCTGCAGCTGGCCACCGGAGAGTGTCGCGGGCTGCGCCGCAGCAAAGGCGCGCATCTGCACCGCCTCCAGCGCGGCATCAATCTCCTGCCGTAGTGCACGGTTAATGCCACCGAACCAGCCGCAGCGCGGCCAGCAGCCGGTGGCAACCAGCTCATAGACCGTGAGCGGGAAGCGGGTTTCCAGCTCACTGCGCTGAGGCATCCAGCCCAGCGCCTTGCGCGGTACCTGGCATTCAAACCGGCCCGCAACCGGCGGCAGTAAGCCCGCCATCGTTCGCAGCAAAGTTGATTTACCGCTGCCGTTTGCACCGGTCAGCGCGGTCATGCTGCCCGCCGCCAGCGTCCCGCTGACAACCGGCGTCACCGCCCTGCCCTGATAGCCGCCCTGCAGCTGCTCAAACCGCATCATGGCTGCATGCCCCAGAACAGCGCCAGCGCCAGCACCGCGCACAGCAGCAGCATCATCCCCAGGCGGGCTGGCAGCGAAAGAAGAAGTCCACTGAATTTCATCGCTTTCCCATTAATGTTATAACATAACAATTAACATACCTGATGCGGGCGCGGTTGTACCGGGTCTAAAGTGTTTCAAAAGTTGAATGCAGGCAGCACATCGGCGTGTAACGCATTGGTTTTTCATGCCTGCTGCCACGGCTTATCGCAACAATCGCCCATTCTGTTTAATGGCGACTTGCTTTGTTCTGATGAAATCACAATGATAGAAACATCCTCTCTTTTTACGGGATGTTAAATGCAGGCTATTATTCATAGTGATATTGCCGCTGATGAAGCGGACTGCGGCAAACTGCAGCGTCTGATTCAGGAGAATATTCTCAAAATAGCGGACGCGCTGGCAGGCGACCTCCAGTGGTATTCTCAAAATGCCAAATTAGTTACGGACAGTTTTAAGATAAATTCCATACAGCCATGCGGTCACAATCGATTTAAAATGCTTTACGATTTTACGTGGAATTTATTTAATCCCTGCCTGGATTTAAATGAAACCTTTACCCGAAGCGAAGAAGTTATGTTCCGGATTGCCGCCGGTTCGCTGGTGTTTGAGGTGATCGACAATACCCGCCCATCACCTGCAGACGAATTGTAATATTTAGTAATTGGGTGAGCAAAACTAATGATTGTGGATTATCTTTAAAAGGTCGCTGAATTCTTTTTATTCGTGATCGCTCCCTGGTAGCTTTTCCAATTCTCGCCGCGTTGCGGTAACTGTGCTCGCTATGGAGGGGAAAAAGATGGACGAATACTCACCGAAACGGCATGATATTGCCCAGCTTAAATTTCTGTGTGAGAACCTGTCTGACGAGAGTATGGCGACATTAACAGACAGCCACCACGGCTGGGTTAATGACCCGACATCTCCAGGCAATTTACAGCTCAACGATTTAATTGAGCATATCGCCTCTTTCACAATGAATTACAAAATTAAGCATGTTGAAGATGAAGCGCTGATTACGCAAATTGATGAATATCTTGATGATACCTTTATGCTGTTCAGCAGTTATGGCATCAATACTCAGGATCTTCAGCGCTGGCAACGTTCAGCCAAACGCTTATTTAATCTGTTTGCCGAAGAGTGCGCTTATCTCCAGCAACCCAGCCATTCCTTTTAGCATCAGAGTGAGACCGGTTTATTTATGAACAACCAAGCCCTGACAAAAACTGACTATTTAATGCGACTGCGCCGCTGTCGCTCGATTGATACCCTTGAACGGGTGATTGAAAAAAATAAGTATGAATTATCTGACGACGAGTTAGCGGTGTTCTATTCCGCAGCCGATCACCGTCTGGCGGAGCTGACCATGAATAAGCTCTATGACAAAGTGCCCGGTTCTGTCTGGAAATACGTCCGCTAGGTTTTGCCCTTCTGACCGCTTCGTAACGTTATCGCCCTGAACAGGAAATCATTGGCAAAGGAGTGCCAGCAAGCTGTTGTGCGCTTTTATCGTGAGTTTACGGGGAGCAGAATGGGTGGAGGCCCTGCCAGCTACATCCCGGCACACGCGTCGCCTGCTGCGGCTGCTTCCTTCCGGACCTGACCGAGTTCACAAGTTAGCGTTGCGGGAGAACCAACAGGGCCTCCATTGATAAGCCCTCATTTCGAGAGCGCAGGCATTATCGGGGAAGCCCCTTTCAATTGCAAGCGCACGCCGGGCAACCGTTGTTTTCTTGAACAGACGGGCGGCGAATCCCGGTTTCCGGGACGCGCCCCATGCTAAAGTGGCGCCTTTCTGGTGATGAACGAGCGGTTTAATGAGCGAACAAAGCAACTTCTCTGAACGCGTCTGGCACATTGTTGCCGCCATTCCCCCGGGTAAGGTCACCACCTACGGCGATGTTGCGCTGCTGGCGGGTTCTCCGCGCGCGGCGCGTCAGGTCGGCGGTGTTCTGCGCCGCTTGCCAGCCGGCAGTACGCTGCCGTGGTTTCGCGTGATCAATCGTCACGGTCGCATCTCCCTGCAGGGCGACGATCTGTTTCGTCAGCGCGACGCGCTGGAAGCGGAAGGGATTGAGGTCAGTGATGCCGGAGAGATCGCGCTGGATAAATATCGCTGGGAGTATGACCGCTGACCGCGCACGCTGAAGGTAGTGATGAAAGAAACCGGCACGCACCGCATACCGCGCGTGCCGGATAAACAGCGATGACGCCGTCATGACGGTTTTACGTTCATGGCGACGTCAGCGGACTGGATTATTACATCTGCGTCGGCGCCGGAACGGAAGCCGAAGGTGTTACCTGCGTCGGTGAAGTCGAAGGTACGGTGGTTGCCGCGCCAGGCTGCGTAGGCATCGCCATATTCGCTACCGGCACCAGTAACAGTTCTGCTTTGGTGCCGCCCTGATTAATCACGGGTTTCACCGTATCAGTGATAAAGGCCAGCTTGCCGTCAACCGAAATGGCCGCGCTCAGCAGAATGCGGGCGTCCGGCTTAATATCCGCCGGATTGAATGGCAGGATAAACTGGAACGGCGCCTGCTTCCCTTCAGTACGCACCACGCGCTGCGACAGCACTTTTGATGGCGCATCCGCCAGAGAAGCGTCAGCCAGCGTGACGGTCAGCACCGCATCCGGCGGCAGCGCAATGCGCTGACGAATATAGACTGACCCACTTACGTTTGGCTGCGCGATGGCGGCTTTCTGTCCGGCAACTGCTGAGCCCAGCGTCGGTGTTGGCACCGGCTTGCTGTGGTCGGCACACCCTGTGATCGCCGCAGCGAGCGTCATACCGCTAATTACATGCCAGAGTTTCATTGATGTCGTCTCCTTATGAACACTATGATTGTCGGCGGGGAAGTGATTGGCTGGGTTTTCAACCGCCGATTGTTGTTAATTCTGGCACAAAAATCCGCATTGCGCCTGAAACGCGGCCAGGCTACTGAAACGACAGCAAAAACGTTGCGCAAACTGGTCGGATCTTTCACACTTGCGCCATCGCTCACGTTGAGGAATTGCTATGAGCCAGGCACTGAACAACCTGCTTACGTTACTGAATCTGGAAAAACTGGAAGAAGGACTCTTTCGCGGTCAAAGCGAAGACCTGGGCCTGCGTCAGGTATTTGGCGGCCAGGTCGTGGGTCAGGCACTGTATGCCGCTAAACAGACGGTCCCGGAAGCCCGTATTATTCACTCTTTTCACAGCTATTTTCTGCGTCCGGGTGACAGCCAGAAAGCGATCATTTACGACGTGGAAACCCTGCGCGACGGTAAAAGCTTCAGCGCGCGTCGCGTCAGTGCGGTACAGAACGGGCAGCCTATTTTCTACATGACGGCCTCTTTCCAGGCCCCGGAAAGCGGCTTTGAGCATCAGAACAGCATGCCGCAGGTGCCCGGCCCGGACCACCTTCCCTCGGAGCAGGATCTGGCAAAAAAGCTGGCAGCCCACCTGCCCCTTAAGCTCAAAGAGAAATTTCTTGCTGAGCGACCGCTGGATATCCGGCCGGTACAGATTCACAATCCGCTGAAAGGCCGGGTGGATGAGCCAATGCGCCAGGTGTGGATTCGCGCCAACGGCCAGCTGCCGGACGATCGACGTATCCACCAGTATCTGCTGGGCTATGCGTCCGATCTCAACTTCCTGCCGGTGGCGCTGCAGCCGCATGGCAAAGGTTTTCTCGAGCCCGATATGCAGGTGGCCACCATTGACCACTCCATGTGGTTCCACCGACCGTTTGATCTCTCGGAATGGCTGCTCTACAGCGTGGTCAGCACCTCGGCGTCCGGCGCGCGCGGTTTTGTCCGCGGTGAATTTTATAGCCAGGACGGCACGCTGGTTGCGACCACGGTGCAGGAAGGCGTAATGCGGCAGCGCGAAGCATAAAAAAAGGGGCGATACGCTCGCCCCTGCAGTGCATCAGTAAGGTGACTTTCGTCAGCCACCGTTACTGGTTATAAGCATTCTCGCCGTGGCTGTTGACATCCAGACCTTCGCGCTCCTGCTCTTCCGGTACGCGCAGGCCCACAATCAGGTCGGCCAGCTTAAAGCCGATGAATGCCACCACGCCGGACCAGACCACCGTAACGATGCAGCTGAACACCTGAATCCATACCTGATGACCCATGGTGACGCCTTCTGCGTAGCCTACGCCGCCCAGCGAAGAGGAGGCGAAAACGCCGGTCAGGATGCAGCCGAGGATGCCACAGACACCGTGCACGCCGAACACATCGCACGGGTCATCCACGCGCAGCCATCTTTTCAGGGTGGTGACGCCCCAGATACCCGCCAGGCCGCCGGCCAGACCGATGATCAGCGCGCCGCCGACGCCCACATAACCACAGGCTGGCGTAATGGCGACCAGACCCGCGATAAAGCCGGAACAGGCGCCCAGCAGCGAAGGCTTGCCGCGCATCGCCCACTCACCAAACACCCATGACAGCACCGCACCCGCCGTGGCGACCACGGTATTGACGAAAGCCAGCGCAGCGATTTCATTGGCAGCGGAAGCCGAACCGGCGTTGAAACCGAACCAGCCGACATACAGGATCGCCGTGCCAAGGAATACCATCGGCAGGTTATGCGGTTTGAACGCCTCTTTGCCAAAGCCCGCACGTTTGCCCACCAGGTATGCGCCCACCAAGCCGGCAACCGCCGCATTGATGTGCACCACGGTCCCGCCGGCAAAATCCAGCGCGCCATCCTGTGCCAGATAACCGCCGCCCCATACCATATGCGCAATCGGCAGGTAGGAGAGCGTCAGCCAGACACCAACAAAAATCAGCACCGCAGAGAAGCGAATACGTTCTGCAATGGCACCGACAATCAGGCCGACGGTGATGCAGGCAAACGAAGCCTGAAACGCCACATGAATGTACTGATAGAAGCTGCCCATCACCGCTTTCAGTTCGATGTTCTTGAGCATCGCCCACTGGAAATCACCGAAGAAGGCGTTACCGGTGCTGAACGCCAGCGAGTAGCCATACACCACCCACAGCACGCACACCAGCGAAAAGGTGACCGCGACCTGCGTCAGCATCGACAGCACGTTTTTGCCGCGAATCAGGCCGCCATAAAACAGCGCAATGCCCGGAATGCTCATAAACAGGACCAGCGCAGTACAAATCATCATAAACGCGTTATCTGCCTTGTCGGCCACGGCCGGTGCAGCCGCCATTGCCAGAGAAGGTAACAACGCCAGGCTGGTGAGGCCCAACTTGGTCATGACTTTATTCATCTCTTTCCATCCCATCACAATTCAGAGCCCCAGTTACAGTGCGGCTTCGTCGGTTTCGCCGGTACGGATACGAATGACGCGCTGCAGTTCCGCGACGAAAATTTTGCCGTCGCCAATTTTGCCGGTGTAAGCGGCTTTGCTGATGACATCGACCACTTCATCCAGCTGGTCGTCTGCAATCGCAATATCAATTTTTACTTTTGGCAGGAAGTTAACGCTGTATTCAGCACCGCGATACAGTTCTGCATGGCCTTTCTGACGCCCGAAGCCTTTCACTTCCGATACGGTCAGACCCTGAATGCCAATGGAGGATAAAGCTTCACGCACGTCCTCCAGCTTGAATGGTTTGATTACCACGGTAACCAGCTTCATACGTTCCCCTCCGGATTAAAATAAGTGAGTCTTTGCGGACACGCAGAGTTCTAAGCAAAGGCTGTGCCATAACTGACTGACTACGCGGGTTTTGCGGACAGAGGCGGACTGCTGCGCTTCAGCGCACAGCAGTCCGACGACAGGCGGGAAAGAAAGGCAGCGAAATGTTGCTTTTATGCACTCCTTTGGTGCTTACAGCCTCAAAGGAGTGCATCCGTTCAGAACATTCCGATAAACATGAACAAAAAAGGTGCAGATCAGGCCTCTGACGCGGCGGGGATGCCCGCTGCAAGTTCATCGCCGGCCTGTTGCAGCTGATACATTTGCCAGTAACGCCCCTGCTGCGCCAGCAGCTGACTATGGGTACCCCGCTCCACCACCTGACCGCGATGCAGCACCAGAATCTGATCGGCTTCCGTGATGGTCGAAAGGCGATGCGCGATCACAACCAGGGTGCTGTGCTGACGCAGCGTACGCAGCGCCTGCTGGATGGCCTGCTCGGTGCCGGAATCGATGTTGGCAGTGGCTTCATCCAGAATCAGGATGTGGGGCAGCGACACCAGCACACGCGCCAGCGCCAGCAGCTGCTTCTGGCCGACCGACAAATTATTGCCCTGCTCACCCAGCCGGGTATGGATACCGTCCGGCAACGCGCGCGCCAGCGGTGCCAGCTGTACGGCTTCCAGCGCCTGCCATACCTGCGCTTCCGGGATGGGGCGTCCCAGCTGAACGTTAGCCAGCAGCGTATCCGCCAGCACCACCGGGTCCTGCTGCACCATCGCCACGCTGGCGCGCAGCGCATCATGCGACAGCTGCGGCAGTGGGCGACCATCCAGCTCGATGCTGCCGCGCGTGACCGGGTAGTATCCCATCAGCAGATTTGCCAGCGTGCTTTTGCCGCTGCCGGTATGCCCGACCAGCGCCACGAACCCGCGCGCGGGGACCTCAAGGTTGATATGACTCAGCACATCGCGATCGTCGCGATAGGCAAAGCTGACGTCGCGCAGTGTGATGCGACCCGAGGCCAGCGGCCGGGGATCGGTGCCGTAACCCTGCTGCGCCGCATCCATCAGCTCAAAAATCCGTTCACCCGATACCACCGCCTGTTGCAGCATGGATTGCTGGGTGGTCAGCTCAATCAGCGGCTCATTGAGGCGGCCCAGATAGGTAATAAAGGCGTAAAGCACCCCGACCTCAAACACGCCAGGCGTGGCAAAGCTGAACAGCATCAGCAGCCCGCACAGGATCAGGGCCGAAAACAGACTCAGCAGCGGACGCAGTAAAAAACCGTCCAGCCGCAGCGTCTCCATGCGTGCCAGATAGTGCGCGCGGCTGGCTTGCTGCATCCGCTCACCGAAGCGTGCCTGCTGGCGGAACTGCTGGATCACACTCATGCCATTAATGACTTCATTAAAGCCATTGTTGATATCGGCCAGATAGCTGCGTACGCGGCGCGCGATGGGCGTGCTGTAGCGCTGATAAATCAGCATTACGCTCAGTACCAGCGGGAAAATGATCATCGCCACCAGCGCCATGCGCCAGTCGAGTGAAAACATCGCCACCAGCATTGCGCCGATCAGGGCAGCGCTGCGCAGCACCGTCGCCACCACCGTCACGTAGAGATCTTTTATCACTTCGGTATCGTTAGTGACGCGCGAAATAATCTGCCCGACCGGCTGCGTATCAAAGGCGCTCAGCGGCTGGCGCAGCGCCGCATTCATCACATCCACCCGCAGCTGCTGCACCACGCCAATCGCCGCGCGGTTAAACAGCAGCGCCTGGAAGTAATGCAACCCGGCCGCCAGCAGCTGCAGCAGAATAAAACTCACCAGCAGACCGGCGACAATGCCCCACGGCATCTGGTGTTTTGCCACCAGATTATCGATGAAATAACTCACCAGAATCGGGCCGGTGACTTCTGCCGCTGCGGCAATCCACAACATGCCGACCGCCAGCCACAGCGACCTGCGCCACGGCCGGCCATACGCCAGCAGGCGTTTCAGCGTAGGCCATAAACGTTGAGACTTAGCCACGGTTTGCTCCTTCTGATCCCTCATCGTCATCCAGTGCGGCTTCCAGCTGCTGATAACGATACATATCCCGATACCAGCCTGGCGTGGCGGCCAGCGTGTCATGATCGCCGCGTTGCGCCACCGCGCCCTGCTGCAGCACCAGAATTTCACTGGCTTCGGTCAGTGCGGAGAGCCGGTGCGCGCTGATAATCAGCGTGCGTCCCCGGCCCCACTGGCGCAGGTTATGCAGAATGTCATGTTCGGTGCGGCCATCCACCGCGGAGAGCGCATCGTCCAGAATCAGGATCTCCGCCTCCAGCAGCAGCGCACGCGCAATCGCAATACGCTGTTTCTGTCCGCCGGAGAGCATCACGCCGCGCTCGCCCACTTCCGTGTCATAGCCCTGCGGCAGACGCAGAATGTCCTCATGCACGCAGGCCATTTTCGCCACGCGCTCAATCTCCTGCTGCGTCGCATCTGGCCGGCCGAGCGCCAGGTTGCTGGCCACGCTATCAGAGAACAAAAACGGCGTCTGGCTGACCACTGCAAGGCGGCTGCGCCAGCTGTCCAGCTGCAATGCCGGCAGGGGCCGATCGTGATAGCGGATATTGCCCTCATCGACATCGAAATGGCGCTGAATCAGGCTCAGCAGCGTGCTTTTGCCACAGCCGGTCGGGCCGCACAGGCCAAGCATTTGCCCCGGTCTGAGCTGGAAATGCACCTGGCTCAGCGCCGGCAGCGACGTGGCCGGATAGTGAAACGCGCGAATGGCCACCTGCAGCGTGCCGGGCGTATCCGGCAGTCCTTGTTCGCCATCCTGCACCGCCGGGGCTTCTGCCAGCAGCGCGCGGATACGGCTCCAGGCCGCACTGCCGCGCTCAACGATGTTGATCATCCACGCCAGCGCCAGCATCGGCCAGATCATCAGACCAAGGTACATCACAAAGCTGGTGAGCTGACCGAGCGTCAGCGAACCCTGCCAGACCATCCAGCCGCCGCCGGCAATCGCCAGCAGGTTAGAAAACCCCACGGCGATATAAATGGTGGGATCGAAACGCGCATCCACCCGCGCCACATGCAGATTCTTCCGGCCGGTGTCGCTGGCAATATCGGCGAACTGACGCGACTGGTGATCCTCCAGGCCAAACGCTTTAATCATACGAATACTGGTCAGGCTCTCCTGCGTCTGATCGTTAAGGCTGGAAAACGCCGCCTGCGCCACTTTGAAACGGTTGTGCAGGCGCGCGCCATCTTTCTGAATTACCAGCGCCATGATTGGCATCGGAATCAGCGCCAGCAGCGTCAGCGTCCCGCTAATCTGCACGCTCATGACCGCCAGCACCACCAGTCCCATGACCAGAGAATCCACCAGCGTCAGCACCCCTTCACCGGCGGCAAATACCACGCGATCCACGTCATTGGTGGCGCGCGCAATCAGGTCTCCGGTGCGGTGGCGCAGATAAAATGCCGGGTGCTGGCGGCTGAGCTGCCGGTAAAAATCTTCGCGCAGTTCCACTGCCAGCTGGTAGGAGGCGCCAAACAGCAGCACGCGCCATACGTAACGCAGCAGATACACCAGCACGGCCGTCACCAGCATCACGCCGATCCACATCAGGATTTGTCCGGTGCTGAGCGTATGTTGCGTGACGCCGTCAACAATCACGCCCACCAGATGGGGCGGCAGCAGCTGCAGCAGCGCAATAAGAATAAGCAAGCTGATGGCACCGAGATAGCGGCGCCACTCGCGCAAAAAATACCAACTTAACTGGCTGAATAGTCGCACAAGAGAGTCTCTGTTTCTGCCCGTTCAGGGCGCTACCGGCAAAGCGGTGGTGTATTTAATTTCTTCCATGGCGAAGCTGGAGGTCACATCTATCAGGCCAGGTACGCCATTAACCAGCCGTTTATAAAAGGCGTCGTAGCTCTTCATGTCTGCAACCTGAATGCGCAGCAGATAATCGTATTCGCCGGCCATACGATAAAAGGCCATCACTTCCGGCATGGGCTTCACCACGGCGACAAACTGCTGAAACCAGTCGCTGCTGTGCTGCTGGGTTTTGATCAGCATAAAGGCGGTAAGCGAAAGTCCAATCTTCTCTTTATCCAGCAGCGCTACGCGCGCACGAATGATGCCATCATCTTCCAGTTTTTTCAGGCGTTTCCAGCACGGTGTTGTCGTCAGGTTTACCGCATCCGCCAGCGCCTGCAGCGACAGCGTGCAGTCCTGCTGCAGCATTGCCAGCAGTTTGCGGTCAGTTTTATCTGTCATCAGCGACCTCAGGAGAAAAATTTTCTCTTAATCCGCCATTATAGCGTGCTTTTAGCAACCTCTTTTTCCTGCCAGTGCCGTACACTGGGCGCAGTTATTATCACGGAACGGTCATATGCAGACGCCATGGGTTCGCCACGCCATCAATGAAATCAACGCCGACTTTCAGCGCTCTGCGGATACGCACCTGATTCGCTTTACGCTGGAGGATTTTCCCGGTATCCGCTTTTATCTCAAGGATGAAAGCACGCATCCCAGCGGCAGTCTGAAACATCGCCTGGCGCGTTCGCTGTTTCTGTATGGTCTGGCTAACGGCTGGATTCGGGAAAATACGCCGGTTATTGAAGCCTCGTCCGGCAGCACCGCCGTGTCGGAAGCCTATTTTGCGCGCCTGCTTGGCCTGCCGTTTATTGCCGTCATGCCGGCCAGCACGGCAAAACGCAAAATTGAGATGATTCGCTTCTACGGCGGCGAATGCCACTTTGTGGCCGATCCTTGCCAGCTGTACAGCGAATCAGAGCGGCTGGCGCGCGAGCTGAACGGACACTTTATGGACCAGTTCACCTATGCCGAACGCGCCACCGACTGGCGCGGCAATAACAACATTGCCGAAAGCATTTTTCGGCAGATGGCGCATGAGCCGTTTCCCGTTCCGCATACGCTGATCATGAGTGCCGGCACCGGCGGTACGTCGGCCACGCTGGGACGCTATATCCGCTATCAGGGCCATGACACGCGCCTGCTGGTGGTGGATCCGCAGCATTCAGTGTTTTTTGATTACTGGCACAGCCGTGACAAAACCCTGCGCAGTGCCCGTGGCAGCCTGATTGAAGGCATTGGTCGTCCGCGCGTTGAACCCTCTTTTTTACCGGACGTGATTGACGAAATGATGAAGGTGCCGGATGGCGCGACCGTCGCCGCGATGCTGCAGCTGGAAACCATTCTGGGTCGTCGGCCGGGCGCCTCAACCGGCACCAATTTCTGGGGCATGATGCAGGTCGCCAGCAGGATGCGGGCGCAGGGCGAACAGGGATCGCTGGTTACGCTACTGTGCGATAGCGGCGAACGCTATCCGGATACCTATTACAACCCGCAGTGGGTGGCAGAACACATCGGCGATATCAGCGCCTGGCAGCGGGCACTGCAATAAAAAAACCGGACATCCCGTCCGGTTCACTGTAAGCCTCAGCATTCGGGGGAATAAGCGAGGTGGGGGGTCGTCATCCAGTGATTGAGATAGTGAGACACAGCCTGTGTCTCGCAATGACCGATAACCGGTAAATGTGGCAGGGACGCTTTCAGCTGGTGCATGGCGTTGGCCATGATGAAGCCCTTCCCTACCTGCTCCAGCATTTCACGATCGTTCATGGCATCGCCAAACGCCATGCACTCTGCCAGCGTCAGCGACAGATGCTGGCACAGCCGCGCCAGCGCCGCGCCTTTATGGCAGCCAACCGGCAACACTTCCAGGCAATCCCACGCAGAAAAACAGATATTGGCGCGGTCGCCCAGCGCCTGTACCAGCTCGCTTTTCAGCGCCAGCAGCATCGCATGCGGCGCAATAAAACAGATTTTTGTGACTTTGTGGGCCGGCATGCGGCGTAAATCACGCAGCTGATAATGAAAACCGCTCATCGCATGCGCTTCCAGCATGCCGGGCAACGGCTTATCGGTAAACCAGCCTTCATCGTTGAAGACGTGCACGGAAGCGGGCGTCTGCCAGTGGCGATGCAGGGCCTCTTCCGCCACAGCGGGCGGCAAATCACAGCCGTAAAGCTGTTTACCCGCCGGATCATGAATGCGTGTGCCGTTGCCGGTAATCAGCCAGGCTGGCAGCGTAAACTGATCGCGCAGCGCCTGCATATCGTGCAGATGTCGTCCGGTAGCAAACGTCAGCGTGACATTGCGCTGATGCAACGCGTGCAGACTGGCCAGCGTCTCACTGCCCAACTGATGCGTGGGCAGTAATAGCGTGCCATCCATATCAAATGCCGCAAGGCGAGCCATAGCCATCTCCTGTCTGGGTGAGGTATTCACTATCGCCTGGTAATTACGGAACTAATAGTGAATACTTTTGCAAAACTGTTCCGGGTTTTTCTTATGCGTCAGCTTCATCGCGTCAACCAGTTTCAGCGTCTGTGGCAACACAGTCAGGGCGGGCCGCTGCATATCAGCGTTGCCCGCATAGCGCAGTGCTGCTTCTGCAGTGAACGGCATGTGCGGACGCTGCTGCGTCAGTGGCAGGCGGCGGGCTGGGTTGAGTGGCAGGGAGAAGCCGGCCGCGGCAGGCAGGGCGCACTGCGGTTTCTGGTCTCGCCCGATCAGCTGCGCCAGCAGCTGCTTACCCGCCAGCTGGCAAGCGGTGAAGCCGTACAGGCACTGCAGGTACTGGAACTGCAGCCGGAACAGCTGATGGACATGCTACGCCCGCTGATGGGCGGACAGTGGCAAAACCAGGCGCCGGTGTTGCGCATCCCCTATTATCGCCCGCTGGAAACGCTGCGTCCGCTGCAGCTGACCGGCCGCGCCGAGCAGCATCTGGTACGGCAGGTGTTTTCCGGGCTGACGCGCTTTCAGGGTGAAGCGGTCACAGGCGATCTCGCCCACCACTGGCAGCATGATGCCAGCGGCCGCGAATGGTATTTCTGGCTGCGCCCGCAGCTGAGCTGGCACAACGAGACCCCGGTGCAGGCGGCGCAGCTGGTGACACAGCTGCATCACATCATGACGACGCCGCAGGGCCGTCGCTTACTCGCTGCTGTGGCGCAGATCGACGCGCCGCATCCGCTGGCGGTGCGTATTCAGCTGCATACTCGCGACTACTGGCTGCCGCAGCGTCTGGCGCACCAGTATTGCCTGCTGCCCCATCCAACCCTTGCCGGTATTGGCAGCGGGCCATGGAAACTGGCCCATTTCTCCTCTGAGCTGGTCCGGCTGGAGAGCCATGCCCGCTGGCATCTGCAGCGCCCGCTGATTCAGGTAATAGAGTACTGGATTACGCCCCGGCTGTTTGCGCAGGGGCTTGGCACCAGCTGCCGCCATCCGGTTCAGATCGCGATTGGCGATCCCGAGGCGCTGGACACACTGCGCCCGGTTGACCGCCGTACCAGTCTGGGATTTTGCTATCTGGCTCCGCGGGTCTCTGCGCATTTCAGTGCCGCTCAGGCGCGAACGCTGATTGCATTAATCCAGCGCAGCGGCGTTATCCGCCAGCTACCGCTGGAGGAAGGCCTGATAACCCCTGGCGAAGAACTGCTGCCTGGCTGGCCCGTGCCGCAAGTAGCCGCGACAGCAGCGCCACTGCCGCCGGCGCTGACGCTGCATTACCATCTGCCGGTAGAGCTGCACGTTATGGCTGATGCGCTGGTCACGCTGCTGGCCGCACACGGTTGCACCCTCACCTGCGTGTTTCACGATGTCAAAAGCTGGGATGATGAAAGCGACCTCAGCACGGCTGACCTCGTGATGGGCGACCGTTTGATTGGCGATGCCCCGCGTTTCACCCTGGCAAACTGGCTGGAAAATGCAGTTATCTGGCAGCCACTGCGCGCTGCCCTGCTGCAGCCCGCGCTCGCCGCGATCGCCAGCCAGCCGGATGCCACGCAGCGCGAAACCGCGCTTCACCAGCTGTTTCAGCAGCTGATGCATGAAGGTTATCTGCTGCCGTTGTTTAATTATCACTACCAGATCTCTGCCCCGCCCGGCGTGGAGGGTATCCAGCTGAACCGGCTGGGCTGGTTTGATTTTACCCGTGCCTGGATTTCGCCCCCTGACATCGCCAGTGCTGTTCACTCCCGGCCGGAGCCAGTACCATAAGCAGACTGATTTAAGGGGAAGATAAAATGAAACGAGCGGTTGTCGTCTTCAGCGGCGGACAAGATTCCACTACCTGCCTGGTTCAGGCATTACAGCATTATGATGAGGTGCACTGCGTCACCTTTGATTACGGTCAGCGTCACCGTGAAGAGATCGAGGTGGCTGCCGCGCTGGCACACAAACTGGGCGCACGGGCGCATAAAGTGCTGGATGTCACGCTGCTCAATGAACTGGCGGTGAGCAGTCTGACGCGCGATAACATTCCGGTCCCGGCTTATGATCCGCAAGCCAGCGGCTTACCCAGCACCTTTGTACCGGGCCGGAATATTCTGTTCCTGACGCTGGCCGCCATTTATGCCTATCAGGTTGAGGCGGAAGCGGTCATCACCGGCGTATGTGAAACGGATTTCTCCGGCTATCCCGATTGCCGCGATGAGTTTGTGAAGGCGCTGAACCAGGCGGTCAGCCTTGGCATGGCCCGCCATATTCGCTTCGAAACGCCGCTGATGTGGCTGAACAAAGCGGAAACCTGGGCGCTGGCCGACTACTGGCAGCAGCTGCCGCTGGTGCGTGCTGAAACCCTGACCTGCTATAACGGCATCCGCGGCGACGGATGCGGAGAGTGCGCGGCGTGTCATTTACGCGCGCGTGGCCTGGCTGATTATCAGGCGAATGCGGCAGCGGTGATGGCGGCAATGAAGCAGAAAAGCGGTCTGCGCTAACTGCCGCCTGCGCTCCTGACTGGCGTGGCAGCGATCGGTCAGGAGTGCTCCGCCATCAGGGCGGATAAACGCTCACGCAGTTCACTTTCCAGCGGCACCGCTTTCTGCGTGCGCAGGTCGATACAGACGAATGTCAGCAGCGCATCGGCTACCACCACTGTCTGATCGCTGTCCAACAGCACGCGCTGCGCGATAATGCCGCTTTTGCTGTTCAGCTGTGAAACCTCACTCTCTATCTGCAGCACATCGCCCAGCACTGCCGGACGGCGGTAGTTGATGTTGATATTCACCACCACAAACGCCAGCTGCTGTTGCATCAGCCAGTGAAATGCATCGACCTCTTCCAGCCACTGCCAGCGGGCCTCCTCAAGAAATTCCAGATAGCGCGCATTGTTTACGTGCTGGTAAACATCCAGATGGTAGCCGCGCACTTTGATGGTGGTCTGCATGGTTGCTCCTGTTCAGGCTGAGAATGACAACTGGTTGGACCTGTTGAGCATAGCACAGCCTGAATACAGGCTTTACCAATCCTTCAGAGTCGCGAGCCTCTTCACAATTTCAGCCGGCTGCTGTTGCGCTCAATCAGCGCGCTGCCAATACCCGGCACCTCTTTCAGCTGGGCCACTTCCGTGAACGGCCCGTACTGCTCCCGATAGCTTACAATGGCCTGGGCCTTTTTCAGGCCGATGCCGTTCATCGCAGCGGCCAGTTGTTCGGCCGAGGCGTGATTGATGCTGACCTGCGTCTCCGCCGCAGTGGACGTCGCCACCTCCGGTACGTCTCCACTTTGTCCGGCCGCCGCTGCGCCGGCACTATAAACCGCACCGCCCAGCGCCAGCGTGATGCATAAGGCATGAAATGTTGATTTGAACATGCTGTTTCCTCCTTGTGTCTGACAGCCACTGCAGGTTGTCACAGGCGGAATCAGCCGGCAAAAGTGGAATATCAGAAATGGAAAAGGCCGCAGAAGCGGCCTTTGAGTTTTGCAGCAGATTACCTTTTTTTGTGAGGCTTACTGGTTTTGTGCGGCTGCGCCGTACTTGATTTTCGCCTGCTTACGCAGGTTTTCCAGCAGTGCTTCGAAGGCGATCTGGGCATTATTTTGCGTTACGCCCTTCACCATCTCATCGGTTTGCGCCTGTGGCAGGGTGCCGGCAGAGACTTTATCCAGCGCAATCAGTACCACGTTGCCCTGCATATCCTCGCTCACGCCCCACGACGGTTTGTTGTCTGCAGGCTGCGGCAGGTTAAAGGCAGACTGCGCCACCGGATCCTGCGCGTTACGATCAAATGATTTGCTGGCGCTCAGGGTCAGACCTGCGGCTTGCAGCGCGTCGGCTTTGCCGGCTTTCAGATCCGCCAGAATTTTGTCCGCCTGCGCTTTGGCCTGCTGCGTCGCTTTATCGTGTTTAAGCGTGTCTGCAATCTGCGCTTTAACCTGATCCAGCGGTTTTACCGCTTCCGGTTTGTGCTCGCTGATGCGCAGGACAAAGGCACGATCGCCCTCTACGCTGATGATATCGGAGTTGTTGCCCGGCGCACCGTTTTGCCCCATCAGACCGCCATTGAAAATGGCCTGCTTCACGGCATCAAAATTCAGATCGGCCGGAACATCATCACGGGTAAACCAGCTGGTCTCATTCACTTTCAGACCGGAAGCCTGAGCTGCACCGGCCAGGGATTCGTTATCATTGCTGGCGGCTTCGCTCACCTTCTGCTGCATCTTATAGAAAGCGTCTACCGCTTTTTCCTGCTTTACTTTATCCGCTACCGCATCGCGCACCTCAGCCAGCGGCTTAACCTGCTCCGGCTGGATATCGTCTAAACGGGCCACAAGGAAGCCGACGGAAGATTTGATCACGCCGGAAAGCTGGCCTTTCTGCGTCAGGTTCGCGCTTTTCAGCTCATCCGGGGTGGTGTCCGGCTCAAGCCAGCCCATGTCGCCGCCTTTACGCGCTGTGATGGGATCACGTGATGTGCTTTTTGCCAGCGTGGCAAAATCCGCGCCCTTTTTCAGCGCGTCCAGCACGGCCGTGGCGTCCGCTTCAGTTTTGGTCTGAATCACGCTGTAACGGTTACGCTGTGGCTGCGAGTAATCTGCTTTATGCTGATCGTACCAGGCCTGAATGTCTGCTTCGCTGGCCGTCTCCTGCAGACCCGCCGCATCCATTTTGATGTAGCTGACGCGGAACTGCTCAGGCGCCATGAAGCTGCTCTGATGCTGCTGATAATACTGGCTGATTTCATCATCGCTGACGCTCTGTTTTGCTGCCAGCGCATTCACGTCAATCACCGCCTGACGAATTTCGCGCTGCTGCGAGACCAGATCCACCAGCTTGCTGGTTTCATTTTTGAGCATGAAATCGGTGTTGGCGATGGCGTTAATCAGCTGCTGCGTGGAGAGCTGCTTGCGCAGCGCTTCGGCGTACTGATCGGCACTGAAGCCCATGCTGCTAATCAGACCGTTGTATTTGGCGTTGTCAAACTTACCGTTGGTCTGGAAAGCACGCTGGTTGAAGATGGCCTGCTTCACCTGATCGTCGCTGATCCCCATATGCAGATCTTTGATGTACTGATCCAGCAGCGTCTGATCAATCAGCTGCGACAGCGCCTGCTGACGCATTTGCTGCATATAGCCATCGTTCCCTGCCAGCTGGGAGAACTGATCGCCCAGCATCTGCTGCTGACGGTTGCGCTCATTGTTGAACGCCTGTTCCAGCTCACCGCGGCTAATTTCGTGACCGTTCACTTTCGCAGCGTAATCGCTGTTACCGCCGATCAGGTAGTTGCCCACGCCGGTCAGTACAAAGGACAGGATAATCAGTCCCAGAATAATCTTGAGCACGACATGATTCGACGCCGCGCGTAAATTGTCCATCATGGTATGACAACACTCCGCTGTAGTGTGAATGTAAAGCTCTGACACGATGTCATCATCGTGCAGCTGCGGTTCAGGCTGGCAGCCGGCAACCATGCGGAGACTGTAGCCAGCGGCTAAAGTCGCGCATCAAGATGAAAAAAAGGCACATCAAAAATGATGTGCCCGTATGTTACATGAGAACGGCTTTTTCGTCCTCAATCCATAGAAGAAAATGCTTCGATGGCGGTATCCGTGGTCATTAATTGACGGAGTCTTTCAGTGCTTTACCTGCACGGAAACCCGGTACTTTACCTGCCGGGATGGTGATCTCTTTACCGGTTTGCGGGTTACGGCCGGTGCGCGCTGCGCGCTCACGTACGGAGAACGTACCGAAACCAACCAGTGCAACTTCATCACCGCTTTTCAGCGCATCAGTTACAGAACCCATGAATGCATCTAAAACACGTCCGGCTGCTGCTTTAGAAATGTCAGCATCTGCAGCAATTTTGTCGATCAACTGTGACTTATTCACTCTCTTCATCCCCTCTTTTATTATTCACATCGCACCGGCGCTTCCCACCCGGCGCGAACGCGCAGCCAGTTATATCAAGCCTGTGGCGCTGAAACAACGGTATTCATCTTAATCGTCGCTCCAGCAGCCCCCTAAATTAGCGGCACAAAAAAAAGCTGGCAAGCTTCATTTCGCCTGCCAGCTTCGGTTTTTAGCGCTTTTTGTCGCCAGTCACTATTTGGCGGTCGCGACCTGCATACCGTATGGCGCATTTTCCAGTGCCAGCGTCAGCACTTCTTCAATGCGCTTCACCGGATGGATGGTGAGATCGGCAATCACGTTCTGCGGAATTTCTTCCAGATCGCGCTTGTTTTCATCCGGGATCAGCACGGTTTTGATGCCGCCGCGGTGGGCCGCCAGCAGTTTCTCTTTCAGGCCGCCAATCGGCAGGACCTGACCACGCAGCGTGATCTCGCCGGTCATCGCCACATCGGAACGTACCGGGTTGCCGGTCAGGCAGGACACCAGCGCCGTACACATGGCAATACCGGCACTCGGACCATCTTTCGGCGTTGCGCCTTCCGGCACGTGCACGTGGATGTCACGCTTCTCGTAGAAGTCACCGTTAATGCCCAGCTTCTCTGCACGTGCGCGCACGACGGTCAGCGCTGCCTGGATCGACTCCTGCATGACTTCGCCGAGTGAACCGGTGTAGGTCAGCTTGCCTTTACCCGGCACGCAGGCGGTTTCGATGGTCAGCAGATCGCCGCCGACTTCCGTCCACGCGAGGCCGGTGACCTGACCCACGCGGTTTTCGCTGTCGGCACGGCCGTAGTCAAAGCGCTGAACGCCCAGGAAATCCTTGAGGTTCTCGCCGTTGATACTGATGCTTTTCTTCGCTTTATCCATCAGCAGCGCTTTCACCGCTTTACGACACAGCTTGGAGAGTTCACGTTCAAGGCTACGCACACCCGCTTCGCGCGTGTAGTAACGGATGATGCCGATAATGGCGCTGTCATCCACGTTGATCTCTTTTTCTTTCAGTGCATTACGCTCAATCTGCTTAGGCAGCAGGTGCTGCTTCGCGATATTGAGCTTTTCATCTTCGGTGTAACCGGAGAGACGAATCACTTCCATACGATCCAGCAGCGGAGCCGGGATGTTCATGGAGTTAGACGTCGCCACAAACATTACATCGGACAGATCGTAATCCACTTCCAGATAGTGATCGTTAAAGGCAATGTTCTGCTCCGGATCCAGCACTTCCAGCAGCGCTGAGGCCGGGTCGCCACGCATGTCAGACGACATCTTGTCGATTTCGTCCAGCAGGAACAGCGGGTTTTTCACGCCGACTTTCGCCATCTTCTGGATTAGCTTGCCCGGCATCGAACCGATATAGGTCCGACGGTGACCACGGATTTCCGCTTCGTCACGCACGCCACCCAGCGCCATACGCACATATTTACGGCCGGTGGCTTTTGCAATCGACTGACCCAGCGAAGTTTTACCCACGCCCGGCGGTCCGACGAGGCACAGAATAGGGCCTTTGATTTTGCTGACGCGGCTCTGCACGGCAAGGTACTCAAGGATGCGGTCTTTGACGCGCTCCAGGCCGTAATGGTCGGTATCCAGCGTTTCCTGCGCTTTCAGCAGATCTTTCTTCACCTTGCTGCGCGCATTCCACGGCACCTGCACCATCCAGTCGATATAGCCGCGAACCACGGTCGCTTCCGCTGACATCGGCGACATCATTTTCAGCTTCTGCAGCTCGGCTTCCGCTTTTTCACGCGCTTCAGCCGGCATTTTGGCCGCATCGATTTTGCGTTTCAGCGCTTCGTATTCATCCGGCGCATCGTCCATCTCGCCCAGCTCTTTCTGAATGGCTTTCATCTGCTCATTCAGGTAGTACTCGCGCTGGCTTTTCTCCATCTGCTTTTTCACGCGGTTGCGAATACGCTTCTCAACCTGCAGCAGATCGATTTCCGATTCCATCATGGCCATCAGATATTCCAGACGCTCATTGACGTCGGACATCTCCAGCACGGACTGCTTATCAGCCAGTTTCAGCGGCATGTGCGCTGCCACGGTATCCGCAAGGCGCGCTGCGTCATCGATGCTGTTGAGCGACGTCAGAACTTCAGGTGGAATCTTTTTATTGAGCTTGATGTAGCCTTCAAACTGATTGATGGCGGTGCGAACCAGCACTTCCTGCTCGCGCTCTTCAATTTCCGGCGAGATCAGGTATTCGGCCTGGGCAACAAAGTGGTCGCCGTTGTCCGATAAAGTGGTGATGCGCGCGCGCTGTAAGCCTTCGACCAGCACTTTGACAGTACCGTCTGGCAGTTTCAGCATCTGCAGTACGGAGGCAACGGTCCCTACTGCGAAGAGATCGTTAATACCAGGTTCATCCGTTGAAGCCTCTTTCTGGGCAACCAGCATGATCTTCTTGTCATGATCCATCGCCGCTTCCAGGCAACGAATCGATTTTTCCCGACCAACAAACAACGGAATTACCATGTGCGGATAAACCACCACGTCGCGCAACGGCAACACGGGGATTTCAATGCGTTCAGAACGCTCAGGATTCATAGAGCTCTCTCTTAGTTTAATGTCCGCCAGGTGATGGGAACCGCGTTATACAAGCTGTATGCAGTTAAACCCACAGGATATTGAGTATATGGGGTTGGTTGTACGACATTCAATGTCACAGGCGTGAGAAAAATAAAAGGGGAAAGACTTTTCCCCTTTTTTAAGATATCAACGTGGTTAAATTGATTATTTATTCGCCAGAAGCCTGGGCTTCATGCTTTCCATAGATCAGCATCGGGTCAGACTGACCGTCAATAACCGATTCATCAATCACCACTTTTTCGACGTCTTCCATTGAAGGCAGATCGTACATGGTTTCCAGCAGAGCGGCTTCAACGATAGAACGCAGACCACGCGCACCGGTTTTACGCGACATTGCCTTCTTGGCGATCGCCGTCAGCGCTTCATCACGGAACTCCAGTTCCACGCCTTCCAGATTGAACAGCGCCTGGTACTGTTTGGTCAGGGCATTCTTCGGCTCACGCAGAATCTGAATCAGCGCTTCTTCGCTCAGCTCATTCAGGGTAGCCACCACCGGCAGACGACCGATGAACTCCGGAATCAGGCCGAATTTAATCAGATCTTCCGGTTCTACCTGCGACAGCAATTCACCTTCGCTGGCCTTCTGCGATTTACCTTTAACGGTCGCACCGAAGCCGATACCGGAGCCGGTCTCAACACGCTGCGAAATCACTTTATCCAGACCGGCAAACGCACCGCCGCAGATAAACAGGATTTTCGAGGTGTCTACCTGCAGGAATTCCTGCTGCGGATGTTTGCGTCCACCCTGTGGTGGTACAGCCGCGACGGTACCTTCAATCAGTTTCAGCAGCGCCTGCTGTACGCCTTCGCCAGAGACATCACGCGTGATAGACGGGTTGTCAGATTTACGCGAAATCTTGTCGATTTCGTCAATGTAAACAATCCCGCGCTGCGCTTTCTGCACATCATAGTCGCACTTCTGCAGCAGCTTCTGAATGATGTTCTCAACGTCTTCACCCACATAACCGGCTTCGGTCAAAGTGGTGGCATCTGCCATGGTGAACGGCACGTCCAGCAGACGCGCCAGCGTTTCGGCCAGCAGCGTTTTACCGCTACCAGTAGGCCCGATCAGCAGAATGTTACTTTTGCCCAGTTCAATACCATTGCTGGTATCCCCGTTACGCAGACGTTTGTAGTGGTTGTACACCGCCACCGCCAGCACTTTCTTCGCCTTTTCCTGACCGATAACATAATCGTCCAGATGATGGCGAATTTCGTGTGGCGTCGGCAGAGCACTGCGCTCACGATGCGGCGCAACCTCTTTAATCTCTTCACGAATGATGTCATTACATAAATCAACACATTCGTCGCAAATATACACTGACGGTCCGGCAATCAGCTTACGGACTTCATGCTGGCTTTTGCCGCAGAAAGAGCAGTACAGCAACTTACCTGAACCGTCTTTGCGCTTATCTGTCATCAGCTAACCTCTTTTCGTTCTCAGACCCGATTGGTGTACGGCACTGGCCGTACATCAACGGCCGATATTCATGCAACGCAGCTGCCTGCTTCCCGTTAACTATAGCGTAAGGGCCAGGCAGATGTGTCTTATTGGCGATGCGTCAGGATGGAGTCGACTAAGCCATACTCTACCGCTTCACCGGCAGAGAGGAAACGATCGCGCTCGGTGTCACGTTCGATCTGCTCCAGCGATTTGCCGGTATGTTCAGCCATCAGCTCATTCATACGCTGCTTCACTTTCAGGATTTCACGCGCGTGGATTTCGATATCCGTCGCCTGACCCTGATAACCGCCCAGCGGCTGGTGGATCATGACGCGTGAGTTAGGCAGGCAGAAGCGCTTGCCCTTGGTTCCGGCGGTAAGCAGGAACGCACCCATTGAACAAGCCTGACCCATACAGATGGTGCTGACGTCCGGCTTGATAAATTTCATGGTGTCGTAAATCGACATACCGGCGGTGATCACGCCGCCTGGCGAGTTGATGTAGAGATAAATGTCTTTTTCAGGGTTCTCAGCTTCCAGAAACAGCATCTGCGCCACAATCAGGTTGGCCATATGGTCTTCAACCTGACCGGTCAGGAAGATGACACGTTCTTTAAGCAGGCGGGAGTAGATGTCGTAAGAACGCTCGCCGCGCGAGGTTTGTTCGACCACCATTGGCACCAGCGCATTGGTTGGTGCAGTAAATTCACGATCGCCACTGTATGACATTACCGTCTCCTGAAAATTTCGTTGGCAACATTCTGTACCGATTTTACGCGAGGCGCGCTGCGAAAACTATGCGCAACGGTCTCGTTCCGACATCACGGGACGGTTAATCAGCCAGTCTCACTGTTTTCATGCATTCTCCCTGTATCTGGGGATGCTGCCCAGTTGTTTCAAGCATAACAACCTTTTCCCCATTCGCTAACACGGAAAAAGAGCTTAGCGAATAATTTGCCGGTTAATTAGTCAAATAGCGCACAAATGTGCACGCTGTACCCCGGAAAAGAAAAAGCCCGCGACATTGCGGTCGCGGGCTTTAGCACAATCAGTTAACGGATGGATCAGGCCGCAGAGGTCTGGTTCATCAGCTCCTGGAAGCTGGTCGCTTTGTCGGTCACTTTGGCTTTCGCCAGTACCGCTTCAACTGCCTGCTCTTCCAGCGCAACGTTGCGCATGTTGTTCATCAGCTCGTTGTTTTTGCTGTAGAACTCGATCACTTCCTGCGGATCTTCGTACGCAGAAGCCATCTCTTCGATCAGGCCTTTCACGCGCTCTTCATCGGCTTTCAGCTCGTTGATGCGAATAACTTCGCCCAGCAGCAGACCCACCACGACGCGACGTTTAGCCTGCTCTTCGAACAGCTCACGTGGCAGTTCCAGCGCCTGCTTCTCGTTGCCGCCGAAACGCTGTGCAGCCTGACGGCGCAGCACGTCGATTTCGCCGTCGATCAGCGCAACCGGCACGTCGATTTCGTTCGCAGCAACCAGACCATCAATGGCCTGAGACTTCACGCGGTTACGGATCGCGCCTTTCAGCTCACGCTCCATGTTTTTACGCACTTCAGCACGCAGGCCGTCGATTGAGCCGTCTTCCACGCCGAAACGTTTGATGAACTCTTCAGTCAGCTCCGGCAGCTCACGGGTTTCCACTTTCTTCAGCACGATGTCGAACTTCGCATCTTTGCCTTTCAGGTTTTCTGCGTGGTAGTCGTCAGGGAATTTCACGTCGATAGTGAAGGTTTCGCCCGCTTTTTTACCTACGATACCCTCTTCAAAACCTGGGATCATGCGGCCCTGGCCCATAGCCAGTACGAAGTCAGAGGCTTTGCCGCCTTCAAACTCTTCGCCGTCTACAGAACCGGTGAAGTCGATGGTGGCGCGATCTTCTGCGGTTGCCGCAGCGTCAGTCTCTTTCCACGTCGCCTGCTGCTTCTGCAGGGTTTCCAGCATCGCATCAACGTCAGCGTCGGTGACTTCAACCACTGGCTTTTCAACTTCGATCGCGTCCAGGCCTTTCAGCTCAACTTCCGGATATACTTCGAACTCAACGGCGTAGGTGAAATCTTCACCTTCTTTGTATTCGCCCGGCACATAGTTAGGGGCGCCAGCCGGATTGATCTTCTCTTTGATGATGGCGTCAACAAAGTTGCGCGTCATCAGCTCACTCAGCACGTCCTGACGAACTGAAGCACCGTAGCGCTGGTTGATGATGTTAGCCGGCACTTTGCCTTTACGGAAACCATCGATACGGACTTTCTTAGCCACTTCCACCAGTTCTTTCTTCACTGCGCTTTCGATGCTGTCTTTTGGAACAGTAATCGAAATGCGACGGCCCAGACCCTGAGTGGTTTCTACTGAAACTGTCATCTTGTTACCTCAAAAAATCACGTGCTCGGTCAACTTCAGACACCACACAATTAATGCGCCGTATCCAACAACCGGGACAGCCTCTGCAGGCAGAACCAGATCCCTGTTACCAGAAGCGTCCCGAAGACATTCCGGAAAAATAGACGCCGCATTATAGCGGCATCACCGAAATGAGTCGAGGCTGTAAACTCACCACTTTTTAACGGCTTTGACGCTTTTTTGCGCCGCAGATCGCGTTTAAGACGATTTAAAAACATAAAAACGGCCCGCAGGCCGTTTTAAGAGGTGTGGCTAAGCAGTGTCAGGCAAGCGTACCGGCACCGCGGCAGTTCGGTGAAGCCAGCACGGTATCCTGTAATCCATCCCACTCTTTCCGGGTGTAGGTGTGTAAGGCCAGCGCGTGCACGCTGCCTGCCAGTTCTGTCGCCAGTTCGCTGTAAATAGCGCGATGACGCTGCAGGAAACGCTGACCGGTAAACCGGTCGCTGACAATCACCACTTTGAAGTGACTTTCAGAACCGGCAGGCACGTTATGACGATAGCTTTCATCATGCACTTCAAGGTGTGCAGGCTCGAAAGCGTTACGCAGCTTTTCTTCTATTTGTTCGCGGATCATTTTTAACACCCTCTACGGCGAGCGCTGTGCCCCATCTGTTTAAATATTAGTAGGATTTTTACTCTTCCCGCAGGGAAAAAGAAAAATTCGCGACGTGCAGCGCATCTTAGCGACGCGGAAGCACAGGTCAACCTTCATCCTGCGCCGCCTGTCCGAAAAAAGCCTTTACAATCAATTTCCCCTGGTCCGGGGCTTTTTTCACCGTGCCGCAATGCTATGATGGCCGCAGTTTTGCAAACCAACCCCTATGCTAACGAGAATGAATATGTTGAAAAAACTGTTATTCCCTCTGCTGGCTGCCTTTATTTTGGCCGGCTGTGCCAGCAATAACACCACCCTGAATATCCAGCCTAAAATTCAGCTGCCGCAGCAGGATCCAAGTCTGATGGGTGTGACCGTCAGCGTTAACGGTGCCGACCAGCGCAGCGATCAGGCACTGGCTAAAGTTAACCGCGACGGCCAGCTGGTTACCCTGACGCCTTCGCGCGATCTGCGTTTCCTGCTGCAGGAAGTCCTTGAGAAGCAGATGACCGCACGCGGTTACATGATCGGTCCAAACGGCGCCGTCGATCTGCAGATTGTAGTGAATGGCCTCTATGCCGATGTCACGCAGGGCAACGTGCGTTACAGCATCACCACCAAAGCGGACATCTCGATCATTGCCACGGCGAAAAATGGCAACAAACAGGTGAAAAACTACCGCCAGACTTACAGTGTTGAAGGCGCATTCAGCGCAACCAACGATAAGATCACCAACGCGGTGAACTCAACGCTGAGCGACGTCATCGCCGATATGGCGCAGGACACCAGCGTGAACAACTTTATCAAACAGAACGCGCATTAATTTCCGCAGTAATCTGCCCGGCCTGTCTGGCCGGGCTTCACTTCAGGTTGGCTATGACTTCTCACTATCTGCGTATATTTACCCAACGTAATGCTGCGGTATTGCTGCTGCTTGGTTTCGCTTCCGGACTGCCGCTGGCGCTGACTGCCGGTACGCTGCAGGCCTGGATGACGGTAGAGAATGTTGACCTGAAAACCATTGGATTCTTTTCCCTTGTCGGCCAGGCCTATGTGTTTAAGTTCTTATGGTCGCCGATGATGGACCGCTATACCCCGCCGTTCCTGGGGCGTCGCCGCGGCTGGCTGCTGGTGACGCAGCTGGCGCTGATAGCCGGTATTGTGGCAATGGGCTTTATGCAGCCGGCGCGCGATCTTACGCTGCTGGCGGCGCTGGCGGTGCTGGTCGCCTTTTGCTCCGCCTCGCAGGATATTGTTTTTGATGCCTGGAAGACCGACATCCTGCCCGCTGAAGAGCGCGGAAGCGGGGCGGCCATTACCGTGCTTGGCTACCGGCTGGCCATGCTGATTTCCGGCGGACTGGCGCTGTGGCTCGCAGACCGCTATCTGGGCTGGCAGGCTACTTACTGGCTGATGGCACTGCTGATGCTGCCAGGGCTGATTGCCACCCTGCTGGCACGTGAACCGGCCATGCCGGCACGCGAGCCTCACTCGCTGCGCGAGGCCGTGGCTTTTCCGCTCAAAGACTTTTTCCAGCGCGACAATGCCTGGCTGCTGATTACCCTTATCGTCCTTTATAAGCTGGGGGATGCGTTTGCTGCTTCGCTGACCACCACCTTTCTGATTCGTGGCGTTGGCTTCAGCGCCGGGGATGTCGGACTGGTTAACAAAACGCTGGGGCTGCTGGCCACGATTATCGGCGCGCTGTATGGCGGAGTCCTGATGCAGCGTCTGAGCCTGTTTCGCGCGCTGATGCTGTTTGGCATCCTGCAGGCGGTGTCGAACTTTGCTTACTGGCTGCTGGCCGTTACACCCCCTCACCTGTGGAGCATGGCGGGCGCGGTGTTTATTGAAAACCTCTGTGGCGGCATGGGCACGGCAGCGTTTGTGGCTTTACTGATGACGCTGTGCAACAAATCCTTCTCCGCTACGCAGTTTGCGCTGCTGTCTGCGCTCTCTGCCGTGGGGCGTGTCTATGTCGGTCCGGCGGCGGGCTGGCTGGTAGAATTATGGGGCTGGCCAGCTTTTTATGCCTTTACCGTGGTCGCCGGCCTTCCCGGATTGCTGCTGCTGTGGGGATGCCGTGGCACGCTGCAGGCTATTCAGCAGCGCGGCGCATTTACCCGGCGTACGCAATGGGCCGGAGGCTATCGCTGGACCGTGCGCCTGTTTGGTACCGGCTGTCTGCTGCTGGCGTGCTGGCTGGTGGCGCTGGCGCTGCAGGCCGCGCACCTCTGGCAGGGCAGCCTGCCGCTGACGCAACTGTTTGAAGCGGGCATGGCGCTGGCGTTGATCGCGGTGGCGCTGGGCGTTATTCTCGACTGCCTGGCGTTGCGGAAAACGCAGCGCGATAAAGCGCAGTAAGATTGTTATTTGCCAGCCGCTATTTATTCAGGCGAGAATATTTCCTGCGATGTTTTCGCAAATAGCATTTTTTTCATCGCGAAAAAGAAACAATAAATTAACAATCACCGGTGATATTTAAATCCGGTGAGCAATTATTTTGTTTAAAAACCATCATCTGAATGATGCAGAATTGTTAAATAAATGCGTACTAAAAGTACCGTTTATGCTTTCCCTGTTTTTTCTGCGGTTACTGTCATTGGTTTTTGTTATATTGCTGCCAACTGCTTGTCACCGTTAAGAATTTGTCACCCTGCGCAACATCTGTGACACCCTTAGCAAAAGGTGTCAACAGCACTCTGACACATCCTTAAGCTGGTTTACACTGCATAAACCTTCCCGTAAAATGCGCGCACACTTAAACGACAATAGAGCCCTTTGTCATTGAGGTCGTTAAATGAGACTCAGGAAATACAATAAAAGTTTGGGGATTTTGTCATTAATCGCAGGCGCTGTATTACTCAGCGGCTGCGATAGTGCGTTGTTAAATCCCAAGGGACAGATTGCACTGGAGCAACGTTCGCTGATTCTGACAGCTTTCGGCTTGATGATGATCGTCGTAATTCCGGCAGTCTTGATGGCCGTGCTGTTCGCCTGGAAATATCGGGCAACCAACACGAACGCGAAGTATAGCCCTAACTGGTCACACTCTAATAAAGTGGAAGCCGTGGTCTGGACCATTCCAATCCTGATCATTCTCTTCCTCGGCGTGCTGACCTGGAAATCAACCCACGCGCTGGAGCCGAGCAAACCGCTGGCCTCGGATGTGAAACCGGTTGAGATTGATGTTGTGGCGCTGGACTGGAAATGGCTGTTCATTTACCCGGAACAGGGTATTGCTACCGTTAACCAGATTGCCTTCCCGGCAAATACTCCGGTGAACTTCAAAATCACCTCCAACTCCGTGATGAACTCCTTCTTTATTCCTACGCTCGGCAGCCAGATCTATGCCATGGCGGGCATGCAGACCAAACTGCACCTGATCGCCAATGAGCCAGGAACGTTCGACGGTATCTCAGCAAACTTCAGCGGTCGCGGTTTCTCTGGCATGAAGTTCAAAGCCATTGCCACCAAAGACGATGCGGAATTCCAGCAGTGGGTTGCCAAAGTTAAAGCGGCACCTAACACGCTGACCACCATGGATGACTTCGAAAAACTGGCTGCGCCAAGTGAGAATCACCCGGTGGAATATTTCTCAACTGCGAATCCTGAACTCTTCAAGCAGGTTATTGATAAGTTCATGATGAGCCACGGGAAAATGGACATGTCGCACGAGGGCATGGACATGAATCACGCCGCAGCTGCGGGAGCCGAGGAATAATACGATGTTCGGAAAATTAACACTGGATGCAGTGCCCTACCATGAACCCATTATCATGGTTACGGTCGCCGGTATCATCATTGGTGGTCTGGCGCTGATCGCTGCCATTACCTACTTTGGTAAGTGGAAGTATCTGTGGTCTGAATGGTTAACATCAATCGACCACAAAAAACTGGGTATCATGTACATCATCATGGCATTCGTCATGCTGCTGCGCGGCTTTGCCGATGCGGTAATGATGCGTACCCAGCAGGTTCTGGCTTCTGCCGGAGAAGCAGGCATATTGCCACCGCACCACTACGACCAGATCTTCACCGCCCACGGCGTGATTATGATCTTCTTCGTGGCGATGCCGTTCGTGGTTGGTCTGATGAACATCGCGGTGCCGCTGCAAATCGGTGCACGTGACGTTGCCTTCCCGTTCCTGAACAACCTGAGCTTCTGGTTCACTGCGATCGGTGTGATCCTGGTTAACCTGTCTCTGGGTGTGGGCGAGTTCGCGCAGACCGGCTGGCTGGCTTATCCGCCGCTTTCGGGTGCGGAGTACAGTCCTGGCGTCGGGGTCGATTACTGGATCTGGAGTCTCCAGCTCTCCGGTATTGGTACCACGCTGACCGGTATCAACTTCTTCGTGACCATTCTGAAGATGCGTGCGCCGGGCATGGACCTGTTCAAAATGCCTGTCTTCACCTGGGCTGCCCTGTGTACTAACGTCCTGATTATTGCTGCGTTCCCGGTACTGACCGTGACGCTGGCGCTGTTGACGCTTGATCGTTACCTCGACTTCCATTTCTTCACCAATGATATGGGCGGTAACATGATGATGTACGTCAACCTGATCTGGGTCTGGGGTCACCCTGAGGTGTACATTCTTGTTCTGCCGGTGTTCGGTGTCTTCTCTGAAGTTACTGCCACCTTCTCGAAAAAACGTCTGTTTGGTTACACCTCTCTGGTGTGGGCGACCATCGCCATTACCGTACTGTCGTTCATCGTCTGGCTGCACCACTTCTTCACCATGGGTGCGGGTGCCAACGTAAACGCCTTCTTCGGTATCATGACGATGATCATCGCGATTCCAACCGGCGTGAAAATCTTCAACTGGCTGTTCACCATGTATCAGGGTCGCATCGAGTTTAACTCCGCGATGCTGTGGACCATCGGCTTCCTGGTGACCTTCTCAGTAGGTGGTATGACCGGCGTTCTGCTGGCCGTACCGGGTGCGGACTTCGTGCTGCACAACAGCCTGTTCCTGATCGCGCACTTCCACAACGTTATTATCGGTGGTGTGGTGTTCGGTTGTATGGCAGGTGTGACCTACTGGTTCCCGAAAGCGTTCGGCTTCACCCTGAACGAAACCTGGGGTAAACGCGCATTCTGGTTCTGGATCATTGGCTTCTTCGTTGCCTTTATGCCGCTGTACGCACTGGGCTTCATGGGCATGACCCGTCGTCTGAGCCAGGACATCGATCCGCAGTTCCACTCCCTGCTGGTTGTTGCAGCGGTGGGTGCGGCGCTGATTGCCTGCGGTATTCTGTGCCAGCTGATCCAGTTCTGGGTATCGGTACGTGACCGTGAGCAGAACCGCGATCTGACCGGTGACCCGTGGGGCGGTCGTACGCTGGAGTGGGCAACCTCTTCACCACCACCGTTCTATAACTTTGCTGTAATCCCGCATATCCACGAGCGCGATGCGTTCTGGGAAATGAAAGAGAAAGGTGAAGCGTACAAGCAGCCAGAAAAATATGAAGAAATTCATATGCCGAAAAACAGCGGCGCGGCAATTGTGATTGCAGCCTTTATGACAGTCTTCGGTTTTGCCCTGATCTGGCACATCTGGTGGCTGGCAGGTCTGACTTTCCTCGGCACCCTGGTGACGTGGATTGTGAAGAGCTTCGACGAAGACGTGGATTACTACGTACCGGTTGCTGAAATCGAGCAGATCGAGAAGAAGCACTTTGATGACATCAGCAAAGCAGGTCTGAAATAATGTCAACTGAAACCGTAAAACATCACCACGACGCCCATGCGGAGCATGGGCATCACGATGCAGGAGCCAATAAAGTCTTTGGTTTCTGGATCTACCTGATGAGCGACTGCATTATCTTCGCAACCCTGTTTGCGACCTATGCGGTCATGGTCAACAACACTGCCGGTGGCCCGGCAGGTAAAGATATCTTCGAACTGCCGTTCGTTCTGGTCGAAACCGCCCTGCTGCTGCTCAGCTCCATTACCTATGGTATGGCAGTGATTGCGATGAACAACCAGAACAAAGGTTCGGTCATCAGCTGGCTGGCGCTGACCTTCCTGTTCGGTGCCGGATTTATCGGGATGGAAATCTATGAATTCCATCACCTGATCATGGAAGGCTTCGGTCCGAACCGCAGCGGCTTCCTGTCCGGCTTCTTTACCCTGGTCGGTACGCACGGTCTGCACGTGACCTCTGGTCTGATCTGGATGGCTGTGCTGATGTTCCAGATCGCTAAGCGTGGACTGACTGCCACCAACCGCACCCGTATCATGTGCCTGAGCCTGTTCTGGCACTTCCTGGATGTGGTGTGGATCTGCGTATTCACCGTTGTCTATCTGATGGGGGCCATGTAATGAGTCATTCTGTAAACGAACATGGTGCATCTCACGGTAGCGTGAAGTCTTACATGATCGGCTTCATCCTCTCTATCATCCTGACGGCAATCCCGTTCTGGATGGTAATGGATGGCAGCGCCTCGCACGGCACCATTCTGGGTGTGGTTCTGGTTTGTGCAGTCGTTCAGGTGCTGGTTCACCTGGTGTACTTCCTGCATCTGGACAGCAAATCCGAAGGTGGCTGGAATATGGTGGCCATTGTCTTCTCGGCCATCATCATCCTGATTGTTGTGATCGGCTCACTGTGGATTATGTGGAACCTCAACTACAACATGATGGTTCGCTAAAGAGTCACGCGTAATGATTAAGCAATACCTGCAAGTAACAAAACCAGGAATTATTTTCGGCAATTTAATTTCTGTGATCGGTGGATTCCTGCTGGCTTCGAAAGGCAGCATTGATTACACCCTGTTTCTCGTCTCACTGGTAGGCGTGTCACTGGTGGTCGCATCCGGTTGTGTATTCAACAATGTGATTGACCGTGATATCGACATCAAGATGGAGAGAACGCGGAACCGTGTTCTGGTCAAAGGCCTGATCTCGGCGAAAGTAAGCCTGGTTTATGCAACCGCATTAGGTATTGCTGGCTTCGCGTTACTGTATTTTGGCGCTAACCCGCTGGCCATGTGGCTGGCGGTTATGGGCTTCGTCGTTTACGTCGGCATTTACAGTCTCTACATGAAGCGTCATTCGGTCTATGGCACGCTGATTGGCAGCCTTTCCGGCGCAGCGCCGCCGGTTATCGGCTACTGCGCAGTGACCAACGAGTTTGATGCTGGCGCGTTAATCCTGCTGGCGATCTTTAGCCTGTGGCAGATGCCGCACTCTTATGCGATTGCTATCTTCCGCTTTAAAGATTACCAGGCCGCTAACATTCCGGTTCTGCCGGTGGTGAAAGGCATCTCCGTGGCTAAAAATCATATTACGCTCTACATTCTGGCGTTTATGATTGCCACGCTGATGCTGACGCTGGGCGGTTACGCGGGCTACAAATATCTGGTGGTTGCTGCTGCGGTAAGCGTATGGTGGCTGGGTATGGCACTTTCAGGTTACAAAACCTCAAACGATAAAGTCTGGGCGCGTAAACTGTTTGTGTTCTCGATTGTCGCCATCACCGCGCTGAGCGTGATGATGTCGGTAGACTTTATGTCACCGGCTACCAAAGACCTGCTGACTTACGTCTGGTAAGTCAGACCGTCACTCCGGACAAGGGCGCGAATTTCGCGCCCTTTCTTTTTGTTACCACTGCTTAAAAACTATTGTTTTACCCGCCCTGCCCTGCTCCCTAAAATAAGCGCTAAGTGCCCGGAATATTTCAAATTGCAGTCAGGCAGCCCGTGAGCGCCGCGACAGGTTAATGCTCACCTCCTTCACCGGGCCAGATGGCCGTGGCGTCCCCCTGCGGTATGAAGTAAAAAGGGCATTCACATACAGAGGTTGGAATGAACGACAACAAAATGACACCGGTAGAGCTGCGCGCGACCTGGGGTTTAGGCACAGTATTTTCCCTGCGCATGCTGGGAATGTTTATGGTCCTGCCGGTCCTGACGACCTATGGCATGGCATTACAGGGCGCCAGTGAAACCCTGATCGGGCTGGCAATCGGCATATATGGTCTGGCCCAGGCAGTATTTCAGATTCCGTTTGGCCTGCTTTCCGATCGCGTTGGCCGCAAGCCGCTGATTGTCGGCGGGCTGCTGCTGTTTGTGCTTGGCAGCATTATCGCCGCCATGACCACCTCCATCTGGGGCGTTATTCTTGGCCGGGCCCTGCAGGGCTCGGGGGCGATTGCGGCGGCGGTCATGGCGCTGCTGTCCGATCTTACCCGCGAACAGAATCGCACCAAAGCGATGGCGTTTATCGGCATCAGTTTTGGCGTGACCTTTGCCATCGCGATGGTGATCGGCCCGATTGTTACCCACGCGCTTGGCCTGCATGCGCTGTTCTGGATGATTGCGATTCTGGCTACGCTGGGCATTGTGATCACCCTGCTGGTGGTCCCTAACGCACCGGGGCACGTGCTGAACCGCGAATCCGGCATGGTGAAAGGCAGCATTCGCAAAGTGCTGGCCAATCCAAAACTGCTGAAGCTGAATATCGGTATTCTGTGCCTGCATATCCTTCTGATGTCGAGCTTTGTGGCGTTGCCGGGGCAGTTTGAACAGGCAGGTTTCCCGGCAGAACAGCACTGGAAAGTCTATCTGGTCACGATGCTGGTGGCCTTTGTCGCGGTGGTCCCCTTTATCATTTACGCCGAAGTGAAACGCCGTATGAAACGCGTTTTTGTCGGCTGCGTCGCCGTGATTATCGTGGCGGAGATTGTGCTGTGGGGCGCCGAAGGACACTTCTGGACGCTGGTAGCGGGCGTGCAGCTGTTCTTCCTTGCGTTTAACCTGATGGAAGCGATCCTGCCGTCACTGATTAGCAAAGAGTCACCTGCCGGCTATAAAGGCACAGCGATGGGGATTTACTCCACCAGCCAGTTCATCGGTGTGGCGATTGGTGGCAGTTTGGGTGGCTGGATCTTTGGCCATTTTGATGCGCAAACCGTGTTTCTGGCTGGCGCCATCGTTGCCGCCGCCTGGCTGTTTGTTGCCATGTCGATGTCGGAGCCGCCCTATGTCAGCAGCCTGCGCCTGGTGCTGAGCGATGCCGTGCTTGCCGTACCGAATCTGGAAAAACGTCTGCGCGCGCAGCCCGGTGTGACCTCGGTGTTTATCGTGCCGGAAGAGCACAGCGCCTACATCAAAATCGACAGTAAAGTCACCAGCCGCATGGAAATTGAAGCGTTACTGGCCAGCAGTTAACCGCTACCCTCCGTATTACACGGCGCGATCCGCCGCGGGATCGCGCCGTATCACCTCACCGGCGTTACAGTGACATATCGACCACGATACGCCCTTCAATTTTCCCGGCGTGCATGCGCGCAAAAATGTCGTTAATGTTGCTCAGCGGTTCGACGGCAATATTGGCCTTCACCTTATGCCGACCGGCAAAATCCAGCGCCTCCTGCAGATCCTTGCGCGTTCCCACAATCGAACCGCGCACCGTAATACCGTCCAGCACCATATCAAAAATTGACAGATCGAATTTACCCGGCGGTAAGCCGTTCAGCACCATGGTGCCTCCGCGCCGCAGCGTGCCGATGGCCTGCTCAAACGCTTTGGGTGACACCGCCGTTACCAGCACACCATGTGCTCCGCCAAAACTCTCTTTGAACACCTGCGCCGGATCGACCTGTTTCGCGTTAGCGGTCACGCTGGCGCCAAGACGTTTCGCAAAGGCCAGTTTATCGTCATCAATATCTACTGCCGCCACGTTGAGCCCCATTGCCACGGCGTACTGAATCGCCATATGGCCCAGCCCGCCGATACCGGAAATCACCACCCAGTCGCCGGGTTTGGTATCGGTCATTTTCAGCCCTTTGTAAACCGTGACACCGGCACAGAGGATCGGCGCGATTTCATTGAAATCGATGTTGTCCGGCAGAATGCCGACGTAATTCGCATCCGCGAGACAGTACTCCGCAAAGCTGCCGTTCACCGAGTAGCCGGCGTTCTGCTGTGCATGACACAGCGTCTCCCAGCTGTCCAGGCAGTGCTCACAGTGGCCGCAGGCAGAATAGAGCCAGGGCACGCCTACGCGGTCGCCCAGCTTCAGGTGCCTGACGCCTTCACCGATTGCCACCACCTGACCAACGCCTTCATGTCCGGGAATGAAAGGCGGGTTTGGCTTCACGGGCCAGTCGCCTTCGGCAGCGTGCAGGTCAGTATGACAGATGCCCGTCGCCGCGATTTTTACCAGAATCTGGCCTGGCCCCACCTGCGGCACCGGCACGTCTTCGATGACCAGAGGCTCGCCAAACGCCTTTACGACGGCCGCTTTCATCGTGGTTTTAATCTGCATATTCATCTTCACTCTCCATTGATGGGATGGCCGCTCAGAACAGACCAAGCGGCGCCGTGCTATAGCTGACAAGCAGGTTTTTCGTTTGCTGATAGGCACTGAGCGCCATTTTGTGCGTCTCGCGTCCGACGCCGGATTGTTTGTAGCCCCCAAACGCCGCGTGCGCCGGATAGATGTGATAGCAGTTGGTCCAGACGCGCCCCGCTTTAATGCCGCGCCCCATGCGATACGCCAGGTTAGTGTCACGCGTCCACACGCCGGCCCCCAGTCCGAACTGCGTTTCATTGGCAATGGCCAGCGCCTCTGCCTCATCACGGAACGTGGTGATGCCAATCACCGGCCCGAAAATTTCCTCCTGGAAACAGCGCATCTGGTTGGTGCCCTTAATCAGGGTAGGCTGGATATAAAAACCGTTCTCAAGCCCGGCAGCAACCGCAGCCCGATCGCCCCCTGTCAGAATCTGCCCGCCTTCGTCACGCGCGATATTGATGTAAGACAGGATTTTGTCGAATTGCTGCCGTGACGCCTGGGCACCGATCATGGTGTCGGTGTCCAGCGGGTCGCCCCGGCGAATCGCCGCCACTTTGTCCATTACCCGCGCCATAAACGGCTGATAGATCGATTCATGGATCAGCGCACGTGACGGGCAGGTACAGACTTCCCCCTGATTGAAAAAGCCGAGCACCAGCCCTTCCACTGCTTTTTCGATAAAGGCGTCGTCGCCGTCCATCACATCGGCAAAGTAAATGTTAGGCGATTTACCGCCCAGCTCTACGGTGCAGGGAATGATGTTTTCGGCGGCGCAGGCCATGATATGGCGCCCCACCGGCGTCGAACCGGTAAAGGCAATTTTCGCAATGCGTTTACTGGTGGCCAGCGCCTCACCGGCTTCGCGCCCGAAGCCCTGAACCACATTTAATACGCCCGCCGGGAACAGATCGCCGATGATCTCCAGCAGCAGCGTAATGCCCAGCGGCGTCTGCTCGGCCGGTTTCAGCACCACGCAGTTGCCCGCAGCCAGCGCCGGCGCCAGTTTCCAGGCCGCCATCAGCAGCGGGAAGTTCCACGGGATAATCTGCCCTACCACGCCCAGCGGTTCGTGGAAATGATAGGCCACGGTGTGTTCGTCGATCTCAGCGGTACTGCCTTCCTGCGCGCGCAGGCATCCGGCAAAGTAGCGGAAATGGTCGATAGCTAAAGGCAGATCGGCATTCAGCGTTTCGCGGATCGGCTTGCCGTTATCCCAGCTTTCCGCCACGGCCAGCCTCTCCAGATTCGCTTCGATCCGATCGGCCACCTGCAGCAGCAGATGAGCGCGGTGCTGAACGCTGGTTTTCCCCCAGGCGTCCGCGGCACGGTGAGCCGCATCCAGCGCCAGCTCAATATCACGTGCATCCGAGCGGGGAAACGCGGCAATATCACTGCCGTCTACCGGCGAGGTGTTGGTAAAGTACTGGCCGCTGAGCGGTTCAGTAAACCGGCCTGCAATATAGTTGCCGTACGTCTTTTTAAAGGAAACGAGTGCGCCGGGGGTACCGGGATGAGCATAACGCATTGCAAACTCCTCAGGGTCAGATGTTGTTATCAGGGCAGCATCAGCCTGCGCCGCGCTGCTGAAAGGGATATTGCAGCACGCGTGCCAGCTTTCGCAGACGCCAGAAAAACCTGAAAAAATCGCTTAAATACAGCAAACTGCATAGAATCCGTTATCTCTTCCCGCTGTGGCTGGCGCGACAAAGCGGTTAACTGTGTTGCGCATCGCAACACCAGGAGAACCTTAACGCTACAATGTTGCAACACTTCGTCTGGCATGAGGTCACCAATGCAGGGAAATTCCGCCGCGTCTGCCGTTGATATCAATCCGCTGCTCAGCGACTCTTGGTTTCGCAGCCAGCTGTATGGTCTTGACCCTGCGGCTGACGATTTTCCCCGTCTGCGGCAGCGTGAGCTGGCGGATGTGGTGGCCAGTAACAGTGGCTGGCAGCAATTCGCGCAGCCAGTGATTAAGCAACTGGCGCAGCAGATGGCGCCAAAGCAGGCCGTGGTGATCCTCTCTGACGCCAGCGGGCTGGTGCTGCATACCGCAGGTGATATGCAGGCGATGGAAAAAGCGCAGCGTTTTGCCCTGGCACCCGGCAATTTATGGAGCGAATGCGGACGCGGCACCAATGCCATCGGCACCGCGCTGGCGATTGATGACGGCTGTGAAATCCACGGTCAGCAGCATTTCCTGATGCGCAATCAGGGATTGTACTGCGCCGCCATGCCGCTGCAGATGCCCGGCGGGCAGATTGCCGGCGTGATTGATATTTCCGGACCGGCCCAGGTTGCACATCCGGATACGCTCAGCCGGGTGAAGGCCGCCGCCAGACAAATTGAGTACCTGTGGGTGAAGCAGAGCCTGCATCCGCAGCAGTGGCTGATGAGCCTGCATACGCAACCGGAGGGCCTTGATAGCAGCGATGAGCTGCTGCTGGTATTCTCCGACACGCTGCTTACCGCGGCCAACCGCCTGGCGCTGCGGGCGCTGGCCCTCAGCACTGGCGCGCTGGGCAGCCTCTCCTTCCCGCAGCTGTTTCCGCAGCTGGTACAACAGGCCACCAGTATTCCCCTGCCGGTTACGGTAAACGGACAGCGCTTCTATTACCGGCTGCGTGCGCCGCAGCGCCGCCATTTCGCCCCACCGGCGGAGACGCTACCCGACCTGCCCTTTTCCCTGCAGCGTGACGGTGAAAAAATGGTGCGGCTGCTTAATGCCGGCGTCTCACTCTGTATTCACGGCGAAACCGGCAGCGGTAAAGAGTATGTCAGCCGCGCCCTGCATCAGCGAAGCCGCTGGCGCGACGGCAAATTTGTCGCCATTAACTGTGCCGCAATTCCGGAAGCGCTGATTGAATCTGAACTGTTCGGCTATCAGCCCGGTGCTTTTACCGGCGCCAGTAAACAGGGCTATATCGGAAAAATCCGCGAGGCCGACGGCGGTGTGCTGTTTCTGGATGAGATTGGCGATATGCCGCTGGCGTTGCAGACCCGTCTGCTGCGCGTACTGCAGGAGAAAGAAGTGGCTCCGCTGGGTGCCAGCCGCAGCTGGCCGGTCAACTTTGCGGTGATTTGCGCCACGCATCGCGATCTGGCCCGCAGAGTGGCTGAGGGAGAGTTTCGTGAAGATCTGCTCTACCGTCTGCAGGAGTTTTCCCTGACCATTCCGCCGCTGCGCAACTGGCCGGATGTCACGGGTTTTATCACGCACTTATGGCAGGAGCTGGGAGCAGACGCGCGCGGGGTGCGGCTCTCTCCTGCGCTGCTGGCGGTGCTGGCGCAGCTGCCGTGGCCGGGGAATGTGCGCCAGCTGCGCAGCCTGCTGCGCGTGCTGCTGGCGCTGGCGGATGATGGCGAAGAGGTGACTGAAGCGCAGTTACCGGCGGAATACCGCGCTGCGGCGCCGTCAGCGGGCGATCGACAGCAGCACGATGCGCAGCTGATTCATGCCACGCTGCAGCGGTTCAACGGCAATGTCAGTAAAGCGGCAGAAGCCTTAGGTATCGCGCGCAGCACGCTGTACCGCCGTGCGGCGCGCGACAAACGCGTTTAATCGCGGAAGTTTTTGAACTGGAAAGGCTGGCCCAGATTGCCGTTGCGCACCAGCGCCATCGCGCCCTGCAGATCGTCGCGTGATTTTCCGGTCACGCGCAGCTCTTCGCCCTGGATCTGCGTCTGCACTTTCAGCTTGCTGTCTTTGATCAGTTTGACGATCTTTTTCGCCACATCGCTCTCAATGCCTTTTTTCAGCTTCGCTTCCACGCTCCAGCTTTTACCGCTGTGTACGATCTCTTCCGGCACCTCAATGGCTGCGCCTTCAATGCCACGCTTCAGCAGCTTTTCACGCAGAATATCCACCAGCTGTTTCACCTGAAAATCGGATTCGCTGGTCACTTTGATGGTCTCATTCTTCTCGTTGAGCTCAATGGTGGCGCTCACGTTGCGGAAATCAAAACGGGTAGAGATTTCGCGGTTTGCGTTCTCTACAGCATTACGCACTTCCGGCAGTTCGACTTCGGAAACGATATCGAAAGATGGCATCTTTTCTTCTCCTGATACTAAAGTGACATGCATAATACGCGTCTTGCCGCGCTAATAAAACACGAGACGCGGAAAGCGATAATCAGGCTGAGACAGCTTCACCCGGCCGCGGGAGGCAAAATGAAAATTACCGTGTTGGGTTGCGGTGCCATCGGCCAGATCTGGCTCGACGCGCTGGCCCGTCAGGGGCACGAGGTACAGGGCTGGCTGCGGGTGCCGCAGCCCTACTGTGCGGTCAATGTGACAGATACGCAGGGTAATATCACAAACCACACCTTTGTCGCCAACGATCCGCTGTTTCTGGCCCGCAGCGATCTGCTGCTGGTGACCCTGAAAGCGCCACAGGTTTCGCCTGCGGTGAAAAATCTGCAAAGCGTGCTGGCTGCCGGCACGCCGGTGCTGCTGCTGCACAATGGTATGGGGACGGTGGACGAATTACGGGATCTGCAGCAGCCGCTGCTGCGCGGTATCACTACCCACGCCGCGATGCGTGACGGCACGGTGATCAAGCACGTGGCGGCGGGTGTCACGCACATCGGCCCGGTCAGCCGCGAAAGCGCGGCGCTGAGCGCGCTTGCCGACAGCCTGCATCAGGCGCTGCCCGATGTCGCCTGGCATGACAACATCGCCTCAGCCTGTTGGCGCAAACTGGCGGTGAACTGCGTCATTAACCCGCTGACGGTGGAGCATGACTGCCAGAATGGCGCACTGCGCGCCTGGCCGCAGCAGATCGCCACGCTGTGCGAAGAGATCGCCTGGGTGATGGCGCGTGAAGGCGAGCATATAGCACTCGATAACCTGCGCGACATGGTCTATGACGTGATCGACAGCACCGCGGCCAATGTTTCATCCATGCTGCAGGATGTGCGCGCCCGACGTCAGACCGAAATTGACTACATCACCGGCTATCTGCTGCGCCGCGCCCGCGCGCAGGGGATATCGCTGCCGGAAAATACCCGTTTGTATGACATGATTAAACGCAAGGAGTCCCATTATGCGCGCCAGCCCATCGGTTCTGGTTTGCCTCGCTCATGGCAGTGAAGAGACCGAAGCGGTCACCACGATAGATTTACTGGTCCGTGGCGGACTGCAGGTCACCACAGCCAGCGTAGAAGGTGACGGTACGCGTGAGATCGTCTGCTCGCGCGGCGTGCGGCTGCTGGCGGATGCACCGCTGGTAGAAGTGGCTGATAACGATTTTGCTGCCATCGTTCTGCCGGGCGGAGTGAAAGGCGCCGAAACCTTCCGCGATAGTCCGCTGCTGGTGGAAACCGTGCGCCAGTTTCACCTCGCTGGAAAAATCGTGGCGGCGATTTGTGCCGCACCGGGCACGGTACTGGTGCCGCACGATCTCTTCCCGGTGGGCAACATGACCGGTTTTCCCGGTCTGAAAGAGAGCATTCCGGAAACGCGCTGGATGGAGCGCCGGGTGGTGTGGGATCCCCGCGTCAACCTGCTGACCAGCCAGGGGCCGGGCACCGCCATCGATTTTGCCCTGAAGCTGATTGATCTGCTGGTGGATAAAGAGACGGCGCGCGAGGTCGCGGCACAGCTGGTGCTGGCGGCTGGTATTTACAACTATCAGGAATTTGAATAAGCCGCAGCGCAACGGGCCGCCTTTAACCGCGGCCCGGATAGCCGGTCACCCGCCAGCTTACGGCCGGTAGACCTTCACGTTTTTGAAGCCCTGCTCGTGCAGATAGAGCGCCTGCAGACGGCTCATGACGCCGCGATCGCAATACAGCAGCCAGGTTTTACTCTGATCCAGGTCGCCAAACTGCGTGCTCAGCTTGTAGAACGGCAGGGATTTCACGCCGACGCCCTGCAGCGACAGTGGCTTATCTTCCTGCTCATCCACCGCGCGGATATCCAGCACCATATCGTTGTCGCTGAAAGAGTCCACGGTTTCAACCTCGGTGACTTCCTCTTCTGTCTGCTCGGCAATTTCACGAATGTCGACGTTGCTGGCTTCCTGCACCACCCGGTTCAGGATGTCGAAGTCAAAATTGCCCTCTTCGGCTTCAATCTTCGCCTTCACCGCTTTGACGGTCGGGCTTTTGGAGATCACGCCACAGTACTCCGGCATGGTACGGGCAAAATCTTCGGTGCCAATCTGACGCGCCACATCAATGATGTGCTCTTTGTCGTGGGAAATCAGCGGACGCAGAATCAGCGTATCCGAGGCGTTATCGATCAGGCGCAGGTTGGTCAGCGTCTGGCTGGAGACCTGCCCCAGCGCTTCGCCGGTGACCAGCGCCTGCACGCCGTAGCGCTCTGCGACCATTGAGGCCGCGCGAACCATCATCCGCTTCAGCACCACGCCCATCTGGCCGTCATCCACTTTTTCAAGGATCTCGCCCACCACCGGCTCAAAGTTGATCGCCACAAAGCGCACGCGATGCGAACGGCCAAAGCGCTGCCACAGATAGTGCGCCACCTGGCGAACGCCAATTTCATGCGCGGCGCCGCCCAGATTAAAGAAGCAGTAGTGCACGCGGCAGCCGCGACGCATCAGCATATAGCTGGAAACACCGGAATCGAAACCGCCGGAAATCAGCGACAGCACGTCTTCCTGTGTACCAATCGGGAAGCCGCCCAGCCCTTCATAGCGGCCGGTCACCAGCAGCAGGCGATCATCTTCAATCTCCAGATTGACCGTCTCCTCAGGGCGGTTCAGCTGCACGCGCGCGCTTTCAATATGCTGATTAAGCCCACCGCCAACATAGCGCTCCACATCCTGCGAACTGAAGCTATGCTTACCACGACGCTTCACGCGCACGCAGAAGCTTTTGCCTTCCAGCCGCTCGCGGTTCAGCGCCAGCGTCTGCTCGAAGATGTCGTGCATATCGGTCCAGGTGCGGTCTTCTACCGCCAGCACGTGGTGAATACCCGGAATACGCGTCAGCTCGTCCGTGATAATCGGGCGCAGTGCTTCATCCTTCGCGCGGACCTCAATGTGATCCCAGTGGCGCACTACCGCGATGTCGTCAGCGACGGTACGCAGAGTGTTACGGATATTGCCGGTCAGAATTTTGATAAAGCGCAGCCGCACCGACTGACTTTTGATGGTGATTTCAGGAAAGAGCTTGATGATAAACTTCATGGCGACACAGCTTCGTTGGGCAAATAAGTGCTAAAAGCATCGGCACTTAGCTGGTAAGATCATATAATTGCGGGGTTTGTTATCGCCCCCGCATCCGAGGCGCGAAAGTATACCACCTTTGTCGGTCGACTGCTTTAAGCAAGCCGCCCCGGATTGATTATTTTGCTAATTAATTCTCGTCGGCTACCATGACCGATTGCAAGATGATTCCCAACCTGTGAGTCGACACTGATTATGCCGAAAAAAGCCGAAGCGCCTGTAACGTTTGAAAGCGCCCTGCAGCAGCTGGAACAGATTGTCAGCCGCCTGGAAAGTGGCGAACTACCGCTGGAAGATGCGCTGAATGAATTCGAACGTGGCGTTCAGCTGGCACGCAGCGGCCAGCAGACGCTGCAGCAGGCTGAGCAGCGCGTTCAGATTCTGCTGAGCGATGACAAAGACGCTGAGCTTGCTCCTTTTACGCCGGAAAATGACTGATGGATTTCGTCCAATTACAGCGCGCGTACCATGAGCGCGTGAATCTGGCGTTGACGCGCTTAATAGATCCACTTCCTTTTCAGAGTTCTCCTCTGGTGAATGCCATGCATTATGGGGCACTATTAGGCGGTAAGCGCCTGCGCCCGTTTCTGGTGTACGCCACAGGAGAAATGCTGCGCGCCGATAGCGCCAGCCTGGATGCGCCCGCCGCGGCGATAGAGTGTATCCATGCTTACTCTCTGATTCATGACGATCTGCCGGCGATGGATGACGACGCACTCCGCCGCGGGCAGCCAACCTGCCATATAAAGTATGGTGAAGACACGGCGATTCTCGCCGGTGATGCACTGCAAACTCTGGCGTTTTCGATCCTCGCCGATCAGCCCATGCCGGGCGTCAGCCCGCAGGACCGTATTGCGATGCTGTCGGAACTGGCCCAGGCCAGCGGCGTTGCCGGTATGTGCGGCGGACAGGCACTGGATCTGGCCGCCGAAGGCAAACACATCGATCTTGCCCAGCTCGAACAGATTCATCGCCACAAAACCGGCGCGCTGATTCGTGCCGCTGTGCGTCTCGGTGCGCTGGCGGCGGGTGAGGCAGGCCGCGCCGCGCTGCCGCAGCTGGACAGTTATGCCAGCGCCATCGGTCTGGCGTTTCAGGTGCAGGATGACATTCTGGATGTCATTGGGGATACCGCGGTGCTGGGCAAAACGCAGGGTGCCGATCAGGCACTGGGCAAAAGCACCTACCCGGCGCTGATGGGGCTGGATAACGCCCGGGCCAAAGCGCAGGATCTGTATCAGGAAGCCCTCAGCGCCCTGGATACGCTGGCCGCACAATCGTATGACACAAGCGCATTACAAGCGCTGGCAAGCTTCATAATTGAACGCGATAAATAACTTTCATAATGAGTCTCTGATGAGTTTTGATATTGCAAAATACCCGACACTGGCGTTAGCAGGCACGGTTCAGGAATTACGTTTACTGCCGAAAGAAAAACTTCCGGCCCTGTGTGATGAGCTGCGTCAGTATCTGCTGGATAGCGTGAGCCGGTCTTCCGGCCACTTTGCTTCCGGCCTGGGCGTCGTCGAGCTAACAGTCGCGCTGCATTATGTTTACAACACCCCGTTTGACCATCTGGTGTGGGACGTCGGCCATCAGGCCTATCCGCACAAGATCCTGACCGGACGCCGCGATCGCATCGGCACTATCCGTCAGAAAAATGGCCTGCATCCATTCCCGTGGCGCGGTGAGAGTGAATACGACGTGCTGAGCGTCGGCCACTCCTCTACCTCGATCAGCGCCGGGCTCGGCATGGCCGTGGCCGCAGAGCGGGAAGGCCAGGGCCGCCGCACTGCCTGCATCATTGGCGACGGCGCCATCACGGCCGGCATGGCCTTTGAGGCGATGAACCACGCCGGTGACATCAAGCCGGATATGCTGGTGATCCTCAACGACAACGAAATGTCGATCTCCGAAAACGTGGGTGCACTCAACAATCGGCTGGCCCAGATTCTCTCCGGTAAAACCTATTCGCGCCTGCGTGAAGGCGGCAAGCGCGTACTGGACGGTCTGCCACCGATCAAAGAGCTGGTAAAACGCACCGAAGAGCACCTGAAAGGTATGGTGGTGCCGGGCACGCTGTTTGAAGAGCTGGGCTTTAACTATATCGGTCCGGTGGACGGTCACGATGTCCTGACGCTGGTCAGCACGCTGAAGAACATGCGTAACCTGAAAGGCCCGCAGTTCCTGCATATCATGACCAAAAAGGGCAAAGGCTATGCGCCGGCGGAGCAGGACCCGATCGCCTGGCACGCGGTGCCGAAGTTCGATCCGGCCAGCGGTTCACTGCCCAAAAGCGCGCCGGGTTTGCCCAGCTATTCGAAAATTTTTGGCAACTGGCTCAGCGAAATGGCGGCGGGCGATCCTCGCCTGATGGCCGTGACACCTGCCATGCGTGAAGGCTCCGGTATGGTGAGCTACTCGCGTGAATATCCGCAGCAGTATTTTGATGTGGCAATTGCTGAACAGCACGCGGTGACCTTTGCCGCAGGCATGGCGATTGGCGGCTACAAGCCGGTGGTGGCAATCTACTCCACCTTCCTGCAGCGCGCTTACGACCAGGTGATTCACGATGTCGCCATCCAGCAGCTGCCGGTGCTGTTTGCCATTGACCGCGGCGGGATTGTCGGCGCTGATGGCCAGACGCATCAGGGCGCGTTTGATATCGCCTATCTGCGCTGCGTGCCGGGCATGGTGATTATGACGCCAAGCGACGAAAACGAGTGCCGTCAGATGCTTTACACCGGCTACCACTACCAGGATGGCCCGAGCGCGGTGCGTTATCCGCGCGGCACCGGCACCGGTGCCACGCTGGAACCGCTTGCCAGCCTGCCGCTGGGCAAAGGCGTGGTGAAGCGCCGTGGCGAGCAGCTGGCAATCCTCAACTTTGGTACGCTGCTGCCGGAAGCGCAGGCTGCGGCCGAGGCGCTGAACGCAACGCTGGTGGACATGCGTTTTGTTAAACCGCTGGATGAAGCGCTGATTCGCGAGCTGGCAGCCAGCCATGACGCCCTGATTACGCTGGAAGAAGGCGCGATCAAAGGCGGTGCCGGCAGCGGCGTCAACGAGTACGTGATGGCGAAACGCCTGCGCGTGCCGGTGCTCAACCTCGGCCTGCCGGATGAATTTATCCCGCAGGGCACGCAGGAAGAGATCCGCGTGGATTACCAGCTGGATGCCGCCGGTATTCAGCAGCAAATTGCCGCCTGGCTGGCGCAGTAACGCCCCTCCCCCGCTCCTGCTGCTATGCTTTGAGGAGAGTTTTCCCTCACGTATAAGAGCAGGAGCCTTTCATGAAAACCGTTCGTTTAGGCCAGACCGATCTCCAGGTTTCACGTCTCTGTTTAGGCTGTATGACTTTTGGCGATCCGACGCGAGGCAATCACGCCTGGACGCTGCCGGAAGAGAGCAGCCGTCCGCTGATTCAGCAGGCGCTGGACGCCGGCATCAACTTTTTTGACACGGCAAACAGCTACTCCGACGGCAGCAGCGAAGAGATTCTGGGCCGCGTGCTGAAAAGCAGCGCCCGCCGGGATGACGTGGTGGTGGCGACCAAAGTCTATTTTCCGCTGAGTAACCTGTCACAGGGGCTGTCACGCAACAATATTCTGCAGTCAATTGATGACAGCCTGACGCGTCTCGGCATGGAGTATGTCGATCTGCTGCAGATTCACCGCTGGGATTACAACACGCCGATTGAGGAGACGCTGGCCGCGCTGGATGAGGTGGTTAAAGCCGGCAAAGCCCGCTATATCGGCGCGTCATCAATGCACGCCGCGCAGTTTGCGCAGGCGCTCACTCTGCAGCAGCAGCATGGCTGGGCGCGTTTTGTCAGCATGCAGGATCAGTACAACCTGATTCAGCGTGAAGAGGAAAACGAGATGCATCCGCTGTGTCAGCGGGAGGGCGTTGCGGTGCTGCCGTGGAGTCCGCTGGCGCGCGGTAAGCTGACGCGGCCGTGGGGGGAAACCACGGCGCGCTCGGTATCGGATAATGTCATGGAGAAACTCTATACCGGCACGGAAGAGAACGATGCGGCAATTGCCGAACGGCTGGCGACGGTCGCGGCGGATAAAGGCGTTACCCGCGCGCAGCTGGCACTGGCGTGGCTGCTGCACAAGCCGGTGGTCACCGCGCCGATTATCGGCGCCTCACGCGAGCAGCAGTTTGCCGAACTGGTGAAAGCCGTGGACATTGAGCTGGACGCCACTGAGATCGCTGAACTGGAAATGGCGTATCAGCCGCATCCGGTAGTGGGATTTGAATAAGTCCTGCACTGCAGCGCGCCGTGACGGTCTGGATAAGCGGCCGTCGCGGCGCAGCAGAGAAAAGGAGTGGCGTTAAACGGCGAGTCCAAGCCCGTACAGAATGCCAGCTGAAATGACACCGGCAATGATGTCGTCAACCATGATGCCCATGCCGCCGTGCACGTTGCGGTCAAACCAGCGGATAGGCCAGGGTTTCCACATATCAAACAGGCGGAAAATCACAAACCCGGCCAGCACCCACTGCCAGCTCATTGCCGGAATCGCCATCAGCGTAATCCACATGCCGATAAACTCATCCCAGACAATGCTGCCGTGATCGTGCACGCCCATATCCCGCGCGGTACGGTGACACAGATAGACGCCGACGCTGATCCCCACCAGCACCAGCAGCGTGTAAATCTGTAGCGGCAGAGAGGTCATCAGCCACCAGAACGGAATCGCCGCCACGGAACCGGCGGTACCTGGCATAATCGGGCTCAGGCCGCTGCCAAAGCCGGTGGCCAGCAGATGCCAGGGATTACGCAGGCGCAGCCGGCTTTTGGCGACATCTTTATTTCGCGTCAAAGTGGTCAAATCCTTTGTGGTTAAAGCGGCGCGGCTTGCCGTTTTCCAGCAGCGTCAGCCCCTCACCTTCCGGGGCGATTTGCCCGATACAGGTATAAGGCACCCCCAGATGGCCCAGCGCCACATCCAGCGCCCCGCGGTTCACTTCCGGCACCGTAAAGCACAGCTCATAATCTTCGCCGCCGCTCAGCGCCCAGCGCAGCACCTGCTCCGGCTCAAAATGGTCGTGCAGCGCGGCAGAGAGCGGCAGCGTCTCCAGATTCAGCCGGGCTCCCACGCGACTCGCCGCCAGAATGTGGCCGAGATCGGAAATCAGACCGTCAGAGAGATCGATGGCCGATGTCGCCAGGTTGCGCAGCGCCTGCCCCTGCAGAATACGCGGCATCGGCCGCAGGTGGCGCTTAATCAGCGCTTCATGCACCGCCGGATCGCTTAGGCGTTGATGGTGCTGCAGCAGCGCCAGCCCGGCCGCACTGTCGCCGAGCGTGCCGGTAACAAAGATCCAGTCACCGGGTCTGGCCCCGGAACGTTTCAGCGCCCGGCCAACCGGCACCAGGCCATGAATGCCCAGCGTCAGGCTCAGGGGACCGCGCGTGGTGTCGCCGCCTATCAGCTGCATATCGTAGTAATCCAGCAGCTCAAACAGGCTGTCGCTGAATGCGGCCAGCCAGCGCTCATCCACCTCTGGTAGCGTCAGCGCCAGCGTCAGCCATGCCGGGTCAGCGCCCATGGCAGCCAGATCGCTGAGATTGACCGCCAGCGCCTTGTAGCCGAGATCGGCCGGATGAATATCACGCAGGAAATGCACGCCCGCGACCAGCGTATCGGTGCTGATGGCCAGCGTCTGTTTTTCAGGCAGGTTCAGTAACGCACAGTCGTCACCAATTCCCTTCTCCACATCGCGGCGGGAGCTGGTGACGCGGTTAAAATAACGTGCGATCAGTTCGAATTCACCACAGGACATAAGTCAGGTCTCAATGAAAAAAGGCCGGTTAACCGGCCTTCTGCACTTATTTTTTGTGAGGTCGAATTTGCGGGGCGGCTTTGTCCAGCACGCCGTTAACAAATTTATGGCTGTCTTCGGCGCCAAACACCTTAGCCAGCTCAATGCCTTCGTTAATGGCCACTTTATACGGCACATCATCACGCTTGCTTAGCTCATAGAGCGAAATGCGCAGGATGGCTTTTTCTACCTGGCCCAGCTCTTCCAGCTGGCGCGACAGGTAAGGCTTCATCAGACCGTCCAGGTACGCGCTGTTGGTCGCCACACCGGCCAGCAGTTCGCGGAAGTAACTGATATCGACGTCTTTGACGTCCTGTTCCGCCAGAAACTGGTATTCCACATCGGCAATGTCGTTGTTGGACAACTGCCAGGAGTAAAGCGCCTGGACAGCGCACTCACGGGCGCGACGACGAGCAGCAGGTTTCACAAAATTCCCCTTACAAAAATCAGGCTTTGATGGCTTTCAATACGTTAATCATTTCGAGTGCGGTCAGGGCGGCTTCCGCGCCTTTGTTGCCCGCTTTGGTGCCGGCGCGTTCAATCGCCTGCTCAATGTTTTCGGTGGTCAGTACGCCGAAGGTCACCGGGATTTCGCTGGTCATTGCCACGCTGGCAATGCCGGAGCTGGCTTCACCGGCCACGTATTCGAAGTGTGCCGTGCCGCCGCGGATCACCGTGCCCAGCGCGACGATCGCGTCGTGCTTACCGGCTTTAGCCAGCGCACGTGCCGCCAGCGGCAGCTCATAGGCGCCCGGCACCCAAACTACCGTGATGTTTTCTGCTTTGACCTGGCCAATACGCTTCAGCGCATCTACCGCGCCGTCCAGCAGGCTGTCATTAATGAAGTTGTTAAAACGCGCAATGACAATGGCAATGTGCGCATCAGGCGTGGCAACCGCAGCTTCGATAACTTTCATACGTTTCCTTTGGGTGTTTGTTTTCTGGCCCCGCAGAAGGGGGCGGATTCTATCATACTCTTCGGCGACGCGCTCAGGCTTTTCCGCACATGCTTTAGCGCGGCGTCAGGGTGAGGCGCAGGTCATCTCCGACTTTGCGCACGTCACTAAAATTCAGCGCGGGCGCATCGGCCAGCGCGGATAAGCCCGGCAGCTCACACAGGCCCCGGGCGGCATTACCCAGCAGTTTCGGCGCCATATAAATAATCAGTTCATCGGCCAGACCGGCCTGCAGCAGCGCCCCGGCCAGCCCGGCGCCCGCTTCAACCCAGACGCTGTTGATCTGCCGCTGGCCCAGCAGCATCATCATGGCCACCAGATCGAGCTGGCTGTCGCGCAGCGGTACGGCAATCTGCGTGACCGTTGGCGGCCAGCTTTGTTGATCCGCTACGCTGCGCATCAGCCAGCTCTCGCCCGGCTGGGCAATCAGACGGTGCTGTGGCGTCACGCGCTGCTGGCTGTCGATCACCACCCGCACCGGCTGGCGCAGCTGCGCTTCATCCAGCTCAGCGCGCACCTCTGCGCTCAGCTCAGACCAGCGCACCGTCAGCGCGGGATCGTCCGCCAGCACGGTGGCACTGGTGGTAAGAATAGCTGAACTCTGTGCGCGCAGACGTTGCACATCGCGCCGCGCCGCCGCCGAGGTAATCCACTGACTTTCGCCGCTCGCCATGGCGGTACGGCCATCCAGCGATGCGCCCAGTTTGAGCTGAATCCACGGAAAACCGGTGCGCATACGCTTAAGAAAGCCGCGATTCAGCGCTTCCGCTTCACTCATCATCAGCCCGTGGCTGACAGCAATACCGGCCTGCTGTAAACGGTGCAGACCGCGCCCCGCCACCTGCGGATTCGGGTCCTGCATCGCGGCCACCACCCGGCTGACGCCGGCGGCGATCAGTGCATCACAGCACGGCGGCGTGCGTCCATGATGGCTGCAGGGTTCCAGCGTGACGTAGGCGGTCGCACCGCGGGCTTTGTCGCCGGCCATGCGCAGCGCATGCACTTCGGCGTGGGGCTCACCGGCGCGCTGATGCCAGCCTTCGCCGACAATCTCTCCGTCACGCACAATAACGCAGCCCACATTGGGATTCGGCGTGGTGGTAAAACGTCCGCGTCGCGCCAGTTCCAGCGCACGCGCCATATAGCGTTCGTCAGTCATGGCTTAGTCCTGTAAGCGGGCGATCTCTTCGCCAAAGTCACGGATATCTTCAAAGCTGCGGTAAACCGAGGCAAAGCGGATATAGGCTACTTTATCCAGCTTTTTCAGCTCTTCCATGACCAGGTTACCAATCTGTTTGCTGGGGACTTCGCGTTCGCCGGTGGCGCGCAGCTGGGTTTTAATGTGGTTCACCGCATTGTCGACGGCGTCCGCGCTGACCGGTCGTTTCTCCAGCGCCTTCATCATGCCGCTGGCCAGCTTATCTTCGTTAAAAGGCTCGCGCACATCGTTGCTTTTTACCACGCGCGGCATGACCAGTTCGGCCACTTCGAAGGTTGTGAAACGCTCATGGCACACCAGACACTGACGGCGACGGCGCACCGAGGAACCTTCACTCACCAGACGCGAATCAATCACTTTGGTGTCCACAGCGGAGCAGAATGGGCAATGCATGACGTTTCCTGTCGCGAGATTTTGGGCCAGACAGTGTAGCGCGTTCGCGGTTGCAACAAAATACAGGCAGCAGAATCGCCGTTTGTACACAAAGCCAGCAGCTGTTTCCCGCATCTCAGTGAAAGTGACTAAGCTTAGGAAGCCAATCCGGCATATTCACAGGAGGAACTATGGGACTGTTTAATTTTGTCAAAGAAGCGGGTGAGAAACTGTGGGACAGCGTCACGGGCGGCGACGATCAAAATAAAAAACTGCAGGACCATATCAACAAACTGGGTTTGCCTGACAGCGACAAAGTTAAAGTGGATGTTCAGGGTGATACGGTGACCGTTAGCGGCGACGGCATTTCTCAGGAGCTGAAAGAGAAAATTCTGGTCGCGGCAGGCAACGTGGCCGGTATTACCAAAGTAGAGGATAAAGTTACCGCCAGCGACACGGCGCCGGAAGCCACTTTCTATACGGTGAAAAAAGGCGATACGCTGAGCGCGATTTCCAAAGAGGTCTACGGGAATCCCAACGAATACAATAAGATCTTCGAAGCCAACAAGCCGATGCTGACGCATCCGGACAAGATCTATCCCGGTCAGGTGTTACGTATTCCTCACTAAACGAAGGGACAGTGCATGACGCACAGGACGTTATGGATGGCAGCCGTGCTCGCGCTGCCGGGACTCAGCGGCTGCAGCGCCCCGCCGGCAACGCCGCAGGTCAGGGCGCTGCATCAGGAGGTGGGCCAGCTGAATCAGCAGATGCGCCAGCTGACCCGTCAGGCCAGCGCGCTGGAGATACAGGGGCAGCTAAACAGCCAGTCGGCGCAGGGCGCCTGGCTGCTGCCGCAGGCCAACACCCCGGTTGCGCTGCAGACGCAGGCTGGCACATTGACCTTTGCGCTGTCGCCGGTCGAAGGCGACGCCAGCGGCAGCCGCGCCCTGCTCAGCGTCACTCCGGCGGCCAGCCACCCGCTGCCGGCCTTCAGCGCCACCGTGGAGTGGGGAGAAATGGACCCGGCAAGCGGTAAACCGCTTAACGCGGAGCATTTCAGCCAGACCATTCACGTGGCCGCCAGCCTAATCCCTCAGCAGACCGTGACGGTGCCACTGCGCCTGAACGGTTTGCCGCCAGCGCGCCTGGGTTACGTGCGCGTGCACGAGGTGCTCAGTGCGCCAGCTGCATCGGCGGCGGCTGCGCCCTGAGGCGAAAAAACGGGCTGCATAGTGCAGCCCGTTTTATTAACGTGGTGTCATCCGAAGAAGGTCGCCATTACCGGCGCGCCTGTATCGTTCATCGGGCGTGAAATATCAGTTCCCGCTGGCGATATTTCTCTACCGCCAGCGTGACGGGCGCAAAAAAAAGGCCCTCCGGAGAGGGCCTGTTTCATCACTGTGCGGCTGGCATTACGGCAGAATGGAAGGCTGATCGGCGCCCTCTTTTTCCACTTTCTGTACCAGCATATGTTCACGCTTCATACCCAGTTTCAGCGCGAGCGCAGAAGAAACATAGATAGAAGAGATGGTGCCGATGGTGACACCAATCAGCATGGTCAGCGAGAAGCCTTTCAGCAGCGCACCACCAAAGATGAACAGGATCAGGATCATCGCCAGCGTGGTCAGTGAGGTGATCAGCGTACGGCTTAGCGTCTGCGTCAGCGACACGTTAGTGATGTCGTAAGAAGAGCCGCGACGAATTTTGCGGAAGTTCTCACGGATACGGTCGGAGACCACGATCTTATCGTTCAGAGAGTAACCAATCACCGACATCAGCGAGGCCACAATCGTCAGATCGATTTCAATGTGGAACAGCGCCAGCAGGCCGCAGGTGATGATGACGTCATGCGCCAGCGCCAGCACGGTACCCAGCGCCAGGCGCCACTCAAACCGAAAACCGATGTAGATCAGAATCGCAATCAGTGCCGACAGCAGCGCCATCGCACCGGCCTGCGCCAGATCGCTGCCCACGCTCGGGCCTACGAACTCAATGCGCTTGACGGTAGCATTCTGCTGCGTGGTCTGGTTAATCGATGCCACGACCTTATTGCCCAGCTCCTGGCCGGCATTACCGGTCGCCGGTGGCATCCGCACCATCACGTCACGGCTGCTGCCAAAGTTCTGTACCAGCGGCTCCTCAAAGCCCGCTTTTACCAGTCCTTCACGCAGCGCATCGAGATCGGCTGGTTTTTCCAGGTTAATCTCAATGACCGTCCCGCCGGTGAAATCGAGCCCCCAGTTAAACCCGCGCACGCCGATAATGGCGACAGACGCCACGATCAGCAGGCCGGAGATGATGAAGGCCAGCGTGTCCCAGCGCATAAAGTCAACGACCTTACGCCCGTGGTTCAGCTGTTCAATACTATATTCCTGTGCCACAACGCACTCCTCAGATAGACAGCTTGTTGATGCGTTTGCCGCCGTACACCAGGTTAACGATGGCACGGGTGCCGACGATAGCGGTGAACATGGAGGTCGCAATACCGATAGCGGTGGTAATCGCGAAGCCCTTGATCGAACCGGTACCGACCGCATAAAGAATGATCACTTTAATCAGCGTCGTGACGTTGGCGTCAACGATACTGGAGAAGGCGCCTTTGTAGCCTTCATGGATCGCCTGCTGGACCGAGCGTCCGTTACGCAGTTCTTCTTTAATACGTTCGTTAATCAACACGTTAGCATCGACGGCAACCGCCAGCGTCAGCACAATACCGGCAATGCCAGGCATGGTCAGGGTGGCCCCCGGCAGCAGCGACATGATGCCGACAATCAGCACCAGGTTACACAGCAGCGCGCTGGTCGCAATCAGGCCAAACTTCTTGTAGAACACCACCATAAAGATAATGGACGCGATCAGACCCCACAGACAGGCTTCGAGACCCTGCGTGATGTTCTGCTGGCCCATGGTTGGCCCGATGGTACGCTCTTCCACAATCTGAATCGGCGCAATCAGCGCACCGGCACGCAGCAGCAGCGACAGCTGACGTGCTTCGTTAGGATTGCTGATACCGGTGATACGGAAGCTGTTGCCGAGACGGGACTGAATGTTTGCGACGTTAATCACCTCTTCCTGTTTCTCCAGGATGGTGCGACCGTTCGCATCTTTCTTACCGCTGTCCTTGTACTCCACAAACAGGGTCGCCATCGGTTTGCCGATGTTGTCCTTGGTGAAGTTCGACATGATGTTACCGCCCGCGCCATCCAGTGAGATATTCACCTGTGGCTGGTTGTATTCATCCATGCTCGACGTGGAATCCGTGATGTGATCACCGGTCAGAATCACCCGCTTGTACAGCACAACCGGCTGGCCTTCACGCGTCTTCTTCACCTCGGAATCACCCGGTACACGGCCGCTGGCGGCGGCACCCGGATCAACGGACGTGTTGACCAGACGGAATTCCAGCGTGGCTGTCGCACCCAGAATCTCTTTGGCGCGCGCGGTGTCCTGAATGCCCGGCAGTTCAACCACAATGCGGTCAGAACCCTGGCGCTGCACCAGCGGCTCGGCCACGCCCAGCTGGTTGACACGGTTACGCAGGATATTGATGTTCTGCTGTACCGCATACTCGCGCGCTTCGCTGAGACGCGCATCGCTCATCACCGCGCGCAGCGTGTCGCTGCCCACGCTGGTGATCACCAGATCGCGGTGGCGCGGCGTCAGATAGCTGATGGCCGCATCACGGCTGGCATCGTCGCGGAAACGAATTTCCGTGCCGTAGTTGGCCGTTTTGGTGACGTTGGTGTACGGGATGCTCTTATCGCGCAGATCGCTGCGCAGGCCATCGGCATTCTGCTCCTGCAGTTTGCTCAGGGCCGTATCCATGTCGACTTCCATCAGGAAGTGAACGCCACCGCGCAGATCGAGACCGAGTTTCATCGGCTCTGCGGCCAGCATGGTCAGCCAGCGTGGGGTAGCGGGAGCAAGGTTAAGCGCCACCACGAAGTCTTCACCCAGTGCGTTAGTCAGTGCTTCGCGCGCCCGCAGCTGGACATCCGTGTTAGCAAAACGCGCCAGGATAGCGCCGTTTTCCAGAGCGAGGGATTTGCTCTGAATCTGGTCTTGTTGTAATACGTTGCGGATCTGGTCCAGCGTTTGCTCACTGGCGGCGCTTCCGCGCGCGCCAGTGATCTGAACAGCCGGATCCTCACCATACAGGTTCGGAAGCGCATACAGCAGGCCGACGAGAATCACGACGACCAGCATGATGTACTTCCATAAAGGATAACGGTTTAACACGGCAGTTCCCTTAGGGAAGAAAAATTACAGCGCCTTCATCGTACCTTTCGGCAGAACGGCGGCCACGAAATCACGTTTGATCACTACTTCAGTGGTGTCGTTCAGGGCGATAGAGATATAACCGGTTTCCGCCACTTTGGTTACGCGACCCACCAGGCCACCATTGGTCAGCACTTCGTCACCTTTAGAGATGGAATCCATCAGCTTCTTGTGATCTTTGGCGCGTTTCTGCTGCGGACGCAGAATCATGAAGTAGAAAATCAGACCAAATACCACCAGCATGATCACCAGAGAATACGGACTTCCCTGAGACGGAGCGCCTGCTGCGGCCACGGCGTCAGAAATGAAAAAGCTCATTAAATTTCCCTCATTGATAAAATTATCAGACGTTTAACGGCGGAACCGCTTTGCCTGTCCGTTGGTAGAACTCGCTAACAAAGTGCTCTAATTTACCCTCTTCGATGGCCTGGCGTAAACCCGCCATCAGGCGCTGGTAATAGCGCAGATTGTGGATAGTATTGAGACGCGCGCCCAGTATTTCGTTACAGCGATCAAGATGATGCAAGTAGGCGCGCGTGTAATTGCGACAGGTGTAGCAATCACATTCAGCATCCAGCGGTGCGGTGTCATCTTTGTACTTCGCGTTGCGAATTTTCACCACGCCATCAGTCACAAACAGATGACCGTTACGCGCATTGCGCGTGGGCATAACGCAGTCAAACATATCGATACCGCGGCGAACGCCTTCCACCAGATCTTCCGGTTTGCCGACGCCCATCAAATAACGCGGTTTGTCTTGCGGAATTTGCGGACAGACGTGTTCCAGGATGCGGTGCATGTCCTCTTTGGGTTCACCCACCGCCAGGCCGCCCACAGCGTACCCATCAAAGCCAATCTCTACCAGACCTTTAACCGAGACATCTCGTAAATCTTCGTAAACCCCGCCCTGAATAATGCCGAACAGCGCATTTTTGTTACCCAGCGCATCAAAGCGGTCGCGGCTGCGTTGCGCCCAGCGCAGCGACATCTCCATTGAGCGTTTTGCATAATCCCAGTCCGCCGGATAGGGCGTGCACTCGTCAAAGATCATCACGATATCGGAGCCGAGGTCGTGCTGAATCTCCATCGATTTTTCCGGATCGAGGAAGATAGCATCACCGTTAATCGGGTTGCGGAAATGCACACCGGCTTCGGTAATTTTGCGGATGTCGCCAAGGCTGAACACCTGGAAGCCGCCGGAATCGGTAAGGATGGGACCCGGCCAGTGCATAAAGTCATGCAGGTCGCCGTGCAGCTTCATGATCTCCTGACCCGGGCGCAGCCACAGGTGGAAGGTGTTGCCCAGCAGAATCTGCGCGCCGGTCTCTTTGACTTCTTCCGGCGTCATGCCCTTAACCGTGCCGTATGTTCCCACCGGCATAAAGGCCGGGGTTTCCACGACGCCACGCTCAAAAACCAGACGGCCGCGGCGTGCGCGCCCGTCGGTGGTATCTAATTCAAATTTCACACTAACCTCATCAGATAATCAGAGAAACAGTCTGATCATTAAGCCCCGACGGTCTCGTCCGGGGCCTGTGGATTACGGGTGATGTACATCGCATCCCCGTAGCTAAAGAAACGGTACTGCTCCGCCACCGCGCTCTGGTAAGCCGCCATGGTGTGTTTGTAGCCGGCAAAGGCGGAGACCAGCATAATCAGCGTGGATTCCGGCAGGTGGAAGTTGGTGATCAGCGCATCGATCACCTGATAGTGATAGCCGGGATAGATAAAGATCTGCGTGTCGTCAAAGAAAGGCGCAATCAGCCCGTCCTGACAGGCCTGGGCTGCGCTCTCCAGCGAGCGGACGGAGGTGGTGCCCACCGCCACCACTTTGTTGCCGCGCGCCTTGCATGCCAGCACGGCATCCACCACGTCCTGCGGCACTTCGGCATATTCAGAGTGCATGATGTGGTCGTTAATGTTTTCCACCCGCACCGGCTGGAAGGTGCCCGCGCCAACGTGCAGCGTGACAAACGCCATCTCAATGCCTTTGGCTTTCAGCGCCGCCAGCAGCGGTTCATCAAAATGCAGGCCGGCGGTCGGCGCCGCCACGGCACCGGGGCGCGCGCTGTAGACCGTCTGATACAGTTCGCGGTCCGCTTCTTCATCCGGGCGGTCAATGTAAGGCGGCAGCGGCATGTGGCCCACGCTGTTCAGAATATCCAGCACGGCGCGGTCGTCAGCGAAGGCGATTTCAAACAGCGCATCGTGGCGCGCCACCATGGTCGCCCGGACGCTTTCATCGTCACCCAGCAGCAGTTCCGTACCGGGTTTCGGCGCTTTCGAGGCGCGCACGTGCGCCAGCACGCGCTTATCATCCAGCATGCGCTCCACCAGCATCTCGATTTTCCCGCCGCTGGCTTTACGGCCGTAAACGCGCGCCGGAATCACCCGGGTATTGTTGAACACCAGCAGATCGCCCGGATTCAGCTTATCCAGCACGTCAGTAAACACGCCGTGGCTCAGCGCACCGCTCGGGCCGTCCAGCGACAGCAAGCGGCATCCGCTTCGCTGCGCCTGCGGATAGTGGGCGATCAAAGATTCCGGCAACTCAAAAGCAAAATCGGCTACACGCATGCATCACTTCTTTCAGGACTCAAAAACAGGCGGCATAGTTTAGCGGAAAAGCGGCGAATTCTGAACAACTGGCTGCGTTCAGGCGAATCTGCCTATAATGCGCCATGAACTTTCTTGCTCACCTTCACCTGGCCTCGCTGGCGGACAGCTCGCTGCTGGGTAATCTGATGGCCGACTTCGTGCGCGGCAACGTACAGGCACAGTGGCCGGCGCCCGTGGTGGCCGGCATTGCGCTGCACCGCCGGCTGGACGCGCTGACTGACAGCCTGCCTGAAGTGCGAGAAGCGCGGCAGCTGTTTCGCGCCGAAACGCGCCGTGTTGCGCCCGTCACGCTGGATGTTATCTGGGATCACTTCCTGGCGCGCCACTGGGATCACATTCACCCGGCGCAGTCGCTGCGTGACTTTACCGACGCCGCGGAGCGCGCCATTGTGCCGCACCTGGCGGGCGCGCCGGCGGGCTTTATTGAGCTGAACGCCGTGATGTGGCGCGAACGCTGGTTTGAGCACTACGCCGATCCTGCCCGGCTGGCACGGGTGCTCAACGGCATGGCGCAGCGCCGTCCGCGCCTTGCTGCCCTGCGCGACTCTTACCAGGATTTCACCGATAACTACGCGCAGCTGGAACCGCTGTTTTTCCGCTTTTACCCGCGTCTGATGGCTGACGCCCGCGCCCGACGGCTGTAATCCATTTTCAAGACCTGTCTCCTGGACAGGTCGCTCTCCCCTCTTTACCCTGCGGCGCTTTACACCACGTCAACACAGGGAAATCCTATGCAACAACAGATTGCTCACTGGCTCGCAGAAGCCGGTCTTCCTCACACGCCGCTGCTGGCCTTGCTGGCCGTAGTGGCGATCGTCATTGTCATTTCGCTGCTCACGCACAGCCTGCTGCACCACGCTCTGCTGCCGCTGTTGCGGCGTCAGGCGGAGAAAAGCAGCCGCCAGTGGCCGAAAGCGCTGTTCCACAACCGTCTGTTCAGCCGCAGCGTCTGGCTGATGCAGGGCCTGCTGTTTAAACTGCAGACAGAGCTGTTCCTGCACGACAACAGCCCGCTCTATGCTGCGCTGATTATTGCAGCTCAGCTATGGATGATGATCTTTGCCCTGCTGATCTTCTTCTCAGTGCTGGATATGCTGCAGCAGCTTAGCGCCAGCAGCCTGCTGGCCCAGCAGTTGCCGCTGCGCGGTATCTTTCAGAGCCTGAAACTGATCGCCGCCATTATGATGGTAATCATGATCATCTCCGTGCTGCTGGGGAAATCACCCGGCGTGCTGATCACCGGGCTGGGTGCCATGACCGCAGTGCTGATGCTGGTGTTCAAAGATCCGATTCTGGGGCTGGTGGCGGGTATTCAGCTCTCGGCTAACAATATGCTGAAAATGAACGACTGGCTGGAGATGCCGAAATACGGTGCCGACGGCGCGGTGATCGATATCTCGCTGACCACGGTAAAAGTACGCAACTGGGACAACACCATCGTCACCATTCCCGCTTATGCGCTGATCTCCGATTCGTTTAAAAACTGGCGCGGCATGTCAGAGTCCGGCGGCCGCCGTATTAAGCGCAGCCTGCACATCGACACCACCAGCATTCAGTTTCTTGACGAGCAGCAGCTGGCAGAGCTGCGGAAAGCGCACCTGCTGTCGCCCTATCTGACGCGCAAAGCGCAGGAAGTGGCGGCGTGGAACGCAGAACTCGACTGCGATCTCAGCTCACCGCTCAATGGACGACGTCTGACCAACGTCGGCACCTTCCGCGCCTGGCTGCAGAACTGGCTGGAACAGCACCCTGCGATACATAAAGAGATGACGCTGATGGTACGGCAGCTGTCGCCGGGCGAACACGGCCTGCCGCTGGAGATTTACGCCTTCACTAACACCACGGTGTGGCAGGAGTATGAAGCGATTCAGGCGGATATTTTCGATCACGTTTACGCCGTGCTGCCGGCATTTGGTCTGCGCGTGCATCAGTCGCCTACCGGCCACGACATGCGCCAGATCGGTCTGCCCGCCCGCGCCTGAGGACGCAGGTTGCGGCCGGCTCCGGATTATCTCAATTTAGCGTGGACCGCACGGTCCACCTCTTGCCAGCCGCAGTCATCTGCGGCTTAATGAAGCCCTGCTTAACTTTTGTTAACTCAATCACACAGCCTGTTCGCCTGTGACGGCGTGTATTGTCACGTCGTTTGCCAGAAAATGATAAGAGGGAAAGATGTCATCAGCCACGCTAAACGAACTTGACGCACGCTATCATTTTGCCTGCGATGTCGCCAGAACTGCCGCCAGTCGTGCTATGGCGTGGTATCAGCAGCGCCATCAGCTGGTGACAGAACATAAAAAAGATCTGCAGGATGTGGTCAGTGAAGCGGACCGCAACGTCGAGCAGCTGGTGAAGCATCTGATCCACGAACGCTTCCCTGACGATGCGGTGCTGGGCGAAGAGAGCGGCGGTGAAATAAGCGGCGCGCGCTTTATCTGGGTGGTTGATCCCATCGACGGCACCAGCAGCTTTCTTAACGGCCTGCATAACTGGTGCGTTGCGCTGGCGATTGTCTGCGAAAACGAAGCGGTAATTGGCGTGGTCAGCGATCCCAATCATCAGGAAACCTTTCATGCCTGCCGTGGCAAAGGCGCGTGGGTGAACGATAAGCGCATCCACGCGCACAGCGCGCAGCAGCTTAATCAGGGCCTGCTGGGACTGAGCAGCTCCAACAGTCAGCCGGCGGCGGCGCTGACCAGCTTTATCGACGCGCTGCTGGCGCAGGGCGGCATGTTTATCCGCAACGGCTCCGGTGCACTGATGAGCGCCTGGGCTGCAGCGGGCCGTCTGCTGGGGTATTACGAAGCCCATATGAACCCGTGGGACGGTTTGCCCGGCATTGTACTGATGCGTGAAGCGGGCGGCCTCACAAACGATTACCTCAGCCATGAGGGGTTAAAGCGCGGTAATCCGGTGCTGCTGGCCAATGCTGAACTCTATCCGCAACTCCGGGCGCTGCTGCCTGAGCAGCCCACGCTGTGATACGCCAGCTCTGCATCAGCGCCCTGCTGGCTGTGCTGGCGCTGCCGGCGCAGTCCGCGGCGCGCTATCAGCTGGAAAAAGTGGTGGAGATCAGCCGGCACGGCGTACGGCCGCCGACTGCCGGTAACCGCAAAGAGATAGAAGCGGCGACCGGGCAACCCTGGCCGCGCTGGACCACTGCCGACGGTGAACTGACCCCGCACGGCGAGGCCGCCGTAAAAAATATCGGCCGCTGGCAGGGCGAACACTATCGGCAGCTGGGGCTGCTGCACGCCGGCTGCCCCGCTGCCCGCCAGGTCTACGTGCGCGCCAGTCCGCTGCAGCGCACGCAGGCCACCGCCACCGCGCTTATGGCCGGCGCCTTCCCCGGCTGTGACGTGCCGGTGCATCGGGTGGCGGCGGATAGCGATCCGCTGTTCCAGAGCAGCCACTTTCCGTTCGCACAAACTGACCCGGCACAGGAGCGTGCCGCCGTAGCCGCGCGGGCTGGCGATCTTGCGGCTCTGCAGCAGCGCTTACAGCCGGCTATCCGGCTGCTGCAACAGGCGGTGTGCCCGACGCACTGCGGGATATTTGAGCAGCCCTGGCAGCTGAAGCAGACGCGCAGCGGGCATACCTGGGTGCAGGGGCTGAGCGTGCTGGCAAGCATGACGGAGACGCTGCGCCTTGGCTGGAGTGAGAATCTGCCCTCTGAGCAGCTGGCATGGGGTCATATTACCGACGCGCAGCAAATCAGCGACCTGCTGCCGCTGCAGACCGCCAGTTACGATCTCAGTAATGATGTGCCTTACCTCGCGCAAAAGCGCGGCTCAATCCTGCTGGATGCGGTGGTGAAGAGTCTGGAGGATCGGCCTGCCACACCGGATACCCGCTGGCTGCTGCTGGTGGCGCACGATACCAATATCGCCATGGTGCGCACGCTGATCGGCTTCAGCTGGCAGCTGCCGGGCTATGCACGCGGTAATATCCCGCCCGGCGGCAGTCTGGTGTTTGAGCGCTGGCGCGATACGCAGACGCACCAGCCGCTGTTGCGCATCTATTTTCAGGCGCAGAGCCTGGAGGCGCTGCGTCAGCTGACGCCGGTGGACGATCGCCATCCACTGCTGCGCGAGGAGTGGCATCAGCAAAACTGTCAGGTTACCGTCGCCGGCACGCTCTGCCCTTATCAATCCACGCTGGAAAAACTGCGTAAAGCGATAGATCGCCGGGCGCTGATGCCCGTGACATACCCACAGTCCTGAAACCCGGTTCCGCGCCAGCCTGTCGGCTGGCTTATCAGTTGCGCAGATTCTGATTAGCCGGCGTCAGGCAATTTGCGCCCGCCTCTGCGACTTTTCTATATTTGGAAATAACCGTCTAAGCGAATGAATTTTCGGGTATTCTTTGGGGGTCAATCATCCCCTTAGCATGACTTCCTTTTTTTCTCCTTTGACACTTTTTTCGGCGACAGGACGCGCCGGGATTTTTTTTACCGGGAGAAAAGCAGGCGAAGAAAAAAGCGGAAACAGGCGGCCCGATTGAGCCGCCGGAGAGAAGCGCGATTAGCGCTGACGTTTTTTCGCCAGCGGCCAGGTCAGCAGCAACAGCACAATCCACGCAAAGCCCACGTACAGCGAGACGCGCGTATCCGGGAAGTAGCCAATCAGCCCGATGATAAAGGCCAGAAACAGCACGCCAACCCACGCGGTGGCACTGCCGCCCGGCAGCGCAAACTGCAGCTGGCTGGCCTGCGTTTTGCCGATTCTGCGACGGAAGGCAATCTGCGACAGCAGAATCATAATCCACACCCACACGGTGGCAAATGTCGCCAGCGAGGCGATCACCAGGAAGACTTTTTCCGGCATCAGGTAGTTGAGGTACACCGCAATCAGCATCGCCGTCATCATCACCAGCACCGTGACCCACGGAATCCCGCGCGCCGAGACCTTCTGAAAGATCTGCGGTGCATGGCCCTGCTGCGCCATGCCGTGCAGCATACGCCCTACGCCGAACACATCGCTGTTGATGGCGGACAGCGAAGCCGTCAGCACCACAAAGTTAAGAATGGATGCCGCCGCCGCAATGCCAAGGTGCTGGAAGGTCAGCACAAACGGGCTGCCTGCCGTGCCCACCTGATTCCACGGATAAATCGACATGATGACGAACAGCGTCCCCACGTAAAACACCAGGATGCGCAGCGGCACAGAGTTAATGGCGCGCGGTATGGACTTCGCGGGCTCCTCGGCTTCACCGGCGGTGATACCGATGATTTCGATGCCGCCATAGGCAAACATCACCATCTGCAGCGAAAGCAGCATGCCCACCACGCCGTGAGCGAAGAAGCCGCCGTTGCTCCACAGATTATGGATACCGGTCGGCTGACCGCCGTTGCCGATGCCCCAGAAAATCATGCCGAAGCCGGCCACAATCATGATGATAATGGTGGCCACTTTGAAGAAGGAGAACCAGAACTCCACTTCGCCAAACACTTTCACGCTCATCAGGTTGATGCCGCCGATGATCAGCACCACCGACAACACCCAGATCCAGTGCGGCACATCGGGGAACCAGACGCCCATGTAGATACCAAAAGCCGTCACGTCGGCAATTGCCACAATCAGGATTTCAAAACAGTAGGTCCAGCCGGTGATGTAGCCTGCCAGCGGCCCAAGGTAATCCTGCGCATAGCGGGAGAAGGAGCTGGCCTGCGGATTGTTTACAGACATCTCACCGAGCGCACGCATGATGATGTACGCCACGGCACCGCCAATGATGTATGCCAGCAGTACGCTGGGCCCGGCCATCTGGATGGCATCAGCCGAACCGTAAAACAGCCCCGTGCCGATTGCCGATCCCAGCGCCATAAAACGGATGTGGCGAGTGCTCAGTCCGCGTTTGAGCTTATTGGTTTCTTGCATAACAAACAGTACCTGTGGAAATGAAAAAACCACGGGCAAGCCCGTGGTCGAAAATAACAACAATGTCGTTTAGTGCTGAACGGCCACCTGCCGGCGCCCTTTCACCCGGTCAACGACCGCCGCAATCACCAGCATCGCCAGCGACGGTGGCAGCCAGGAGAGTCCCTGATCGGCCAGCGGCAGGTTCTGACAGAACAGCGGCAGCGCATCTTTAAAGCTGGTGGTTTTGATGGCGTCAACAATACCAAACAGCAGGCTGACCAGCATGACCGGTGCGATAATGCGCGTACTGCGGTTCCACCAGTTCAGGGTGAAGCTCAGCACCACCAGCACGATGCACGGCGGATAAATCGCCGTCAGTACCGGGATAGAGATCTGAATCAGCTGGCTCAGGCCAAGATTCGACACCAGCATTGAGAACAGACCCAGAATAAACACCAGCGCTTTATACGACAACGGCAGGTATTGCGCAAAGAATTCTGCACAGGCGCAGGTCAGGCCCACGGCGGTCACCATACAGGCAACGAAGATCAGCGCCGCCAGAAACAGGCTACCCATGCCGCCAAAGGTTTTCTGCACGTACGCATGCAGAATCGCCGCGCCGTTCGCCTGCTGTTCAACAATCGCGCCGCTGTCGGAACCCAGCTTGAACAGGCTCAGGTACACCAGCGTCAGGCCCACCCCGGCAATGATGCCTGCCAGCATGGTGTAACGGGTCAGCAGTTTTGCATCTTCCACGCCGCGTGAACGCGCCGCGTTAACGATGACGATGCCGAACACCAGCGCACCCAGCGTGTCCATGGTCAGATAACCATTGACGAAGCCGCTTGAGAAGGCCGCGCGCTGATAATCTGCGGTAGCCGGTGACAGACCACCCGCTGGCCAGAGCAGCGCAGCCACGCCCAGTACCGTCAGGGCGACGATTTTCAGCGGTGCGAGGAAATGCCCCACGGTGTCCAGCAGTTTGCCTGGATAAAGCGAAATGCCGATCACCAGCACAAAGTAGATCAGGCTGTAGATAAACAGCGGCAGCGGGCCATCGCCGGTCAGCGGTGCAATGCCCACTTCAAAAGAGACGGTGGCGGTACGCGGTGTCGCGAACAGCGGACCAACGGCCAGGTAGCAGACGGTCGCCAGCAGCAGACCTGCCGCTTTGCCAATCGGTGAGCTGAGTGCGTCGATGCCGCCGCCTACGCGGGCCAGGGCGATGACGGTCATCACCGGCAGCCCCACAGCGGTAATCAGGAAGCCAAGCGCGGCAATCCAGACGTGTTCGCCAGACTGAATCCCGACCATGGGCGGGAAGATGATATTACCCGCGCCAACAAACAGGGCAAACGTCATGAAGCCCAGCGCCAGGATATCCTTGGTGGTTAAACGGTATGTCATAAACTTCTGTACTGCCTGTAGCTGATGTTGCGGTGGAAGTTGGGTTTGTGTTGTCCCCTGAATGCGCGAAAACAATGGCTTATCTGGCAGGACCAGTGCGATATGCGGGCCGAATCGGTACAGCGCAGGTGATTTAAACTGCTTTTCTTCTGTTCACAGAGGGATAAATTGACAACGGCGCAAATTAAAACGTTTATAGCGAAGAAAGGCAATACGGGATCGGAAAACCAGAAGGATATAGCAAGAATGCCCGTCTGAGTAGTGGATCAGGAGGGAATAGTGAGAAAACACCTCAGATGATGTGTTTAAAGTTTCCGCAACGCCGGAGATCTCTTTGCAAAAAAGCGGCAGCATTTGCACAAAAGGCGCGATTTACGCGCCTGTCTGCACAGATTTACACCCTTACCACACCTGTCGGGCGATATCGACGACCAGACGAATCTTCTGCCACTGCTGCGCCTCGGTCAGGCTGTTGCCCTCTTCGGTTGAGGCAAAGCCGCACTGCGGGCTGAGGCAGATTTGGTCGAGGCTGACATAGCGGGCCGCTTCCTGCAGACGCGCCTTCACCTGCGCCGGATCTTCCAGCTCACCGGTTTTGGTGGTAATCAGCCCCAGCACCACCTGCTGATGGCCGGGCTTGATGAAGCGCAGCGGCTCAAAACCGCCGGAGCGTTCATTGTCATATTCCAGGAAAAAGGCATCGATGTTCACGCCGCCAAACAGGATTTCCGCGACCGGTTCATAGCCGCCTTCCGAGATCCACGTCGAGCGGAAATTGCCGCGGCACACATGCAGACCGACGGTCAGATCGTCAGGCTTGCCCTCTAGCGCGGTGTTCAGCACCTGCGCATAGGTGCGCGCCAGCGCCTGCGGATCGTCGCCGCGTTCGCGAATCTGCTGCTGCTGTTCCGTGGAACAGAGGTAGGCCCATACGGTGTCGTCCAGTTGCAGGTAGCGGCAGCCGGCGGCATAGAAGGCGTGGATGGCGTCCTTATAAGTCTGCGCGAGGTCAGCAAAGTAAGCGTCGAGATCCGGATAGACTGTGGCATCGATCACCTTGCGCCCGCCGCGGAAGTGCAGCACGCTCGGGCTCGGAATGGTCATTTTCGCGACGGCATCGCCGGCCACGCTTTGCAGGAAGCGAAAGTGCTCCAGCATCGGGTGCTGCGGGTTAAAGGCGACTTTACCGGTGACTTTGACACCGTGCGCTTTGGTCTGCACGCCATTGAACTGAATGCCCTGCTCTGCTTCAAACAGCTCTACGCCGTGCAGATCGCCAAAGAAATCGAAGTGCCACCAGGCACGGCGGAATTCACCGTCCGTTACCACCTGTAATCCATTCTCACGCTGGCGGGCGACGACCTGACGAATGGCCTCATCTTCGGTCTGGCGCAGCTGATCCGCACTGATTTCACCGGCGGCAAACTGTTCGCGCGCCTGTTTAATCGCTGCAGGGCGCAGAAAGCTGCCAACGGTGTCAGCACGGAACGGGGCGGTATTGCGTTGCATAATGTCACTCCTCATCGGCGGATGATTCCGCCAGGATATCATTTCGTTACGTTATTCACGGCCATCTGGATGGCTATATGTCCAAGAAGAGTGACATGCAGGCGGGCATCCGGCAATGGAAGAAATTTCAGCTGTGTTGAAAAAAATTCATCTTCAGCTGGGCGGCATTACTTTTCTTCAATCGCGGCGCGCGCCTGCTTTATCTGGCTGTCGGAAAGGGGCAGATAGCCCGCTTCAGTCACCCGGCGCTGTCCCTGCGCCGAAAGTACCTGATGCAGGAAAGCCTCCACCAGCGGTGGCAGCGGTTTACCCGGCGCTTTGTTGACATAGATGTAGAGTGGACGCGACCACGGATAGCGGCCGCTGCGGATCGATTCCGCATCCGGCATAACGCTGCTGCCCGACGCGGTAACCACCGGCACCATTTTGACGCCGCTCAGGTGGAAGCCAAAGCTGGCATAGCCGATGCTGTCAGGCGTACTGGCCACAGCCTGCACTACGGCGGCCGATCCGGGGAACTCCGCCACATCGGCGCGAAAATCGCCGCGGCACAGCGCCTGCTGTTTGAAAAACCCCCAGGTGCCGGACGCGGAATTACGGCCAAAGCGCTGAATTCCGCGCATTGCCCAGTGCGTATCGCGAAGGCCAAGGTCGCCCCAGCGCTGTGGCACCTGGCCGGCACCGCACAGGCGGGTGACAGAGAAGAGTGCATCCAGCTGCGGCTGGCTGATGTGCGGCAGCGGATTGTCCTGATTGACGACCACCACCAGCGCGTCCATCGCCACCGGTACGGCCAGCGGCGGATAGCCATAGCGGGCGATAAACAGCTGACGCTCATCCGCCTGCATGGGGCGGCTCATGGCCCCCAGCTGAGCGGCGCCCGCGGCCAGCGCCGTCGGTGCGGTTGAGGAGCCCGCCGCCTGCACCTGGACATTAACGCCGGGCGACTGGCGGCTGAAATCCTCTCCCCATAGCGTCATCAGATAGCCGAGCGTATCGGAACCCACGCTACTCAGATTCCCGGTCAGCATGGTTTGCTGTGCCTGCGCCAGCGTGGCGCACAGCAGCAAAAAGGAGAGCAGCAGCGATTTCATCGGCAGATCCGCCATTCAGATAAAGGGAGCCAGCAGTAAAACGCACATTCTGGAGCGCTCTGCCGCGATGCGCAACCGGCTTCGGCAAACAGACCGGAAGGCGCTGAAACAGGTTAATTCAGCGCAACAGCTATCGTCTGAGGTCAGGAAAGCCGGCTGACGCGGCGGGTGGACGCGCCGGGAACGGTCTCGTCCGCCTTCCGGTGGGCCCACCACACGGCATCTCTGCCGCGTAACGTCCGGCTTCGCGCGTGCGGCATCCCGTAGCCGGGTGCCGCCGCCAGCGGCGCATAACAGCAACAGCAGCGCTGGCGGGATGGCCGCTTACCGCAGCCTGCGATCTGTTGCCGCCTGTCCTCAGCTCACCTTTTCGTGTACGCCGTCCGCCACAATCAGGCGCGGCGGCAGCAGGAAACTGAAGCAGGTTTCGCGATGCGGAATGCTGCTGATCTCCAGACGGGAGTTGTGATGCCCCAGCGCGTGCTTCACAATCGCCAGCCCCAGCCCGCTGCCGCCGGTGGCGCGCGAACGTGCTTTATCCACGCGGTAGAAGCGCTCGGTCAGGCGCGGTAAATGCTCCTCACTGATACCCGGCCCGTCATCGCACACTTTGAACTGTGCGCCCTGCTTTGTCCGCAGCCAGCTGATGTCAATTCGCGTACCTTCCGGCGTATGGTTTACCGCGTTATACACCAGGTTAGAGATGGCGCTGCGCAGCTGCTCGTCGTTGCCAAACACCCGCAGATGCGGATCGGTATGGAAATAGATATGGTGACGGCCGTGGCTCAGCGCTTCAGCTTCGCGCTGCAGCAGCAGCAGCATAGTGGGCACATCCACGGTCTCTTTCAGATCGATGGCCGGGGCAGCTTCAATGCGCGACAGCGTCAGCAGCTGTTTTACCAGGCTATCCATGCGGCGCGTCTGCTCCTGCATGGTGCTCAGCGCTTTACTGCGCGTGCGCGCATTCATGCCCTCGTCATCCATCATCTCCAGATATCCCTGCAGCACGGTCAGCGGCGTGCGCAGCTCATGGCTGACGTTGGCAAAAAAGTTACGGCGTGCGCCCTCTAGCTGGTGCATCTGCGTCACGTCGCGCGCCACCATCAGCCACTGCCCTTCACTGTAAGGCATGACGCGGAACTCCATATGATGCTGATTATTCAGCACCACGGTCAGCGGCTTATTAAAGTCGCGCTGGCGGATATAGCGGGAAAATTCAGGGTAGCGCAGCAGATTAAGGATGTTCTGGCCGTTATCTTCCGGCCAGCGCAGCCCCAGATGCTGCTGTGCCAGACCGTTACACCAGAAAATGGTGCCCTCTTCGGTGGTCAGAACAACGGCGTCAGGCAGTGATTCGGCACCACTGCGAAACCGTTTGATCAGGTTTCCCAGCTCGCGCCGGCGGCGGCGGTTGCGCAGCTGCATCTGATACAGACCATAAAACAGCGGCTCCCAGCTGCCGCTGCCGGTGGGCGGTGTCATGGAGCGATCCACCCACAGCCAGTGCGACAGTCGCATCAGGTTTTTGAAGTGCCAAAACAGGATGCCGCACACCGCCAGTAACAGCAGCCACGGCAGATAGCCGGTTAACAGCCCCAGCAGCAGCGCAGGCAGACAGACCAGCGCCAGCTCGGTCAGTAATCTCTTCCAGGAGAGTCGTTCCAGCACGGCAGAGCACTCCGTTTAGTAGCGGGCAGAGAAACGATACCCTGTTCCGCGAACGGTTTGAACCATGCGATCGTGGCCGGAAATCTCCAGCGCTTTGCGTAAACGACGGATATGCACATCCACGGTGCGATCTTCTACGTAGACGTTGGTACCCCAGACGTGGTTGAGCAGCTGTTCGCGGCTGTAAACGCGCTCCGGGTGGGTCATAAAGAAGTGCAGCAGTTTGTATTCGGTCGGGCCCATCTCCAGCGGGGTGGTCTCAGACATCACGCGATGCGAGGAGGGATCGAGGCTCAGGCCCTGCATCTCAATCACTTCTTCCACCGCCATCGGCGAGATACGCCGCATCACCGCTTTAATCCGCGCCATCAGCTCTTTCGGCGAGAACGGCTTGGTGATGTAATCATCGGCCCCCACTTCCAGACCGCGCACGCGATCTTCCTCTTCGCCGCGCGCCGTCAGCATCATCACCGGGATATCGCGCGTCATGGCTTCACGTTTCAGGTGTTTAATGAACTGAATGCCGCTGCCGCCAGGTAACATCCAGTCCAGCAGGATCAGATCTGGCCAGGGTTCGATCAGCTTGCCAATCGCGCTGTCATAATCTTCTGCTTCAATGGGCTGGTAATCATTCTGTTCCAGCACGAAACATAACATTTCACGGATGGGAGCTTCGTCTTCCACAACCAAAATGCGCTTAGCCATTATTACTCCTGCTGTTGTGACACGCTGTCACTGGGATTTGCGGCGTCATTATGCGTCAGTTTTATGACACTTTTATGAAAAACCCAACCCGTGATAAATAGATAAAAAACAGAAATGTGACAATCAAAATCGGTTTTTTTCCTTTATCCCCGAAGCCGTTATACTTGCCCCCTCGTTTTACCCGCAGGAAACCGCCATGCGCATCATTCACACCGCCGACTGGCACCTCGGCCAGTTCTTTTACAGCAAAAGCCGCGCTGCGGAACATCAGGCCTTCCTTGACTGGCTTCTGCAGCAGATAACGCAGCACGCGGTGGATGCGCTGATCATTGCCGGCGATCTGTTTGATACCGGCACACCGCCCAGCTATGCGCGCGAGATGTTTAACCGCTTTGTCGTCGCGCTGCAGCCTACCGGCTGTCAGCTGATTGTGCTGGCGGGCAATCATGATTCGGTCGCCACGCTGAATGAGTCACGCGAACTGCTGGCCTGCCTGAACACCCGCGTTATTACCAGTGCGACGCCGGGCGGCGAGCAGCAGGTGCTTACCCTGTCGCGGCGCGACGGCACGCCGGGTGCGGTGCTGTGTGCCATTCCGTATCTGCGTCCGCGCGACATTCTGCGCAGCAAAGCCGGCCAGTCCGGACGGGAAAAACAGCGCTCCCTGCTGGAGGCCATCGGCCAGCACTATCAGCACTGCTATGCCGCCGCTCAGGCGCAGCGTGACGCGCTGGGCGAACCGCTGCCGATCATTGCCACCGGCCACCTCACCACCGTGGGCGTCAGCAAAAGCGACTCGGTGCGTGATATCTACATCGGCACGCTGGATGCCTTTCCGGCACAGGCGTTTCCGCCAGCGGATTACATCGCGCTCGGCCACATTCACCGTCCGCAGCGCATTGCCAACAGCGACCACATCCGCTACAGCGGCTCACCGATTCCGCTCAGCTTTGATGAAGCCGGGCGCGACAAAAGCGTTTTTCTGCTCAGCTTCAGCAGCGGGCTCGACAGCGTGACGCCACTGACGGTGCCACTGTTTCAGCCGCTGCGCGTGCTGAAAGGGTCGATGGCAGAGCTTGAAGCGCAGCTGGCGCAGTTCAGAGACGGCGATACCGCTCAGCCGGTGTGGCTGGATATTGAAATCACCACTCAGGAGTACCTCAGCGATTTGCAGCGCCATATCGAACAGCTGACGGCGACGCTGCCGGTTGAGGTGCTGCTGGTGCGCCGCAGCCGCGAACTGCGCCGCTCCAGCCTTGAACGACTGGAAAATGAGACGCTGAGCGAACTGAAAGTGGAAGAGGTCTTTGCCCGCCGCCTGGCGCAGGAAACGCAGCTGGAGGCCGATCACGTCGCCAGCCTTACCCGGCTGTTCCGCAGTACGCTGGCGGCGCTGGAGGATCCCTCTGCATGAAAATTCTGACGTTACGCTTCAAAAACCTCAATGCGCTGCGCGGTGAATGGCGGATTGATTTCCGCGAGGAGCCGTTTGCCAGCAACGGCCTGTTCGCGATTACCGGGGCCACCGGTGCCGGCAAAACCACCCTGCTTGATGCCATCTGTCTGGCGCTCTATCACCAGACGCCGCGCCTCGGCGGTCTGTCACAGAGTGAAAACCAGCTGATGACGCGCGACACCGCTGAATGCCTGGCGGAGGTGGAGTTTGAAATCAAGGGCGAAGCCTGGCGCGCTTTCTGGAGTCAGAACCGCGCCCGCGGCCAGGTGGACGGCAAACTGCAGGCCCCGCGCGTCGAGCTGGCGCGCGTGGCGGATAACCAGATTGTTGCCGATAAAGTCAGCGACAAGCTGAAAGCAATTGAAACGCTGTCGGGGCTGGACTTTGCCCGCTTTACCCGCTCCATGATGCTGTCGCAGGGGCAGTTCGCCGCGTTTCTTAATGCCCGACCGGGCGAACGGGCCGAACTGCTGGAAGAGCTGACCGGCACTGAAATTTACGGCCGGATTTCCGTACAGATATTCGAACAGTGGCGCCATGCGCGCAGCGAGCTGGAAACGCTGCGCGCCCGCGCCGGCAGTATGCAGCTGCTGGAGGAGGCGCGCCGCGCTGAACTGCAGGCGCAGCTTACCGCGCTGACGGCGCAGGAGCAGACGCTGAGCGCACAGCTGGCCCAGGCGCAGCAGCAGCAGCAGTGGCTGACGCAGGCGCAGCAGCTGGCGCAGGAACAGCAGCAGGCCAGCGAGGCGCTGCAGGCGGCAGAACAGGCGTGGTTGCAGGCAGAAAGCGACCGTCAGCGGCTGGCACGAGCGGAGCCGGCAGAGAAGCTGCGCGAGAAGCTGCAGCAGCGCGAACAGCTGCAGCACGATTGCGCTGCGCAGCAGCAGCAGTTACAGCAGCTGCAGCAGCACCAGCAGCAGGCCGATGCGGCGCTGGCGCAGCATGAAAAACAGTATCAGACAGCCCGGCAGGCGCGTGATGCGGCGCAGGCGGCACAGCAGCAGCTGGAAACGCTGCTGACGGAACAGGTCATTCCGCTCGATCAGCAGATTCAGACGCTGACACAGCAGCTCAGTGAGCAGCAGCGTCTGCTGGCTGGCCAGCAGCAAACGCTGGAACAGAGCCAGCAGGCGCTGGCGCAGCATCAGCAGGCGAGTGAGCGCTTACAACAACAGCTGGCGCAGCAGCAGGCATTTCAGGCGCAGGAAGCCCGCACCGCAGAATGGGGCCCGGCGCTGACGCGCTGGCAGGCGGATCTGGCGCGTCTCAGCGAGCGCGAGCAGACGCTGGCTGAGCTGGCGCACCGCCAGCAGCAGCTGCAGCAGCAGGTCACGGCCCTGCAGCAGGCGCAGGCCGAACGCGAGCGGGCCGCCCGGCCCCTGCAGCAGGCAGAAGCGCAGGCCAGCCAGCAACGCCAGCAGGCGGAGCAGGCGCTGGCGGCGCTGGAGGAAACGGCCAGCAGTGGCGGGCTGCGTGACGCGCTGGCCCGGCATCAGCAGCAGCGCGCGGCGCGTCAGCAGCTGGCGCTGCTGGCTGCGCAGTGGCGTACTCTGCAGCCGCAGCGGGCGCAGCGCCAGCAGCAGCTGACGCAGCAGCAGCAGCAGTATCAGCAGGCGGAGCAGGCCCTGCAGCAGCTGCGTGACGCGTACAAACGCGAGCATCAGGCGCTGCTGGATGTTCGCCGTATCTGCGAACTGGAGCGCACCATTATTCAGCTGGCCGACGAACGCGCCAGACTGCAGCCGGAACAGCCCTGCCCGCTGTGCGGCTCCTGCCAGCATCCGGCGATTGAGCGCTATCAGCAGCTGCAGCCGGGCGAGAATCAGCAGCGGCTGGCGGCGCTGGAAAACCGCGTGGCGCAGCTGAAAGAGGCCGGCACCGCGAAGGGTGAACAGCAGAAACTTTCGCAGCAGCAGCAGCAGACGCTGCAGCAGGAGATCGCCGATCTTGACCGGCAGATCGCCAGCGCAAGCGCGCAGTGGCAGGCGCTGTGCAGTGAGCTGGCACTTACCTTCACCCTGGAACAGCAGGATGAATTTACCGCCTGGCTGCAGCAGCAGGCGGCCACTGAAACGCAGCAGCAGCAGCAACTGCAGCAGCGGGAACAGGCGGCGTCCGCGCTGCAGCAGGCCAGAGAGGCCCATCTGCAGCAGCAGCAGCAACTGGCGCACCAGCAGCAGCAACAGCAGCTGGCGCAGCAGCAGCAGACCAGCACGCAGCAGCAGCTGGATGAGCTGCAGCAGCGCCACTCCGGCGAGCGCCGCGCCGCGCAGCAGCTGACACAGCAGCTGACCGACGCGCTGGCGGTCTGGCAGTTCACCCTGCCGGCGGCGGCGCAGCGTGAGGCCTGGCTGGCCGCCTGCCAGACACGCTGGCAGCAGTGGCAGGAAAGTGAGCGGTTACTTGCCGCGCTGCAGCCGCAGCTGGCGAAGGCAGAGAGCGAGCTGAGCAACCTGCAGCAGGCGGTCAGTCGTGAGCAGCAGCAGCGGGACGCGCTGCAGCAGGCGCAGCAGACCATGCAGCAGCAGTTACAGGCGCAGCAGCAGCAGCGTGCACAGCTGTTTGGCACGCGCAGCACCGCACAAGCGCGTCAGCAGCAGCAGGCCAGTCTGCAGCAGCATGAACAGGCGCTGACGCAGCAGCTGCAGCAGTGGCAGCAGGCCCAGAGTCAGCTGCACACGCTGCAGGGTCAGCGTGAACAGCTGGTGCAGCAGCAGCAGCGGCTGGCAGAACGCCTGCAGACCGCCGACGAGACGTTCCGTGCGGCGCTGCAGGCGAGCGACTTCGCCGATGAAGCCGCACTGCGGGCGGCGCTGCTCAGTGCCGCAGAGACAACACTGCTGCGCCAGCGCCTGCAGACGCTGGATCAGCAGCGTCAGCAGCAGCTGACGCTCAGCGAACAGCTGACCCGGCGGTTGAATACGCATCAGCAGCAGCGTCCGGCGGCGCTGAGTGATGAGGCGGCGGCCGATCTGCCGGCGCAGCTGGAGGCGTTGCGCGTGGCGCTGCGCGAGAATGCCCGTCAGCAGGGCGAGGCGCAGCAGCAGCTGGACAGTGATGCCCGGCTGCGCCAGCAGCAGCAAACGCTGCTGACGCAGATCGCCGACGACGCCCGGGCGTTAGCGCAGCTCAGCCAGCTGAATGAGTTAATTGGCTCTGCGAAAGGCGATAAATTCCGCCGTTTTGCGCAGGGATTAACGCTGGATCACCTGGTATGGCTGGCGAACCGGCAGCTTGATCGGCTGCACGGCCGCTATCTGCTGCAGCGACGTCTCAGCGATGAACTGGAGCTGGAGGTGGTGGATACCTGGCAGGGTGATGCCACGCGCGATACGCGTACGCTGTCAGGCGGCGAAAGTTTCCTCGTGAGCCTGGCGCTGGCGCTGGCGCTGTCCGATCTGGTCAGCCACAAAACGCGCATTGAGTCGCTGTTTCTGGATGAGGGCTTTGGCACGCTGGATGCGCAGACGCTGGATGCGGCACTGGATGCGCTGGATGCGCTCAACGCCAGTGGCAAAACCATTGGCGTGATCAGTCACGTGGAGGCGATGAAAGAGCGCATTCCGGTGCAGATCAAAGTGCGCAAAATGAATGGTCTGGGTTACAGCAAGCTGGAGCTGCCGGGCACCTGAATACCGCGGCGGTTTGGCAACCGCCGCGGCAACACATTAGCGGGTTACCGCCGCTTTATAACGCGGTCCGGGCAGCAAACCGCCGTTCTCGTTCTGCGCTAGCAGACGGGCACTGGCGACACCGGCGATGGTGTGGGCTTTATCGCTGACGTTGCTGACGATCTGATTGACCGCCGCCGCAACCAGCATGCCGATCAGGCCGCTGTTATTGTTATTACTGTTTTCCGCATCGCTGGCGGTGGCCACGCCCTGCCACAGCGCTTTACCGCTGCGCAGATCCACCAGCCGCGCGCTGGCGGTGACGGTGGTCACCGAGTCAATCACGCGGTAGCTGCTGCCGTAATCGGCAATGGAGATGTAAAGCGCGCTGTCGGCGTTGAAGATGTCATGCAGCCGCTTGGTGCTGACGGCCTGAATTTCATGGCCATTGGTCAGGCCGTTCTGCTGGAAGGTCTCTTCCACCACCGCGACCGGAAACACGTAGTAACCCGCTTCCGCCAGCGGCTGCGTCACCTGCGAGGTAAAACTGTGCGCCGCATTGATATCCGGCGCGCGGTTATCCGCAGGCAACACCAGAATCGACGCCGGTTTACTGGCGCGGAAGGCGCTGTAATCAAAAGGTTTGCTGTGCGGGGCACAGCCGGTCAGCAGCAGCGCGGCGAGCAGGCCACAGGCGGCAATCAGCTTCTTCATTGGGTCACTCCTTTTTTCTTCATCAGAAAGTCCATGTACGGTGCCGATTCCGGAAACAGCTGCTTCTCCGTGGCAAACTGGGTGAAGGCTTTATCGGTGTTGCCATTCCGGGCATACAGCAGACCCAGCTGCGCATGCAGCCCGGGAGCGACCGGCTTATTCACCGCTTTGGCCTTTTCGATGTCCAGATTCAGCGCGTCAATCTGCTTTTGCGGATCGCTGTCTTTCTGGTAGTAGCTGTAGATCTGCTGCTGATAATCACCCCAGTAGTAAAGCGGCTCCGGTCCCTTCGGGGCACAGCCCGCCAGTACGCCCGCCGCGATCAGCGTGGCGCTCAGATGCAGTAATTTCATCGTTAATATCCTTATTTTGTCGGACGCCATGCGCCTGCGTTGATGCCATCCACCAGGTGATCCACCGCTTCACGGATCGCCAGATCCATCACTTTGCCGTTCAGGGTAGAGTCGTAGCTGGCGGTGCCGCCAAAGCCGATCACTTCACGTGCCGACAGTTCATACTCTCCGGCGCCCTGCGCGCTGTACACCACTTCCGAGGTGGCCACGTCCACCACGTTAAGGTTCACTTTGGCGTAGGCGATCTGCCGCTTGCCGCGGCCAAGGATGCCCCACAGCTGCTGGTCCCCCACTTCTTTGCGGCCAAACTCGGTAATATCACCGGTGATGATGTAATTCGCGCCTTTGATGTTTTGCTGGCTGCGTTTGAAATCCGCCTCCTGCTGCAGCTCTTTCAGGTTGCTGCGATCCAGCACGTTAAAACGGTTGGTTTGCTGTAAGTGGGTAATCAGAATGGTTTTTGACTGGTTGCCAAGGTGATCAACCCCATCCGAAAAAATGCCGTTCATATAGGATGAGCGGTTATCGAACTGGCCCACGGCGACAGGGCTGCGCACGCCCTGATAAACCGGCTGGCTGGCCGCACGTACCTGCGGCGCTTCGATAGCGCGTGATGATTCGCTGGCGCAGCCGCTGAGCAGCGCCGCGCTTACCAGGGAGAGAGCCGCAAGGGCATATTTTTTCTGCATTTCGAGTCCATGAATAAAGGAAGGGATAACACCGCCCCCGGGGCGGCAAATTCTGGTTATGCCGACAGTCAGAGGATTGCCATAGCAAAACCTGACGCGGTCTGTAGACTGTCGGCAGCAGGGGCGGGGATCTTTAGGAAAAATACAGGCTGATACATGAATTTATTTAATCGAATGGTCCTGACTGGCGCTGTCGCCGCGCTGACGGCGCTGCTGAGCGCCTGCCAGCATCCGGCAGCGCCGGCAGAAAACACGCTGGCTAATTTATGTGAGCCGCAGCGTACGCCGGGCAGCGCCGCCTGCCAGTGGAGCGAAACCATGCAGCAGCAGCTCAGCCGGGCCTTTCACGATGCGGCGCATTATGCCGGTCAGCAGTGCCTGGTGCGGCTGGAGTGGCAGGCCGGGGGACGCTATGCCGTCACGCAGACGCAGGGCGATGAAGCGCTGTGCCTGCGCGCCTGGCAGTTGATTGGACAGGCGCGTCAGCTACCGCCGCCGCCCGAACCCGATCAGCCCGCCTGGTTTGGTTTTGCGCCACACCGCGCTAGCTTGCCAGCCCATCCTGCCGCCACTGGCGCGGGCTGATACCAAACCAGCGGCGGAACGCGCGGGAAAAGGCGCTGACTTCGGAGTACCCCAGCAGCAGCGCCATTTCCGAAATGGTCAGCTGCTTCTGCTGTAAATAGTGCGTGGCCATTTCGCAGCGCACGTTATCCACCAGGCCGCTGAAGCTGAGGCCCGCTTCGCGCAGCCGCCGCTGCAGCGACCAGCTGGTCAGCCCCATTTTCTCTGCAATCAGCTCCAGCACCGGTTCACCGTGCATCAGCGCCAGGCTCACCTGCGCGCGCGCCTGCCCGGCCACGCTCTGCCCGCTGGTGCGGCTGTTGAGCCGGCGGATGGCATCCTGCATGACCATCAGCAGCATGGCATCCTGTTCCGGCATGGCGCGCAGCAAATCCCGTTTGGCGATCACCAGTGAGTTAAACGGCTGATCAAACCACACCGGCGCATCAAACACTTTGCAGTGCTCGTGCCACATCGCCGGGCGCGGGTGTTCAAAGTGCACTTCACGCGGTGCCCAGTGTTTGCCGGCAACGTGGCGAATCAGATTCAGAAACATGCCGAGCGTCAGCTCCGCATCCTGGCGCCGGGCGAGGATAGCGCCGTGACGTACCTGATAATCCAGCCGCCAGCAGTCGCCTTTGTCCACCAGCCGCGTCAGGGTGTCATGCTGATGCCACGGAAAGGCATTCACCACATTGTGTAGCGCCTGCTCCAGCGTGGCGGAGCACAGGCCGATATAGCCGATCAGCCCTAATGACTGCGGTTTGAACTGCCTGCCGTAATGCAAACCGAAGTTATCAAAACCGGACTGACGCGCAGCCTCTTCCATCACGCGGCAGTAATTCACCAGCCCGAGGCTCAGCGTCGGGCTGGCCAGCAGCTCTGAATCAATACCGCTGATACCGAATATCCGATCGACATCGCCGCCGTTATCGCTGATAAACGCGCTCAGACCGGTGGCCGCGGCCGCCAGCACGCCGCGGTTGCCGGCCTGCAGCGGAAACGCGCTGAGCGCGTCGGAAGACGTGAATGCTGGCATCATGACCTCACAGGAAAAAAACACACAGCCTGCTGCAGCAATTTTCATACCAGCACCGCCGGCAGCCGCCCTGCCCGGCCTGCCTGCGTCACGCCACCGCAGCGCATACGCAGGCCGCCGTGGCGTGCGCTATGCCGACGCAGCGCTGCCCGCTGCTGGTGCGTCAGGCCCCAACCGGCAGCGCGCTGCTCTCCAGGTAGCGGCGGCATAAGCGTACCGAATGATCAGCCCAGTGCGGTCCGAGGCTGCGCGCCATCTCCGTCTCCGCATGCGTGCCCATCCACGCCGTCATCTGAATGCGCCGCTGAATCAGCAGCGTTGGCACCATGGCCATCTCCTGGTCGCTGATGTGCGCGACACGCTCGTAGCCTCGGATCCAGTTCTCCACCCACTCAGCCGCACGCGGATGATGTTCAACAAAGCTGATCGCCGCCGCCAGATCGTGCAGATACCAGCCCATGCCGCAATCGTCAAAATCGATCACCCGGGTTTCGCCTTTGTGCAGCAGCAGATTGGTCAGCCGCAGATCGGCGTGGATCAGCCCGTAACGATCGGCGTCTTTGCCAAACGCGGCCAGCTGCTGACCGATGCGGATGACCGCTTCGGCGACAATGCCATGATCCGCCGGATCGAGTCCGGGCGCATCCTGCCAGCGTCCCCAGTGGCTGTGCTCGCTGACCATGGTGTGGTGATCCCAGATGATGCGCTGGAATCCGGCCGGCGGCTGCCAGCGCCGGCTGTGCTGATGCAGTCGCGCGGTGATCTCCCCCAGCTGCTGAAACGCGGCGGGATCAACCTCGGTGGTCGGCATCTCCCCGTCGATCCAGTGAAACAGCACCGCGTGTCGCGGGCTGCCATCCGCCAGCGTCAGCGTCAGGACGGTTTCGCCATCCCGCGCGGGGATCGCCTGCGGTACGGTAATGCCGGTGTCGCGCAGCGCATCCAGCCACTGCAGTTCGCTGCGGATAGCAGCTTTGCTGTGATAGTCCGGACGGTGCAGTCGCAGCGCATAGCGCCTGCCGCCCGCCCGCAGCAGAAAGGTGGCGTTTTCCGAGCGGCACAGCAGGGTCAGGTCACCGTGAAAAGGGGCGGGATAGCTGGCCAGCGCGCGCTGCGCCAGCAGGGTGATTTCAGTATCGGTCAGCGTTTCGGCTTGTTTTGCGCTCATGATTCAGTCTCCAGGACAACACAGGGTTATCAGCATGGGATGAGGTCGTCCTGACTTCCTGACCTGACAGCAGCCAAAGTTGACCGCAGCGTACAACCGGCACTTTTCCTGCATGGAAGTTGACCGCAGAGGACAACACTGCACGCGCCACGGTCAGGTTTTTCCGTGCGGGGCGGCGGCATTATCCCTTCACTGTAGTGCACAGATAATCAGCGCGGTGTATCCGCCGCACATTCATTAAGACGGGGAGACGAAGATGACAAATAAGCTCAAACCCACGCTGGGCACCCTGCATCTGTGGGGAATTGCGGTTGGTCTGGTGATTTCCGGCGAGTATTTTGGCTGGAGTTACGGCTGGGGCGTTGCGGGCACGCTGGGGTTTCTGGTTACCACCCTGATGATCGCTACGCTCTATACCTGCTTTATCTTCAGCTTTACCGAACTGACCACCGCCATCCCGCATGCGGGCGGGCCGTTTGCCTACAGCCGCCGCGCGTTTGGCGAAACCGGCGGTATGATTGCCGGCATGGCGACGCTGATTGAATTTGTCTTTGCGCCACCGGCTATCGCGATGGCGATTGGCGCTTACCTCAACGTTCAGTATCCCGCGCTGAACCCGAAAACCGCCGCAGTGGGCGCCTATCTGGTGTTTATGGCGCTCAACATCCTCGGCGTCAGGCTGGCGGCCATGTTTGAGCTGGTGGTAACGGTACTGGCCGTGCTGGAGCTGCTGGTGTTTATGGGAGTCGTGTCACCGGGCTTCAGCCTGGCCCACTTTACCGCTCACGGCTGGGCCGGCAGCGATCATTTTTCCCTGCCAGCCGTCTCCGGCATCTTTGCTGCCATTCCGTTTGCCATCTGGTTTTTCCTTGCCATCGAAGGCGCGGCGATGGCGGCTGAAGAGGCAAAGGATCCGAAGCGCACCATTCCAAAGGCCTATATCAGCGGCATTGTGACGCTGGTGGTGCTGGCTATCGGCGTGATGCTGCTGGCGGGCGGCGCCGGTGACTGGCGTCGCCTGTCGGACATCAACGATCCGCTGCCGCAGGCGATGAAAATGATTGTGGGCGAGCACTCAAACTGGATGCATATGCTGGTATGGATTGGCCTGTTCGGTCTGGTCGCCAGCTTTCACGGCATCATTCTCGGGTATTCACGCCAGTTCTTTGCGCTGGCGCGTGCCGGTTACCTGCCGCCGGCTCTGGCGAAGCTGTCACGCTTTCAGACGCCGCACCGCGCTATCATCGCGGGCGGGGTGATCGGCATCGCGGCGATTTACAGCGACGGGCTGATTAATTTACAGGGCATGACGCTGACGGCGGCGATGATCACCATGGCGGTGTTTGGGGCCATTGTGATGTACCTGATGAGTATGCTCAGCCTGTTCCGGCTGCGCCGCAGCGCGCCGCAGATGGCGCGCAGCTTCCGCGCGCCAGGCTATCCGATTGTACCAGGCATAGCACTGGTGCTGTCGCTGGTGTGTCTGGTGGCGATGCTGTGGTTTAACCCGCTGATTGGCGCGCTGTTTGTGGCCATCATGCTGGCGGGGTACGGCTATTTTCTGGCGACCAAAGCCCAGCGCGATCGCGCCCCGCAGGATCCGCTGCTGGCCGGTGAGTAATCCTCACCACGCTGCCCGGACGCCCTCCCTCTCCCGCTGGCGGGAGAGGGAGAACCGCGTGCTTTACGGCTTTAACGGCCACAGCCAGGCGGCACCGCGCACGCCGCTGGAATCACCGTGCACCGCTTTGCGTACCGGCGTTTCACACTCGCGGCCAAACACCCACTGCTTCATCAGCGCAGGCACCGTCTGATACAGGCGATCGTTGTTGCTCATGCCTCCGCCCAGCACAATCACATCCGGATCGAGCAGGTTAACCACCTGCGCCAGCGATTTTGCCAGCCGCAGCTCATAGCGGCTCATCGCCAGCTCGGCGACCGGGTCCTGCTGCTCAATCAGCCGGATAATCTCAGCCCCCTTCAGCGCTTTTCCGCTCAGCCGCTGATAATCAATGGCGAAACCGGTTCCGGAGACAAAGGTTTCAATGCAGCCCTGCAGCCCGCAGTAACAGGGCACTTCCGCACGGTGGCGCAGCTCATCCTCGTCCATCCACGGCAGCGGATTGTGTCCCCACTCCCCGGCGTTGCCGTTTCCGCCGATGCGCGATTCGCCGTTGATCGCCACGCCGGCACCCGAACCGGTGCCAATGATCACCGCAAACACCAGCGGCTGGCCCGCGCCTGCGCCGTCAATCGCCTCGGAAACCGCCAGGCAATTCGCGTCGTTGGCGATGCGCACGTCACGATTCAGCGCCCGGGCCAGATCTTTATCCAGCGGCTGACCATTGAGCCAGGTGGAGTTAGCATTTTTCACCCGCTGGGTATAAGGAGAAATCGTGCCCGGAATGCCGACGCCTACGGTACCCTGCTGGCCGGTCTGCGCTTCCGCCAGCTGCACCAGATCCACCATCGCCTGTACCGTGGCCGCGTAATCGTCACGCGGGGTATTCACCCGGTGGCGGAACAGCGCCTGACCGTCGTCAGACAGCGCAATCACTTCAGTTTTGGTGCCGCCCAAATCAATACCGATACGCACGCTTTATTCCTCATTATTCGTTCAGGTGACAGATACAGTAGAAGGGCAAATCGGGAAAGGCAATGAAACCGCTCCGATGTTTCGCTATCATGCGCGCTGACTGTTTGAGACTTGTGCGCCCGATCGCACCCACGGTAAGGAATCCCGATGTTGTGGTTTAAAAATATGATGGTTTATCGTCTGAATCGTGACATTCCGCTGTCCGCAGACGATCTGGAAAAACAGCTCGACGCCTTTACCTTTTCGCCGTGCGGCAGCCAGGATATGGCCGCCACCGGCTGGGTATCGCCGATGGGCAACCGCAGCGATGCGCTGACGCACGTGATAAACGGTCAGATTGTGATTTGTGCCCGCACCGAGCAGAAAATTCTGCCTTCGCCGGTGGTGAAGCAGGCGCTGGAAGCCAAAATCGAAAAGCTGGAAGCGGAACAGAGCCGCAAGCTGAAAAAGACCGAGAAAGATTCGCTGAAAGATGAAGTGCTGCACAGCCTGCTGCCGCGCGCCTTCAGCCGTTTCAGTCAGACTTTTATGTGGATCGACACCGTTAACAATCTGATTATCGTTGACTGTGCCAGCGCCAAAAAAGCGGAAGACACGCTGGCGCTGTTGCGCAAGAGTCTGGGATCGCTGCCGGTGGTGCCGCTGACGCTGGAAAATCCGATTGAGCTGACGCTGACCGAATGGGTGCGCTCCGGCGAACTGCCTGCCGGTTTCACCCTTATGGATGAGGCCGAGCTGAAAGCGATACTGGAAGACGGCGGCGTGATCCGCTGCAAAAAGCAGGATTTGATCTCCGACGAAATCGCCACGCACATTGAAGCGGGCAAAGTGGTGACCAAACTGGCGCTGGACTGGCAGGAGCGGATTCAGTTTGTGATTGCTGACGATGCCTCGGTGAAGCGCCTGAAGTTCAGCGATACCCTGCGTGAGCAGAATGATGATATCGACCGCGACGATTTCGCTCAGCGGTTTGACGCCGATTTCATTCTGATGACCAGCGAACTGGCCGCGCTGATCGGCAACCTGACCGAAGCCCTGGGCGGCGAGGCAAAGCGCTAAGCGTGCAGCCTGCGCGGGCATAAAAAAACCGGTAATCCTGTGCAGGATTACCGGTTGTCCGGCGGCGGCTACCCGCGCCTTACAGGTAGCGGCACAGGTAGGAGGTAGGTTCTGCCACCTGCAGATGAAATTCACTGTGGCCGGGTACGTTGAACACCGAACCCGCTTCATACCACTTCCACTCCGCTTCACCTGGCAGCAGCACTTTCAGTGCGCCGCTGACCACCGTCATCTCTTCTGGCTGCCCGGTCCCAAAGGTGTACTCACCTTCTGCCATCACGCCCACGCTGGCGCGGCCAATGGTGACGCTGTCGAAACCAATGGATTTCACTTTTCCGTCAAAATACTCGCTTACGTTGAGCATAGTCCTTCCTCACAGCAGATTAGGGTTACCGGCAGATTACAAGGGAACCTGCTGATCTGTCACGTGAATTAGCGCCATCGTGCGCAGGATGTGATCGCCCGCGTTCAGAGGATAAGTTCTGCCGCCAGCTTGGCCACCAGCACGTTTGACAGCAGCACCGGAATGCCCAGCATTTTCTGCAGAAAATCGCGGTGTTTCTGGTGATAGCCAATGCAGTCGAGCACCACCACCTCTGCGCCCTGCTCCTGCAGCGACAGGCCGGCCTCAATCAAATCGTGCTGCTCTGCCAGATAAGGACTGGCCACCGCGAAACAGGGCGCGCGCGACAAAAGCTGCCACTTGCTGGCCTGCTCCTCAACCTGTTCGGCTACCGGCACCACAATGCCGACCTGGTGCGCCTGCACGATGGCCTTCACCAGCGGCGGAATGATGCGATCCGGCTCCAGCAGCAGCGCCGATTCGGTTTTCAGCGCGCCAAACTGGCCGGTGCACAGCAGCAGAATAGTGCCGTAACCCTGCTGCTCCAGTTCGTGGATTTTACGCTGGAGTCCCCGCTCAACGCCGGGTGCTGACAGACGCACCTGCTCGCCGCCGGACAGCCGCGAGACCAGCACCTTTTCACCCGGCGCTGGCGCATACTGCGCAGCGATGGCGGCCGGCGTCAGGCCATCAAGTAACCCGGCATGCGCCACCTGCCCGGCCGGCAGATACGCCTCCAGCAGCGGCAGGATATCGTGACGCGGCGACTGGCCAATGGTCAGGGTAATCAGGTCGCTTGCCATGGTTATGCTTTCCGTGAACGCAGATGAGAGAGGCTACCGTACAAAGATAGCAGCCGCGCATACTCCTGCGCGTCATAAAACTGGCAGGTTTCGCGTCCGAACTCTTTCGCCACTTCAACGGCGAAGCGCACGGCGGCGGCGATATCCACTTCGTGACTGGCTCCGGTGCCGCAGCCCGGCACCACGGATTCAGCACAAATCGCCACGCCCACAACCGGCACATCCGTCGCCGTTGAGGGCTGCATAATGCTGTTGAGGTGATAAACCCCGTTGCCGTAGGGCGTAATGTCCTGCGTGGTAATCGGGAAAGTCACCGCGGGCTGGCCGCTGGTCATCTCCATAATCCGCAGCAGATCCTCAGAAACCCGCAGAATGTAACCCTCTTTCACCGTCGGCGATAAGGCATAACCTTTGTGGTTGAGAATGCGATTGCCTTTAGTGGTGTCAATGGAGAGGATGGCATCCACGTCTGCGACCACCTCATTGTCATTCATGGTGATATCATCACAGGGCGAATCCATGAAATCCACCGGCTCATGTGGTCGGGTGGGCGCGTCCGGGCAGATGTGAGTGGTCACAATGACGTCACCGGCCAGCACATCGCCTTTAGTCTGCATCTGCGCCAGTTTGAGCGCGCTGCTGACAGCCGCCACCGCACCGTCGGCATCTGACACCATACCCATGCGCGTCGGGCGCGCGCCAATTCCGCCCAGACGCCCGATAATGCCCAGCGTGGGCGCGGTGCCGCCAGCGCTTTTACCGTGGCGGCCCGGAATGTCGATGCGGACAAAATCGGTGCGCCCTTTCGCCCCGCTGACGCGGGTAAAACGGGCCCGGACGCCGGGATAAGCGGCAAACAGATCCACCACCTGCTGCCCGTCCACATACGCGCTGTCGAGTAACTCAAAGACCTGCAGTGTCTGCTGTAAACTCATATAACGTTTCCTGGATTATTTTTTACTGCTGCTGGCAAAAAGAGAATGGAAGAAGCTGTATAGCGCGTCGCCGGCAATGAACCCGGCGGCCATCACCTCCATGGGTGAACGTCCGCGCTCGCCCCAGATGCGCAGGATCACAATCCGCAGCGCAATCCCGACCAGCACCGCCCAGCCGGCCGCCGCGTTATTGATCAGCAGACCAGTGGCCAGCAGCACGCCGAGCTGGCGCTTCGGCCCGCCGATCAGCTGAATGATCGCTCCGGGAATAGCCCATATCAGCAGGCTGCCCGCGATGCCAGGCTCGGCACCGGCCTGAATGGTTTTGGCGTAGACGCGTGCCACCGGCGGCAGCAGGTTTTCAGCAAAAAACAGCGTGTGTGCATACCACACCACCGGAATACAGATCACAAAGGCCAGCAGGGCGGCCATCAGCTGAATACGACGCCCCCACAGCTCCTGCTGCATATCGGTGCCGTTGCCGCGCAGAATAAAACCGGCTTTCAGGTCATATCCCATATCGGCAAAAGCCGGCCCGGTGGCGGCGGTAAAGCCGCACAGCAGGCAGAGCGCCAGCGGCGGAAAACCGATCAGAATACCGAGGATCAGGGTAATCAGCGCCACCGCAAAAGCCGGGAACCAGCCCGAGTGCATAGCCGCAATGCCGACAATCAGTTCGTGGACAAAGGCTGCAAACGCCGCATACAGGATAAACAGCAACAACATCGGCAGGCCCAGCTCGCTCCACAGGCCACCGCCCAGCGCCAGCAGTGCGGCGATCGCGATGTACCCCACCGAGCCCAGGCCCAGCGCGCGTTTGACGTCTGTGTCGCTGCGGCTGACGCGCAGATGATCGGGACGGCGGCTGCGGATCACCTGTACCACCTGAATCAGCGCCACCAGCCCGGCCCCCACCATCACGCCATGAGGGATATAAAGGGCGTTGATGTCTACCCCGGCCACTGGCTGGGCGTAGGCGCGCAGCAGAAACCCAACGCCGAGCATGCTCAGCGCCCAGATGTTGCCGATAAAGGCAGTGCCAAATGCTGACATCGGGATTTTCAGCATCGCGCCGGCAATACCGCCCGCAATCCCCGCCACCAGCAGCCATGCCTGACGCCCGCCGTTGTCGCCGGCTTTGATGGCTTCCGCCGCAGCCACGCCGGGCGGCCACGCATTGCTGGCGGGAAAAACGCGGGTGTCAAACAGGCGATAGAGCAGATAGGCATCCAGCAGCATAGCGGCACTGACGCCGATAAACAGCGGCAGCACCAGCTGCGGCTCACCCAGTGCCCACGGCACCGCAACGGGCATCAGCAGGCTATTGGCAGCCCCAAAGGTGGCAGAGGAGATGGCCGTCTGCGCCAGGTTTTGCACTTCTACCGAGCGGTAGCGGCGAAACCATTGCAGCGGAATGCGCGCCAGCAGCATGGCAAATAGCGCACCGATAATGGAAGTATTGGGCGTAACCCCAATGGTGGTAATAAGCTGAACGCCGATAATGGCACCGGCCACTGACAGCAGCACCAGCATCAGCCCGGTGCCGATACTTTTAACTGGATTATCCTGACGCATTGTTTCCCCGTATTTTCACCCTGCAGAAACGCGCTTATTTCGCTGCGCCCGCCACGCGGGACAACAACGCTTTAATTCATCGTTCCCTGATTATTGAAATAAGCAGGTCCGAAGACCTGCTATTTCCCCGGTGTGGCGCGAAGTATTACGCCTTAAAATCGAATGCGGGTTGCTCTGTATTATCCAGAGACATTGCGCCATATTTTTCAGCCATCAGTGCAGCCGTTGCGCGCAATTCGCTGAGCAGCGCTTCCGGATAACCCGGGGCGGCTTCCTGCGAGAGAAACGAAAGACACAGTGCAGCGCTTTCGCCCCGATGTTTATGGGTGATGGCCACCGCCAGCGAACTGATGCCCGGCAGGGTTTCATTCCGCGCCAGTGCCCAGCCCTGCTGGCGGATACGCGCCAGCTCCTGACACAGCGCATCCAGATGCCGCGGCGAGTTCGGCGAAGCCGCCTGCCAGTTATCCGCAAAGCGCTGCCGTACCTGCTCGTCGCTTAACTGCGCCAGCAGGACGCGGCCGGTGGAGGTGCCGGTAACCGACACCCGCGTGCCCGGCGGCGTGACCAGCTGCGTAAAAAAGCGGCCATGAAACATGCGCATCACCAGCACATCATTGCCGTCCAGCACCGAGATATAGCCCATGCAGCCGCTGCTGGCGGCAAGGCGCGCCATCGGCGCCGACGCGCTGTCAACCAGCGGCGTAGAGAGATAATGGCCGGCCACGGATAACAGCACGCGCCCAATGCGGTAGCAGCGGCTGTCCGGATCGCGCTCCAGTAAACCTTCACTTTCCATGGTCGCCAGCAGACGCGAAACGGTGCTTTTCGGCAAAGCCAGCGCCGTTACCACCTCGGTAAAAGAGAGGCCTGGATGGCCCTGTGTTATACCAGCACGCTGGAATAACCGGAGCACGGCAGACGCATTTTCGAGTGTGGTCATGGCGAAGGTTCCACTATATGGAACTGAGTTCCTGTATGAGTCAGCTGAAAGTAAAGTGTGGCGGAGGCCGGGTCAAGCGTAAATTTTGCACCGGATAATGCCGGCAACATTTAAGTCAGAATAAAATACGGAATAAAGGGTAAATCAGCAGACGTTATCAGGCAGGTGCGGAGCGATAAAGAAAGGAATATCAGACTGGCAGAATAATCAGGCAATTCAGAAAAAAGAAAAAAATATCTTTAGCGACCGGACGTAATAAAGGTTGGGCAGGTTTCCCCGCCCGTAACCGTTATTCTTTTTCCACATCTTCGTAACGGTCTTTTGCGTCCTGCGCTTCCGATTCCGTTTTGTGTTCACTGATTAACGTATCCGGGCGCGGATGATCGGCACGTAATTCGTACCAGGTGACGGTATTTCCCGCCGGGCCTTTTTCAACGGCAACAATGCGCGCTTCACGTGGATAGGGTGGTCTGGTTGGCATACGTTTCCCTCTTATGTCAGGTTTCCACACAGACAGCGGCGATCCCCTGTCTGTTATTCAGTATAGACAAAGGCGGATCGCTGCCAACAAAGCGGGAGAAATCTGAGGGAATCAGCTGGCGCGGGCCAGCGAAAGCGCGTGCAGAATCTGTTCCACCACCCGTTCCGGTGGCTGCATGGCGTTCACTTCGTGATGGGCGGCCTGACGGTAAAGGTGGGCGCGCTCACGCAGAATATCGCCCATCTCTTCGGCAATAGGCCGCCCGGTCAGGGTTGGACGCTGCGCCGCTTCCGGCTGACGCGTCAGCCGGTCGGCCAGCACGCCGGAAGGTGCGTTCAGCCAGATGACCTGACCGTTATCGCGCATAAACCGGCGGTTGGCTTCTGCCAGCACCATGCCGCCACCGGTGGCAATAATGGTTGACGGTGCCGTGACCGCCTGCAGGGATTCACTTTCGCGCGCGCGAAAACGCTCCCAGCCTTCGGCCGCAACCAGCTCAGCAACGCTGCGTTGTGTGGTGAGCTGCAGATGGTGATCGGTATCGCGAAAGGCGTAATTCAGCGCCTGCGACAGCGCCTGGCCAATGGTGGTTTTACCGCAACCGCGTGCGCCGATCAGATAGATGGGTAATGACATCCGGGCTCATCCTCCGCCGTATTCTGCCGCGCGGGCAAGGTCATCAGGTCAATAATGCGTCGCATGATACCTGGATTTTATTTCATCAGCCAGCCACGAAGCACGAATTACGCGTATTTTGACGCCTCTTCAGGTCAACACTATGATTTGTAATGGAAACAGCGTGCGCATTTTGTGCATCCGGTCATTTGTAAGCGCGGGCAACATTTCCTTACCGCATGGCAGATTTACTTTCTGTCATGCAGCCCTCATATAGTGTGGTATCTCGCAAACGGAGGTTCATCATGCAGAGCCAGGAACAACAACTTATTGAAAATCTGTTCAGCCGTCTGAAACAGGCTGAAACGCAGAGCGGCCCGCGCGATGCCGGAGCCGAACAGTTAATTAAGCAGTTTTTACAGAGCCAGCCCGGTGCGCCCTACTACATGGCGCAGGCGATCCTGATTCAGGAAGCGGCGATGAAAAAACTTAACGCGCAGGTGGCCGATCTGGAAAATCGTCTCGCTCAGGCGCAGCAGCAGCAGGCCCCGCAGCAGAGCAGCGGCGGCTTCCTTTCCAGCCTGTTCGGCAGCGGCTCACGTCAGCCGCAGCAGACGCAGCAGCCGGCATGGAACAGCGCGCCACCGCAGCCGCAGTATGCGCAGCAGCCGCCGCAGTACGCGGCCCCGGCGCGCGGTACCGGTTTTCTGGGCGGCGCGCTGCAGACGGCGGTCGGCGTCGCTGGCGGTGTGGTGATGGCGGATATGCTGACCAGCCTGTTCCATCACTCTCAGCCGGAAGAGATTGTTAATATCATCAACGAACCGGCGCTGCCGCAGGTGGATAACAATCTGGACACCTTTAACGGCAACGACAGTGATAACGCCTTCCTGAACGATAACGCCAGCTGGGACAACAACAGCTTTGCGGATAACAATGATTTCAGTGATTTTGGCGGCGGCGACTATGACGATGACGACACCTTCGTCTGATTAGCGCTGACGTAACCACTTATCCAGTTCATTCGCAAACTGCTGGCGGTCACGTGGGCTCAGTGCCGACGGGCCGCCGCTCTGCACGCCGCTGGCGCGCAGCGTCTCCATAAAATCCCGCATGGTTAAACGCTGGCGAATGGTATCCGGCGAATACCGCTCTCCGCGCGGATTCAGCGCCGCGGCCCCTTTCTCCAGCACTTCCGCCGCCAGCGGAATATCGCCGGTGATCACCAGCTCGCCTGGCTGCACGCGCTTCACGATTTCGTTATCCGCCACATCAAAACCCGCAGCAACCTGCAGCGTTTTGACATACGGCGACGGTGGCACCCGCAGCGGCTGGTTCGCCACAAAGGTGACGGTTATGCGGGTGCGCTCTGCGGCGCGGTACAGCACTTCTTTGATGACATTCGGACAGGCATCGGCATCGACCCAGATCGCCATGAGGTTTCCTTAGTTGCGAAGCAATGCGCCGATCTTGCCGCGCTGAGCGCGAATGGCAACGGATATTTCACAGCGACTTGTTATTCATCGCGGCTGACGTAAGCTAATCCCCTGAGAAAACCGAATCACGTAAAGGATAAAGCGATGCTGGAGAAGAAAATCGGGTTTATCGGCGCCGGCAACATGGCAACCGCCATTATCAGCGGCCTGATCAACAGCGGGCAGATTGCCCCGGCAAACATCTGGGTGTACGACCGCAAAACCGACACCAATCAGGCGCTGGCGCAGCAGTATGGCGTGACTGCGGCAGAGAGCGCCGAGAGCCTGGCGCATGAAGTCGACATTCTGTTCGGTGCGGTCAAACCCAATGTGATTCTCAAAGTGCTGAAAGATCTGGCGGGCCAGCTGAAGAAAGAGGCGCTGGTGGTATCGATTGCAGCAGGCGTGACGCTGGATTCGCTGGCGGCAGTGCTGGGGCACGATCGCAAAATCATCCGCGTGATGCCCAATACGCCGGCGCTGGTAAACGAAGGCATGACCTCTATTACGCCCAATGTGCTGGTGGAGCAGGCGGAAGTGGATGAAGTGGTGCAGATATTTGAAAGCTTTGGTAAAGCGGCCGTGGTCAGCGAATCCCTGATTCATGCGGTGGTCGGCGTCAGCGGGTCTGCGCCGGCTTACGTGTTTATGTTTATCGAAGCGATGGCCGACGCCGCCGTGCTGGGCGGCATGCCGCGCGCGCAGGCGTATCAGTTTGCCGCGCAGGCGGTGAAAGGCTCAGCGCAGATGGTGCTGGAAACCGGCAGGCACCCCGGCGAGCTGAAAGATATGGTGTGCTCGCCAGGCGGCACCACCATCGAAGCCGTGAAGGTACTGGAAGAGAATGGCTTTCGCGCGGCAGTACTGAAGGCGATGCAGCAGTGTATGGCGAAATCCGAAGCGCTGAGCAAAGCGTGATGTGACGGCAGGGCGCGGCTCTGCGCGCGCCTGCCATCCAATATCACCGTCTCTCCGACGGTTCCGCTCTCCTCGCGCCGCCGGCGGCACAACGTGTTCTGCGCCGTTGCGCTATCCCTGAAAAGCTTCAAACAGCGCAATGCCCTGCGCCAGCGTCATGGGCTGCTGCATATCATGCACCAGCGCGGCAGTCAGCGTGTTCATTCCCGCCGAGCACACCGCGGCAATCATGCCCTGCTGGCAGTAAAATGCGATGAACTGCTGATTCTGCAGCGAGCCCAGCAGACGGCACTCGTCCCACTCGCTGGCGTGCCCCAGATATTCGTAGCGCGTGCCATAGTGCGCCGTCCAGAAAAACGGCACGCGATCGTACATGATGTTTTTCCCCAGCATATTCAGCGCCGCGATGCGTCCCTGCTGCTGCGCCACGCGGAAATGCTCAATACGCTGCACGCCGCGCGGTGTCAGATAGCTGGCGATGTCGCCGGCGGCCCAGATCGCCTCCTGCACGCGCAGCTGACCGTCAGCCAGCAGGCTGCCATCTTCCTGCAACGGGAGATCATGAATAAAGCCGGTGGCGGGTGTGACCCCGGTCGCGAGCAGCACCAGACTGGCCGGCACGCGCTGCCCGCCCTTCAGCCGCACTGCGCTGACCTGCCCCTCACCTTCCAGCGCTTCCGGCTCGCCGCTGACAAACTTCACGCCGTTGCGCCGGTGCAGTTCATAAAAATGGCGGCCGATCTCTTCACCAAACTGCTTCTTAAAGGGCAGCTGATCACGCGCGATCACCGTGACATCAACATCCCGATTACGCAGCGCCCCGGCAACCTCCATGCCAATAAAACTGTTACCGATAATCACCAGCTGCTGCGTTTCGTCCACCGCACTGAACAGCGTGTCGGCCTGTGCCAGAGAGCGCAGCTGATGCACACCGTCAAGCGACCGTCCCGGCAGGTCCGGGACCTGCGGCACGCCGCCGGTGGCAATCAGTAACCGATCAAAGGTCACCTGCTGCCCGGATTTCAGCAGCAGCGTTCTGTTCTGTGCGTTCAGCTGTACCACGTCATCCTGAATGCGCGCCACCGGCCCCAGCACATCCTGCTTCAGCAGCTTTGGCACCTCTGAAATGTCCATCTTGCCGGACGGCACGAATTTGCTCAGCGCGGTTCGATCGTAAGGCGCTTCCGCTTCCCGTTCGATACGCACAATACGCCCGCTGAAGCCCTCATCGCGCAGCGTCCAGATCGCCGCGCTGCCCGCCGCACCGCTTCCCAGGATGACACACACTGGCGTTTCACCCTGCGCAACCGGCGCACTGGCTGGCGACATCGCCTGCGGACTCACCAGCACGTTGCCCTGTTCAATGCGTACCGGGTAGCGTTTCAGATTAGCCAGCGCCGGTGGCTCACACATACCGCCATCGCTCAGCTGAAAGACGGCTTTATGCCACGGGCAGATCAGCTTATCGCCACACACCGCGCCCTGCTCCAGCGGCGCGCCGGCGTGCGGGCATTTTGCCTGAAACGCCTGCACCCGCTCGCCATCGCGAATCAGCACCATGTCGGTCTCACCGACGGTGAACTTAGTGGGTTTACGCTCAGGCAGCGCATCAAATTTCACGACCGTTTGGTAGCTCACATGGGTCTCCTTTTCTGTTTGGGTAGCGAACCGATAAATCCCTGCAAACAGTAAGTGTGGCAAAGCCTCGGGATTTAGCCGCATACGCAAAACAAAACGGCAGATAACCGTTTGATTATCTGCCGTTTTAAAAGGGAAAGGCGGGATCAGAAGAACACGCTGGGAACAATGATGATGGCAAAAATCGCGGCGATCAGGCCATGTTTTACCCAATAGTAGAGACGGCGATTGCGTTTTTTCAGGTTCTGACCGGCATCACGCAATGCATAGACATATTTAAAGATGCGGTTAATGTAGCCGGTGCGGTCGTTCTCGTCGTTGGGCGAGGCCGCGGCCGACATCAGCGTTGATCCCACCCAGTGGTTGACCGCCTGCGCCCAGCGCCACTTCATCGGGCGCTCGATGTCACAGAACAGAATAATGCGCGTCTGCTCGCTCTCATTCTGCGCCCAGTGCACGTAGGTCTCGTCAAAGATCACGGCTTCACCATCGCGCCAGCTGTGGCGCTGCCGGTCCACTTCAATGAAGCAGCGATCATCATTGGGCGTCTGCAGCCCAAGGTGATAGCGCACGGAGCCGGCATAAGGATCGCGGTGCTTACCGAGGTGGCTGCCGGGCGGCAGCTCAGCAAACATCGCCGCCTTGACGCCGGGGATTTTGCTGACCAGTTCCGTCGTGACCGGGCAAAGCTCGCGCGCAGAAGGGTGCGCATCGCTGTACCATTTCAGATAAAAACGCTTCCAGCCGCGTTTAAAGAAGGTGTTGAAGCCGGCGTCATTATGCGTCTGTGCCGCTTTGATGTGATCCTGCAAACGGATCGCTTCATCGCGAATCACCTGCCAGTTATCCGTCAGCTGGCGTAATTCCGGAAAGGCATCCACGGGAAAATAGGGTTGCTTTGCCGGTAATCTTGACAGGCCGGTCATAAACATATTTATCGGCGCCATGAATGTCGAATGATCAAATAACTGGCGGGAGAATTTCTGTTTTTCCACGCCGCGTGAATGCGCATAAATAACGCTAATCACAAAAATACCAAGAATGATCGCAGCGACCATACAACGGGTTCCTTATGTTGCACGTTAAAACACCCTGCGCGCCAGCAGGCACCAGGGAGAGACAGAGAGAGCATGACGAGTTTATGTAAGCTGTTTGTAAAGTTTTGGCAACGCGTGCCCTTTGCGCGACGGTAAAAAAAGCCCATTTTTACCCTGCGAGAGCGGACACAAAAAAGCGGCCCGCAGGCCGCCCGTCAGCCGTTACGCACTCTTTTTCAGGCAGCTGCTCATAAAGGTTTTACGCGCTTCACCGCTGAGCTTTTTATCACCCGCCGCGGTGTTGCAGCTTTTCATTTTCATTTGCTGTGGCGTCATATTGCCCATTTTGCTGTCTTTTTTCAGGCAATCGCTCATAAAGCTTTTTCGCGCATCGCCTGTGAGGTTTTGCGACCCGGCATGCTGATTACACAGGGCCATTTTTTCCTGCTGGGCGGTTTTTTCTGCCGCACCGGCGCTGCCGGCCAGCAATAAACCGGCGGCCATTAATACCAGAAGAGAGGATTTCATTAGGGTTTTCTCCGTCGCGTTATGACGTCATAAGCATGGCACGGAATAACCAAAGCGGAAAAAAATCTAACGGGGGAAATAAAACCGCGATCAGTGACGGGGGTGTTTAAGTAATTTATCCACATAATTGCGCAGCAGCTGCGCATCGGCATTTTCTGCGATCGTCGCGCGCGGCGGCATGGCACTGTCTATGGCAGTGACAATATCATCATATTGCTGCGGTTCGAGTTTACGCAGGATAGCCGTCAGCACAATTTCCAGCGCTTCAACCTGAACCACCAGTTCTTTTGACGCTTCTTCTTTTTCTGCCAGCTTCAGCAGGAGTTCCGCAATCAGGTATTTCATGCGACGCACCCGGTGAGAGAAAGAAAGCTGAAAGTAGCACTGTGGTGATTAAAACAACAAGCGTTTTTACCGTTTTTGTGGCAAAAAGCGCATTTGCCGTCGCGCTAAAAAACACCGGATATCAATATCTAACAGCGAAACGTTTTACTGCCTGCGATTACCGCAGCGTAAAACGTTTCGCTTCATCGGGCAGGCCACACGGCCGGGCGTCAGCGTGGTCCCATAAAGCCGTGACCGGGTCCGCCGCCGCCGGGACCACCCCAGCCACCACCGCCGCCCGGCGGTGGGAAGATACAACCGCTCAGCGCGGTCACCAGTGCCATCACGGTGGCGAGTTTCAGTAAAGCGTTCATTATTGCCTCTGCGTGTGAAATCGCGCTGAGTGTAGGAGGCGACCAGGCGCGCGACAAGCCGGAATGTTCCGCATCCGGGCGCTATTCATCTCTGCTCACCACGCTTAACGCTTTACCCGCGCAAACCTGACAAAAACCCCACAGCCGGCACGGTGCTGGCAGCTTTTGTGATCGCGCCAGCGGCGCGTGCATCTGCGCTTTACAGTTGTCGTATTTTCGCGCAATGTGAGCGCAATACATTGAACGAGATTCTGCCATGAACCTGACTACGCTCTCCCTGAGTGAGATCCTTGCGCGCCGCGACTGGGAAAACCCGGTTATCACCAGCCTTAACCGTCTGGATGCGCATCCGCCGTTTGCCAGCTGGCGCGATGAGCTCAGCGCCCGGGATGAGCTGCCCTCCCCTTCCCGGCAGTCGCTTAACGGTCAGTGGACATTCAGCTATTTCGACCGGCCGGAAGCGGTGCCGCAAAGCTGGCTGCTGCAGGATTTACCGGACGCCGCCTCGCTGCCGGTGCCGGCTAACTGGCAGCTGCACGGCTATGACGCGCCCATCTACACCAACGTGCAGTATCCCATTCCGGTTAATCCGCCCTATGTGCCGCGCGAGAATCCCACCGGATGTTACTCGCTCACATTTACCGCTGATGCACGCTGGCTGCAGCAGGGGCAGACGCGCATTGTCTTCGACGGCGTCAACGCCGCCTTTTTCCTTTGGTGCAACGGCCAGTGGATTGGCTATTCGCAGGATAGCCGCCTGCCGGCGGAGTTTGATCTCAGCGTGGTGCTGCGGGCCGGACAGAACCGGCTGGCGGTGATGGTGCTGCGCTGGTGCGACGGCAGCTATCTGGAAGATCAGGATATGTGGCGCATGAGCGGCATCTTCCGCGATGTCACCCTGCTGCATAAACCGGCCTCGCAGCTGACTGACGTACAGATTGAGACCGCATTGAGTCCGGAGTATCTGCGCGGCGATCTGCGGGTGCGCGTGGCAATCCAGCCCGGCGACCGGCCGCTGAATCAGCTGCGGCTGCGCGTCACCCTGTGGCAGGGCGAGACGTGCGTGGCGCAGCAGGAGCAGGCCCCCGGCAGCGCGCCCATCGATGAGCGCGGCCACTATCCGGAACGCGCGCTGCTGGTTCTGCCGGTCACGCAGCCGCAGCTCTGGAGCGCCGAAACGCCGCACCTGTATCGCGCGGTTGTCGCACTGCTGGATGTGCATGGCACCGTCATCGAGGCCGAGGCATACGATGTGGGATTCCGGCGCGTCAGCATCGACAATGGCCAGCTGTGCCTGAACGGTAAACCGCTGCTGATTCGTGGCGTTAACCGCCACGAGCACCATCCGGAACAGGGCCAGGCGGTGGATGAAGCCACCATGCGGCGCGACATCATGCTGATGAAGCGGCACAACTTTAACGCCGTCCGCTGTGCGCACTACCCTAACCATCCGCTGTGGTATCGCCTGTGCGATCGCTACGGCCTGTATGTGGTGGATGAAGCCAATATTGAAACGCACGGTATGCAGCCAATGAGCCGTTTATCCGCCGATCCGCGCTGGTTTGCTGCTTACAGCGAGCGCGTGACGCGCATGGTGCAGCGCGATCGCAACCACGCCTGCATCATCATCTGGTCGCTGGGAAACGAATCCGGCCACGGCAGCACGCATGATGCCCTTTATCAGTGGGTAAAAAGCAGCGACAGCACGCGTCCGGTTCAGTATGAAGGCGGCGGGGCCGATACCGCCGCCACCGATATCCTCTGTCCGATGTATGCGCGCGTGGATCAGGATCAGCCCTTCCCGGCGGTGCCCAAATGGTCTCTGAAAAAGTGGATTGGCCTGCCGGGCGAACAGCGCCCCCTGATCCTGTGTGAATATGCGCACGCCATGGGCAATAGCCTGGGCGGCTTTGCCAAATACTGGCAGGCGTTCCGGGCGTTTCCGCGCCTGCAGGGCGGCTTTGTCTGGGACTGGGTCGATCAGAGCCTGACGCGATATGACGCACAGCAGCAGCCGTGGCAGGCCTACGGCGGAGATTTTGGGGATACGCCCAATGACCGCCAGTTCTGCATGAACGGGCTGGTGTTTGCCGACCGCTCACCGCATCCGGCGCTGTTTGAAGCGCAGCGCGCACAGCAGTTCTTTCAGTTCCGGCGCGACGCGGCTGACGCCTGGCGCTTCAGCGTGACCAGTGAATACCTGTTCCGCCGCAGCGATAACGAAGTGCTGCGCTGGGCAATAGAACAGAACGGAGACGTTATCGCCAGCGGCGAATGGCCGCTCGAGCTGGATGCGCAGGCAAGCCAGTCATTCAGCGTGCCGCCACAGGCAGGATTACAGGGTGAAGCCTGGCTGCGGCTGGCCGTGCATCAGCCGGCAGCCACCGCGTGGTCCGAAGCCGATGCGCGCGTGGCCTGGGATCAGTGGCGTCTGCCTGCTGCCCTGCCGGCACGCGTGCTGCCGCACAGCGCGACCGCCCCGACGGTGACGCAGCACGACGACGCGATTACCCTCACCCTGCCGCAGCAGCGCTGGCAGTTTTCACGCCGCAGCGGTGAACTGGTGCAGTGGTGGGTTAACGGGCGCGAAACCCTGCTCACCCCGCTGCAGGAGTGCTTTATCCGCGCCCCGATTGACAATGACATCGGCACCAGCGAAGCCAGCAATGTCGATCCCAGCGCCTGGGTTGAGCGCTGGAAACGCGCGGGCTATGACCAGCTGGAAGCGCAGCTGCTGGAGATGCGCATGGACCGCCTGACGCACGGCGTGCAGATCGAAACCTGGCACCAGTGGTCTGGCAACGGCGAGCCGGCCTTTACCAGCCACAAACGCTACCTGATTGACGGCAGGGGTGAACTTTCGCTCAGCGTTGAGGTGGAACAGGCTGCCGGGCTGCCGCCGCCGGCACGCATTGGCCTGCGCTGCCAGCTGGCGCATACGCCGCAGCAGGTCAGCTGGCTGGGCCTCGGGCCGCATGAAAACTACCCGGATCGTCAGCTGGCGGCGCAGTTTTCCCGCTGGCAGCTGCCGCTGGCGGCGCTCAGCACGGACTATGTGTTTCCCGGTGAGAACGGATTGCGCTGCGGCACGCGCGAGCTGGACAGCGGCAGCTGGCAGGTTCGCGGTGATTTTGCCTTTTCGCTCAGCCGCTACAGCCTGGAGCAGCTGCGGGAGACTTCGCATCGCCATCTGCTGCAGGCGGAAGCGGGCTGCTGGCTGCATCTCGACGCTTACCACATGGGCGTGGGCGGCGATGATTCATGGAGCCCAAGCGTCAGCCCTGAGTTTTTGCTTTCTCAGCAGCGCTGGCACTATGCGCTGACGCTGCGTCAGTAGCCGCCGGCGCGGCATCGCGCTGACCGCTGCGGGGCGTCAGCGCGGTTGTGGGCCGGCGGTAAAAACGCCGCAGCAACAGCACGTTCAGCAGCACCACCAGCGCGGTGGCAAAAAACACCCAGCGATAACCGGTGGCAGCCGAGACCGCTGCGCCCAGCAGCGGGCCGGCGACGTTGCCGAGATACATAAATGACTGGTTATAACCGAAAATGCGGCCGGTAACGTTATCGCGGGAATGGCGCACCAGCAGCGTCTGAACAGCGGGCATCATCGCGCCATCGGCAAAACCCAGCAGAAACCGCAGTACGCCAAGCTGCGTGGCGCTGGTGACAAAGGACATCGCCACCAGCAGCAGCAGCGAAGCCACCATGGTCGCCAGCAGAATGCGCTGTGTACCAATGCGGTCACCCAGCTTGCCGAGGCGCGGCGCGGAAATCAGGGCAGAGACGCCCGGCAGCGCCGCAATGACGCCGCTGAGGAACGCGATATTTTGCGCCTGCGGCGCCAGTTCGCGTACGAACAGCGTCAGAATCGGATTCACCGATCCGTTGCACATCTGAATCACCAGCGTGGTAACGAACAGGCAGATCATCAGACGCGGATTATCCAGGCTGCGGAAGACCTCCCGGCCACTCAGCTTCGCCTGCCGGCTCACCGGGGTGTAGCCGGTCTCTTTGATCAGGAAAAGCGTGACGAGAAAACTCACCATCAGCAGCACGGCGGTGACGATAAACACCCAGCGCAGACCGACCCAGTCGGCCAGCAAGCCCCCCAGCATCGGCCCGAGGATCACGCCGCCGATCTGCCCGGTGGAGACGCAGCTCAGCGCCCAGCCGCTGCGTTCGCGCGGCACCTGTGCCGCCACCAGCGCCATGGCATTAGGAATGTAGCCGGATGTCAGCCCCATCAGCGCACGCAGCAGCAACAGCTGCCAGGCCTGGGTCACAAAGGCCTGTAGCAGGATCACCACCCCCATACCCAGGGATGCGCGCAGCAGCATCAGCTTGCGTCCTTTGCGATCGGCCAGGCTGCCCCACAGCGGCGAGACGGCAGCAGAAATCACAAAGGTGACGCTAAAGGTGAGACCAGACCAGAGGCTGAGGGCACGATCGCCGTGAATGCCCAGCGCTTCAACGTAAAGCGGCAGAAAAGGAATGATTTGACTGATGGCCAGGCCGGTAAAAAAACAGCCGAACCAGACCGATATCAGGTTGATTTTCCAGGTTTCAATCGCGCGCGGCATGAGCAACATATCGGGAAAGGGAAAGAGCGGGCAGTCTAACAATCTCGTAACAGGGCCGGACGGCAAAACATGGCATGCGCGAAAAAACGCAGTTTTACACTGCCGAACGTGATTCTGCTCACAGCAAATAGGGAAATGCGCGGTTTTTCTGGTGGCTTTACGTGCGGTAAGCGCGATCGCCGCAAGATAAGCGCATCACTGACGCGTGGAAACGTGAAAAAATATGTCTATTCATTACTGACAAGATTCAACACCGCAACTATGTTTAAAAAATCACCAGTCGTCACTGGCGAGGCGCTGCCCGTCCTGGACAGTCCGCATGCTTAACCAGAATTTCCCAATGTTTCCCATTACGGGTGACGGGCATCGTTGTCTCTGCGGAGGTCAGCTATGAGAACGCATTCCAATAGCGCCGGTCGGGCGATTACCGACTACTTTAATACCCCCGCGTGGCATGTGCCGCATGAGAGCGATCTGCTGGCGGCAATCATGCGCGAGCTGATGGATGACGGGCAACCGGCCACCAGTAAAGCCGTGATTGCCAAAGTGATCGCCAAACTGGAGTTTGAAGGGGATGAACAGCGTTTACAGAGTTACCGCAACCTGCTCTCACAGCTGATGGAGAGCGGGCCGCAGAAATAGCGGCCCGGCCCATAACGGCTTACTGCGCGACGCGCAGCTGGTCGGCTTCGCTGACCACCGCTTTGCCGCTCTGGCGCTGATACAGGCACAGCTCACGGCCCTTCTGGTTTTTCATGTGCTTTTGCGGATAGCGCCCTTCCAGCAACAGCGCGTCGTAACCGACGCTGTCATCATACTGTACCGGCTTACCGACAATGCTGGCGGCCTTCAGACCGCTGGCTTTCAGGCACGCCTGCTGGCCGTTGCGGGCGTTTTGCTGCCAGGCTTCTTCACTGGAAGCCTGCGCCAGCGGGCTGAGCAGCAGGGTCAGCAGTAAACCTTTTACGACGTTTTTCATCTTCACTCCTTGTTTGTGGTGCGCCGGGGGGTTTTCCTGTGGCGCAGATAAAAAAATTCCCGCCGGAGCGGGAATAAACAAGACGAGCATTGCATATTCGAGAGTGACGAGGAAATCTTCGTAATGCGCAGCTATCCTCGCCCGACGCTGTGACAGCGCGATGACAATGCAGTGTCTGTTTCGTGTTATCCGCAGTAAACCTTATCAATTTTACCGCTCTGATCGCCAAGGAAATTCAGACGACGCAGATTGAAATCCATGGTGGCAGCGCCGTTCCACGGAATGGCGCGCACCGGCACGGCAAACCGCTGGTTATCGAGCGCTTTCAGCGGCTGGCCAACATAGTGCTGATACTGCGATGCGCCACACTGATCGTTTTCCGGTGCCTGAGTGGCAGCCGCGTGGCTATCCGTTTTGCTGGCAGACTGGCAGGCAGTTAAGGCAAACATCGCTGTGATCAGCAGTGCTTTTCCATAATGGGTCACGAAATTTTCCTCCTGGATAAAATAATAACCAACAGGTAAATCGTAACAAAAGCCGCCGGTGCCAGGGAAATTTTTGCCGAAGATTCTCTGCGTCAGAGTGTAAAGCCGCGCGATTTTCCACTGCGTTTTCTCAGAAAAATCGCACGCTCTGTCCAAAAATTCCCGTTTGCGGAATTAGAATTACCTAAGATTATTCTTAGGAGGTAATGATGGAACTGGCTATCTTTATTGGCTTCGCCATCCTGATGACGCTTGTCGCCCTGCAGGTTCGCTAAGCTTTCGTTTGTTCCTGAATCAGTTGCGCACTGAACGCCGCCAGCGGCATTGGTCGCCCGAGGAAGTAGCCCTGCCCCTCTTCGCAGGAGAGCGCTTTCAGTTCGTTCAGCTGCGCTTCTGTTTCTATCCCCTCTGCCGTGATCGTCAGCGCAAACGCGCGCGCCAGTCCGACAATCCCTGCCACCACCGACTGCGCCTGTTTCGATTCCGGGAAATCCTTCATCCACGAGCGATCAATTTTCAGGCCGTTAAACGGGAAGGTTTTCAGATAGCCCAGCGCGGCATAGCCGGTGCCGAAGTCGTCTACCGTCAGCCGTACGCCCAGCGCCCGCAGCCCCTGCATGATCTCCAGCGCACGGTCCGGATCTTCAAAGGTTACGTTTTCGGTGATCTCCAGCTCCAGCCGCGTCGCCGGCAGGCCGGTCTCATCCAGCGCATGCGCCACCCGCGCCACCAGATCGGTATTGTGAAACTCAACCGGCGAAATATTCACCGAGACATAGCGCGGATCCCCCCAGCTGCGCGCATCGGCGCAGGCGCGCATCAGCACCCAGTCGCTGATCGCCGCGATTAGCCCATTCTCTTCGGCCAGCGGAATAAAGCGATCCGGCGTGATCCAGTGTTTATCGTCCACCTGCCAGCGGATCAGCGCCTCGGCGCCCGCCAGCTTGCCGCTCTGCAGCTGATAGCGCGGCTGGTAATGCAGCGTAAAGGCACCGCTCTGCAGCGCCGTTTCGATCGCCTGCACCATATCGCGTTTCGACTGCATCTGGCTGGCCATATCGGTGGAGTACCAGACCCAGCGATCGCGCCCGGCGCTGCGGGCCTGGCCCAGCGCAATGTCCGCCACGCGCAGCAGCGCTTCCGGCTGCGCCGCATCCAGCGGTGCGCAGACAATGCCCATGCTGGCGGTGAGGCTCAGCTGATGAGAGCCGCAGATAATCGGCTGATGCAACGCATGCTGCAGGGCGCGGCAGCGGTGCTCCACCGCCGCCCGGGTACGCTCGCGCAGTATCACGATAAACTCATCACCGCCCAGGCGGGCCGCCAGCTCTGCCGGACCGGTGAGATTTTGCAGACGCTGAGAGATCTGATTCAGCACGTCATCCCCTACCGTATGGCCCCAGGTGTCGTTGATCGGCCTGAACTGATCGATATCAAAACTGATCAGATAGAGCGGATCCTCTTCCGTGACCTGCTCCAGATGGCTGGTCAGGAACTCCTGCAGCTGCATGCGGTTCGCCAGCCCGGTCAGCATATCGTGGCGTGACAGAAACTGAATCCGCGCTTCGGCATCCACTTCATGCGTGATATCCGATACCGTGCCGCGAAAGCCGGTACGCAGGCCGTTGCGGCGGATCGCTTTCGCCGCCAGCTGGCCGATACGCCGCTCGCCAGAAAGGGAAAGGAACTGGCAGCGCAGCGGCAACTGCTGGGCTTCGTCGCTCTGGCGCTGCAGCCATGCCACCAGCGAATGGCTGGGATGACTCAGCAGCTGATCCAGATGCCGTCCCAGCCAGCGGTGCACATCGTGGCCGGTGACGCGGGTAAAGCGGGCCGAAAGATAGCAGAGACGGCCATGCTCATCGATTTCCCAAATCCAGTCGGAGGCGGCTTCGGCCAGGTCGCGAAAACGCTCTTCGCTGTTGGCCAGCTCGCGCTGGCTGATAGTCAGCATTTCAAAGCGCCGGTCAGAGACCACCGCATTGTGCAGCGCATGGCGGATCACCCGCCGCGTCACCAGCGCAATGGCCAGCGCGGTAAAGATCAGCAACGGCATCACCAGCCAGATCAGCCCCTTACCCGGCTGGCGCGCCTGCCAGCGAATCACGACTGGCCGATCGCCCAGCGCGGGCTCCACCAGACGCGGGGCTTCCAGTCCGTCGCTCAGGCTGCTGGCCGCACGCGGCCGCTGTACGTTGAGCCCTTTGCCCAGCGCCAGCAGTTTATCCGGCGTATAAATATCGACGAAAATCATGACCGACGGCGGCCCCGGTATCCCGGGCAGGCTGTGCATTTTGCCCCGACTGATGGGGATCGCCGCCACGATGGCCGGCTGATGATCAATCAGCACGTTACGCACCACACCCTGCGGCTGCTGCCGTGCCGCCCCCAGCAGCGCGGCACTACGGTCCCCCAGCCAGCGTTGCAGTGAGTCATCCGACAGCGCGCCGCGCACCACGGCGTAGCGCGTCTGGTCCTGTCCGTTCACCACAAACACGCCGTCGTAGTGGTATTCGGTATAGAGGCCGGCGCCCACGTTCTCTTCATCCCACGCCCAGGCTTTATTGACCGTGAGATGCAGGTTTTCCCACGCTTCGCCCCAGCTGGCGTAATCGTGTACGTTGGTCAGCAGCGCCTGCTGCCGCATATGCCATGCCTGACGCAGCAGGCTTTCATCCTGATGCATGGCTTCTGCGTTCTGCCGGTGGGCAATGATCAGCACCAGCAGTATGCAAAGCAGCATCACGCCAGACAGCAGCGCGGTCAGCGCACGCAAACTGCGCCGCGTGATGCGTACCGTCTGTGCTTCCATATTGACCCTGGCAGGCAGCGTGGCGTGCCGGTGATACTCAACATTCATGCGTCTTGCTCGCGAAACAGAGGCAATAAAAAAAAGAGTCGCGTGTGCCGCAGCGGGCCACGCAGACCTGTCATTGTTTTATCGGTTATCGGCGCAGCAGGCGGCAGATTTAGTTCTGATGGCGGAATATTTAAGCAGTGAGAAATGTCTGGCAACGCTGCTCGACAGGCTTGATCGCCGTTGCTACTATGCGTCTTCCTCTGCCCGCTGAGTCGCCTATGGACACCCAATCCGACAAAGTTACGTTAACGCTATTTTATGTGGGTAGCTTTGTTGTCTATTACCTCGTGACCATGCTGATTACGCTGTTTCCCAACTACGGGGCGCTGCGCAATAACGGCTTGCTGGTGCCGGTGCTGTGCCTGTTTGAATTTGCGGTGATCTACCCGCTGTACCGTTTTTACTGCCAGCGCCGCAGCGATATTCCGCTGGGGTTCCTGCGGCCGGGTCAGGCGCTGCTGTTTATCGGCGCGCTGTTTGTGCTGATGGTGGCACAAACGCAGTTTTTACAGCCGGAAGGCTGGCTGATTGCGCAGAGCCAGCAGGGGCGCAGCTCCATGCTGATTTTGCTGCTGACCGCCGTGTTACTGGCTCCGGTGTTTGAGGAAGTGCTGTTCCGCGGCTTTCTGCTGCAGGCGTTTCTGCTGTGGGCACCGAAAAGCCGCTTTGCCTGCATGCTGCTCACTTCCCTGCTGTTTGCCGCCCTGCACACGCAGTATGTGCACTGGGAAACCATCGTCGCGCTGACGCTGTTCTCCCTGCTGCTGTGCTATGCGCGCCTGCGCAGTAACAGCCTCGCGCTGCCGATTTTCCTGCATACGCTGAATAATCTGATCGCGATTCTGCCCGCCTGGTTTTACGCCTGATCGCCTTCACTGTTTCTGGCTGCCCCGCTTAATTTGCCAGTGATTTCAGGTACTATCGCTTTTTAAGCATTCAGGAATGATGGGCGTAACGTTAATGATTACCATGCTGGACGTAGCCCGTAAGGCGGGCGTTTCGAAAGCCACCGTGTCGCGCGTACTGGCGGGTAACCGTTACGTCAGTAAAACCACGCAGCAAAAGGTATTTCAGGCGATTGAAGAGACCGGCTACCGCCCTAACCTGCTGGCGCGCAGCCTTGCCACGCAGAAATCGCAGAACATTGGCCTGATCGTGACCCACTCACTCTTCAATGGCCCCTACTTCAGTGAGTTGCTGTATCAGACCGCGACCCTGACCAATAACTACGGGCGTCAGCTGATTCTGGCCGACGGTAAAACCAGCGCTGACGACGAGCGCGCGGCCATTGAATTCCTGCTGGATTTGCGCTGCGACGCCATCATCATTTATCCGCGCTTTCTGGACACGGCGGCGCTGGAAGCGATCATTGAACAGCATGATGTTCCGATTATGGTGGTTAATCGCCAGCTTACGCAGCACGCCGGGCACTGCGTCTGGGCCACCCACCAGCAGAACACCTGCGACGCTGTGGATTATCTGATTCAGCGCGGCCATCATGACATTGCCTTTATCACCGGGCTGGCCGGTTCTCCCACCGCCGCCGCGCGTCTGGCCGGCTATCAGCAGGCGCTGGCGAACCATGGCCTGCCGTTTGAGCCGGCGCGGGTCTGCGCCGGTGCCTGGACACCGGAAAGCGGTCAGCAGGCTACCCGTCAGCTGCTGGCGTCCGGCGTGCCGTTCAGCGCGCTGATGGCGAGTAATGATGATATGGCGATTGGCGCGGCGCTGGCGCTGCATGCCGCCGGCAAACGGCTGCCGCAGGAGGTGTCGCTGCTGGGGTTTGATGACATTCGCATGGCGGAGTTTTTCCTGCCACCGCTGACCACGGTGCACGTTCCGGTAGCAGAGATGATTCAGCATACGCTGGCACAGCTGGTGGCCATGCTGGAAGGCGAAACGGTCGCCCCGCTGCCGCCGTTCAGCGGGCGCCTGATTGAGCGCGCCTCGGTGGCAGACGGCCCGTTTGCTACCGCCGGCCGCCCCGCTTCCGGCTGAGTGCCCGCTCAGATAAAGGCGACACCGGGTAAGGTGCCGCCTGATCGCTCAGTACTCTACCTGAGCGTCCAGCGTTGCGCCGTTGCTGGCGATCAGCTGCTGATACCAGAAAAAACTCTTCTTGCGATAACGCGCCAGATCTTTCAGATCATGCTCGTCACGATTGACATAGACAAAGCCGTAGCGCTTGCTGATGCCCTGATGCGTACTGACCAGATCGATAGCTGACCACGGACAGTAGCCAAACAGCTCAACGCCATCCGCCACCGCCAGCCGCAGCTGTTCGATGTGCGCACGCAAATAGGCGATGCGGTAATCGTCATAGACCTTGTTACCCGCCTCAAGCGTATCAAATGCGCCCAGCCCGTTTTCGGTGACGATCAGCGGCAGCGCGTAGCGGGCATAAATCTCCCGCGCCGTGATGCGAAAGCCAACCGGATCGATATACCAGCCGAACTGATTCTGCTGCAGATGCGGATTGTTACAGCCGACGTAGACTGAACGATCAATGCCCGCCATCTGCTGATCCGCCTGCTGTTTACTGTTCAGCTCGCCGCGCGCCACCTCCGGCATATCCGCGCTGACCGTGGCCGAAGCGTAATAGTTGAAGGCGATAAAGTCCGGCTTCCCGGCAGCGATGGTCGCCATATCGTCAGGCGCAATGTCGGGCAGCCAGCCGCGCTGCTGCAGGAACGACCAGACCACATTGTTGTAGCGGCCGTGTACCGCCAGGTCGAGATAGAGCCAGTTGCGGATCGCTGAGAAGTTATCGGCGGCCAGCACATCCTCCGGCCGTGCGCTGGCGGCATAGACGCAGGAAATATTGGGGGCCGGCCCGATGCGGGCGTGCGGCAGACGCTGATGGCAGGCGATCATCGCTTTGGCCTGCGCCAGCATCATATGGTGATTCTGCTGGTACAGCGTCTTCTGCACATCCGCAGTGCCCGGCGGCAGCGTGCCAATTACCTCGCCCTTGAGGATCATCATGTTCTGCTCATTGATCGTCAGCCAGTACTTTACCTGCTGGCCAAACTGTTCAAAGCAGGTGACGGCGAAGCGTTCAAAAGCGGCCACCGTGCGGCGGTTCGACCAGCCGCCGTCCTGCTGTAGCGCCCACGGCAGATCGAAATGGTAGAGCGTGACCAGCGGTTCAATGCCGTGGCGGCAGATTTCATCGATCAGCTGCTGGTAAAAGGCCACGCCGGCCGGATTAAGCTCGCCATCCCCCTGTGGATAGAGGCGGCTCCAGGCGATAGAGAAACGGTAGGTTTTCAGCCCCATTTCCGCCAGCAGCGCAATATCCTCACGAAAGCGGTGATAGTGATCGCTGGTGACGGTGAAATCGGTGATGCCGTCGTGAAATGCCGCTTTATCTATGACAGATGGCCCTTTGCCATCCTCGTTCCATGCCCCTTCAACCTGATACGCCGAGGTGGAAGCGCCCCAGAGAAAACCGTCCGGGAACGCGCCAGGATTATGATGTTGCATGCCGACTCCTTGTTAACGTGCAGCCAGTTCGCGCCGCAGCTGAATAATCTCTTCCGCCAGTTCACGGCACAGCATCGCATTCATCAGATGATCCTGTGCGTGCACCATGATCAGGTTGACCGGAATTTTGCCGCAGCCTTCGTCCGCGCCGATCAGCGCCGTCTGAATGCGGTGTGCCGCCCGGGCCGCCTCGCTGGCTTCGGTCAGCATGGCGTCGGCGTGCGACCAGTCCTGCCGGCGCGCAGCCCGCAGCGCTTCCATCGAACAGGAGCGCGCTTCGCCCGCCTGAATAATCAATTCCATCACCGTGCTTTCATCAATTTCCATCATGCCTCCTTCACCGGTTGCGCGGCGGCGGCCTGTTCCTGCTCCTGCTGCAGCAGCTGCCGCTCATACATTTTGAAAAACGGGTAATAAATCAGCGTGGCAATTCCCACCAGCACGGCAATCAGCACAATCACCCGCCAGTCCCAGCCGGTAGACCAGGCGGCACCGATGGGCGCAGGCGTGGTCCAGGGCGCCAGCGAAATGACGTGGTTAATCAGGTTGGTTTTGGTGGCGGTCCAGGCAATCACCGCATTGACCAGCGGCGCGCAGATGAACGGGATAAACAGAATCGGGTTCATCACCACCGGTGAGCCAAAGATCACCGGCTCGTTGATGTTAAACATGCCAGGCACAATGCTCAGCTTACCGATGGTGCGCAGGTGTGCTGACTGACTGCGCAGGTAGAGCAGCACCAGGCCCAGCGTGGAACCGGAACCGCCAATCACGATAAAGAATTGCCAGAACGGCTCAATAAAGACATGGCTGACCGGCTCACCGGCGTTCAGCGCCTGCTGGTTCAGACCCAGGTTGGTCAGCCAGAAGGCCTGCAGAATACCGCCCACGATCACCGCGCCGTGAATACCGGCGAACCACAGCATATGGCACAGCAGCACTGCCACCAGCACCGCCGGCAGCGAATCTGAAGCGGAGATCACCGGCGCAAAAATGGCCATGATTGCCTGCGGCAGCAGCATGCCAAACTGCGCCTGCACCCACAGGCTGAGCGGAAACAGCGTGATGAAAATGGCAATGATGGGGATCAGCAGATCAAACGACTGGCGGATTTTTGGCGGCACCTGCTCCGGCAGTTTGAAGCCAATGTTGCGCTTTTGCAGAAAATGCATCAGCTCGGTGGCATACAGCGCGACCAGAATCGCGGTGAAAATGCCTTCACCGCCCAGCGATCCGACCGGCAGCCCGTTATTACTCTGCGGGGCGGCTACCACCAGAAACGCCATCAGCGACAGGCTGGCTGCCATAAAGCCGTTCATCTTGTAGCTGTTCGCCAGGTTATAAGCGATGGCGCTGGCGATATAGAGCGCCATAATCCCCATGGTCATGTTGTACGGCATCATGATCTGCGCTTCGTGCACTTTCACCATGCCCAGCCACCACTGCGCAAAGGCCCATGTGCTGTCAGCGGCAAACGGCGGATGCGCAAACAGCAGCATGAACGAGCCGACGATCAGAAACGGCATGGACGCGATAAACCCGTCGCGAATAGCAATGACGTGGCGCTGGCTGGAGAGCCGTCCGGCCAGCGGACTGATACGGTTTTCGATGACACCAAATAACGATTCACTCATGCTGCTCATCGGGAAGTTCCTTGCATCAGGCAACAGAAGAATACGCCTGTGAACACTGTCACAGGCGAAACCTTTTATTCTGCGGTCAGGTTAAGCGTCAGGCGTGAATCAGCTTCAGTGAATCATCTAATATTTTCGCGCCATTCATCATGCCGTAATCCATGCTATTTATGACCGAAATCGGTTTATTTAGCTGCTGCGCCACCGGCTGGAAGTCGGCCATTTTGTATTTAATCTGCGGCCCAAGCAGGCAGCAGTCGCAGTGGGGAATCTCGTCGTTAAATTCTTCAATTCCAACAGCTTTTATCTCGACATCCACGCCCTTCTCCTTTGCGGCTTTTTCCATCTTTTGCACCACCATGCTGGTGGACATTCCGGCGGCACAGCAGAGTAAAATCTTTGGCATGATGCGTTCCTTTCAGTGAGGTTTAATTAACGAATACACAGGACAAAGATTTTCTGCAACCGGTTTCAGATTTGGTTTAAGTATTTGTGAGAAATATCAAACACCGGCATGGAAATTTATTCGTGATGCAATAGTAAAGCAGAGAGATTATGCGAAACGCGGAGAATCGTTCGGGACAGCGGCGTGCCGCAGCACGCCGTGATGAGGCAGGGAAAATCAGGAAATGGCAGAATCTTTCTGCTTGTCGGCCTCAAAGTGCGCCTTGAACTGCTCGTAGATGGAAATCATGTTTGAGGCGTCGCCGTGCAGCGGGCTCAGTTTACCGGCGCGCACCAGCTCAATGACCAGCTGCAGAGCGGCTTGTTTCGGGCTACTTGCCGGATGGGCAATGTCAGTATTCATAGATAGAGGGCTCCTCAGTGTGATGGTGCCGCACAGTTTAGCCCAGATTGTGCAGCAACAGGGCGTGCTGCGCCGTATCTGGCGCGCGTTCGGGCAAAAAACCCGCTCAGGCTGATAATTGACGTTTAACGCGTTTAGCTATACTGGATCGAAAAAGGAACACATTACCGCTGTTTTCGTTTCACAGAAAAGCGGCTGAAGGAGTCGGGTATGCTGATTGGTTTTGTCTTGCTGGTGAGCGCGTGCGGGCATGATGCCTGCGATGCGCTTCCGGTCTCGGAGCGGATTTATCCCACGAAAGTGGCGTGTGAGCAGATGGCCGCTCGGATTCATCAGGTCCGGCCCAATGTGGTACTGCTGTGCGGTGAAGTTCACCGCTAATGTCATGCCTGCCGCATTCCGCATGCGTAAATATTAACCAGGTGAGCTTGCAGGAATGGCGTTCAGCGTTCAAAATATAAGCTGTTTTACACTATTGTCGTTGTGAATCCCATGAAAAAAACCCGCCCCCGTCGTCCTCACGGACGCTGGGTTTATTACATTTTGTATGATGGCATCCTCTGGCCCTGCCCGGTGCGCTGGGAGTGGGAAAGCGGCTTCGGCGGCTGGCTGCCTTTTTACTACTCGCCGACGTTTGAATTTGTCGCTGGCGATCCACGCAAGGCGTACCGCATTGCGCGCAGCAACGTGCGTAACGTGCGGGAATCACACTACGATAACGAGTACGTCTGAAATTCAGATCTGAGGTTCAGAACTGCCACGGCAGCTATGATGCCGTCAGCAGATAAGGCAGCCGCGCCAGCACAAGGATTGCGATCGGCAACCGGATGAGCAATGGGGTATGCGCCCGCCTTCAGACGCATAAGTCAGCGCCACGGCTCATCGCGCGTTGCGCGTTGCACAGGCCCGGCTGCCGCCAGGGTGGCGTCCTCATCCAGGCCTCTTTTCCGGACAGCAGAAAGCAGCGATGCGCCCACAGGCGCATCGCAAACAGAACGCTGATCTCCCCGCAGGGCAATCAATTATTCAGCGTATAATCCAGGGTAATTTCAGCGTTCAGCACCTGAGAAACCGGACAGCCGGCTTTGGCTTTCTGAATGATTTCATCAAACGCCGCGTTATCCACGCCTGGCAGGGCGATCGTGCTGGTCAGCGCGATTTTAGTGATAGCGAAACCTTCACCCTTTTTATCCAGCGACACATCAGCCGTGGTATCGATGCTGTCTGGCTTATGCCCGGCCTGGCCAAGCATCAGTGACAGGGCCATGGAGAAGCAGGCAGCATGCGCTGCACCAATCAGCTCTTCCGGGTTAGTGCCCTTCTGCCCTTCGAAACGGGTATTAAAGCCATAAGGCTGGTTGTTCAGCACGCCGCTTTCAGTACTGACGGTGCCTTTCCCTTTGATGTCACCTTCCCAATGGGCCGATCCTTTCTTGTGAATGGTCATGTCATTCCTCCTGTTAGTCAGACAGGTAATCAGTATAGACAACACCGCCTGGTTTGCCTGCTTTAGCTTGCCGCACGCGTTACGCCGCTCTGCATGGCATCACGCAGCAGTGCCCCGGCCTGCACCAGGGAATCCGGCGTCAGATCGCTGATGCGCTTCGCACCGGTCAGCGTCATGGCCACGCGCATCTCTTTCTCAATCAGGCTGAGCAGATTCTCCACGCCGCGCTGCCCGTGCGTGGCCAGCGCATAGATGAAAGCCCGTCCCAGCAGCACACTGTCGGCCCCCAGTGCAATCATGCGCACCACGTCCAGCCCATTGCGGATACCGCTGTCGGCGAGAATCGTGATGTCCCCTTTCACCGCATCGGCGATCGCCGGCAGCGCCCGCGCGGAGGAGAGCACGCCATCCAGCTGGCGTCCGCCGTGATTGGAGACGACAATCCCATCCGCGCCAAACCGTACAGCGTCGCGCGCATCCTCTGCATCGAGGATGCCTTTGATTACCATGGGGCCATCCCAGAACTCACGAATCCACTCCAGATCTTTCCACGAGATGGAAGGATCGAAATTGCTGGCCAGCCAGCCGATGTAATCTTCCAGACCGGTGGGTTTACCGAGGTAAGCAGAGATATTGCCAAGATCGTGCGGCCGGCCGTGCAGCCCGACATCCCACGCCCACTGCGGATGCGTCACCGCCTGCCAGTAACGCCGCAGGGCGGCGTTCGGGCCGCTCATGCCGGAGTGCGCATCGCGATAGCGTGCGCCCGGCGTGGGCATGTCCACGGTGAACACCAGCGTGGTACAGCCCGCCGCTTTGGCGCGCTCCAGCGCGTTGCGCATAAAACCACGGTCGCGCAGCACATAAAGCTGAAACCACATCGGCCGGTCAATGGCTGGCGCAACCTCTTCAATCGGACACACGGAAACCGTTGAAAGCGTAAACGGGATGCCTTTGCGCGCAGCGGCCCGGGCGGCCTGCACCTCGCCGCGCCGCGCATACATGCCGCACAGCCCGACCGGCGCCAGCGCCACCGGCATCGCCAGGGTTTCACCAAACAGCCGGGTTTCCAGGCTCAGGGCCGACATATTCTTCAGTACGCGCTGGCGCAGCGCCACCGCAGCAAGATCGTCAACGTTGCGCTTCAGGGTATATTCCGCATAGGCGCCGCCGTCGAGGTAGTGAAACAGAAACGGCGGCAGGATGCGTTGCGCTGCGGCGCGGTAGTCACTGGCAGCTGAAATAATCATGATGGGTTTTCCTTGCGATTAGCGTGCGTCTCACCGGGCAGACGGGTAATACGCGCCTGCCGGGCTTCATCTTCATGCAGCATTTTCATCGTGGTGTGAACAAAGCCGAGGTGATCCATCGCCGCCTGACGCGCCGCGCCGGCGTCGCCGGCCATCACGGCATCAAACATCGCCTGATGCTGCGCGTTCAGCTGATTGAAAATCACCGGCTGGGTATACATGTGCTGACGGCTGTGCAGTACCGAGGATTGCAGCAGATCGAAAAAGCCGCGCATGGTCTGCAGCAGCACCAGATTGTGCGAGGCTTCGGCAATCGCCAGATGAAAGCGCAGGTCAGCCTGCGCAGCGAGGTCGGGGTCGTCACAGTCATGCAGCGTCAGCAGCGCGTCAAAGGCCAGCCGCAGCCGCTCTTTATCGGCATCGGTGGCGCGCAGCGCGGCATGCCAGGCGGTGCTGGCCTCGATAGCATGGCGCGCCTCCAGAATGTCCCAGCGATAATCGGGATCATCTGCCAGCAGCTGGCGAATCGGCTCCACAATGCGCTGCTCAGACCAGGGCTCCGGCAGCTGCTGCAGCCAGGTGCCGCCGCCGCGCTTACTGATAAGCACACCGCGGCTGATCAGCTGCTGAATGGCCTCGCGCAGCGATGAGCGCGAGACGCCAAACTCTGCCGCCAGCTGCCGTTCTGCCGGTAAGCGCATGCCGGGCTGCAGCTGGTGTGTGTTAATCCAGTCGCTCAGACGCGCCTGCAGGGTTTCTGCCAGGCGCGGCGTGGTTGGGTTCATGGGATCATCCAGGTTAAGACATAGGCCTGTAGCGTGGTTATCACACCCACCAGGCAGGTAAAAATCAGGCTGTGTTTGACCGTAAACCGGAACAGGTCGGATTCACGGCCCACCAGCCCCACCGCGGCGCAGGCGATGGCGATCGACTGCGGGGAGATCATTTTACCGGTCACGCCGCCAGTAGTGTTGGCCGCCACCAGCAGCACATCGGAGACGCCAATCTGCTGCGCCGTGGTGGCCTGCAGGGCCGCAAACAGCGCATTGGATGAGGTGTCCGATCCGGTGAGGAACACGCCCAGCCAGCCCAGAAACGGCGAGAAAAAGGTAAAGGCATCGCCGGTATGGGCCAGCGCCAGCGCCAGCGTGGCCGACAGCCCGGAATAGTTAGAGATAAAGGCAAAAGCCAGCACCATGCCGATAGAGTAGATGGGCAGCGCCAGCTCCTTCAGCGTTTCGGCAAAGGTCTGCAGCGCCGCTTTGGGCGACATGCGCAGCCAGACAATCGACAGCAGCGCGGCAACCAGAATGGCGGTGCCGGTGGCGGACAGCACATCAAATTTGAACAGCGCGGCATAAGGGGTTGCCTGACTGACCACCGGCGGCATACGTGCCACCAGCTCATGCAGCAGCGGAACCGGGACGGTAAACACCCACTCATACAGCGCGCCCCCTTTGGCAAACAGCGCTTTGAACGGTGGAATGCTCCACAGCGTGACCGTGGCGGTCAAGAACAGAAACGGCATCCACGCCCGCACAATCTGTGCGGCGCTGTAGCGCGGCGACTGCGCTGCCGGCGCGCTGGCATCCGCAGTGTCAAAGCGGAAAATACGCACCGGCTGCCAGCGGCGCAGAAACAGCGTCAGGCAGATCAGTGAAGCCAGCGAGGAGATAATATCCGGCAGTTCCGGGCCGAGAAAGTTGGAGCTGAGGAACTGCGCGATGGCAAAGGATCCGCCCGCCACCATCACCGCAGGCCAGGTTTCTTTCATGCCGCGCCAGCCATCCATGATGGCCATAATCCAGAACAGCACGATCAGCGTCAGGAACGGCAGCTGACGGCCCGCCATCTGGCCAATGTGGAAGCTGTCCAGCCCGGTGACCTGGCCGGCAACGATAATCGGAATCCCCATCGCCCCGAAGGCCACCGGCGCGGTGTTGACAATCAGGCATAGTCCCGCGGCATACAGGGGTTTAAACCCCAGCCCGACCAGCAGCGCAGCCGTGATGGCTACCGGTGCGCCAAACCCGGCGGCCCCTTCCAGAAACGCGCCGAAGGAGAAGCCCACAATCAGCATCTGCAACCGCTGATCGGGCGTGATCGACAGGATCGACGCGCGGATAATATCAAACTGCCCGGTTTTCACCGAAATCCGGTATACAAACACCGCTGCCACAATGATCCAGGCAATTGGCCACAGCCCGTAAAAAAAGCCAAAAACCACGGCGGCCAGCGCCTGAGCAAGCGGCATACCATACAGCAGCAGTGCCACCAGCAGCGCCAGCACCACGGTTGCCGTACCGGCCTGATAGCCTTTCAGCTTGAGTTTAATCAGCGCGAAAAAGAAGAACACAATCGGGATCACCGCGACCAGGCTGGATAGCCACAGATTGTTGAGCGGATCGTAATTTTGTTGCCACACCTGCATGCCGTTTTCTCCAGAGGTCACCTGAGCATTGCGGTGCATCGGCTGATGCAGGGGTGCACCGCAGGGTTCAGCCTTTCCGCCGGAATTGGTAGGACCAAATTCCGGCAGCAGGCCTTCTGGTGTGAGATAGTTAATGCATTGTTAACCTCATGCAACAAACTGGCGCGGATTTTTCACGATGTGTGATGGCCGGGCGGGGTTTTCGCCTTATTGGTAGGACCAATCAGCGACTGGTCCAGCCAAACGCCCGGTGATAACCAGACGGATGGAAGCGCAGGCTGAGCAGAATCAGCCCAAGGGTGATGGCGCTTTGCAGCAGCCAGACCGGGCGAAAACTGTGGGTGAGCAGCTGCAGCTGTCCGGCAAGGAACGGCATGCAGCCTGCCAGCAGAAAGCCTGCGCCCTGCATAAACGCTACCAGCCGCGCGCCCGCCTGCGGTGCAGGCAGGTGATCAAGCGCCAGCACTATCGCCAGCGGAAACGCTGCGCCCAGCCCAAAGCCGGTCACGGCCGCCCACAGCCACGGGGCCAGCAGCGGGGCCAGCAGAAAACCGCTCATACCGGCCAGCTGGCACAGCAGGCTGACCAGCAGCGCCGGACGACGATCGGCGCTGCGTGCCAGCAGCGGCATCAGCAGCGCACCGGCGACCTGAAAAAGGATCATGATGCCCAGCAGCGAGCCGCCCGCCTGCGGCGACCAGCCCAGGTGATGAAACGCATCCGGCAGCCACGCCACGCAAATCGCATAGCCCCCGTTGACCAGGCCAAAACTCAGCGCCAGCGACCAGGCACGCGGTTTGCGCCACAGCGGCGGCAGCGCGCTCGCTGCGGCGGATGGCGCGGCCGGCAGGCGCACGCTAAGCCACAGCGCAATCGCCAGCAACACCGGCACGCTCCAGCTGGCCAGCGCCAGCGGCGTGCCCAGCCAGGTATTCAGCCACGGCGACAGCGCCGCCCCTGCGCCACCCCCACCCATCAGCGCCGCGGCCCATAAACCGGTCACCGCTGCGTGGCGGCGGGTAAAGCGCTGGCGGATCACCGCCGGCATCACCATTTGTACGATGCCTGCGCCCAGCCCGGCCCACAGCGCGCTGAGCACCAGCCCGCTGCCGGTCATCGTTACGCTGCGCGCCGCCAGCGCCAGCAGCAGCAGCAGTAATCCGCTCAGCAGCAGCCGCGACAGGGGCACCCGCTGCAGCAGCGATGCGCTGCACAGCGCCACGGCTCCCATCATCATCATCGGCACGGCGGGCAACAGCGTGGCGGCCAGCGGCGATAAGCCGGCACTGTGCCGCAGTGAAGCCAGCAGCGGGCTGACGGAGGTCAGAAACGGACGCATATTCAGCCCCGCCAGCACCAGAGCGGCGAGGGTCAGTCCGTGCGCGTGTCGGTTCATACAGGTTCCTGTCAGGTAAAGGTTGCCAGCATCGCAGGCCGCGTTACTATCTGGAAATGAAATAACCGCATAGTGAGCAGTGGAAAAATGAATCGTCAGCCGATGTTTACCCCGCAGCAATTGCTGAGCTTTGTGGCCGTGTGCGAAACCGCCAGCTTTACCCGTGCCGCTGAGCGCGTGCATCTGTCACAGTCCACCGTCAGTCAGCAGATCAGAAGACTGGAAGAGATGGTGGGAAAAGCGCTGCTGGAACGGACGTCACATCAGGTGGTGCTGACCGAAGAGGGGGAAAAGCTGCTGGGCTATGCGCGGCGGATTATCGCGCTGAACGGTGAAGCGCACGACGTACTGAGCGATAAGTGGCGCGACGGCATTTTGCGGCTGGGCGTGCCGGAAGATTTTGCCGCGCCGACCGCCCGCCTGCTGGCGCAATTCAGTCGCGAACATCCTCAGCTACGGCTGGATGTCATGAGCGGCATGTATGTTGACCTGCAGCGCGCCTGGGAGCGTGAAGAGCTGGACATCCTGCTGATCAAACAGCCGGGCGGCGCGCGACCGCTGGCAGCGCGTCCGGAACCGCTGCTGTGGCTGGACAGCGCGGCGCATCCCTGCTTTGAACAGACGCCGGTGCCGCTGGTGGTGTTTCCGCAGCAGGGGCTGTACCGCGAAGAGACGTGTCAGGCGCTGGACAGTCTGGGCCGCAGCTGGCGTATCAGCTACAGCAGCGCCAGCCTGGTTGCCCTCGCCAGCGCCAGCGCGGCCGGACTCGGCGTGACGCTGCTGCCCGCCAGCTGCCGCCAGCCTGGTCACCGCGTATTGGGTCATGCCGAAGGCTTACCGCCGGTGACCCACATTGAACTGGCGCTGTTTTGTCGTGCCCCTACGGATGCGCTGCAGCAGGCGCTGGCCGCTGCGCTGGTCACCTTCTGCCAGCTGCAGTGGCAGTGATTTTTCCACTGACCAGCAGTGGAAAATATCGCAGCGCAGCCGTGACGCTTTTGCCAGATTAGGCTTTTCCGTTGTGACCGGAGCCTCTGATGACCGTGACCTCACCCAGCCGTCGTGATTTTCTTCAGCAGGGCCTGCGCCTGACGGCCGCCGGCAGCCTGCTGGCCGCAGGCATGAGCCATGCCGCCCCCGATAACGCCCCCGCCCGACCGCCGCTGCCGCAGGGCGATCGCTACCAGCTGCGCAACGTGCGCCTCGAAGAGGGGTTTGAGCGCGAAGGCGGTGAGGTGATCGCCACCCACACTGCGCTGTATGACATCACCGTACAGGCGGGCAGGTTCGCCGCCATTGAACGCGCCGGTCAGGCGCGCGTCAGCGACCTGCCGCAGTGGGATGCCGCAGGTGCCCTGCTGCTGCCGCGTACCCGTGATATGCATATTCACCTCGATAAAACCTTCTATGGCGGACCGTGGCAGGCACCGCGCCCGCGCCAGGGCAAAACCATCATGGATATGATTGCCCGTGAACAGGTGCTGATTCCGCAGCTGCTGCCCACCTCGCAGGCGCGGGCGGAAGCGCTGATTGATCTGCTGTACAGCAAAGGCACCACCGAAGCGCGCAGCCACTGCAATATCGACCCGGTCAGCGGTTTGCAAAGTCTGGCGCATCTGCAGCAGGCGCTGGCGAACCGGCCGCACTTTCACTGCGAGATTGTCGCTTTCCCGCAGCATGGCCTGCTGCGGGCACAGGTGGAGGGCCTGATGCGGGAAGCGATGCAGCAGGGCGTTCAGTTTGCTGGCGGCCTGGACCCGACACGCGTCGATGGTGCCATGCAGGCTTCGCTGGATGCGATGTTTCAGATTGCCGTGGATTTCAATCGCGGCGTGGACATCCATCTGCACGAAACCGCGCCCTCCGGCGTGGCGGCGATTCACTACATGATTGATACGGTTGCCAAAACTCCGCAGCTGAAAGGCAAAGTGACCCTGAGCCACGGCTTTGCGCTTGCCACGCTGGAAGGTCGGGCGCTGGACAGCACCCTTGCCGGACTGGCGGAGCAGCAGATCAGCGTGGCCTCCACGCTGCCGCTGGGCAAACTGACCATGCCATTGCCGCAGCTGCAGGCTGCCGGCGTGACGGTCATGACCGGCACGGACAGCGTGATTGACCACTGGTCACCCTTTGGCACCGGCAGCATGCTGGAGAAGGCCAACCTGTATGCCCAGCTGTATCGCAGTGCGGATGAGTTCAGCCTGAGCCGCGCCCTGCATATCGCAACCGGCGGGATACTGCCGCTGTCAGACCGCGGTGAGCGGCAGTGGCCGCAGCTGCAGGATGACGCCAGCATGATGCTGGTGGCGGCCAGCTGTTCCGCCGAAGCGGTGGCGCGCATCGCACCGGTATGCGCCACGTTTCACCGCGGCGTACCGGTATTCAGTGCCTGACAGGTTTCCTGGACCGGAAAAGCAAAAAGCCTCCATGGGAGGCTTTGCGATAAAACCGGGGCGCAATACGCCCCTTCCGGATGCTGGATCACGATAACATCTGAATCGCGAGCGCATATAAACGCTGATGCTCATCGTCACTGACAGGCTCTTCTTCCGCGTAACAGGCAATCATCGAACTGACTTTATCGGAGGATAAAGACTCTCCATGCAGATGAAGCGTTAACACGGCGCGGCCGACGATTTTCAGAATGTCCTCGTTATGTCCCTGGACGTGATGACTCAATGAAATGACCTCTGAAGTTAAAATCAATCGCCAATTGGCGCGCTAAATATAAAGCAAAGCGCAGGCAATTTTTAAGCACATTTTCCGCTGCCGCCGCTGACACATAAGCGCAACCATGAGGAAAGTGCTGCAAAATCCCCGCCAGTCTGCGTCATTTTCGCTGCAGAACTCATTTATCGCCACAGCGCATAACGCCGGCACGCCTGCCACTGGCGTCGTCGCCCCCTGCCGGATGCATTAAAACTTTGCGATAATTTCCGGCGAAACCTTCGGTGTGCGCACAGGGTCACCCTCGCCAGCGCACGCAGCCGGCTGCGGTGATTTACCATTGCCGATCCCGCCCCTTTCTGCCAGACTGGCGCCGCTATTTTGCCCGCTATCAGAGACATTTTTGTGACTGCTTTTTCTACCCTGACGCAACTTCCCGCCAGCCAGCTCGACAACCTGCGCGAGATGGGTTTCGACGCCATGACGCCGGTGCAGGCCGCTTCGCTGCCCGCTATTCTTGCCGGACGCGACGTGCGTGCGCAGGCGAAAACCGGTAGCGGCAAAACCGCCGCCTTTGGTATCGGCCTGCTGAACCGCATCGATAACAGCCAGTTTCATACTCAGGCGCTGGTGCTGTGCCCGACGCGCGAGCTGGCCGACCAGGTCAGTAATGTGCTGCGCCAGCTGGCGCGCTTCACGCGCAATATCAAGATTCTGACGCTGTGCGGCGGCCAGCCAATGAGCGCGCAGCGGGATTCGCTGGTGCACGCGCCGCACATCGTGGTGGGCACGCCGGGCCGCATTCTCGATCACCTGAAACGCGATAATCTCGATCTCACCCGGCTGCAAACGCTGGTGCTGGATGAGGCGGACCGGATGCTGGAGATGGGCTTCCGCGACGATATGGAAGCGATCATCGGTTTCACCCCGGATGCGCGCCAGACGCTGCTGTTTTCCGCCACCTGGCCGGATACCATTGCCAGCCTGAGCCAGCGTTTCCAGCGTGATGCGCTGGCGGTGGCAACGGAAGACCGCGCCGAACTGCCTGCCATTGAACAGCAGTTTATTGAAGCCGCAGCCAGCGAGCGCGTGGCGTTGCTGTGTGCCCTGCTGAGCCAGCAGCAGCCTGCTTCCTGCGTGGTGTTCTGTAACACCAAACGCGAATGCGATGACATTGCGGCCGCGCTGAACGACCGGCAGATTAGCGCGCTGGCGCTGCATGGCGATCTGGAACAGCGTGACCGTGAGCGGGTGCTGATCCGCTTCGCCAATGGCAGCAGCCGTGTGCTGATTGCCACTGATGTTGCCGCGCGCGGACTGGATATCAAATCGCTGGCGCTGGTGGTTAACTTCCAGCTGGCGTGGGATCCGGAGGTGCATATCCACCGCATTGGCCGTACCGGCCGCGCCGGCGAAACGGGCTTAGCCGTCAGCTTTGTCACTGCCGATGAGATGGTGCGCGCGCATGCGCTGGAAGATTATCTGCAGCAGAAGCTGAACTGGGTCTCTGCCGCCACGCTGGCCGGTAAAACCACGCGGGCGTTACCGGCGGCAATGATGACGCTGTGCATTGACGGTGGGCGTAAAGCCAAAATCCGTCCGGGTGATATTCTCGGCGCGCTGACCGGCGAAGCCGGTTTCAGCGGCGATCAGATTGGTAAGATCGATCTGACGCAGACGCACGCTTACGTGGCCATTGAGGCTGCGCAGGCGAAGAAGGCCCTGATTAAGCTGAAAGAAGGTAAAATCAAAGGCAAAAGCGTCCGCGCCATTCTGCTGAAGTAACAGCGCCAGAGCGTGAGGGCGATCGCCCTTACGCTAAAATTTACGCTCCCCTCACTGCATTTTTTTTCCTCGCTGCCGATAAGTTAATCATGGCGCTTTCGCCCTGCCCCTTTAATTCGCCCAGATTCTGCCCGAGGCCATGATGGATAATTTTCAGAAAGAGATCGATGAACGCGCAAACCTTGCGCTTTCCAATAAGTTCGAACTGCTGCTGTTCCGGTTGGGTTCCGATCAGCTGAAAGGCAAATCTGAGCTTTACGGCATCAACGTGTTCAAGCTGCGTGAAATTGTGCCGATGCCGCCGATCACCCGCGCGGCCGGCATGAACTCGCCGCTGCTGGGTATGGCCAGCATCCGCGGCCAGTTTATCCCGGTGATCGATCTGCCGGCGGTCACCGGCTGTAAACCGGAAACCGGCCTGAACCTGCTGCTGGTCACCGAGTATGCGCGCAGCACCCAGGCGTTCGCGGTGGAATCGGTAGAGAATATCGTGCGTCTTGACTGGAACCAGGTGCATACCGCAGAAGCCGGCATCGGCAGCCGCAATATCACCAGCATCGCCTGTCTGGACACCGACGGCCAGAGCAACAACCTGGCGCTGGTGCTGGATGTGGAACAGATTCTGTATGACATCATTCCTTCGGTGCGCGGCGTCGAGCCAGGCGCTGAAACCGTGAAAAATTTCAATCTCAAACCAGGCCAGGTGGCGATTGTCGCCGAAGATTCAAAGGTGGCGCGTCAGCTGCTGGAACAGGGCCTGAAGAGCATGGGCATTCCGGCTCTGATGCATAACACCGGTCTGGAAGCCTGGATTAAAATCAACGAAATGCAGAAAGAAGCCCAGGCTAAGGGTGAGTCAATTCACGATAAAATCGCGCTGGTGCTGACCGATCTGGAGATGCCGGAGATGGATGGCTTTACGCTGACGCGTAATATCAAGCGCGATGACGTGCTGCGCAAAATTCCGGTGGTGATTCACTCCTCCCTTTCCGGCAGCGCCAACGAAGACCACGTACGTAAAGTGGGCGCCGATGGCTACGTTGCGAAGTTTGAGATCAACGAACTCTCCAGCGTGATTTACGGCGTGCTGAACAAGAAGCGCTAGGTTTTCCCTCTTCCATCAGGCGCGAATTTCGCGCCTTTTTTCTGCCCGGCGTCCGGGCGGCGGGCGCGCGATCGTACTGCTGCGGTCTGCGCGCGCTGTCGCCGCCGCCCTGTATTGTGCCTGTCTGTTCCCCTGCTCCCCTGCTCCGGCTTAATCGCCTCAGCGCTGCATTACCCCTCTCCCGCGGTGAAGGCCACCGGCGCGCATGCCCGGCCGGACGGTGAACGCTATTCGTCAGCGCATTCGCCGGTTACTGCTGTGCCGCTAATCAATCGCCTGACACCACGCCGGCTGGTGTGTGACATGCTTCAAAAAAACTAAAGATACCCCCCTGCCAACCGATAACTAAAAAGCTTGTGCCGATGCTGCCATACCAGCATCGGGGACGCAGTGAACGACCTTTTTCCTGATGTAACAGCGACATACTGCCGGTTAACAGCCTGCTTTTCCGTCTGACAATCACACATTTTTAGCATTACGGGGAGAACCAATGTTGAGCCTGAAGAATATGAAGGTCGGCGTCCGTCTGGGCATCGCCTTTGGTTTAGTGGTGGCACTGCTGGTGGTGGTCGGCGTGACCTCTATTGTGAAAATCAACAACATCAAGGGTGGCATCACGTCGATCGTGGAGGACCGCTATGTCAAAGTGCGCCTCGGCTTCGACGTGCGTGACGGCGTCAATGAGCAGATTAAATACCTGCGCGGTATCGTCATTGATACCACCCGCCCGCAATTTAACGTGCAGCGTTATCAGCAGCTGGCAGACGCCACCGAACACACCAACAGCGCGATGAAAAAGATCGAGGCCATACAGGTGACGCCGGTGGGCAAAAAGAAAATTGCCGGTCTGCTGGCGGCCAGCCGTCAGTTTGAGCAGGAAAAAAATGCGGTGCTGGAGCTGGTGCGCGCCGGCAAAGCCGACGATGCCAGCTATTACGTGCTGAAAAAGATCACCGCGATCCAGAACGCGTATCTCAGCAGCGCGGAGGCGTTCGCCGATTCGCAATCCCAGCAGCTGCAACAGGAAGGCGCGAAGATTATTCAGGAAGGGTCGACGGCGGTAGAAATTACGCTGATTTGCTCGATTATCGCCGTCATTGCCGCGGTGGTGCTGGGCTATCTGCTGACCCGCTCAATTGTGCAGCCGCTGAATGAAGCGGTACGGATTGCCGGCAACGTGGCCGCAGGCGATCTCAGTTCGCATATTGAAGTGCGCAGCAGGGACGAAACCGGCGTGCTGATGCAGGCGTTGCAGAGCATGAATGACAATCTGCTGACCATTGTGTCAAACGTGCGGGCCGGTTCCGATACCATTGCGGTGGCGTCCAATCAAATCTCCAGCGGCAACATTGACCTCTCTTCCCGCACTGAGCAGCAGGCCAGCTCACTGGAGGAGACAGCCTCGGCGATGGAGCAGATGACCGCGACCGTCAAACACAACGCGGAAAACGCCCGTGAAGCGAACATGCTGGTGGCGAAAACCTCCGGCGTGGCCAAAGAAGGCGGCGTGGTGATGGAACAGGTAATCGAGAAGATGGAAGCCATTGCGCTCTCGTCGAAGAAGATTGTTGATATCATCAGCGTGATCGATTCTATCGCCTTCCAGACCAACATTCTGTCGCTTAACGCCGCGGTGGAAGCCGCCCGTGCCGGCGAACAGGGACGCGGATTTGCGGTGGTAGCATCCGAAGTACGTAACCTGGCGCAGCGCTCCGCCTCAGCAGCAAAAGAGATTAAGGTACTGATCGAAGATTCTGTCGCGCAGGTGGATGAGGGCAGCCGCCTGGTGACGCAGGCCGGTTCCACCATTGGCGAAGTGGTCAATAGCGTTACCAGCGTGGCCGGGATCATGAGCGAAATTACCATTGCCAGCAGTGAACAGAGCAGCGGTATCAGCGAGATCAATCAGGCCATTACGCAGATGGAAGCGGTCACGCAGCAGAACGCCGCGCTGGTGCAGGAAGCCTCGGCGGCCTCGCAGGCGCTGCAGGAGCAGGCCGATCGCCTGGCGCAGTCTATGGCGGTATTTAAAACCGCGGCGGTCTGACGCCGCCCGCGCCCTGGCCCCTCGCCGGGGCCTTGTTCTCCCCGGCGGGTCGCCACCCCGGCTGCCCGGCCGGGGTATCCTCGCTTAGCGCAGCAGCGACCACGCGATGGATGAGATAGCCAGCACCCCAACCAGCACCACAAACAGGTTGCTGATTTTGCCGCTGTACTGGCGCATGGCCGGCACTTTGTGAATGGCGTACATCGGCATCAGGAACAGGATGGTGGCGATAACAGGCCCGCCCAGCGTTTCAATCATACCGAGGATGCTCGGATTCAGCGTGGCCACCAGCCAGGTTGTCAGCAGCATAAACAGCGTAGTAATGCGGTTCATGCGCTGCGGCGTGATGCTCTTGCCACGGCTGCGCAGTGATTTTATCACCAGCCCGTTAAAGCCTTCGCGCGCGCCGAGGTAGTGGCCGAGGAAGGATTTAGTGATCGCCACCATGGCAATCACCGGCCCCATCCACGCAATCATCGGCACGGAAAAATGGTTCGCCAGATAGCTCAGAATCGTGATGTTCTGCGCTTTTGCTGCCTGCAAATCGGCCGGTGACAAACTCAGCACGCAGCTGAAGACAAAGAACATCACGGTGACCACCATCATCAGATGGGCGCTGGCCAGAATGCGGGAACATTTCTTCTCTGCCCCGGCACCATACTCCTCGCGCTTCGCCACGGCAAAGGAGGAGATGATAGGCGAGTGGTTAAAGGAGAACACCATCACCGGAATCGCCAGCCACAGCGTCATCCAGATGCTGTTGTCCGCGTCGCCGGATAATGACAGGGTTTCCAGCGCGGCGCCGTGCCAGTGCGGCACCAGATAGGCCGCCATCAGCATCAGCACCGCCACAAACGGAAACACCAGCACGCTCATCGCCTTCACTATCATCTGCTCACCAAAGCGCACCACCGTCATCATGCCGACAATCAGCAGCAGCGCCAGCAGCGCGCGTGGCGGTGCCACCAGCCCTAACTGGTGCACGATAAAGCTGTCCACGGTATTGGTGATGGCCACGCTATACATCAGCAGGATTGGATAGATGGCAAAGAAGTAAAGCAGCGTGATGATCTTGCCGGCGCCGCGCCCGAAGTGCTCTTCCACCACATCCGTAATGTCTTCGCCGGGATGTTTACCGGACAGCACAAACCGCGTCAGCGCGCGGTGTGCATAAAAGGTCATCGGAAAGGCCAGCAGCGCCATGATAATCAGCGGAATTAACCCGCCTGCCCCGGCGTTGATGGGCAGGAACAGCACGCCAGCGCCAATTGCCGTGCCGTACAGGCCCAGCATCCACACGGTATCACTCTTGCGCCAGCCTTTTGCCGCCGCCTCCACCGTACCCAGGGTACCGGTTTGTGAGTTGTCCATCTGTCTCTCCAGAATCATCTTCACTATACAGCCGGAACGACGGCTGAAAATCAGGGCGGCGCGGATTGTCCGCGCCTGCCACGTTACCGCGCACATGCTAACTGCTTTTCGTCGCTGAAGGGGACTTCAACGCAAGACATGCATCACAAAGGCGGGAAAAATGCGCGACATGGCGATAAAAGCAGCAGATACGCACGGTTTACGCACGCAAACGATTGCATGGGCGCTATTTGACCTGAGTCGGCAGCGAAGTGCAAGCCAGAGACAGTAGTGGGCAGCGCGGCAGGAGAAGATCGGGGCATCAACAGCGGGGTTGTCGGGTGCGCACGGCACACCCGACGGGGAAAACAAACTCCCCCGCGCGCTAGCTTCTGCCTCTTTACCAGAGGCTAACGGCGGGAGAATTTAACCTCAGAACGCGCGCATTCTGTAGAGAGCATAAAGGAAATAGTACGCTGTGAGAGTGTTCAAATTCATAATCATGTACTTCAGTTTTTCATTTTTATTCAGCAGCGTAAAAATACCTTTGGAGTATTTTCCGCGCTTGATTTGTTCAATTTCCTGCGCAATATCCGCAGATGAAAACGAAGAGTGATACATGGCCGTGACAATCTGCATATCCAGTGCCAGTACCCGTTTGGAAATGGCGCGGAGAAAATGCTCAATATCACTGCTCTGATATTTATCGACAATGGAATCATAGAGCGCCACCAGCGACTGCTTACGCACTTTCAGTTCGCTGTACTGCACTTTGCGTTTTGACAGCGATCCTGCCACATCCTCGTAATGATAGGCTGCACCGGGCGTGATAAGAATATTATTTACTCCGCTAAAGAAGCGCAGGTTAAATAACAGATCCTCACTCATAGAGATGCCTTCCATAAAGCGCAGATCGAGATCGTGAATAATCTGCCGGCGATAACATTTGTTGTGCAGATAACCAATGTTGTCGCTCATCTCCAGCTCGCCCAGCACATAAGGAATATCATCCTGGCTGAAGAAGCCGGCCTGCGAGACTTTGCCGACGCGCGTGTCGTGGAGATTTCCGACCATCAGCTCCACCGTTTCCGCCGGCCATGCGTTCAGGTTCTGCTTGAAACTCATCAGGAAGTTGTCGTCCACCCAGTCATCGGCGTCAAGGAACAGCACAAATTCGCCGCTGGCTCGCAGCAGTCCGCTGTTACGGGCGGCGCTGACGCCGCCGTTGACCTGGTGAATCACCGTGACCTGCGGATAGTGGCTGAATTCGTCCACAATCGCCGCACTGCCATCGCTGCTGCCGTCATTGACGACGACCACCTCATAGCTGATGAATGTCTGGTTCAACACGCTCAGCAGCGTACGCCGGATGGTTTTTTGCGAGTTATAGACGGGAATGATAATACTGAATAGCGGTTTTTCATTCATGATAAACTCTCTTTACTGTCTGAGGTTTTGATATCGGTAAATAACAGCCATAGTTTCCTGGGGTTGAAAAATATCCGGTGAATATGCATAACGGGTTGCGCCGCAAAAAAATAATTCAGCAGCGAAAAAGATAAAAACTCAGTAATCACCACACTCATGGCGGCGCCGGTTAAACCAAAGTGTGGCACCAGCAATAAGGATGAAATCAGGCAAACCAGTAATACCGCGAAGGTCTTTTTCACCAGATAGCGGTAGCCGTTATATTTAATGATGAAGCGATCCATCACGCTGCTTAATACCGCGCACATCGCGCCAATACTGAGTAACAACGTGGGGGCAACCGCATCGAGATATTCCGCGCCGTAAAATTCCCGGATAAACCAGCCCGACAGCAGCCAGATGGCCAGAATCACCAGCGCCGACACGCCAATCACCAGCAGATGCAGTTTCTGCGCTTTAACAATCGCCTGCTGCTGATTGCGCTCGGCGAAGAACGCCGGGTAAAACGAGGCCAGCAGCGCGCTGGGCAAAAACACCCATGCGGTGGAGAGCGTTAACGCCACGGAAAAAATGCCGGCCTCTTTTACGCCGAGGAAATAAGAGACGCTGACCTGATTCAGACGGGTATAGAGCGCAACGGCAATGGCAGAGAAAATCAGCGAAAGGCCGGAGGCCACCATATAGCGCGAGTACTTTTTCATCTGCCGCAGCGCCGGAACCGGCGCCTGACGGTCGTAGCGCAGGAAGATCGTCAGCTTGATAACAAACGGGATCAGGGTCGCGAGCACAATCGGCAGCGCCAGATAGCGCGGATCCAGCGCATACCAGGAGATGAAAAAGCGCACCGTCAGGCTGATGGCCAGTCCGATCACATTGGCAATCACGTTCAGACGCGCGTTGAGCATCGCCTCGTTGTAAATGTTCACCAGATCAAGCGCGGAGAACAGGCAGGCGACCGCAGCAGCAGCGATGAAGATCCAGGCTTCCGGACGCCACGCCTGTTCCATGATCGCCACCCCGGCGAGCGCCAGCACCGCATAGAGCACCAGCACCAGCAAAAAGGTGGCCATCATCAGCCGCAGACCCGAACGGCGATTCTGCGCAATGCGCTTCAGCAAAATCACATCGCTGCCCATCAGCGCGATGGTCTGAATGAACTGAAACACCAGCATGGAGATCGAGATGATGCCAAAGGTGGCCGGTCCGACGTATTTCGCCACATAGGAGGTCACGAAGATCAGGCCGAAAACCGCGATCAGTTTTTCCGCGATCATCCACAGCGAGTTTTTTAATTTATCTTTCATCATTGCCCGCCCCTATCGCTGCACCAGCCGGCGCAGGCGTGAGACCAGCCGCGGACTGACAAAAAACAGCGCAAAATAGAGGCTCCACGGCGTCAGAAACGGACCGGCGGAGCACCATGAACGGAAGCTGCGGCGGTAGAGCGCAATGTACTCATCGATAAAGGCGCGGCTGAAGCCGTCGCTTTGCAGCCCCTTGTAGATGTATGAGGCGGTGACTTTCAGATAGAGGTGGTAATAGCAGCGCTGGTGCCCGGCAGACAAAAACGCCTTCATGCCATTAAATGAGCGGGCAAACGAGAAGTGTTTTTCCCGCAGCGCGGATCGCGTGGCCGAGTTCGCCGATCTGACATAGTGGTAGACCACCTGTTCGGTGACGATCACCTCGCGCTCCTGCTGCAGATGCAGGTAGTTCATCACAAACAGCAGATCTTCAAAGTTAAAGATCTCTTCGTTAAAACGCAGCCCGTGCTGGCGGATCACCCCGGCGCGGAACACTTTGTCGCAGATGCCGTGACGCGGATGGAAATAGAGCAGATCGTTCATCGCTGCCGATGCGCTGAGCCGGCGCGTCTGGTCACGGTTGGCCGGGGCGTCCAGCGGCTGCCCCTCCGGCGAGAAGTGCTGCGACTCCCCCACCACCATAGCCGCACCGCTGCTCATCAGACGGACATAGGTGGCAAAGGCATCCGGCGGCAGGAAATCATCGGCATCTAAAAAGCACAGCAGTTTGCCGCGCGCGGCGCTCATGCCGTGATTACGCGCCGCCGACACGCCGGCATTGGCCTGACTGATGATGTGAAACTGCGGCACCCGCGCATAGCGCTGCAGTATTGCCAGCGAGTCGTCCCGGGAACCATCATTGATAAAAATGGCTTCAAAGCGCGTTTCATCCTGCTGCAGCAGGCTATCAATGCATCTCTCCAGATAGGGTGCGGCGTTATACACCGGCACAATGACGCTGATTAAAACGTCGTTAACAGGATTTTGCATAAGACCTCAATACGTAATTGATCAGTGTGAAAAAGCGCAGGAGAAATAAAACCGGATACCGTTAAAGAAAACCCTTTCCTTTTTTTTGATATCGCTTTCACCCGGCTTAACATTACTTCAGTGATTTTTTCAGAGTTTCCTCAGGAGAACGAACCTGATAATTAAACAAGGCACGCTGACGCGTAGTAATAAGAATTTCGCCAGCCTTAAGACGCTGTTTTTTATTTAATGATTTACTGTAAAACAGGCAGGCTACCGCCCCTGGCTTGCAGCGACTAATGTACTGCCAATGTCTGACGTCAACAGCGTTACGCTGCACTGTTGCCAGTGCAGTTAAAAGTCAATGCGTTACCAAAACAGGCTGTGCCTGCGGACAGAAGCCCTTTTCTGTCACGATATGCGAATCTTTATCCTGCGCCGGCGCGGTCATCTGCGCACACTGCCAGATTATCCTCTGAAGGCCGCCGTGCCGGGCGCATCGCGGGATGGCCCTTTTCGGCGTGCAGAACGACATTAAGATTATTTGCTGTATGCCCTGTCCCTTTATTATGCCTTTGCGTCTTTTGCGCAGTGTGAGAACAGGTAACGTTAATTCAGTACGGCTCTCGCAGCCGAACTGCAACAGGCTTTACGCCATTAAATTGCGATCTGATTCAAAACTTTCACCCGCATTTTCACCAGCCGTACGGGTCAGGTCAATGGCTGCCTGATTATTGCAGAAATAACGCAGGCAACGACAGCCGTTATTTTCTGCGGACTAATTAGCGGGCATAACGATTAATAACAGAATTGATTAGCCGGGCAGTTAACAGGTTGTCGGAATGATCGCAGTTTTTTCACTGCGATGCGTCCACGCCGCGCCTGAGCGGTCGTTGCGCGTGGTTTGCACCCGCGGAGGAGCATGAAGCGCAACGGCGCACAGGAATATTGTCAAGAGACAACTGTATGAATAGCCATATAACGACAAAACGCAGATCTTTCCCTCACCCATAACGCAATTTTGCCCGATTTCCTGCTGAAAATTTCCCTGTGCCGCTGTGGGAGCCGTGACTTAGCCCAAATAATTTTTAAAGAACGGCCTCCGGTGCCGATAACGCTATCAGTGTCTTTTTAGTGAGTCTGTAAATGATCAGTCTGCAAACCAATATGCCCGCCATGAACGCCAGTCAGCAGTCCGCACGAAGCGGCGCGGCGTTGAGCGACGCGATTCGCCATTTATCGTCAGGGATGCGGATCAACAGTGCGCGTGACGACGCGGCAGGCCAGGCCATTGCCAATCGTTTCAGCAGCCAGCAGAGCGGGCTGGCGGTTGCGCAGCGCAATACCGGTGATGGTTTATCGCTGGTGGAAACCGCGGAAAGCGCAATGGATGAGATCAACAATCGTCTGCAGCGCGTGCGCCAGCTGACGGTACAGGGACTGAACAGCACCAATTCGCAAAGTGATACGGATGCGATCCAGGCCGAGATCAACCTTAATCTTAAAGAGATCGATCGCCTGAACAGCACCGCCAGTTTCAACGGCATTAAACTGCTGGATGGCAGTGCCGGTAAACTCGGGTTTCAGGTGGGTGCCAACGACAACGAGAAGATCGGGCTGGATCTCTCTGCGCCTGGCTTTGACGTGGATGCGCTCGGGCTGACCGATTTTGTGATTGGCGGCATTCGCGGCAATGTCACCCCGGTGAGCACGCTGACCGGGCTTGCCACCAACATGTCCTTCAGCAATCCGGCGATTACGGTTAACTATGTGCCGGCGGGCAATGCGCCGCAGCTGGTAAGCAGCAGCGCAAACAATCGTCAGTATATTCAGAGCACCGGCACTGACGGTAAACCGGTTTATTATCTGGCCGCCGTCAGCGCGCGCTGGGATACCGCCACAGCGGCGGGCAATGTGCTGATCAGTCGCGGCGTCAGCACGCCGCTCTATAGCACGGTCAGTGATATACCAGCACGCACCATTCCTGCGGTGAACTTTCAGGACAGCGGCGGGACAGCGCTGCCGGCTACGCCGCCAGCCAGCCTGATGCAGGAAAGCGGCCAGTACTATATTGAACAAAACAACCGCTATTATGCGGCGGATTTGAGCTTTACCCCGAGTGGTGCGGTTACCGCAAAAATGAACGGCGCAGCGGCTAAGATCGACAGCGATTTTGCCACAACGCCTGTGCCGGTGACGGATACGCCTGACATCCCGCTGTCCAGCGCCACGGTGAGTTTTAGCGATGCCGGCGGCCAGCCGGTGAGCAACGGCCGTCTGCTGCGCAGTGGTTCACAGTATGTGATGGAAGTGGCAAACGGCGGAAGCTATCAGTATTACAACGCCAGCGTCAGCGCTTCGTCAGACGGCACGCATAACAGCCTGAACGTCACGGCCACCAGCGCCACACCCGCCAACAGTTTCAGCACGGTGAACAGCGTTACCGGCACCTCGTACGTCACGCTGAATCCGGCGAACGTGAATGTGCGCTATACCGACGTCAGCGGGAACAGCAGCAACGACGTGCTGAAACTGGATTCGGATGGCAACTATTATCTTGATGTGCCGAACGGCATGCTGGATAAGACCGCCACGTTTGTGAATAACAGCGACAGCGGCACCGTGATGCTGAAAACGCTGCAGGGCGTGGGCGACGTGCAGATTTATTTTCAGGCGGGCATCTCCTCGGTTACGGATACCTCCAGCAACCAGACCACGATGCGCGTTTCGGAAATGGGTTCAGAGATCCGTCTGAAACATCCCGACGACCCGCTGGCAACGCTGGATCGCGCCATTGCCCGGATTGACAGCCAGCGCACGCAGCTGGGTGCAGTGGCTAACCGGCTGACGTCTGCCCGGTCGCTGCAAAGCAGCGCCGGTTCGGCCATCGCCGCTGCGCGTTCGCGGGTTGAGGATGCTGACTATGCGACCGAGGTATCAAACATGTCGCGCCAGCAGATTTTGCAGCAGGCCAGCGTTTCTCTGCTGGCGCAGGCCAACCAGCTGCCACAGCAGGTATTGAAACTGCTGCAGGGTTAACGCGTTTATCCGGGGTAAAGTTACGTCTGGGCCCACGTAAGAACCTGTGCACCCTTTTCAGGTAAGGAAAAAACTGGTGCCGGAAACAGGAGTCGAACCTGCGACCTTCGCATTACGAATGCGCTGCTCTACCAACTGAGCTACACCGGCATAAAGGCGGGAACTGCGGGGATTAAACATAGAAAAATCGGTGGTGCGAGTCAAGCAGCCACCGCTTAAGTGCTGATTATTTCAGCATTTAACGGTAAAACCGGACAGGTCCTGGCTGTTGCGCCCTGCCCCTTTACGCGCTGCACTGCCGTGCGCGCGACATCGCTGCCGCAGCACAAAAAAAGGCGAGGCCGCAGCCTCGCCAAAAAGGTGCTGGCCTCAATCGTAATAAGGAAGTTTACGATCGACACCGTTGATATTGACCAGCACAAAGCCCGAAGGCGTGGTTTTATCGGTGGGTGTACCTGCTGCCGTCGCGACGGTAAGTACCCCTTTCTCATTGGCACCGATACCGGCCACGCCATTGTGGATACCAAAGCGTGCGGCCGGTTTCAGCGTGCCCATTTTGGTGGTATCCGTAACCACCGAGAAATCGGTCTGGAACAGTGAGCAGGAACCCGACTCATAGCGCGTCGGGCCGGTGGTTTTCAGGTTAATCAGCGTATCACCACTGTTGGCACGCAGTTTCACCCACACCACCGCATAGGTGGTGCCCACCCGGCTGTAGCGCATATCCAGGACCGCCGGCTGCCCCATGTGATAGGCATCCGCCCAGACCGTTTCCAGCCGCTGCAGGTTAATAAAGGTGCGGCCCGTGCCCGCCACATTCACCGGTGACCCGGCGGTGCCGGTGGGCTGCGTGGCATCAGCTTTACCGATCAGCTCCATCACCCACTGCTGGTTAGCCACCGGGAAATAGAGCTGCCCCAGCCGGTACCAGTTGTCGGTATCGGTGTTGTTGGTGACTTTATGCCCGCTGTAGTAACCGGTACGCAGTGAACCGGTGATAATGGTGCCGTGGCTCTCTTCACGACGATAGCCGTACTCAAACGATGAGAGCCAGCGCGTCCCGGCGATGTCATTGGAGATTTTTGCCCCGGACTGCAGGCCAACCTGCCGCATGATGACGCGCGCATTGTTGAGGTTAAACGGCGTGCCGCAATCCTCAATGTTGAGCGTGTCGATGGTCCAGCCACCATCGGAGAGATCGCCCGGGTTACGCGTATGCTCAATCCACACGTTACGCATAATCCCCTGCGTGACGCGCGGCATGTAGAGTGTGGCGTCGCCGTAACCGGTCTGGAAGTTACAGTTGCAGATCTCAATGGCGGTAGAGTGGTCCCATTTGCCGTTGGGCGAATTCGACCAGCCGATGTCAAAGACGCGACCATAGGTCCACAGGGTGTAGATCTGCTCGAATTTACTGTCGAGGGTATCCAGCGCTTTGATTACCGTACCGCCGCTATTTTGCGCGCGGAAACAGTAAATATTTAACGTGGTGCCTTCGATACAGGTGTTTTCGTAGAAGGGCTGCGCATTGGTACACATATCGGCGGTAATCGTGCTGGTGTTGGTCGTGACGTCGGCGGAAGACTGACCGTGCCAGGTAATGCCTTTGATGGAGGTACGGCGCGCCTTCACCTTGAACACCGTGTTGGCGCTCTTGTCGGAAATGATGGTGGTACGCGGCAGCGAACCCAGTTCCACATCATCCCCCTGCAGGCCAAAATAGGCGATTTCGGTGGCGCTGATATCCATCGGGTTAATTAAAAATTTACCGCCAGGAAAGCGTACCGGCAGATCGCGTATGTTACCGCTGTAGCTTTGCGTCCAGGCAAACATCCGGTTAAACGCATCAGTGTCATTGGCATAGCCATCGCCTTTGGCGCCGAAGTGGTAGACGTTAAGGTCTGCCGGATCGTTGATGACACGTTTCCAGTAGAAGCCATTACCCACCGCCAGCGTACCGCCATCATCTGTGGCGGTGGTGGTGCCGATAAAACCGGTAAAATCACCGCCGCCACGGAAGCTGGAATCAGCGTTGTAGCGGCGCAAAAACGCCAGATCGCCGTTTTTGGTCGGCGCAGTGGTACGCAGTTCAGCGAAAGAGTTAACTTCGATCATCATAGCCTCCTCGGCATTTCAGGTTTGCAATACACAGTGAGGGGACAGCGTTAATGCGCCGGCGGGCGGCAGTGCTGGTCCCAGAGGTCGTTGTAATTGTTAATGGCGCGCACGGTACGGATGTCCATGCGTTCGGCATCCCTGCCGTGGGTGTAAATCGGGGAGAAAAGCGTACAGGCAGAGTCGATAACGACCGGTGCCTCAGGGCTGGTTGTATTTCGACTGCTGCAGCTTGTCGCGAGCAGCAGCGTCATCAAGGTTATCGTTGCGGATTTCCACATGTCGGGCCTCCTCACGCAGCTGTTGTTGTTGCTGGCTGACCGCGACCGCCTGCGCAGCGGTTTTTTCAGCCTGCGCGGTGTCAGCTTTTGCCTGCTGCTGCACCTTGCCGATCTTGCGGCCGCCAAAATAGCTGGCGAGCAGCGCGGCAACCACGCCGGCGATAGCCGCCAGCCAGTGCCAGCTGCCGCCCAGCAGAGAAAGAAGAAAACTCATGATTTCGCCTCCAGCGCGTTTTTCTGAGCCACGAGGTTTTTCTGCCGGACAAACTGCGCCAGCACGCCCATCGCCACCATAAAGGCGCCGATCATGCCGAGGTAGTTATGAGGCAGGATGGCTTTGACATCCTCCGGCAGGGCATTCCACGCATCCAGCGCCGAAGAAGGAAATGACTGCGCCCAGGCGCTGAGCATGGAGCCCAGCGAGGCAAGCCAGACAGACCAGGTTTTGAATAACAGCCGCGCGTGCTGCACAAACTCCAGCGTGGTAAAGCGCTGCAACAGCAGTAGCAGAATGATTGCCGCCAGCACGGCGATGATGAACAGCAGCCAGATCATGTTCATAGCAGCCCCCGATAGATGTCGTAGGTGCCGCTGCGCATCGCCTCCGCATGGCGGCGGGCGCGCCCTGCTGTCTGCTTTGCCCACAGGCTGTCGAGCATGGCGTTGGCGGCCGCGTTGAAATCCCCCTGCGTGACCGCAGTCAGCATGCTGCGGAACAGCGCCAGCCCCTCAACGCCCAGCTGATAAGCCATGCTGATTAGCACATCGCTGCGCGCCTCGTTGCATTTGCTGAGCGCCAGCCTGATGAGCTCGCGCTGGTTCATCTCCTGCACTTTGTTTTCCACGATGCACTGCTTCCACACGTCGCCGACGCGGCGCGGCACCTGGAAAATGTAATTACTGAGCGAGGCCCCTTTCGGCCCGATGCGAATGCCGCCGGCGACGGTCGGGAACCCCTGATTATCGAGATAGGGCGCCTCGCGGTAGCCCTCTTCAAAATTCAAAATGGCAATAATCTGGCTCATATCCTTTCCTCATTGACGGGCGCAGCCGCCTGGCCCGGCTGCGCAGATCACCGAAACACATAAATCACTCTGTCTGGTCCTGCTGCGCGCATGGCTGAAGCTAAGCGCAACGCTCAAGCGGGATTAAACAATGCGTAAAAATGAAAACGTTCCGTTCAGAACTGGGAAAGCGGACACCGGCATTAGCGCACGGCGTACAGGTGAACGTGGGGTAAACAGCAGTTATCAAAGCTGGCGCTTTCGGCCTGAATGCGCGTCGGGGCCAGTACTGCGCGGTCCACTCGCGAGCGAATTTCGCGCTGACAGATGCGCTCTGCGGTGCGCAGGCTCACCTCGTCACACTCCAGACCTAATGCGTGATCAATGCTGCGCTTCAGGCGACTGAGCGACTGACGCCGCCGATGGCGACGGGTGCGTGCATTCCCTGTGAAGACTGACTTGCCATATTGAATGATCGCCATAACTCCTCCTGTGAATGAGTTTTTGGCGATGGGGTGGCAAACGCGGCGTTCCGGCAGAGGCCGAAGCATCCGTGGCGCCACTGGAATCACTCACAACCGGCCAGCCCGGGCGTCAGGACGACCAGGCGAAAGCAGAGAAGAGTGAAGGCAGAGGACAACTGACGACGCTGCAAAGTGCGTTTCCACCCCATCCCAAAATCCACTGACTTTGGGTGGGTTGTCTCGCGCTTGTGCAGCGCCTCAATTGTTTAAGAGCGGGCTCATCCGGGAGCGGTGATGTCGTCCATCTATGGTCAAATTATTAACAGGTTCTAATGCATTGGCAAACACCAACGGTTAATTTTTTATTTACCGTTAGTTAAATTTATGATTTCAGCTAATTTATTTTTTTCCGGGCGGGCGCCGATCGCCTCAGCCCAGAATCTGGTAGTCGCGTGCCTGACTCATGATAACGCGCGCGATCACCTGCAGCGATGCCGCTTCATCCAGTGACAGATACCAGGTCTCATAACGCTTGTTATCGGAGATCACCGCCACCTTTTTGTGCTGCAGCTGCAGCCGCTTGAGGTAAAGCTGATTATCCAGATTAAACAGGTAGATACCGTCACCGTCGAAGCGGTGCACGCTGATGTCGACAAACAGCTGATCGCGTGGCGCGAACGTGCCGGCCATCGAATCGCTGTTGAGCGCGATCAGGCGAATGTTCTCCGCCGGACGGCCGTTGAACAGCACACGCGCTTCGTCAAGCCCGTATTCAATAGCCTGAATGGTCTCGACCAGTTCTTCACGCGCAGCAATGCCGTGGGCGCTGCGTTGCCCGATATCCAGACTCTCTACGCGGAACATGTGCTGCGGATCGATCAGCTTCTGCTGCGTCAGGGCGGCATCCGGTTTTTCCATCCCATACTGCAGCCACTCTACGCGCACGTCTAATAGCTGGCTAAGCGCCAGTAAGTTGCCGTCATCCGGAATTGACTGGCCGTTAAACCATTTCCAGACCCCCGGTGTTGAGATCCTGCATCCCCTTTGCTGCAGTGCCTGTGCAACCTGTTTGTTCCGTCCATGTCCGACAATTCCCGCGCTGTCACACGCGGCAATCAGCCTGGCAGTAAAAGCTTGTCTCGTACTCTCTTTTTTAACCATCAGTTAATAGTCTGCCATCAGTAAAAGACTGAATGTTATTTTCATTTTTGCTACCAGTTCATTTTATATTACCGTCAGTTTACTACCCAACCGCTTTTATCAATGAAGCTGGACGATCATTATCCTCGCAGGCCGGGTGCAAACCAGTTATGAATACCTGACAGCGTGTTGTGGCAAAGGTTTTCAGGATTGTTCCGTAACGCCGGGACCAGCGCCTACTGAAAAAAATGGGCGAAAAGCGCCGCAGACGCCATTAATGACAGTAATAAATCAAAAAGCTCTGGTAATAACTGGATCGAAAGCCAAAAAAATGGGCATCGCTGCCGATGCCCATTCAGATGCGGGAGAAAAAGCTAGCGGCGCAGCGTATCGTCGCCCCAGCCAATCCACTTATAGGTGGTGAGTGCTTCCAGCCCCATCGGGCCGCGCGCATGCAGTTTCTGCGTGCTGACCGCCACTTCTGCGCCAAGGCCAAACTGACCGCCATCGGTAAAGCGCGTGCTGGCGTTGACGTAAACGGCGGAGGAATCAACCTGATTGACGAAGCGGTTGGCGTTGCCAATGCTGCGCGTCAGAATGCCATCGGAATGCTGTGTGCCATGCGCCCGGATGTGGGCAATCGCCTCATCCATATCGTCCACCAGCCGCACATTGAGGTCGTTTGAGAGCCATTCATCATCGTAATCGCCCGGAGAGATGGCCACCACGCTCGCCGGCCCCGGCTGCAGCAGCGCCAGCACATTGGCATCGGCGTGCAGCGGGATATTCTCCTGCGCCATGCGCTGCAGGAAAGCCGGGATAAAGCGCGCAGCCTGGTCGCGGTGAATCAGCAGGGTCTCCAGCGAGTTGCAGGCGCTGGGGCGCTGCTTCTTGGCGTTGACAATCACCTCCAGCGCCGCATCGGTTTCCATGGTTTCATCCAGATAGAGATGACAGACGCCAATACCGCCCGTGATAACCGGAATGGTGGAATTTTCGCGGCACAGCTTGTGCAGACCTGCCCCGCCGCGGGGGATCAGCATGTCCACGTAGCGATCCAGCTTCAGCAGCTGATTCACCAGCGCACGATCCGGATTTTCAATCGTCTGCACGGCCGCAGCCGGCAGGCCGTGCTCCGCCAGCGCGTTCTGAATCACGCGCACCGTGGCGGCATTGGTACGCGAGGTCTCTTTGCCGCCGCGCAGGATCGCCGCATTGCCGGTTTTCAGACACAGTGACGCAATGTCCAGCGTGACGTTTGGCCGGGCTTCGTAAATCACACCGATGACGCCAAGCGGTACGCGTCGCCGTTCAATACGCAGGCCGCTATCCAGCGTGCCGCCATCGATCAGCTGCCCCACCGGATCCACCAGACGACTGACCTGGCGGACGTCATCAGCGATGCTTTTCAGCCGCTGCGGGTTGAGTGTCAGGCGATCCAGCAGCGCCGCGCTCATGTTGTTCTGGCGCGCATCGGCCAGATCCTGCTCGTTGGCCGCCAGAATCGCCGCGCTTTCCGCTTCCAGCCGATCGGCAATGGTCAGCAGCACCTGATTTTTCTGCGCGGAGGAGAGTTCCGCCAGTTTGTACGACGCCGCGCGCGCCGCTTTACCCATTTCTTCCAGCATGACCTGCTCCTTAACTGACGATCATATCGTCGCGGTGAACCGCAACCGGCCCGTATTCGTAGCCCAGAATGCCGCCGATCTCCTGACTGTGATGTCCGGCAATCATGCGCATCGCATCGCTGTTGTAACGCGTAACGCCGTGGGCGATATCGCGCCCCTGCAGGTTACGAATCCGGATCACTTCACCGCGCGAGAAATTGCCCTGCACCTCGCGGATGCCTTTCGGCAGCAGCGAACTGCCGCGTTCCAGTACCGCAGTCAGCGCACCATCATCAATGGTGATTTCACCGGCTGGCGGCGCGCCAAAGATCCAGCGCTTGCGGCTCTCCAGCGGCGATTGCTGCGCATGGAAGCGCGTGCCGACCGGCTTGCCGTTCAGCACATCGCTGATAACATCCGGCCGGCTGCCGGCGGCGATGATCACCTCGATGCCAGCCCGACAGGCTACATCGGCCGCCTGCAGTTTGGTGGCCATGCCGCCGGTGCCAAGCCCGGAGACGCTGCCACCCGCCAGGGTGCGCAGGGCATCGTCAATCTGGTGCACATCACCGATCAGTTCCGCCTGCGGATTGGTGCGGGGATCGGCGGTATACAGGCCCTGCTGATCGGTCAGCAGCAGCAGTTTGTCCGCGCCGCCGAGCATCGCCGCCAGCGCCGAAAGATTATCGTTATCGCCCACTTTGATTTCAGCGGTGGCGACCGCGTCGTTCTCATTGATTACCGGCACAATGTGGTTATCAAGCAGCGCGCGCAGCATGTCGCGCGCATAGAGAAAACGCTCCCGGTCTTCCATATCCGCACGCGTCAGCAGCATCTGGCCAATATGGATACCGTAGATGGAAAATAGCTGTTCCCACAGCTGGATTAAACGGCTCTGCCCCACCGCAGCCAGCAGCTGCTTTGAGGCGATGGTCGGTGGCAGTTCGGGGTAGCCCAGATGCTCGCGTCCGGCGGCAATCGCGCCCGACGTGACGATCACAATGCGGTGGCCCGCCGCGTGCAGTTGCGCACACTGACGTACCAGCTCCACCATGTGCGCCCGATTCAGCCGGCGCGATCCGCCGGTGAGGACGCTGGTACCCAATTTGACCACCAGGGTCTGACTGCCACTCATGTTTTTCCTGCCATGTAAGAAAAAAATCTGCGAACCGACGTTTTAACAGGAGTCAGCGAGGAAGCCAACAGCGGCAAGGGGAAAAGCACGAAAATCGCCAGACAATCGCGTAGACCAAAAGTTCGCGATTAACAAGAAAACAGAAAAAGTGTCATAAAACTTTCATCGCCAGTCGGTAAAACGTCCCGTGTTTTACAAACCCTTTCACGGGTACAACAAATTTTACTCATTGGGATTGATAGCAAATGAAGAAGAGCACACTGGCATTAGTCGTATCCGCGCTGGCACTGGCCTCTACCGCTCAAGCCGCAGAAATTTATAACAAAGACGGTAACAAACTGGATCTGTACGGTCGCGTTAAAGGCATGCACTACTTCAGTGACAACCCGGGTGCTGATGGCGACAAAACCTATATCCGTCTGGGCTTCAAAGGCCAGACGCAGATCAACGATCTGATGACCGGTTACGGCCAGTGGGAATATCAATTCCAGGGCAACCGCGCAGAAACCAACACCGATGCCAATATCGGTAACAAAACCCGTCTGGGCTTTGCCGGCCTGAAGTTCGGTAACTACGGCTCCGTGGATTACGGTCGCAACTATGGCGTGGTGTACGATGTTCTGGCCTGGACCGACGTGCTGCCGGAATTCGGCGGTGACAGCGCCTATACCGATACCTATATGCTGGGCCGTACGTCAGGCGTGGCAACTTACCGTAACAGCAACTTCTTCGGTCTGGTGGATGGTCTGCGCTTTGCCGTGCAGTATCAGGGTAAAAACGACACCACCAGCGCCAATGGCCGTTCAGATGTCACCAAACAGAACGGCGACGGCTACGGTGCATCACTGGGTTACACCCTGGGCGATACCGGTATCAGCCTGATGAGTGCCATCTCTTCTGCTGACCGCACCAACTCGCAGGATGTGACCACCCGTCTGGGTCGCGGTGACAAGGCGGAAGCCTGGGGCGCAGGAATCAAATACGATGCGAACAGCATCTACCTGGCGTCAACGTACTCAGAAACCCGCAACATGACGCCAATCACCGGCGGCGTAGCGAACAAAACGCAGAACTTTGAAGTGGTCGCTCAGTATCAGTTTGATTTCGGCCTGCGTCCTTCTCTGGCCTACGTGCAGAGCAAAGGAAAAGATATTGAAGGGATCGGCGACGCGGATATCGTGAAATACGTTGACGTTGCAATGACTTACTACTTTAACAAGAACATGTCTGCCATGGTTGACTACAAAATCAACCAGCTGGATGACAACAACCCGCTGAACATCAACAACGATGACGTTGTGGCAGTCGGCCTGACCTATCAGTTCTAAGCTGCGCACCAGGCGGAGTGAAGCCTGACGCGCAGTCACTACCCTTGTGTCTGTAAGCAAAGAGCCGGCTCATCACCGGCTCTTTTTTGTTGCCTGCGGTTAAGCCGTGAGCTTAACCGGCTCCTCTTTGAACCCGGCAGCCGGTTTCAGATCCAGCTTCAGATCGTGCAGCGTGGCTTTCAGGCGCTCATGAAAATTACGCAGCGTGCTTTCCACTTTCTCGTTGTTGTCTTTGCCTTTAATCGTGGCAACGCTCCAGTCACCGTCTTTATCAAACAGCCCGAAGTGGTATTCATAGGTGAAGTGATCCTGGTGGGCTTCCAGCGTCATCCACCAGCCCCAGAACTCGCGGCTCTCCGGAGCGGGTTTGACGTTAACGCAGGCAGCCAGGCAATCAAAGAAGAAACGCGTCTCTTCGCATTTCCCTTCACGGATATACGGCCCCAATTCGGTGAAGCGCTTAAGCAGGCGACTACGGGGGTGACCACTCGGTAACGTCATGCTAATTCTCTCCCTCAAATAAACCGTAAAAACTTCCGCCGCACTGAAAATGCGCGGCGTATACTTTCCCGGGTATAAGTTGTAGCAGAGGTTTCGCGTTTTGCCAGCTAGGCGCGCAACTGTTTTGTCAGCCAGTCACAAATCTGATTAAGCGCCTTCTCAAAGCTGTTGAAAACCGGCTTGCCGGGGATCGCCAGCAGCTTGCCCTGCGCCGACGAGCCGGCAATCAGCCGCGCTTCTTCTTCCGGGCTAAACAGATCGTCGGGCCAGTACGCAGCCAGCATTGGCAGCGGCGTGCGGCGGCCAAGCAGCCCCTGCACTTTCAGCGAATAGCGGTTGAGTTCAATGCGCAGATTACTGTCTGAGGTTGAAGACATGCCCAGACGGCTCGCCAGCATGTCCATATACATATCCGGCAGCTGCTGCTGGCGCTGCGTATCAACAAACACGCTGTGCACCATGGCACCCAGCGATGCCACCGCGCGCAGACGCGGCACCTCCAGATAGGCCAGCCGGGTGGCGATATTGGCGCCAAAGCGATAACCCAGCAGCGCCACGCGCGTATGGTCAATCCACGGCACATTACTCAGTTCACGCAGCACCTGCTGATGCAGCTGGCTGGTGTCCTGATTCAGCGTCCACTTGCTGCTAAACCCCACCGACGGCATATCCAGCGTCAGCATGGCGATGCCGCGTGGCGCCAGATAATCATGAAACAGGCGATAGTGATCGCTTTGCAGCGCATCAAGACCGCCGCACAGCAGCACGGTGGGATACGGTGCGGCGACCCGGGCGGGCATGTGCAGAAAGCCGGTGACCGGGCTGCCGCCGCTGATCGGAAACGTCAGCGCTTTCAGTTCGCCCGGCAGACGCTGCGTCGCCTCTTCATAGGCGCGGTTGGCCAGCACCTGTGCCTGATCAGCCAGTTCATCGCCTTTTATATAAGGATAAGCGGCCAGGCTGTAGAGGCTGGCGGCGTGCAGCCACTGCTGCCCCGCTTCCCCGGCCTGCGCGTTTTGCAGCGCCTTCTGCTGCCACAGCGCGGCCTGCTTCGACCACTCAAAGTTCCAGTTGCCGCTGCGATAGCCAATCACGGTGTCCAGCAGCGCCGGATCGGTATGGTCGGCGTCGCTGATGGCGATGCGCGCCAGCACTTCGCTGATCTCCTGCGGAGAGAGGCCGCGCCACGTCCACAGCAGCTTGTTCAGCATGCGATACCAGCCGCGCTGGGTATCCCCTTCCAGCGTGTTGTGCACCTGCGCCGCCGGGTGATGCTGACGGTGTACCAGAGAGGAGGTTTCAGGGTGTTTAAAGCGGGGTTTGAAGAGTTCTTCGCTGAGGTTTTTCCCGGTCATGATAAAGGTCTCCTGCGGCAGAGGCGGCAATGACCTGAAGTTTACTGCACCCGGCAGCGGTGCGCGAGGCGCAGAAAGCACAACGCCCGGCATAACCGGGCGTTGTTTGCGTGAAATCAATCAGCTTTTGACGATAGGCGGAATGTACACCACGCCCATATCCCACGGCTGTTCGATCCAGGTGTTCTGCGGAATGTCGACAATGTAGTCGTCCACCAGCGCACGGCCTGCCGGCTTGGCGAAGATGGTGCAGAAGCGCGCTTTCGGGTACATATCGCGAATCGCCTGCGCCGTGCCACCGGTGTCCACCAGGTCATCAATCACCACGAAGCCTTCACCGTCACCTTCGGCACGCTTCAGTACTTTCATTTCGCGCTGATGGTCATGATCGTAGCTGGAGATGCAAACGGTATCGACATAGCGAATACCCAGTTCACGCGCCAGCAGCGATGCCGGAACCAGACCACCGCGGCTGACCGCGATGATGCCCTTCCACTGTTCCACAGGAAGCAGGCGCTGGGCCAGTTTACGGGCATGAATCTGCAGCATGTCCCAGGTGACGACGTATTTTTCGCTCATAAAAGGAATCCCGGCCAATAAAATTGGCTTAAAAATATGCAAGGGGGAAAAGGTTGCGCGAGATTATAAGGATCTGACGCGTTAAAAACCAGCACCCGTCACACTGGTTGCAGGTTTTTAGCGCGCCCGGTGCGCACCCGGCGATAAACAGTGATATTCTCTGGCCCATCACGTCAGATGTGCTGACGGCGATCTTTTACTGGAAACCCGCGTGCGAGCGGTTTGTCCGCCGCGCTGACACAGGAGACGCGTTGTGTCTGAATTGTCTCAACTTTCCCCGCAGCCGCTGTGGGATATCTTCGCAAAAATCTGTTCCATTCCGCACCCTTCATATCATGAAGAAGCGCTGGCCGAGTACGTGGTTGGCTGGGCGAAAGCGCAAGGTTTCTGGGTCGAACGCGATCAGGTTGGCAATATCCTGATCCGCAAACCCGCCACCGCAGGCATGGAAAACCGCACCCCGGTCGCGCTGCAGGCGCACCTTGATATGGTGCCGCAGAAAAACAACGACACAGTGCACGACTTCACGAAAGATCCGATTCAGCCGTATGTCGATGGCGAATGGGTGAAAGCGCGCGGCACGACGCTGGGTGCCGATAACGGCATCGGTATGGCTTCGGCACTGGCGGTGCTGGCTGACAACAGCCTGACCCACGGTCCGCTGGAAGTGCTGCTGACCATGACCGAAGAGTCAGGCATGGACGGCGCGTTTGGTCTGCAGCCTGACTGGCTGCAGGCGGATATCCTGATCAACACCGATTCTGAAGAAGAGGGTGAGATCTACATGGGCTGCGCCGGAGGCATTGACTTTATCACCACCCTGCCGCTGCAGCGCGAGGCGGTTCCGGCAAACTTTGAAACCCTGAAGCTGACGCTGAAAGGTCTGAAAGGCGGCCACTCCGGTGCAGATATTCACCTTGGCCTCGGCAATGCCAACAAACTGCTGGCACGCTTCCTTGCGGCCCACGCGGCTGAGCTGGATATCCGTCTGATTTCATTTACCGGCGGTACGCTGCGTAATGCGATCCCGCGTGAAGCCTTCGCCACCCTAGCCGTCGACAGTCACAAAGTGGATGCGCTGAAATCGGCGGCGGCACACTTCCAGGCCACGCTGCAAAATGAGCTGGGCATGAAAGAGAAAAATGTGACCGTCGTGAGCGAGCCGCTGGCGCATCAGGGCGAGGCGCTGACCGCAGACAGCCGTGACCGTTTCATTAACCTGCTCAACAGCACGCCGAATGGCGTGATTCGCAACTCCGACGTGGCGAAAGGCGTGGTGGAAACCTCGCTTAACGTCGGCGTGGTCACGATGGCGCAGGACAGCGCAGAGATCATCTGCCTGATTCGTTCGCTGATTGACACCGGCAAAGACTGGGTGGTGGAAACCCTGACCTCGCTGGGCGCGCTGGCCGGTGCGAAAACCGCACCAAAAGGCGGCTACCCGGGCTGGCAGCCGGATGCCGATTCGCCCATCATGGCGCTGACGCGTAAGACTTATGAAGCGCTGTTTGGCAAAACGCCGAACATCCAGGTGATTCATGCGGGACTGGAGTGCGGTCTGTTCAAGAAGCCCTACCCGAACATGGATATGGTCTCAATTGGCCCGACCATCACGGGCCCGCACTCGCCGGATGAGCAGGTGCACATTGAGAGCGTCGGTCTGTACTGGAAACTGCTGACGGCGCTGCTGAATGTCGTCCCGGAAAAAGCCTGATTCCGCGTACTGAACGCTTCCCTGCCCGCGCGGCGGGGAAGCGTCATGCAGCGGCGTGTTTTACCAGCCCAGCACCAGCTGCCGCTCCAGCTGCGGATCCACCAGCGTGACATGCAGGCCTACCAGCCGCACGCCGCGTCCGGCACGCCGCTCCTCCCAGCTTTTCCGCGCCACGGCAATCATGTCCTCTTTGTTCAGCACCGGCCAGCTGTGCTCCTGCGTGGTTTGCTGAAAATCGTTAAACTTCAGCTTCACCCCCTGACGGGCAATCTGTTTGTCCGGGCGAATCAGCGTCAGGCGGCGATCCAGCTCCGCATATAAGAAATCAATAATCTCCAGGCACTGCTCCCAGTGGTGGATATCTTCCATCAGCGTTCGCTCCACGCCGAGCGATTTACGTTCGCGCTCGACCACCACATCGCGATCGTCAATGCCGTGGCTGCGCTCCCACAGGATGCGGCCAAACTTACCAAAGCGCTTCAGCAGGCGGGCCAGATCGGCCTGCTGCACGTCGGCGCAGGTGTGCATGCCCATCTCCTCCAGTTTTTTCGTAGCCACCTTACCGACGCCGGGAATTTTGCTGAGCGGCAACGTCAGCAGAAAATCCGGCATCGCCTGCGGTGTGATCACAAACTGGCCGTTGGGTTTATTGAGATCGGAGGCGATTTTGGCGAGAAATTTAATCGGAGCAATGCCCGCAGAGGCCGTCAGCCCGGTTTCGCGCGCGATATCGGCGCGAATCGCCTGCGCCATCAGCGTGGCCGATCCCTGACAGTGCGGGCTGTCAGTGACATCCAGATAGGCTTCATCCAGCGACAGCGGTTCGATGAGCGACGTGTAGCGCGTAAAAATTTCCCGAATCTGGCGCGACGCTTCTTTATAGGCGTCGAAGCGGCCGGGCAACAGGCGCAGATGCGGACAGAGGCGCAGCGCTGTCGCGGTGGGCATCGCGCTGCGCACGCCATATTTGCGCGCCGGGTAGTTGGCCGTACTGATGACGCCACGCTGGACGCGACTGCCACCAATGGCGATGGGAATATCACGCAGGGTGGGATCATCACGCATCTCAACGGCAGCAAAAAAGCAGTCCATATCAACATGTATGATTTTGCGCATCTGCCCCTCCCAAACACTGGATAAGTATACAGCAGCGAAAAGGAACGGCAATATTTGTGGCGGGACAGAATAAAGTTTACAAAATTCTGGCCGTCTTCTCTCTCAGATTGCGCGATTTTCCAAGACTCTGACTTGATTAAAAGCCAGACAATGATAATGTTGCGCTGCGGTAGCGGATATTTCCGATAATGCAATCCAGCGACGCGCTGCGTCACCGTTTCTCTTCACTTCAGGGTACACACAGAATGGGCAGAATCGCACTATTGCTTGCGATGATTCTTATGCCAGTCCTTAGTTGGGCAATCACTCCGGAACCAGCGCAGCCTCTGGCTCCGGTGAGCAAAGAGTTAAAGAAACAATTACTTGGCACGCCAGTTTTTATTCAGATCTTCAAGGAAGAGCGGACGCTGGAACTCTACGGCAAAATCGGCAATGAGTTCCGTCTGCTGGACAGCTACCGCATCTGCAACTTTTCCGGCGGCCTGGGGCCAAAGCGCCGTCAGGGCGATTTTAAAAGCCCGGAAGGGTTTTATAACGTCAGGCTTAATCAGTTAAAACCGGACAGCCGTTTTTACCGGGCCATCAATACCGGCTTCCCGAATCAGTACGATCGTGCCAAAGGCTATAACGGCAACTATCTGATGATTCACGGCGACTGTGTTTCGATTGGCTGCTATGCGATGACCAATGCGTCGATGGATGAGATCTACACCTACGTAAACGCCGCGCTGCGTAATGGTCAGCAGGATGTGCAGGTGAATATCTACCCGTTCCGCATGACGGAAAGCAATATGCAGCGCCATCGCTACTCGACTTACATCAGCTTCTGGCGTGAGCTGCAGCCTGGCTACGCGTATTTCGCACAGTACCATGTGCCGCCGACCGTGAATGTCACGGCAACCGGTCAGTATGCGGTGAATAACACGCCGGTGCTCGGCACACCGGACGCGGCGTCGAAATCATTCCTCGCGCTCACCCAGGCAAAATAATGCCCACTCCCCTGGCGCTATCCGGTGCCAGGTTTCATTGCCTGTCAGCGGCTGTGTGGCAATGACCGTGACCACGTCTCTGGGCGTGGTCTGCTGCATAAAATCAATCTCCACGTCCTGATCCAGCAGCTTGGCTTTGCCAAAGGGCGCGCGCCGCGTGATCCAGTAAAGATTGGTGGAGCAGAACGCCATCAGATAACGTCCATCCGACAGCAGCATATTGAACACCCCCTTCTGCCGCAGCTCCGTGGCCAGCTCCGCCACATAGCGAAACACCGCCGGCCAGTTCCCGGGCGTCCTCGGGTAGCGCGTTGCCAGCTTGTGCAGGATCCAGCAGAACGCTTTTTCGCTGTCGGTTTCGCCTACCGGCCGGAAATGTCCGGTCTCCAGCTGGCGATACCCTTTCAGCTGGCCGTTGTGCGCGTAGGTCCAGTTGCGTCCCCACAGCTCACGGGTAAACGGATGGGTATTCTCCAGCGAAACCTGACCGCGATTAGCCTGACGGATATGCGCCACCACCGAATGTGACTTGATCGGGTACTCCTGTACCAGACGGGCAATCGGCGAGTTAAAACTGGGCAGGGGATCTTTAAACGTACGGCAGCCTTTATCTTCATAAAAGGTAATGCCCCAGCCATCTTTGTGCGGCCCGGTCCCACCGCCACGCTGCACCAGACCGGTAAAACTGAAACAGATATCCGTAGGGACATTGGCGCTCATCCCGAGCAATTCGCACATAGCTACCGCCTTAGCAGAACCTCCCGCCAGCGCAGGAGGCACACGTCATGACTTAACCATCTCTTTTTCAATCAGCAGCATCAGGATATGGATCACCTTGATGTGGATCTCCTGAATACGGTCGGCATAGCCAAAGTGCGGCACGCGAATTTCAATGTCGGCACTGCCTGCCATTTTGCCGCCATCTTTGCCGGTCAGGGTGATCACTTTCATGCCCTTCGCGCGCGCCGCGTCTATCGCTTTAATGATGTTAGCCGAGTTGCCAGAGGTCGAGAGACCCAGCAGCACATCGCCCTCGCGCCCCACCGCCTCCACATAGCGTGAAAAGACGTGGTCATAGCCGAAATCGTTGCTGACGCAGGACATATGGCTGACATCGGAGATGGCAATCGCCGGGTAACCAGGACGGTTTTCACGGTAGCGTCCGGTCAGCTCTTCAGCGAAGTGCATGGCATCGCAGTGTGAACCACCGTTACCACAGGAGAGCACCTTGCCGCCGGCTTTAAAGCTATCGGCCAGCAGTACCGCAGCACGCTGAATGGCGTGAATGTTCGCCTCATCACTCAGGAATTTAGTGAGCGTATCGGCTGCTTCGTTGAGTTCTGAGCGAATAATGTCCTGATACATAGCGGTGTCCTTCAGAGGATAAATTGACCCGGCAAGTTTAACGGAATGGCGCAACGCCGCAAAGCGCCCGCACGCAGGAAAAGCGCGGCGCGGTCGCAGCAGCGGCGGTTGTGCGGGCACGCTATGGCGATTTTGTGAGATCCGTTGTAATTGCGGTGTAAACAGATTGCTAAATCGCCGCCGCTGCTCTAAACCTGTTACCAACAGGTCAGACCTCTTACTACTTACGGAGCGGTTCATTATGTTGCTTGCCTCGATTATCGCAACGCTGCTACTGGTCGGCGTTCTCTTCTACCATCAGGTTTCACTGCGTCTCAGTAGCGCCATTGTGCTGTTATGGACCGCGGCGCTGGCTGCCGCCGGTTTATGGACGCCATGGCTGCTGCTGCCGCTGGCGATTATCCTGCTGCCGTTTAACCTGCCCGCTATGCGTCGCAGTCTGTTCTCCGGACCGGTGCTGCACCGTTTCCGCAAGGTGATGCCGCCAATGTCACGCACGGAAAAAGAAGCGATCGATGCCGGGACGACCTGGTGGGAAGGCGATCTGTTTCGCGGCAAACCGGACTGGCAGAAACTGCACAACTATCCGCAGCCGCGCCTGACGGAAGAGGAGCAGGCGTTTCTGGATGGTCCGGTAGAAGAAGCCTGCCGCATGGCCAATGATTTTGAAATCACGCATGAAATGGCCGATCTGCCGCCTGAGCTGTGGGCCTACCTGAAGCAGCATCGCTTCTTTGCCATGATCATCAAAAAAGAGTACGGCGGGCTGGAGTTTTCCGCCTATGCCCAGGCGCGGGTACTGCAGAAACTGGCTGGCGTGTCAGGCATCCTGGCGATCACCGTGGGTGTGCCTAACTCACTCGGCCCGGGTGAACTGCTGCAGCATTATGGTACCGATGCGCAGAAGGATCACTACCTGCCCCGGCTGGCGCGCGGCGATGAAATTCCCTGCTTTGCGCTGACCAGCCCGGAAGCGGGTTCTGATGCCGGTGCCATTCCGGATACCGGCGTGGTGTGCATGGGTGACTGGCAGGGTCAGCAGGTGCTGGGCATGCGCCTGACCTGGAACAAACGCTATATCACGCTGGCCCCGATCGCCACCGTACTGGGCCTGGCATTCAAACTGTCCGATCCCGATCATCTGCTGGGTGAGACGGAAGAGCTGGGCATTACCTGTGCGCTTATCCCGACGCACACGCCGGGCGTTGAGATCGGCAAACGCCACTTCCCGCTGAACGTACCGTTCCAGAATGGCCCCACGCGCGGAAAAGACATCTTTGTGCCGATTGACTACATCATCGGCGGCCCGGCGATGGCCGGCCAGGGCTGGCGTATGCTGGTGGAGTGTCTGTCCGTCGGACGCGGCATCACGCTGCCTTCAAACTCAACCGGCAGCCTGAAAAGTCTGGCGCTGGCCACCGGTGCATATGCGCATATCCGCCGTCAGTTCAAAGTCTCTATCGGTAAGATGGAAGGGATCGAGGAGCCGCTGGCACGTATCGCCGGTAATGCCTACGTGATGGATGCTGCTGCCACGCTGATCACCAGCGGTATCATGCTGGGTGAAAAACCGGCGGTACTGTCGGCGATTGTAAAATATCACTGCACCCATCGTGGCCAGCGCGCCATCATTGACGCCATGGACATTGCCGGTGGTAAAGGCATTATGCTGGGCGATAACAACTTCCTGGCGCGTGCCTATCAGGGTGCGCCCATCGCCATCACCGTGGAAGGGGCCAACATCCTGACGCGCAGCATGATTATCTTTGGTCAGGGTGCGATCCGCTGCCATCCATGGGTGCTGACGGAGATGGACGCAGCCGCGAAAAACGATCTGGCCCTGTTTGATCACGCGCTGTTCAGCCACGTCGGCCACGTTGGCAGCAGTCTGGTACGCAGCCTGTGGCTGGGCCTGACCGGCGGCCGCACCAGCGCCGCACCGACCCGAGATGTCACCCGACGCTATTATCAGCAGATCAACCGCCTGAGCGCGAATCTGGCGCTGCTGTCAGATGTCTCCATGGCGGTATTAGGCGGCAGCCTGAAACGCCGCGAACGTATCTCGGCGCGCCTTGGCGATGTGCTGAGCCAGATGTACCTCGCCTCTGCCACCCTGAAACGCTACGACGATGAAGGCCGCAATGAAGCCGATTTGCCGCTGGTGCACTGGGGCGTAAAGGATGCCCTGCATCAGGCTGAAGTGGCGATGGACGATCTGCTGCGCAACTTCCCGCAGCGTCTGGTGGCCGGTGCGCTGCGCATGGTGATTTTTGCTGGCGGCCGTCACTGCCCGGCACCGTCCGACAGATTGGATCATACGCTGGCAAAACTGCTGCAGCTGCCGTCTGCCACCCGCACCCGGCTGGGCCGCGGTCAGTACCTGACGCCAAGCGAACACAACCCGGCAGGTCAGCTGGAGCAGGCGCTGCAGGATGTCATGGCGGCTGAGGTGATTCACGATCGGCTGTGTAAACAGCAGAAGAAAAATCTGTCGTTTACCCGTCTGGATGCGCTGGCGCAGCGCGCGCTGAAAGAGGGCTGGATCACCGAGGCAGAAGCCAGCGTGCTGGCCCGCGCCGAAGCCAGCCGGCTGAAAGCCATCAATGTCGATGAGTTTGCACCGGAAGCGCTGGCGGCGCCGAAGCCGCAAAGCAAACCTCAGGCGCGGCCCAGCGAAGCCGCGTAAAAAGAGAAAAGCCTCCGTCCGGAGGCTTTTTTATTTAGCCTGCCTGCCGAATACGGGCAATCAGCGCATCAGCATCGGCAATATGCGGCGCGGCCAGCAGCAGTGCGCTTCCCAGCGTCCGGCAGTGGCTGACACAGTCGGCGCGCATCGCGTCATCACGGATAGCACAGAAATCTGCCAGCCGCGCCGCGCCGGCGCTGCGGCGCAGCAACCCGATGGCGCAGTAGCCAATGGCGTCGGTCCAGACCTGCTGCAGAAACAGCCCGGCAGCCTCTGTGCCGGCAAATTCATCCTGCGGATGCTGTCCGAACTGCGCCACGAAATGATGGGCGAAGCTGTCCCATAAGGCGTGAACATCGCTGAGGCGCTGCTCGCGCGCATCCGCCGCCTCACGCGGCGGCAGCAGACCCGGTAAACCACAGTAATTAATCAGCAGATCGGCCAGTGCACTGCCGACATCAAATCCCATTGGCCCGTGGTGGCCGCTGGCAAGACGGGTTTCGCAATGAGTCAGAAAACGCAGCTGCAGACTGGCCAGCGCCAGGCGCTGCGCCTTGTCCTGTTGCCATGCCGGCGTACGGCTAAAGCTGAACGGGCTGTCGCTCTGGTCGCCCGCCAGCGTCACCGGCTGGTTCGGGGCGCGCCACACCGCATGGGTCAGCAGCTGCTGCGCCAGTTGCTCACCGGTTGCCTGCGCCCGCGCGGAGATTTCATGATGATGCACCATTTTCTGCTCCTGATTACCGTGACTTTAGACGTCTAAGCGTCTCGATTGCCAAATGTTAACATTCTGCTTATAGTGGCAGCAACTCAGGGTTACTCCACCACGTTATTCGTGCGTAAGGTTATTCCATCATGACGCAGCCCAATCTGATCCCCGCCAGCAAATTACCTGCGCTTGGCACCACGATTTTTACGCAAATGAGCGCCCTCGCCGCCCGCCACAACGCCATTAATCTGTCACAGGGCTTTCCGGATTTCAGCGGCCCGGACTACCTGCAGGCGCGGCTGGCGTATCACGTCAGCCAGGGGGCGAACCAGTATGCGCCGATGACCGGCGTGCTGCCGCTGCGCGAAGCCATTGCCGACAAAACCGCCGCGCTTTACGACTACCGGCCAGACCCTGAGCACGACATTACCGTCACCGCCGGGGCCACCGAAGCGCTTTATGCCGCCATTACCGCACTGGTGCGTCCGGGTGATGAAGTGATCTGTTTTGATCCCAGCTATGACAGCTACGCCCCGGCGGTCACGCTGGCGGGTGGCGTGCTGAAACGCCTCGCGCTGCAGCCGCCGGCCTTTCGTCCGGACTGGCAGGCATTTCGCCAGCAGCTCAGCGCGAAGACCCGGCTGGTCATCATCAATACGCCGCACAATCCCACGGCCACCGTCTGGTCAGACAGCGATTTTACCGCACTGTGGCAGGCGATCGCCGCGCAGGAAATTTATGTGCTGAGCGATGAGGTATATGAGCATATCTGCTTTGCTGAACAGGGACACGCCAGCGTACTGGCGCATGCCGGGTTGCGTCAGCGTGCCGTAGCCGTCTCCTCTTTCGGCAAAACCTTCCACATGACCGGCTGGAAAGTGGGCTATTGCATCGCCCCTGCCGCACTCAGCGCGGAAATCCGCAAGGTTCATCAGTACCTGACGTTTTCCGTCAATACGCCGGCACAGCTGGCGCTGGCCGATATGCTGCGCACCCGGCCTGAACACTATCAGCAGCTGCCAGCCTTTTACCGTGCGCGGCGCGATCGCCTGACGCAGGCGCTGGCTGCCAGCCGCTTTAAGGTGCTGCCCTGCACCGGCACATACTTTTTGCTGGCGGATTACAGCGCCCTGTCAGACAGGGACGACGTCAGCTTCTGCGAGTGGTTAACGCGCGAAGCCGGTGTGGCGGCGATCCCGCTCTCCGTGTTCTGCGCAGACCCTTTCCCGCACCGGCTGATTCGCCTGTGCTTTGCCAAACAGGAAGCGACGCTTGACGCCGCTGCGGAGCGCTTATGTCAGCTTTAAAAATAACAGTTCTGCAGGAGACCCTGAGCTGGATGGATGGTGCGGCCAATCTGCGCCATTTTGACAGCGTTCTCTCCACCGTCACCGGACGCGATTTAATTCTGTTGCCGGAAATGTTCACCACCGGATTCGCCATGGAGGCGGCCGACAGCTCGCTGCCGCAGGAAGAGGTCGTGGCGTGGCTGCACGGCCATGCGCAGCGCACGCAGGCGTTGATTGGTGGCAGCGCCGCGCTGCAAACCGCACGCGGCGCCGTCAACCGTTTTCTGCTGGTTGAGCCCGACGGAACGCTGCATCAGTACGATAAACGCCATCTGTTTCGCATGGCAAATGAGCATCAGCACTATGTGCCGGGTGAGGCGCGAACGGTGATCCACTGGCGCGGCTGGCGGATACTGCCGCAGATTTGCTATGACCTGCGCTTTCCGGTGTTCTCACGCAATCACAACGACTACGATCTGGCGCTGTATGTCGCGAACTGGCCGGCACCGCGTGCGCTGCACTGGCAAGCCCTGCTGCTGGCGCGCGCGATTGAAAATCAGGCCTATGTCGCCGGTTGCAATCGGGTCGGCAGCGATGGCAATCAGCATCAGTACAGCGGTGACAGCCGCATTATTTCACCGCAGGGTGAGATTCTGGCCGCTGGCGACCCCTTTGCCCGCGCTCGTCTTGACGCCGAACTTTCGCTGAACGATCTGCAGGCCTATCGCGAACGCTTTCCGGCGTGGCGTGACGCCGATGCCTTTAGCCTGAAATAAAAAAACCCCGGCAGGCCGGGGTTGGTTAACGCTGGATGACTCAGAGGTCGAAGCGATCGAGGTTCATCACCTTAGTCCACGCCGCCACGAAGTCATTGACAAACTTCTGTTTCGCATCGCTGCTGGCGTAGACTTCCGCCAGCGCACGCAGGATAGCGTTGGAGCCAAACACCAGATCGGCACGGGTCGCGCTATATTTGACTGCGCCGCTCTGACGGTCACGGCCTTCAAACAGCTCCGCGCTTTCGTCCGTTGCGCGCCATGCGGTGCGCATATCCAGCAGGTTCACGAAGAAGTCGTTGCTCAGTACGCCCGGACGGTCGGTGAAGACGCCGTGTGCGCTGCCATCAAAATTGGTGCCCAGCACGCGCAGGCCCCCCAGCAGCACGGTCAGTTCCGGTGCGCTCAGCGTCAGCTGCTGCGCTTTATCCAGCAGCAGGGTTTCCGTGGATGAGCCGCCGTGAACGCGACGGTAGTTGCGGAAACCATCCGCCAGCGGTTGCAGCACGTTAAAAGAGTCGATGTCCGTCTGATCCTGGCGTGCATCGACGCGGCCCGGCGTAAAGGGAACCTGTACCGCCACGCCCGCGGCGGCGGCGGCCTGCTCAATCCCGACGCTGCCCGCCAGCACAATCACATCCGCCAGCGAGGCTTTACCAGACTCCTGCTGGATGGACTGCAGTACCGGCAGCACATCGTGCACCACGCTGGCGTTCACTGCCCAGCCGTTCTGCGGCGCCAGCGCCAGACGCGCACCGTTGGCGCCACCGCGCTTATCGCCACCGCGGAAGGTAGACGCAGACGCCCAGGCCACGGACACCAGCTGGCTGACGCTCAGGCCGGCCGCCGCAATTTTCGCCTTCAGGTTGGTGATGTCATCGGCGGTGGGCTGATGAACGGCAGCCGGTAAAGGATCCTGCCACAGCAGATCTTCTTTCGGCACTTCCGGCCCCAGATAACGCGCTTTCGGCCCCATATCACGGTGCGTCAGCTTAAACCACGCCCGGGCAAAGGCTTCGTTGAACGCCTGAGGATCGTTGAGGAAGCGGCGGGAAATCTTGCCAAACTCTTCGTCGTAACGCAGCGTCAGGTCGGTTACCAGCATGGTAGGCTTGCGCTTTTTCTCCGGGTCGAACGGATCCGGAATAATGGCTTCCGCATCGGCCGCTTCAAACTGAATAGCGCCCGCCGGGCTGCGTGTCTGCACCCACTCATATTTGAACAGGTTTTCGAAGAAGTAGTTGCTCCACTGGGTCGGGGTTTGCGTCCACACCACTTCCAGGCCCGAGGTAATGGCATCCGCACCCGCACCGCTGCCGTAGCTGCTCTGCCAGCCCAGCCCCTGCGCTTCCAGCGGTGAAGCCTCGGGATCGACCCCGACATGGCTGGCAGCAGCGGCGCCGTGGGTTTTGCCCAGCGTATGACCGCCGGCAATCAGCGCCACGATCTCTTCATCGTTCATACCCATGTTGCCAAAGGTGGCGCGAATGGCAGGCGCGGCTGATTTGGGATCCCCGCTCGCTTCCGGCCCTTCCGGGTTAACGTAAATCAGGCCCATCTCGGTGGCACCCAGCGGCGCGTTGGCAAGGCTTTCCGGGTGGCGGTGAGCCAGCCACTCTTTTTCGTTACCCCAGTCAACGTCCATATCCGGTTCCCACACGTCTTCACGTCCGGCACCGAAGCCAAAAGTACGGAAGCCGGCGTTTTCCAGCGAGACGTTACCCGCCAGGATATAGAGGTCGGCCCAGGAAATTTTCTGACCGTATTTCTGTTTTACCGGCCACAGCAAGCGACGCGCTTTGTCGAGGCTGACGTTGTCTGGCCATGAGTTCAGCGGCGCAAAGCGCTGCTGACCACGACCGGAGCCACCGCGACCGTCAACCGTGCGGTAGGTGCCGGCGCTGTGCCACGCCATGCGGATAAACAGGCCAATGTAGCTGCCCCAGTCGGCGGGCCACCAGGATTGCGAGTCGGTCAGCAGGGCACGGATATCCGCTTTCAGCGCGGCATAATCAAGCGTGCTGAACGCTTCGCGGTAATTGAAATTTTCATCAAGGGGATTGGAACGGCTGGAGTGCTGGTTTAACAGATCGACGCGCAACATGTTGGGCCACCAGTCACGGTTACTGGTGCCGCTGCCTGCGCCGCGGGCTAAAACGCTCTTTTCTTCGGATGCCCCGTGATGAAAGGGACATTTACCTGCGGCTGCTGCGTTATCGTTATTGTCTGGCGTGCTCATTGTTTCTCGGCTCCATTGGCTTCACGTTATCCGCTTAAGATAACCGCAGCCCGCAGCAGAATATATCTGGATGAACCGAAGGTTTTGATAGCTGCTGGCTTTCAATCGCCCGCCTGGCAACGCCCGCATTGCGGGCAAAAACCCGCGCGCTGACAAACAGTAAGCGCACAGCAGGAGGCACCAGCGGCGCAGTACGCCTTGTGCCGCCGCAGCAGCGCTTATCAGCCAGGCGGGCACCGGTGGATTAGCTGCCGCGATAGGTAGACCAGGACCACGGTGAGATAAGAAAAGGCAGATGGTAGTGGCTGCCTGCGCTGCCAATGACAAAATCAATCTGGGCACTGACATAAAGCGCGTCGCGTCCGTCAGCGGCAAAGTAGTCGCCAATTTCAGCGGTCAGCCGGTAGTGGCCAGGCGTGATCGGTTCCGGGGTCAGCGATGTCACCCGACCGTCGCTGTCAGTTTCGCCTTCAGCCACCGGCAGCCACCCTTGCGGGCTGTTCTGCTCCAGCGAAATGGCGACGCCAATCGCCGGTTTGCCCAGCGCGGTATCAAGAATATGGGTGGTGATGGTGCTCATGTGATGCTCTCCTTTAGCCGTAACAGGGTAATTTCCCGCAGCTGCGTCAGCGCTTCCTGCTGCTCGGTCTCTGCATCATTGTTAAGCCTGCGCTGCAATTCCGCCAGCATCTGCTCACCGCTGCGCCCTTTGGCCCGAATCAGAAATACCCGGCCAAAACGCTGCTCATAGCGCTGATTGCCCGCCTGCATTGCCTGTTGCAGCGCCGCATCCGCCTGCTGCATTGCCGACTGTTCACGCCGTGACAGCGCCGCTTCCCGGTGCGCACCGGCGGCGTTTTCCCCAATGCGCGGATGCGCACTAAGCGCCTGCCGCAGATCGTCCGCCTGCCAGTTCAGCGTCAGCTGTTCCGCCCTGCGATACAGGGCATCGGTATCGGCAAACGGGCGTGCCGCCACCAGCGCCTGCTGCCAGCCGGCGATCGCCACGCAGTGGGCAATGGCCTGGCGGGCCTGCTCCGTCTCAGCCTGATTAAATGTGGTCAGCTCCATGGTGTCTCCTCAGCCCTGCGCCAGCTGATGCACCGCCTGCAGCCAGGCTTGCACCCCCAGTGCCACATCCTCAGCCCGCACCGATTCCGCCGGATGGTGACTGATACCGCGATGGTTGCGCACAAACAGCATGCCCACCGGCCAGCGCTCCGCGATAGCGATCGCGTCATGACCGGCACCGCTCGGCAGCGACAGCGAACGCCCCTGCACGGTTTCTACGGCATGGCTCAGCGCCTGCTGCAGGCGCGCGTCGCAGGCAGTTGCCGCGATGCGATAATATTCGTGCGCCGTGAACGACAGACCGCGCCGCAGGGCAATCGCCTCAGCCTGGGTGAGCAGCACCGAGAGCAGACGCTCCAGCGGTGCGTCCTGCGGGCCGCGGATATCCAGCGACAGCTGAACCTCGCCAGGGATGACGTTCACCGCCCCCGGCTGGCAGTTCAGCGTGCCGACCGTGGCCACCAGCTGCGGGTCGTGCTCGCGCGTGGTCTGTTCAATAAACACCATCCACTCTGCCGCCGCGGCAAGTGCGTCGCGGCGGTGGGTCATCGGCACCGTGCCGGCATGGCCGGCTTCACCACTAAAGTGGCAGGTCAGCCGGCGGGCACCGTTGATGGCCGTGACCACGCCCAGCGCCAGATCTGCCTGCTCCAGGCAAGGCCCCTGCTCAATATGCAGCTCCAGATAGGCCGCGATGTCGCTGACTTCGCGCGCGGCTTCATGGATCCGCGCGGCATCCAGCCCGACGTCCTGCATCGCGGCGGCAACGGTAATGCCGTTGCCGTCCGGATGCGTCACCCAGCTGTCCGGCCAGCTGCCGGTAATGCCGCGGCTGCCAAGCAGCGTAATGCCAAAGCGCGTGCCCTCTTCGTCGCCAAAACCGATAATTTCAATCGCCTGCGGCAGACGCAGCTGGCGATCGTGCAGCCACTGTACAATTTCAATGGCGCTGAGTACCCCCAGCATGCCGTCATAGCGCCCGGCGTTGCGTACCGTATCCAGATGCGAGCCCAGCAGCAGCGCCGCCGCACCCGGAACAGTGGCTTCGTAACGACCGCAGATATTGCCAACCGCATCCTGCCAGGTGTGCATTCCGGCAGCCTGCATCCATTCTGCTACGCGCGCATTGGCCCGTAGCTGCTCTGGCGACAGGTAAACGCGCGTCAGGCTGCCGGCGCTCTCACTGATTTCAGCCAGCGCATCACAGCGCGCCATGACGCGCTGCGCGGCCGACTGCGCCTCACTGGCGCTCATCAGGCTGACACTCATGCATGGCTCCCGTAGTGATCCCATGCCGCCTGCAGTCCGGCGCCTTGGGTGGTGCGGAAGCCGCAGTGATTCAGCACCGCTTCCAGCGCGCTCAGGGTCTGCATCACGCAATCTTTGCGCGCGTTGTATCCCATGGTGCCAATGCGCCACACTTTTCCGTGCAGCGGACCAAAAGAGGTGCCGATCTCAATGCCGAAATCCTCCAGCATCAGCTTGCGCACCCGATCGCCATCAATGCCCGCCGGGATCACCACGCCCAGCACGTTATTCATCTTGTGGCGCAGGTCGCCGAAGGTTTCAAGTTCCATGCCCTGAATCCCTTTCAGCAGCGCATTGCCGTGCAGTTTATGGCGGGCGATGCTGTTATCCAGCCCTTCCTGCAGCAGCAGGCGCGCGCACTCACGCGCACCAAACAGGGCCGTGGTGGCTTCGGTATGGTGATTCAGGCGCTCCGGCCCCCAGTAATCCATGATCATGCCGAGGTCAAAGTAGTTGGAGTAGATCATCTCATCAGCGCCATCCTGATGCGCGGCGGTGCGAATCCCCTGCTCCACGCATTTGCGCTGGCGGATCACCGCCTCCATCTGCGGGCTCAGCGTGACTGGCGACGTGCCGGACGGCCCGCCCAGGCACTTCTGCATCCCGGCGGACACCGCATCCAGCCCCCATGCATCCGTCTCCAGCGCGTTACCGCCCAGCGAGGCGGTGGCATCGGTGTAGAGCAGCACGCCATATTTCCGGCAGAGGGCACCCAGCTCATTCAGCGGCTGCAGCATGGTGGTTGAGGTATCGCCCTGCACCGTCAGCAGCAGACGCGGCTGGACTTTTTTGAGGGCGTCTTCAATCTGATCCGGCGTAAATACTTCACCCCAGGGCACCTCAATGGTGTGCACCTCGGCGCGGCAGCGGCGCGCGATTTCGCATAGCAGATGCCCGAAGCGGCCAAATACCGGCACCAGCACTTTATCGCCCGGACGGATCGCCGACAGCAGTATCGCTTCGATACCGGCGCGGGACGTACCATCGATCAGCAACGTCCAGCGGTTTTCTGTACGAAAGACACCGCGGTACAGCGCCATCACTTCATTCATGTAATGGGTCATCGCCGGATCGTACTGGCCGATCAGCTGGCTCGACATGGCGCGCAGCACGCGCGGGTCGGCATTGATTGGGCCCGGCCCCATCAGCAGGCGCTGTGGTGGATTGATTTGCGAAAACTGGCTGATATCCATGATCGGTTCCTTAGTTCAGAAGCTTAGAGACGCACGGTCGAGATAAACTGCTTCAGCTCAGCGCTTTGCGGGTTGGCAAACAGCGTTTTGCTGTCGCCCTGCTCCCAGACGCGCCCCTGATGCATAAAGACCACGCGGTCGCCCACGTCGCGGGCGAAGTTCATTTCATGCGTGACGAGAATCAGCGTCATGCCTTCAGCAGCAAGCTGCTCCAGCACTTTCAGCACTTCACCCACCAGTTCCGGGTCCAGCGCCGAGGTGATTTCGTCACACAGTAAGACTTTGGGCTGCATCGCCAGCGCCCGGGCAATCGCCACGCGCTGCTGCTGCCCGCCGGAAAGACTGGCCGGATAGTAATGGAGGCGTTCGCCGAGCCCGACCTTCTCCAGCATCTGCGTGGCCAGCGCGCGGCATTCGGCTTCGCTTTTCTTCAGCACGCGGCGTGGTGCCAGCATGACGTTTTCCAGCGCCGTCATGTGCGGGAACAGGTTAAAGTTCTGGAACACCATCCCTACAGAGCGGCTGATTTCCCGCGCCTGCGATTCGCGATCGGTGATGGTCATGCCGCCCAGCTTGATGCTGCCCTCCTGATACCCTTCCAGCCCGTTCATGCAGCGCAGCAGGGTGCTTTTGCCCGAGCCGCTGCGGCCAATGATGGAGATCACTTCGCCGTTATCGATATCCAGATCGACCCCTTTCAGCACGTGGTTATCGCCGTAGTACTTCTGGACCTGATTAATGGTGATGAGCGGCATTGAATTTTTTCTCCAGATACTGGCTGTAACGCGACAGCGGATAACACATCAGGAAGTAGCCCAGCGCGACCAGGCCAAATACTTTAAACGGTTGATAGGTCACGTTATTAAGAATGGTGCCGGCTTTGGTCAGTTCGACGAAGCCAATGATGGAGGCCAGCGCCGTACCTTTGATCACCTGCACAGCAAACCCCACGGTTGGCGCAATCGCAATGCGAATCGCCTGCGGCGCCACCACGCGCACCAGCGTCTGACCAAAGTTCAGACCCAGGCAGCGCGCCGCCTCCCACTGCCCTTTCGGCAAGGCGCGAATACTGCCATACCAGATATCCACCAGAAACGCGCTGGTGTAGAGCGTCAGCGCCAGCGACGCTGCCGTCCAGGGCGCCACGTCGATGCCAAACAGCCCGACACCAAAGAAAGCGAGAAACAGCTGCATCAGCAGCGGCGTGCCCTGAAACAGTTCGGTATAGCCACGCACCAGGCGCAGCAGCCACGGCCGCTTCAGCAAACGCAGAAACAGCAGCGGCAGCGTAACCAGCGTGCCGCCGAAAAAGGCCACCAGCGACAGCAACAGCGTCCAGCGTGCGGCCAGTAGCAGATTGCGCAGGATGTCCCAGTCAGTAAACGTTGTCATGCGGGCTGCGCTCCAAACCATTTGCGCCCCAGCGCCAGCAGCAGCTGACGCATGGCGATCGACAACGCCAGATAAATCAGCGTGGTCACCAGATAGACTTCAAAGCTCAAAAAGGTGCGTGACTGAATCAGGTTGGCGGCAAACGTCAGCTCTTCATAGGAGACCTGCGATACCACCGAGGAGCCGAGCATCACGATGATGCACTGGCTGACCAGCGCCGGGTAAATGCGCTGCAGCGACGGCGGCAGCACCACGCGGATAAAAGTCTGCGTGCGGCTCAGTCCCAGTACGCGGCCGGCTTCCCACTGCCCTTTCGGTGTCACCTGAATCCCGGCGCGAATAATTTCCGTGCTGTAAGCGCCAAGATTAACCAGCATCGCCAGCAGCGCGGCCTCACCTGCCGTGAGTTTCAGCCCCAGATTAGGCAGGCCAAATACGATGAAGAACAGCTGTACCACAAACGGTGTGTTGCGAATCAGCTCGACGTAGACGCCCCACAGGCGGCTGGCCCAGCTGGGTCTGCCGCTGCGCAGCGCCGCGCCCAGAATCCCGAGGCTGACGCCGCCCAGCGTCGCCAGCACCGTCAGCTGCACCGTCACCCACAGACCGGCCAGCAGCGCCGGCCAGTGCGGCCAGAGATCAGCGAAGTTAAGCTGCGTCATGGCTCAGGCACCGAGGCTGGCAGGCAGCGGCGCTTTCAGCCACTCTTCCGAGAGTGCGTTCAGCGTGCCGTCTTTAATGCCCTGCTCAATCAGCGCATTCACTTTCTCTTTCAGCGCCGGCTCATTTTTTTTCAGCCCGATATAGCATGGTGAATCCTTCAGCATAAACTGCGGCACCGGGGCTTTTTCAGCGTTCTGGCGCGCAATCGCCGCCACGACCAGGTTACCGGTGGCCACATACTGCACCTGACCGGATAAGTAGGCCGAGAGCGTGGTGTTGTTATCTTCGTAACGTTTCACCTGCGCATCTTTGGGTGCCACATCGCTCAGCACCATGTCTTCCACCGCGCCACGCGTGACACCTATCGATTTTCCGCTCAGCGCCGCCGCGTCTTTCAGCGGCTCCCCTTTCGGACCAAAGACGCCAAGGAAAAAGGGCGCGTAAGCGCGGCTGAAATCGATGACTTTTTCACGCTCCGCGTTTTTCCCCATGCTGGAGATCACCAGATCCACTTTATCCGTCTGCAGATAAGGCACGCGGTTGGCGCTGGAGACCGGCACCAGCTGCAACTTCAGTTTCATCTGCTTCGCGAGGTATTTCGCCATATCAATGTCGTAACCCTGCGGCTGCAGGTCCGTGCCGACCGAACCAAACGGCGGGAAATCCTGCGGTACAGCGATACGGATCACGCCGCGTTTCTGGATATCCTGCAGCTGATCGGCCAGTGCGCTGCCCGCCTGAGCCATCAGTAATGCTGCGCCTGCTACTGCCAGTAAAAGCTTTTTCATTATGCACCCCGGTAACGTAAGCATGAAACAAAAGATTCCTGATTACGTGATCTGCAACTAATGTGCCAGGTGCGGCTGCGGTTAAAAAAGCGGGAGAAATATGATGGTAAGCGGATTGACGCGGTTGTCAGCCGGAGAGGCCCTGCAATGCAGGGCGATCAAAAAGAGTGCAAAGCACCAAAAGGGTGCCCGCTAGCGGTGTTCCAGCTCGTCCAGCTGCTGGTAAAGATCGGCAATATGGTGGATGCGCTGACGCCCCTGCGACAGCATCTCGTGCAGCAAGGCATTGGCCACCAGGTTTATCAGGCTCATGGCCGATGCGTAGCTGTCAAATGCCGAAACGCTGTCCAGCGGGGCACACAGCTGCCAGCGCGCCAGCGACGTTACCCCCTGCGCCTGCGGCTCGCACAGCGCCAGCACCGGCACATGCTGCTGCTGCAGCTGCTGCATCAGCGGGCGAATGATGCGCGGACGTCGCCGGAATGCCATCACCACCACCACATCCTCGGGGGTGATATCCACCAGTTCTTCCCCCAGCGTTTGTCCGGGCTGCGGCAGTAAAAACACCTGCGCACGCGCCTGTATCAGCTGCTGGCGCAGGTGCAGCGCCACCGGATAGGCATTGCGCATGCCGATAATAAAGATGCGGCGGGCGGCGCTCAGCGCCTGAATGACGTCGCCAAACTGCTGCGCATCGATGCTATTAACCCACTGCGTCAGGTTCGCCATCTCCTGCTTATAGTGACGCGACAGTAAGGTGTTGCCCTGCACCGCATCCCGGTTATCGGTCAGCGGCATACCGCTCTGGCGCAGGATGCGCAGCTCATCGCGCATGTCTTTGTATTTTTCATAGCCAAGACGTTTGAACAGGCGACTGACCGTCGCTTTAGACACCCCGCTCAGCCGCGCCAGCTCTGCGCTGTTGTAGCTGATCATGTCGTCAAAATGGTCAAACACAAAGTCGGCGATGCGCTGCTCCTGCGGCGACAGCTGCGGATAGTGACTGCGGAGGCGTTCATCAAGCTGTTTCATATCCGGTCCTGTAACTTTTGTTTCAGCACAAGCTAGCATAAATCGATCCACAGTGAACGCACCGCAAAACTGGAACAGCTCTTGCTTCTGCAACCGGACGTACCCGAACAAGAGTGCATTATGATCCAGAGCAATATGGCCCCGCAGGGCATGGCGGTGACGCCGCATCACCTCGCCAGCGAAAGCGCCTTAGCGGTGCTGCGTGAAGGCGGTAACGCATTACAGGCAATGGTCGCGGCGGCGGCAACCATTGCGGTGGTTTATCCGCACATGAATGGGCTGGGCGGCGATGGTTTCTGGCTGGTGGTGCCGCCACACGGCGATCCGATCGCCATTGATGCCAGCGGAGCCGCAGGCGCGCTGGCGCACCGCGATTTCTACTCCGGCGAAAGTCACATCCCCCATCGCGGGCCAAAGGCGGCGCTGACCGTGGCGGGCACCGTCAGCGGCTGGCAGGAAGCCCTGACGCTGGCCGCCGAACTCGGTGCCGCACCGCTGCCCCTCTCCCGCCTGTTACGTGATGCGCTGCGCTACGCCGCCGACGGTATTCCGGTGACCGCCTCACAGGCCGCTGCCACCGCGGCCAAACAGCACGAATTACTGCATCAGCCCGGTTTTGCCGCCACCTTTCTGCCGGATGGCAGCGTGCCGGCGGCAGGGAGTCGTTTCACCCAGCCGGCCTTAGCGCAGACGCTGAGCCTGTTAAGCGATCAGGGGCTGGAGAGTTTTTACCGTGGCGAACTGGCGCAGCATTTGGCCCGGGAAATGCAAAAGCTTGGCATGCCGATCACGCTGGCAGATTTACAGCAGCAGCGTGCGCGCCGCTGCACACCGCTGCATCTGGCCCACAGTGAAGGCGACATCTGGAACATGACGCCTCCCACGCAGGGACTGGTCTCACTGGCGATCCTGGGTATCACCGATCACCTGAACATGGCACAGGCTGATGAGGCAGAAACCGTGCATCGCATTGTTGAAGCCACGAAAAAAGCGTTCGCGCTGCGCGATAAGCACATCACCGATCCGCGCCACATAGATACCGACCTTCAGGCGCTGCTGACGCGCGACCACCTCACCGCGCTGGCGGCACAGGTGCGGGACGATCATGCGGCTGCCTGGGGCACCGGTCGCGGCCCCGGCGATACCGTGTGGATGGGGGTAATGGACAGCAGCGGGCTGGCGGTCTCCTTTATCCAGAGTATCTACCACGAATTTGGCAGCGGTGTGGTGCTGCCCGGTACCGGCATCACCTGGCAAAACCGCGGGGCGGCTTTCAGCCTGCAACCGGATCATCTGCTGGCACTGCTGCCCGGCAAACAGCCGTTTCATACCCTGAACCCCGCCGCTGCACGGCTGAAAGATGGCCGCACGCTGGTGTACGGCTCCATGGGTGGCGATGGCCAGCCCCAGACCCAGGCGGCGATTTTTACCCGGCATGTAATACAGGGCCTGCCGCTGCAGCAGGCCGTAAGTGCGCCGCGCTGGCTGTTGGGCCGCACGTGGGGAGAATCCTCTGATTCGCTCAAGCTGGAAGCGCGTTTTGCACCGGAAACCGTGCAGCGCCTGCGCGCGCTCGGGCATGAGGTGGAGCTGCTGCCTGATTTCAGCGAAGTGGTCGGCCATGCCGGCGCCATCATCAGACATAACAACGGCATGCTGGAAGGCGCGTTCGATCCGCGCAGTAACGGCAGCGCCGCCGGTTTTTAACGGAGGAAACCATGAGTACACAACCGGACTGGGCGCAGTATATTGCGCAGATGGAGCAGATTCTGGCACTGGAACTGGACGACGTGCGTCGGGCAGAGCTGCTGATGCAGTTCTCGCGGATTGCCGCCATGGCGCAGCCGCTGATGGCGCTGCCGCTGGACGATCGCCTTGAAGTGGCAGGAGTGTTCCATCCATGAAGCTGGCCTCTCTCTCTATTACGCAGCTGCAGCAGGCGCTGGCGCAGGGCGATCTCAGCGCGCGCGACGTGGCGCGCCAGACACTGCAGGCAATTGAGCAGCACAACCCGGCGCTGAACGCCTGGACCGCCGTCACGGGGCAGCGCATGCTGCAGGAAGCGGAACAGATCGATCAAAAGCGCCGGCGCGGTGAAAAGCTGCCGCCGCTGGCCGGCGTGCCTTATGCGGTCAAGAATCTGTTTGACGTGGCGGAGCACACCACACTGGCAGGTGCGCAGCTGTTTGCACAGCGGCCTGCTGCCGCGCAGGATGCCTGGGCAGTCGCGCAGTTGCAACGCTGCGGCGCGCTGCTCTCCGGCATGCTGAACATGGATGCTTATGCGTATGGCTTCACCACGGAAAACACGCACTATGGTGCAACACGTAACCCGCGCGATTTAACCCGCATCGCCGGTGGATCGTCCGGCGGATCGGCGGCGGCGGTGGCAGCCGGGCTGGTGCATTTTTCGCTTGGCACGGACACCAACGGCTCCATTCGCGTTCCCGCCTCGCTGTGCGGGATCTTTGGTCTGAAACCCACCTTTGGCCGGTTATCACGCAGCGGCAGCCATCCCTTTGTTGCCAGCCTCGACCATATCGGGCCGCTGGCCCGTTCGGTGGAAGATTTAACGCAGGTGTACGATGCCCTGCAGGGTGCCGATCCCACCGATGCCTTTCAGGCGCAGCAGCCGGTACAGCCAGCCGGTACCACGCTGCACGCCGGGGCGGAGGGGCTGCGCTGCGCCGTGCTGGGCGGCTATTTTGCCACCTGGTGTAATGACGATGCGCGCGCGGCCGTGGCGGCAGCGGCCAAAGCACTGCAGGCTGACGCAGAGATCACCCTGCCCGAAGCGGAACTGGCCCGCTCCGCCGCGTTTATCCTGACAGCGGCTGAAGGCGGTAATCACTATCTGCCGGCGCTGCGCAGCGCTCCGCAGCAGTTCGAGCCGCATTCGCGCGAGCGGTTACTGGCTGGTGCCATGCTGCCTGCTGCGTGGTACGTGCAGGCGCAGCGTTTCCGTCGTCATTTTCAGCAGCAGGTGCTGCCGCTGTTTCGTCATATTGATGTGCTGATTGCACCGGCCACGCCATGCAGCGCCACCACGGTGGGACAGGAAACGATCTTTATCAATGGCCAGTCTTTACCGACGCGTGCCAGCATGGGCATGCTGACGCAGCCGATCTCTTTCCTCGGATTACCGGTGTGCACGGTTCCGCTGCCAACTGCCAGCGGCTTGCCGATTGGCCTGCAGCTGATAGCCGCCCCCTTTAAAGAGCATCTGGCGCTACGCGCCGCCCACGCACTGCAACAGCAGGGGCTTACCCTGCCACAAATAACAGGGATGGAAACCCCATGATGACACCTGAACAGATTGATCAACCAGCAGTGCTGGCTGAAGTACGCGCGGCGTTTTACCGCTATGAGCAGGCGCTGGTCACCAATGATGTGGCAACGCTGGACGCATTGTTCTGGCATGAGGCGCGCACGGTTCGTCTCGGCGCGGGGGAGAATTTATACGGTATTGAAGCGATACGCGCTTTCCGCGCGGCACGCCCCTCGCAGGGCCTGGCGCGCACGCTGCGTAACACCGTCATCACCACCTTCGGCGACGATTATGCGGTGTGCAGCACCGAATTCACCCGCGAAGGCGTGGCGAAAATCGGACGGCAGCAGCAGACGTGGGTCAGAATGGCTGACGGCTGGCGCATTGTAGCCGCTCAGGTCAGCCTGATGAGCTGAAACGCAAGCCGGGCTGATAACCAGCCCGGTGGCCGTGTGGCATTACCGGCTGTGCGGCAGGATTAAACCGCCGGTGCCGGGTGCGTGCTAATCCAGTGATCGGCAATCTGCTGGCGGGTACAGATCCACACATCGTCATACTGCTGAATGTGATCAAGAAAACGCTGCAGCGCGCGGAATTTACCCGGCCGTCCCAGCAGGCGGCAGTGCATGCCTACCGACATCATCTTCGGCGCGCTTTCTCCCTCTTCATACAGCACATCGAACGTATCACGCAGATAGGTAAAGAACTGCTCTGCGGTATTGAAACCCTGCGGCGTGGCAAAGCGCATGTCATTGCACTCCAGCGTATACGGGATGATCAGATGCGGCTTCACCGTCCCGTCCTGACAGGTCACCTGGGTCCAGAACGGCAGGTCGTCACCGTAGTTGTCACTGTCGTAGCTGAAGCCGCCCTGCTCCACCACCAGCCGGCGCGTGTTCGGGCTGTCGCGTCCCGTATACCAGCCGGTCGGAGCTTTACCAAACAGATCGGTCAGCACATCCACCGCCTGTTGCATATGCTGCCGCTCGGTTTTTGCATCCATGCCCTGATAGTGGATCCAGCGCCAGCCGTGGCTGACCACGTCGTAATCCGCCGCTTTGATCGCCGCGACAATATCCGGATGGCGTGCCAGCGCCATCGCCACGCCGAAAATGGTCAGCGGCAGCCCGCGCTGCTGAAACGCCTGATGAATCCGCCAGAATCCGGCGCGCGAGCCATACTCATACAGCGACTCCATTGACATATGCCGGTCGGCATAGCTGGCCGCCCCGATGATATCGGAAAGAAACTGCTCGGAGCCGGCATCACCATGCAGCACGCTGTTTTCCGCGCCTTCTTCATAATTCAGCACAAACTGCACGGCAACGCGGGCGTTGCCGGGCCACTGTGCATGCGGCGGCTGCCCGGCGTAGCCAATCAGGTCACGCGGGTAGTTTTTGTTGAAGCTGTACTCTTTCTTTTCAGATACGTCGCTCATTCTGCAAGTTCCTGTGATCAGTCCTCAACCAGCCCTTAGTTTAGGTGCTGAAATGGCCCACTGAGCGGTTTTTGTCGTGGATAATCGAGATCGCCCTGTTTGCTGGTGCCAAAGCCAAGCGCCACCAGCGACTCCACCATTTTCACCGCCGCACTCACGCCATCAATCACCGGCATGCCCAGCTCGCGGGTAAGTTCCTGCGCCAGCGCCGCCATGCCACCACAGCCCAGCACGATTGCCCCACTGCCATCTTCCCGCTTAGCCTGAATGCAGCGCTGGCGTACTCTCTCCTGGGCGATGCCGCTGCCATCCTCCAGCGCCAGCACCGGCAGATCGATAGCATGCAGCGCCGCACAGTGATGGGTAAAACCATACTGCTGCAGCAGATGGCGGGCGATGATCAGCGTGCGCGGCAACGTGGTGACGATAGAAAATCGCGTCGCCACCAGCGTGGCGGTATGCATCGCCGCTTCAGCAATACCAATAACCGGCCCGCTCGCCAGTTCGCGCGCGGCCAGCAGCCCCGGATCGCCAAAACAGGCAATCACATGGCCATTGACGCCCTGCGCTTTCCCCAGCGCGACCTGCTCCAGCACGCCTACGGCAGCAATCGCTTCATCAAAATGCCCTTCAATTGAAGGCACGCCATGGCGCGGACAGACTGCAATAATTTCCGTGCCCGGTGCCGCCACCGCACGCGCCGCAGCGCCGATGGTTTCGGTCATTGCCGCGCTGGTATTGGGGTTGATTACCTGGATCAGGCTCATGATGCCGCTCCTTTATGACCGGCAAATAACCGGGAGAAATCAGGCAGGGTTTCGCCGCTGCGCTCAAAGTGCAGGCTGGCGATGATGTGTTCAAAATGCTGTTGCAGCGCGGCCGTCAGCGCCGGCAGATCGTTCTGTCGCAGCAGATCCACCAGACGATCGTGATGATCGCAGCGGCAGCCACGCTGCCAGGGCGCGCCCCAGGCGGCAATCACCAGCGAAGAGCGCTGCGTCAGCCCGGTAACCATTTCCGTCAGCACCTGGTTGCCGGAGATGGCCTGCAGCTGAATGTGGAAAGCAGCAGAAAGGCGAATTGCTGCGGCACCGTCATGCTGCGCATGGGCCTGCTCTTCTTCTTCAATTAAGCGCGTGAGCGCCGCCAGGTGCGGCGGCTGCAGGTGGGCCAGTACCGCAGGCAGGTTGGCACACTCCAGCAGACTGCGCGTGGCGAAGATATCGCGCGCCTCCTCCACGCCTGGCGTAGCAACCTGTGCACCACGTCTGGGCGACAGCGTGACCATTTGCACTGCCGCGAGGCGCTGCAGCACTTTGCGGATACCGGTGCGGCTTACGCCGAATACCTCTGCCAGGGCTTCTTCCGGCAGTTTGCTGCCTGGCGGTAACTGGTGTTCCACAATGGCGTTCAGCAACGCCTGATATATCACTTCGTCTTTGTCGTTCAGGTCGGCCGCGGCTTTCTGGCCTGTTTCACTCTTCATTACCGGCTCCGGTCAGTCAGTGTCCCTGTGCACATCGTATACGTGAAATCGATTTTTTGTATACAGAAAATCAAAGCTGGCCTGATTCCTGCAATACCGTTGCACAACGTCATTAATTTTTTCCATGCAGTCAGAGGAGCAGGTTTCATGCCAAATCAATCTCAGGTTAACGCCGGGGCGACCGCTGCCCATGCCCGCTACAGTCCGCGTCTGTGTAACGAAGACCTCGCTCCGACGCGCAACCAGAACTGGTCGTGGTACAACATTTTTTCATTCTGGATGTCCGATGTGCACAGCATGGGCGGCTACGTCGTGGCAGCCAGCTTCTTTACGCTTGGGCTGGCGAGCTGGCAGGTGCTGCTGTGCCTGCTGGCCGGTATCTGCATTGTTCAGCTGTGCGCGAATCTGGTGGCGAAACCCAGCCAGATGGCAGGCGTGCCTTATGCCGTTATCTCACGTCAGGCGTTTGGTGTGTTCGGTGCCAATATTCCTGCCGTGATACGCGGCCTGATCGCCTTTGCATGGTATGGCATCCAGACCTATCTGGCGGCCAATGCGCTGATGCTGGTGCTGCTGAAGTTTTATCCCTCCCTGAGCAGCCTGACGCAGAGCAGCTGGCTGGGTTTATCGCTGCTGGGCTGGTGCTGTTTCGGCGTAATGTGGCTGCTGCAGGCTATGGTGTTCTGGCATGGCATGAGCGCCATTAAACGCTTTATTGATGTGGCTGGCCCGGCGGTCTACGTGGTCATGGTGGCGCTGGCCGGCTGGATTGTATACAAAACTGGCTTTGAGGGGATCTCGTTTACCCTGGCCAGCAAATCGCTCAGCGCCGGTGAGCAGACGTGGCAGATGATCACCGCCACGGCGCTGGTGGTCTCTTACTTTTCCGGCCCGCTGCTTAACTTCGGCGACTTTTCGCGCTATGCCAGCAGCATGGGAGAAATTCGTCGCGGCAATCGCTGGGGCCTGCCGTTTAACTTCCTGCTGTTCTCTGTTGTGACGGTGGTGATTGTCTCCGGCACGCAGTCGCTGTTTGGCCGCATGATCACCGATCCGATTGAAACCGTGAGTATGGTCGGTAACGATGTGGCAGTGGCTATCGGCCTGCTCACCATGATTACCGCCACGATCGGCATCAATATCGTAGCGAACTTTGTTTCGCCGGCGTTTGACTTCTCCAACTGTTCACCGCAGAAAATCAGCTTCCGCACGGGCGGTATGATCGCCGCGGTGGGCTCGGTGCTGCTGACGCCGTGGAACCTGTTCCAGTCACCGGAACTGATTCACTATACGCTGGACGTGCTGGGCTCCTTTATCGGGCCACTGTTTGGCATTCTGATTGCGGATTTTTACCTGATTAAACGCAGCCGGGTTTACGTGGACGACCTGTTTGATGACACGCCAAAGGGCCGCTACTGGTATCGCAGTGGCTTCAACCCGAAAGCCATTGCCGCGCTGGTACCGGCAACCGGTATCTGCCTGGTGATCAGCTTTATTCCGGCGCTGCACGCAGTGGCAAACTTCAGCTGGTTTATTGGCGTGGCGCTGGGTGCAGGCTGCTATCGCTGGCTGGCGCGCGCCGAACGCGAGGTGCCGGTGGCCGTTTATCGTCAGGAAGTGGCGATGCAGAAGGAGTAAGACATAACCGTCAGGCCGGGCGGGCCGGCCAGAAAAGCAAAAAGCCGATGCATTTCTGCATCGGCTTCTTTAAAAAGTTGGCGGAACGGACGGGGCTCGAACCCGCGACCCCCTGCGTGACAGGCAGGTATTCTAACCAACTGAACTACCGCTCCGCGCTTTGTTCCCCGTCGGGAACGAGGCGCATATTAATGGCAGCCTCCGGCGCCGTCAACGCTTTTTATAACAGAGTGTGTCGACTGGCGTTTTTTTCATCTTAACGCTGTTTTTCCGCGCAAAATCAGCGGCTTCAGGCGCGCCACAGACAGCTGCCCCCTTTTTTCAGCACCAAATCAAGCCGGCTTTCATGGGCGGCAATCTCCTCATCGCTGGCGCTGACCACGCGCAGGCCGGCGCTGGGGCGGGTGATACGCTGGATATGCTCGCCTGCGTTCTGGTTGCTCTGCTCCCCTTCCTGCGAAAAGGCCAGCGATGTCTGACCGCCGGTCATCGCCAGGAACACCTCCGCCAGAATTTCGGCATCCAGCAGCGCGCCGTGCAGCGTACGCTTGCTGTTATCAATCTCATAGCGGTTACACAGCGCATCCAGGCTGTTGCGCTTGCCGGGGAACATTTTCCGCGCCATCGCCAGGCTATCCGTAATGCGACAGAAGGTTTCGGTTTTACCGATATCCCGCTGCAGCATGCCGAATTCATAATCCATGAAGCCGATATCGAACGACGCGTTGTGGATCACCAGTTCCGCGCCGCGGATATAGTCCAGAAACTCATCGGCGATTTGGGCAAAGGTCGGCTTGTCAGCCAGAAACTCATCGGCAATCCCGTGCACGCCGAAGGCTTCCGGATCCACCAGCCGGTCCGGCTTGAGATACATATGGAAGTTGTTGCCGGTGAGGCGACGGTTGATCACTTCAACCGCACCGATTTCGATGATGCGATGACCTTCATAATGGACCCCGATCATATTCATGCCGGTGGTTTCGGTATCAAGGACGATCTGGCGGTTATTTGCAGTGCTCATAGGACTCGTTTTATGTCAGACTTGGCGTTTTTTCAGAAGGAAGTCTACCAGAGATGCGCAAACAGGTAGAAATATTCACCGACGGATCCTGCCTGGGCAATCCCGGCCCCGGCGGCTACGGTGCCATTTTACGTTATCGCCAGCATGAAAAATTGTTCAGCGCCGGTTATCGCCTGACAACCAATAACCGTATGGAGCTAATGGCGGCGATTGTGGCGCTGGAAGCGCTGACGCAGCCCTGCGAAGTGGTGATCAGCACCGACAGTCAGTATGTGCGTCAGGGCATTACCAGCTGGATCCACAACTGGAAAAAACGTGGCTGGAAAACCGCAGAAAAAAAGCCGGTGAAAAATGTCGATCTGTGGCAGCGACTAGACGCCGCACTCAGCACACACGATATCCGCTGGGAATGGGTGAAGGGCCATGCCGGTCATCCGGAAAACGAGCGCTGTGATGAACTGGCGCGCCACGCTGCCGGTAACCCTTCCCTGGAAGATATCGGTTATCAGGTGGAATCCTGATCGTTCATTTCACGAAACTGGCGCGTGGCGTTCACCGCCGGCCGCAGCTGCGTTTTACTTAGCGTTTTTTTCATTTTAGTGGGCGTCAGCGGGAACGTGCGTTTTCGCGCGACCACGATGTTCAGGCAGCCCAGCGCGGGCAGGTGTGCGCTGATCATCTTCCCGCCCTGACGATGCCACGGCACCACCTGGAAGCGCGTACGGTAGACCACTTCATAATTCAGCAGGCTCAGCCAGTCCAGCAGACGCACCTGACTGAACATCCGCCCGCTCCAGGGCGCCCGACGGTGCAGCCCCGGGATCCCCTTGCTGATGCCCAGCAGGCTGAACGGATTGAAGCCGCTGATGATCATCCAGCCATCGTCAATCAGGATGCGATCCACTTCACGCAAAACGCGATGCGGATCCTGGCTCCATGCCAGCGTATGTGCCAGCAGACAGGCATCAATTGATTTCGATTCAAACGGCAGTTGTGTGGCCTGCGCAATGACGTGCAGCGCCTCGCCTTCGCTGCCCACATTGACCTGATGGGATATTGCACACTGTCGGGTATTGATTTCTGCGCTAAGACTGCCAATTTTAAGCATATGAAAGCCATACAGCTTTCCCAGATAAGGCTGCAGCTGCTGTGTGAGCGCGTCGCGAAAGTAATCGCCCCAGGGCATGTCGCTCCAGGAGCGCGGCGCAGTCAGGATCTGGCGTGTTTTCGCTGGCTTCATGCTCTACCCTATTCCTTTTTCTACGACCTGAGAGGTGTTTATGAATCTTACCAGTATTCCCGCATTGCAGGATAACTACATCTGGACGCTGACTGACGAGAACGGGCGGTGCCTGATTGTCGATCCGGGCGAAGCGCAGCCGGTGCTGGAAAAAATTCAGTCGAATCACTGGCAGCCGGTGGCGATTTTACTGACGCATCACCATCAGGACCATGTCGGCGGCGTTGCTGACCTGCTGCAGCACTACCCGGATCTGGATGTGTACGGCCCCGACGAAACGGCCGGGAAAGGCGCAAAGACAGTGCTGAGGGACGGCGATGAAATCAGCGTACTGGGACTAACCTTCCGCGTTATCGCCACGCCGGGTCACACTTTAGGACATATCTCATATTTCAGCTCACCTTATCTTTTCTGTGGCGACACGATGTTTTCCGGCGGCTGCGGACGCCTTTTCGAAGGGACTGCGCAACAAATGTTCGATTCGTTTCAAAAGCTTAATCAACTGCCGGACGATACGCTTGTCTGCTGCGCGCATGAATATACTTTATCCAATATGAAGTTTGCTGCGGCTATTCTGCCTCATGACCCGAAAATTCTGGCAAGATACCAGCAAATTAAGGACTTACGCGCGGAAAACCGGACTACTTTGCCGGTAAAACTGGCCACAGAGCGTGAAATAAATTTATTTCTTCGCACGCAAGATGCTGATTTGAAACAGGCTTTAGGCACTAATATCGAATCAGCCCCGTTATGGCAGACATTCGCCGTTCTACGCGAGAAGAAAGACCATTTTTGATTTTTCGGGTTGTGTTGTGTCTGCCCCTCACGTATAGTTGCTCGTCTTTTAAGCGAACTATTGACACACACATGAAGGCTAAAGCGATATTACTCGCCTCGGTCTTGCTGGTGGGATGTCAGGCTTCACGGAATGACGCCAGTATCCCCGTACAGCATGCCCAGAGTCTGTCTTCAGCTGGTCAAGGTGAAAATGGAAAGTACGGAGATCGCTTGTTGTCGCCGCGCTGGCAGGACGATGGAACCAGCCTCGCACAAGACACTGATCTCTGGAATCACATTAGTGACGAGTTGAAGATGGGGATTCCGGAAAACCCGCGAATCCGCGAACAAAAAACAAAGTATTTAAAAAATAAGAGCTATCTCCACGATGTAACATTACGGGCAGAGCCGTACATGTACTGGATTGTCGAGCAGATACAGAAACGTAAAATGCCGATGGAACTGGTACTGCTACCCATAGTGGAGAGCGCTTTTGACCCACACGCAACCTCCTCTGCGAATGCCGCTGGCATCTGGCAGATTGTTGCGCAGACGGGCAAAAACTATGGTTTGAAACAGAACCAATGGTATGACGGACGTCGGGATGTGGTGGCGTCGACGAAAGTAGCGCTGGATATGATGCAGCGTCTGAACGGCATGTTTGACGGTGACTGGTTACTGACCATTGCCGCCTACAACAGCGGTGAAGGACGTGTGCTGAAAGCGATTAAACAGAACAAGGCGCGCGGTAAGCCGACCGACTTCTGGCATCTGTCGCTGCCACGTGAAACGACAATCTACGTTCCGAAAATGCTGGCCTTGAGTGATATTCTCAAGAACAACAAACGTTACGGTATCAAACTGCCGACCCCGAACGAAAGCCGTGCGCTGGCACGGGTTGAAGTCGGACAGCAGATTGAACTGACGCAGGCCGCCGATATGGCCGGTATGTCTCTCAGCAAGCTGAAGACGTTTAATGCGGGCTATAAAAACGGCACGACGGCGCCAAACGGACCGCACTATATTATGGTGCCGAAGTCGCATGTCGCTCAGCTGCGCAACTCACTGGCTTCCGGTGACATTGCCTCTGTGCAGCCGACCGAAATGGCGAAAGCCAGCGCGGCAGGTAACAGTTATACAGTACGGAAAGGCGACACCTTATCGGGCATCGCCAGTAAGCTTGGCGTTAGCGTCAGTACACTGAAACAGCAGAACAATCTGCGTAGCGCGTCGGTGCGCATTGGTCAGAAGCTGACCACAGGCGGCAGCACGACGGCCTCGCAGCTGGCAGATAACGGCAACAGCATCACCTATCGTGTGCGTAAGGGTGATTCTTTTGCCAGTATTGCAAAACGTCACGGGGTGAACACCCGCGATGTGATGCGCTGGAACAGTGATGCGAAAGACATTCAGCCGGGCGATAAGCTCACGCTGTTTGTGAAGAATAGCGCAACACCGGATACGTAATGCGACGAAAAGGCTGACAATTGTCAGCCTTTTCTTTTTTATGCTTCAGGCCTGAACCAGTTTCCGTGGGTAAGCGCTTGTTGCCTGCGTACATGAAACATCCGTCCTGCTTATCATCGCGCTGTCAATCAGTACGGGCAGTCGGTGCACACTGCCGTTTTCCGATACACGCGCAGCCATTAGCGGGCGTGATGCGTGTCGAACTCAACCAGCAGCGGATTATGATCGGAAGCGCGCGTGACCAGCACCGAGGCTTCGCTCACTTTCATGTCCCGGTAAAAAACAAAATCCAGCGGGCGACCAAAGGCCTTGCGGCGATGGTCGTCAGTGAAGGAGACTTCGCGCAGTGACATCTCGCGCGCAAAACGGTACAGCGCATTCATACGCTGGCGGCTCCAGGCGTTGAAATCGCCGGCCATGATCACCGGGCCGCGGTGATGCTGGATTTGCTCGCCTATCGGCCCCAGTTGCTTACTGTAAACATCGACGCCCAGGCTGAAATTGACCGCGTGGATATTCACGACCATCAGCATCTCGCCGCCGGGTAATGGATAAGCGGTAACCAGCGCAGACTTTGCCAGCCGCAACAGAGGCTCACGCTCACGCAACGGACAGCAGTAGACCGGATGAGCCGAAGCCAGCGTCATCACGCCTGAAGGGTGCTGTGGCAGCACAAAGGCCGGCACCTGATCGGCCGCCAGATAATTGCTGGTGGCAAAACGCACCAGTTCTGGTGTGGTCTGCGCCTCCTGCAGCAGTACAAGGTGCGCATCTTTGCCAAAACCCTGTAATACCGACATCCAGTCAGCACGCTGCTGTTTGAAGATATTCCAGACCAGCACCTTCAGCGTCGGGTGTGCCGGCAGAGGCGCGCCGGGCGGTAAAGCCTGCCCAAGATGCAGCATGGCCCCCGGCGGAAATATCCGCTCTGCAGGCTGTCCTGCTACATAACGCATTGCATAAGTTTTTTTTCGCACTGTCCCGCCTGGCTGTTTTTCGACTGCGACTTCACCTGACTGTTATAGGGATTTTAGCGCGGGGTTTCAATTGATGTTGTGAATTGTCGGAATTCGCTTCACAGGCCACGACTTTGCAGTAACCGCAGACACTTTTACGGATGCCGGATCCCAGCGGTACCCCGAACGCGCTCCCCTGCTCGCAGCACAGCCAGATCGCTGTCTTTCCGGCGAGAGGATAACCATACCGGGCTTATCGTGCTGTGCGTAAGCGACTCCGCAGTAAGCGCAGACACTTTCCCGGATACAGGATCCGACACTGCCACGGACGCGTACCCCTGGCCCGGCGCACGGCCAGACCACTGTCTTCGCGGCAGTAAGATAACAGTACCGGGTTTATCGTGCTGTGCCGTACGCAACTCCGCAGTAAGCGCAGACACAGCAACCCAGCGTTGCCGCGGACGCATTCGCCTGCCCCGGCGCGCGACCAGATCGCTGTCTTCGCGGCAGTAAGATAACCATGCCGGGTTTATCATGCTGTGCGCAGCCATTGTTCCGTGTTTTAATGCGCAAAAGGCGTATAGTCATCTGCTATTTTTGCTGCCGGAGGCACAATGAAAGCATCATCCGATGAACTGAAGGTCTTTATTGCGGTGGTCGAGAGCGGCAGCTTTAGCCGCGCGGCTGAACAGCTCCAACTGGCAAATTCTGCGGTCAGCCGTATGGTGAAAAAGCTGGAAGGCAAATTAGGCGTGACGTTACTGACGCGCACCACACGCCAGCTGGCGCTGACCCGCGAAGGCGAACACTATTTCCGCCGCGTTCAGAAACTGATGCAGGAAATGTCAGCTGCCGAGCATGAACTGACAGAGCGTCAGCAGGCTCCCCAGGGCGAGCTGCGGGTGGATGCCGCAACGCCGGTGATTCTCAATTTGCTGATGCCTATGATCAAGCCGTTTCGTGAGCGCTACCCCCAGGTAAAGCTCTCTCTGATCTCGTCGGAAAGCTTTATTAATCTGATCGATCGCAAAGTGGACGTGGCGATTCGTGCCGGCAATCTGACCGATTCAACGCTGCGCGCGCGTTTGCTGTTTACCAGTTATCGTAAGCTGGTCGCGACACCTGCTTATCTGGCCAGATACGGTACGCCTGCAACCGCCGCTGATTTAGCCATCCATCAGTGCCTGGGTTTTGCTGAAACGCCGCGCCTGAATCGCTGGCCGGTTTCAGATAACGGTCGCGATCTTTACGAGATCGATGCGGCAATGTCATCGAACAGTGGCGAAACCATCAAAATGTTATGCCTGAACGATCAGGGTATTGCCTGTCTTTCCGATTTTATGGTGGATGCGGAAATCGCCGGGGGTACTTTTGTTGACGTGCTTGCCGAACGGCGACTGCCGGTTGAGATGCCATTCAATGCGGTCTACTACAGTGATTCCGGCGTCAGTCAGCGCGTGCGCGTGTTTATTGATTTTCTGAGCGAGTGGGTAAAAACTCAGCCCTGGCGTTCACCGGGCTGAGGGCCGAAAGCATTAATCCCAGTCGGGTGCCAGCCCCGCCGGACTGACAAGACGCTGATTGCGATCCAGCGCGGCGATCTGCGCCATATCTTCTGCATCCAGGCGAAGTTCTCTGGCCGCCAGGTTACTCTGCAGATTCTCTCGTTTTGTTGACGAAGGGATAACCGCATAACCGCTCTGCAGAGCCCAGGCCAGCACGACCTGCGCTGGCGTTGCCCGATGTTTCTCTGCAAGGCGTAGGATGGTCTCGTCTTTTAATGCTGCACCGTAGGCCAGCGTCATGTAAGAGGTAACAGGGATCCCCTGCTGTTGTGCAAAAGCCACCACTTTCTGGTTTTGCAGGAAAGGATGCAGTTCAATCTGGATCGTCGCGATATTTTCTGCGCCCACGGCGCGGATGGCTTCCTGCATCAGGGCAACAGGAAAGTTAGAGACGCCAATCTGACGTGTTATGCCCGCTTCTTTTGCTGCCATCAGCGCCTGCATGCTCTCTTCCACCGTAATCACCCCGCCCGGAGATGGCCAGTGAATCAGGGTCAGATCCACATAGTCCGTGCGCAATTTTTTCAGGCTCTCCTGCAAACTGGGAATCAATCTTTCGGCAGACAGATTCTCAATCCAGATTTTCGTGGTGATGAACAACTCATTGCGCGCAATATCGCTCTCTGCGATAGCCTGACCTACCGCTGCTTCGTTTTCATATATCTGTGCCGTATCAATGGCCCGATAACCCAGCTGCAGCGCGTTTTTTACTGACTGAATGGCCACCTCATCCTGCAGACGAAAAGTGCCTGTACCAAAAGCGGGGAGCATCATGTTTTCCTCATCATTGTGTTAAATGTCGTGATGAAAGAAGTGTGACAGGATTATTGTTGCGGAAAAATCCGCAAATGCGCAGAGGAATTTTGCGTTTTCAGCAACAATGGGGGCTAAATTGCAGACATGAAAAAGCCCTGACTTCGCAGTCAGGGCTTATCAATTAAGTGGCGGAACGGACGGGGCTCGAACCCGCGACCCCCTGCGTGACAGGCAGGTATTCTAACCAACTGAACTACCGCTCCACCGATTCTGTACTGACCGCAGACCGCGTCTGCTTCCAGGTGTTTCGCCCTTCCCGCGTCACCGGGAAGGTCACGGCCCGCTGAGGGCCTTAAATAGATGCCTGGCAGTTCCCTACTCTCGCATGGGGAGACCCCACACTACCATCGGCGCTACGGCGTTTCACTTCTGAGTTCGGCATGGGGTCAGGTGGGACCACCGCGCTAGTGCCGCCAGGCAGATTCTGTTTCGTCCGCGCCGCCCAAAGCCGCGCAGACCAGTCCGTGAACAAGGCTGAAAATTTTTCCGGGTACCGCAAAACGCCTCTGGCGTTGTAAGGTTAAGCCTCACGGGTCATTAGTACCGGTAAGCTCAACGCATCGCTGCGCTTACACATCCGGCCTATCAACGTCGTCGTCTTCAACGTCCCTTCAGGACCCTCGAGGGGTCAGGGAGAACTCATCTCGGGGCAAGTTTCGTGCTTAGATGCTTTCAGCACTTATCTCTTCCGCACTTAGCTACCGGGCAGTGCCATTGGCATGACAACCCGAACACCAGCGGTGCGTTCACTCCGGTCCTCTCGTACTAGGAGCAACCCCCCTCAATTCTCCAGCGCCCACGGCAGATAGGGACCGAACTGTCTCACGACGTTCTAAACCCAGCTCGCGTACCACTTTAAACGGCGAACAGCCGTACCCTTGGGACCTACTTCAGCCCCAGGATGTGATGAGCCGACATCGAGGTGCCAAACACCGCCGTCGATATGAACTCTTGGGCGGTATCAGCCTGTTATCCCCGGAGTACCTTTTATCCGTTGAGCGATGGCCCTTCCATTCAGAACCACCGGATCACTATGACCTGCTTTCGCACCTGCTCGAGCCGTCACTCTCGCAGTCAAGCTGGCTTATGCCATTGCACTAACCTCCTGATGTCCGACCAGGATTAGCCAACCTTCGTGCTCCTCCGTTACGCTTTGGGAGGAGACCGCCCCAGTCAAACTACCCACCAGACACTGTCCGCAGCCCGGATAACGGGCCTACGTTAGAACATCAAACATTAAAGGGTGGTATTTCAAGGATGGCTCCACGCGGACTGGCGTCCGCGCTTCAAAGCCTCCCACCTATCCTACACATCAAGGCTCAATGTTCAGTGTCAAGCTATAGTAAAGGTTCACGGGGTCTTTCCGTCTTGCCGCGGGTACACTGCATCTTCACAGCGATTTCAATTTCACTGAGTCTCGGGTGGAGACAGCCTGGCCATCATTACGCCATTCGTGCAGGTCGGAACTTACCCGACAAGGAATTTCGCTACCTTAGGACCGTTATAGTTACGGCCGCCGTTTACCGGGGCTTCGATCAAGAGCTTCTCCTTACGGATAACCCCATCAATTAACCTTCCGGCACCGGGCAGGCGTCACACCGTATACGTCCACTTTCGTGTTTGCACAGTGCTGTGTTTTTAATAAACAGTTGCAGCCAGCTGGTATCTTCGACTGGCCTCGGCTCCGGGAGCAAGTCCCCTCACCTACGCGCCAGCGTGCCTTCTCCCGAAGTTACGGCACCATTTTGCCTAGTTCCTTCACCCGAGTTCTCTCAAGCGCCTTGGTATTCTCTACCTGACCACCTGTGTCGGTTTGGGGTACGATTTCGTGTTACCTGGAGCTTAGAGGCTTTTCCTGGAAGCAGGGCATCAGTTACTTCAGCTCCGTAGAGCCTCGTCGTCACGCCTCAGTGTTAAAGAAGACCGGATTTGCCTGGTCTTCACACCTGCACGCTTAAACCGGGACAACCGTCGCCCGGATAACCTAGCCTTCTCCGTCCCCCCTTCGCAGTAACACCAAGTACAGGAATATTAACCTGTTTCCCATCGACTACGCCTTTCGGCCTCGCCTTAGGGGTCGACTCACCCTGCCCCGATTAACGTTGGACAGGAACCCTTGGTCTTCCGGCGAGCGGGCTTTTCACCCGCTTTATCGTTACTTATGTCAGCATTCGCACTTCTGATACCTCCAGCAGCCCTCACAGGCCACCTTCTGCGGCTTACAGAACGCTCCCCTACCCAACAACGCATTCGCGTCGCTGCCGCAGCTTCGGTGCATGGTTTAGCCCCGTTACATCTTCCGCGCAGGCCGACTCGACCAGTGAGCTATTACGCTTTCTTTAAATGATGGCTGCTTCTAAGCCAACATCCTGGCTGTCTGTGCCTTCCCACATCGTTTCCCACTTAACCATGACTTTGGGACCTTAGCTGGCGGTCTGGGTTGTTTCCCTCTTCACGACGGACGTTAGCACCCGCCGTGTGTCTCCCGTGATAACATTCTCCGGTATTCGCAGTTTGCATCGGGTTGGTAAGCCGGGATGGCCCCCTAGCCGAAACAGTGCTCTACCCCCGGAGATGAGTTCACGAGGCGCTACCTAAATAGCTTTCGGGGAGAACCAGCTATCTCCCGGTTTGATTGGCCTTTCACCCCCAGCCACAGGTCATCCGCTAATTTTTCAACATTAGTCGGTTCGGTCCTCCAGTTAGTGTTACCCAACCTTCAACCTGCCCATGGCTAGATCACCGGGTTTCGGGTCTATACCCTGCAACTTAGCGCCCGGTTAAGACTCGGTTTCCCTTCGGCTCCCCTATGCGGTTAACCTTGCTACAGAATATAAGTCGCTGACCCATTATACAAAAGGTACGCAGTCACCCCATAAAGAGGCTCCCACTGCTTGTACGTACACGGTTTCAGGTTCTGTTTCACTCCCCTCGCCGGGGTTCTTTTCGCCTTTCCCTCACGGTACTGGTTCACTATCGGTCAGTCAGGAGTATTTAGCCTTGGAGGATGGTCCCCCCATATTCAGACAGGATACCACGTGTCCCGCCCTACTCATCGAGCTCACAGCCTGTGCGTCTTCGTGTACGGGGCTGTCACCCGGTATCGCGCGCCTTTCCAGACGCTTCCACTGACGCACAAGCTGATTCAGGCTCTGGGCTCCTCCCCGTTCGCTCGCCGCTACTGGGGGAATCTCGGTTGATTTCTTTTCCTCGGGGTACTTAGATGTTTCAGTTCCCCCGGTTCGCCTCGTTAACCTATGTATTCAGTTAACGATAATGCATAAATGCATTGGGTTTCCCCATTCGGACATCGACGGCTGTAGCGGTTCATATCACCTTACCGTCGCTTTTCGCAGATTAGCACGTCCTTCATCGCCTCTGACTGCCAGGGCATCCACCGTGTACGCTTGGTCGCTTAACCTCACAACCCACAGGCGTTTTGCGCATGTGAATCGCGAAAATCTCGGACCCGGACGCTCCGCCTTATTTCCTGTTACGGGGAAATACGCGGCGCGTTCGTTTCAAATTTTCAGCTTGTTCCGGATTTTTAAAGAGCATATATCTCAGACGTGACCCGCAGGTCAGTTCTGAGATACATCATGGGGACACCTTTCACCTGTCACCGAACAGTTGGCGTCCCCTAGGGGATTCGAACCCCTGTTGCCGCCGTGAAAGGGCGGAGTCCTAACCGCTAGACGAAGGGGACACAAGGGTGTCACGACTTCGCAGCCGTCCTGCTCATTACTTTTTCTATCAGACAATCTGTGTGAGCACTGCGCGGGAAGGTATCTTCAGGTAAGGAGGTGATCCAACCGCAGGTTCCCCTACGGTTACCTTGTTACGACTTCACCCCAGTCATGAATCACAAAGTGGTAAGCGCCCTCCCGAAGGTTAAGCTACCTACTTCTTTTGCAACCCACTCCCATGGTGTGACGGGCGGTGTGTACAAGGCCCGGGAACGTATTCACCGTAGCATTCTGATCTACGATTACTAGCGATTCCGACTTCATGGAGTCGAGTTGCAGACTCCAATCCGGACTACGACGCACTTTATGAGGTCCGCTTGCTCTCGCGAGGTCGCTTCTCTTTGTATGCGCCATTGTAGCACGTGTGTAGCCCTGGCCGTAAGGGCCATGATGACTTGACGTCATCCCCACCTTCCTCCGGTTTATCACCGGCAGTCTCCTTTGAGTTCCCGGCCGAGCCGCTGGCAACAAAGGATAAGGGTTGCGCTCGTTGCGGGACTTAACCCAACATTTCACAACACGAGCTGACGACAGCCATGCAGCACCTGTCTCAGAGTTCCCGAAGGCACCAAAGCATCTCTGCTAAGTTCTCTGGATGTCAAGGCCAGGTAAGGTTCTTCGCGTTGCATCGAATTAAACCACATGCTCCACCGCTTGTGCGGGCCCCCGTCAATTCATTTGAGTTTTAACCTTGCGGCCGTACTCCCCAGGCGGTCGACTTAACGCGTTAGCTCCGGAAGCCACGCCTCAAGGGCACAACCTCCAAGTCGACATCGTTTACGGCGTGGACTACCAGGGTATCTAATCCTGTTTGCTCCCCACGCTTTCGCACCTGAGCGTCAGTCTTCGTCCAGGGGGCCGCCTTCGCCACCGGTATTCCTCCAGATCTCTACGCATTTCACCGCTACACCTGGAATTCTACCCCCCTCTACGAGACTCAAGCCTGCCAGTTTCAAATGCAGTTCCCAGGTTAAGCCCGGGGATTTCACATCTGACTTAACAGACCGCCTGCGTGCGCTTTACGCCCAGTAATTCCGATTAACGCTTGCACCCTCCGTATTACCGCGGCTGCTGGCACGGAGTTAGCCGGTGCTTCTTCTGCGGGTAACGTCAATCGGCAAGGTTATTAACCTTACCGCCTTCCTCCCCGCTGAAAGTACTTTACAACCCGAAGGCCTTCTTCATACACGCGGCATGGCTGCATCAGGCTTGCGCCCATTGTGCAATATTCCCCACTGCTGCCTCCCGTAGGAGTCTGGACCGTGTCTCAGTTCCAGTGTGGCTGGTCATCCTCTCAGACCAGCTAGGGATCGTCGCCTAGGTGAGCCGTTACCCCACCTACTAGCTAATCCCATCTGGGCACATCCGATGGTGTGAGGCCCGAAGGTCCCCCACTTTGGTCTTGCGACGTTATGCGGTATTAGCTACCGTTTCCAGTAGTTATCCCCCTCCATCGGGCAGTTTCCCAGACATTACTCACCCGTCCGCCACTCGTCACCCGAAGAGCAAGCTCCTCTGTGCTACCGTCCGACTTGCATGTGTTAGGCCTGCCGCCAGCGTTCAATCTGAGCCATGATCAAACTCTTCAATTTAAAGTTTGATTTGCTGCAACCAGTGCAGCGATGCTCTGTGAATTAAACTTCGTAATGAATTACGTGTTCACTCAGCAGAGTCTTGATATTTTTTCAAGCCCGGAGGCTTGTGATATCAATCCCGTGAGTGCCCACACAGATTGTCTGATAAATTGTTAAAGAGCGGTGCGACGCGGCGTACTGCCTGCTGTCGCGAGGTGGCGTATATTACGCTTTCCTCCTTCGGAGTCAACCTCTTTTTCAGAAGTTTTTCTCCGGCGGGGTGAATCGCTTCACGCCCTGCTGAGCCGCCTGCGTTGCCGCTTTGCCGTCTCAGTGGTGGCGCATTATAGGGAGGTTCTGCGGAAGCGCAAGTGCAAATTTCAACTTTTTTGCTGTTCGCTTGATTTTTGCACAAAGCGCCCTTTTTCAGCCCTTTTTAATGCGTTCCGGCAGGTCGGCCAGGCTGTTGATCACCCAGTCGGCCAGCGCTTCGCCCTCAGCAGTGACCGGCTTACCGCTGCGCACCAGCACTTTGGTTCCGACACCTGCGGCGACGGCAGCCTGCATATCTTCCGTTTTATCCCCCACCATATAAGAGGCTGCCATATCGATATTCAGCTCCTGCTGCGCAGAAAGCAGCATGCCTGGCTGCGGTTTACGGCAGTCGCAGGTCTGACGGTAGGCCTCAACTTTTGCATCCGGCAGGTGCGGGCAGAAATAGATGCCGTCCAGGTCAACGTCACGGTCAGCCAGCGACCAGTCCATCCACTCTGTCAGCTGCATAAACTGCTCTTCGCTAAACATACCGCGCGCAATGCCGGACTGGTTAGTCACCAGCACCAGCGCATAGCCCATCTTCTTTAACGCCTGCAGCGCTTCAATGGTGCCGTCAATAAACTGGAAATTGTCGATCTCATGAACATAGCCGTGATCAACATTCAGGGTGCCATCACGATCGAGAAAAATAGCCGGGACTGGGTTCGCCACGTAGAAACTCCTGCTGCAAATAATGCCGCTCAGTATCGCATGATTGCGCATACAGAGAGAATGACAGATTGAATGACTTCGATTGATTTAGCCGTCTGGATGCCTTAACATCCATTCAAATTTCGTCCAGCCAGGCTGTGCGAAAGCCGATACACCACGGACAACGCAATACGATAACTATTAAGCCAATGATTAAACTCGAAAATATTAGCAAAGTGTTCCAGCAAGGTTCACGCACAGTTACGGCGTTGTCAAACGTCAGCCTGCATGTGCCTGCCGGACAGATTTATGGCGTCATTGGCTCTTCCGGTGCCGGAAAAAGCACGCTGATCCGCTGCGTTAACCTGCTTGAGCGCCCGACCTCAGGCCGCGTGCTGGTTGACGGACAGGATCTGACCGCCCTCTCCGCCGGGCAGCTGACGCTGGCGCGCCGGCAGATTGGCATGATTTTCCAGCACTTCAATCTGATGAACTCCCGCACGGTTTCCGGAAACGTGGCGCTGCCGCTGGAGCTGGGTAACCTGTCACGTGATGAAATTAAAAAACGCGTGAGCGAACTGCTTGAGCTGGTTGGTCTGGCGGATAAACACGACAGCTGGCCGGCAAACCTGTCGGGTGGTCAGAAGCAACGCGTCGCTATTGCCCGCGCACTGGCCAGCAACCCCAAAGTGCTACTGTGCGATGAAGCCACCAGCGCCCTGGATCCGGCGACGACCCGCTCCATCCTTGAATTGCTGAAGGACATTAACCGTCGGCTGGGCATCACCATTCTATTGATCACGCATGAAATGGATGTGGTTAAACGCATCTGCGATCAGGTCGCCGTTATCAGTCATGGCGAGCTGATCGAAAAAGACAGCGTAAGCGAAGTGTTTTCTCATCCTAAAACGCCGCTGGCGCAGCAGTTTATTCAGTCAACGCTGCATCTGGACATTCCGGATGATTATCAGCAGCGCATGAGCGCCACGGCGACCGCCAGCAGCGTGCCGCTGCTGCGTCTGGAGTTCACCGGCAAATCCGTCGATGCGCCGCTGCTGTCCGAAGCCGCCCGCCGTTTTAACGTCAACAACAACATTATCAGCGCGCAGATGGATTACGCCGGTGGTGTGAAGTTCGGCATTATGCTGGCCGAGATGGACGGCACTGAAGCAGATACACAAGCCGCGATTGCCTGGCTGAAAGAAAATCACGTGAAAACAGAGGTACTGGGTTATGTCTGAAGCGATGCTGTGGTTACTGACGCGCGGCGTCTGGGAAACGCTGATGATGACCTTTGTCTCCGGCTTCTTTGGTTTTGTGCTTGGGCTGCCGGTTGGCGTGCTGCTGTATGTGACGCGTCCAGGACAGATTCTGGCTAACAGCACCCTTTACCGCGTGCTCTCCGCGCTGGTAAACATCTTCCGTTCAATCCCGTTTATTATTCTGCTGGTCTGGATGATTCCGTTTACCCGCGCCATTGTTGGCACCTCGATTGGCCTGCAGGCCGCCATTGTACCGTTAACGGTCGGCGCCGCGCCGTTCATCGCGCGGATGGTGGAAAACGCGCTGCTGGAATTGCCTGTCGGCCTGATCGAAGCGTCGCGCGCCATGGGTGCCACGCCATTACAGATTGTGCGTAAAGTCCTGCTGCCGGAAGCCCTGCCAGGCCTGGTGAATGCCGCTACAATTACCCTGATTACGCTGGTCGGTTATTCGGCTATGGGCGGTGCAGTTGGCGCTGGCGGTCTGGGACAGATTGGCTATCAGTACGGTTACATTGGCTATAACGCCACGGTGATGAACACCGTACTGGTGCTGCTGGTTGTACTGGTGTATCTGATTCAGTTCTGTGGTGACCGTATCGTTCGCGCGGTGTCACATAAATAAGCAAACAACATCAATAATCCTCTATTAAGGAAAGGACATGTCTTTCACATTCAAAAAGATTGCCGCTGTGGGTGCTCTGATTGGCGCGATTGCGCTGGCAGGATGCGATCAGAAAGCTAAAGATCCCAACCACATCAAAGTGGGCGTGATTGTCGGTGCTGAGCAGCAGGTAGCGGAAGCCGCTGCGAAAGTCGCGAAAGAGAAGTACGGTCTGGATGTTGAACTGGTTACCTTCAATGATTACGTGCTGCCGAACGAAGCGCTGAGCAAAGGCGATATCGACGTCAACGCGTTCCAGCATAAACCGTATCTGGATCAGCAAATCAAAGATCGGGGTTACAAGCTGGTTGCCGTAGGCAACTCTTTTGTTTACCCGATTGCAGGCTACTCGAAAAAAATCAAATCGCTGGATGAGCTGCAGAATGGCGCACAGATCGCAATTCCAAACGATCCAACTAACCTGGGTCGCTCGCTGCTGCTGCTGCAGAAAGTGGGCCTGATCAAGCTGAAAGATGGCGTTGGCCTGCTGCCGACCTCTCTGGACATTGTTGAGAACCCGAAAAACCTGAAGATTGTTGAGCTGGAAGCGCCACAGCTGCCGCGTTCGCTGGACGATCAGCAGATCGCGCTGGCGGTGATTAACACCACCTACGCCAGCCAGATTGGCCTGACGCCAGCCAAAGACGGTATCTTTGTGGAAGACAAAGACTCGCCGTACGTTAACCTGATCGTAAGCCGCGAAGATAACAAAGACGCGGAGAACGTGAAGAAATTCGTTCAGGCTTACCAGTCTGACGATGTGGCAGACGCCGCGAACAAGATCTTCAACGGGGGGGCCGTGAAAGGCTGGTAAGTGACACCTTTCATGCTCTGCAGGGCGGCTTCGGCCGCCCTTTCTGTTTCCGCCGGTTGCCGCTGACTTGTTATTTACAGTCGTCCTTGTTTCAATAACGCCACTTTTTATTACATGAGGATGTTGCCATGCGTTTTTTACCGCTCTGCTTGTTGGCATTGATGCTGACCGGGTGCGTTCGTGAATATCACCCGATAAGCAGCGCTCCTTCCCGCCCGCAGCACTCATCCAGCGAACCTCAGCGCAAGCCGGTATCCCGCCCGGCTCCGGTAAAAATTTACACCGACGCGACCGATCTGGTCAGTAACCCGTTCCGCGATCTCGGCGAAGTCTCGGGTGACGATTGTCAGAGCAGCAGTCAGGACTCTCCGCCTAATCTCAACACCGCGCGCAAACGCCTGCAGATCAAAGCCGCCGGCATGAAAGCCAACGCGGTGCTGCTGCATAAATGTGAAGTCGTCTCCAGCACGCCAGGCTGCTACCGTCAGGCCGTGTGTCAGGGTTCTGCGCTGAAAGTCTCCAGCCAATGAGTACATTTGCCTTCGCGCAAATCGGTGTGATCCGCTCACCGTGGAAAGAGAAATTTGCCGTCCCCCGCCAGCCCGGACTTATCCAGGACGGCGGCGGTGAACTGCATCTGCTGCCGCCTTACAATCAGGCGGAAGCGGTGCGCGGTCTGGAAGCGTTCAGTCATCTGTGGGTGCTGTTTGTGTTTCATCAGACCATGGAAGGCGGCTGGCGCCCGACGGTGCGTCCGCCACGCCTCGGCGGCAATGCGCGCATGGGCGTGTTTGCCACCCGCTCCACCTTTCGCCCTAATCCCATCGGCATGTCACTGGTGGAACTGAAAGCGATCCGCTGTGAGAAACAGCAGGTCATCCTGCAGCTGGGCAGCCTGGATTTGGTTGACGGTACACCGGTGGTGGATATCAAACCGTACCTGCCGTTTGCCGAAGCGCTACCGGAAGCGCGCGCCGGCTTTGCCCAGGCCGCACCGGACGCCTCTATGCCGGTGCGTTTCTCGCCGCTGGCGCAACAGCAGCTGCAACAACATCAGCGCACTTATCCGCAGCTGGCGCGCTTTATTGCTGAGGTTCTGGCGCAGGATCCCCGCCCGGCTTATCACAAAGGGGAAGCGCGGGATCGCGAGTACGCCGCCTGGCTGCTGGATTTTAATGTGCGCTGGCGCATTGACGAAGCCGGTACCGAAGTCATCGCCCTCGATGCGCGCTAAAACAAGCTTTTGAGTGATTGATCTCGCTGGTACACTAGCCGCCAGCAAAATTTTTGTCAGTGTCCTTCCGTACAACTGGAATCGTAATTAATGCGTACTACTCAATATCTGCTCTCCACCCTGAAGGAAACGCCTTCGGACGCGGAAGTGATCAGCCACCAGCTGATGCTGCGCGCCGGCATGATCCGTAAACTGGCGTCCGGACTTTATACCTGGCTGCCCACCGGTATTCGCGTGCTGCGAAAAGTTGAAAACATCGTGCGCGAAGAGATGAACAACGCGGGCGCCATTGAGATCTCCATGCCGGTAGTACAGCCGGCCGATCTGTGGGAAGAGAGCGGCCGTTGGGAGCAGTACGGCCCGGAACTGCTGCGCATCAAAGATCGCCACGAGCGTCCCTTCGTGCTGGGGCCAACCCACGAAGAGGTGGTCACCGATTTGATCCGCAACGAGCTGAGCTCTTACAAGCAGCTGCCGCTGAACGTTTATCAGATCCAGACCAAATTCCGTGATGAAGTGCGTCCGCGCTTTGGCGTGATGCGCTCACGCGAATTTATTATGAAAGACGCCTATTCGTTCCACACGTCGCAGGAATCGCTGCAGGAAACCTATGACGCGATGTACCGCGCCTACAGCCAGAGCTTCAGCCGTATGGGGCTGGATTTCCGTGCGGTGCAGGCGGACACCGGTTCTATCGGCGGCAGCGGCTCGCACGAATTCCAGGTACTGGCCGAGAGCGGTGAAGATGATGTGATCTTCTCCAGCGAGTCCGATTACGCTGCGAACATTGAGAAAGCCGAAGCGCTGGCACCTGCCGGCGAGCGTCCGGCTGCCACGCAGACGATGACGCAGTTCGCCACGCCCAATGCGAAAACCATTGCCGAGCTGGTTGAACAGCATCAGATCCCGGTGGAAAAAACCGTTAAGACGCTGATTGTGAAAGCCACTGAAGAGAGCGGCCATAAGCTGGTTGCCCTGCTGGTACGCGGCGATCATGAGCTGAACGAGATCAAAGCAGAGCATCTGGATATCGTTGCGGCGCCGCTGGAAATGGGCAGTGAAGAGGAAGTTCGTGCCGCAACGGGAGCCGGTTTCGGTTCTATCGGCCCGGTAGGCCTGACAATGCCAATCATTGCAGACCGCACCGTGGCGAAGATGAGCGATTTCGCCGCTGGCGCCAACATTGATGGCCAGCACTACAGCGGTATCAACTGGGGCCGCGACCTGCCGGAAGCACGCGTGGAAGATATCCGCAACGTGGTGGAAGGCGATCCAAGCCCGGATGGCAAAGGCGTACTGCAGATCAAACGCGGTATTGAAGTGGGCCACATTTTCCAGCTCGGGACCAAATATTCCGATGCCATGAAAGCGGCAGTACAGGGTGAAGATGGCCGCAACCAGATCATGACCATGGGCTGCTACGGCATCGGCATTACCCGCGTGGTTGCCGCCGCCATTGAACAGAATCACGACGAGCGTGGCATCATCTGGCCAGCGGCGCTGGCACCGTTCGAAGTGGCGATTCTGCCAATGAACATGCACAAATCTTTCCGCGTGAAAGAGCTGGCAGAGCAGCTGTACAGCGAACTGCGCGCCAAAGGCATCGACGTGATCCTTGACGATCGTAAAGAGCGTCCGGGGGTGATGTTCGCGGATATGGAACTGATCGGCGTGCCGCACACCATCGTGATTGGCGACCGCAATCTGGATAACGAAGAGATTGAATACAAGTCTCGTTCTGCCAGCGAGAAGCAGATGATCAAGCAACACGACATCGTCGACTTCCTGGTGAAAGCCCTGAATAAGTAACCTCAACGCCTCCAGCCGGAGGCGTTTTTTTAGCGTACCTTACCGCGCAGCGACTTCACGTTACTGCGACGGGATTTGCCCTCCAGCCGCCGCTCTTTCGACGCCCGCGTCGGACGTGTGGCGCGCCGCACTTTCTCTACCGTCGTCAGTTCCCGAATCAGATTAACCAGCCGCTGCAGCGCCGCTTCCCGGTTCATCTCCTGGCTGCGGTACTCCTGCGCTTTGATAATGACCATCCCTTCGGCGGTGATAAGGTGATGCGTCGTCGCCAGCAGGCGCTCTTTGTAAAACGCCGGCAGTGAAGAGGCGCGGATATCAAAACGCAGATGGATGGCGGTGGAAGTCTTGTTCACATGCTGGCCGCCCGCTCCCTGGGCGCGAATGGCGCTGAGTTCGACTTCGTGGTCCGGCAGAGAAACGGAACGCGATAGCACAATCATCTGTCACCTGCCGCTAACAGCGGCGTTATCTCGTTAAAAAAGCGGTTCATCAACTTAACCTTTTGTGCGCAGCCGGAAACGCCAGAATCGCTGCCGGCAGCGGCATTTGCTGTTTTCTTTGTGGTCTTCCTGCTTGCAGCGGGCTGATTTCCCGGAAAACCCTGTGATATAGTCGCATATCAACCAGAGTATTTATGCTCTGCTGAGGAGGTGTCTGTGCAAAAGTATTGTGAGTTAGTTCGCCAGAAGTATGCCGAAATCGGCAGCGGCGACCTGGGTTATGTGCCGGACGCGCTGGGATGCGTGCTGACTGCACTCAATGATATTGCCGCTAATTCTGCGCTAAACTCTTCCATCAGGGAACAAGCAGCGTATGCCGCTGCAAACTTATTGGTGAGCGATTATGTTGACGAATGAAGCCTACAAACCCATCAACTGCGATGATTACGACAACCTCGAACTCGCCTGCACCAAACGCTGGACGCTGTCGCTGGAACTCAAAAATGGTGACCAACTGAAAGCAAAAGCCGTGGATATGGTTTCACGTAAAAACGTGGAATACCTTACGGTGGATCTCTCAGGTGAAACGCGCGAGCTGCGTCTCGACCACATCGCCAGCTTCAGCCATCCCGAGCTGGGCACCGTTATCGTCAGCGAAGACGAATAATGTCACGCCGGGCGGGAATGCCTTCCCGCCCTCTCGCTTACGGCTTCAGTGAACCGTAGTACGCCGCCAGATCTTCCATATCTTTATCGCTCAATCCGGCCACAAACGCTTTCATGACTTCAGCCTGTCCGCCGCTGCGATTGCCTTTTTTGTAGGCCTGCAGCGCCTGTAACAGATAGGGAGCATGCTGCCCGGCAAGGCTGGGATACAGCGGAACGGCACTTTTGCCCTGCGCCCCGTGACAGGCCGCACAACTGGCCGCTTTCTGTGCGCCCGCATCCACATCGCCGTCGGCGCAGGCGGATGCCGTAACCGCCAGTAATGCGGCTGCGATCCATACTTTCATCGTGAATTATCCTGTGAGTGCAAAGACCAAATCGCCTGCCAGCCCGCGTCGTCGCTGGCTGCGCCTTCGCGGGTGATAAAGTAGCCTGGGGCCGCGATCAGCGTCTGGTTAAAGAAAATCAGCGGAATACGTTCGCGCTGCCATGGCGGCACACCAAGCGCCTGCCACACTTTTTTTAGCTCCCGGCCGCCGTTGCGTCCTACCAGATGATAATAACCGTGCGCGTGAAAGCGCACCGTCACCTGCTCATCCGCGGCGGGCAGGCGCAGCGCGGAGGTGGCCGGGTGCGCCCGCAGTTCGCCCAGGCCTGACGGCAGCGGCAGCGGCTGGCTGAGCTGCGGCCATGCCAGCGTCACCTGACGCAGAGACGGCAGCGCCGGCAGCCAGAACAGATGCTGACGGTAGCGCCGCAGCACAGCGCTGCCGAAGTGCAGGCAAGGCTGAGCGTCCTCGCGACTGCACATCACTTCATCTGTTATACGCTGCAGCGCGTCGCGGGAGGGCATCGCGCCGCCCCGGCTGGCGATCCAGCGCCGCAGCAGCGCATGGCGTCGTATTTCACTCATCGCCAGCAGCGGCGGAAAATGCAGTGCGCCCTGTGCATCGGTCAGCTGTGCCAGCTGCTCAGCCAGCAATTCATTCAGCAATTGCTCCTGCTCACCACACAGCGCGGCGCTGCGCGCGGTGGCGGCGCTGAAGTGAGGCCAGCGCGCGCGCAGCAGCGGCAGCACCTGCTGTCGCAGAAAGTTGCGATCGTAACGGCTGTCGGCATTGCTCTCGTCTTCAATCCAGTCCAGCTGATGCTCTGCGGCGTACTGTTCCAGCTGCAGGCGGTTTATGGCCAGCAGCGGCCGCAGATGCGGGTGCGCCCCCACCTGCCGCCGGGCGGGCATCGCTGCCAGTCCGGCCGGGCCGCTGCCGCGTTTCAGCGCCAGCAGCAGCGTTTCGCACTGATCGTCCTGATGCTGCGCGGTCAGCAGCTGTTCGTCTGGTTGCAGCGCGGCAAACAGGGCCTGATAGCGCGCCGCGCGCGCGGCCGCTTCAATACCGCTGTCGCGCCCATCCACCTGCACATGCAGAATTTCACAGGGTACCTGCCACTGCTGACACAGGTGCCGGCAGTGCTGCGCCCAGCGGTCGGCATTCGGGCTCAGACCGTGATGCACGTGCAGCGCACGCAGACGCAGCTGCGGCTGCTGCTGTCGCCAGCACACCAGCTGATGCAGCAGCACGGTTGAATCCAGCCCGCCGCTGAATGCCAGCACATAGCAGGCATCCGGTTGCAGTGCGGTCGCAAGAGGGGAAAAGGCCATGCACAGGTTCCGTCAGAGCGGGCCGCCTGATTGCGGCCCACAGCGGGCGTTATTTTACGCCTGATACAGCTCCAGCGGCAAACCGTCCGGATCGGGGAAGAAGGTGCAGGCTTTGCCGGTCAGGGCATCAATACGGATGGGTTCACAGACAACGCCTTTTTCCGCCAGTGCAGCCACCGACTGCGCCACATCTTCCACGCAGAACGCCAGGTGACGCAGGCCACAGGCTTCCGGTCCGCTGACGCGCGGCGGCGGTGAGGGAAAGGAAAACAGCTCGATGGTGTACACGCCGTTCAGGCCAAGATCGCCCTTCCACGAGTCACGCTCCGCGCGGTAGTACTCGCCCAGCAACTCAAAGCCCAGCACGTCACAGTAGAACGCTTTACTGCGTGCATAATCGGTGGCGATGATGGCGATGTGATGGATCTGTTTAATCTGCAGCATAGCGGCTCCGGTAGTCTTCTGAGCCGCTTAGCCTACGTGGCTGATGCCAGACTGAAAAGAGGCAATTATCTGAAGTCACACATCCTGATCTTCCCGCAGCACCCGCACCAGATAACGTCCGTCTTCGGTCAGCGTCGCGCCGTGAATGTCGGTTTCAAAGCCGGGATAGTGTCGCCCGATGGTGCAGAGCATCAGCAGGAAATCCAGCACCGCGCGGCTCTGCCCGGTGATCATCTCGCCCGGCATCACCAGAGGCACGCCCGGCGGATAGGGCAGAATCATGTTGGCGGAAATGCGTCCCACCAGCTCGCGAATGTCCACCGTTTCTACCTGCCCCTGCACCTGACGCTGAAACGCCTGGTGCGGCGTCATTTTCATCTCCGGCAGCACATCAAACGCCTTCAGCATCAGACGAGGCAGATCATGTTGCAGGATCAGCTGATGAATGCCCTGCGCCAGCGTCTGAATACGCATATTACGGTAGAAGTCAGGATCTTCGGCATAGAGATCCGGCAGCATATTCTTCACCCGCAGATTGAGATCGTAAGCGCGTTTAAACTCGGTCAGCCCGCGCAGCACGCTCATTGCCCGGGTTTTATCGATGCCAATGCTGAACAGGAACAGCAAATTGTATGGCCCGGTTTTCTCCACCACGATGCCGCGCTGATCGAGAAACTTCGCCACCAGCGCCGCCGGGATCCCCTCTTCCGCCATCTGTCCCAGCTCACTCATGCCCGGCGTCAGAATGGTGACTTTGATCGGATCCAGGTACATGTGATCGCGATCGGCCTGCGTAAAGCCGTGCCACGCTTCATCGCCCGGCTGGATCGGCCAGCATGCCGCCTCCTCCACGTGCTCCGGCTGCCAGATATCAAAGAACCAGCCGTCAGACTCTTCGCGCAGCCGCTGGATCTCCCGACGGAAATGCAGCGCGCGCTCTACCGATCGGTTTATCAGCCGTTTCCCCGGATTGCCACGCAGCATGGCCGCCGCGGTTTCAATAGAGGAAACAATGGCGTAACTCGGCGAAGTGGTGGTGTGCATCATATAGGCTTCGTTAAAGGTATCGTGGTCGTAGTCACCTTTAATGTGAATCAGAGATGCCTGGGAAAAGGCCGCCAGCAGCTTGTGCGTTGACTGCGTTTCGTAGATCACCTTGCCGGGAATACGCTCCCCGCTCATGCCGCTTTTGCCGGCGTAGATGGGATGAAAATTGGTATAGGGCACCCAGGCCGAATCAAAGTGGATCGACGGCACGTCCAGCGTCTGCTTGATGTACTGCGTGTTGTAGAGCAGTCCGTCATAGGTGGAATTGGTGATCACCGCATGCACCGGCCAGCTGGCCCGCGGCGTGGCATCCACTTTTTGCTGAATGCTGTCACGGGTAAATTCACGCTGCGGAATCCCCCCGAGAATCCCCAGCGCATTGCGGGTCGGTTTGAGCCAGACTGGAATGATATCGCTCATCATCAGCAGATGGGTCAGCGACTTGTGGCAGTTACGATCAATCAGGACGGTGCTACCCGACGGCGCGGCGTACATGCCGACAATTTTGTTGGAGGTCGAGGTGCCATTGGTGACCATATAGCTCTGTTCGGCACCGAAGGTGCGCGCCACATACTCTTCTGCTTCCAGGTGCGGGCCGGTGTGGTCCAGCAGCGAACCGAGTTCAGTCACCGAGATAGACACATCGGCTTTGAGGGTGTTTGCGCCAAAGAAATCATAAAACAGGCTGCCTACCGGGCTTTTCTGAAACGCCGTACCGCCCATGTGCCCTGGCGTACAGAAAGTGTATTTTCCCTCTTTAACATAGGTAAACAACGCTTTGGTCAGCGGCGGCATGATTTTATCAATGTACTCATCCGTGTATTGCCGGATATGCAGGGCAATGTCATCCGCCGCGCTCAGCGCGTATTCAAAGAACTGCAGCGCCATGCGCATTTCATTGATGCTGACATCCATCTGCGAATGGGTGTTGATAAAGGCATACAGCGGCAGCGACTCGTTGAGCTGGTTGATGTCGCGGCATAGCGCGAGGCTGTAGTCATCCCAGTCAAATACTACGCCACAGATGCGCGGATTATGCTCGATCAGCTTCAGCAGATCGCTGGCGTTATGGGGGTAGACCGTCTGAAATCCCTGCAGCCGGAGGGCGGCATCCAGTTCGCGAATCGGTTCATCTTTGTAGAACGCGCCGTGCGGTCCCATGATCGCAATAATATTCAATGCTCACCTCCTGTGGTGTTATGGCAATGAATAAGGATAGCGAAATGTGGCCGGTGAAGAATCCGGAATAGCGTCCTCTCTGCGCCACGCGCGAATAAGCACACCGCGAAAACCGATGACGCCAGGGAAAGTCACCGCAATGACAGAGACATCAGGTTACCTATTTTCGCCCGGCATGGGCCGGCTGGCCGGCCTTAACACGCAGCAAAAACCCATAAAAAAAGCGGACCGGGGTCCGCTTTTTTGCTGCTTTCAGGCTGGCGTGACTTACGCGTAGCCGTAGCTCATCAGGCGCTGATAGCGACGGTTAAGCAGCTCTTCGGTGCTCAGAACGTCGAGATCGGCCAGATCGGCCAGCAGCTGCTGCTTCAGCGCGGCCGCCATCTCTACCGGGTGACGGTGCGCCCCACCCAGCGGTTCCGGAATAATGGAATCGATCAGCTTCAGCTCTTTAAGACGATCGGCGGTGATCCCCATCGCTTCGGCTGCCAGCGGCGCCTTATCGGCGCTTTTCCACAGAATAGAAGCACAGCCTTCCGGGGAGATAACGGAATAGGTGCTGTACTGCAGCATATTCACTTTATCGCCGACGCCAATTGCCAGCGCACCACCGGAGCCACCTTCACCGATTACGGTGCAGATGACCGGAATTTTCAGGCCCGACATTTCACGCAGGTTGCGCGCGATGGCTTCAGACTGACCGCGCTCTTCCGCGCCCACGCCCGGATAGGCGCCCGGCGTGTCGATGAAGGTGATCAGTGGCATTTTAAAGCGTTCCGCCATCTCCATCAGGCGCAGCGCTTTACGATAGCCTTCTGGTGCCGGCATACCGAAGTTACGGCGAATTTTCTCTTTGGTTTCACGCCCTTTCTGATGGCCAATCACCATCACCGGACGGCCGTCCAGACGCGCAATACCGCCCACAATGGCTTTGTCGTCAGCGTAGGCACGATCGCCCGCCAGCTCATCGAAATCATCAAACGCGTTGCGGATATAATCCAGCGTATAAGGACGCAGAGGATGACGCGCCAGCTGCGCGACCTGCCATGCGCCTAAATCGGCGAAGATTTTACGGGTCAGCTCGACGCTTTTTTCGCGCAGGCGCTGCACTTCTTCATCCAGATTAATATCGTGTTTCTCATCCGAACGACCAATCGATTTCAGCGAATCGATCTTCGCTTCCAGTTCTGCGATTGGCTGTTCAAAATCCAGGTAATTAAGACTCATAATGTTCCTGTTTTAGTCAAACTCCAGTTCCACCTGCTCCGACCCTACTAACGACCGCAAATCGTTAAGTAAACGATCGCACGGCGAAATACGCCACGCTGCACCAAAGCGCAGCTTCGCCCGCGCATCTGCTCTCTGATAATAGAGATGCACCGGAATTGTCCCGGAGCGATGAGGCTCCAGCGACTGGCGGAGACGGTTTAAAAGCTGGTCATCAATTTGCCTGTCCGTCAGCGAGATAGCAAGTCCGCGCGCGTATTTTTCCCGCGCTTCGTCGATGTCCATGACTTCTCTGGCGGTCATTTTAAGGCCGCCGCTAAAGTCATCAAAGCTGACCTGTCCACTGACGATCAGGATACGGTCTTTCTCCAGCAACTGCTGGTATTTATCTAACGCATCGGTAAATAACATCACCTCCAGGCGACCAGAGCGATCGTCCAGAGTACAGATACCAATTCGGTTGCCGCGCTTCGTGACCATCACGCGGGCGGCAATCACCAGCCCCGCAGCGACGGTTACTTTACCACGTTCTGTCGGGTGCATGTCCTTGAGGCGCATGCCGCCCACGTAGCGCTCAATTTCTTTCAGATACTGGTTGATGGGATGGCCGGTGAGGTAGAGCCCCAGCGTTTCGCGCTCGCCGTCCAGCTGCACCTGCTCCGGCCACGGCGTAATCGCCGCGTAGGATTGCTCAACCTGCTCCGGCTCTTCCGCCAGCACGCCGAACATATCGGCCTGGCCTGTGGCTTCGGCTTTGGCGTGCTGATCGGCGGCCTTCAGCGCATCACCCAGCGCGCTCATTAGCGCGGCACGATGCGGCCCCAGCCGATCGAATGCCCCCGACATGATCAGCTTTTCCATCACGCGACGGTTGATCTTTTTGGTGTCGGTCCGGGCGCAGAGATCAAACAGCTCTTTAAAGTAGCCGCCCTGATTACGCGCTTCGAGAATGGCCTCAATCGGCCCTTCGCCCACGCCTTTGATGGCGCCGATGCCATAGACAATCTCGCCGTCGTCATTGACGTGGAACGGATAGAGCCCGGAATTGATGTCCGGCGGCAGCACTTTCAGGCCCATGCGCCAGCACTCGTCCACCAGCCCGACCACTTTCTCGGTGTTATCCATATCCGCAGTCATCACCGCGGCCATGAACTCTGCCGGATAGTGCGCTTTCAGCCACAGCGTCTGATAGGAAACCAGCGCATACGCCGCAGAGTGTGATTTGTTAAAGCCGTAGCCCGCGAACTTCTCCACCAGGTCGAAGATTTTCATCGACAGCTCGCCGTCGATGCCCATGCGTTCGGCGCCTTCCTGGAACACGGAACGCTGCTTGGCCATCTCTTCCGGCTTCTTTTTCCCCATGGCGCGGCGCAGCATGTCTGCGCCACCCAGCGTATAGCCGGAGAGCACCTGCGCAATCTGCATCACCTGTTCCTGATACAGAATGATGCCGTAGGTAGGTTCCAGTACCGGTTTCAGGCTTTCATGCTGCCACTGAATATCCGGATAGGAGATCTCCTCCCGCCCGTGTTTACGGTCGATAAAGTTATCCACCATACCTGACTGCAGCGGGCCGGGCCGGAACAGCGCCACCAGAGCGATCATGTCCTCAAAGCAGTCCGGCTTCAGGCGTTTGATCAGATCCTTCATACCGCGCGATTCCAGCTGGAACACCGCGGTGGTTTCCGAACGCTGCAGCATGTCGAAGCTTTTTTTATCGTCAAGCGGGATAGCGGCGATATCGATCGGCGGCAGCCCCTGCTTTTCGCGCCGCGGGTTGATCATCTTCAGCGCCCAGTCGATGATGGTGAGCGTGCGCAGTCCAAGGAAGTCAAACTTCACCAGCCCGGCATATTCCACGTCATTCTTGTCGAACTGCGTCACCGGGAACTGGCCATTTTCGTCGCAGTACAGCGGCGCAAAATCGGTAATTTTGGTCGGCGCGATCACCACGCCCCCGGCGTGTTTGCCGGCGTTACGCGTTACCCCTTCCAGCTTGCGCGCCATGTCGATCAGCGCTTTAACCTCTTCGTCCGCCTCATAAATCTCCGGCAGCTGTGGCTCAGCCTGGAAGGCTTTTTCCAGCGTCATCCCCGGATCGGGTGGGATCAGCTTGGAGATGCGATCGACAAATCCGTACGGGTGGCCAAGCACGCGGCCCACGTCGCGGATGACCGCTTTTGCCGCCATGGTGCCGAAGGTGATGATTTGCGACACCGCGTCACGCCCGTACATCTCGGCCACGTGATCGATCACCTGGTCGCGTTTTTCCATGCAGAAATCGACGTCGAAGTCAGGCATCGAGACGCGTTCCGGGTTCAGGAAACGTTCGAACAGCAGGTCAAACTCCAGCGGGTCAAGATCGGTGATTTTCAGCGCATAGGCCACCAGCGAACCGGCACCGGAACCACGGCCCGGACCGACCGGAATACCGTTATCCTTCGACCACTGAATAAACTCCATCACGATCAGGAAGTAGCCCGGGAACCCCATCTGGTTGATGACGTTAAGCTCGACCTCCAGACGCTCGTCATAGGCCGGTCGCTTCTGCGCGCGCTCCGCTTCATCCGGGAACAGAAAGGCCAGACGCTCCTCCAGCCCTTCACGTGATTTCATCACCAGGAAGTCTTCGGTGCTCATATCGCCGGTGGGGAACTGCGGCAGGAAGTATTCGCCAAGGCGCACCGTGACGTTACAACGCTTAGCAATCTCTACGCTGTTTTCCAGCGCTTCCGGGATGTCCGAAAACAGCTCGCACATCTCCTCTTCGCTGCGCATATATTGCTGAGGACTGTAGTTGCGCGGCCGTTTCGGGTCGTCGAGCGTATAGCCGTCATGGATGGCAACGCGGATTTCGTGCGCGTCAAAATCTTCTGCATTCAGGAAGCAGACTTCGTTGGTCGCTACCACCGGCACGCCTTCCGCAATTGCCAGTTCAACCGCCGCATGCAGATAGGCCTCTTCGTCAGGGCGCCCGGTGCGTATCAGCTCAAGGTAATAGCGCTGCGGAAAATGCTGCTGGTAGAAGCTTAAGCACTGCGCCACCAGGGCGCTGTTGCCGCGCAGCAGGCTGCGGCCGACATCGCCGCGCCGGCCGCCTGACAGCAAAATCAGGCCTTCACCCAGCTCGATCAGCCAGTCACGATCGATGATCGGCCCGGCGATGCCGTAACCGCGCTGATAGGCGCGCGAAATCAGCAGCGTCAGGTTCTGATAGCCGGTGTTATTGGCCGCCAGCACGGTCAGCTGCGTCAGCTCATCGCCCATCAGCTCGCTGGCCACCTGGAAATCGGCGCCAATAATTGGCTTAATGCCGGCGCTGTGCGCGCTGCCGTAAAAGCGCACCAGCCCGCACAGGTTGGTGTAGTCGGTGATGGCGAGCGCGGGCATGCCCAGCGCCGCGGCCTTTTTCACCAGCGGCCCGGTTTTCGCCAGGCCATCCACCATGGAATAGTCGCTATGCACGCGCAGATGTATAAAACGGGGTTCAGCCATATCAGTTTCCGGTTAAAACAGCGTCAGGCTATTAAAGCGTCGTTATCTGTTGTGCCGTCAGCACGTCAGCATCAATCAGGGCATTACGCACCGGCGCAAAGCTGCGGCGGTGATGAGGAGTGGCCCCCAGCAGGGACAGTTTTTCCATGTGCAGCGCTGTCGGATAGCCTTTGTGCTGCGCAAAGCCGTAGGCCGGGAACAGCAGATCCAGCTCTGCCATTTCGCGGTCGCGCGTCACTTTGGCAAGGATAGAGGCCGCGCTGATTTCACGCACCAGGCTATCGCCCTTCACCACCGCGCGGGACGGCATCGGCAGGGCCGGACAGCGATTGCCATCAATCAGGACAAAATCCGGCACGATGGCTAATCCGGCCACCGCGCGCTGCATCGCCAGCATTGTCGCGTGCAGAATATTCAGCCGGTCGATCTCTTCCGGCTCGGCGCGGCCCAGACTCCAGGCCAGCGCTTTCTCTTTGATTTCGTCATACAGCGCCAGGCGGCGCTTTTCCGACAGCTTTTTAGAATCCGCCAGACCGGCAATCGGTTGAGCCGGATCGAGAATCACCGCCGCCGTGACCACCGCCCCGACTAACGGGCCGCGTCCGACTTCGTCCACGCCGGCAATCAGGCGGGCTTCGGGGTAGATAAACTCAGCCATGGGCGATCTCCAGCACCGCATCCGCGGCCTGCTCATCGGCATTCCAGCGGATCTGCTGGTGCAGTTCAGTAAAGGTATTCAGTAGCGCCTCGCGCGCCGGACCCGCATGCAGCAACGGCTCCAGTGCCGCTGCCAGCGCCTGCGGCTGGCATGCCTCCTGCAACAGCTCGGGCACCAGTTCGCGCCCGGCCAGCAGATTAGGCAGCGAAACATACGGCGTTTTGACCAGACGCTTCGCCAGCCAGAAAGTAAAGGGCTTCATGCGATAGCCGACCACCATCGGACATTTTGCCAGCATGCACTCCAGCGCGGCGGTACCCGATGCCAGAATCGCCGCGTCGCTGGCAATCATCGCCTGGCGGCCTTTGCCATCCAGCAGATGCATCGGCAACTCCGGGGCCACCTCCGCTTTGATTTGTTCAAACTGCGCGCGACGGCGGGGATTGACCAGCGGCACCACTATCTCCAGCGCCGGATAGCGCTGACGCAGCAGCTGCGCGGCGCGCAGAAAGTCCGCGCTGAGCATCTCCACTTCGGCACCGCGGCTGCCGGGCAGCAGGCCGAGACAGAGGGCGTCATCGGCAATGCCTAATTCCCGGCGCGCCGCCGGTTTATCAGGCTGCAGCGGCATCGCATCCGCCATGGTATGACCGATAAAGCGGCACGGCACATTGAAGCGATCGTAAAAGGCTTTTTCAAACGGCAGAAACGCCAGCACCATGTTCGTGTTGCGGCCGATTTTAAACACGCGCTTCTGACGCCAGGCCCACACTGAAGGACTGACATAGTGCACGGTACGAATTCCCGCCCGCTTAAGGTTGCCCTCAAGCGTGATATTGAAGTCGGGCGCGTCAATACCGACAAACACGTCCGGCTGCAGCGCGATGAAACGCCGGGTTAAAGTTTTGCGGATATGCAGTAAGCGCCGCAGACGTCCGAGCACCTCAACAATGCCCATCACCGCCAGCTCTTCCATTTCATACCAGGCTTCGCAGCCTTCCGCCTGCATCAGCGGGCCGGCCACGCCAACAAAGCGGGCATCCGGATGACGCGCTTTCAGCGCCCGAATGAGACCGGCACCAAGAATATCGCCGGAGGTTTCTCCGGCGACCAGGGCAAACGTTAAGGGACGCGCTGACATGAATTATCGAATCAATCCACGGGTAGAACGGGCAAAGAAGTCGTAGAAAGGCTGCACTTCGCTGTGTTCCTGCGCCAGCGCTTCGATCTCCGGCTTCACTTCATCCAGCGTTTTGCCGCTGCGGTACAGCAGTTTGTAGGCGTTACGAATCGCGTGCAGCGCCTCTTTGCTGAAACCGCGGCGCTTCAGGCCTTCGATGTTCACACCAAACGGCGTGGCATGGTTGCCCTGGGCAATCACATACGGCGGAACGTCCTGCGCCACGCCGGAACAACCGCCAACCATCACGTGGGCACCAATGGTGCACCACTGATGCACCGCCGTCATCCCGCCTATGATGGCAAAATCATCAAGGGTGACGTGGCCACCCAACGTCGCGTTGTTCGCCAGAATACAGCGATTGCCGATCACGCAGTCATGCGCCACGTGTGCGTTTACCATCAGGAGGTTGTCGCTGCCGACTTTCGTCAGGTTACCGCCCTGCGTGGTGCCGCGGTGGATGGTGACGCTTTCACGGATGCGGTTGCGGTCGCCCACTTCCACGCGGGTAGGTTCACCGGCGTATTTCAGATCCTGATTCACTTCGCCAATCGAGACGAACTGATAAATCTGATTATCTTTGCCAATACGCGTGTGGCCATTCACCACAACGTGTGATTTGAGCACCGTCCCTTCACCAATCTCCACGTTAGCGCCGACAATGCAGAACGGGCCGATATGAACATTGGCACCAATAACGGCACCGTCTTCGATGATGGACGTCGGATGAATAATGGCGGTTGAATCAATCACTAATTATGCCTCCCGGCTACGGGCACACATCATGGTCGCTTCACAGACAATTTTGCCGTCAACGGTCGCAACACCTTTGAAACGCGTCAGTCCGCGACGGGTTTTCTCAAAGGTCACTTCCATGATCATCTGATCGCCTGGTACAACGGGACGCTTGAAGCGCGCTTCGTCGATACCGGCAAAGTAGTAGAGCTCACCCGGCTCCAGTTTGCCGACGCTTTTGAACGCCAGAATACCGGTTGCCTGCGCCATCGCTTCCAGAATCAGAACGCCTGGGAAAATCGGTTTACCAGGGAAATGCCCCTGGAAAAACGGTTCATTAACAGAAACGTTCTTCACCGCACGCAGATATTTGTGCTCTTCAAATTCCAGCACGCGATCAACCAGCAAAAACGGATAGCGGTGCGGCAGCAGTTCTAAAATCTCTTCAATTTTCAGAGTATGCGTTTCAGTTGTCAAAATACTCTTCCTGTCCTAAAAAATCTGATGGCAACAATAACACGGCCTGCACCGATCAAATGATCATTCGCAGGCCGCAAATCAGTTCAGTGGCGTTTCACTTACCTTTGATACCTGCTGCTCTTTACCGGCATGGCCGGCAGCGCAGAGAGGTATGCTGCTTTTTTATGAAAGCGGGTAACGTGGTGTGTGCTTAGTCGTCTTTGCCGACCTTGCGTTCGATGGCTTTCAAGCGTTTGCTCATGTCATCGATGTTCATCACCAGCGCTGCCGTTTTACGCCAGGTTTTGTTGGGTTGCAGCGGGATACCCGATGAGTATACCCCAGGCTCTGTGATGGGGCGCATTACCATGCCCATGCCGGTTACGGTCACTTTGTCACAGATTTCCATATGGCCGTTAATGACGCTGGCACCGCCAATCATACAGTAACGTCCAATCTTCAGGCTACCCGCCATGATCACACCACCCGCAACCGCGGTGTTGTCACCAATCACGACGTTGTGGGCAATCTGACACTGGTTGTCAATGATAACACCATTGCCGATCAGAGTGTTATCAAGTGCACCGCGATCGATTGTCGTACAGGCGCCAATTTCCACCCGATCGCCAATCACTACCGTGCCCAGCTGAGGAATCTTTACCCAGTTGCCGCGATCGTTAGCATACCCGAAACCATCTGCACCAATGACGGTGCCGGACTGAATCAGACAATCCTGACCAATCTGGATCTCATGATAAATGGTCACATTGGCCCACAGGCGTGAGCCGCGACCAATGCGCGTGTGCTTCCCAACGAAGCAGCCTGCGCCAATCACCACGTTATCACCCAGCTCAACGCCGGATTCGATCACCGCATTGGCGCCAACAGACACGTTGTTGCCAAGCTTCGCCGTCGCATCGATAACCGCACTGGGCGCGATATTTTGCGCGGGCTGCGGCGTGGTGTCCAGTAGTTGTGCCATGCGGGCATAGGTCAGGTAAGGATTTTTCACCACCAGCGCGGCGGTTTTACACCACTCCAGATCCGCTTCCGTCAGCACCACGGCTGAAGCCTGAACGTTTGCGAGCTGCTCGCGGTAGCGGCTGTTGGCAAGAAAAGTGATTTGACCAGGGGTGGCGGATTGCATAGAAGCAATGCCGGAGATGGCGATATCGCCATCTCCGTGCAATTCTGCATCCAACTGCTGGGCTAAATCAGCCAGTCGAATTGATGACATCGATTATTTAACCTGTTTCAGCACGTCAGCAGTAATGTCTTTCGCGTTAGACGCGTAAGCCACCGCGTTGGCGTCAATTACCACGTCATAACCTTCGCTGTCAGCAACTTTCTTCACAGCATCCTGGATGCGGCTCAGCAGTTTGTTGCGCTCTTCGGTCTGACGACGGCGGTTATCCTGATCGAAAGCCTGTGCTTTAGAGGAAAACGCTTCACGCTGCGCCATGATGTCTTTTTCCATGCGGCTGCGTTCGCTGGCCTTCATGGTGGAACCATCACGCTGCAGTTTCTGCATTTTGGTCTGCAGATCGCGCTCCTGGCTCTGCAGGTCGTTCGCTCGGCCCTGGAACTCGCTCTCCAGCTGTTTAGCAACGGTCGCACGTTGCGGTAACTGTTGGAAAATGCTGGACACGTTTACCACTGCAATTTTGTCAGCAGCCTGAACGCCAGCGGAAACCGCTAAAGCAAGACCCAGACCTGCGGCACACAACAACTTTTTCACTATGAACTCCTTACCATCAACGTTTGTGTCAGCGACACAGTGTTTGCATCGGCCGGCCAGCGTGCTGGCTGAGGCGCGATGCCGTACTTCGATACTGCTTCCGTGCTCAGAACATTACCAGGTTTTACCAATGTTAAACTGGAACTGTTCTGCTTTATCTCCCTCAACTTTCTTCACTGGCTGTGCGTAGGAGAATACCAGTGGTCCAAGCGGTGACATCCACTGCAGCGCCAGACCCGCAGAGACGCGGATGTTGTTTGGATCGCTGTAGTCCGGGATGCCCGCCGCGCGGGTTTCGGCGGTGTTCTGCCATTTGGTATCCCACACCGTACCGGCATCCATAAATACCGACGTACGCACTGAGTTAGCATACTTCTCGCTCAGGAATGGCGTTGGCGTGATCAGCTCAAGGCTGGCAATCGCCATGGCGTTACCGCCGACCGCGTCATCCGATTTACAGATGCCGTTAGGATCGGTCAGGTTACAGGTCGATGAACGATCGTTCAGATAAGCCGCTTTCGGACCAATGGTATTGGACTGGAAGCCACGTACCGTGCTGGAACCCCCTGCATAGAAGTTCTCATAGAACGGCATCTCTTTACTGCCGATACCGTCGCCGTAGCCGACGCGGCCGCGGCCCAGCACCACCCAGGTACCGTCACGGTTCAGCGGCACGTATTGCTGGGTATCCAGCGTCGCTTTGTAGAACGCGTTGTCGGAGCCCGGAATCGTCACTTTGCCGTTCAGGTTGGTCCGGTTACCGCGCGTCGGGAAGAAGCCGCGGTCCAGCGTGTTGTACGTCCAGCCGTAGTTGAAGGTGAAGTCGTCGGCAGAGAAATCGCCGTCTTTGTTCAGCCCCTGATGACGGCCAACGGAATCCAGGTAACGCCACATCGCCACCTGCGGACGCATATTGGACAGGTCGTTATGCACATAACCCAGGCCCACGCGCAGCGTGTTGTTCTCGTTAACCGGGAAGCCCAGCGTCCCGTCCACACCGTAACTTTTGTTGGTGTAGTCAGAGAGGTCGGCGTCATCCGCTTTGAAGTCGTTATAGAAGACGCGTCCGCCCAGACTCACGCCGTCTACCGTGAAATACGGATCGGTCAGTGAGAATTCGGCATAGGTCTGATAATCGTTTTTGGTGCCGCTGATGCCAACGGTGTTACCGGTGCCGAGCCAGTTATCCTGGGTGACACCCACCTGGAAGCTGACGCCACTCTCGGTGCCGTAGCCCACGCCAAAGTTAAAGGTACCGGTGTTACGCTCTTTAACCTTGTACACCACGTCAACCTGATCGGGTGAGCCTGGCACGCGCTGCGTATCCACATCCACGGTTTCAAAATAACCGGTGCGGTTCAGACGCTCTTTGCCCTGGTCTACCAGATCGCTGCCCAGCCATGCGCCTTCCATCTGACGCATTTCGCGACGCAGCACTGCATCTTTCGAGGTGTCGTTACCCTCAAAGCGCACTTTACGCACGTAGTAGCGGTTACCGGCATCCACATTAATGTGCAGCTTGACCGTCTTGTCTGCGTCGTTGATTTCCGGCTGCGTCATCACGCGCGGATAGGCATAGCCGTAGCGACCCAGCAGTTTTTTAATGTCATCTTCCATCTGGGTGACTTTGGTGCCGTTGTACAGCTCGCCACTCGGGATCTGCGTCAGATGTTCGATTTCTGCGGAATGGCCCGCCATGCTACCGTTCACAATCACGCCGGCAATCTTGTACTGATCGCCTTCGTTGATGTTAACGGTGATATAGATGCCCTTTTTATCCGGCGTCAGGCTGACCTGCGTCGAATCAATGTTGAAACGCGCATAACCGCGATCCAGATAGAAGCTGCGCAGGGTTTCGAGGTCGCCTGCCAGTTTCTGTTTCTGGTATTTACGATCGCCAACCACGTTCCACCACGGCACTTCGTCACGCAGCTGGAAACGGGAGATCAGTTCATCCGAGCTGAACGCTTTGTTGCCAACGATGTTGATCTGCTGAATTTTGGCCGAAACGCCTTCCTGGAAGACGAATTTCAGATCAACACGGTTACGCGGCAGCGGCGTCGCAATGGCTTTGACGCTGGCGGTGTATTTACCGACGCTGTAGTAAAAGTCTTCAAGGCCCTTCTCAATCGCTGAGAGCGTGGTGCGGTCAAGCGCTTCGCCCACGCGCACGCCGGATGCCTCCAGGTTCTGCTTCAGCTGGTCTTCTTTCACCGCTTTGTTACCGGAGAAAGTGATGCTGGCAATGGTCGGACGCTCTTTCACCTGAACAATCAGGGTTGTGCCGTCGCGCAGAACCTGAACATCTTCAAAGTTACCGGTGGCGAACAGTGAACGAATGGTGTTTCTGATGTCATCATCATTCACCGTATCACCGACGCGTACCGGCATGCTGAGCAGAGCCGCGCCGACGGCGACTCGCTGGAGACCTTCGAAATGAATGTCCTTCACTACGAAATCGTCTGCACCGTAAACGGTGGCGCTGCTGAACAGCAGCGACGCTATGAGCAACTTTTTCATCGCCATCGTTGTTATGCGTTTTCCTAACACATCCCGCGCCTGTCTGCGTTCCGGCAGTTACAGACGAGAGAAATCATTGAAAAGTGCAAGCCCCATTAATAACACCAGCAGTATTGAGCCAATGCGATAACTGAAGTCCTGAACTCGCTCGGACACCGGTCCCCCTTTGATCTTTTCGATCGCCAGAAAGAGCAGATGTCCACCATCTAAAACCGGCAAGGGGAACAGATTAATAATCCCCAGGTTAACGCTGATTAACGCCAGGAACATCAGGTAATAAATCAACCCGTACTCAGCGGATAACCCGGCGCCCTGCGCAATCGAAATTGGCCCGCTCAGGTTATTCAGCTTTACGTCCCCGGTAATCAGCTTGCCCAGCATGGAGACCGTCAGCTTCATCAGCTGCCAGGTTTTGACACTGGCTTCGCCAATCGCGGCAAAAGGTCCGTACTGTTTTACCGTTTTGTACTCATCCGGCAGTGGAATGACGCGTGGAATCACTCCCGCGAACCCCTCTGCCTTGTTGCCTGGTCTGGCTTCCGGCGTCAGCGTCAGCGCCAGCGGTTCCCCGTTGCGCTCCACCTGCAGCGCCATGTTATGGCCAGGATTATCGCGCACCTGAGCGGCAAATGCCTGCCACTGGGTCACAGGCTGACCATCGACTTTAACGATCCTGTCGCCGGCTTGCAAACCGGCAGCGCTTGCCGGTGAGTTCGCCTGCACTTCTGCCAGCGTCGTTTCAATCTGCGGCCCGCGCGGACGAATGCCCAGCGCCACTACCGGATCCTGCTTGTCTGGCTCGAACTGCCAGTCGTGCAGATCAACCTGCTTTTGCTGCGTCGCCTGTTCACCAAACTGCGAGACGGTCAGCGTGGCACTTTTGTCACCGATTTTACCCATCAGCGCCATGCGCACAGCATCCCAGTCAGGCGTTTCGATACCGTCAACCGCTTTAAGTTCCATGCCGGACGTAATTTGCGCTTCGGCAGCAACGGAACCGTTCAGAATTTCACCGACAACCGGACGTACGCCCGGTACGCCATGGATGAACACCACCCAGTAGGCGAAGATGGCAAAGATGAAGTTGGCGATGGGCCCGGCAGCAATGATGGCGGCGCGTTGCAGCACGGTTTTGTTGTTGAAGGCCTGGTGGCGCAGCTCCGCTGGTACGCTCTCAACGCGTTCGTCCAGCATCTTCACATAGCCGCCGAGCGGGATCAGCGCGATAACGTATTCCGTGCCCTGACGATCGTGACGGCGCCACAGCGCTTTACCGAAGCCAATGGAGAAGCGCTCAACCCGCACGCCGCAGCGCCGCGCCACCCAGAAGTGGCCGAACTCGTGCACGGTAATCAGTACGCCAAGCGCAACGATAAAGGCGACAAAACTCCAGAGTATGCTTAACATCTTCGCCTGTCCTCAGAGGGTGCGGAACACCAGCAGCAACAGGCAGGCAAACACCGGCACCGCCGCAGTCAGGCTGTCAATGCGATCAAGAATGCCACCGTGACCGGGGATCAGGTTGCCGCTGTCTTTAATACCGGCTTCGCGTTTGAACATGCTTTCCGTGAGGTCGCCGAGCACGGAAGCCAGCGTGGCAATCACCGCGCAGATCACCAGCGTGCCCGGCGCAACCGCCAGCGGCGCCAGCAGCGCGAACAGCCAGGCGATAATCGCCGAAGAGAGCAGGCCGCCAAAAAATCCTTCCCAGGTTTTGCCCGGAGAGACTTTCGGGGCCAGCTTATGCTTACCGAACAGGCGCCCGAACATGTAGGCGCCGGAATCCGCGCCCCACACCAGAAACATCACAAACAGCAGCCACCAGGCACCGGCGAAGTGGTCGGTCTCATAGTGATACTGACGCAGCGCCACCATACCCCAGAAAAACGGTACCACGGTAAGAATGCCAAACAGCAGTCGCAGCGGGCGTGAGCCGCGCCACAGCGCAGCCGAGGCCGGATAAAACAGCACCAGGAACAGGGCGACAATCCACCAGCACAGCGAGGCCCAGAGCGAGCCTTCCACCTGGAACTGATGCAGATTACGTTGATAGGGTTGCAGGAAGAACAGCATGCCCGCCAGCAGCAGACCACACAGCAACGCCAGCCAGACACGCTGCTGACGCGTTGCCATGCCTGCCAGTTGCCCCCATTCCCAGGCGGCAAGCATGCAGATGATAATGGTGGTAATCGCAAAACCGGACAGCGGTAACCAGAACAATGCAGCGATCACCAGCGGAATTAAAATAAACGCGGTGATCAGACGAGACTTCAGCAAAGGTTACCCCCAGGTTGCTCAGGTGCTGCCTGGTGCAGCGCCGCCATAGCGTCGCTCCCGCAGAGAGAATGCATTCAGTGCACCTTCAAAAACGTGTTCATCAAAATCAGGCCAGAGAACATCGGTAAACCAAAATTCAGCATAGGCGATTTGCCACAGCAGGAAGTTGCTAATCCGATGCTCTCCCCCGGTCCTTATCACTAAATCCACTGGCGCCAGCTCCTGCATACACAGATAGGGAGCAAGGCTTTCTTCGGTTATCTGGTCAGGACGCAACAGCCCTTCCTGAACCTGTTCGGCCAGTTTTCTGGCACCCTGGATAATATCCCAACGTCCGCCATAGTTGGCAGCAATGTTGAGGGTCAGTCCGTTATTTTGCTGAGTCAGTTCCTCGGCGCGACGAATACGTTCCTGAATGCGGTTATTAAACCGGCTGATATCGCCAATCACGCGCAGTCGCACATTGTGTTTGTGCAGGCTTTTGACTTCGCTGTCCAGTGCCCAGACAAACAGTTCCATCAGGGCAGTCACTTCCTGTACCGGACGGCTCCAGTTTTCACTGCTGAACGCATAAAGCGTAAGCGCTTCCAGCTTGCGGCTGACCGCAAAGCTGACCGCCCGGCGTACGGATTTTACGCCGGCTTTGTGGCCTGAAATACGCAGTTTGCCCTGATTTTTTGCCCAGCGACCATTACCATCCATAATGATGGCCACGTGACGCGGCGTACAGTACGACTCGTCATCGATTGTATTGTGATTGTTGGACGACATAACGCGTAATAATTCCTTTCATCAGAAATGCTGTGGTTTCTGAATACATTGCGCCTGCGGCAAACGCCGGCAATTTGCCGGATGACATCGAAACAATGTCGGGCCGTAAAACGCGAGCGAGCGACTATACCATTTTCACCCTGAGCGAACAAATAGCCAGGACAATCATCCTGCTAAACCAAAGCGCGGCAGCAGTTCTGCCGCCCGCGCCCGCGCAGAACGATCAATCTCCAGCACATCATCAATGCTGCCCGGCTCCTGACACTGCAGGGTTGCCAGCACTTCACTGTTGATGGCCGCAATCGCGGTGAAGCGAATCTGATGCTGCAGAAAGGCGGCGACGGCCACTTCGTTTGCTGCATTCAGCGTCGTGGTGGCTGCCTGCCCGGCTGAGCAGGCATCGATGGCCAGCTTCAGGCAGGGATAGCGGTCGTAATCCGGCTCCGCAAACGTCAGCGCTGTCATTCGGGTGAAATCCAGCGGCGTCACGCCGGCCGCAATACGAGCCGGCCAGGCCATACTGTGGGCGATTGGCGTGCGCATATCGGGCGAACCCAGCTGGGCCAGCACGCTTCCGTCACAATAGCGCACCATGGAGTGAATCACCGACTGCGGATGCAGGATGACCTCCATTTGCGCCGCGGAAGCGTTAAACAGCCAGCGGGCTTCAATGTATTCCAGACCTTTATTCATCATGGTGGCCGAATCAACAGAGATTTTCCGCCCCATTGACCAGTTCGGATGCGCACAGGCCTGATCCGGCGACATTTTCGCCAGATCGGCCAGCGGCGTGTCACGAAAAGGACCACCCGATCCCGTAAGAAGAATCGACTCTATGCCGTTCTCCCGCAGATCAGCGTACCCCAACTGATGCTGTATGGAAGCGGGCAAACTCTGAAAAATGGCATTGTGCTCGCTGTCTACCGGCAGCAGCTGTGCCTGATGATGGCGTACCGCCTCCATAAACAAGCGGCCGCAGGTGACAAGGGATTCTTTGTTGGCCAGCAGCACGGTTTTACCGGCGCGAATGGCCGCGAGCGTCGGTTGCAGACCGGAGGCGCCCACAATGGCGGCCATGACCTGATCCACCTCATCCAGCGCAGCGAGTTCACAGGCAGCCTGAACGCCGGAGAGCACTTCGGTGTGGAGGTTGAGTGCTTTCAGTCGCTCACGCAGTGCGACCGCGGAGGCTTCATCTGACATCGCGGCATAGCGCGGTGTGAATTGCTGACACTGTTCAGCCATCAGCGCCACGTTCTGACCCGCCACCAGCGCGGTGACCTGATAGAGATCCGGATTAGCGGCAACCACCGCCAGCGTGCTGGTGCCAATCGAGCCGGTTGAACCCAGCAGTGTTAATCGCTTCATCTTGCTATCCCTGTGAAGTCGTGGACGCGCCCGCAACAACGCCGGGCACAATGTAAAACGCCGCCAGAGTCGTACAACGTCTCTGAACGGCGTTTCATACCCGTCTTTCCGGGCCGCACAGCGAACCTGACGTGCGACGGGTATACACAGGAAGGATGGAATCAGAACTCCATCAGTTCCTTTTCTTTCTCGGCCAGCGCAGCATCAACGTGTTTGATGCGAACGTCGGTCATTTTCTGGATCTCTTCCTGCGAGCGACGTTCGTCGTCTTCGCTGATCTCTTTGTCTTTCAGCAGCGCTTTGATCTTGTCGTTGGCGTCACGGCGCACGTTACGTACGGAGACACGGCCCTGCTCGGCTTCACCACGCACAATCTTGATCAGATCTTTACGACGCTCTTCGGTCAGTGCAGGCAGTGGCACGCGAATGTCGCTGCCGGCTGAGCTTGGATTCAGACCCAGATCGGATGCCATGATGGCCTTCTCAACGGCCGGGCCCATCGAGCGATCGAACACGTTGATTTTCAGCGTACGGGAATCTTCTACCGTGACGCTCGCCAGCTGACGCAGCGGAGTTGGCGTGCCGTAATATTCCACGACAATGCCGTCGAGCAGCGAAGGTGAAGCACGACCGGTGCGCACTTTGCTGATGGTGTTTTTGAATGCTTCCACGCATTTGTCCATGCGCGTTTCAGCATCTTTTTTAATATCGTTAATCACGTTGAAACCCTTGGATTCGGTTTGACCTGGCCAGTTCCGAGTGTGTCGGAGTGGTATCGATAAACATCGATCATCCTCTTACCCGTCATACTTCGCGCTGCAGAGGCGTTGACGGCGTGCCTTCACACCGGTTACTGACCGATGTCAGCGCCCGGTGATTCATGCCCTTGTCGCCTTTCTGCAACCCGAATTATTTAGGGTAATCTACCCGTCATACTTCGCGCTGCAGAGGCGTTGACGGCGTGCCTTCACACCGGTTACTGACCGATGTCAGCGCCCGGTGATTCACGCCCTTGTCGCCTTTCTGCAATGCCAGTAATGCAGGGTAATAACCCGCCCTGCTCCACATTGCTGGCTCGCTGGCGACAACGCAGATAATGACGGGTAAAGGCGCGCCGCAATGGCTACGCGCCCAAAGAATATACCTTATTTTATCCCGCGTCGGGTATTAATGCGTAATCAGGGTGCCTTCTTTTTCACCCATCACAACGCGACGCAGTGCGCCAGGTTTGTTCATATTGAAAACGCGGATCGGCAGCTGATGGTCGCGGGCCAGCGTAAACGCGGCGAGATCCATCACTTTCAGCTCTTTATCCAGCACTTCAGCATAGGTCAGCTGATCGTACAGCGTTGCATCCGGATTTTTCACCGGATCGGCTGAGTAGACGCCATCCACTTTGGTGGCTTTCAGTACCACGTCCGCTTCAATTTCGATGCCGCGCAGGCAGGCTGCAGAATCGGTGGTAAAGAACGGGTTGCCGGTACCGGCAGAGAAGATCACGACGCGGTTATTACGCAGCAGGCTGATCGCTTCAGCCCAGCTGTAGTTATCACATACGCCATTCAGTGGAATCGCCGACATCAGACGGGCGTTCACGTAAGCACGGTGCAGCGCATCACGCATGGCCAGGCCGTTCATCACGGTTGCCAGCATCCCCATGTGGTCACCGACCACGCGGTTCATCCCTGCCTGTGCCAGGCCTGCGCCACGGAACAGGTTACCGCCACCAATCACCACACCAACCTGAATGCCCAGCTCAACCAGCTCTTTCACCTCTTGCGCCATACGGTCAAGCACGCTCGCGTCGATACCAAAACCTTCAGCACCCTGCAGTGCTTCGCCACTCAGTTTCAGTAAGATACGTTGATATACAGGTTTTGCGTTGGTCGCCATGGTCAATTCTTCCTGGAAGATAAGATGAATGAGAAGTTAAATCTGATTGATCATCCGCTTAACGCGTGAGAAAAGCTATTGGGATGACACTGAAAAACGGCTGCGCCAAAACGCAGACAAAAAAGAACCGCCTCTCGGCGGTTCCGGCAAATCATTAAGACTGTTTGGACATTGCAGCAACTTCTGCTGCGAAGTCAGCTTCAACTTTCTCAATGCCTTCGCCCACTTCAAAGCGGATGAAGTTGATGACGTCAGCGTTTTTCTCTTTCAGCGCCTGGCCAACAGTTTTAGATGGGTCGATAACGAAAGCCTGACCGGTCAGAGAGACTTCGCCGGTGAATTTCTTCATACGGCCTTCAACCATCTTCTCAGCGATCTCTTTTGGCTTGCCAGACTGCATCGCGATGTCCAGCTGTACCTGGTACTCTTTCTCAACCACGTCAGCAGAAACGTCTTCTGGCTTCACGAACTCTGGCTTGCTGGCTGCAACGTGCATCGCAACCTGCTTGCTCAGCTCTTCGTCAGCACCCTGGGTAGAAACCAGAACGCCGATACGTGCGCCGTGCTGGTAGCTGTTCAGCTCAGCACCTTCCAGGATAGCAACACGACGGATGTTGATGTTCTCACCGATTTTCGCAACCAGTGCTACGCGCTCTTCTTCGAACTGCGCTTTCAGAACTTCCACATCAGTCACTTTACCTGCAACAGCCGCAGCCAGCACTTTGTCAGCAAAGGCCTGGAAACCTGCGTCTTTTGCCACGAAGTCAGTCTGGCAGTTCACTTCCAGAATGACGCCGAAACCTTCAGCGATCTGAGTTTTGATCACGCCGTCAGCAGCCACGTTGCCTGCTTTCTTAGCAGCTTTGATCGCACCAGACTTACGCATGTTCTCGATCGCCAGCTCGATGTCGCCGTTCGCTTCGGTCAGCGCTTTTTTGCAGTCCATCATGCCTGCGCCAGTACGCTCACGCAGTTCTTTTACCAATGCAGCGGTAATTTCAGCCATTCCAGAATCCTCGATTCGTCTCTGTGTGCTTTCACACTGTCAGAAACTTGTTGCGGAAAATTTACTTTGCCCCGCCAGCCCGCAGCGGGAGCGTGACAAAGTGAGATAAATAAAGGGGCCTTCACGGCCCCTTAACAGATCACATCTGATGTCTAAGGGCTCTCAGAAAGAGCGAACCTTATTAAGCGTTTTCTAAAGACGCTTCTTCAGCCTGCTCAGCCAGGTCCTGAGAACGGCCTTCGCGCACGGTCGTGGCGACAGCAGTCAGGTACAGGCTTACAGCACGGATCGCATCGTCGTTACCTGGGATAACGAAATCAACGCCGTCTGGATCAGAGTTGGTATCAACGATAGCAAATACCGGGATACCCAGGTTGTTTGCTTCTTTGATGGCGATGTGTTCGTGGTCAGCGTCAACAACGAACAGTGCATCCGGCAGACCGCCCATATCTTTGATACCGCCCAGGCTGTTTTCCAGCTTGGCCAGCTCACGAGCACGCATCAGTGCTTCTTTCTTGGTCAGTTTGTCGAAAGTACCGTCCTGAGACTGAGTTTCCAGATCTTTCAGGCGTTTGATTGACTGACGAACGGTTTTCCAGTTAGTCAGCATACCACCCAGCCAGCGGTGGTTAACGAAGAACTGGTCGCAGCTCAGTGCTGACTCTTTTACCGCTTCGGCAGCAGCGCGCTTAGTACCAACGAAAAGGATTTTGCCTTTACGAGAAGAAATTTTCTGCAACTCAGCCAGAGCTTCGTTGAACATTGGTACAGTCTTCTCAAGGTTGATGATGTGAACCTTGTTACGTGCGCCGAAGATGAATGGCTTCATTTTCGGGTTCCAGTAACGGGTCTGGTGACCGAAGTGAACACCAGCCTTGAGCATGTCGCGCATGGAAACAGTTGCCATGATTACCTCTAAGTTTATTTGGGGTTGGGCCTCCATGTATCCCATACAACCGACCTCTTTCAAGGCACCCCGGCGTATGTGTCGATACATGTGTGTTTTAGTACACATAATGAGATTTATGCGTTTCCTGCCGCTTCAGACGAAGTGACAGAGAATCGTCGGCGCGCTTTATACCATAATGCGCAGGAATACGCCAACAGTTGTTAGCGCGCAAACCGCAGAGTAATCCCGATTTGGCAGCCCATTTGCTGACTGCTAACATGGCTGCCACAGAACTCATTATTGTCGAAAAAATCGGCGATTGCGGAATATTTAATGGCCATTTCAATCAAAACCCCGGAAGAAATCGAAAAAATGCGCGTGGCGGGCCGTCTGGCCGCTGAGGTGCTGGAAATAATCGCCCCGCACGTAGTGCCCGGCGTCACCACTGGCGAACTGGATCGTCTCTGTCACGCCCACATCACGCAGAAACAGCAGGCGATCTCAGCCTGTCTTGGCTATCACGGCTTCCCGAAATCAGTCTGCATTTCGGTGAACGAAGTGGTGTGTCACGGCATTCCCAGCGACGACCGCGTGCTGAAGGATGGCGACATCGTCAATGTGGATGTCACGGTAATCAAAGATGAGTACCACGGCGACACCTCGAAGATGTTTATCGTGGGCAAACCGACCATTCAGGGCGAGCGCCTGTGCCGCGTCACGCAGGAAAGCCTCTACCTTGCGCTGCGTCTGGTGAAGCCGGGCATTCGCCTGCGTGAACTCGGCCGCGCCATTCAGCAGTATGTCGAAGCGCAGGATTTCTCCGTGGTACGTGAATACTGCGGTCACGGCATTGGCAAAGGCTTCCATGAGGAGCCTCAGGTGCTGCACTATGATGCTGACGACAGCGGCGTGGTGCTGCAGGCTGGCATGACCTTCACCGTTGAGCCGATGGTCAACGCCGGCGATTATCGCATCCGCACCATGAAGGATGGCTGGACGGTGAAAACCAAAGATCGCAGCTTGTCCGCGCAGTATGAGCATACTATTGTGGTGACTGAAAACGGCTGTGAGATTCTGACGCTGCGTGCCGACGACACGATTCCGGCAGTGCTGGAAAACAACGCGTAATTCATCTCCATGTTGATAACAGGCCGGCTTATTGCCGGCTTTTTTTATGGCGCAGACGAGGCAAGTCAATGAGTGGTAGCGTGACTGAAGCAGTACACAAAGGCCTGACCGATTCCCCCGCCAGCTGGCCTGATGAGGCGCTGACGCGCGACACGCTCCGGCAGTATCTCGAACAGTTTCAGCAGCATCTCGGCACCGCTTTTGACGCCGGCACCGACGTTGAATCGCTGATCGATGCGCGCACGCTGTTTATTGATCGTCTGCTGCGTCGCCTGTGGCGCTTTTTTGGTTTCGACCAGATGAGCGAGGTTGCGCTGGTGGCAGTGGGCGGTTATGGCCGCGGTGAACTGCACCCGCTGTCCGATATCGACGTGCTGATCCTCAGCCGCCAGCCGCTGAATGATGATGCGGCCCAGCGCACCTCCGCGCTGCTGACGCTGATGTGGGATCTTAAGCTGGAAGTCGGTCACAGCGTGCGCACGCTGGAAGAGTGTCTGCTGGAGGGGCTTTCCGATCTGACGGTGGCCACCAACCTGATTGAATCACGCATGCTGACGGGCGACGTGGCGCTGTTTCTGGAGCTGCAGAAAAACATTTTCAGCGATGGCTTCTGGCCCTCTTCGCGCTTCTTCGCCGCCAAGATTGCCGAACAGCAGGAGCGTCATCAGCGTTACCACGGCACCAGTTACAACCTGGAGCCTGATATCAAAAGCAGCCCCGGCGGCCTGCGCGACATTCACACGTTACAGTGGGTGGCCCGCCGTCATTTTGGTGCCACCACCATGGATGAGATGGTCGGCTTTGGCTTTCTCACCGAAGCTGAACGTAACGAAATCAACGAATGTCAGACCTTTCTCTGGCGCATCCGCTTTGCGCTGCATCTGACGCTGCCGCGCTACGATAACCGCCTGCTGTTTGACCGCCAGTTAAACGTGGCGCAGCGCCTGAACTATGTGGGTGAAGGCAACGCGCCGGTCGAGCGCATGATGAAGGATTTTTACCGCGTCACGCGCCGCATCGGCGAGCTGAACCAGATGCTGCTGCAGCTGTTCGACGAGGCGATTCTGGCGCTGTCCACGACCGAAAAACCGCGCAGCCTTGATGACGATTTTCAGCTGCGCGGCACGCTGATCGACCTGCGCGATCCCACGCTGTTTGAGCGCGAGCCGCAGGCCATTCTGCGCATGTTTTATGTGATGGTGCGCAACGAGCACATCACCGGCATTTACTCCACTACGCTGCGGCAGCTGCGCTATGCGCGCCGCCATCTGAAACAGCCGCTGTGTCAGATTGCCGAAGCGCGCCGCACGTTTATGGCGATCCTGCGCCACCCGGGCGCGGTGAAACGCGCCCTGCTGCCAATGCACCGTCACAGCGTGCTCTGGGCCTATACGCCGCTGTGGGGCAATATTGTCGGCCAGATGCAGTTCGATCTGTTCCACGCCTACACCGTGGATGAGCACACCATCCGCGTGCTGCAGAAGCTGGAGAGCTTTGCCGATGAAGCCACGCGCCCGATGCACCCGCTGTGCGTGGAGCTGTGGCCGCGCCTGCCGCAGCCGGAGTTGCTGCTGATGGCCGCGCTGCTGCACGATATCGCCAAAGGACGCAACGGCGATCACTCGATTCTCGGTGCGCAGGACGCACTGGAGTTTGCCGAGCTGCACGGCCTTAATTCGCGCGAAACCCAGCTGGTCGCCTGGCTGGTGCGCCACCACCTGCTGATGTCGGTTACCGCCCAGCGGCGCGATATTCAGGACCCGACGGTCATTCAGCAGTTTGCCGAAGTGATGCAAAATGAGAACCGGCTGCGCTACCTGGTGTGCCTGACCGTTTCTGACATCTGCGCCACCAATGAAAGCCTGTGGAACAGCTGGAAGCAGAGCCTGCTGCGTGAACTGTTTTTCGCGACCGAGAAACAGCTGCGTCGCGGCATGGAAAACAGCCCCGATTTGCGTGAACGCGTGCGCCATCACCGCCTGCAGGCGCTGGCGCTGCTGCGCATGGAAAACCTTAACGAGGAGCGGCTGCATCATATCTGGAGCCGCTGTCGTGCCGACTACTTTCTGCGCCACACGCCCAACCAGCTGGCCTGGCATGCGCGGCATCTTATCGATCACGATCTGCGTAAGCCGCTGGTGCTGGTCAGCCCGCACGCCACGCGCGGCGGCACGGAAATCTTTATCTGGAGCCCGGACCGCCCTTACCTGTTTGCCGCCGTGGCAGGCGAACTCGACCGCCGCAATCTCAGCGTGCATGACGCGCAGATCTTCACCAGTCGCGACGGCATGGCCATGGATACCTTTATTGTGCTGGAGCCGGACGGCAGTCCGCTGGCTGCCGATCGCCATGCGCTGATTATCCAGGCGCTGGAGCAGGCCATCACCCAGACGCAATGGGTGCCGCCGCGAACGCGCCGGCCGTCATCACGGCTGAAGCATTTCAGCGTGGATACCGAGGTCAATTTCCTGCCCACCCACACCGACCGCCGCAGCTATCTGGAGCTGGTGGCGCTGGATCAGCCCGGCCTGCTGGCGCGTGTAGGCGAAGTGTTTGCGGATTTAGGGGTCTCGCTGCACGGCGCGCGCATCAGCACCATCGGCGAGCGCGTGGAGGATTTATTTATCCTTGCCGATAGCGAACGCCGCGCGCTGGGCGCGGAAATGCGCAATGTGTTGCAACAACGGTTGACAGAAGCGCTTAATCCAAACGATAAAGTGTGACCTACCCGTCAGCATTCAGGTAGATTTTTTGATTCATGTCCGGCGCAGCCGGGCATCCGCTATGACAGACTCAGGAATAGATTATGCAACAGTTACAGAACGTTATCGAAGCTGCCTTTGAGCGCCGCGCCGACATTACGCCCGCCAGCGTGGACAGCGCGACCCGTGACGCCATCAACCAGGTTATTGGCCTGCTGGACAGCGGTGAACTGCGCGTCTCTGAAAAGATCAACGGTGAGTGGGTAACGCATCAGTGGCTGAAGAAAGCAGTTCTGCTGTCGTTCCGCATCAACGACAACCAGGTGATGGAAGGCGCAGAAACCCGCTTTTACGACAAAGTGCCGATGAAGTTCGCCGGCTGGGATGACGCACATTTTAAAGCGGCAGGTTTCCGCGTGGTGCCGCCCGCCGCAGTACGTCAGGGTGCCTTCATTGCGCGCAACACCGTGCTGATGCCTTCTTATGTCAACATTGGTGCGTTCGTCGATGAAGGCACCATGGTGGATACCTGGGCCACCGTGGGTTCCTGTGCGCAGATCGGTAAAAACGTCCACCTCTCCGGCGGCGTAGGCATTGGCGGCGTGCTGGAGCCGCTGCAGGCGAATCCCACCATCATCGAAGACAACTGCTTTATCGGTGCGCGTTCCGAGATCGTAGAAGGCGTTATCGTCGAAGAGGGCTCAGTGATCTCCATGGGCGTCTACATCGGTCAGAGCACCAAAATTTATGATCGTGAAACCGGTGAGATTCACTACGGCCGTGTGCCGGCAGGCTCCGTGGTGGTGTCCGGTAACCTGCCGTCAAAAGATGGCAGCTACAGCCTGTACTGTGCGGTGATCGTGAAGAAAGTGGATGCCAAAACGCTGGCGAAAACCGGTATCAACGAACTGCTGCGCACCATCGACTAAGCGCTTTTTGCACCCGCTTTTCTCTGCTCCGGGCCTGTCAGCAGGCCCGTCATTTTTTCTTTACACTTCGAGATAGATTACCTGTTTCGCGCCGCGAATTAACTGGTGCGTTTGTTTTTCAAACAGTTCATAATCCGCGCCAGTTAACTCCGGTCGCGCACTGTTCATCCCGGTTTTTGTGTCTACAGTTGATTAAGTCTGCCGTAAGCGTTCTGGTTGCTGCCTGTTCGCCGCAGCCGAATGATGATGAAAGTCCTGCGCGCTCACCTCACTCAGATGGAATATAAACGCTATGTACGACAACCTGAAAAGCTTAGGTATCAGCAATCCTGAAGATATTGACCGTTACAGCCTGCGTCAGGAAGCCAGCAACGACATCCTGAAAATCTACTTCCGTAAGGATAAAGGTGAATTTTTCGCCAAAAGCGTGAAGTTCAAATATCCGCGTCAGCGCAAAACTGTCGTCGCTGACCATACCACCCAGGGATATAAAGAGATCCAGGAGATCAGCCCGAATCTGCGTTACGTCATTGATGAACTGGATCAGATCTGCCAGCGCGACCAGGTGGAAGTGGATCTGAAGCGCAAAATCCTCGCTGACCTGCGCCATCTGGAAAACGTGGTCTCGAACAAAATTGCGGAAATTGAATCCGATCTGGATCAGCTGACCCGCAACGGCCGCTAAGCCGGCCTGCTGCCTGAAGCCAGCCTGTGCTGGCTTTTTTTATGCCTGCTCATCCAGCTGCAGCGCCACGTACAGCAGCAGCCGATCGTCAAAGTTGCCGAGGTCCAGGCCGGTCAGCTCCGCAATACGATTAAGACGATACTCCAGCGTATTGCGGTGAATAAACAGCGCTTTTGCCGTGGCACCGGGCTGAACGTTATGGCTGAACCAAGCCACCAGCGTACGGCGCAGCAGGCCGTTGTTATCCATGCTTTTGAGTTTCGCCAGCGGACGCGCCAGCTCATTGGCCTGCCAGCCGCCGCGCAGGCTATCCAGCAGCACCGGCAGCACCAGATCCTGATAAAAAAAGCTGCGCTGCTCCGGCATCCGCTGTTTGCCTACCATCATGGTGGTACGCGCCGTGCGATACGAGCGGGCAAGGCTGCCGGGGCCGGTGAAAAAGTTACCGAGAGCAATGCGCATCCGTACCTGGCCACTCTCTTTCATGCGCTGCAGAAGCTGCTCAACGCGGCGGCGATGATCGTCCTGATCGTAGCGGCCATGTGCATTCAGCGCCGGTTTCAGTACCACCATTTCCGTCAGCGAGACGATAGCAATCAGATTATCGCGATCCGGCGTGGTGAGCAGCGTCTGCAGCTGCTGCAGTTCCGACATGGCGCTGTCCACGCCAAGCTGGCCGCTGTCCACTTCCACTACCGCGACGACACGCGGCTGATTGAGATCGATGCCCAGCCGCTGCGCCCACTCGCTCAGGGCGGGAGAAAGGGTTTCGCTGCGAATCAGGTTCAGCACCAGCTCTTCACGCAGCCGGCTGTCCTGTGCCAGCATGTGCAGCAGACGTGCCTGTTCCAGCATCATCTCGGCAGTCATGCACACCAGCTCGCCGTAGTGGCGCAGGGCACCCGGCTGGCCGGTCAGGCCAATAACGCCAACAATGTCGCCGTCGATGCGCAGCGGCAGGTTGATGCCCGGGCGTACGCCGTGCAGATGTTTGGCCACCGCTTCGTCGATGTCGACTACCCTGCCCTGCGACAGCACCAGCAGGGCGCCCTCGTGCAATTCACCAATGCGCTCGCGGTCGCCACTGCCGATGATGCGACCGCGGGCATCCATCACATTGACATTGCTGTCAATGATTCGCATGGTACGGGCAACAATATCCTGAGCCAGTCGCGCATCGAAATGGTAGGTGGCCATCCGTTACTCCCGAAAAAGAACCGATGCTCAGAATACGCATCCGCTCAGCGCGTGGCATTGTGCATTTGCACATACCAAGCGGAAGATTGCGGGAATTGCGGTCACCGTCACATTCAGTGTGTCGCCGTTTAGCCGGCGCGCAGCAACAAAAAAGGCGAGCCGAAGCTCGCCTGTTATCCTCACGCTGCCTTTTACTGCATCAGTAGATAGAGACTGCTGTCGCCGCGCTGGACATTGAGTGCCAGTACAGACGGTTTGGTATCAAGGATTTTGCGCAGTTCGCCCAGATTCGCGACCGGCTGCTGATTGACGCCGTGAATCACATCGCCTTTCTTCAGACCAATACGCGCCGCAGCACTGCCCGCTTTGACGCTGTCGACGCGTACGCCTTTCTGACCGTTGCTGTCGACATTGCTCAGATCGGCCCCTTCAATACCGGTATAGATGGTCGCCGATGCGACTTTGTCTTTGGTGCTCTGCTGCAGTTCGACCGTCACGCTAACCGGTTTGCCTTCACGCAGCAGCCCCAGCTGCAGTTTGGTCCCTACCGGCAGTGAACCAACCTCAGCACGCAGCGCGGCGAAGCTGGTAAGCGGTTTACCGTTCATGGAGACCACCACATCACCAGGTTTGACGCCGGCTTTTGCCGCCGCCGAGTTCGGCAGCACCTGGCTGACGAAGGCACCGCGCTGGGCATCCACTTTCATCGCTTTCGCCAGTTCGGAGTTGAGTTCTGTCCCGACAATGCCCAGCTCACCGCGTTTCACCTGACCGTACTCCACCATCTGCGTCGTCAGGTTTTTCACCATTGTGCTGGGGATGGCGAAGCCGATACCGATATTGCCGCCATCCGGCGCCAGAATCGCGGTGTTAATGCCAATCAGCTCGCCGTTCAGGTTCACCAGCGCGCCGCCGGAGTTACCGCGGTTGATGGCGGCGTCCGTCTGAATAAAGTTTTCATAGTTCTCTACGTTCAGACCGCTGCGGCCCAGCGCAGAGACAATCCCCGAGGTCACGGTTTCACCCAGGCCGTAAGGGTTACCAATGGCGACGGTATAATCCCCGACGCGCAGGTTGTCAGAATCCGCCATTTTGATGGCCGTCAGGTTCTTCGCATCCTGCAGCTGAATCAGCGCGATGTCAGACTGCGGATCTTTGCCGATAACTTTGGCGTCGTAGCGACGGCCGTCGCTCAGCTGAACCTGAATTTTGGTGGCGTTATCGACCACGTGGTTATTGGTCACCACATAGCCTTTGTCTGCGTTAATAATGACGCCGGAACCCAGCGCGCGGAACTGCTGTTTCTGCGCGCCGCCACCGTCATCGCTGCCATCACCGCCGCCACCCTGGCACATCGGTGAACCCTGGAACGGCGATCCGTCCTGACAGAAGGGGGAGTTATCGCCAAAGAATTGCTGGAACTGCTGCGGCATGCGCGGTGTTTTTACCGTCGTGCTGCCTTCAACGCTGATGCTGACAACCGACGGCATAACTTTTTCCAGCATCGGTGCCAGGCTGGGCAGCTGCTGACTGGAGGACGACGCTGTTTCCGCCGCGAAAACCGTGACAGGGCTGAATGCCATGCCCAGACTCAGCGTCAGCGCACTTAACATTAAGGTGCTTTTTTTCATTCTTCTGTATCTCTCTGAAAATGACGGCCTGACCATTGCTGTGGTCGTGATGATGAGAGTCAGTTTTTAGCGCGAAGTTCCTGTGAAAGTTTAAGGCAAAGGTAAAAATTTATGCGCTGTCTTTACAAAACTGCGCTTATTCCACCGCCATCAAACGCCGGTACTCATCCCATGCATAATTATCGGTCATGCCACTGATGTAATCCTGAATCAGGCGGGAACGATAATAACGCTCCCACAACAGCCGCTGATATTTATGCTCAACGATCAGCGTGCGCATTTGCTGCTGATATGCCTTACAATGCTTGCCGGAAAGTTTATGAAACAACCGCGTTTCAATAGGATGCTGCGCCAGGAAATCGTCATTCATCAGCCGGGTAAATTGTTCGTAATCCAGCTGCATCAGCGACTGATATATTTCCAGCAGCCCCTTGATGACGCGGTAACCCTGTAATTCCAGCTGTTCCACTTCCGGATGATTAAATACCCGCTGGCGTGCGGCCGTTTTAAATAATGAAAGCAGTCGCCCCTCTTCGCCATCATCTTCCAGTAACGCGTGATTAAAACTGCCGTCATAAATCGCCGGCAGATTATCAACAAAGCGGCGCACGGCGTGGCTGACTAATATGTTCTGCACATTGACCCGCAGCGACATAAAAAACTGATCGCTGGTGCTGCGGCGTTTTTTCTGATTAGCCTCTTTCCAGGCCTCGCCCACCGTCCGGCTGAATGCATCACCGGGTTTCACCGTGCCCCAGATCGCCAGCAGCGCCTGATACAGCGTCTCTACGTTAAAAATATCTTTTTCTACGGCGTCATCCAGATCGGCAATGCAATAAGAGATATCGTCCGCGGCTTCCATTATCCAGGTCAGGGGGAAGCGATGATGCTCAGCGATATTCGTCGCCGCGCGTAGCTCAGCCACATATTCACGCTCGGATAAATAAAAGCCCGGTTTTTTCATCAGCACGCTGAATGCCGCCGGCTTATCGCCCTGCCACCAGGCCGGAGCGGTATATTTCAGAATACAGGCCACCTGCGCATAGCTTAAATTAAGCTGCAGCAGCGTGTGCACCAGGCGAATGGCCTGCGCGTTGCCTTCAAAATTACACAAATCCTGACGAATCATCGCATTCAGTCGGTCAAAATCGGCGCGCTGCGTCTCGTCCGCTACGCCCGCGACCAGCGGATCGACCAGTTCTGCCGGCAGGTTATCTTCAAACCAGTCGTTGATGGCCGCTTCCCCGAAGTGGCCGAATGGCGGATTGCCCACGTCATGCAGCAGACAGGCCATCTCCACCAGGCTCTCCACCGCGCCTTCAAAGCCGTCCAGCCCATAGGCCGCCAGGCCGCCGCCCTGCGTTTGCAGGGTGTGAAGAATCTCTTTGGTGATGTATCGCCCGGTCTGCTGTACCTCCAGCGAATGGGTCAGACGTGACCGCACGGCGGCATTGCGCTCCAGCGGAAAAACCTGGGTTTTCTGCTGCAGGCGGCGGATCGCGGCAGAATTAATGATGCGTCCGCGATCGCTTTCAAAGTGACGGGTAATTAAATATTCCCCTTCCGGATCTTTGCGACTGGTATAAGGGCGGGTGAAACTGATCTTCTTCCTGAAATTGATCGGCGCCATCTTTACCCCTTATTTTTTCGTGAATTCATCCTCAGTCAGCCATGATAGACTATGCCTCACTTTAGCCTTATACATCCATAACTACAGCGAGATTCTTTATGAAAGCAGGCATTATTGGCGCGATGGAGCAGGAAGTTACGCTGCTGCGTGACAAAATTGAAAACCGCCAGACGCTGTCGCTGGCCGGCTGCGAAATTTACACCGGAACGCTGAATGGCGTTGACGTCGCCCTGCTGAAATCCGGTATCGGCAAGACCGCTGCCGCGCTCGGAACCACGCTGCTGCTGCAGCTGTGCAAACCGGATGTGGTGATCAACACCGGCTCCGCGGGTGGCCTGGCAGCCACGCTGCAGGTGGGCGATATTGTGGTATCGGATGCCGTGCGCTATCACGATGCTGACGTCACCGCTTTTGGTTATGAACCCGGCCAGATGGCGGGCTGCCCGGCGGCATTTGCCGCCGATGAGACGCTGATTACTGCCGCAGAGCAGGTGATTAACCAACTGAATCTCAACGCAGTGCGCGGTCTGGTGGTCAGCGGCGATGCCTTCATCAACGGGGCCGAGCCACTGGCGCGCATCCGTCAGACTTTCCCGCAGGCGATTGCGGTAGAGATGGAAGCCACGGCGATTGGCCATGTCTGCCACCAGTTCGGCGTGCCGTTTGTGGTGGTGCGCGCCATTTCTGACGTGGCTGACAAAGCCTCGCACCTGAGCTTCGAAGAATTCCTCAGCGTGGCCGCCCGTCAGTCTTCGCTGATGGTTGAAAACCTGCTGGCGCAGCTGACGCGTGGCTAAATGGCTGCTGTGCGGGCTGGTGCTACTGTGCCATAGCCTGCTGGCCGCCACACCGCGCGTTATCACGCTCTCTCCGCACCTGACGGAGCTGGCTTTTGCCGCCGGCATTACACCGGTGGCCGTCAGCGCCTACTCTGATTACCCTGCCGCTGCGCGAACGCTGGAACAGGTTGCCAGCTGGCAGGGCATCAAGACAGAACGTATTCTGCAACTGAAACCGGATGTGGTGCTGGCGTGGCGCGGCGGCAATCCGCAGCGGCAAATCGAGCAGCTGCAGCGTCTCGGTGTCCGGGTGGAATGGATCGATCCGCAGAGCCTCGACCAGATGATTAACACCCTCACCCGCCTGCAGGTGTGGAGCCCGCACCCGCAGCAGGCGGTGGCGGCCGCGCAGACGCTGCGCAGGCAGGCTGCAGCGCTGCGTCAGCAGTATCAGCAGCAAACCCCGGTGCCGCTGTTTCTGCAGTTTGGCCAGCAGCCGCTGTTCACCGCTGCACGTAATACGCTGCAAAATGAGATCATTACGCTGTGCGGCGGACGCAATATCTTTGCCGACAGCCCGGTGAGCTGGCCGCAGGTGAGCCGCGAGCAGGTGCTGGCGCGTCATCCACAGGCCATTGTTATTGGCGGCGATGCCGCCCGTGCTGCCAGCGTCGCGCAGTTCTGGCAGCCGCAGCTCAGCGTGCCGGTTATCGCCATCAATGATGACTGGCTGAGCCGTCCCGGCCCCCGCCTGCTGCTGGCCGCCGGCGCGTTGTGTCAGGCGCTGCACCCGGCGAAAAAAAAGCCAGACTAAGCGTAAAGATTCAGCCGATTTTGTCGTAATTCTCACTATAAGGCGCAGCAGCCACGTATGCTCTGCGCCCATTTGCGCCGCGTGCGCTTTTTACAACACCAGGAATTTTTCATGATCAGAGCACTGCTGATGGTCATCGGGCTGACGATCGCCGCATCTGCTGCGGCGGCGACCACCACTGGCTCGATTGCCGTTTCGCTGACAATCTATTCCCGCTGCGCGATTGCGCGCCCGGATACCGCCGCACTGCCGGCAGTTGACTGTGGGAAACAGGCCAGCGCCCAGCCGCGCATCACGCAACGCGTGCTGAGCCGCGATGCGCAGCGCCATGAAACCGCACGCTTAGTGACGATAGAGTGGTAAAACGGGCAGCCAGGATGGCTGCCCGCGGAGGATCAGATGCTGAAGGAGGAGCCGCAGCCGCAGGTGGTTTTGGCGTTCGGGTTGGTCACGATAAAGCGTGAGCCTTCCAGTCCTTCGGTGTAATCCACCGAGCCGCCAACCAGGTACTGCAGGCTCATCGGATCAACCACCAGCGAAACACCCTGCTTCTCGATGGTCATGTCGCCGTCGTTCATTTGATCGTCAAAGGTAAAACCGTACTGAAAGCCGCTGCAACCGCCGCCGGTGATGTATACGCGCAGTTTCAGCGCCGGATTCTCTTCATCCGCAATCAGGTTTTTCACTTTTTTCGCTGCTGCATCGGTGAACTGCAAAGGCAGCGCTGCTACGTCGTCACTCATCTTTTACTCCGGGTAAACGTCCAGGTCAGAAAACGACCTCAATTTCGCTATTATCTGCCAGCCGTCCGGTGCAATCAAGTACCGTCCTTGACACTGCGTGCCGCCAGATATGGGGTAAAGTATAGCGTTGACCGCTGCTTTCGCGGCTGCCTGCCTTTCACCGCAGGCGGGAATTCCCGTAGAATGGCGGCACTTTTTTGCAGAACAGCAGGAGCCGAACAATGAGTAAGTCAGAAAACCTGTATGCCGAAGCGCAACGCCTGATCCCCGGCGGCGTGAACTCTCCGGTACGTGCTTTTACCGGTGTGGGCGGCGTACCGCTGTTCATCGAACGCGCCGATGGCGCCTGGCTGTATGACGCCGATGGCAAAGCATACATCGACTATGTGGGCTCATGGGGCCCGATGGTGCTGGGGCACAACAACGCCGCCATTCGCGATGCGGTGACCGAAGCGGCCGTGCGCGGCCTGAGCTTTGGTGCGCCGACCGAGATGGAAGTGAAAATGGCCGCCCTGGTGTGCGAGCTGGTGCCCAGCATGGATATGGTGCGTATGGTGAACTCCGGCACCGAAGCCACCATGAGCGCGATTCGTCTCGCCCGCGGCTACACCCGTCGTGACAAAATCATCAAGTTTGAAGGCTGCTATCACGGCCATGCCGACTGCCTGCTGGTGAAAGCCGGCTCCGGCGCACTGACGCTGGGCCAGCCGAACTCACCGGGTGTACCGGCAGATTTTGCCCGTCATACCCTGACCTGCACTTATAACGATCTGGCCTCGGTGCGCGCTGCATTTGAGCAGTATCCGGACGATATCGCCTGTATCATCGTGGAGCCGGTTGCCGGCAACATGAACTGCATTCCGCCACAGCCTGATTTCCTGCCAGGCCTGCGCGCGCTGTGTGACGAGTTTGGCGCGCTGCTGATCATTGATGAAGTGATGACCGGCTTCCGCGTTGCGCTGGGTGGCGCGCAGGCGCATTACAACGTGACGCCCGATCTGACCTGTCTGGGTAAAATCATCGGCGGCGGCATGCCGGTGGGCGCGTTCGGCGGACGTCGTGACGTGATGGAAGCGCTGGCACCAACCGGACCGGTCTATCAGGCGGGTACGCTTTCCGGCAACCCGATTGCGATGGCGGCCGGTTTTGCCTGCCTGACACAAATCGCCCAGCCAGGCACACACGCCACCCTGACCGCGCTGACCGACCAGCTGTGTGACGGCCTGCTGGCGGCGGCAAAAGCGGAAAACATCCCGCTGGTGGTCAATCACGTGGGCGGCATGTTCGGAATTTTCTTCACCGCCGCCGACAGCGTGACCTGCTATGACGATGTGACGAAGTGCGACGTGGACCGCTTCAAACGCTTCTTCCATCTGATGCTGGAGGAAGGCGTTTACCTGGCTCCGTCTGCCTTTGAGGCTGGCTTTATGTCTCTGGCGCACAGCCAGGAAGATATCCAGCGCACGGTAGAAGCGGCACGCCGCTGCTTCGCTCAGCTGTAAACTGCCGGGCCGGTAATCCTTACCGGCCTGCTTCCCCGGCGGAAATCCCCTTTCCGGCGCGATAAAAATAAAGCCTTATCAATTAATACAATAAATCTGGCACAACTCTTGCCAGAGACCGTCATCTTATCACGACGGTAAAAATCCTTATGGCGGTCACCCTCAACATTTATCATCTGCAGGCCGGCTGGTCACGGCTGCTGATGCTGGCCCACTACCTGAAAACCCGTAATAAACCCTCAGTGATTCACGTGATCATTGCCGATGATTTTACGCTTAATCAACGATTACTGACTGCCGCTGATACGCTGTTCATTGAGCGCAACGAGCACTACCCGGCACAACTCAGCCAGTGTCTCCGCATGCTCAGGCAGCGTTACGCGATAGGTCAGATAGCGCTGCACTGCGAAGAGCGTACGCTCTTTACCACGCTCGCAGCCCTGCTCAGCCCGCTTCCTGCCGCACGGATGCCGCCCCCGGTTGAGTTGCATCTTTACGATAGCCATCCCGATTGCGCCACTGCCCGCCAGCGCTGGCTGCAGCAACCTTTGCGTGCCCGGCTGCACCAGCTGAACAGGGAAGAGGAGCAGCTACGCTTTTGGCTGAGTCAGCCTGAACAACCGGTGAGCTATCAGGGCTGTCACCACAGCCATCTGGTGTGGCAACGCTTCTTTACCACCCGGCGTTACTGGCTGGGTAACCCTTCGCCCGATGATTTACCGTTACCGGAAGAAATCCAGCCCACCCTGAAGCCGCTTTCACTGCGGTCCGCGCCTGCGCTGACGTCGTCCGAACGCCTTCTGCTGTGTCAGCTCATGATGATGGACAGACAAACAATCGCGCTGCTGCTCAACCCTGAAAGCAGGGTGCAGTGGCATTACGATGCGCAAACCACGGCGTGGTTTAAACCGGCCAGCGTGCTTTCGTCCCTGCATGCGCAGGCAAAAAATCAGGGCCTGCAGCTGGTGCAGAGCTGCGCCGCCAATCTGACGCGTATCCACCGCACGGAGCACGGCGTGGTGCTGCCATGGTGGATTGCGCCGGTGGTGGCAGAGCTGTTTCCGCGTAACGACGATGGCCCTGCGATGCAGCCCCTCCCGCTGCGGCCGGAGCCATGGATCATTTTCATGGACGCATCGATGGGCGATCTGCTGTTTTTACTCGGTTGTCTGCCAGCCTTTTGCGCTCAGCATCCTGGGGAAATTGTTATTTTTACCGCCGCCGCCTGGCTGCCGCTGACGCTGCGCTGCCGTTGGGTGGATGCGGCCTTCTCGCTGGATGATTTGCCGCACCATGCCGACATGTTAAAGCGTGCTGTGATTCATCAGCGTGTGATTCATAGCATCGACTGGCAGGTTGTCCTTGCCCCGGAACATATGCAGGCCGCAATAAGCAAAAGATTACGCACCCCCTATTCCGCGCAGCAACAGCAATTACAGCTGACTCGTCACCCGGAGGAGCAGCAAAAAGTGGCTGACTTCATTCACGCCCATCAGCTGCAAGCGCAAAAAGTCGTCCTGCTGCATCCCAATATCGGCGCCGCTAACCGCACCTGGCCGGTTTCACACTGGGTAGCCCTGAGTGAGATATTTTTACAGCAGGGCTGGCAGGTGGTGCTCATTGGCAGCAACCACAACAAATATAAAGAGAAAGTGATGCCGGCGTGGCAGGGGCCGGCGGTTATTAATGCGATTGACCTGTTTTCGCCGACAGAAACTATCGCCCTGATGGATCGCTGCGATCTGCTGGTCTCGAATGATTCGGGCCCGGTGGCGATGGCAGCGGCCAGTCATATTGCCGTCTGTGCGCTTTACTCCGTGATTCCGGGTGAATACCGCATTCCCATTCGTCACGGCAAAGCGGGATGGAATGCCTGTGCCATTAACGTTGGCTGTCAGTATGGTCAATGCGGGGGCACCTTTTTGCATGAGCCATTTTATCAATGGGCCGGGATTGCGCCTGCCGCGCCGGGCCAGTCAGGCAAAGCCTTCGCGGAGTGGTGTCCTAATCAGGATAAATATCGCTGTCTGACCGCCTTTACCGCCGAACAATTCTGGCAGGCGATCAGCGAGTTTCTGGGCTCTTCCGACTATGTGAGCCCGGAACAGCGCTCAGCAGACTGGCTAAGTGCGCCGCAGCAGCCAGATAAAATAGGGTGCACCGAAGAAAGTGGCCATCAATCCGGCCGGGATTTGATCCGGGAAGGCCAGCATGCGACCGCACCAGTCGGCGAAGACCATCAGCCCGCCGCCGAGTAACCCTGCCATCAGCAGCTGCGGCAGCGCACGGCGGAAGCCGAGCATCCGCACCATATGCGGGGCCATCAGGCCGATAAAGCTCAGCGGGCCCACGGTGAACGTGGCGGTGGCAGTCAGCGCCGCCGCCAGCAACAGCAGCGAAAGACGGGCGACGGTGAGCGGCATGCCGGCCGACCGCGCGGTCGCACTGCCCAGCGGCAACAGCGTCAGCCAGCGGCTGGCCAGCGGCGCGAGTGCCAGCAGCACCATGGCTACCCCGGCGCTTTGCACCGCCTGCGTCTGGCTGAGGTTATAGGTTGAACCAGACATCCAGGTCAGCAACCCGGCCATGCGCGGATCGCCACTCGCCAGCAGCACCATCAGCAGCGTCACAAATGCGCTGTTCAGTGCCATACCGGCCAGCAGCATCCGCTCAGGTGAAAATCCGCCGCGGCTGGCAACCAGCATGATGATCAGCAGCGTCGCCGCAGCCCCCAGCGCGCCTGCGGGCAGCAGCCATGCCACGGCATCGCCTGGCACAAAGAACATCATCACCACCACGCCGCAGGCCGCGCCAGAGCTAATCCCCAGCACTTCCGGGCTGGCCATCGGATTACCGGTCAGGCGCTGAATCAGCGCCCCGGCCACGCCCAGCATCATGCCGACCACCAGCGCAGCCAGCACGCGCGGCGCGCGCCACGGCAGCAGCTGATGCAGCATGTCGCCGCTGACCCATGTCCAGCCATCGGCAGCGCGGCCCAGCGTAAGGGCTGTCAGGCAGAGCAGTGCCAGCAGCAGCAGCGCGGTCAGACACCAGCGCCCTAACGCCTGGCGCTCTGCGGGCACGCTGTCGCCGCTGGTCAGCGCCGGCGGCACCGATCCGGTCCGCAGACGCGGCAGCAGCCACAGCAGAATCGGCACGCCCAGCAGCGCCGTGGCCGTCCCGGTGGATATCTCACGCCAGTGGCCGCTCAGCCAGAGCACGCCCTGATCGGCCAGCCATAGCAGCAGCGCGCCAATGAGCGGTGCCAGCAGCAGGCGACTCGCCAGGCGGCGCCCTCCGAGCAGGCGGGCCAGCAGCGGTGCAAACAGGCCAATGAACCCAATAATGCCCGCCACGTTAACCAGCTGTGCACTGAGCAGAATCGCCAGCGCCAGCGCCGTCACGCGCGCCGCTGACAGCGCCAGCCCGAGATTTTTTGCCACACCGTCGTCCAGCCCCATCAGCGTCAGCGGACGCAGCAGCGCCAGCGTCACGACAAAGGCCAGCAGCAGCCGCGGCCACAGCTGCGCCACATTGTCGCCATCCAGCTGGTTAAGCGATCCCGTGCTCCACAGAAACATGTTCTGCAGCTGATCGTGATTGAAAATCGCAAAGATCTGATTCACGGCGCCGGTATACAGGCTCAGCACCAGACCGGCGAGGATCAGCGTGACCGGTGAAAGACGTCTGCCCCAGGCGACACCAAACACCAGCAGCCCGACCAGCACCGCGCCACCCAGCGCCGCACACTGCTGCGTCAGCGCCCCACCCGGCAGTTGCCAGAGGGTGGCAACCGTCAGGCCCAGCTGCGCGCCGGAGGAGACGCCCAGCGTGGTGGGTTCCGCCAGCGGGTTGCGCAGCACCTGCTGGAACAGCAGCCCGGCCAGCCCCAGCCCGGCGCCCACCAGCAGCGCCAGCGCCAGACGCGACAGCAGGCTGTAGTGAAACACCACCTGATGAATATTCTGCCTGTCCGGCGCAAAGAGCGCCTGCTGCCACTGCGCCAGCGGCAGCGCCTGGCGCAGGTTGATAAACGTGAGCGCCAGCGCCAGTAAACTGAGCACGCTGAGCAGCGCGACGGGAAACAGACGGTTGCGCATCAGTGCGACTCCAGCGCGTGTTCCAGCACGCGAATAAATTTGATGGCTGAGTAAGTGGCGCCGTAGTACCACACCGCCGGCACCCGCCGGAAACGGCCGGAACGGACAAACGGCAGCGCCTGCCACAGTGCGCTTTGCGTCACCTGCTGCATATCGCGTTCGTTATCGTGATCGAAGCAGATCACCTCAACATCACCGACCTCCGCCAGTCGCTCCAGCCCGACCACCGCACTGCCCCAGAAGTTGGTTTCGCCCTGCCAGGCATTGCGCAGGCCAAGCTGCTCCATCACTTCGAGGAAGAGGCTGCCTTTACCGAAGGTAATGGCGTGACGCGGATCCATCAGCGACATCAGCAGCAGCGGACGCTGCGCCCACGGACGTAACCGCTCACGCGCGGCAGCTACTTCACCATCCACCCACTGCAAATGGGCCTGTGCCTGCGCTTCAAGGCCAAGCCGGGCACCCAGCGCATGCAGCGATGTGCGCGCGGTGGTGAACGGTTTGCCATCGCCGCTGTTGAGGTCAAAGCCCATCGTCGGCGCAATGCGCGCCAGCTTGTCGACCGCCGGGCCGTAACCGTTGGAGTGCAGGATCAGCGACGGTGCCAGCTGGGTCATCAGTTCCAGATTGGGTTCGGTGCGTAAGCCGAGATCGAGGGTGCCGGCCGGCAAGACCGGGTCGCCCACCCAGATAGCGTAGTTATGCAGATCGGCCACGCCGAGCGGGGCGACGCCGAGCGCCATCAGCAACTCCACCGGCAGCCACTCCAGCGCCAGGATGCGCTGGCTGTCCGGCTGTGCCGCCGCAGGCCGGATCGTCATCAGCGGCGATAACGCCAGCGCCGTCAGCAGTCCCCGGCGGGAAATATCGAACATCGCGAGACCTTAATAAACAAAACTGACGGGCGCACCGCCCTGTGGATGTGACAGGATGCCCATGGGAATGCCGTAAATCGCGCCCAGCACGTCAGGCTGCATGATGGTGTCTGGCGCGCCTTCGGCAATCACCTCACCGGCACGCAGCGCCACCAGCCGATCGCAGTAACGCACGGCCATATTGATATCGTGCAGCACGGCAATCACCGTCAGGCCGCGCTCGCGGCTGAGACGCTGAATCAGCGCCAGCACCTCGACCTGATGCGCGATATCCAGCGCCGAGGTGGGTTCATCCAGCAGCAGACAGCGGCTGTTCTGCGCCACCAGCATCGCCAGCCACGCACGCTGCCGCTCGCCGCCGGACAGGCTGTCCACCAGCCGCCCGGCGAAGGGTTTCAGTCCAACCAGCGCAATCGCCTCGTCTACCCGATCGCGATCTTCCTGGCCGTAGCGCCCCAGCGCACCGTGCCACGGATAGCGCCCAATCGCCACCAGCTCGCGCACCGTCATGCCCTCCGCCGCGGGCAGCTGCTGCGGCAGATAGGCTACCTGACGTGCAAAAGCTTTACTGCTCCAGGTATCAACCGCTTCACCGTTGAGCAGCACGCGCCCTTCGCTGGCGTGCTGATGACGCCCAAGCATCTTCAGCAGCGTGGATTTACCGGAACCGTTATGCCCGATCAGCGCGGTGACTTTGCCCGGGGCGAAAGTCAGCGACAGCGGATGCAGCAGCGTGCGGCCGGGCACACGGAAGCTGACGTTTTCCAGTGAAAAGGTGGTTTCTGCGTGGTGCGGATGCTGCATGATAATCCCTGGTTAACGGGCGCCGCAGCGCCCTGTGTTCAGTATCAGAAGCGGAAGGTGGCGGTACCGACGATCTGGCGCTCTGCACCCCAGTAGCAGGCGTAGTCGCGGTAGCAACTGGCAACGTATTCGCGATCGAACAGGTTGTTGATGTTGACGCCGACGGTTGAGCCCGGCAAGCCGAAGCGGCCCAGATCGTACTTCAGTGCAGCATCTACAGTGGTGTAAGCGGCGACGTCAAAGTTCTGGTTGGCATTTGGGCCGCTGGCGTACAGGCCTTTGCTTTCACCCACGTAGCGTACCCCGGCACCCACGGTGAAGCCCGACAGTGCAGTTTCGTGGAAGGTGTAATCGCCCCATAGCGAAGCCATATGCTTCGGCACCTGCACCGGCGTACGGCCTTTCAGCAAGGTGTCTTCGGTGTATTCCGCATCGGTATAAGAGTAAGCCGCCGTCAGGTTGATGTTGGCGTTAAGCGCCGCTTTGGCTTCCAGCTCGACGCCACGTGAGCGGATTTCACCGCTTTGCACGCTGGCAAATTGATGGCTTGCATCGGGATCGGCCGTCAGGTTCTTCGTTTTGGTCAGCTGATAGACCGCCGCCGTCATGACAATCGGACGATCTTTGGGAACGTATTTTACGCCCGCTTCATATTGTTTAGCGCGTGACGGATCAAACGCTTCGCCGCCCCATGTTGCGCCAGCATTAGGAATAAACGCTTCGCTATAGCTGAAATAAGGTGCAATGCCATTATCGAACACATAATTGACACCACCACGCCAGGTAAAGGCCTGATCGTTCTGGCGATCAACGCTCTGCGCTACCCGGTCGGTAACGGAATTCATCGCGTAGTCGTAGCGGCCACCGAGCGTCAGCACCCAGCGGTTCCACTCCATTTGATCCTGCGCGTACAGACCAGTCTGGCGTTGCTGATTCAAACGCTGATAAGGATCGTCATAAGGGGTGTAGCTGTCGTTGCCATATTGCGGATTGAATGGACTCAGGCCGGTGGCGGTGCCGAACTGACCATCAATATCGTTACGGGTGCGCTGAAAATCGACGCCCAGCAGTAACGTATGGGCTAAATCACCGGTTGCGAATTTAGCCTGCGCCTGCGTATCCACGGCAAACTGGTTGAGTTTTTCTTTTGAGAATGCGGCATTACGGGTAATCAGTTGATTCTCAGGGTTATAACCGAAGCCATAAATACTGCGATAATCAGTCTGCATTTCGGCATAGCGCAGATTCTGGCGCACCGTCCAGGTATCGTTAAAGCTGTGCTCAAAGTTGTAGCCAACCATTTTGGTGTTGCGCGAGATCTTATTACTGTCTTCGCCTTCATCAAAATGGGTGGGCAGCTTATAGCTGCTGCCGTCCGGCCGGGTGATGCCCACCACGGTGCCTTCACGCGGCAGCCAGCCGTAATAGCCGGTTTCCGGTTCGTTCTGGAAGTAAGTCAGCAGGTCAAAGCGGGTATTGGCATCGGGACGCCAGCTGAACGAGGGCGCAAGGGTATAGCGCTTCTCTTTGTTCATCTCCTGTTGCGCATCGGCGCTGCGCGCCAGGCCGGTCAGGCGATAGCTGTAAACGCCGTCGTCATCCAGCGCGCCGCCAAAATCAAAACCGGTGGCGAACAGGTTGTCACTGCCCATCCGGAACTGCACTTCACGCAGCGTCTCCTGCGTCGGGCGCTTGCTTACCAGCGCAACCACGCCGCCCGGGTTGCTCTTGCCATAAAGCACGGAGACCGGGCCGCGCAGCAATTCCGCGCGTTCGAGGAAGTAAGGGTCGATGGCAAACTCTGAGTAGTTATCGCCCTGCAGTTTCAGGCCATCAAGGTACTGATTGGTATTGGTTTCGCTGAAGCCGCGAATCGAGAGCGCATCAATTACATCGGAACTGCCGCGGTTGCCGGTCAGCACGCCCGGCGTGTAGTTAAACGCGCCTTTGACGCTGGTGACAGCGTGCATGGCCATCTCTTCCTGCGTCACGACCGAAACCGACTGCGGCGTCTTTTCAATCGGCGTATCGGTTTTGCTGCCGGTGGCGCTGCGTTTGGCGGCAATGGTGGGCGCCGGTCCCCACGCACTCTCCTGCGCCACGCTGTTGCCACCGTCAGCCGTGACAACAACCGTCTCTTCTGCCAGCGCCTGTGCGCTTAGCGTACCCAGTGTTGAAGCAATCAATAGCGCAAGCGGATGCCGCGAACGGGCCGCGCGCCGGAAACAGAAAAACGTATTTCGCGCATTCATAGTCGTATCTCTTTTAGCAGAATAATGCAGGCGAATGAAAACGAGAATGATTATTAGACGCACGGATTTTAGGCGAAACCCGGCCGGATCCGCAAGATGAAATGGCCGCCCGCGCCGCGCTGCGCCGCCTGTTTCACCGGGTTTTGATCGAGGTTAAGAAATCGCGGACACAAAAAAAGGGCGCCGGAGCGCCCTGTGGTTTGTTCAGCGACTATTTGCTGCCAAACATATCTTTGATCCAGCCTGCCACGCCGTCGGCATCTTTTTGCTCACCCTGCGCGGGCTGCTGCTGCTGCTGCTGTTGCTGCTGCTGAATCTGCTGCTGTTGCTGCTGACACAGCGCAGCGGGATCCAGCGACCACACCGGCAGCGAGCGCCAGGTGCTGCTGCCGGTTCCGCAGACAAAGTTACCGGCAGAATCAATATTCATCTGCGTAATATCTTCCGGCGGCGTCAGCACCAGCGGCATCGGTGCCTGGTTATCCAGATAACGGCGGTAGATCTGCATCGCACCGCTGGCACCGTACAGCTTCGAGCTCTGGTTGTTGTCGCGGCCCACCCAGGTGATCGCCACTTCTTTACCGTCAATACCGGCAAACCAGCTGTCGATCAGGTCATTGGTGGTACCGGTCTTACCGGCCAGATGTGCCTTCGGATAGCGCGCGCCCAGCGCACGCGCCGTACCGTGATCAGCAACCTGCTGCATCGTGTACAGCGTCAGATAGGCAGCCTGCGCCGGTTCCACGCGCTGTGCCTGCGGGAAGCTCTGATACAGCACCGTGCCATCTTCGGCAATCACCGAACGCACGGCCGAGAGCGCCGCGCGGTTACCGCCGCTGGCGATCGACTGGAACGCCTGCGCCACTTCTACCGGCGTCAGGTTGAGCGCCCCCAGCAGCATCGCGGGCACCGGATGCAGCTGCTCTTTCGGCACGCCCAGTTTGGTCCAGGTGTCGACCACCGCGTCCAGCCCCAGCGTCATGCCCAGATTCACCGTTGGCACGTTCATGGAGTTGGTCAGCGCATCCACCAGCATCACTTTCCCGCTGAAGCGACGGTCATCGTTCATGGGTTTCCAGATCGTGCCGTTTGGCTGTTTCAGGGCGATCGGTTCATCGGCGATCCAGCTGTTCAGCCGGTAGCTGTTGGGCTGGCTGAGCGCGGTCAGATAGGTCGCCGGTTTCGCCAGCGAGCCAATGGAACGACGCGCCTGCAGCGCACGGTTATAGCCGGCAAACTGTGGATCCGCACCGCCCACCATCGCACGCACTTCGCCGCTGAAGCGGTCTACCACCACCATGGCGGTTTCCAGATCTTTCAGACCGCGCTGTTTTTTCAGCGTCGGAATGCCATCTTCCACCGCTTTTTCAGCCGCATCCTGGGAGATCGGGTCCAGGGTGGTAAAGATCTTCACGCCCGACAGATCTTTGACTTTATCGCCCAGCTTCGCCTGCAGTTCATTGCGTACCATCTGCATAAAGGCTGGCTGTGGCGTAATGACCCCGCCTTTCGGCTGCACGCCCAGCGGACGCGCCGACAGCATGTCGTACAGCTCCTGATCGATCACCTTCTGCTGCTGCAGCAGGCGCAGCACCAGATTACGGCGTTCCAGCGCCAGTTTCGGGTTGCGCCACGGGTTGTACAGCGACGCACCTTTCACCATGCCCACCAGCATCGCCTGCTGATCAAGGCTGAGCTCATCCACCGGACGGCCAAAGTAGTAAAGGCTGGCCAGCGGAAAACCGCGGATCTGATCGTTGCCCGCCTGACCGAGATAAACCTCGTTCAGATACAGCTCCAGGATGCGATCTTTGCTGTAGCGCGCATCCATGATCACCGCCATATAAGCTTCACGCGCTTTACGCCACAGTGAACGCTCATTGGTCAGGAACAGGTTTTTCACCAGCTGCTGGGTCAGCGTACTGCCGCCCTGCACCGCTTTACCGGCGGTCAGGTTGGCGAGAAACGCACGCCCAATGGAGTACGGGCTGATGCCGTCATGCTCATAAAAGTGGCGATCTTCAGTGGCAATCAGCGTATCAACCAGCAGGTCCGGGAAGCCGGCGCGCGGCACGAACAGGCGCTGCTCGCCATTCGGCGACTGCAGCATGGTAATCAGACGCGGATCGAGGCGGAAGAAGCCAAAATCACGCCCGGTATCCAGGTTCTTAATGCCGGTCAGTTCATCATTGCTGAAGGTCAGGCGCGCATTGATCTGGCCCTCTTTACTGTCCGGGAAGTCAAACGGACGGCGCAGCAGATCGATGGTGTTGCCCTTCACGCTGAACTCGCCCGGACGGGTAATGCGCGACACTTCGCGATACTGCGTGCCTTCCAGCAGCGCAATCATCTCTTTTTTGTCGTAGGCCATGCCGGGTTCAAGGCTGACCATGCGGCCATAGACAGCAGCAGGCAGTTGCCACACTTTGCCATCAATACGGCTGCGGATTTCCGAATCCAGCCAGATGCCCCAGGCGATCATCACCACCACAAACACCAGGAAGAGTTTAATCAACCAGCCTAACCAGCGGCGCTTGCCACGCGGCGGACGTTTTCCTTTACCTTTAGGTGGCACTGGCGCACTCTCCTCATACTCTTCATCAAAATCGTCCTGATCGATATCATCAGGCTCCCTGCGGCGACCCCGGCGCGCACTGCTGCGCGACGGCTTTGGCGCTTTCCCTTTACGCCCGATAGGTTCGCGATCGTTCCCAGACATGCTTTCTTTTCTCCAGGCATAGCTACGGCTGCGGCCGTTACTCTAACGGCTTTCTCGTGCCGCGCATGGCAGAACCCTCTGAATTCGGTCCGGCGCGCGTCACGATGAATACTTTTTGGTGCGTCTTGTCGGCGGTGTGCTGGCCGGATCGTCCGGCCAGAGATGTTTCGGATAGCGCCCTTTCATCTCTTTCTGCACGTCTGGCCAGGCACCGCGCCAGAACGCCGCCAGATCGCGCGTGATTTGCAACGGGCGCTGCGCCGGCGAGAGCAGCTCCAGCACCAGTGGAACGCGTCCGTCGGCGACGGCCGGATTCTGCGCTTCACCAAACATCTCCTGAATGCGCACCGCCAGCACCGGCGGCTTCTCCGCATCATAGCGAATCGGCAGGCGGCTTCCGGTCGGCACAGTGTAATGAGTTGGCAACGCAGTATCCAGCCGCTGACGTTGCGACCATGTCAGCAAATGTAATAATGCGCTGACAAGGTTGATGCCGTGCAATCCTTTCAGATCGCGCACGTGCGTCATCGCCGGCAACAGCCACTGTTCAAGCGTCTCCAGCAGCGACTCATCGTCCAGCGCGGGCCAGTCTTCTTCCGGCAGCCACTGCGCCGCGCAGTGCACGCGCAGACGCAACTGCGTCGCCTCCGGCGTCCAGCCTAGTACCGATAACCCCTTTGTGCGAATCCAGCGCAGCATCGCCGGATGCAACACGTCGGCTTCCGGACGCGCCTGCGGCTGAGCGTTCAGAATCAGCGCGCCGGCCAGCTCGCGTTTCCAGGCACGCAGCGTGCCTTTTTCCTCGTCCCACTCCACGTCAATGCGCTGCTCGACCAGCGCCGGACACTGCTGACGCAGCGTTTCCAGCCCGACCGGCAGCGCCAGCAGAATCCGTGCTTCTGCTGCGCTCGCCCCCTGCAACAGCGAGGGGGCGATCAGCCACGCATGGCGGCTCAGCCCGTCCTGTTCGTCCAGCATCGCCCCCATGCCGTTGGCGAGCTGATAACGCGCGCTCTCGCCGCGCCGCTGCGCCAGCCGGTCGGCAAAGCCTGCCGCCAGCAGCGCCGGGAAGCGTTCGGGATTTACGCTGCCGCCGCTGACCTGCAGCCGCTGCTGCCACTGCCGGGCCCGCCGCAACCAGTGCGGCTGCGGACGATGCAGCGCATCACGCAAATCTGCACCGCTGCGCGGCGGATCTTCCAGCACCGCCACCAGCAACGCGGCGCTGGCGACGGCTTCGCTATCGTCCCCGGCGGCACACAGAATGGCGCTGAGACGCGGATCGCTGCCCAGCTGCGCCATTTTCCGTCCACGGGCGGTCAGGCGCCCTTCGCGGTCCAGCGCACCCAGCCGGGTAAGCAGCGCTTGCGCCGCGCGCAGGCTGCGTGCCGGCGGCACATCCAGCCAGCAGAGCTGCGTGACATCCTGACAGCCCCACTGCAGCAGTTCGAGCTGCAGCGCGGCCAGATCGCTGTGCAGAATCTCGGCTTCACTCTGCGCGGCGGCGCGCAGCGCCTGCTCCTGCGGCAACAAATGCAGGCAGATACCCGGTGCCAGACGCCCGGCACGTCCGGCGCGCTGCGTCATGGAAGCCTGACTGATGCGCTGGGTGTGCAGCCGCGTGACGCCGGTGCGCAGATCAAACTGTGCTGTCCGCTCCAGCGCGCTGTCCACCACCAGCCGAATCCCTTCAATCGTCAGGCTGGTTTCGGCAATATTGGTGGCCAGCACCACTTTACGCCGCCCGGCCGGTGCAGGCAGGATTGCGCGCCGCTGAGCCTCCAGCGGGAGTGCGCCATATAAAGGAGAAAGATCCACGTCCTCGCTGATCCGCGTTTCCAGCTCGCGCCTGACGCGTTCGATCTCGGCCACCCCCGGCAGAAACAGCAGTAATGATCCCGCTTCCTCGCGCAGCAGCTGCGCCACTTCGCGTGCCACGGCTTCTTCAAAACGCTGCTGGCTGTTCAGCGTGGCATAGCGGCGCGTGACGGGAAAACTGCGCCCTTCTGATACCACAAAGGGGGCATCCGGCAGCAGCGCGCGCAGGCGGTCGTTATCCAGCGTGGCGGACATCAGCAGGATTTTCAGATCGTCACGCAGGCCCTGCTGCACGTCCAGCAGCAGCGCCAGCGCCAGATCGGCCTGCAGACTGCGCTCGTGAAACTCATCCAGAATGACCAGCGCGACCCCTTCCAGCATCGGATCGCGCTGCAGCATGCGGGTCAGGATGCCTTCGGTCACCACCTCCAGCCGGGTTTGCGGGCCGCAGCAGTGTTCTCCGCGCATGCGGTAGCCTACCGTGGCACCGGGCTGTTCACCCAGCAGCTCTGCCAGCCGCTGCGCCACATTCCGCGCCGCCAGCCGGCGCGGCTCAAGCATGATGATGCGCCCTGACAGCTGGGCCTGCTGCAGCAGCTGTAACGGCAGCCAGGTGGATTTGCCTGCACCGGTGGGCGCCGCTAGCAGCACCTGCGGCGATTGTTTCAGCGCCGCCAGCAATTCAGGCAACACCGCGCTTACCGGTAACTCACTCACACTCAACTCCCACTCTGCCTGTGCTAAGATGGCGCGCATTGTAACACTGCCTGCGGAGGCCAGCATGGCAACGCAACGTCTGTTTTTTGCCCTTGAACTGCCGGATACCCTGCAGCAGCAACTGGTGCAGTGGCGCGCCGATTGCTTTCCGGCCGAAGCCGGTACGCCGGTGGCAGCGGCTAATCTGCATCTGACGCTGGCGTTTCTCGGCGATGTCAGTGACACCACCGCCGCCAGGCTGCAGCAGCTGGCCGCACGCATCACGCAGCCGGCGTTTACGCTCGATCTGGATGATGCCGGTCACTGGCCGCGTCCCGGGGTGGTATGGCTGGGCTGCCAGCGCGCGCCGCGAGGGCTGCTGCAGCTGGCCGACCTGCTGCGCGCCCAGGCTGCCCGGCACGGCTGTGCGCAGAGTGCGCAGCCGTTTCATCCGCACATCACCCTGCTGCGTCACGCTACCGAACAGGTCGCGCTGCCGCCGCGTCAGTTTCACTGGCGCTGTGATATCCAGCATTTCGCGCTGCTCGCTTCGGTTTTCCGTCAGGGCCGCACACGCTATCAGGCGGTGGCTCGCTGGCCGCTGCGCGCCGCATCAGGAGTCTGAATGCAGTTTGATCCGCCGCTAAAACCCGCCCGTCTGGTTGCCCGCTATAAACGCTTTCTCGCCGATGTTGTCACCCCGGACGGCCAGACCCTGACGCTGCACTGCGCCAATACCGGGGCGATGACCGGCTGTGCCACACCCGGCGACACCGTGTGGTACTCCACCTCTGCCAGCCTGACGCGCAAATATCCGCACAGCTGGGAGATAACCGAGACCCGCGCCGGACACCGGATCTGTGTCAACACGCTGCGCGCCAATCAGCTGGTGCGCGAGGCGCTGACGCGCGGCGCAATTCCGGAATTATCCGGTTATAGCCACTGCCAGGCTGAGGTGAAATACGGCACGGAAAAAAGCCGAATTGACTTCCTGCTGCAAGCGGAGGGCAGATCGAACTGCTATATTGAAGTCAAGTCCGTCACCCTTTTACAAAATGGTAAAGGCTATTTTCCGGATGCGGTGACGGCTCGGGGACAGAAGCATCTGCGCGAACTGCGTACGATTGCGGCTGAGGGCCATCGGGCCGTTTTGTTGTTTGCTGTTCTGCATACGGGGATTGAGGACGTTTCCCCGGCGCGCCATATCGATGCGCAATATGCGGAACTACTGGTACAGGCGCAGCGCTGTGGTGTGGAAGTGTTGGCGTATCAGGCTCAGATCTCATCTGAACAAATGTTGCTCACTCGCGCTATCGGCGTCGCCGATGACGCAGCGTTGTAATATTTATGGCAATTTTTTGTGCCAGGATTATTCTGAGCGGTGCGCTAATTACGCTGTTCCTCACAGGCTTGTCAAGGTGTGGTCAGGAATAATTGCCAACCTTGATTGCTTCTGCTATTTATAGCGGCCTGTTTTTTTCCCTGATGGGAATCGATATTCCCTAAATGATTCGGGATGCGTGCCGGCAATGACTGCCGCTGCACTCTGAAGCATGGTGGGTAGTGCGTGTTATCCAGGAGAAACAACATGCAAGAAGGGCAAAACCGTAAAACATCGTCCCTGAGTATCCTCGCCATCGCTGGTGTGGAGCCGTATCAGGAGAAACCGGGCGAAGAGTACATGAACGACGCCCAGCTGAGCCACTTCCGCAAGATTCTGGAAGCGTGGCGCAACCAACTCAGGGATGAAGTAGACCGTACTGTGTCGCACATGCAGGACGAAGCTGCCAACTTCCCTGATCCGGTTGACCGTGCGGCCCAGGAAGAGGAGTTCAGCCTGGAACTGCGTAACCGCGATCGCGAGCGTAAACTCATTAAAAAGATTGAGAAGACGCTGAAGAAAGTGGAAGACGACGATTTCGGCTACTGCGAATCCTGTGGCGTTGAGATTGGTATCCGCCGTCTGGAAGCGCGTCCAACCGCCGATCTGTGTATCGACTGCAAAACGCTGGCAGAAATCCGCGAGAAGCAGATGGCAGGCTAATGGCCGTCACAGACTGTCACCGCACCGCCGGGAAAACCCCTGTTTTCCCGCCGTGCGGTGCACCATAAAATGATGTCAACCTCCTCCTGCATCGGGCGCTTCGCTCCCTCTCCTTCCGGTGAACTCCATTTCGGCTCGCTGATTGCTGCCTTAGGCAGCTACCTGAGCGCACGCGCGCAGCAGGGGCGCTGGCTGGTACGCATTGAAGATATCGATCCGCCACGGGAAGTGGCCGGTGCCGCCACGCGCATTTTGCAGCAGCTGGAACAGTATGGCCTGCACTGGGATGGTGAGGTGTTGTGGCAGTCACAGCGTCATGAGGCTTACCGCGCGGCCCTGCACTGGCTGCGGGAACACCGGCAAAGCTATTACTGCACCTGTCCGCGCAGCCGCATTCAGCAGCTGGGCGGCTTTTATGACGGCCACTGCCGCGATCGCCGCCTGCCACCGGACCAGGCGGCACTGCGTCTGCGCCAGCACGCACCGGTTTATGGCTTTTACGATCGCCTGCGTGGTGAATTGCAGGCTGAACCGCGTCTGGCGGAAGAGGATTTCATTATTCATCGCCGCGACGGCCTGTTTGCCTACAATCTGGCGGTGGTGGTGGACGACCATTTTCAGGGCGTCACCGAGATTGTGCGCGGCGCCGACCTGATTGAGCCCACCGTGCGCCAGATCGCGCTATACCAGCAGTTTGGCTGGCCGGTGCCGGCGTACCTGCATTTACCGCTGGCGATTAACCCGGACGGCAACAAGCTGTCAAAGCAGAATCATGCGCCACCGCTGCCGGCAGGCGACCCGCGACCGCTGCTGGTGCAGGCGCTGCGCTTTCTCGGTCAGCCGGTCAGCGAGGGCTGGCAGGATCAATCACGCGAGGCGCTGCTGGCCGCTGCCGTCACCGGCTGGAACAGCGCGCTTATCCCGCTGGACAACGCCCTGAAGCCGGATGAGATGACAACGCCATTCCTAAATGGTTCGCAACAGGCTATGATTAGCCGCTGATTTTATTCACACCCATTTTCTCACTGTCGAGGTGTCCCATTTTTACCCGAGTCGCTAATTTTTGCCGGAGAGTCCTCAAGCGTGACGAGGAGGCATTTGAAGAGGTGGAAACGGAAAGTCTGATGACCGTCATTCCCCGTGAAAGCCACAATATCTCACGCAAAGATATCAGCGAAAACGCCCTTAAAGTGCTGTATCGCCTGAATAAAGCTGGTTACGAAGCGTATCTGGTTGGCGGCGGCGTACGCGATTTGCTGCTGGGTAAAAAGCCGAAGGACTTTGACGTGACCACCAATGCCACGCCAGAACAGATGCGCAAACTGTTCCGCAACTGCCGTCTGGTTGGCCGCCGCTTCCGCCTGGCACACGTGATGTTCGGTCCGGAAGTGATTGAAGTTGCCACCTTCCGCGGCCATCACCAGGAAGAGAGCGAGGACGATCGTAACAGTTCACAGCGCGGTCAGAATGGCATGCTGCTGCGCGACAATATTTTTGGCAGCATCGAAGATGATGCCCAGCGTCGCGATCTGACCATCAACAGCCTCTATTACAGCGTGGCGGATTTCACGGTGCGCGATTACGTAGGCGGCCTGCAGGATCTGCAGGAAGGCATTATTCGCCTGATTGGCGATCCGGAGACGCGCTACCGCGAAGATCCGGTGCGCATGCTGCGCGTGGTGCGCTTCGCCGCGAAGCTGGAGATGCGCATCGCGCCGGAAACCGCCGAACCGATTCCCCGCCTGGCCACGCTGCTGAATGACATTCCGCCTGCTCGTCTGTTTGAGGAGTCGCTCAAACTGCTGCAGGCCGGTTACGGTTACCGCACCTATCAGATGCTGCGTGAATACCAGCTGTTCCAGCCGCTGTTCCCGACGCTGGCGCGCCACTTTACTGAGAAAGGCGATAGCCCGATGGAGCGGATGGTGGCCCAGGTGCTGAAAAACACCGACACCCGTCTGCACAACGAGATGCGCGTTAACCCGGCCTTCCTGTTTGCCGCCATGTTCTGGTATCCGCAGCTGGAATCCGCCGAGCAGATCGCGCAGGAGAGCGGCCTGACCTACTACGATGCGTTTGCGCTGTCGATGAACGAAACGCTGGATGAAGCCTGCCGCGCGCTGGCGATCCCGAAGCGCATCACTACGCTGATCCGCGATATCTGGCAGCTGCAGCTGCGTATGTCACGTCGCCACGGTAAACGCGCGTGGAAGCTGATGGAACACCCGAAATTCCGGGCCGCTTACGATCTGCTGGCGCTGCGTGCCGAGGTGGAAAACAATCATGAGCTGCAGCGTCTCAGCCAGTGGTGGGGAGAGTTTCAGTCCGCCGTGCCGGTGCAGCAGAAAACCATGCTGAATACGCTGGGCGACGATCCGGCACCGCGCCGTAAACCGCGTCGTCCGCGCCGCCGTCCGAGCGGTCCGCGCCGCGACAGCAGCAGTAATAACAGCGCGTCATGATCCGCGTTTATCTGGCTATCGGCAGCAACCTGGCCGATCCGCTGCAGCAGGTGGAGGCGGCACTGACCGCGCTGGATGCGCTGCCAGACACCACGCGCGTTGCGACCTCCTCGTTTTACCGCACGCCACCGTACGGGCCGCCGGATCAGCCGGATTACCTGAACGCGGTGGTGGCGCTGGACACTACCCTCGCGGCCGACGCGCTGCTGGATCATACTCAGCGTATTGAGCAGGAGCACGGGCGCGAGCGCAAAGCAGAACGCTGGGGCCCGCGTACACTCGACCTCGACATTATGCTGTTTGGCAACGCGGTGATTCATACGCCGCGCCTGACGGTGCCGCACTACGATATGCACAACCGCGCGTTTATGCTGGTGCCGCTGCTGGAGATCGCGCCTGCGCTGCGCCTGCCGAATGGCCAGCCGCTGGCAGGTCTTCTCGCCACGCTCGATCGCAGCGCTATCTCCCGCTGGGCTGACTGAGCCGCCGGAATCGCACGGCCGTCGTATCGCCTTTTTCATCAATCCAGTACACTGCGCGCATCAGAAACGCTGGAGATTGCGATGAAACCCACAACCATTTCTCACCTGCGCCAGCTGAAAGCCAGCGGCCGCAAATTCGCCACGCTGACCGCCTACGATTTCAGCTTTGCCCGCTTGTTTGCCGATGAAGGTATTCAGGTGATGCTGATCGGGGATTCGCTGGGGATGACCGTGCAGGGGCATGACTCTACCCTGCCGGTAACCGTTGCGGATATCGCTTACCATACCGCGGCAGTGCGCCGGGGTGCGCCGCTGGCGCTGGTGATGGCGGATTTACCCTTCATGAGCTATGCCACGCCGGCGCAGGCCTGTGCCAGCGCCGCACAGCTGATGCGCGCCGGTGCCAACATGGTCAAGCTGGAAGGCGGTGCCTGGCTGACGGAGACCGTACAGATGCTGACCGAACGCGCCGTGCCGGTGTGCGGCCATCTGGGCCTGACGCCACAATCGGTGAATATTTTCGGTGGTTATAAAGTGCAGGGGCGCGATGAAGCCGGCGCAGAGCGTCTGCTGGCGGATGCGCTGGCGCTGGAAGCCGCCGGTGCTCAGCTGCTGGTGCTGGAATGCGTGCCGGTCAGCCTCGCCGCACGGGTGACGCAGGCGCTGTCGATTCCGGTGATTGGTATCGGTGCCGGCAATGTGACCGATGGTCAGATTCTGGTGATGCATGATGCCTTTGGCATTACCGGCGGGCATATTCCAAAATTTGCCAAAAATTTCCTTGCCGAAACCGGCGACATTCGCGCGGCAATTCGCCAGTATATTGGCGACGTTGAGGCCGGCACCTACCCCGCCGCCGAACACAGTTTCCAGTAAATCAGGAGAGTTGCAGTGCTGATCATTGAAACGCTGCCGATGCTGCGCCAGGAAATTCGCCGCTGGCGTCAGGCAGGCAAACGCATCGCGCTGGTGCCTACCATGGGCAACCTGCATGACGGGCATCTTACGCTGGTGGATGAAGCGCGTGCCCGCGCGGATATCGTCGTGGTCTCTGTTTTTGTCAATCCTATGCAGTTCGATCGTGCCGACGATCTGGCACGCTACCCGCGCACGCTGCAGGATGATTGTGAAAAGCTTAACCGCCACAAGGTGGATCTGGTGTTTGCGCCGGCTCCGGCGGATATTTATCCGCAGGGGCTCGACAGCCAGACCTATGTGGAAGTGCCGGGGCTCTCTTCGCTGCTGGAGGGTGCCAGCCGTCCGGGTCACTTCCGCGGCGTCGCCACCATCGTCAGCAAACTGTTTAACCTGGTGCAGCCGGACGTCGCCTGCTTCGGGGAGAAAGATTTTCAGCAGCTGGCGCTCATCCGCAAAATGGTCGCGGATATGGGCTTTGATATCGACATTGTCGGCGTGCCGACGGTGCGGGCCAAAGATGGCCTGGCGCTCAGCTCGCGCAATGGCTACCTCACCGCGGACGAGCGCAGGCTGGCACCGGGTCTGAGCCAGGTCATGCACAGCATGGCTGAACGCCTCAGCAACGGCGAGCGTCATGTTGATGAGATTATTGAGCACGCCGAACAGGCGCTGCGCGAAAAAGGCTTCCGCCCCGACGGGCTGGCTATCTGCGATGCCGAAACGCTGCAGCCGCTGACCGTGGACAGCCAGCGCGCGGTGATTCTGATGGCGGCCTGGCTTGGCAACGCGCGCCTTATTGATAATCAGCAAGTTGATCTGATGGCATAACGCCATCGCTTAATCGCCGCTTAACAGGATTATGTCGTTATGATTCGTACCGTATTACAGGGCAAATTACACCGCGTCACCGTCACTCAGGCCGATTTACACTATGAAGGCTCGTGCGCAATCGATCAGGATTTTCTCGATGCCGCCGGCATTCTGCAATATGAAGCCATCGACATCTATAACGTGACCAACGGCCAGCGCTTTTCAACCTATGCCATCGCCGCCGAGCGCGGCTCGAAAATTATTTCGGTCAACGGTGCGGCCGCACGCTGCGCCTGCGCAGGCGATATCCTGATTATCTGCTCATACGTGCAGGTAGAAGATGCGATAGCCCGCAGCTGGCAGCCGAAGGTGGCGTATTTTGAAGGGGATAACCAGATGAAGCGCATCGCCAAAGCGCTGCCGGTGCAGCTGGCGTAACGCCCGTCACGCGCCCCTACGGGCGCGATCCGGGCGGTGGCGTAACCGGGAACCCCGTTTGCGCCGCCGCCCGGCGCTTCGCCCTGGCCGGTGAGACGCCGGCCGCTAAACCAGCACGTCACCACCGGCGAGGTCACTCAGGTACGTAAGCCGCGGCCGCGCTGAATCAGCACATACACCAGAATGTAAAACACCACGATAAACGCCACCAGCACTGACAGGGTAAACGCCAGCGGCACATCATTGATGCCGAGGAAGCCAAAGCGGAACCCGCTGATCATATATACCACCGGATTGAGCTTCGAGACGGCCTGCCAGAACGGTGGCAGCAGCGCCAGCGAGTAGAACACCCCACCCAGATAGGTCAGCGGCGTCAGGACAAAGGTCGGAATCAGGCTGATGTCGTCAAACGTACGGGCGAACACCGCATTCAGCAAACCAGCCAGTGAGAACAGCACCGCCGTCAGCAGCAGCGTCAGCGCCACCATCGGCCACGAAAAAACGTGGAACGGCACAAAGAACAGGGAAACCGCCGTGACAAGGATGCCCACGCAGACGCCGCGCGCAACGCCGCCGCCCACGTATCCGGCGATGATAATGTGCGTCGGCACCGGGGCGACCAGCAGCTCTTCAATGTTGCGCTGAAACTTGGCGCTGAAGAAGGACGACGCGACGTTGGCGTAGGCATTGGTGATCACCGACATCATGATCAGGCCCGGCACGATGAACTGCATATAGCTGAACCCGTGCATATCACCGATGCGCGAGCCAATCAGGTTACCGAAAATAATAAAGTAGAGCGTCATGGTGATCACCGGCGGCACCAGCGTCTGAATCCAGATACGCGCAAAACGGTTGATCTCTTTGGCCCAGATACTCTTGAGCGCTACCCAGTACAAATGCGTCATGCTTTCACTCCTGTTTTTCCCTGCGTCAGGCTGACAAACAGCTCTTCCAGGCGGTTCGCTTTATTGCGCATGCTCAGCACCTGCACACCCTGCGCGCTCAGCTGACTGAATACGCTGTTCAGCCCCTGCTCACGCATCACTTCCACTTCCAGCGTCGAGGTATCCACCAGACGATACTGAAAGCCTTCCAGCTGCGGCAGCGGGCTGCGCGGGGCGAGATCGAGAATAAAGGTCTCCGACTGCAGCTTGGCAAGCAGCCCTTTCATCGAGGTGTTCTCCACCAGCTCACCACTCTGAATGATGCCAATATTGCGGCACAGCATCTCGGCCTCTTCCAGATAGTGGGTGGTGAGAATAATGGTGGTGCCTTTGGCGTTGAGCTCTTTGAGGAACGTCCACATTGAGCGGCGCAGTTCAATATCCACGCCGGCGGTCGGCTCATCCAGGATCAGCAGTTTAGGCGCGTGCATCAGCGCACGGGCAATCATCAGACGGCGCTTCATCCCGCCGGAGAGCATCCGCGCCCGCTCATTGCGCTTGCCCCATAAATCCAGCTGATTGAGGTACTTTTCTGCGCGCTTATGCGCTTCCGCGCGTTCGACGCCGTAATATCCCGCCTGGTTCACCACAATCTGCAGCACGGTTTCAAACGGGTTAAAGTTGAATTCCTGCGGCACCAGGCCAAGCTGGCGCTTGGCGTTGACCACATCCTTCTGCAGGTCGTAGCCAAATACGCGCACGCTGCCGCCGGTTTTATTCACCAGCGAACTGATAATGCCAATGGTGGTGGACTTACCGGCCCCGTTCGGGCCGAGTAAGGCGTAAAAGTCGCCGGCTTCCACATTGAGGTCGAGGCCTTTCAGCGCCTGTACGCCGCCGGAATAGGTCTTGGTCAGCCCGGAAAGTTCCAGTGCATAAGTCATTGCGAGTCCATACCCTGTTGTAGTGACATGATTGCCTGATAAAGATGATAGTGTGCTCACGCCGGGCGTGTGGGGTTATTCAGCAATAAAGATTGTGAAATCAAAGGAATTGAGCAGAGCGAGCCCCACGACACGCCATCACGCAGTGTGCCGCAGGAAAGGGTGCGCCCGGCCCGTAAGTCATTGAGTTACGGGCTGCACATCTTATCGCAGGTGTAGCGGAATCGCCCTGGTAGATTGTGCGGTTAGTCGTCCAGCAGCGTTACTTTGCCAATATAAGGCAGATGGCGATAGCGCTGCGCATAGTCAATGCCAAAGCCGACCACGAATTCGTCCGGAATGGTAAAGCCCACAAACTCCACCGGTACGTCCACTTCGCGGCGTTCAGGTTTATCCAGCAGCGTACAGATCGCCAGCGATTTGGGCTCACGCAGCTGCAGAATCTCACGCACTTTGCTCAGGGTGTTACCGGAATCGATAATGTCTTCAACGATCAGGACATCTTTGCCGCGGATGTCTTCGTCAAGATCCTTCAGGATTTTCACGTCACGCGTCGTGGTCATGCCGCTGCCGTAGCTGGAGGCCGTCATGAAATCGACTTCATGCGCCACGTCGATAGCACGGCACAGATCGGCCATAAACATGAAGGAGCCGCGCAGCAGGCCCACCAGCACCATTTCGCTGCCGCTGTCGCGGTAGTGCTCGCTAATCTGCTTGCCCAGTTCGGCAATACGGGTTGCGATCTCCTGCTCAGAGATCATCACGTCGACGGTGTGTTTCATTGCAATCGCCTGGTTAAGGTTTTCAGAAAGCCACGAAGTTTATCATAGTCACGCGCCGGGCTAACGAGGCGCACAAAACGCAAACGTTACCGTGGCAAAAATTATTGCGCTGGCCTTTACTTCAAACAACCCGCCCGTCCGCTCCGGAGACCACTATGGCCGCTTCATCCAGTAAGAAAACGCAGATAGGTACGCGCGATTTGCATCCCGAAACGCAGATGTTGAATTACGGCTACGATCCGCGCCTGTCAGAAGGCGCGGTCAAGCCGCCGGTGTTCCTGACCTCTACCTTTGTGTTTAACAGCGCCGAAGAGGGGCAGGATTTCTTTGATTTTGTCGCCGGACGGCGGCAGCCGCCGGCGGGCCAGAGCAACGGACTGGTCTACTCCCGCTTTAATCACCCCAACAGTGAGATTGTGGAAGATCGGCTGGCCATCTATGAAGGGGCGGAGAGCGCCGCCCTGTTCTCCTCCGGCATGTCTGCCATTGCTACAACGCTGCTGACCTTTGCCCGCCCCGGTGAAGTGATTCTCCACTCCCAGCCGCTGTACGGTGGCACCGAAACGCTGCTGAGCAAAACGCTGCACGATCTGGAGATCAAAGCGGTGGGTTTCAGCGACGGCACCGATGAGGACAAAGTCTATGAGGCGGCAAAGATGGCGTGGCAGCGCGGCCGCGTGGCGCTGATCCTGATCGAGACCCCCGCCAACCCCACCAACAGCCTGGTAGATATCCGCCTGATGCAGCAGGTCGCGGAGGTGATCGCGCAGCAGCAGGGCTCGCGCCCTGTTCTGGCCTGCGACAACACCCTGCTGGGGCCGTTGTTCCAGCGCCCGCTGCAGCATGGCGCGGATATTTCGCTTTACTCGCTGACCAAATACGTCGGCGGTCACTCGGATCTGATTGCCGGGGCGGCGCTGGGCAGCAAGGCGCTGATGAGCAAAGTGCGTTCGCTGCGCAGTGCAATTGGCACACAGCTCGATCCGCACTCCAGCTGGATGATTGGCCGCTCGCTGGAGACGCTGTCGCTGCGCATGGAGAAAGCCGCCAGTAACGCAGCAGAGGTGGCGGCGTTTCTGCGCGACCATCCGCAGGTGAAGAAACTGCACTGGCTGCCTTACCTGGAGGCCAGCACGCCAGCCGGTGAGACCTATCAGCGCCAGTGCAGCGGCGCCGGCTCGACCTTTTCTTTTGATATTGAGGGCGGTCAGCCCGCCGCTTTCCGTTTTCTCAACGCGCTGGCGCTGTTCAAACTGGCGGTGAGCCTCGGCGGCACCGAATCGCTGGCCAGCCATCCCGGCAGCACCACGCACTCCGGGGTGCCGCAGGAGGTGCGTGAACGCATCGGCATTACCGAGGCGACGGTGCGGCTGTCGATTGGCATCGAAAACGCCGGCGATCTGATTGAGGATATGCGTCTGGCGCTGGCTGCGGCGGCGCAGACAGCCTGAGCCCACCTTTAGCTGACGCTAAAGCCCAGCATCATGCCGGTGTCTTCATGCTCCAGCAGATGGCAATGCGCCATATAGGCATGCTCAGCGCTGGCGATATAGTTAAAGCGCACCAGCACTTCGCTGCGCCAGCCGTTGACGCTGACCATATCTTTCCAGCCCGCGCGGTGGGGCGCAGGCGGCTTGCCATTCTCAGACAGGATACGGAACTGCGTGCCGTGGATATGAAAAGGGTGCAGCATGGCGTCACCTTCGCCGGAAATGGTCCACTTCTCCGGCTGGCCAGACGGCACGTTAAACATCGGCTTTGTCATATTAAACGCCTGTCCGTTGATCTTGTTGCCGGTGTGGAAGTCATAGTGGTCAGCCGGGTGCGATTCGCCTTTCATGGCGCCGTGATCCATCGGCATAGCGCCCTGCTCCATCGGCATGGCACCGTGATCCATCGGCATCGCGCTGTCGTCAGCACCGTGGTTCATGCCATGCCCGGCCATCCCGCCCATGGCCTTGTCACCGTAGCGCGCCATCAGCGCCTGCATGCCCTGCTGGTCAAGCTGCGGATCCATCATCAGCTGCAGCCAGCGGCTTTGCAGCCCTTCGGTGGCGGGCAGCGCCGGCAACGTTACCAGCGTATCCGGCAGCGTACCGCTTGCCATGATGCGCAGCGGCAGAATCTGCACCAGCGGTAACGGCTGGTCGAAAGGGGCCAGCGTCATGCCCATCTGCGTGACCGGCAGCGTGACAATATCAAAGGTTTTTCCATCCGAGGTGTCGACCAGCACCTCAAAGCGCTCGCCCGGCAGCAGCGGCAGGCTCTCCACGCGAATCGGCTCGGCCAGCAGGCCGCCATCGCTGCCCACCACATACAGCGGTCGCCGGTCGCTGGCAGCAATATGCAGCGAGCGGGCGTTACAACCGTTGAGCAGCCGCAGCCGCAGCCAGCCGCGCGGCACGGCGTGCTGAGGATAAGGCACGCCATTGGTCAGCATCAGATCGCCAAACCAGCCCACCGCCGCGCGCAGGATATCCAGCTCATAGGCAATCGCTGTGCCATCGTCGCTCAGCTGCTTATCCTGGAAAATCAGCGGCACGTCATCTTCGCCCCACTGCATCGGTAACCGCAGTTTGCCGGAGGCTTCATCTTCCAGCAGCACCAGTCCGGCCAGGCCCTGTGCCACCTGATAGCCCGTGCGGCCATGCAGATGCGGGTGATACCAGCAGGTAGCGGCAGGCTGATCGGGCGTGAAAGTCACCTGACGCGTGGCGCCAGGCGCAATCAGCGCCTGCGGCCCGCCATCTACTGCGCCGGGGATCTCCAGACCGTGCCAGTGCAGGGTGGTGGCTTCCGGCAGATGATTGCGGATATTCACCGTCACCGCTTTTTCGCGCTGCAGGCGCAGGGCCGGCCCCAGCAGATTACCGTTGTAGCCCCAGGTCGGCACGCGTTTGCCGTTCCACTCGCTGCTGCCGGTCATGGCGGTCAGGGTGTACTGTCCGTGCGCGTCCGGCTCCAGCAGGGAGGGAACCGGCAGCAGAGGACGTGAAGCAGCCATCAGTGAGCGACTCCACAGCGGCAGCGCACCGGCGGCGCTGAGGGCCGCGGTCAACTTCAGAAACTGGCGACGATGCATGGTCTTATCCTTGTCGTGAAGAAGCCCACAGGGTAAACCTTTCCCCTGCGGGAGGGTCAAGCCCGGAAAGCGCCGGCGTGGAGAAAAAGGCCGCCGCCGCGCAAGGCGGCGAATTTAGCGGAATCCGCGCGATAACTGTGCTAACGTCAATAGATTGTCCCCTGTTGAGAATGACTATGACGAAAAGCATCAAGTTCCTGCTGCTGGCGGGACTTCTTGGCTTCTCCTCCACCAGTTTTGCCCTGAGTGAATCCGAAGCGGAAGATCTGGCCGACCTGACGGCGGTTTTTGTCTACCTGAAAAATGACTGCGGCTATCAGGATTTGCCGGATGCGCAGATTCGTAAAGCACTGGTGTTCTTTGCCCAGCAGAACCGCTGGGATTTAAGTAATTACAGCGCCTATAACATGAAATCGCTGGGTGAAGAGAGTTATAAAGATTTGAGCGGCATTGCCATCAACAATGACAAAAAGTGCAAATCGCTGGCGCGCGATTCGCTGAGTCTGCTGGCCTATGTGAAATAACGCGGGCCGGAAACGGCCTGCTCTCTCCGCGTGGCTGCGTTTCTCCAGTCATCACACCGTTAACTGCAGCGCGATGCCGCGCTCGCGCAGGCTCTGCGCGACCTGCTCATCCAGGCGTGAATCCGTCACCACATCTGTCAGGCTGTCAATCGGTGCGGCGCAGTAAAGCGACCAGGAGCCATATTTGCTGCTGTCGGCCAGCAGCACCCGCCGCCGCGCGTTGGCCAGCAGATCCCTTTTCAGACCGGCTTTCTCTTCCGTTGGCGTGGTAATACCGCGTTCAATGCTCCATGAATTGCAGCTGACAAACGCGATATCAGGATTCAGGCTGCGCAGCAGCTGGCGACCATGTTCGCCAACGCAGGACTGGCTGGAATCGTCGATACGGCCACCGATAATGGTGGTCTCAATCTGCCGGAATTCCGACAGAAACAGCGCAATATGCAGATCGGCGGTGATCACCCGCAGCTGCAGATGGGTAAGCTGCCGCGCCAGTTCCAGCATGGTGGTTCCGGCGTCCAGCACCACCGCATCGCCGGACTGCACGTAGCGCGCGGCAAACTGCGCAATCGCCTGCTTTTCCGCCAGATTACGCTGCATCTTTTCCAGCGTGGTTGGCTGGGCAGGAATAAAGCGGTTCAGCGTGACGCCGCCGTGGCTGCGGCTGATGACACCTTCTTTATCCAGCTTGATCAGGTCGCGGCGAATGGTGGCTGGCGAAGCGGAAATCGCACTCACCAGCTGTTCTACGGTGACCAGATTGTGACTTTTCAGGTAGTCCATAATCTGGTCGAGACGGCTTTGTCCCTTCATATGTCCCTATGCGAGCTGCATCGCGAGTTTAATCGAGATCGCCATGCTGGCAGAGTTCGCTTTACCTGTCCAGGCGATATCAAATGCGGTGCCATGGTCTGCTGAAGTGCGGATAAACGGCAGGCCGGCGGTGATGTTAACGCCGTCATAAAAACCCAGCAGTTTCAGCGGAATATGTCCCTGATCGTGATACATCGCCACCACCATATCGTACTGACCCTGCTGACACTGCAAAAAAACGGTGTCCGGCGGGCACGGGCCACTAACGTCGATGCCCTGCGCTTTCATTGCGGTAATGGCGGGGGCTACGGTGGTGATCTCTTCATCGCCAAACAGGCCATTTTCACCGGCATGCGGATTCACACCCGCCACCGCAATGCGCGGTGTTGCATAGCCAACGCGCCGCAGAAAGCGGTCCGCCATGCCAATCACCGTCTGAATGCGCTCACCGTTCAGCGTATCGAGGAATTTACGCAGCGCGATGTGGGTGGTGACGTGAATCACTTTTAAGCGTTCGGTATACAGCACCATGGCGTAGTGTTGCGTGCCGGTCAGCTGCGCCAGCAGTTCCGTATGTCCCGGGTAGAGATGGCCGGCAGCATGCAGCGCCTCCTTATTCAGCGGCGCGGTAGCAATCGCCTGTACTTCCCCGGCCAGCGCCAGCGCGGTAGCGCGTTTCACGCAGCGCCACGCCAGATCGCCGGCGGCTTTCTGCACCACGCCAGGCTGCAGGGCAGCCGGATCGGCCAGCGGCTCATCAAAGACGTTAATGATGCCAGGGGCAAAACGTGCCTCCTGAATGTTATCCAGCACGCGCAGCTCCGCCTGCGGCGTGATGCGCATGGCCATCACCCGGCGCAGCGTGGCAGCACAGCCCACCACCACGGCAGGCATGCCCGCCAGTTCCCCCTCTGCCAGCGCTTTGATGATGATCTCCGGGCTGATGCCCGCCGGATCGCCCATGGTCACCGCAATAATTTTATTCACTCGACATCTCCTCAATAAAACGAATGGCTTCCACCAGCGTATTGTCATCGCCAAAGCCACCCGCTTTGGTCATCACCGGCAGGTGTAATTCCGTATTAAGCAGCACGCCGTACGGCACGCAGCCCGCGATCTGGCCCTGAATGCGGAAGCCGCTGGCGCCGAGCGCCCGGGCCACTGCAATCGCCACATCGCCGCCAGAAAGGTAGAGCGCAGCGGGCGGGCTCGCTGTGCAGACCGCGCGGGTCAGCCCGGCGAGAAAGGCGCAAATGCGTTCGCCCAGCTGCTGGCGTGACAGCTGATGCTGCTGACACAGCGCGGCAATGTGATGCCGCTGCGCGCTGTGCTGCTGAGTACGCACCACGCAGTGCGCGCCATCGCGCAGCGCCTGCTGGATGGCCTGCTGCCAGATGGCCGCCTGGGGCCATGCGGGGGCAGCAAACAGCTGATGAATATCGATATCGATGAGACAAATGGCGCGCTGGCTTGCCAGCCGGGCGATTTGCTGCTGCGCCACGGCACTCATGGAACCGACCACAGCCAGCACCGGACGCGCGGGACGACGCCCCAGCCATGCCCCTAATGCGTCACTCAGTCCGGACGCGCCGGCCAGCAAAGGCCGCTCAGGCAGCGTCGCCGCAGCCGCCATAATCTGCGCCAGGTCAGCCTTGTGCTCCACATCCGCCACCACCAGCCCGGTTTTCCCTGCCAGCACCTGCGCCAGCTGGCCACCGCGCACGGTGGCGAGATCGAGCTGCTGGCCAGGCAAATCACACTGCGCCTGCAGTCGCGTCAGAATATGGCTGCTGTTTACCGGGGTTTTCGGGTCCGTGGCAAACTCGGTCTCTGTCAGCCGCTGTCCGTTAATCCATACCTCACCCTGCCGGATGATACGCCCCAGCTCAGGCACCGCCGGGATCACCAGCGCCAGCCGTCTGCCGCTGGCCTGCAGCGCAGCAGCAATTTCCGCGCCGGGATTGCCGCGCAGCGTGGAATCGATCTTTTTAAACAGCCAGCCGTCCCGGGCCAGCGCCGCGTGCTGCTGCACCGCCTGCGTTGTGCGCGCCGCCGCTTCAGCCGGGCTGACGGCACGACTGTCAGTGTTGATGATCAGCACATCCACCGCCGTTCTGTCGTGAGCGCGCTGGCTGCTAAAGAGCACGTCAACCCGTGCACCGGCCCGTGCCAGCCCGCTACCCGCGTCATTTGCGCCGGTAAAGTCATCAGCGATAACCAGAACCGGTGTGTTCCATGGCTGTGATGGCATGCTTTTCTCTCCTGCTGGCATAGCGCCGCTGGTAATGATTATATTCAATCATGATTGATTATATGTGAGCAAGATCAAATTAACTGTAATCGATATGACTTATAAAATCAGCACAGTCACTGACACATCCCACACATCAATGAGCGAAACCAATCAGGATGTGCAAACCGCCAGAAGGGTATGAGATGAATATCAACAGCACGGTGATTAGCGGCTATCAGGCGCTGAGCGATCTCCGCTATTTATTGCACGGCAAAGAGACAGCCTTACTGGTCACCGACCGGAACATCGCCGCCATTCCGGCGGTGCAGGCGCTGATAACGCAGCTGCAGCAGCAGATTGCCCGTCTGCATGTTATTGAGGCCGTGCCACCAGAGCCGACCCACCATGACGTGGCGGCGATTGTTGCCGCCCTGCCTGTTCGCGAGATCGACCTGGTGATAGGCGTGGGCGGAGGCAGCGTACTGGACGTCGCCAAACTGCTTTCGCTGCTGTGCGTCACAGGAGCGCCCACGCTGGATGCGCTGCTGGCCGGTGAAAAGCCGGTGACGCGCACGCCTTCGCTGTTGATCCCGACGACGGCCGGAACCGGCTCGGAAGCGACCCCGAATGCCATCCTGGCGATTCCGGAGAAACAGACCAAAGTCGGTATCATTACCCCGGTCATGCTGCCGGACTATGTGGCGCTGATTCCGGAACTGACCACCAGTATGCCGCCGCATATTGCCGCTTCCACCGGCATTGATGCCCTGTGCCATCTGATTGAGTGCTTCACCGCGACCGTGGCCAATCCGGTCAGCGATAACTATGCGCTGATTGGTCTGAAAAAACTGTTTACCAGCCTGGAAACCACGCTCGCAGAGCCGGATAATCTGGCAGCACGCCTGGATATGCTGTGGGCCTCCTATTACGGCGGCGCAGCGATAGCCCACGCCGGTACGCATCTGGTGCACGCCCTCTCCTATCCGCTGGGCGGCCGCTACCATCTGCCGCACGGCATTGCCAATGCGATTCTGCTGGCACCGTGCATGCGCGTGGTGCGTCCGGCGGCGGTGTCTAAATTTGCGCAGGCTTACGATCTGCTGCCGGACGCCGATCGCACACTGGACGACGAGGCCAAATCGCATGCGCTGGTGGCGTATCTGACGGCGCTGGTAAAACGCCTTGCGCTGCCAGACAGCCTGGAAGCGCTGGGCATCGGGCCGGACCACCTGCCCTATCTGGTGGAGGCCGCGCTCGACGTACAGCGCCTGATAAAGAATGTACCGATGTCCGTCAGCGCCAGTGACGTGCACGCTATCTATCAAACGCTGTTTCCAGCGTTGCCTGCTCAGCCTCAGCGGAGAACGTATGCGTAACAACATTCAGGGCGTATTAACCGCCATCGTGACCACCTTTGATCGCGATGGCGCGTTCAATCCCGTGGCGCAGCGTGAGCAGGTGAAACGTCAGCTCCACGCCGGTAATGGCATTTTCTGCGGCGGGACGAACGGGGAGTTCTTTGTGCTGAACGCGCGGGAGAAGCTGGCGCTGGCGCAGACCTGCGTGGATGAAGTCAATGGTGCAGCGCCAGTGGTGGCGCACATTGGTGAAATCTCCACGCGGGAAACCATTTTGCTCGGGCAGCAGATAGCGAGGCTGGGGGTGGACGCCGTTTCCGCCATTACGCCCTGGTTTGTGCCGCTGCAGCAGGACGCGCTGATTGCCCATTATCATGCGGTAGCGGATGCCCTTGATGTGCCGCTCTACCTGTATAACATCCCGGCGCGCACCGGCAATACGCTGCTGCCGGAAACGGTGCGCACGCTGGCGGCCCATCCGAATATTGCGGGTATCAAAGACAGCGCGGGCAGTTATGAGAGCCTGAGCGGTTTTCTGCAGGCGGCTGAAGGGGCCGAAGCGTTCGCCGTGCTGACCGGGCCGGATTCCCTGATTCATCAGGGATTCACCGAAGGCTGCGTCGCCTGCGTATCCGGCCTCGCCAATGTGGTGCCGCAGGAAATCAATGCCATCTGGTCACGTTTCCACGCCGGAGACCTCGCCGGCTCACGTCAGGCGCAGGAGAAGGTTACCGGCCTGCGTAGCGCGCTTTACAGCCTCGGCTTTCCCCCCGCGGCGGTGAAAAAAGCGGTCGCCCTGCTGGGTTATGCAGTCGGCGACAGCCGCTATGCCGTGCAGTTTTCTGCGGCACAGCAGCAGACAATCCGCCAGCTGATCACCCCCTGGCTGCCTTAGCCGCGCGGCCCGCAGCGCCCGCAATGCCGGATGCTGCGCACGGGGCAGTCTGCGCCGCAGTCCGCTCAGCGCCCGGCCATAAACTGCCGGTATGCGGCTATCACCGCAAGAAAATCCTCCACGCCGCAGAAGGAGAGACTCTCTTCGTCGTAATAGGTCATGCCCTCTTCCAGGCCGTCATCCTCCAGCGCCAGCTGGTTGGCGCGGATCATGACCTCTTCTTCATCCAGCCACAGGGTGTATTCATGCCCCACGCGCTGCCACTGCTGATGCGTCCCTTTGACGCTGCGCACGGCGGCCTCTACCTCATCCAGCAGGGCCAGATTCTCTTTTACTTCTTCGTTGAACCAGTGCCCCACCGCTTCGTGGTCCATTGACATGCGCACCCTCACCTGGCCGGTGACGTCACGCAGAAATTCGTATTCCATGTTTGCCTCATCGGAATAGCGCGCCTGGCAGCACGCTTTCGTGCATTTTGTGCGCTACAGGCGCAATAAAGTGGGACAGTGCTCACATTATGCCGGGAGAGGCGCGGCGAAAAAAGCGCATAAAAAAGGGGACGATTTTCATCGTCCCCCGCTTTTCCTTCGCGCGTTTTACACGGCGGTCTGGAAGATGACGCTATCGGCTTTCTCGGTGTATTGACCTAACTGGTCAAAGTTGAGATAGCGATAGGTGTCTGCAGCCGTTTTATCCACCTGCAGCATGAACTGCTGATACTCGTCCGGCGTCGGCAGTTTACCCATCAGGGAAGCGACCGCAGCCAGCTCCGCTGAGGCCAGGAACACATTCGCACCAGTACCCAGACGGTTCGGGAAGTTACGCGTTGAGGTGGAAACCACCGTTGCGCCATCTTTCACGCGCGCCTGGTTACCCATGCACAGTGAACAACCCGGGATTTCAATGCGGGCACCGCTCTTACCGAATACGCTGTAGTAGCCCTCTTCGGTGAGCTGCGCAGCATCCATCTTGGTTGGCGGCGCCACCCACAGACGGGTTGGCAGCTGACCTTTGTGCGCATCCAGCAGTTTACCGGCAGCACGGAAATGACCGATGTTGGTCATGCATGAACCGATGAACACTTCGTCGATCTTCTCGCCCTGCACGTCAGAGAGCCAGCGCGCGTCGTCCGGATCGTTCGGCGCACACAGAATCGGCTCTTTGATTTCCGCCAGATCGATTTCGATCACCGCCGCGTACTCAGCATCAGCGTCAGCTTCCAGCAGTTGCGGATCGGCCAGCCATTTTTCCATGCCCTGAATACGGCGCTCCAGCGTACGGCGATCGCCGTAGCCTTCGGAGATCATCCACTTGAGCAGCACGATGTTCGAGTTGAGGTACTCGATGATTGGCTCTTTATCCAGCTTGATGGTACAGCCCGCGGCAGAACGTTCGGCTGAGGCGTCGGTGAGTTCAAACGCCTGCTCTACTTTCAGTTTCGGCAGACCTTCGATCTCCAGGACGCGACCCGAGAAGATGTTTTTCTTGCCTTTCTTCTCTACGGTCAGCAGGCCCTGCTTGATCGCATACAGCGGAATCGCGTGTACCAGATCGCGCAGCGTAATACCGGGCTGCATTTCACCTTTGAAGCGCACCAGCACCGATTCCGGCATATCCAGCGGCATCACGCCGGTGGCGGCAGCAAACGCCACCAGACCGGAGCCCGCCGGGAAGGAGATACCAATCGGGAAGCGGGTGTGGGAGTCACCGCCGGTGCCCACGGTATCCGGCAGCAGCATGCGGTTCAGCCAGCTGTGGATCACGCCATCGCCCGGACGCAGTGACACGCCGCCACGGTTCATGATGAAGTCCGGCAGCGTGTGATGCGTGGTCACATCAACCGGCTTCGGATAGGCTGCGGTGTGGCAGAATGACTGCATAACCAGATCGGCCGAGAAACCCAGGCACGCCAGGTCTTTCAGCTCATCACGGGTCATCGGACCGGTGGTATCCTGTGATCCCACAGAGGTCATTTTCGGCTCGCAGTAAGCGCCAGGACGGATGCCTTCAACGCCGCAGGCGCGGCCTACCATTTTTTGCGCCAGCGAGTAACCGCGGGTGCTGGTTTCCACATCTTTCGCCTGCACGAACACATCGCTCTGCGGCAGACCCAGCGCTTCACGCGCTTTGGTCGTCAGACCGCGACCGATGATCAGCGGAATACGTCCGCCCGCGCGCACTTCGTCCAGCAGAACGTCTGTTTTCAGCGTGAAGGTGGCCAGCAGCTCATCGGTTTCGTGATTGCGCACTTCACCTTTGTACGGATAAACGTCAATCACATCGCCCATGTTCAGGCGCTCAACGTCCAGTTCGATCGGCAGCGCACCGGCATCTTCCATGGTGTTAAAGAAGATTGGCGCAATTTTACCGCCAAGGCACAGACCGCCGCCCTTTTTGTTCGGTACGTAAGGGATATCTTCGCCCATGAACCACAGCACCGAGTTGGTGGCAGATTTACGCGAGGAGCCGGTACCGACAACGTCACCGACGTAGGTCAGCGGGAAACCTTTTTCCTGCAGCGCTTTGATCTGTTTGATCGGACCGATGTTACCCACATCGTCCGGCTCAATGCCGTCGCGCGGGTTTTTCAGCATCGCCAGCGCGTGCAGCGGAATATCCGGGCGAGACCAGGCATCCGGCGCCGGAGAGAGATCGTCGGTGTTGGTTTCACCCGTGACTTTGAACACGGTGGTGGTGATTTTTTCTGCCAGCTTTGGACGCTTCAGGAACCATTCGGCATCAGCCCAGGACTGAAGGATTTTTTTCGCGTGGGCATTGCCCGCTTTGGCTTTCTCTTCGACATCGTAGAAGTTATCGAACATCAGCAGGGTGTGAGACAGCGCGTCCGCGGCAATCGGTGCCAGCGCGTCATCGTCAAGCGCTTCAATCAGCGCATGGATGTTATAGCCGCCCTGCATGGTGCCCAGCAGTTCAACTGCTTTTTCGCGAGTAACCAGAGGAGAGTGGGCTTCGCCCTTTGCGATAGCTGCCAGGAAACCGGCTTTTACATAAGCCGCTTCATCAACACCCGGCGGGACACGGTTGACCAGCAGGTCAGTCAGGAATTCTTCTTCACCCGCTGGCGGGTTTTTCAGCAGTTCAACCAGCGCGGCCATCTGGGAAGCATCTAACGGCTTAGGTACGATCCCCTGGGCAGCACGCTCGGCAACGTGCTTACGGTATTCTTCTAGCACGACGTTCTCCTCGCTCTCATTGTATAGCTTTCCGGTGCACCTGTGATGCTGTCAGACAGTAGGGTGAGGTGCCCGGTTCTGCGTCGGCCAGCATAGCAGGATTTCACCTGATTGTTAATGTGTTTACAAAAAAGCAACATCCGCTCAATACGCAGCAGATTTCACTGCACAGGGTGCGGCATCGCGTAAATGCTGCGCTCAGTTAAGACGTGGCTGACAGGCATCAGAGGAAGCCGGCTGGGTTAACACGGCTGCCGCTTACGCTGCGCCACAGCGGGACGCAGTGGGCCATAGCGTATCAGCGTCGCAAAACCATCTATAACCTTGCCTGATTTTTCAGCATGTTTTGCTAACCTGCGGTTATAGCGCGTGCGGAGAGGTCATCAGGCTTGACCTTTATCACCAGCCTGAACGGCGGTGGGCTTTATTGCGTGAAGGTGACTATCTATATGGGGGCGGTAACCGCGATCTCAACCGCGCCTGCGCCCGGCCGCAGCCGGTGCATGCAATGCGCAATAAAAAACGGCTCCGCGGGGAGCCGTTTAAGACGCTGGGGCGAAAACTTATTTCTTTTTCGCTTTTGCGTTTGGCAGGTCAGTAATGCTCCCTTCAAACACTTCTGCCGCCAGGCCAACGGATTCGTGCAGCGTTGGGTGCGCGTGAATGGTCAGCGCGATATCTTCAGCATCACAGCCCATTTCAATCGCCAGACCGATCTCGCCCAGCAGCTCACCGCCGTTGGTACCGACAACCGCGCCACCGATCACGCGGTGCGTCTCTTTGTCGAAAATCAGCTTGGTCATACCGTCTGCGCAGTCGGAAGCGATAGCACGACCGGAAGCCGCCCACGGGAAAGTGGAGACTTCATAGCTGATGCCTTTCTCTTTCGCTTCTTTCTCAGTCAGCCCCACCCACGCCACTTCCGGCTCGGTGTAAGCGATGGATGGAATCACTTTTGGATCGAAGTAGTGCTTCAGACCGGAAATCACTTCTGCCGCGACGTGGCCTTCATGCACACCTTTGTGTGCCAGCATTGGCTGACCGACGATGTCACCGATAGCGTAGATGTGTGGCACGTTGGTGCGCATCTGCTTGTCGACACGGATGAAACCGCGATCGTCCACTTCCACACCCGCTTTACCGGCATCCAGACCTTTACCGTTCGGAACACGGCCAATCGCCACCAGCACGGCGTCATAGCGCTGCGCTTCTGCCGGGGCTTTTTTGCCTTCCATCGATACGTAGATACCGTCGTCTTTCGCATCAACTGCGGTAACTTTGGTTTCCAGCATCAGGTTGAATTTCTTGCTGATACGCTTGGTGAACACTTTCACCACGTCTTTATCGGCAGCCGGGATCACCTGGTCAAACATCTCAACCACGTCGATCTCTGAACCCAGCGCATGGTATACGGTGGCCATTTCCAGACCGATGATGCCGCCACCCATAACCAGCAGGCGCTTCGGCACTTCTTTCAGCTCCAGCGCATCGGTAGAGTCCCAGACGCGCGGATCGCTGTGCGGGATGAAAGGCAGTTCAATAGGACGGGAGCCGGCAGCGATAATGGCGTTATCGAAGTTGATGGTGGTTGCCCCACCCTCGCCTTCCACCACCAGAGTGTTAGCACCGGTGAATTTACCCAGACCGTTCACCACTTTCACCTTACGGCCTTTTGCCATACCGGCCAGACCGCCAGTCAGCTGTGTGATGACCTTCTCTTTCCAGGTACGAATCTTGTTGATGTCAGTCTGCGGCTGACCAAACACGATGCCGTGCTCTTCCAGCGCTTTCGCTTCTTCGATCACTTTTGCTACGTGCAGCAGCGCTTTCGACGGGATACAGCCTACGTTCAGACACACACCACCGAGGGAGCTGTAACGCTCAACCAGAACGGTTTCCAGACCTAAATCAGCGCAACGGAAGGCTGCAGAGTAACCTGCAGGGCCTGCCCCAAGTACCACGACTTGAGTTTTAATCTCTGTACTCATCATGACCTCTTGTTAGATTTCCGGCGGCCAGACGTAGAGTCTATCCCAGACTCCGGATGCCCTGTATCCACCGGGACATTTCACCGCGAGAGTTTACAGAATTGTTAACAAACTGCCAACCGCGGCAACTCCGAATGCTTACAACAAGGCCGGCATTCGCCGGCCTTTCTTAACGTCACATCACCAGACGGCGAATATCAGACAGCATATTGTTGATGATGGTGATAAAGCGCGCACCATCAGCACCATCGATGACGCGGTGGTCGAAGGACAGCGAGATTGGCATCATCAGACGTGGTGCAAACTCTTTGCCATTCCAGACCGGCTCCATCGCAGACTTCGACACGCCGAGAATCGCCACTTCCGGCGCGTTCACGATCGGCGCGAAGTGGGTGGTTCCCAGGCCGCCGAGGCTGGAGATGGTGAAGCAGCCGCCCTGCATATCGCTGGCGGTCAGCTTGCCATCACGCGCTTTTTTCGAGGTCGCCATCAGTTCACGCGACAGCTCGGTGATGCCTTTCTTGTTCACGTCTTTGAACACCGGAACCACCAGACCGTTTGGCGTATCGACCGCCACACCGATATTGATGTATTTCTTCAGCGTCAGCTTCTGACCATCTTCGGACAGTGAGCTGTTGAAGCGCGGCATCTGCTCCAGCGCAGCAGCCACGGCTTTCATGATGAACACCACCGGGGTGAACTTCACATCCAGCTTGCGCTTCTCTGCTTCAGCATTCTGCTGCTTGCGGAACGCTTCCAGATCGGTGATGTCGGTTTTATCGAAGTGCGTTACGTGCGGGATCATGACCCAGTTACGGCTCAGGTTTGCACCGGAGATTTTCTGGATACGGCCCAGCTCCACTTCTTCAATTTCACCGAACTTGCTGAAGTCCACTTTCGGCCATGGCAGCATGCCTGGCAGACCGCCGCCAGTCGCAGCAGCCGGAGCAGCTTCAGCACGTTTCACCGCGTCTTTCACGTAAGCCTGCACGTCCTCTTTCAGGATGCGCCCTTTGCGGCCGGTGCCTTTGACTTTCGCCAGGTTCACGCCGAACTCGCGCGCCAGGCGACGGATCACCGGCGTCGCGTGCACATAGGCGTCGTTTTCAGCAAAGTCGCTCTTCGCTTCCGCTTTGGCCGCTGTCGGCGCAGGCGCGGCGGCAGGCTTCTCAGCAGGCGCAGCAGCATCCTGCTTCGCCGCAGGTGCGGCAACGGCAGGCGCGGCGCCTTCCACCTCGAACACCATGATCAGCTTGCCGGTGGTCACTTTATCGCCGGTCGCGACTTTCAGCTCTTTGACCGTACCAGCAAACGGTGCCGGGACTTCCATCGACGCTTTGTCACCTTCCACCACGATCAGCGACTGTTCTGCTGCAACCTTGTCGCCCACCTTCACCAGAACCTCGGTGACTTCCACTTCGTCGCCGCCGATGTCCGGTACGTTGACGTCTTTCGCGCCTGCAGCGGCCGCCGGTGCGGAGGCTGCTGCTTCTTTAATTTCTGGCTTCGCCGCTGCCGCCGGGGCTGCACCTTCCGCCTCAAAGATCATGATCAGAGAGCCGGTGCTGACTTTGTCGCCGGTCGCGATTTTGATCTCTTTCACCACGCCCGCAAATGGCGCCGGGACTTCCATGGAAGCTTTGTCGCCTTCCACGGTGATCAGCGACTGCTCAGCCGCGACCTTGTCGCCCACCTTCACCAGAATTTCGGTGACTTCAACTTCATCACCACCGATATCCGGCACGTTGACGTCTTTTGCTTCGGTTGCCGCCGCCGCAGGCGCCGCTTCAGCTTGTTTCGCTTCAGCCGCAGGTGCAGCCTCTGCTGCACCCTCTGCGTCAAAGATCATGATCAGTGAACCGGTATTCACTTTGTCACCGGTGTTGATTTTGATCTCTTTTACCACGCCAGCCTGCGGCGAAGGCACTTCCATGGAGGCTTTATCGCCTTCCACGGTGATCAGCGACTGTTCAGCCTCAACCTTGTCGCCCACCTTCACCAGAATCTCGGTGACTTCAACCTCGTCAGAGCCGATATCCGGTACGTTAATTTCGATAGCCATTACTCTCTTACCTCTTATGCCAGACGCGGGTTAACTTTATCGGCATCGATGTTGAATTTAGCGATCGCGTCAGCCACCACTTTCTTCTCGATTTCGCCGCGTTTAGCCAGCTCACCCAACGCAGCCACAACCACATACGATGCATCCACTTCGAAGTGGTGACGCAGGTTTTCACGGCTGTCAGAACGGCCAAAGCCATCCGTACCCAGGACGCGGTAGTCGCTGGCCGGCACGTAGCTGCGTACCTGCTCGGCAAACAGCTTCATGTAGTCAGTGGATGCCACAGCAGGGGCATCGTTCATCACCTGCGCGATGTACGGCACGCGCGGGGTTTCTGTTGGATGCAGCATATTCCAGCGCTCACAATCCTGGCCATCACGCGCCAGTTCGGTGAACGAGGTCACGCTGTAAACGTCAGAACCGATGCCGTAGTCTTTCGCCAGGATCTGTGCGGCTTCACGCACGTGACGCAGGATTGAACCGGAGCCCAGCAGCTGCACTTTACCTTTGCTGCCCGCAACCGTTTCCAGCTTGTAGATACCCTTACGGATACCCTCTTCCGCGCCCTGCGGCATCGCTGGCATGTGGTAGTTTTCGTTCAGCGTGGTGATGTAGTAGTAAATGTTTTCCTGCGCTTCACCGTACATACGCACCAGGCCGTCCTGCATGATGACTGCGACTTCGTATGCGTACGCGGGATCGTAAGAGATACAGTTCGGGATGGTCAGCGACTGAATGTGGCTGTGGCCATCTTCGTGCTGCAGACCTTCACCGTTCAGCGTGGTACGGCCCGAGGTGCCGCCGACAAGGAAGCCGCGCGCCTGCTGGTCGCCCGCCAGCCACATCAGATCGCCGATGCGCTGGAAGCCGAACATCGAGTAATAGATGTAGAACGGAATCATCGGCAGGTTGTTGGTGCTGTAAGAGGTCGCCGCCGCCAGCCAGGATGATCCTGCGCCCAGCTCGTTGATCCCTTCCTGCAGGATCTGGCCTTTCTCGTCTTCTTTGTAGTAAGCAACCTGCTCACGGTCCTGCGGTGTGTACTGCTGGCCGTTCGGGCTGTAGATACCAATCTGACGGAACAGACCTTCCATACCGAAGGTACGCGCTTCATCCGCAAGGATTGGCACCAGACGATCTTTGATCGACTTGTTCTTCAGCATGACGTTCAGCGCACGCACGAAGGCGATCGTGGTTGAGATCTCTTTGCTCTGCTCTTCCAGCAGCGCACTGAACTCTTCCAGCGCTGGCATTTCCAGCTTCTCAGTGAAGGCTGCCTGACGGGTTGGCAGGTAGCCACCCAGCTTCTCACGCTGGCCGTGCAGGTAGTTGTACTCTTCAGACCCTTTCTCGAAGGTGACGTACGGCAGCTCTTCGATTTTGTCATCGGCAACAGGCACATTGAAGCGATCGCGGATATAGCGCACGCCATCCATGTTCATCTTCTTCACCTGGTGCGCAATGTTTTTCCCTTCCGCGGTGTCGCCCATACCATAGCCTTTAATGGTATGCGCCAGAATCAGCGTCGGCTGACCTTTGGTCTCCTGCGCTTTCTTCAGTGCCGCGTAGATTTTCTTCGGATCGTGACCACCACGGTTCAGGGCGAAGATCTCTTCGTCTGACCAGTCTTTCACCAGCGCAGCGGTTTCCGGGTATTTGCCGAAGAAGTGCTCACGCACGTAAGCGCCGTCGCGGGATTTAAAGGTCTGATAATCGCCGTCCACGGTTTCGTTCATCAGCTGGATCAGCTTACCGCTGGTGTCTTTCTTCAGCAGCTCATCCCAGCGACCGCCCCAGATCACCTTGATCACGTTCCAGCCAGCACCGGCAAAGATGCCTTCCAGCTCGTTGATGATCTTGCCGTTACCGGTGACCGGGCCATCCAGACGCTGCAGGTTACAGTTGATGATGAAGACCAGGTTATCCAGCTTCTCGCGGGTCGCGATGGTGATCGCGCCTTTGGATTCCGGCTCATCCATCTCACCGTCGCCGAGGAAGGCGTAAACGGTCTGGTTAGAGGTGTCTTTCAGACCGCGGTGTTCCAGATATTTCAGGAACTTGGCCTGGTAGATCGCATTCAGCGGACCCAGCCCCATAGAGACGGTCGGGAACTGCCAGAAGTCCGGCATCAGTTTCGGATGCGGATAAGAAGAGAGACCGTTGCCGTGCACTTCCTGACGGAAGTTGTTCATTTGCTCTTCGGTCAGACGACCTTCAAGGAACGCACGCGCATAGATGCCCGGAGAGATATGACCCTGGAAGTAAACCAGATCGCCGCCATCTTTTTCGCTACGTGCGCGGAAGAAGTGGTTAAAGCACACTTCATAGATGGTGGCAGAAGACTGGAATGAAGAGAGGTGACCACCCAGCTCCAGATCTTTCTTCGATGCACGCAGAACCGACATAATGGCATTCCAGCGGATCGCGGAACGGATACGACGTTCAAGAGAGGTGTTGCCAGGATATTCCGGCTCATCTTCTACCGCAATGGAGTTGATGTAGTTGCTGACGGCATTCCCACCTGCCGCGACTTTTACACCACCTTTGCGGGCAGCACTCAGCACCTGATCAATCAGATACTGTGCGCGCTCAACACCTTCTTCACGGATGACCGATTCGATCGCCTGTAGCCAGTCACGAGTTTCGATCGGATCCACGTCATTCTGTAAACGTTCTGACATGGGGTGTATTCCTTATCTGTGTCTAATACGTTGAATTATCAGGAGCCTGTCTGCTTGCACTTTGCTTCAGATTCACAGCACAAGAAGACAGGCCCGTCGTTTATGTCGCACGTTCATTGCCGTGCGTTAGTCCTTACGTTGCTGTAAACGACGCAGGGAGCGTTCACGACGGCTCTGCTCCCGACTTCTGTCCAGCAAGATTTCCTCAATGAACGCCAGGTGACGATGGGAGGCCTCGCGTGCTTGTTCCGGCTCACGAGCCACAATCGCCTCAAAGATACTGGCGCGGTGACCGCTCACTTTCGCCAGCATTTCGCGGCGAGCGTAGAGCAATTCGAAATTCTGACGGACGTTTTTTTCCAGCATAGGGCCCATAGAGCGTAGCAAATGCAAAAGCACCACATTATGGGCGGCTTCTGTGACAGCGATCTGATACTTCATCACCGCATCGGCTTCGGCATCCAGATCGCCGCTGTCCTGCGCCTGCTGGATGGCAACGTGGCAATCCCGGATGCGCTGCAGGTCTTCATCGGTGCCGCGCAGCGCCGCATAATATGCCGCGACGCCCTCAAGCGCATGGCGGGTTTCCAGCAGATCAAACTGCGATTCCGGATGTTCCGCCAGCAGGCCCACCAGCGGATCGCTCAGACTTTGCCACAGATTTTTCTGCACAAAAGTGCCGCCACCCTGACGGCGCAGCAGCAGACCTTTGGCTTCCAGACTCTGAATCGCTTCGCGCAATGATGGACGTGAGACATCAAACTGTTTGGCCAGTTCGCGTTCGGGGAGCAGTTTTTCGCCCGGCTGAAGTGTCCCTTCCATAATCAGGGATTCCAGCTGCTGCTCAATCGCATCGGAGAGCTTGGGCTGGCGAATTTTACTATAAGCCATCTTCCCTTCTTATGAGCCAAACGTCCGGAGTAAATTGGTAATACCAATTGAAAAATGGTGCCGGTAAAGTAACAAAGTATTCACCTTGTGTCCAGATGTCCCCCGCCCGGCCCGCAGGCGGGGTATTTCAAAGGCTGCGCATGCTGCCCGCGCGCTGGCGCGGCAGCCGCCGTCAGCGGCAATTGTTAACAAATTTCACTTTTACCAAACCTTACACGACGTTAGCCCGTCAGCGGACCGTCATCCATAAGGGAAAGCTATTCGTGCTGCGCAGCCGTTCATGGCAGAAATAAACCTGTGGGTGTGCAGCGGATGCTGCTGGTTTTTCAGCCGTCTCTCAGCACAAAAAGCAAAAGCAGGTGCAAAGCGTCGCGCTTATCACTATTCTGGTCGGCGTGGTAGTCGGCGCCTGCACACAGCACGCCAGACACCGTAAAGAAAAGCGTACAACGCCTGCACAGCCTGACTGCGCGTGTACGGCGGGCGCACAATAACAACATCATGAGGTTTGTATGGAACAACAGCATGGCGAAACGCTGCATCGCGGCCTGAAGAATCGCCATATTCAGCTGATTGCGCTGGGCGGTGCGGTGGGAACCGGCCTGTTTCTGGGCAGCGCATCGGTGATTAAATCGGCGGGGCCGGCGGTCATTCTTGGCTATGCCATTGCCGGTTTCATTGCTTTCCTGATTATGCGTCAGCTCGGTGAAATGGTCGTTGAAGAGCCGGTTGCCGGTAGCTTCAGCCACTTCGCCTATAAATACTGGGGCAATTTTGCCGGCTTTGCCTCCGGCTGGAACTACTGGGTACTATATGTCCTGGTGGCAATGGCGGAGCTGACCGCCGTCGGAAAATATATCCAGTTCTGGTGGCCGGATTTCCCGACCTGGGCCACAGCGGCGATTTTCTTTGTCGTGATCAACGCCATCAACCTGACCAACGTCAAGGTTTTCGGGGAGATGGAATTCTGGTTCGCGATCATCAAAGTGGTGGCGGTTATCGGCATGATCCTGTTTGGCGGCTGGCTGCTGTTCAGCGGTAACGGCGGCCCGCAGGCCTCGGTCAGCAACCTGTGGCGTGAAGGCGGTTTCCTGCCGCACGGCATGAGCGGGCTGGTGATGATGATGGCAATCATCATGTTTTCGTTTGGCGGGCTGGAGCTGGTGGGCATCACCGCGGCAGAGGCCGACAATCCGCAGGAAAGTATCCCTAAAGCCACCAATCAGGTGCTGTGGCGTATTCTGATTTTCTATATTGGCTCCCTTGCGGTCCTGCTTTCGCTGCTGCCGTGGACGCGCGTGACCGAAGACACCAGCCCGTTTGTGCTGATCTTCCACGAGCTGGGCGATGCGCTGGTCGCCAACGCGCTGAACGTGGTGATTCTGACGGCGGCACTGTCGGTCTACAACAGTTGCGTTTACTGCAACAGCCGTATGCTGTTTGGTCTGGCGCAGCAGGGCAACGCACCAAAGGCGCTGCTGAAAGTGGATCGCCGCGGCGTGCCGGTGGCCACCATTCTGGTTTCGGCCGTCGCCACGGCGCTGTGCGTGCTGATCAACTACCTTATGCCGGGCGAAGCCTTTGGACTGCTGATGTCGCTGGTGGTCTCTGCGCTGGTGATCAACTGGGCGATGATCAGCCTGGCGCACATGAAGTTCCGCCGCAAAAAGGACCAGCAGGGCGTGACGACTCGCTTCAAGGCGGTGCTTTATCCACTGGGTAACTGGATCTGCCTGCTGTTCATGGTGGCGGTGCTGGTCATCATGGCGATGACGCCGGGTATGGCCATCTCTGTCTGGCTGATTCCGGTCTGGCTGGTGGTACTGGCCATCGGCTACACCATTAAGAATAAAGTACAGAAAGCCTGATGTATGACGGCCCGGACAGAGTGCGCCGGGCCGCTCTCCTGATCGTCCTCACACTTTTCTCCCTCCGCCCGTTTTGTCCATCTACCTGACCAAATATCACCCATCAGGCATTTGATTTTAAGCAGATAATTTTGGCTCCACCTGTCGCAGGAGACGACTATGAAAGGAGCAGCCCTCTCGTTCAGAGAAAAACTGGGGTACGGCATGGGCGATGCCGGATGCAACATGATTGGCGGTGCCATCATGTTATTCCTTAACTATTTCTACACTGATGTGTTTGGTCTTGCGCCGGCGCTGGTCGGGACGCTGCTGCTCTCGGTGCGCGTGCTGGATGCGGTCACGGATCCGATAATGGGCGCGGTGGCCGATCGCACGCAAAGCCGCTGGGGGCGCTTTCGTCCCTGGCTGCTGTGGGTCTCGGTGCCCTATGTCCTGTTCAGCGTGCTGATGTTCACCACCCCGGACTGGACCTACCACAACAAAGTCATCTGGGCATTTGTCACGTACTTTCTGATGTCGCTGACTTACACCGCCATCAATATTCCCTACTGCTCGCTGGGCGGCGTCATTACTAACGATCCCGGTGAGCGCGTCTCCTGTCAGTCCTACCGCTTTGTCATGGTGGGCGTGGCGACGCTGATCCTGTCGCTGTCCCTGCTGCCGCTGGCGGAGTGGTTTGGTGGCGAGAATAAAGCCCGCGGCTATCAGATGGCGATGAGCGTGCTGGCGCTGATTGGGCTGGCAATGTTCCTGTTCTGCTTTGCCACCGTACGCGAGCGCATTCGGCCGGCGGTGCCGACCAATGATGATTTAAAGAAAGATTTGCGGGACGTCTGGAAGAACGATCAGTGGGTGCGCATTCTGCTGCTGACGTTCTGTAACGTCTGTCCCGGTTTTATCCGCATGGCAGCCACCATGTACTACGTCACCTGGGTGATGGGCCAGTCGACCCATTTCGCCACGCTATTTATCAGCCTGGGCGTGACTGGCATGATGTTCGGCAGCACGCTGGCGAAAATCCTCACCGATCGCTGGTGCAAGCTGAAAGTGTTTTTCTGGACCAACATCGCCCTGGCGCTGTTCTCCTGCGGCTTCTACTGGATTGATCCGCACGCTACCGTGGCGGTGGTCATCGCCTACTTCCTGCTGAACATCCTGCATCAGATTCCCTCGCCGCTGCACTGGTCACTGATGGCCGACGTGGATGATTACGGTGAGTGGAAAACCGGCAAACGCATTACCGGTATGAGTTTCTCAGGCAATCTGTTTTTCCTCAAAGTCGGCCTGGCGGTAGCGGGGGCGATGGTCGGCTTTCTGCTGTCGATCTATGGCTACGATGCGGGCGCGAAGCAGCAATCTGCCAGCGCCATCAACGGCATCATGCTGCTGTTTACCGTGATTCCCGGCGTGGGCTACCTGATCACCGCTGGCGTGGTGCGTCTGCTGAAAGTGGATCGCCGCTTAATGCGCACGATTCAGGCTGACCTGGCGCTGCGCCGCGCCAATTTCCGCGATCTGTCTGCCCCTGCGGCGACCGCCACTATTCAACCCGGAGAGATAAAATGAGCTGGCCCAACCCCTTTATTACCCAACGTGCCGATCCGTTCATTTTGCGTCATGACAACGGCTACTATTTTATCGCGTCGGTCCCGGAGTATGACCGGCTGGAAATACGCTACGCCACAACGCTCAACGGGCTGCCGGCGGCACCGGCGGTAACGGTCTGGCGTAAGCCGGAAAGCGGCCCCTGCAGCGCGCTGATCTGGGCACCGGAACTGCACCATATCAACGGCCAGTGGGTCATTTATTTCGCGGCGGCGCCGACCCGCGCAATCAAAGACGGCCTGTTTCAGCACCGCATGTACGCGCTGGTATGCGAAGATGCCGATCCGCTGCGCGGCCACTGGCAGCCGTGCCGCCGCGTCTATTCCCATCTCGACAGCTTTTCACTCGACGCCACGCACTTCGTGCATCAGGGCAGGAACTGGTATCTGTGGGCACAGAAAGATCCGGCCATTCCAGGGAACTCCAATCTTTATCTGGCGGAGTTACTCAACCCGTGGACGCTGAAAAATAACCCGGTGATGCTGAGTCGTCCGGAGTATGAATGGGAGTGCGCCGGGTTCAGCGTCAACGAGGGGCCGGCGGTTATCCGCCACGGGGATCGGTTATTTGTCACCTACTCCGCAAGTGCGACCGATGAGAATTACTGTCTGGGTATATTAAGCATTGATGCGCAGGCCGACCCGATGGACAGCAGCGCATGGCAAAAATCCGCACGACCGGTGTTCAGCAGCAGCTGGGATAACCATCAGTACGGGCCGGGCCACAACAGTTTTACCCAGGATGAGCAGGGAGAGGATGTGCTGGTCTACCACGCACGTAACTATACCGAAATAGAGGGCGACCCGCTGTGGGATCCGAATCGCCATACCCGCCTGAAACACTTTGCCTGGCGGAAAGACGGCACCCCGGATTTCGGCGTGCCGCCGGCCGATCACACCAGCGTACCGTAGATGGTCAGCAGGGCCACTACCACCACCAGCACCAGAGAGATACGTTTTGCCAGCGCCACGGCCACCCGTGGCGTTTCCACTTTGTCCAGATGCGGATCGCGCTCCAGCGAGAACTGCGCCAGACTGGTCAGCACCTGATACTGCGGGCGGTGCAGATCGCCCAGTGAAGCAAACCAGGCAGGCAGAGCGCGTTCACCGTGTCCCAGCAAGGCATACGCCACGCCGGCCAGCCGCACCGGAATCCAGTCCAGCACATGCAGCACGCGATCCACGCCGCTATGCGAGCGCTCCAGCGGCGAACGGTGTTTCGCCAGCCAGCTTTGCCACGCCCGCAGAAAAGCATAGCCTGCCAGCAGCACCGGTCCGTAAGGCCCGCCCGCCACAAACCAGAACATCGGTGCGAGATAAAAACGGAAGTTAATCCAGATCAGCGCATTTTGCAGCTCACGTAAAAACACCCGTTCGCTGCACGCCACCGGCACGCCGTGAATCAGCGTCAGTTCGGCGGCCATCGCCTGATGCGCCGCTTCATCGTCGTGACTGGCGGCTTTCAGGTACTGATGATAGTGTCGCCGCACCGAGCCCGCGCCGATACAGAGCAGCCCCATCACAATCCAGAACAGCAGCTGCGCCGCACCGAACAGGATGCCTTTCAGGCTCCAGACCACCAGCCACACCAGCAGCATGGTCAGCAGCGTCATCAGCAGCGTACGCCACAGCGAAAAGCGCTGGCGACCGCGAAACAGCGGCTCCAGCCGGTGATCCAGCTGCCAGTGCTCACCCAGTTTGAAAAGGCGTTCCCAGCCTAAAACCAATAACAAGCTAAACAACGTCATATAAGCTCCTGCTTTTCAGGGATTCTCCTGCTTAATGGAATCTCTATAGCGCTTCCAGTCAAACGCCGGCCCCGGGTCGGTTTTCCGCTCCGGCGCGATATCGCTGTGGCCGGTAATGCGTTCCGGCGTCAGGGGGTAATGCTGCATCAGCAGTGCGGTCACCTGGCGCAGCGTGGCGTATTGCGCATCGGTGTAGGCCAGAGTATCGGTGCCTTCCAGCTCAATGCCCATTGAGAAATCGTTGCAGTTTTCCCGGCCCGCAAACTGCGATACGCCGGCGTGCCAGGCGCGCTGATCGAATGACACATACTGCACCAGCTCACCGTCACGACGAATCAGGCAATGCGCCGCCACGCGCAGATGCGCGATGGCAGCAAAATAGGGATGGGCATCGGCCGGCAGCGTGCCGGTAAACAGGCGATCGATCCACGGGCCGCCGAACTCGCCCGGCGGCAGGCTGATGTTATGAATAATCAGCAGCGACGGCTTCTCGTTGTCCGGCCGCTGATTAAAGTGCGGCGACGGAACCTTACGCGCGCTGCTGATCCAGCCGTGTTCCAGTTTCATAAATCTCACCCTGAACAAAATCTGGCTGAGAATACCACGAATAAGCCTGCCTGCTTGTGCGTTAATGCGGACAACGGCAGGAAGTTCAGGATACTAAACATTTTATCCTTTACGGCTGGCAACGCCGACTGAATCAGGCTAAGGTGAGCGCACTGTAATCTGTCTGCTGGAGTCTCTCTTTATGGCATCGCGCCGTTACGATCCCGACCATCGTCGTCAGACCTTACTGCAGCGTATTGAACTGGATATCCCGCAAGCCGTGACCCGCGCGCTGCAGGAGGATTTAGGCGGCGCTATTGAGGCAGATAACGACATCACCGCCCTGCTGCTGCCGGCCGATCAACAGGCCGAAGCGCGAGTAATTACCCGTGAAGCCGGTGTTTTCTGTGGTAAACGCTGGGTGGAGGAAGTGTTTATTCAGCTGGGCAATAATGTCACGCTGACCTGGCATGTTGAGGATGGTCAGAAGCTGGTCGCGGATCAGCTTCTGTTTACGCTAAAAGGCCCGGCGCGCCTGCTGCTGACCGCCGAGCGCACGGCATTAAACTTTGTACAAACCCTCTCGGGTGTGGCGACGGAAGTCAGCCGCTATGTGGCCCTGCTGGCCGGCAGCGAGACGCAGCTGCTGGATACACGCAAAACCTTGCCCGGCCTGCGCACTGCGTTGAAATATGCCGTGCTATGCGGAGGCGGCAGCAATCATCGTCTGGGCCTCTCGGATGCCTTCCTGATAAAAGAGAATCACATCATTGCCAGCGGCTCCGTGCGTCACGCCGTGGAAAAAGCGCAGTGGCTGCACCCGGACGTTCCCGTCGAGGTCGAAGTGGAAACGCTGGAGGAGCTGCAGCTGGCCATTGATGCCGGTGCAGACATTATCATGCTGGACAATTTCAGCCTGCCAATGATGCAGCAGGCGGTCGCGCTCACCGCTAAACGCGCCTTACTGGAAGTGTCCGGCAATGTGACGGAAGCAACGCTGCCGCAGATTGCGCAGACCGGCGTGGATTACGTATCCGTGGGCGCGCTGACCAAACACGTGCGAGCGCTGGATCTGTCGATGCGCTTTTGTACCCTCTGAACCGGGTGAAAGACGACAGCGTTGCGGGCTGGCTTCCATAACGCTGTTCTCTGCCGTGCAACACGACGAAAAGTTTGCATCACGTTTCCGGTAATACGCCTGTCGCGCTTTCGTTCACGCCCTGCCTTTTCTACCGTAGCGGCTCCACAACAAGGAGCCTCACTATGGACAGACAACGTGGTTTTACCCTGATCGAACTGATGATTGTCATCGGTATCGTCGCCATCCTCAGTGCGATTGGCCTGCCCGCCTATCAACATTATCTGCAACGCGCGGCCCTCACCGACATGCTGCAAACCATGGTGCCCTATAAAACCGCCGTTGAACTGTGCGCTATTGAACGTGGCGGCCCGGCCCAGTGTCAGGCTGGCGAACGGGGTATTCCGCAGGCGAAAGGGTCACGTTATGTAGCTACGCTCAGCGTGGTCAACGGTGTCATCACGCTGACGGGTCAGGAGAGCCTTACCGGACTGACGGTGGAGATGTTGCCAGTCTGGAATACAGCCGACGGTACAATCAGCTGGCAACGCAGTTGCACCAGCGCCAGCGAGGCGCTGCGCGACAGCTGCCTTGAGCAGTTCCGCTTTGCGGATAAGGATGCCCGCCATGGATAAGCCGGACCCGACGCTGCAGGCGCTGTGCGCCCGCTATCAGGCGGTGATCCTGCAGCACGATGCAACGCGGCTGCGCGTGGCGGTCGCGGAAACGCCGGATGCGCATCTGCTGGAAGCCCTGCAGTTTGCCAGCCAGTGTGCCGTTGACATCGAATGCTGGCCCGCTGCGCGACTGGAGCAGCTGCTGCATCAGCCGGAAACCGTCAGTTCCGTGCGCGAGCAGCTCAGCAGTGAATCCGCCATTCATGCCGTAGATCAGATTTTAAAGCAGGCTATTCAGCGCCGTGCTTCAGATGTGCATTTTGAGCCGCAGCGCCAGGGCTTGCGGGTGCGGCTGCGGATTGACGGGGTGCTGCACAAACTGCCGCAGCCGCCCGAAGCGCAGCCGGCTGCGGTGCTGGCCCGCCTGAAAATCCTTGGCGGGCTGGATATCGCTGAACGCCGGTTGCCGCAGGATGGGCAGTTCACGCTGGAGATCGACGGGAAACCGGCCGCGTTTCGCCTCTCTACCCTGCCGGTCAGCCAGGGCGAGAAAGCGGTAGTGCGGCTGCTGCAGAGTGAAAGCAGCGCCATCGCGCTGGATAAACTCGGTATGCCGCTGGCCCAGTTGCGGCTGCTGAAACAGGCGCTGGCTAAACCCCAGGGGCTGATCCTGGTCACCGGCCCGACCGGCAGCGGTAAAACCTTTACGCTGTACAGTGCGCTGAGCGCGCTCAACGTGCCGGAGAAGAATGTCTGCAGCGTGGAAGATCCGGTGGAAATACCGCTGGACGGCATCAGTCAGACGCAGATTCAGCCGCGCAGGGGGCTGGATTTCAATCGCGTACTGCGGGCGCTGCTGCGCCAGGACCCGGATGTGATCATGATTGGTGAAATCCGCGATGCTGAAACCGCCAGCATTGCGGTGCAAGCCGCGCAGACCGGCCATCTGGTGCTCTCTACGCTGCATACCAACTCCACGGCTGAGACCTTAACGCGCCTGCGCCAGATGGATATTCCCGGCTATCTGCTGGGGCCGGCGCTGCAGCTGGTGATTGCGCAAAGACTGGTGCGACGCCTGTGCATGCACTGCCGCCAGCCGGCGCAGGTGATCGCACACCTGCCGGCACAGCTGTGGCCGGGCACGCTGCAGACATGGCGCGCGCCAGGCTGCGATCACTGCTTCTCCGGCTATTACGGCCGGCTGGCGCTGTTTGAGATTTTACCGGTCACCAGCCGGCTGCAGAACGCTATCTCCGCCGGGATGCCGCTGGAGCATTTACTGACGCTGGCGGATGAGCAGGGGCTGAAAACGCTGCTTTCCGCCGGGCTGGAAGCGGTAAGCCGCGGCGACACCTCCTTTGAAGAGATGCAGCGCGTAATAGGCTCGGGCGATGGCTAACCTCTACCATTTCCAGTGGCAGGCGCTGGATACTCTGGGCGTGCTGCAACAGGGCGAATCGCTGACCACCAGCCAGCAGGCGTTGCTGATGCACCTTTCCGATCGCGGCATGCTGCCGGTAAGCTGGCAGCGCGGCAGGTGCTGGCGCACACGCGACTGGACATGGCAGCAAAAGATTGACCTGATGCGCCAGCTTGCCACCCTGCTGAAAGCGGGCCTGCCGCTGGCCGAGAGCCTGACGCTGCTGGCGGAGGGGCATCCGCATGCCGGATGGCGGGTGCTGCTGCGGGGCTTGCAGCAGCGCGTGCTTGCAGGTGAACCCTTTTCACAGGTACTGAGCGCCTGGCCGCAGATTTTTCCGCCGCTGTTTCCGGCGCTGATGCAGGTCGGTGAGCTGACCGGACAGCTGGATGAGTGCTGTCGCCGGCTGGCGGAACAGCAGAACAAGCAGCAGCATCTGCGGCAGAAAGTGCTGAAGGCGCTGCGCTATCCCCTGTTTATTCTGCTGGTGGCGCTGGCTGTCAGCGCAGGCATGCTGCTGTTTGTCTTGCCAGAATTCGTCGCGGTGTATGCCAGCTTCGATGCGCCACTGCCAGCCTTCACCGCAGGCGTGATAGCGCTTTCGGGTTGGCTGCAACGGGCTGCGCTGCCGATCGGGGTAACAGGCGCTACGCTGGCGTTGATAGCCCGGGAAATGTGGCGGCGTTCAGCCCGCTGGCAGATGCGCATACAGCTGGCCCTGCTAAAAATCCCGCTGTTATCACCGCTGTGGCGCGGCGGCCAGCTCAGCCAGATTTATGCCATCCTGCAGCTGACACAGCAGGCGGGCCTGACGCTGCTGCAAAGCCTGCAGGCGGTGGAAGTCACCCTGCCTTCGCGGCTATGGCGTGAGGCCATCGTGCAACTGCAGCAGCACATTGCAGCCGGCGCACCGCTGCATCAGGGGCTGGATCAGCATCAGCTGTTCACCCCGCTGTGCACGCAGTTGATCCGCGCCGGTGAAGAAGCCGGTGCGCTGGATATCATGCTGGCACGATTAGCCGAATGGCATGAAACGCAAACGCTGACGCGCGCCGATGCGCTGGCCGCGTCGCTGGAACCGTTAATGATGGTGGTGATTGGCGGCATTGTCGGTACGCTGGTGATTGCCATGTACCTGCCCGTGTTTGGGCTGGGCGAGGTGATTCGCTGACGGGCGCCTGCGCACGCCCGTCGGGCGTTTAACGATTGAAGACGCGGTTTTCCTGCTCGGCCACGCGAATGAAGGTGGTACGCTTGGTCAGCTCCTTCAGCCGCTCAGCACCGACATAAGTGCAGGCTGAACGCAGTCCGCCCAGGATATCCTTGATGGTTTCCCCGACGGGTCCGCGCAGCGGCAGGCGCACGGTTTTACCCTCGGCGGCCCGATACTGCGCCACGCCGCCCACATGGCGCTTCATGGCAGATTCTGAACTCATGCCGTAAAACAGCATGAACTGCTCGCCCTGCTCTTCCACAATCGTACCTTCACATTCATCGTGCGCGGCCAGCATCCCGCCCAGCATGACAAAATCCGCCCCGCCACCAAAGGCTTTGGCGATATCGCCGGGCACCGCACAGCCGCCATCGCTGACAATCTGGCCGCCGAGGCCGTGTGCCGCATCGGCACACTCAATCACCGCCGAGAGCTGCGGATAGCCGACACCGGTTTTCACACGCGTAGTACATACCGAGCCTGGCCCGATGCCGACTTTAACGATATCGGCGCCGGAGAGGATCAGTTCTTCGACCATCTCGCCGGTCACGACATTGCCGGCACAGATGGTTTTGTCCGGGAAACTCTCCCGCGCGCGCTGCAGAAACGCCACGAAGTGCTCGGAATAACCATTTGCCACATCAATGCAGATAAAGCGGAGCTGTGGCGCCAGCGCCAGGATGGCGCTCAACTTGCTGAAATCCGCCTCCGAAGTGCCGGTGGAAACCATGACGTAATTCAGTACGCTGGCCGGTACGCGCTGAATAAACGCCTGCCATTCGTCAACCGTATAGTGCTTATGCACGGCCGTCAGGATATGGAAGCCAGCCAGCGCTTCCGCCATGGTAAAGGTTCCCACGGTGTCCATATTGGCGGCAATGACCGGGACGCCAGACCAGTTCAGGCCGGAGTGGCGGAAAGTGAAGGTGCGTTCAAGCTCAACCTCTGAACGGCTTTTCAGCGTAGAGCGTTTTGGACGAATTAGTACATCTTTGAAACCCAGTTTCAGATCTTCTTCAATACGCATAGCAGGGTGTCCTGGTTAGTGACGACGAACCGCAGTTCGGGTAGCGCTCACGGCTCCAGTGTCGTTATCATACGCGCCATTCGTTCCGCGACAAGACTGCGAATTTTACTTTATTTAGGCTACAATCCGTTAAATTTAGCTGAGAAAATCCATTGTGATCGCGCGCTCATCCGCCAGTAACAGATGAGGGGGCGATGACACAAATATTGTGAGAACGCGATGCCTTTTACCGTTGCGCTTACCGGTGGCATTGGCAGTGGCAAAACCACCATTGCTAACGCTTTCGCCGCGCTGGGCGTGGATATTATTGACGCCGATGTGATTGCCCGCGAAGTGGTTCAACCCGGTTCACCGGCCTTACAGGCGATAGCCAGGCGTCACGGCGAATCGATACTGACCGCTGAAGGCACCCTGTATCGCGCCCGGCTGCGCGAAATCATCTTCCGCCAGCCCCAGGAAAAAAACTGGCTGAATCAGTTACTGCACCCGCTCATTAATGCCCGTACTCAGCAGCTGAAAGCGCTGGCAACGTCACCCTATGTTTTGTGGGTCGTGCCACTCCTGGTGGAAAATGGCTTACAGCATCAGGCCGATCGCGTCCTGGTGGTGGATGTTGACGAAGACACCCAGCTGGCGCGAACCCGGCAGCGCGACGGTGTCTCTCTCAGCCAGGCCAGAAGTATTCTTGCCGCCCAGGCCAGTCGTCAGCAGCGTCTTGCCTGTGCGGATGACATTATTGATAACAGCGGTACACCAGAACAGGTACTACCGCGCGTTGCTGAACTTCACCAGCGCTATTTGCAACTGGCAGCAACCGGACGGGATTAACAACATGAGTACAGTGGTTCTGTTTGAACACCCCCTGAATGAAAAGATGCGCACCTGGCTGCGTGTTGAATACCTGCTGAATCAGCTACATGACACGGTGCCGGTTACCGGATCGGTGTCCGCGCTGGGTGTCTTTCGTATCATCAGTGATTTACTGGATATTTTTGAACGCGGCGATATGCGTACCGAGCTGCTGAAAGAGCTTGAACGGCAGCAGCAGAAGCTGCGTGCCTGGCTGGATGTCCCTGGCGTGGACGAAGAAACGGTTACGCTGCTGCGCGATCGCCTGAAACAGCAATCCGCAGCGCTGATGGCCGCGCCGCGTATGGGCCAGGCACTGCGGGACGATCGCCTGATTGCGCTGGTGCGTCAGCGCCTGAGTATTCCGGGCGGCTGCTGCAGCTTTGACCTGCCCGGCCTGCATATCTGGCTGCATCAGGCACAATCCCTGCGTGACCAGCAGGTAAATGGCTGGCTGGCTTCGCTGCAGCCGCTGCGCAACAGCCTGACGATGATCCTTGATCTGATTCGTCAGTCCGGCGTATTTCGTCATCAAACCAGCCTGAACGGTTTTTACCAGGATAATGCCGAGGGCGCAGACCTGCTGCGGCTGCAGCTGACGCTGGAAGATGCGCTCTATCCGCAGATATCGGGGCACAAAAGCCGCTATGCGATTCGGTTTCTGCCACTTGATAGTGAGCGGGGAGATGTCCCCGCCCGACTCAATTTTGAACTGGCCTGTTGTTAGAGGATGTTATGCAGGAAGAGATGATTACCGTTCCCTGTCCCAACTGCGGTAAAGATGTAATGTGGGATGAACTGAGCCCGTGGCGCCCCTTCTGCAGCAAGCGCTGCCAGCTGATTGATCTGGGTGAATGGGCTGCTGAAGAGAAGCGTATTCCCAGCAGCGGTGACCAGACGGACAGCGATGACTGGAGCGAAGAGCAACCGTAACAATAAAGGGGCCCACGGCCCCTTTTGTTAAAGTTCGTCCGCCACCAGGCGGGCGATCAAGGCATGGTTGGCGGGCGGAAATTCGTCCGCAATCAGATCGCGCTGCGCGACCCAGCGCTGCGGCTGCCCTTCACGTCCATAGGGTTCGCCCTGCCATCCTTCCACCAGAAAAAAGTGCAGCGTCACACGCAAATCGTCGTAACTGTGGTCAGCCTGGCCGATCGCTGTTGCCGCCGTCACCTCAATGCCGGTTTCTTCCATCAGTTCACGCTTCAGCGCCTGCTCTGCGGTTTCATCCTGTTCAATTTTTCCGCCCGGGAACTCCCATTTGTTAGCCATATAGGAGCTTGCCGCGCGCCGGGCAAGAAAGATCTGACGACTGGCATTGCGAATGATGCCCACCGCAACCTGCAGGTGTTTCATAAGCTGGATTCCGCTTTTAAATAAATGAAGGCTGATAGTAAAGCAGACGCGCACCGATGTTAACCACCCACCGCTGCAGCGCCCTTCTGCCGCTCAGTTCCGCCGGATTAAGACAGGTCGTAGTGATCGCGCCTGACGATGTTAGGAATACTCGCAATCACTTTACCCAGCCAGGCCCGATTACCTATGGAACTTAAAGCAACAACGTTTCTGGCGCACGACGCACAGCAACATATGCAGACCTTACGCCATCTGGTGTTTCATGACATTTTCACCCTCGACAGCGCACTCAATACCCTGACATGGTGGCCAGATCAGAAAGTCATCCCGCTTAACGAAGCACAAAAACGCTTTTTCTCCTGCCTGTTACTGCGCATTACCTCAAAACGGCAGATCATTGCTACCGTCTGGAATGAGAGTTATCCGGGCGTCAGCGATAACAATTATCATCAGTTGCTCTTTCAAAGCCGGGCGTTGCTGCGGCGTTATGGCCTGCCGGAAGGATTGATTGTGACGCTGCCTTATCATGGCGTCCGCCTGAATGAAGAGAAGCTGATGGCGCTGACGCGCTAAAGCGCAGCCTGGATCCGCAAAAAAAAAGGAGCCCGCAGGCTCCTTTTTGAGTATCAGGCCAGACGGCCGTGACACTGTTTATATTTTTTACCGGACCCACACGGGCACGGATCGTTACGTCCGACTTTGCGCTCACCGCCCTGCGCGGCCAGCGCCTCGGCAGCGGCGGTTTCGTCGTCGACGTGACTGAGCTGCTGCTGCTGCGCCAGACGCTCGGCTTCTTCACGACGCTGCTGCTCCATCGCTTCAACTTCTTCCGGCATGCGCACCTGCACTTTGCTTAGGGTGCTGATCACTTCATATTTGAGGGATTCCAGCATCGCAGCAAACATGGCAAAAGATTCACGCTTGTACTCCTGCTTCGGATCTTTCTGCGCGTAACCGCGCAGATGAATGCCCTGACGCAGGTAATCCATGGCTGCCAGATGCTCTTTCCACAGCGAATCCAGCGTCTGCAGCATCACGCCTTTTTCGAAGTTGCGCATCATTTCCGCGCCTACCACTTCTTCTTTGGCCGCGTAGCTTTCACGGGCGCGAGTCATAATACGCTCGCGCAGCGTCTCTTCATGCAAATCCGGCTCTTTATCCAGCCATTCAGCAATCGGCAGATCCAGATCAAAATCATTACGCAGGCGCTCTTCCAGGCCCGGCACGTCCCACATCTCCTCCAGCGACTGCGGCGGAATATAGGTATCGATGGTGGCCTTGAAGACATCCTCGCGGATGCTGTTGATGGTGTCCGAGACGTCGGAAACATCCAGCAGCTCATTGCGCTGGCTGTAAATCGCGCGACGCTGATCGTTGGCAACGTCATCGTACTCCAGCAGCTGCTTACGGATATCAAAGTTACGGCTTTCCACTTTGCGCTGCGCATTGGCAATGGCCTTGGTTACCCATGGATGCTCAATCGCTTCACCTGGCTTCATACCCAGTTTGCGCATCATGTTGGATACACGGTCAGAGGCAAAAATACGCATCAGCGCATCTTCCATCGACAGATAGAAACGGGAAGAACCCGCGTCGCCCTGACGACCGGCACGGCCGCGCAGCTGATTATCGATACGGCGGGATTCATGCCGCTCCGTGCCAATGATATGCAGGCCACCCGCGGCCAGTACGGCATCGTGGCGCTGCTTCCATGCTTCTTTAATGGCCTGAATTTGCTCTTCAGTCGGGTTCTCCAGCGCGGCGACTTCAGCCTGCCAGCTACCACCCAGCACGATATCAGTACCGCGACCTGCCATGTTGGTCGCGATGGTCACTGCACCCGGCTGACCGGCCTGAGCAACAATATCCGCCTCGCTGGCGTGGAACTTCGCGTTCAGGACGCTGTGTTTAATGCCGGCGCGCGTCAGTTCATTCGAGACCACTTCTGATTTTTCAATCGAGATGGTTCCCACCAGCACCGGCTGGCCTTTGGCGGTACAGGTACGAATATCCTCGATGATGGCATCGATTTTTTCTTTCTCGGTCATGTAGACCAGGTCAGCCATGTCTTTACGTACCATCGGGCGGTTAGTCGGGACCACGATGGTGTCGAGTTTATAGATGGAGCTGAACTCAAAGGCTTCGGTATCCGCCGTACCGGTCATACCGGCCAGCTTTTCGTAGATACGGAAGTAGTTCTGGAAGGTGATGGAAGCCAGCGTCTGGTTCTCATTCTGGATTTCCACACCCTCTTTGGCTTCGACCGCCTGATGCAGACCGTCTGACCAGCGACGTCCCTGCATGGTACGGCCGGTGTGTTCGTCGACGATAATCACTTCACCATCTTTCACGATGTAGTCAACATCGCGGGTAAAGAGCGCATGCGCGCGCAGGGCGGCAGTCACATGGTGCATCAGCATGATATTGGTAGGCGAGTAGAGGGATTCACCCTCTTCCATGATGCCCTGGCTGACCAGCAGCTCTTCCACTTTCACCAGACCGCGCTCGGTCATGTGGGCCTGACGCGCTTTTTCATCCACCCAGAAGTCACCTTCACCCTGGAAGGTGTCAGAGTCCTCTTTTTCCTGTCGGATCAGGTGCGGGATGATTTTGTTAACTTTGATATAGAGATCCGAACTGTCTTCTGCCGGACCGGAGATGATCAGCGGCGTACGCGCTTCGTCGATCAGGATGGAGTCCACCTCATCCACCAGCGCATAATGCAGTTTACGCTGCACGCGCTCTTCCGGGCTGAACGCCATGTTATCGCGCAGGTAGTCAAAGCCGTATTCGTTGTTGGTGCCGTAGGTGATATCCGCTGCGTAAGCCGCGCGCTTCGCCACCGCAGGCATGCCCGGCAGGTTAATGCCGACGGTCAGGCCAAGAAACTCAAACAGCGCACGGTTGTTCTCGGCGTCACGCTGTGCCAGATAGTCGTTGACGGTCACCACGTGCACACCTTTGCCGCTCAGCGCGTTCAGGTAAGCAGGCAGCGTGGCGGTCAGGGTTTTACCTTCACCGGTACGCATTTCGGCAATGCAGCGCTCGTTCAGCACCATGCCACCAATCAGCTGGACATCAAAGTGACGCATACCAAATACGCGCTTACTCGCTTCACGTACGGTGGCGAACGCTTCCGGAATCAGGCTTTCCAGCGTTTCACCTTTCTTCAGGCGCTCACGAAACTCATCGGTTTTCGCTTTCAGCGCATCGTCAGACAGCTTGACGAAGTCCGGTTCCATTTTATTGATGACATCGACAACTTTGCGCATGCGGCGCAGGGTACGATCGTTGCTGCTGCCAAACACTTTCGTTAACAATTTGATTAACATGATAAATTCTTCTCAATTCAGCCGTTATTAACGCACTGCAAATATATTCAGGTTGGGGAAAAGTGAGCGGTTAAGCAACGAAAGGTCCGGCGCGAATGCCGTGAATGGCAGCCTGGCAGGAAGCAGATGTGTGGATAACAGGCGTGTCACCCTGCTGGCCAGCGTGGCCCTGTGGCAAAGCCAGCGGCTGTGCCGGGGATGTCAGCAGCGCCTGCAGCGAATCAATCAGCGCCAGCTTTTGTGCGGCCAGCGGCAGCGCCTGTCCGGCCTGGGGTTCAGCGGCAGGCGCCATGCTGAATGACAAATGGCGAATGACGGTGCGGATAGCATGCTGATGCCAGTAATCGACACTGACGCCGGGCCGGCGCGCGCTTTCCTGCAGGCGGATCAGGTGATCGAAATGAACAATATTACCGACAAACAGGCTGCTGACTGGCGAATCATTGGTTGCGGACGACTCAGCACTTTGCGCGCAGGCAGGCAGGCCGAGACTGGCCGCCACCATCCCCAGCAGGAGATGAGGCCAGAAATAGCGTCTGCCTAATTGTCGCCAGCGCGAGAAAATCCCGATCACAACCCGTCCACAATCCAGTCAATTAAGTGATGACGCAACGACAGCGCACAACGCTACCCTGCTACTCCGAGCGCCAGATAATAGCACTTATGTGCGGTCCCGACACCAGTGTTTAAAGGGCTTACGGCGGATTTCACGTTTTTTTGTACAGGCTTTCACCAGTAGATAAAGGGATTTGCGAGGCGGCTTCTGATATGGCGGGCGGGCAATAAAAAAGCGGCGGGTTCACCTGACCGGAGAGAGTGTCAGGGAAGCCCGCCGCTTTGTTGCTGGCTGATTAAGCCAGCACTAAATTTGGTGCTTTGAAGGCCAGTGGCAGTTCAGCTTCGTCTTCGAAGGTTGCCCATTCCCAGGCTTCCTGTTTCGCCAGCACGGCTTGCAGCAACTTGTTGTTCAGCGCATGACCGGATTTAAACGCAGAGAAAGCGCCAATCACGTTGTGGCCACACATAAACAGGTCACCGATCGCGTCCAGCATTTTGTGACGAACGAACTCGTCCTCAAAGCGCAGACCGTCTTCGTTAAGTACGCGGAAATCATCAAGGCCAATCGCACAATCTAAACTACCGCCCAGGCACAGGCCTTTAGACTGCAGATATTCGATTTCACGCATAAAGCCAAAAGTGCGCGCACGGCTGATCTGACGTACAAAGGATTCAGCCGAGAAGTTGAGCTGGTAACGCTGCGAACTTGAGTCAATTGCCGGATGTTTGAAGTCGATGGTGAAGTCGAGTGAGAAACCGTTATACGGCTTGATCTCGGCCCACTTGTCACCGTCTTCGACCCGTACCGCCTGCTTCACGCGCACGAATTTCTTCGCGCTGTTCAGCTCTTCGACGCCTGCATCCATCAGCAGGTAGACGAAAGGCGCGGCACTGCCATCCATGATAGGGATTTCAGGCGCATCCACTTCAACGATGATGTTGTCGATGCCCAGTCCCGCCAATGCTGCGTTCAGGTGTTCAACCGTAGAAATACGCACGCCTTCATCATTCACCAGGCAGGTACTCAGCATGGTGTCGCGCACGTATTTTGCATCAGCCGGGAAATCAACCGGTGGATTCAAGTCAGTGCGACGATAGATGACCCCGGTGTTAGCCGACGCAGGGCGTAACGTCAGTGTGACTTTTTTGCCGGTATGCAAACCGACGCCAGTCGCCTGAACGATACGTTTTAATGTCCTTTGTTTGATCATCGCATTATCTCGCAATATTACCCATCCGACCGCCAGTATAAATTACCGGCGGGCGAATACTTTAGCACAAAGAGCGGAGATTCCCAATTCTCGGGATATTCTTAGTCAGCCTGTTTACGCAGGAAGGCTGGAATATCCAGATAATCTGGCTCTTTACCGGAGGCGGCTGGCTGGTCGTTCACCACTTTCGCCGCTGGCTTTTGCTCCTGCGGCAGCGGGGCCATACCGTGCTGCTGATAACGGTGATCCATTACTGGCTGGGTGGCCGGCTTGTTGGTCACCAGGGTAATTTCCGGACGCTTGTCCATGCCGATACCGGTAGCGACCACGGTCACGCGCAGTTCGTCGTTCATTTCCGGATCCAGCGACGTACCGATAACCACGGTCGCATTGTCAGAAGCAAAGGCACGAATGGTGTTACCCACGGTTTCGAACTCATCCAGACGCAGGTCAAAGCCCGCCGTGATGTTAACCAGCACGCCGCGTGCGCCAGAGAGGTCGATATCTTCCAGCAGCGGGCTGGAGATCGCCATTTCTGCCGCTTCTTCCGCGCGGTCTTCACCACATGCCACGCCGGAGCCCATCATCGCGTAGCCCATTTCTGACATCACGGTACGCACGTCCGCAAAGTCAACGTTCATCAGGCCCGGACGCGTAATCAGCTCGGCGATACCCTGCACCGCGCCTTTCAGTACGTCGTTCGCCGCGCCAAAAGCATCCAGCAGCGAGATACCGCGGCCCAGCACTTTCAGCAGCTTGTCGTTAGGAATCGTGATCAGCGAGTCAACGTGCTTGGACAGCTCGGCGATACCCTGCTCTGCGAACGCCATGCGCTTTTTGCCTTCAAAGTTGAAGGGCTTGGTCACCACAGCAACCGTCAGGATGCCCAGATCTTTCGCTACTTCAGCGACCACCGGTGCCGCACCGGTTCCGGTACCGCCACCCATGCCGGCTGCGATAAACACCATGTCTGCCCCGTCCAGCGCAGAACGCAGTGCTTCGCGATCTTCTTCCGCTGAGGTACGGCCAACTTCCGGGTTCGCACCCGCGCCGAGACCTTTGGTGATGTTGGTCCCGATCTGAATTGTCTGGCCGACCGCTGTTTTACGTAACGCCTGCGCGTCAGTATTCACAGCGAAGAATTCCACACCTTCGATACGCTCGCGTACCATGTGCTCCACGGCGTTGCCACCGCCACCGCCGACGCCGATGACTTTAATCACCGCGTCATTGGTTAATTCCATAGGTTCAAACATGATTTCTCTCCGTTATGTGCCTGTCGCCTGGAGATCATAAACATTGCCTGCATGATCTCCTTTTTTCAAAATTAAAACTCTTTCTTCAGCCAGCTATTGATGCGTTTAAACCAGTTGCCCACTGAAGCACGTTTTTCCGTTTCTGCATCACCGTTCATATGTGACTCTTTGCCGTAATGCAGTAATCCTACCGCCGTTGAGTAGTACGGCTCCTGCGCATAATCCGTCAGGCCAGTGATGTTCAGCGGCTGGCCGATGCGCACCTGCGTGTGAAACACGCGCTGGGCGCAGGCCGCCAGGCCTTCAATCTGCGCGGCACCACCGGTCAGCACGATACCGGCTGCCAGATGGTGCTTAACGCCCTGCTGACGCAGCTGCTCCTGCAGTTGCAGAATCTCGTCGTTAACCAGATTCAGCAGTTCGGTGTAGCGCGGTTCAATCACTTCAGCCAGCGTCTGACGCTGCAGGCTGCGTGGCGGACGTCCGCCCACGCTTGGCACTTCAACGTTCTCGTCTTTGCCTACAATAGACCCCAGCGCACAGCCGTGACGGACTTTAATGGCTTCCGCATCTGTCGGCGGTGTGCCAAAGGCGTAAGCGATATCGCTGGTCACCACGTTACCCGCATAAGGGATCACTTTGGTGTGACGCAGCGCACCGCCAGTATAAACCGCGATATCCATTGTACCGCCGCCGATGTCAACAACACAGACACCCAGCTCACGTTCATCCTCTGTCAGCACAGAAAAGCTGGATGCCAGTCCGGCAAAAATCAGTTGGTCAACTTTCAGGCCACAACGTTCAACGGCTTTGACGATATTTTTCGCCATATCGTTATGACAGGTGATTAAATGTACTTTCGCCTGCATGCGCACGCCGGAAAGTCCCACCGGATTTTTGATGCCTTCCTGATAATCGATGGCGTATTCCTGTGGAATCACATGCAGAATACGGTGTTCGTCACGCACGCGGACCGATTTCGCCGTATGCACCACGTTTTCCACATCATCCTGAGTGACTTCTTCTTCCGAAATCGGAACCATCCCGATTTCGTTCTGACAACTGATATGTTTGCCCGATAAAGCAAGGTACACCGACGAAATCTGGCAATCTGCCATCAGTTCCGCCTGGTCAATCGCGCGCTGCACACATTTTACGACCGATTCAAGGTCATTCACGCCGCCTTTATCCATGCCGCGTGACGGGCAGCTGCCGACCCCAATAATGTTGACCATGCCATCGGGCAGAATTTCCCCAACCAGGGCGGCGACCTTCGCAGTGCCGATTTCAAGTCCTACTACCAGTTTTCTGTCCGTTGCCTTGATCATTGTGGTTTAGCCTGTGCCTGGTTTTGTTGCTGATTACTGTTTTCTGGCTCAATTGGTAACGGTGCCCAGCCAACGGCAGCGCCTGAATCGTAGCGCAAATCCACATAGGTGATGCGCTGATGCTGATTCTGGCCCTGCTGCTGCAGCTCCGGATAGAGCTCAATAAAGCGGTTCAGACGCTTCATGGTGTCGCTGCGTCCCAGCTCGATGCGGACATCGTCACTGGTGACCAGCTGCCATGAGCGCCGCGCCGTCATCGACGCAACCTTCAGGGTAAACTTGCTGGCCTGCAGCACATCACTCATGGTGTGATAGCCCGCCAGCACCTCTTTTTCACTGCCTTCCGGCCCGTACAGCATCGGCAGTGTCTCTTTGCCCATGTGGCTGGCCGGCACGCTAAAGGAGACGCCATCCGCGTCAACCATGTGTGAGTCGTTCCAGCGTGCCACCGGAACAAACTCCACCAGGTTAATCTTCAGCTCGTCAGGCCACTGCTTTCGCACGCTGACCTGTTTAATCCACGGCAGTCGTTCAATCTGCTGCTGGATGATGTCCACGTTTTGCGACATGAACGTGCCCGGCGCACCCAGCGACAGGATCGCCTGCCGGATGTCGTCGTGCGTGGTGTAATGCGTTTCGCCCGTCACCACCAGCTTCGACAACGGCAGACGCGATGCATCGTTCATCCACTTCAGCACCACCAGGCCGCCCGCGACCATGGTGCCCAGCACCAGCAGCAGAAACACGATGCCAAACAGCCGTGCCCCGTTGCTCCGCCCGGAGCGCGCACGCTCCTGAGGCTCATTTTTTCTTACGCGCAGCGCCGCCTGAGACATATCAGTCAGCCAGCTCCAGAATGCGCGCCACCAGCTGCGGGAAGCTATATCCCGCCTGCTTCGCGGCCATCGGTACCAGACTGTGGCTGGTCATACCGGGAGAGGTATTCACCTCCAGCAGCTGAAACTGGCCGGCGTCGTCGGTCATCACATCCACACGGCCCCAGCCACTGCAGCCTAATGCGCGCCAGGCAGCCATCACCAGCGACCGCAGCGCCGCTTCCTGTTCGTCACTCAGTCCGCTCGGACAGAAGTATTGAGTATCGTCAGAAATGTATTTCGCTTCATAGTCATAGAACTCGCTGGCGGTTTTAATTCTGATCGAAGGCAGAATCTCATCGCCCACGATGCCCACCGTGTACTCTTCGCCGCTGAGAAATGCCTCAATCAGCACATCGTCATCGTGACGAAAGGCTTCCGCCAGCGCGGCCGGCAACGCGTCCGCGTGGTTGACGCGACTGATGCCCACGCTGGAGCCTTCGCAGCTTGGCTTCACAAACAGCGGCAGACCCAGCGCATCAATCGCAGCCTGCGTCCCGGCATCCAGGCCCTGCGCATACTGCTGGCGCGTCAGCCAGACAAATTTTCCGGCCGGTAATCCCCTGCCCTGCCACAGCAGCTTGCTGCGCAGTTTGTCCATGGTGATCGCAGAGGCCATCACGCCGCTGCCGGTATAAGGCAGTTGCAGGAACTCCAGCAGCGCCTGCAGCGTGCCGTCTTCACCGCCGCGACCGTGCAGCGCGATAAAGACTTTGTTAAAACCCTGCGCTTGCAGCTCCAGTACAGAGATGTCGCGGGTATCAATGCCTTCAGCATCAATGCCCATTTCACGCAGCCCGGCGACAACCGCACTTCCCGACATCAGGGAAACCTCACGCTCAGCAGAGGTTCCGCCCATCAGCACCGCGACTTTATCAGCCATGACGCACCTCCGGTTGCAGCGCAATCTCTGCCAGCCGGCGCGCAATTTTGCCGATGTTACCCGCGCCCTGCACAATGACCAGATCGTCACCTGAGAGCAGCGGTGCCAGCGCTTCCGGCAGCATGTCATGCTCGGAGACCAGAATCGGGTCCACTTTGCCGCGGTTGCGAATCGCCCGGCACAGAGAGCGGCTGTCAGCGCCCGGGATCGGCGTTTCACCAGCCGGATAAACATCCAGCATCAGCAGCACGTCCACCTGTGAAAGCACATTGGCGAAATCGTCGAACAGATCGCGCGTACGCGTATAGCGGTGCGGCTGGAACACCATCACCAGCTTTTTCTCCGGCCAGCCGGCACGCGCCGCCTTGATGGTGACGTCCACTTCGGTTGGATGGTGCCCGTAGTCATCCACCAGCATCGCGCTGCCCGGCGTGCCATTAACGGCGGCGGTATCGAATTCGCCCAGCACGTCAAAGCGGCGACCGGTGCCCTGGAAGCTCTCCAGCGCGGCGAGGATCGCGTTATCGTCGATGCCCTCTTCGCTGGCCACGGCCACGGCAGCAGCAGCGTTCAGGGCGTTATGGCGGCCTGGCGCATTCAGCGTAACGTGCAGCAGCGGTTTATCCTGACGAATCAGCGTAAAGTGACCCTGCGCACCGCGCTGTTCATAATTTTCCACCCGCACATCTGCGTCTTCGCTGAAGCCGTAGGTGGTGATTTGACGCCCGACGCGCGGAATCAAATCGCGAATCACCGCATCATCCACGCACATCACGGCGCGGCCGTAAAACGGCAGGTTATGCAGGAAGTTGATAAAGGTCTGCTTCAGGTTCTCAAAATCGCCCTGATAGGTATCCATGTGGTCGGCTTCGATGTTGGTCACAATCGCCACCATCGGCTGCAGATGCAGGAACGACGCGTCGCTTTCATCCGCTTCGGCAATCAGGTAGCGGCTGGTGCCCAGACGCGCGTGCGTGCCGGCGGCTTTGACCAGGCCACCGTTAACAAACGTGGGATCCAGTCCGCCTTCCGCATAAATACTGGTTACCATCGCCGTGGTAGTGGTTTTGCCATGCGTGCCGGCAATGGCAATGCCGTGACGGAAACGCATCAGTTCAGCCAGCATTTCGGCACGGCGAATCACCGGAATGCGCTGCTCGCGGGCAGCAATCAGTTCCGGGTTGTCCTGCGCCACTGCCGTGGACACCACCACAACGCTGGCATCGGTAACGTTTTCCGGGCGATGGTTGAAATAAATGGTCGCTCCGAGCGCAGCAAGATGCTGCGTTACCGGGTTGGGTGCCAGATCGGAACCGCTAATATGATAGCCTTCGTTCGCCAACACCTCGGCAATACCGCCCATGCCGGCACCGCCGATGCCGACAAAGTGGATGTGCCGGACGCGACGCATCTCGGGCACAATAGAACGCAGTTTTGCCAATTGTTGTGTATTCATCTGTCTCAGTTACCTGTTTTCCCGTGTGCATCCGCAGCCGGATGCGGGCCAGCGTTGCTGACCGGTAAATTATTTCGCAACGCGCACCACTTCCTGCGCCACCCGTTCGGTCGCGTCCGGAATGGCCACCTGACGGGCTTTTTCAGCCATCGTCACTAAGGTGGCGCGATCCCAGTGGCGCAGCGTGTCTGCGACTGCCGCCGCGGTGAACTGCGGCTGCTCAAAAATTCTGGCGGCGCCGGCTTTTTCCAGCGGCAGCGCATTCCAGTACTGCTGGCGATCTTTATGCTGAAACGGCACAAAAATCGCCGGTAAGCCTGCGGCGGCCACTTCACTCACCGTCAGCGCGCCGGAGCGGCAGACCACGACATCCGCCCAGGCATAAGCCTGCGCCATGTCATCAATAAATTCGGTGACCTTGTGCTGGGGCTGTCCCGCCTCGCGGTAGGCCTGCTCAACCGTGGCCAGGCCACCTTTGCCGGTCTGATGCCACAGCGTGATGGCATCGCCCAGTTGCGCGGCAACCTGAGGCAGTGTCTGATTCAGAATGCGTGCTCCCTGACTGCCGCCGACCACCAGCACGCGCACCGGACCGGAACGCCCCTGCAGCCGCTCAGCGGGCAGAGGCAGCGCCAGCACATCGGTTCGCACCGGATTACCCACGACATCCGCATGCGCAAATGCCCCGGGGAAAGCCTGCATCACTTTGGTGGCAATTTTTGCCAGCCATTTGTTGGTCAGCCCGGCAATGCCGTTCTGCTCGTGCAACACCACCGGAATGCCACAGCTCCACGCCGCCAGGCCACCGGGGCCGGAAACGTAACCGCCCATGCCCAGTACCACATCCGGCTGCCAGCGCTTCATGATGCGACGCGCCTGACGCCAGGCAGTAAAGATGCGCAGCGGTGCCTGTAACAGCGCCTTGATGCCTTTGCCGCGTAAGCCGCTGATGCGGATAAACTCAATCTCAATACCGTGCTTCGGTACCAGATCCGCCTCCATGCGGTCGGCGGTACCCAGCCAGCGTACCTGCCAGCCCTGTTCTATCAGGTGATGCGCTACAGCCAGCCCGGGGAACACATGTCCACCGGTGCCTCCCGCCATAACCATCAGCCGTTTGCCACTCATCGAGCACCTCGGGTAAACGCCTGCGCTTTCGCCAGGCGCGTTTCATAATCTATGCGCAATAAAAATACGATGGCGGTCGACATAATGATCAGACTAGACCCGCCATAACTGATCAGCGGCAGCGTCAGACCTTTGGTCGGCAGCATGCCCGCTGCGGCCCCGACATTGACCAGCGCCTGGAAGCTAAACCATACGCCGATTGAGCAGGCCAGGAAGCCGGAAAAGCGCTGATCGATCTCCAGCGCACGGCGACCAATCGACATCGCACGAAAAGCGACGAAGAATACCATTAACAGCGCCAAAACCACACCGACATAACCCAACTCTTCACCGATGATGGAGAAGATAAAGTCGGTATGCGCTTCCGGCAGATATTCGAGTTTCTGTACCGAGTTACCCAGCCCCTGCCCCCAGAACTCACCGCGTCCGAAGGCCATCAGCGATTGCGTCAGCTGATAACCGCTGCCGAAAGGATCTTCCCACGGGTTCCAGAAGGAGGTGACGCGGCGCATACGGTAAGGCTCGGCGATAATCAGCAGCACCACGGCGAAAATACCGGAGCCGATAATCGCGAGGAACTGCCACAATTTCGCCCCGGCGAGGAACAGCATCGCCAGCGTGGTCACAAACAGCACCACCACGGTGCCGAGGTCCGGCTGGGCCAGCAGCAACACCGCCAGCACCACCATAACGCCCATCGGCTTACAGAAGCCCCAGAAGTTGTTACGTACCTCTTCGACTTTGCGCACCAGATAGCTGGCCAGGTAACAGAACAGCGACAGTTTGGATAGCTCAGCCGGCTGAATACGCAGCGGCCCCAGCGCAATCCAGCGCGATGCGCCGTTTACCGAGCTGCCGACAACCAGCACGATCAGCAGCATGACCACCGACGCCATCAGCATGGCGTTGCTGTAGCGCTGCCAGAAATCCATCGGTACCCGCAGGGTCACCAGCGCCATGCCCAGCGCCAGGGCGATATAAAACGCATCGCGCTTGGCAAAATAGAACGGGTCATCGTTAAGGCGCTGCCCCACCGGCATGGACGCCGATGTCACCATGACAAAGCCAATGATCGCCAGACCAAAGGTCAGCCACAGCAGCGTGCGGTCATACAGCACCACGGGCGCATCGTCATTTTCACGCGCGCCCATAACCCAGTCGCGCAGGCGCGACGAAAAGAAAGTAGCGATACCGGCACCGGGAATACGCATCAGCCTAACTCCTTCGCCAGTTGCCCGAACACATCGCCACGCTGTTCAAAGTTACGGAACTGATCGAGGCTGGCGCAGGCAGGTGAAAGCAACACCATGTCGCCCGCCTGTACCTGAGGGGCAATCTGTTCCATCGCCTGCTGCAGCGTCCCGGTGCGGGTTGCCACTGACGGACGCAGAGCCGCCAGCGCATCGCCATCGCGGCCAAAGCAAAACAGACGCAGGTTTTCGCCCTGCAGATACGGCGTCAGCGCGCTGAAATCCGCGCCCTTGCCATCGCCGCCCAGCAGCAGCCACAGCGTGCCCTGCACCTGCAGACCATTCAGCGCGGCTTCTGTGCTGCCGGTGTTGGTGGCTTTGGAATCGTTAATCCAGCGCACGCCTTTGCGCTCATGCACCAGCTGAAAACGGTGCGGCAACCCGCCATAGGTCGTCAGGGCTTTCAGGCTGGAAGCGCGCGGAATGTTTACCGCATCTGCCAGCGCCAGCGCCGCCAGGGCGTTGGTATAGTTGTGCTGTCCCACCAGCTTCATTTCACTGGTGTTAAGCACCTTTTCACCTTTCACGCGCAGCCAGGTGCTGCCCTGCTGCCGGGTAAGATGATAATCGCCGAGATCAATGCCAAAACTGATGCAGCGGGCATCCACCCCGCGTACCGGCATTGTCATGCCGTCATCGGCATTGACCACACAGACGCTGGCATTTTCATAAATGCGTAACTTCGCCGCGCGATACTGCTGCATACCCAGCGGATAGCGATCCATATGATCTTCAGTCACATTGAGAATGGTGGCAGCAGCGGCTTTCAGGCTGTGTGTCGTCTCCAGCTGAAAACTGGACAGCTCCAGCACATACAGCTGCGCCGGCGCTTTCAGCAGCGTCAGCGCCGGCAGGCCGATATTGCCGCCCACGCCCACCTGCCAGCCTGCGGCTCGCGCCATTTCGCCCACCAGCGTGGTCACCGTGCTTTTGCCGTTCGAGCCGGTAATGGCGACAATCGGTGCCTGAGCCTCGCGGCAAAACAGCTCAATGTCGCCCACGATTTCAATGCCGGCATCGGCCGCTTCCGTCAGCGCCGGGTGCGCCAGTGCGATGCCCGGACTGGCGATAATCAGGTCCGCTGCCAGCAGCCAGTCACGGTTAAGACTGCCCACATGGCGCTCGACCTGCGCCGGCAGCTTATCCAGCCCGGCCGGTGACACACGGGTATCCATGACGCGTGGCGTAACGCCCTGCGCCAGGAAGAAATCAACACAGGAGAGGCCGGTCATGCCCAGTCCGATGATGACGACTTTTCTGCCCCGATAGTCAGCCATGATTAACGTACCTTCAGCGTTGCCAGGCCAATCAGCACCAGCATCAGCGAAATAATCCAGAAGCGCACAATGACGCGCGGCTCTGGCCAGCCTTTGAGTTCATAGTGGTGATGAATCGGCGCCATGCGGAAAATACGCTGACCGCGCAACTTGAACGATCCCACCTGCAGAATCACCGACAGCGTCTCAACCACGAAGACCCCGCCCATAATCACCAGCAGGAACTCCTGACGCAGCAGCACCGCCAGCGTACCGAGCGCGCCGCCGAGCGCCAGCGAACCGACATCACCCATAAAGACCTGCGCCGGATAGGTGTTGAACCACAGGAAACCGAGCCCGGCCCCCACAATGGCGGTGCAGACAATCACCAGTTCGCCGGCATGGCGCAGATAAGGAATATGCAGATATTCAGCAAATTTCACGTTACCGGTCGCCCAGGCTACCAGCGCGAAGCCGGCGGCAACGAAGACCGTCGGCATGATAGCCAGACCGTCAAGGCCATCCGTCAGGTTGACGGCGTTGCCGGTGCCTACAATCACAAAATATGCCAGCACCACATAAAACAGCCCCAGCTGCGGCATGACGTCTTTAAAGAACGGCACCACCAGCTGCGTGGCGGGGGTGTCTTTACCGGCGATAAACAGCGCAAACGCCACGCCAAGCGAGATCACCGACATCCAGAAGTATTTCCAGCGGGCTATCAGACCTTTCGTATCTTTGCGCACCACTTTGCGATAGTCGTCAACGAAGCCAATCACGCCAAAACCGACCAGCACCACCAGCACACACCAGACGTACGGATTAGAGGGATACGCCCACATCAGCACCGAGACGGTGATGGAGGTCAGAATCATAATGCCGCCCATGGTCGGCGTACCGCGCTTGCTGAAATGCGATTCCGGGCCATCGTTGCGCACCACCTGACCAATCTGCAGTTTCTGCAGCCAGGCGATCAGGCGCGGGCCCATCCACAGGGAGATAAACAGTGCGGTCAGCAGGCTGACAATGGCGCGAAACGTCAGATACGAAAAGACGTTAAAACCGGAATAAAAAGCGACCAGATGTTCGGCCAGCCAGACTAGCATGTTCCTTTCTCCTGTAAGCTCAGTACTACCTGCTCCATGGCGGCACTACGTGAACCTTTAATCAAAATCGTGATGTCCTGATGTTCGGACAGCAGCGTACGCAAACGTTCAGTCAGGGCGCTTTTGCTGGCGAAATGTTCACCTTTGCCGCTGCTTTCACTAATAAAATGGCTGAGGCTGCCGGTGCTCAGCACACAATCAATGCCGGCCGCTCTGGCGGCTTCACCCACCTGGCGATGGCATGCTTCCGCTTCCTCGCCCAGCTCGCCCATATCGCCCACAACCATCACGCGGTAACCCGGCATATCACCCAGCACCTGCGCCGCCGCGGTCATTGAGCCGACGTTGGCGTTATAGCTGTCGTCCAGCAGCAGCTGGCTGGCGGAAAGGCGAATCGGGAACAGGCGACCCGGCACTGGCTGCAGGGTTTTAAGGCCCTGCTGAATCGCCGTCAGCGGTGCGTCCACGGCCAGCGCCAGCGCGGCAGCGGCCAGCGCATTGGCGATATTGTGACGACCCGGCAGCGGCAGTTCGATGGCGATATCGCCACGTGGGGTGTGCAGGGTAAACAGCGTGGCATCAGCGCGCAGCACAATGTCGCTGGCGCGGAATTCCGCATCCGTCAGCGGCTGCGGCGAAAAACGCCACAAGGTTTTATCCGCAAACTGCGACTGCCAGTTGGCCAGATCGTGACTATCGGCGTTAACAATCGCCGTGCCATGCACCGGCAGGCCGCTGAAAATTTCACCTTTGGCTTTCGCCACGCCGGCCAGGGAACCAAATCCTTCCAGATGCGCAGCCGCAAGGTTATTAACCAGCGCCGCCTCCGGCCGCACCAGGCTGGTGGTGTAAGCAATTTCGCCCTGATGGTTGGCGCCCATCTCGATGACTGCATAGGCATGCTGCGGCGTCAGGCGCAGCAGCGTCATGGGTACGCCATAGTCGTTATTCAGGTTGCCGGCGGTATAAAGCGTTTCTCCGCACTGGCGCAGAATCGCGGCCGTCATCTCTTTCACCGAGGTCTTACCGGAGGAGCCGGTCAGACCGACCACGCGCGCGCTGGACTGCTGACGCACCCAGGCACCCAGCTGACCGAACGCAATGCGTGTGTCCGCCACCACAACCTGCGGCACCGCGACGTCCAGGCGCCGGCTGACCAGGAGGGCCTGCGCCCCGCTGGCAATAGCATCGTGCACAAAGTCATGGGCATCGAAACGCTCACCCACCAGCGCCACAAACAGGCTGCCGGCGGTGACTTTGCGCGTATCGGTGGTGACATCCGCCAGTGTAAGATCGGCGCCCAGCCGTTCACCGTCGGTGATGTCGGCCAGGGTTTGCAACGTAATCGGGATCATGCCATCACCCCCAGTAAACGGGCGACGGTGTCGCGATCGGAGTAGTCAAGACGACGGTTGCCAATGATCTGATAATCTTCATGGCCTTTGCCGGCCACCAGCACGATGTCATCGGCCTGCGCCTGCATTACCGCATGCGTCACTGCCTGCGCGCGCCCTGCGACCACGCGCGCGCGGCCCGGATCCAGCAGGCCGGTCAGAATGTCATTAACGATCGCCGCCGGATCTTCGCTGCGTGGGTTGTCGTCAGTAATCACAACGATGTCCGCAAACTGTTCGGCAATGGCGCCCATCAGCGGTCGCTTGCCTTTGTCGCGATCGCCGCCGCAACCGAACAGGCACCACAGCTTGCCTTTACAGTGCAAACGCGCCGCTTCCAGCGCTTTTTCCAGCGCATCTGGCGTGTGGGCATAATCCACCACCACGGTTGGCTTGCCCGGTGCGCTGAACACCTCCATGCGTCCGCAGACAGGCTGCAGCTGACCTGCCGTCGCCATCAGCGCCGCCAGCGGATAATCCAGCGCCAGCAGGGTCGCCAGCGCCAGCAGCAGATTGCTGACGTTAAACGCGCCCATCAGCCGGCTGTCAAACTCCCCTTCTCCCCAGCTGGAGCTGAACTGCACATGCGCACCGCCATCGTGATAGTTCACCGCGGTGGCCTTCAGCCAGCGCCCGTGACAGCCCGCCTGCAGGTTGTCCGCCAGGGTGACCGCCACCGCATCCGGCAGCTGCTGCAGCCAGCGGCGTCCGACTTCGTCGTCGGCGTTAATAATGGATTCAGCGACCTGATGCTCCGAGAACAGCAGCCATTTAGCGGATTCATAGCCCTGCATATCACCGTGATAGTCGAGGTGATCGCGGCTCAGATTGGTAAATACCGCCGCAGCAAACGGCAGGGCCGCCACGCGGTGCTGGACCAGACCATGTGAAGAGACTTCCATTGCCGCCAGGGTTGCGCCCTGTCCGGCCAAATCATGCAGCAGGTGCTGTACGTCGACCGCCGAGCCGGTGGTGTTATCACTCGGCACCAGCTGTCCATATAACCCATTGCCCACCGTGCCCATCACCGCGCTGGTTTCTCCCAGCAGGCTGGCCCACTGCGCAATCAGCTGCGTGGTGGTGGTTTTGCCGTTGGTGCCAGTGACACCAATCAGTTTCAGTTTGTCTGCGGGCTGCTGATAAAAGCGCCCGGCCAGCGCCGAAAGGCGCTGCGGCAACTGCGCCAGATAGATAACCGGAACACCGTGCATTTCACGGATATCCCCATCGCTGGCTTCGCCTTCAGCTTCGGCAATCACTGCCGCCACGCCCTGAGCGATAGCCTGCGGAATGAAACGACGTCCATCAGCATGATGGCCCGCCACGGCGATAAACAGATCGCCGGCAGCCGCAGAGCGGCTGTCCAGTGTCATGTCACGGAGTGGACGCGCCGGCGCGCCAGGCACCCACGGGGCCAGTAAGTCGCGCAGGTTACGATCTGTCACTTGATTCCTCACTTCTGTTCTTTACCAACTCGTTTTTATCGACTGTTGGCAGCGCATCCGGCTCGATGTTCATGGTACGTAATACACCGCCCATGATGGCGCCAAAGACGGGTGCGGAAACCGCACCACCATAATATTTACCGGCCTGCGGATCGTTAATTACCACCACCAGCGCAAAGCGCGGGCGGCTGGCAGGCGCTACGCCGGCGGTGTAGGCAATGTATTTGTTAACGTAACGACCATCCGGCCCGACCTTCTTCGCGGTACCGGTTTTGATGGCGATGCGATAGCCTTTGATGGCGGCTTTTACCCCACCGCCGCCAGGCAGCGCCACGCTCTCCATCATGTGCATGACCGTTCTGACCACGTCTTCCGGGAAGACGCGGTCGCCTGCCACCGGCGGGTCAACTTTGGTGATCGATAGCGGACGGTTGATGCCGTAGCTGCCAATGGTTGCGTAGACACGCGCTAACTGTAACGGCGTTACCATTAGCCCGTAGCCGAAAGAGAAGGTGGCCCTCTCTATGTCAGACCACCGTTGTTTTTGAGGGTATAAGCCACTACTTTCCCCGACCAGCCCCAAATTGGTCGGTTTACCCAATCCAAAGCGCGCGTAAGTTTCTACCAGCGCTGAGGAGGGCATCGCTAACGCGAGGCGTGAAACCCCGACGTTACTCGACTTCTGCAGAACCCCGGTAAGGGTCAGTTCGTTGTAGCGCGCCACGTCTTTGATCTCATGACCATTTACGCGGTACGGCACGGTATTCAGTACGCTGTTCTCTTTCACCACGCCGCGCTGTAATGCGGTCATCACCACCATTGGCTTCACGGTTGAACCGGGTTCAAAGATGTCGGTGATGGCGCGGTTGCGCATCACATCTTTTGGCGTGTTGCTGAGGTTATTCGGGTTGTAAGCCGGGCTGTTGGCCATCGCCAGTACTTCGCCAGTGTTGACGTCCACCAGCACGGCAGTGCCGGATTCGGCTTTGTTGAATGCCACCGCGTTATTCAGCTCGCGGTAAACCAGCGCCTGCAGGCGTTCATCAATACTCAGCGTCAGATTGTGCGCGGCACGGCTGTCGACGGAGGAGATATCTTCAATGACGCGGCCATAGCGATCTTTACGCACGGTACGCTCGCCTGGTTCACCGGTGAGCCATTTATCGAAGCTCTTTTCGATGCCTTCGATGCCCTGGCCGTCAATGTTGGTGAAGCCAATCAGATGCGCGGTGACCTGGCCTGCCGGATAGTAGCGACGCGACTCCTGGCGCAGATAGATGCCGGGCAGCTTCAGCTTTTTAACGTATTCACCGATGGCGGGATTGACCTGACGCGCCAGATAGATGAAGCGCCCTTTCGGGTTGGCATTCACGCGGGCGGCCAGCTGATCGAGCGGAATCGACAGTGCGTCAGAGAGGGCTTTCCAGCGGCTGTCGACCGTGACGCCGCCGTGTTCGGTCAGCTCTTTCGGATCGGCCCAGATAGCATTCACCGGCACGCTGACCGCCAGAGGACGGCCAGCGCGATCGCTGATCATGCCGCGCGCGGTGGGTACCTGCTGTACGCGCAGCGAGCGCAGATCGCCCTCTTTCACCAGCTTGTCCGGGCTGATCACCTGCAGCCACGCCACGCGGGAAAGCAGCCCGCCCAGCGCCAGTAAAATGCAGCCGCACAGCAACGCAAAACGCCAGCTTACAAAGCTGGCTTTATCTTCCTGTTTTCTTAACTTCAGCGTTTTGCCCGCGCCGCTCATTGAGATCTGCGATTCCTTATTTCTGCACCACAATGTTTTCCTGTGACGGATCGACGTGCTGCATCTGCAGCTTGTCGGTGGCTATGCGTTCTACCCGGCTGTGATCGCCGAGGGCGTTCTCTTCCAGAATCAGGTTGCGCCATTCGATATCCAGCGCATCACGCTCTAACACCAGCTGTTCACGCTGCGCCGTCAGCAGACGGGTCTTATGCGTGGTGGTCACCACCAGCACGGAAGAGACCAGCACCGCAATCAGCAGCAGTACCGGAATCTTGCCAAAGCGCAGCAGATCCCCGCCGATAACGCCGGGTAAACTGTGGCGCTCATTGCCAATCATGATGCCGTCCTCTCAGCGATGCGCAGTACGGAACTGCGTGCGCGGGGGTTTTCCTGGACTTCCGCTTCGCCCGGAATCAGCTTGCCAAGCGTTTTCAGCTCACGGCCTCCCAGCGCTTTCAGCTGGCTTTCGGTCATCGGAATACCGGCCGGCACCTGCGGCCCGCGGCTCTGATCGCGCATAAAGCGTTTCACCAGCCGATCTTCCAGCGAATGGAAACTGATAACTGATAACCGGCCACCGGGGGCCAGCACCGACAGTGCCCCTTTCAGCGCGGTGTCGATCTCTTCCAGCTCACTGTTAATCCAGATGCGGATAGCCTGAAAACTGCGGGTCGCCGGGTGTTTAAACTTGTCTTTTACCGGCGTAGCCGCCGCAATTACCTCGGCCAGCTCTTTGGTTCGCGTCATCGGCTGTTCACGATTGCGCTCGACAATGGCACGGGCAATGCGTTTGGCGAAACGCTCTTCTCCGTATGTCTTCAGTACAAACGCGATATCGGCCTCTTCCGCCCCCAGCAGCCATTCTGCTGCCGACTGTCCGCGCGTCGGGTCCATACGCATATCCAGCGGCCCGTCGCGCATAAAGGAGAAGCCGCGTTCAGCATCGTCTAACTGCGGAGAAGAGACGCCGAGATCGAGCAGTACGCCGTCAATTTTGCCCGTCAGCCCGCGCGCTTCCACATATTCCGCCAGCGCCGAAAAGGGCCCGTGAACAATAGAAAAGCGCGGATCTTTTATCTCAGCGGCTGCGGCTATGGCTTGCGGATCGCGATCGATTGCCAGCAACTGCCCGTTCGCGCCCAGCTGCGACAGGATCAGGCGTGAGTGGCCGCCGCGACCAAAGGTGCCGTCGATATAAATGCCGTCTTCCCTGATATTGAGGCCGTTAACCGCCTCATCCAGCAGCACCGTGGTATGTTTAAAATTTTCCTGCATAGCTATAGCGATAAATCCTGCAACCGCTCAGATAAAGGCTCCTGAGCCGACTGTTCTGCGTCAATATCGTCCCTGACTTGTTGATACCAGGTCTGTTCGTCCCACAGCTCAAACTTATTGAACTGTCCAACCAGCATCACTTCTTTGCTCAGGCTCGCATGCTGACGTAGCGTATTGGCCAGTAGCAGGCGACCTGCATTATCCATCTGACACTCACTGGCATGGCCCAGCAGCAGTCGCTGTACGCGACGCTCTGCGGGATTCATGCTGGATAAACGTGCCAGCTTTTTCTCAATGATTTCCCATTCGGGCAGGGTATAAAGCAGCAGGCAGGGCTGATGGAGGTCAATGGTGCAAACCATCTGACCCTGAGACTCTGCGAGCAGCAATTCGCGATAGCGCGTTGGTACCGCCAACCGGCCTTTGCTGTCGAGATTGACTAACGTTGCTCCACGGAACATGCCAGCCTGACCCCTCAGTTACCCGTTTTCACCACTTTATCCCACTTTTTACCACGAAACGAGTTTACGGAGGCGATGAAATCCTTGTCAAGCCGCAACGGCAGGTGAATATCACTCTTTACACCCATGAAAATTAAGCGAAAGGAGAAATAAGGAGAGCCGGTTAAACAAAATAAAAATTAAGCTGATGAATAACAGTATAAAAAAAATCAGCCCACGCACGATCGATGAAATTTAACACAGCACTGCCGCTTCGATTATCCAGCCGCAATCTGCGACAGCGGCTGCATTTTAGGGGAGTTCTGAAAGGAAGCCCAGCGGCTTCAGCCCTTGCTGGCGCGGCCTGAGTGCTGAAGATGTAAACAATCGGTAATAGGCTTTGCAGATAATTTGTCAGAAGAGGTGGCGATTATTTACGCTTTTTTACGTCGTAGTCATTGCAGGAATATAACGCGATGATTAATAAGCGCGGGCGAACAATCGCCCGCCAGCTCATTTTACGCGACGACTTAATTGTCCGCGGCGAAATAAATTACGCCGGATACGGGTTAAACCGGCTTTGGGTTTTCGCGGTTCATCGAGCGAAGCCAAAACTAATTCCAGCACCCGTTCAGCGACATCCCGATGGCGCTGCCCGACGGCCAGTACCGGACACTCCAGAAAGTCCAGTAATTCGTGGTCGCCAAAGGTTGCGATGGCCAGGTCGGTTGGCAGACGCCCGTCACGTTTCAGCGTGACATCCATCACCCCCTGCAGCAGACCAAACGAGGTGGTAAACAGCGCTTCCGGCATTGGGTGATCTTCCAGATACTTTTCAAACAGTGCTGCCGCCGCCGCGCGATCAAAGCTATTACAGTAGAGGTAGTCGATGTTTCGCGCATCGCCCTTCCACGCTTCCCGGAAGCCCATTTCACGCAGGAAGCTCACTGATAACTCCGGCAGCGCCCCCAGGAACAGGACGTTTTTTACCGGCAGCTGACGCAATTCAGCTGCCAGCGTATGGGCATCGTCCTGATCGGCCCCTACCACGCTGGTGAAGTGTTCACGATCCAGCGCGCGGTCCAGCGCAATAATCGGCAGCGGATCGTTGATCCAGCGCTGATAGAAGGGGTGCTCCGGCGGCAGGGAGGTTGATACAATGATCGCATCCACCTGGCGCTGCAGCAGATGTTCAATACAGCGCATTTCGTTGTCAGGCTGATCTTCTGAGCAGGCGATCAGCAGCTGATAACCGCGCTGCCGCGCCTGACGCTCCAGATAATTCGCGATACGCGTATAGCTGGTGTTTTCCAGATCGGGAATCACCAGGCCAATGGAGCGCGTGCGGCCGGCGCGCAGGCCGGCTGCCACGGCGTTCGGGTGATAGTTGTGTTCACGCACCACCGCCATGACTTTTTCGACGGTTTTTTCGCTGACTCGATACTGCCGCGCCTTGCCATTGATAACGTAGCTGGCCGTGGTGCGTGACACGCCCGCCAGGCGCGCTATTTCATCCAGTTTCACGGTGACACCTTAATTCTGATAAGCCAGGGCGGGCGAAAATGTCCGCAGAGTAGCTATGGGTAAAACATTTGTCACATCTAACCGCAGAAAATCCCTCCGGGCAACCGCTTTTCATCTGCAGTTATCAGTTGCGCATAAAATAAAAAAACCCGGCATTACGCCGGGTTAGCTGAAACTGCTATGGGTGAGGTTACGCTGTCAGCGCATGACGCGATCGCCGCGTGAAACGCCAACGATGCCCGAACGCGCTACTTCAACAATTTCTGCCACTTCGCGCACGGTATTAAGGAAAGCATCCAGTTTATCGCTGGTGCCCGCCAGCTGAACCGTGTACAGCGTTGGCGTCACGTCGATAATCTGCCCGCGGAAAATCTCGGCGCTGCGTTTAACCTCTTCCCGGCCGTAACCGGTCGCCTGGATTTTTACCAGCATGATCTCACGCTCAACGTAGGCGCCCTGCCCCAGTTCGCTGACACGTAACACGTCCACCAGCTTGTGCAGCTGCTTCTCAATCTGCTCCAGCACTTTTTCATCGCCTACCGTCTGAATCGTCATGCGGGACAGGGTAGGATCGTCCGTGGGGGCAACGGTCAGGCTTTCAATGTTATAGCCGCGCTGTGAAAACAGGCCCACGACGCGGGACAATGCGCCGGATTCGTTTTCCAGCAGCACTGATAAAATACGGCGCATAATTATGTCCTCTCCGTTTTGCTTAACCACATCTCATCCATCGCACCGCCGCGAATCTGCATCGGGTAAACGTGCTCGCTGCCGTCCACGGTGACGTCAACAAAGACCAGACGGCCTTTCGCCACGGTATCCAGCGCCAGCTGCAGCTTCTCTTCCAGCTCAGCCGGATGCTGAATGGCGATACCCACGTGGCCATAGGCTTCTGCAAGACGAACAAAGTCCGGCAGCGATTCCATATAGGATTGTGAATGGCGACCGGAGTAGATCATGTCCTGCCACTGTTTCACCATGCCGAGGAAACGGTTATTCAGGTTAAGCACCAGCACCGGCAGGTTATACTGCAGCGCAGTGGAGAGCTCCTGAATGTTCATCTGAATACTGCCGTCGCCGGTGACACAAATTACGGTTTCGTCCGGCAGCGCCATTTTTACGCCCAGCGCCGCCGGCAGACCAAAGCCCATGGTGCCCAGTCCGCCGGAGTTGATCCAGCGGCGGGGTTTGTCGAACTGATAATAGAGTGCGGCAAACATCTGATGCTGGCCTACATCCGAGGTAACGTAAGCGTCCCCGTGCGTCAGCCGACAGATCGTCTCAATGACTGCCTGCGGTTTGATCTTCTCGCTGCTGCGATCAAACTCCAGACATTTACGGCTGCGCCAGCCGTCGATGGTCTGCCACCAGTCACGCAGGCTGTCCAGCTCCTGTTTCGCTTCGCTCTGCGCCAGCAGTTCCAGCATCTGCGTCAGTGTCTGACGCGCATCGCCCACGATAGGAATATCCGCACTGACGGTCTTAGAAATAGAGGTTGGATCAACATCAATGTGCATGATGGTGGCATTCGGGCAATATTTCGCCAGATTGTTGGTGGTGCGATCGTCAAAGCGCACGCCAATGCCAAAGATCAAATCCGCGTTATGCATCGTCATGTTGGCTTCATAGGTGCCGTGCATGCCCAGCATGCCGACACACTGACGATGCGAGCCAGGAAAAGCCCCCAGCCCCATCAGAGAGGTGGTCACCGGAATGTTCAGCTGCTCTGCCAGCTGACGCAGTTCCGCTTCACAGCCAGAGGTAATTGCCCCGCCGCCGGCATAAATCACCGGCTTGTGCGCCGCCAGCAGCGTCTGCAGCGCACGTTTAATCTGACCTTTGTGCCCCTGTAGCGTCGGATTGTAAGAGCGCATGCTCACCGTTTCCGGCCAGACATAAGGCAGCTTGTTGGCCGGATTGAGAATATCTTTAGGCAGATCGATGACCACCGGGCCAGGACGGCCGCTGGCCGCCAGCCAGAAGGCTTTTTTCAGAACCCCAGGGATCTCTTCCGTGCTTTTCACCAGGAAGCTGTGCTTGACCACCGGGCGGGAGATGCCGACCATGTCGCACTCCTGAAACGCATCGTAGCCAATCAGCGATGACGGCACCTGGCCGGACAAAATCACCAGCGGAATGGAATCCATATACGCCGTAGCAATGCCGGTAATGGCGTTGGTTGCGCCGGGACCGGACGTGACCAGCACGACGCCGACCTCACCGGTGGCGCGCGCCAGTCCATCGGCCATATGGACTGCACCCTGCTCGTGACGCACCAGAACGTGGTCAATACCGCCGACCGTCTGCAGCGCGTCATAAATGTCGAGCACCGCGCCGCCCGGATAACCGAATACCTGCTTTACGCCCTGATCGATTAACGAACGGACGACCATTTCGGCTCCTGACAACATCTCCATTTTCTGCCTCCAGGCTTAAGAAACAGGCGCTGCGGCCAGCGCAATCCGGCGCGCCGCTGCGCATCTGTTCCCTGTTCGCCAATTAAGATCAAAACCTTATGTTTATGCTAAGAAGACGATATTCATTTCATCTTCCGGGTACAGGGGAATCTACCTGCGTGGATTTTTTTAAGAGTAGGTCGATTACCATAACCGCAGAAAACCCGGCCTGCAAACACCAGAGCGCCACTCTGCATTTAATCCGGCAATAAAGGCACTGAATGCAGAATATTGCCTGCGAGGAATAAACTGATACGGCGGCAGAAGCACAGATGAAAATGCTGGTTTAAAGATTATTTACAGCGTGTTCTAAGAAATATGATTTTCATATTGCCGGACCATTCAGCCCACTATGTTTTCCCGCCTTCTGTTTCTGGCGCGATTAACTCCGGATAATCGCTGCCACACGATAATCTGCTAAGCAACAAGCCTGGTCTTGTTTCTTATAAATCTGGCCATAAAATTTAAAATCTTTTAAAAACATAAACATAACAAGAATTTCACGCCAGCTCATTTTTCCCGATCTCCGCTAATTAACTGAATTAACGAATAATCGCGGCAGATGCTCTGCGCGGGTGAAAAAAGACAGCACATCGCCCTTGCCCGCGGCTGAAAATAGCCCAGCCCACAGGGTTGACATCATCCGGCGATTCCAGTACCAATATGTGCAGCACACATTTTATGAGGTTTGATTCATGTCCCGTTCTTTCCGCCTACTCGGTCTACTACTAAACGCATCCAGTTTGCGCGGTAGACTCGTGGGCGGAATCAAACACTGATTCAGACCTGCTGAAAGTTAAAAAACCCGCGCCACTGCGCGGGTTTTTTTATGCTCGTTGCACCGGCGAAGTTAATGAAAAGGAAGATGACCATGAGCCAGCAAGTTATTATTTTCGATACCACTCTGCGTGACGGCGAACAGGCATTACAGGCCAGCCTGAGTGTTAAAGAAAAACTGCAGATCGCCCTGGCGCTGGAACGTATGGGCGTGGACGTAATGGAAGTCGGCTTCCCGGTCTCTTCGCCGGGTGATTTTGAATCGGTGCAGACCATCGCGCGCACCATTAAAAACAGCCGCGTTTGCGGGCTGGCGCGCTGTGTTGAAAAGGATATTGATGCAGCCTATGAATCACTGCGCGTGGCAGAAGCCTTCCGCATTCATACCTTTATCGCCACCTCACCGATGCACATCGCTACCAAGCTGCGCAGCACGCTGCCGGAAGTGATCGAGCGCGCGGTCCATATGGTCAAACGGGCGCGTAACTATACCGATGACGTCGAATTCTCCTGCGAAGACGGCGGCCGTACTCCGATTGACGACCTGTGCCGCATGGTGGAAGCCGCCATTGATGCCGGGGCGAAAACCATCAATATTCCCGATACCGTTGGCTACACGCTGCCCGGTGAATACGCCAACATCATCAGTCAGCTGATCAACCGCGTTCCGAACATTGATAAAGCCATTCTCTCTGTCCACACCCACGATGACCTCGGCATGGCCACCGGTAACGCCATCGCTGCCGTGCTGGCGGGTGCGCGTCAGGTAGAAGGCACGCTGAACGGTCTGGGTGAACGCGCCGGGAACTGTGCACTGGAAGAGGTGATCATGGCGATCAAAACCCGCCAGCAGATCATGAACGTGCACACCAATATCCATCATCAGGAAATTTACCGCACCAGCCAGATTGTCAGCCAGATTTGCAACATGCCCATTCCGGCCAACAAGGCGGTGGTGGGCTCCAACGCGTTTGCACACTCTTCAGGTATCCATCAGGACGGCGTGCTGAAAAACCGCGAAAACTACGAAATCCTGACGCCAGAGTCGATTGGCCTGCACAAAATCCAGCTGAATCTCACCTCACGTTCCGGCCGTGCCGCTGTAAAACACCGCATGGAAGAGATGGGCTACAAAGAGGCGGATTACAACCTGGATGCGCTGTATGACGCGTTCCTGAAGCTGGCCGACAAAAAAGGTCAGGTGTTTGATTACGATCTGGAAGCGCTGGCCTTCATTAATAAGCAGAACGAAGAGCCGGAATATTTCCAGCTGAACGAATTCAATGTGCAGACCGGCTCCAGCGTCACAGCAACCGCGTCAGTGCAGTTAGGCTGTGGCGATGAGGTCAAAGCCGATGCGGCCACCGGTAATGGTCCGGTTGATGCCGTGTATCAGGCCATCAACCGCATCACCGGACTGGAAGCCGAGCTGGTGAATTACAAACTCACGGCCAAGGGTCACGGTGAGAACGCGCTGGGACAGGTGGACATTGTGGTCAATTACAACGGCCGTAAATTCCACGGCGTGGGCCTGGCAACCGATATTGTCGAATCCTCTGCCAAAGCGATGGTCAATGCCCTGAACAACATCTGGCGTGCTAAGCAGGTAGAAAAAGAATTGCAGCGTAAATTCAAAGATCAGAAGGAAATGGTGTAACTATGACTCAGTCTTATCATATTGCGGTAATGCCAGGCGATGGAATCGGTCCGGAAGTGATGGCGCAGGCCATGAAAGTCCTTGACGCCATCCGTCACCGTTTCGACATGCGGATTACCACCAGCGAATATGATGTGGGCGGTATCGCCATCGATCGTCACGGTGAACCGCTGCCACCGGCCACCATCACCGGTGCGGAACAGGCCGATGCCATTTTGTTCGGCTCTGTGGGTGGCCCGAAATGGGAGCATCTGCCGCCCGCCAGCCAGCCAGAGCGCGGTGCGCTGCTGCCGCTGCGTAAACATTTCCGTCTGTTCAGCAACCTGCGCCCCGCGGCGCTGTACAAAGGCCTGGAAGCGTTCTGCCCGCTGCGCAGCGATATTGCCGCGCGCGGCTTCGATATCCTGTGCGTCCGCGAACTGACCGGCGGCATCTATTTCGGCCAGCCCAAAGGCCGGGAAGGCAGCGGTCCGCACGAGCGCGCCTTTGACACGGAGGTTTACCACCGCTTTGAAATCGAGCGCATTGCCCGTAATGCGTTTGAAGCCGCGCGCAAGCGCCGCAATAAAGTCACCTCTATTGATAAAGCCAACGTGCTGGCCACCTCCGTAATGTGGCGTGAGATTGTTAACGAGGTGGCAACGGCGTATCCGGATGTACAGCTGAATCATATGTACATTGATAACGCCACCATGCAGCTGATTAAAGATCCGTCACAGTTCGATGTCCTGCTGTGCTCTAACCTGTTTGGCGACATCCTGTCCGATGAGTGCGCGATGATTACCGGCTCAATGGGCATGCTGCCTTCGGCCAGCCTTAACGAAGAGGGCTTCGGCCTGTTTGAACCTGCGGGCGGCTCCGCGCCGGACATCGCCGGCCAGAATATTGCCAACCCGATTGCGCAGATCCTGTCACTGGCCATGCTGCTGCGTTTCAGCCTTAACGCCGATGCCGCTGCGGATAGCATTGAGCGCGCGGTCAGCCGCGCACTGGAAGCGGGGCACCGCACCCGCGATCTGGCCGGTAACTGCCCGGCCGTGAGCACAGACGAAATGGGCAGCATCATTGCCGGTTTCATCGCTGAGGAAAAATAATAAAATGAAAAGCTTATACCAGAAGTTATTTGATGCACATGTCGTTCACGAAGCGCCAGATGAAACGCCGTTACTCTATATCGATCGTCATCTGATTCATGAAGTGACGTCGCCGCAGGCGTTTGACGGACTGCGCGCGCACGGACGTAAAGTGCGTCAGCCGTCGAAGACGTTTGCCACCATGGACCACAACGTATCGACCCAGACCAAAGACATCAACGCATCCGGCGAAATGGCCCGTATTCAGATGCAGGAGCTGATGAAGAACTGCGCCGAATTTGGCATTCAGCTGTACGATCTGAACCACCCGTTCCAGGGCATTGTTCATGTGATCGGCCCTGAGCAGGGCATGACGCTGCCGGGTATGACGATTGTATGTGGCGATTCGCACACGGCGACCCACGGGGCATTCGGTTCCCTCGCGTTTGGCATCGGCACGTCTGAAGTGGAACACGTGTTTGCCACGCAGACCCTGAAACAGGGCCGCGCCAAAACCATGAAGATTGAGGTGCTGGGTGAAGCCGCACCGGGCATCACCGCCAAAGATATCGTGCTGGCTATTATCGGTAAGACCGGCAGCGCGGGCGGCACAGGCCACGTGGTCGAGTTCTGCGGCCCGGCGATCCAGGCGCTGAGCATGGAAGGCCGTATGACGCTGTGCAATATGGCGATTGAAATGGGGGCAAAAGCGGGTCTGGTTGCGCCGGATGACACCACTTTCGCCTACCTGAAAGACAAGCAGTTCGCACCGAAGGGCGAACAGTGGGAGCAGGCAGTCGCCTACTGGCGCACGCTGAAGTCTGACAGCGATGCCATTTTTGATAGCGTCGTCACCCTGAACGCAGCGGACATCGCGCCACAGGTTACCTGGGGCACCAATCCGGGCCAGGTGATGGCGGTTGACCAGGCGATTCCCGATCCGCAGACCTTTGCCGATCCGGTGGAACGCGCCTCCGCAGAGAAAGCGCTGGCCTATATGGCGCTGCAGCCGGGCATTAAACTGACCGATGTGGCAATTGATAAAGTGTTTATCGGCTCCTGCACCAACTCGCGTATCGAAGATTTACGCGCGGCGGCAGCTATCGCCAAAGGGCGGAAAGTCGCACCGGGCGTAGTGGCGATGGTGGTGCCGGGTTCCGGTCCGGTGAAAGCGCAGGCGGAAGCGGAAGGCCTGGATAAAATTTTCCTCGACGCTGGTTTTGAATGGCGTTTACCGGGCTGCTCAATGTGCCTGGCGATGAACAACGACCGCCTGAATCCGGGCGAGCGCTGTGCTTCAACCAGTAACCGTAACTTTGAAGGCCGTCAGGGCCGCGGCGGACGCACCCATCTGGTGAGCCCGGCGATGGCGGCCGCTGCGGCTGTCACCGGCCGTTTTGCCGACATTCGCGAATTAACTCAGGGAGCTTAAGCCATGGCGAAAAAATTTACCCAACACACCGGGATCGTCGCCCCGCTGGATGCCGCGAACGTCGATACCGATGCCATCATTCCCAAGCAGTTTTTGCAGAAAGTGACGCGCACCGGTTTTGGTGCCCACCTGTTTCACGACTGGCGCTTTGACGACGATGCCGGCACGCAGCCGACGGCCAGCTTTGTACTGAACAAACCGGAATTCCAGGGCACCAGCATTCTGCTGGCCCGGGAAAACTTTGGCTGCGGCTCGTCGCGTGAGCACGCGCCATGGGCACTCACTGACTTTGGTTTTCATGTAGTGATTGCACCGAGCTTTGCTGACATCTTCTATGGCAACAGCTTCAACAACCAGCTGCTGCCGGTGAAGCTGAGCGAAGAGGAGGTGGATGAAATGTTCCGCCTGGTGAACGATCAGCCCGGCATTCGCTTTACCGTGGATCTCGAAGCGCAGACGGTGACCGCCGGCGATAAAGTTTACCGCTTTGAGATCGATGCGTTCCGTCGTCACTGCATGATTAACGGCCTGGACAGCATTGGCCTGACGCTGCAGCACGAAGCGGCAATTGCCCGCTACGAAGCCAGCCAGCCGGCATTTTTACGCTGAGGCTTTCCGGGCGCACCGCCGGTGCGTCCGGTGGTTCGCATTACGTGGCCGCCTGCCTGCCTGGCGGCCTGTATCTGCCCTTCTGCCCTTATCGCACGTCCCGCACCCGTGATGCCAGCCCCAGCGCCACCAGTGACATCGCCAGCGCCAGCCAGTACACCGATTCATGGCCAAAGCGCTCGCTCAGCACACCCTGAATCAGCCCGGCCACGATCAGCCCGGTAGAGATGGAAGTGGTAAACAGCGTGGTGGCTGCACCTGCGCGCCCCGGCATCAGGTCCTGGAACCATAGCATGCCGATTCCGGCAATAATGCCGATAAAGGCGGCATTAAACAGCTGCAGTACCATCAGCGCGGTGCGTGAATGAAACAGCACCAGCCCGAGGTAAAACAGTACGCCCGCCACCAGCGCCAGCAGCATCGGCAGACGTTTGCCATAGCGCTTTGCATAGTGTCCGGCCAGCAGCATGATGGGGATCTCCAGGCCAGCAGCCGTGCCCATTAACAGCCCGGCCAGCTTTTCCGGCAGGCCCAGCGTTGTACTGATATACAGCGGCATATCAATGATATACATGGTGTTGCACGCCCACATCACCACCGAGGCGATAAACAGCAACCGTACCTGACCGTCTTTCCACGGGCTGATGCGCAGCAGTTCCTGCTCCGGCGTGACAAGGACGCGCGGCACGGAAGGCAGCGAACGCCAGATCAACAACATACTCAGCAGGAAGATAGCCGCCGCCACGCAGAACAGCGTGACGAAACCATAGTTGAGCGCCAGCGCAAAGGATAACGGCGGCCCAATCACCCACGCCAGCGACAGCTGGGCGCGCATGACCGAGCTGAACATCACCACCTCGCGCGCCGACTGGTCAGCATATTCCCGTGCCAGCGCAAAGATCTGCGGCATCGCCACGCTGGAGAGCGCTGACAGCAGCACGCCCAGGCTGACCAGTGTCAGATAGTGGCGATTAAAAGCAAACAGCAGCGCATTCAGCACCGCCATCAGGCAGCAGAACAGAATCAGGTTACGGCGGTCGCCCTGCGTGTCCGATCGTTTCGCCACCAGCAGGCTGATAATGATGCCCGCCACGGCGTTGACGGTGAAAAACAGCCCCACCCAGAACGGCCGCACCTGCACTTCGCGCGTCAGAAACAGACTCAGCGTCGGCGCCTGCAGCGCGCCGGCGACGCCCACCATGAACGACACGGCCATAAAGGAGAGATAAACCGGATTGAGGCGGCGCGGCCGCGTTAACAGCGATTTCATGCAGAAATCCCTTTGAGGAAGAAAAGCAGAACCCAAAAAAAGAGCGTAGACGATTTCACAGCCGATCAAAAAAAGCCAGCAGAGATCCCCTGCTGGCGGTGAAATTGCACCCTACTCAGAAACGATTCCGCCTGGGCAGAATCCCGGGATGAGCGCCATTCATGTATGAATGCCTCCCGCTCTTTCCGTTGCAGGCAGTATGCCTTTAATATGAGGCAGTAAAAACTGAGCGATGTCGCAAAGGAGTTCCCCTTTTATGTCTTCTGCCCGTCTGCAGCAGCAATTTATCCGCCTGTGGCAACACTGTCAGGGGGAGGATCAGGCGATCACGCTGCAGGAGCTGGCCGCGCGGCTGCACTGCTCGCGTCGCCATATGCGCAACCTGCTCGCTGCCATGCAGCAGGCGGGCTGGCTGCAGTGGCAGGCGGAGGCCGGACGCGGCAAACGTTCGCAGCTGCGTTTCTGCTGCACCGGACTGGCACTGCAGCAGCAGCGCGCCGACGAACTGCTGGAGCAGGATCGGATTGACCAGCTGGTTCAGCTGGTCGGCGATAAGCATCAGGTGCGGCAGATGATTGCCGCCCATCTGGGACGCAGCTTCCGGCAGGGCAAACATATTCTGCGCGTGCTTTACTACCGTCCGCTGCCCAGCCTGCTGCCGGGTTCGCCGCTGCGCCGCTCGGAAACCCATCTGGCACGGCAGATTTTCAGCGGCCTGACGCGGGTAAATGAGGAAAACGGGGAAATTGAACCGGATATCGCGCACCACTGGCAGCAAACGTCTCCGCTGCACTGGCGCTTCTTTCTGCGCCCGGCCATTCGCTTTCATCACGGCCGCGAACTGGCGATGGAGGATGTTATCGCCTCGCTGGAACGGGTGCGCAGCCAGCCGCTGTTTTCCCATCTGGTCCGCCTGCACGCGCCGGCTCCGTGGACGCTGGATATTCATCTCAGCCAGCCGGATCGCTGGCTGCCATGGCTGCTGGGCAGCGTCAGTGCGATGATTCTGCCGCGCGAGTGGCCCGCGCTGCCCAACTTTGCAGCGCAGCCGGTTGGCACCGGCCCCTACAGCGTGGTGCGTAATCAGCAGACGCAGCTGAAGATTGCCGCTTTTGACGACTACTTTGGCTACCGCGCGCTGATTGATGACGTCTCCATCTGGGTGTTACCGGAGATCAGCGATGAGCTGGTCTATGCCGGTGTAAAGCTGGAAGGGGAAAGCGCAGATGAAAAGTCAGAGGAGAGCCGGCTGGAAGAAGGCTGTTACTTTCTGCTGTACGATCAGCGATCCGCACGCGGACGCGATGCCGACTTCCGCCGCTGGGTCAGCTATCTGCTGAATCCGGTGGCGCTGCTGAATCATGCCGGCGTGGGCTATCAGCGCTACTGGTTTCCGGCTTATGGCCTGCTGCCGCGCTGGCATCACCGGCGCGATCTCGATCCCGTCAGCAAACCGCAGGGGCTGACGCAGCTGACGCTCAGCTGGTACAGCCAGCACGTTGAACACGAAGGCATTGCCAGTGCGCTGCGCCCGCTGCTGGCGCAGCAGGGTGTCACGCTGATAACGCGTGAAGTCAGCTATGAAGAGTGGTATGCCGGCGCGGGCGACAGCGATATCTGGCTGGGCAGCGTCAATTTCACCCTGCCGCTGGAGTATGCACTGTTTGCGCAGCTGTATGAGCTGCCGCTGATGCAGCACTGTGTTCCGCTCGACTGGTCAGCCGATGCCGCACGCTGGCGCGACAATGCGTTGCCGCTGGCGGAGTGGAGCCGCCAGCTGGTCAGCCACAACTACCTGCATCCGCTGTTCCATCACTGGCTGCTGCTGGAAGGGCAGCGCAGCATGCGTGGCGTGCGCCTCAATACGCTGGGCTGGTTTGATTTCAAGTCCGCCTGGTTCGCCCCGCCGGATCTGTGAGGCTTTCGCGCTGTCACAGAAGTGACTACACTAAGCCGTTCTCAACGGGGTGCCGGATAACTGGCTGAGAGAGACCCGTCGAACCTGATCCGGTTTGTACCGGCGTAGGGATTTGAGAGGCCTGCTGCTCAGATCCTTTGCGACTCAACGTTATCTTCTCCTCAAGGAGCGCAAAGTGTTAAACAAAGTTCTGCCCGTGCTGCTGCTGGTATGCGCACCGGCGCTTGCTGCCAAACCTGTCCTCACCGTTTATACCTACGATTCCTTCGCCGCTGAATGGGGCCCCGGCCCGGCGGTAAAAAAAGCCTTTGAAGCGCAGTGCGGTTGCGAACTGAAATACGTGGCGCTGGAAGATGGCGTTTCCCTGCTTAACCGGGTTCGTATGGAAGGCAAAAACAGCAAGGCCGACATTGTGCTGGGCCTGGATAACAATCTGGTCCAGGCGGCGGAACAAACCGGCCTGTTCGCTCCCAGCCAGGTAGATACCCGCACTCTGCAGCTGCCGGATGGCTGGCACAACAGCACGTTCATTCCGTTCGATTACGGCTATTTCGCCTTCGTTTACGACAAAACCAAACTGAAAAATCCGCCCAAAAGCCTGCGGGAGCTGGCAGAAAGCCCGGAAAAATGGCGCGTGATCTATGAAGATCCCCGTACCAGCACGCCGGGGCTGGGCTTGCTGCTGTGGATGCAGAAAGTGTTTGGCGAACATGCGGATCAGGCCTGGCAAAAGCTGGCGGCCAAAACCGTAACGGTCACCAAAGGCTGGAGTGAAGCCTACGGCCTGTTTCTGAAAGGCGAAGGCGATCTGGTGCTGAGCTACACCACATCACCCGCCTACCATCTGATCGAAGAGAAGAAAGATCAGTATGCAGCCGCGCCGTTCAGCGAAGGACATTATCTGCAGGTGGAGGTGGCCGCCCGACTGGCCGGCAGCCAGCAGCCGCAGCTGGCTCAGCAGTTTATGCAGTTTATGGTGTCCCCGGCCTTCCAGCAGACGATACCCACCGGCAACTGGATGTATCCGGTGATCAAAACCGCGCTGCCCGCCGGTTACGCCACGCTGCCGGTGCCGGCTGACGCGCTGCAGTTTACCCCTGCCGAGGTCGCTGAACACCGCGCCGCCTGGATTCGTACATGGCAACAGGCCGTCAGCCGTTAATGCCCGGCTGGCTGATTCCGGGGGCGTTCAGCGCGCTGCTGCTGTGTGCGGTGGCGCTGCTGGCATTTGGCGCGCTGCTTGCCGCCGCACCCGCCACCGACTGGCAGGCGCTGCTGAGCGACAGCTATCTGCATCATGTACTGGCCTTTTCATTTGAACAGGCCCTGCTCTCTGCGCTGTGCTCGGTCGTGCCTGCCATACCGCTGGCCCGGGCGCTCTATCGCCGCCGTTTTCCTGGCCGCGCCCTGCTGCTGCGCCTGTGCGCCATGACGCTGGTGCTGCCGGTGCTGGTGGCGGTATTTGGCCTGCTGAGCGTTTACGGGCGTACTGGCTGGCTGGCGCAGCTCTGTGCCGCGCTCGGCCTCTCTTATCATTTCTCTCCCTATGGTCTGCAGGGCATTCTGCTGGCGCACGTTTTCTTTAATCTGCCGCTGGCCACCCGCATGCTGTTGCAGGCGCTGGAGAGCATTCCCGCTGAGCAGCGGCAGCTGGCAGCCCAGCTGGGCATGCGCGGCTGGTGGCTGTTTCACTGGCTGGAGTGGCCGTGGCTGCGCCGCCAGATCCTGCCCACCGCCGCGCTGATTTTTATGCTGTGCTTTGCCAGTTTTGCCACTGTGCTGGCGCTGGGCGGCGGCCCGCAGGCCACCACGCTGGAACTCGCCATCTATCAGGCACTGAATTTTGATTACGATCCTGGCCGCGCCGCGCTGCTGGCCCTGCTGCAGCTCGGCTGCTGTCTGCTGCTGGTGCTGCTGAGCCAGCGCTTCAGTCAGGCTATCGCGCCGGGCAGTCAGACGCTGCGCGGCTGGCGCGATCCGCAGGACAGCAGGCTGGCGCGCGTGGCCGATGCACTGCTGATTGGCCTGGCGCTGCTGCTACTGCTGCCTCCGCTGGCGGCGGTGGTGGTGGATGGGTTACACGGCGGCGTAGCGGGCGCGCTGCAACAGCCCGCACTCTGGCAGGCTACCTTTACCTCGCTGCGCATTGCGCTGGGGGCGGGCGTGCTGTGCGCGGTACTCACCCTGATGTTGCTGTGGAGCAGCCGCGAGCTGCGCCAGCGTCAGCGCCTGCTGAGCGCGCAGGCAATGGAGATGAGCGGCATGCTGATCCTCGCCATGCCGGGTATCGTGCTGGCCAGCGGCTTCTTTCTGCTGTTCAATGCCACAACAGGCCTGCCGCAGCGCGCCGATGCGCTGGTGATCTTCACCAATGCGCTGATCGCCATTCCCTATGCAATGAAAGTGCTGGAAAACCCGATGCGCGACCTGAGCGTACGCTACGGTCCGCTGTGCGCCTCACTGGGCATCAGCGGCTGGCATCGCCTGCGACTGATCGAGCTGCAGGCGCTGCAGCGCCCGCTGGCGCAGGCGCTGGCCTTTGCCTGCGTGCTGTCGATTGGCGATTTTGGCGTGGTGGCGCTGTTTGGCAGCGTCGATTTCCGCACCTTACCGTTTTACCTGTTTCAGCAGATTGGCGCTTATCGTGGGGCAGACGGTGCCGTTACCGCCCTGCTATTGCTGCTGTTATGCCTGCTGCTTTTTACCCTGATGGAAAAATTACCGGGTCGCCATGCTGACACTGAATAACCTGACTTACCTGTACCAGCATCTGCCGATGCGCTTCAGCTTTCACGCCGAAGCCGGTGAACGCCTGGCGATTCTCGGCCCGAGCGGCGCAGGCAAAAGCACCCTGCTGAGCCTGCTCGGCGGCTTTCTGCCGGTCAGCCAGGGCGAACTGCATATCAACGGCGTGGATCATACCCACAGCGTGCCCTCCGCACGACCGGTCTCAATGCTGTTTCAGGAGAACAATCTGTTTCCGCACCTTACCGTGCAGCAAAACATGGGGCTGGGGCTGCATCCCGGTTTAAAACTGACGCGCGATCAGCAGCAGCAACTGCTGCACGTTGCGCATCAGACCGGCCTGCAGGAGATGCTGTCGCGCCTGCCAGGCCAGCTCTCCGGCGGCCAGCGTCAGCGCGTGGCGCTGGCGCGCTGCCTGCTGCGCAATCAGCCGGTGCTGCTGCTGGATGAACCCTTCTCCGCGCTCGATCCGGCCCTGCGCGGCGAAATGCTGCAGCGGGTGCGCGAAGTGTGTGAGGCGCGACAGATTACCCTGCTGATGGTGTCGCACAGCCTGGAGGATGCGCAGCAGATCGCCGCGCGCAGCCTGGTGATCGTTGACGGACGGGTCTGGTGGGATGGCCCGACCGCCGCGCTGCTGCGCGGTGAAAACGCGGCGGCGGCGATTCTGGGCGTCAAAGCGCGTTAGGCGAAAAACACCTTCCACAGCAGTTGCAGAAAGACGGGCATCATCGGATGGAACAGCAGCGCGATAAACGCCGCGATGCCGGTCAGCGCCATCAGTGGCGCCAGCCAGCGCAGACGGGATAGCGGCAAATAGCCGCTGGCCCAGTCGCGGGTTTTGCCGCTGCGCCACCAGCGCCACAGCAGCCAGCCCCCCAGCCACAGCAACAGCACCACCAGCAGCAGCAGCCACTTAAAGCTGTCGCCCTGCGCCTGCGGTACATCGATCGCCACGCCCGCCAGAATGCCCGGCATCAGGTACGCCGGCGGCCACAGGACACAGCCGATAATATTGGGCGGCAGGAATTTGCGCACCGGCAGCTCCAGCATGCCGGCGGCCAGCGGGATCAGCGGACGTGTCGGCCCGACAAACCGTCCGACAAGAATGGTAAACATGCTGTGCTGATGCAGCGCGTGCTCGGTTTTATCCAGCAGCCCCTGATACTTTTTCAGGTATTTCCAGCGGTGCAGCGGCCCCTGGAATTTCCAGCCAATGCCATAGGAAACCCAGTCGCCGATCAGGCAACCCGCCAGCCCGGCCGCCCAGGCCGGATACAGTCCGATCTGACCGCTGCCGACCAGCGCGCCGAGGCTGGCCATTAATACCGTGCCCGGCAACAGCAAACCCACAAACGCCAGCGATTCTAAAAAAGTGACCAGCGCCACGGCGATCAGCGCGTACTCCAGCGATTGCGTAAACAGGTGTTGAATCCAGGCTTCCATAAATATCCTCTGCGGAATATGAAGGCTGGATTGTCCTGAGCCTGCGCCACAGCGTCAAGGCAAGATTTACCGCTGGCTGCGCCGGTCAGCTGATACTGGATAAACATCCATGTTATACTGACAGCAATTCACTATCCGGAGTTGACGTGACCGACGCGCGCGCAGGATTTCTGCTCACCCGCCACTGGCGGGATACCCCCACCGGCAGCGAAGTGGTGCTCTGGCTGGCGACCGATAACGGCCCGCAGCGGCTGGTGTTGCCCGCTCAGGAGTCGGTGGCTTTTATTCCCGAGGTGTTTCGGGCGCAGACCGAAGCGCTGCTTGCCGGTGAGCGCCAGGTGCGCCTGCAGTCACTGACGCTGAAAGATTTCCGCCGCCGCCCGGTGTTTGGTCTTTATTGCCGCAGCCACCGCCAGCTGCAGCAGCTGGAAAAACGCCTGCGTGAAAACGGCATTGCCCTTTACGAAGCGGACATCCGTCCGCCGGAGCGCTTTCTGATGGAGCGCTTCATTACCGCGCCGGTCTGGTTCAGCGGCGAGGCGCGCGGCGACAGCCTGGTGAATGCGCGCCTGAAACCCCATCCGGACTATCGTCCGCAGCTGAAGTGGGTGTCGCTGGACATCGAGACCACCGAGCGCGGCGAACTGTACTGTATTGGTCTGGAAGGCTGCGGTCAGCGGCAGGTCTATATGCTGGGCCCGCCGGTCGGTGACGCCAGCGCGCTGGATTTTGAGCTGATTTATGTCGACAGCCGCCCGCAGCTGATGGAACAGCTTAATGCCTGGTTTGCACGCCACGATCCGGATGTGCTGATTGGCTGGAATGTGGTGCAGTTTGACCTGCGCGTATTACAGAAACACGCCGATCGCTACGGCATTCCGCTGCGCCTGGGCCGCCAGCAGCAGCCACTGGAGTGGCGCGAACACGGCTTTAAGCCGGGGGTATTTTTTGCGCAGGCCGCTGGCCGGCTGGTGATCGACGGTATCGAGGCGCTGAAATCAGCCTTCTGGGATTTTCCCTCCTTTAGCCTGGAGGCCGTGTCGCGCCAGCTGCTGGGTGAAGGCAAAGCCATTGATAACCCGTGGCAGCGCATGGAAGAGATCAACTGGCGCTTCGCCAACGACAAGCCGGCGCTGGCCACCTATAACCTGCGGGATTGCGAGCTGGTAACGCGCATTTTTCAGCACACGGCTATCATGCCGTTTTTACTGGAGCGCGCCACCGTGAACGGGCTGGCGGTCGATCGCCACGGCGGTTCGGTCGCGGCCTTCAGCCATCTCTATATTCCGCGCATGCACCGCGCCGGCTTCGTCGCCCCTAACCCCAGCGAGGTCGCGCCGGAAGCCAGCCCGGGCGGCTACGTCATGGATTCACGTCCCGGCCTGTATGATTCGGTACTGGTGCTGGATTACAAAAGCCTTTATCCCTCGATTATCCGCACCTTCCTGATTGACCCCGTCGGGCTGGTGGAAGGGCTGGCGCATCCGGATGACACCGATTCGGTGCCTGGCTTCCGCCATGCGCGCTTTTCACGCCATACGCACTGTTTGCCAGCAATTGTTGAACAGATCTGGCAGGGGCGCGAAGCCGCGAAACGCGACGGCAATAAACCGCTGTCGCAGGCCTTAAAAATCATTATGAATGCGCTCTATGGCGTGCTGGGCACCAGCGCCTGCCGCTTCTTTGATCCGCGCCTTGCCTCCTCCATTACGCTGCGCGGTCACGCCATCATGCAGCAGACGCGCGAACTGATTGAAGCCGAAGGCTTTGATGTGATTTACGGCGATACCGATTCTACCTTTGTCTGGCTGAAGCAGGCGCACAGTGAAGCCGACGCCGCGGCCATTGGTCAGCGTCTGGCGCAGCACGTCAATCAATGGTGGCAGCAGCATCTGCAGCAAACCTATGGCCTGAGCAGCGCGCTGGAGCTGGAGTATGAAACCCACTTCAGCCGTTTTCTGATGCCCACGATTCGTGGCGCCGAACAGGGCAGCAAAAAGCGCTACGCCGGGCTGATCCGCAGCCACGGTGGCGAACAGCTGGTATTTAAAGGACTGGAATCGGTACGCACGGACTGGACGCCGCTGGCGCAGCAGTTTCAGCAGGCATTGTATGGCCGCATCTTTCGCGGCGAGCCGTGGCAGGACTATATCCGCGACACGGTGGCTAAACTGCTGGCTGGCGAGCTGGACGATCAGCTGGTCTATAAAAAGCGCCTGCGCCGGCCGCTGAAAGATTATGAACGCAATGTGCCGCCGCACGTGCGCGCGGCGCGACTGGCCGACGAGCACAATCGCAAACTGCAGCGGCCGCTGCAGTATCAGAATGGCGGTTCTATCCGCTATGTCATGGCGACCGCCGGGCCGGAGCCGCTGGAGGCACGCAGCACGCCGCTGGATTACGATCACTACGTCAGCCGGCAGCTGCAGCCCGTCGCCGAGGGCATTCTGCCGTTTGTCGGCGACGACTTTGCTACACTGATCACCGGGCAGCTGGGGCTTTTTTGACAGGTGACGAATGCCCTGCCATCCAGTACCATAGCGCCCTTCCTGATTCTCACCGCACGCACAACCTGACCAGACACCCCGTTTGGCGGTTGGGTATTGCCTGAGAGCAGGCGAACTTCTTTTTGTCATTTTGAGAATCGAGCAAAAAATATATGGTATTTACACTGGGTCAACGCTGGATTAGCGATACGGAAAGTGAGCTGGGACTGGGTACGGTCGTGGCGCTGGACACGCGCATGGTCACTTTGATGTTTCCTGCCACCGGCGAAAACCGCCTCTATGCCCGGCATGATTCTCCTGTCACCCGCGTGATTTTTAATCCGGGTGATACCGTGACCAGCCATGAAGGCTGGCAGATGCAGGTCGATGAAGTCCGCAACGAAAATGATTTAGTGACTTATATCGGCACGCGTCTTGATACCGAAGAAAACAACGTTGTCCTGCGTGAAGTGATGCTTGATAGCAAACTGGTATTCAGCAAGCCGCAGGACCGTCTGTTTGCCGGTCAGCTGGATCGCATGGACCGCTTTGCCCTGCGCTTCCGCGCGCGTAAATACCAGAGTGAGCAGTATCGCCTGCCCGTCAGCGGCCTGCGCGGTATGCGCACCAACCTGATCCCGCACCAGCTGCACATCGCACATGACGTTGGCCGCCGTCACGCACCGCGCGTGCTGCTGGCCGATGAAGTCGGCCTGGGAAAAACCATCGAAGCCGGCATGATCATTCAGCAGCAGCTGCTGGCCGGTCGCGCCGAGCGCGTGCTGATTGTGGTGCCGGAAACGCTGCAGCATCAGTGGCTGGTGGAGATGCTGCGCCGCTTCAATCTGCGTTTTGCCCTGTTTGATGACGACCGCTACACCGAAGCGCAACACGACAGCGACAACCCGTTTGACACCGAGCAGCTGATTATCTGTTCACTGGATTTTGTGCGCCGCAACAAACAGCGTCTGGAGCTGCTGACCGATGCCGACTGGGATTTGCTGGTGGTGGACGAAGCGCACCATCTGGCGTGGAGCGAAGCCGCCCCCAGCCGCGAATATCAGGTGATTGAACAGCTGGCGGAAAACACGCCGGGCGTGCTGCTGCTGACCGCGACCCCGGAACAGCTGGGTATGGAAAGCCACTTTGCCCGTCTGCGCCTGCTCGATCCGAACCGTTTCCACGACTTCAGCCAGTTTGTGGCTGAACAGCAGCACTACCGCCCGGTGGCCGATGCGGTCAGCGCGCTGCTGGCCGATCACGCCATCAGTCAGGATGAGATGAACCTGATTAACGATCTGGTGGGCGAGCAGGATATTGAACCGCTGCTGCAGGTGGCAAACAGCGATCGCGACGGGAAAACCGAAGCGCGCAAAGAGCTGATTTCGATGCTGATGGATCGCCACGGCACCAGCCGCGTGCTGTTCCGCAACACGCGTAATGGCGTGAAGGGCTTCCCGAAACGCGAACTGCACCAGATTCGCCTGCCGCTGCCGGCACAATATCAGACGGCGATCAAAGTCTCCGGCATCATGGGCGCGCGCAAGAGCGCAGAAGAGCGCGCGCGCGACATGCTCTATCCGGAGCAGATTTATCAGGAGTTTGAAGGCGACAGCGGCACCTGGTGGAACTTCGATCCGCGCGTCGAGTGGCTGATGGGTTACCTCACCAGCCACCGCAAAGAGAAAGTGCTGGTGATCTGCGCCAAAGCGGCGACCGCGCTGCAGCTGGAGCAGGTGCTGCGCGAGCGTGAAGGTATCCGCGCCGCCGTGTTCCACGAAGGATTATCCATTATTGAGCGTGACCGCGCCGCGGCATTCTTTGCCTCTCAGGAAGAGGGCGCGCAGGTGCTGCTGTGCTCAGAAATCGGCTCCGAAGGCCGCAATTTCCAGTTCGCCAGCCGCCTGGTGATGTTTGATTTGCCGTTTAATCCGGATCTGCTGGAGCAGCGTATTGGCCGTCTCGATCGTATCGGCCAGCTGCATGACATTGAGATTCTGGTGCCGTGGCTGGAAAAAACCGCCCAGGCGGTGCTGCTGCGCTGGTATCACGAAGGGCTGGATGCGTTTGAACACACCTGCCCGACCGGCCGCACCATTTACGATAAAGAGTACGCTCAGCTGATTGAGTATCTGGCCGCGCCGGATAATCCGGAGGGTCTGGATGCCTTTATCGCCGAAAGCCGTAAACAGCATGACGCGCTGAAAGCGCAGCTGGAACAGGGACGCGACCGCCTGCTGGAGCTGAACTCCAACGGGGGGGAAGCGGCGCAGGCGCTGGCAGATGCCATTGCCGCGCAGGATAATGACACCGAGCTGGTGAACTTTGCGCTCAATCTGTTTGATATCGTTGGCATTAATCAGGAAGACCGCAGCGATAATCTGATTGTGCTGACGCCGTCCGACCATATGCTGGTGCCGGATTTCCCGGGGCTGCCGGAAGAGGGCTGCACCGTGACCTTTAACCGCAACCAGGCGCTGTCGCGCGAAGACACCCAGTTCATTACCTGGGAGCATCCGCTGATTCGCAACGGCCTTGACCTGATTCTCTCCGGCGACACCGGCAGCTGCGCCCTGTCGCTGCTAAAGAACAAAGCGTTGCCGGTCGGTACGCTGCTGGTCGAGATGGTGTACGTGGTGGAAGCCCAGGCACCGAAGAGCCTGCAGCTGACCCGCTTCCTGCCGCCGACGCCGGTGCGCCTGCTGATGGATCGCGCCGGTAATAATCTGGCCGGCAAAGTGGAGTTTGAAAGCTTCAACCGTCAGCTGAACGCCGTTAATCGCCACACCGGCAGCAAACTGGTGAACGCGGTACAGCAGGATGTCCATGCGATTCTGACCCAGGCGGAAACCGCGATTGTGCCGGAAGCGCAGGCGCTGATCGCAGCGGCGAAGGCCGAAGCCGACGAGAAGCTGAGTGCAGAACTGTCGCGTCTGGAAGCGCTGAAAGCGGTCAACCCCAACATCCGTGACGACGAAGTCGAGGCGCTGGAGAGCAACCGCGAGCAGGTGCTGGCTGCCCTGAGCGACGCGGGCTGGCGTCTGGATGCGCTGCGTCTGATCGTGGTCACCCACCAGTAATCGCGGAGTCAGAGAACGCATGCTAATGGAACCCTACACGCCGCCGACCGATCCGTGGCTGCACATTCTGTATCAGGATGCGCACATCATGGTGGTCAACAAGCCAAGCGGATTACTTTCGGTGCCAGGCCGGCTGGAGGAGCACAAGGACAGCGTAATGACGCGCATCCAGCGTGACTTCCCGCAGGCCGAGTCGGTGCACCGGCTGGATATGGCCACCAGCGGCGTGATTGTGGTGGCGCTGAACAAGGCGGCTGAGCGCGAGCTCAAGCGCCAGTTCCGCGAGCGGGAACCCGCCAAGCAGTACGTGGCGCGCGTGTGGGGCCATCCGGCAGCGGAAAAAGGCCTGATCGACCTGCCGCTGGTCTGCGACTGGCCAAACCGGCCAAAGCAGATGGTCAGCCAGGAACACGGTAAACCGGCACAGACCGAGTATCAGGTGCTGGCGTATGATGCCGATAACAGTGCACGCGTGCTGCTGCGGCCCATTACCGGCCGTTCGCATCAGCTGCGCGTGCACCTGCTGGCGCTGGGCCATCCGATCCTGGGCGATCGCTTTTACGCCCATGACGCGGCGCTGGCAATGGCCCCCCGCCTGCAGCTGCACGCTGAAGTGCTGACCATTACGCATCCGGCCTTTGGCAACAGTATGACCTTCCGGCAGCCTGCCGATTTCTGAGCATAAAAAAGGGTCGTCACGGCTGACGACCCTCCTTCTCTGACCGGTGCTTACTTAAAGCCCTTTTCCCGACGAATCAGATCGTAGGCGGCCTGAATCTCCTGCGCTTTCTGCTTCGCCATCTCCATCATTTCGGGCGGCAGCCCTTTGGCCACCAGCTTGTCCGGATGGTGTTCGCTCATCAGCTTGCGGTAGGCGCGCTTAATGGTGGTACTGTCATCACTGCTTTTCACGCCCAGCACGCTGCAGGCATCGTCCAGCGTGGGCCCGCGCTTCGCCTGCTGATACGCACCGCCGCCATAGGATGAACCGCCGCCGCCAAACTGCTGGCCGCCTTCCATCATGCGCAGGAACTGATCAAACTGCGCGCGTGAAATCCCCAGCTCTTCGGCAATCACATACAGCACCTGACGCTCATTCGGGTGCAGGGTGCCGTCGGCAAAGGCTGCCTGAATCTGAATTTCCAGAAACATCCGAATCAGATCAAAACGGCCAAAACAGGCGCTGCGCAGCTCACGCAGTTTATTGCGTAGCGGATAATCGCTCTGTTTCCCCTCGCGGAAAGCCCGCTGGGCAGCGGTACGCGCCTCACCGTGCAGCTGCATGCGCTCCATAAATAAGGAGGCGATCTGGATATCGGCTTCGGTAACGCGCCCTTTTGATTTGGTGAGGTGCCCCATCACCTGAAAGGTGGTGCTGAAGAACAGCGTCTGCCGCGCCTGGTTGTTGGCGAAGTAGCCCTGCCCCTTTACGCTGCGCACTTTGTCAAACAGATGACCAATGATCAGACCCAGTACAATGCCCCAAAAGCCGGCACCGGAAATCAAGCCGAGAGCCAGACCAATTACTTTTCCCCAGTAGCGCATAAACTCCTCAATTCGCCATGCTTGCGGCTGAAAATTGCATTATCATACCTGTCATTTATCTCCGCGCCTAACGGCAACGCAGACAGAAAAGGATTAACGCTGGCGCAACGCCGGGCGGTACGTTAGTCTCTGTCCGGATTGTCGGCATGATGCCAGTTTTCATGGAATTATCGAAACCGCGTATGAAAAAACGTATACCTACCCTGCTGGCTACCATGATTGGTGCAGCGCTCTATAGTCAGCACACGCTGGCCGACGATCTGATGTCGCAGTGTATGCTGGGCGTACCGAGCTACAATCGCCCGCTGGTGAGCGGCGACACCAACTCCCTGCCCGTGACCATCCATTCAGACGCCGTAAAAGGAAACTACCCGAACGACGCGGTGTTCACCGGCAATGTAGACGTGCAACAGGGTAACAGCCGCCTGGTGGCCGACGAGATGCAGCTGCATCAGCGCCAGCAGGAGGGACAAACCACGCCAGTCCGCACCGTGGACGCGCTGGGTAATGTGCACTATGACGATAATCAGGTCATCCTCAAAGGTCCGAAAGCCTGGTCCAATCTGAATACCAAAGACACTAACGTCTGGAACGGTAACTACCAGATGGTTGGCCGTCAGGGTCGCGGCGACGCCGATCAGATGAAACTGCGTGGCAACAACCGCTACACCATTCTGGAAAACGGCAGCTTCACCTCCTGCCTGCCGGGTTCCAACAGCTGGAGCGTGGTGGGGTCGGAAGTGATCCAGGATCGTCAGGAAGAAGTGGCGGAAATCTGGAATGCGCGCTTTAAACTCGGCAACGTGCCGGTGTTTTACAGCCCCTATCTGCAGTTGCCCATCGGCGACCGCCGCCGCTCCGGTTTCCTGATTCCGAACGCCAAATATGGCAGCAATAACGGCTTTGAATTCATCCTGCCGTATTACTGGAACATTGCACCGCAGGCCGATGCCACTATTACGCCGCACTACATGAGCAAGCGCGGTCTGCAGCTGCAGAACGAATTCCGTTATCTGACCGAATTTGGTGCAGGCCTGATGGAACTGGATTATCTGCCTTCAGATAACCAGTACAACAAAGATAAAGCCGCGCGTCCGCTGGTGCAGAATGACAGTAACGACGATCGCTGGCTATTCTTCTGGCGTCATGCCGGCGTGTATGACCAGCACTGGCGCTTCAACGCCGACTACACCAAAGTCAGCGATCCTTATTACTTTAACGATCTGGACTCGAAGTACTACAGCTCCACGGACGGCTACGCCACGCAGAAATTCAGCATCGGCTATGCCGATACCAACTGGGATGCGACGCTGTCGAGCAAAGATTTCCAGGTGTTCGGCAATACCAGCAGCCAGAACGTTTACCGCGCAATGCCGCAGCTGGATGTGAATCTTTACCAGAATGACATCGGGCCCTTCGACGGCCACATCTATGCGCAGGCCGTGAAGTTTACCAACGTCAGCAATCGCATGCCGGAAGCGACGCGTCTGCATATCGAACCGACGCTCAATCTGCCGCTGTCCAATGGCTGGGCCAGTCTGGATACCGAAGCCAAACTGCTGGCGACGCATTATCAGCAGGACAATGTTGATAAATACAATGCTTCTGTCGACACCACGCAGACTAACCAGCTGAAAGAGTCAGTCAACCGTACGCTGCCGCAGTTCAAGGTGGATGGTCGTCTGGTGTTTGACCGCAACATGGACTGGGCGCAGGGCTACACCCAGACGCTGGAACCGCGCGTACAGTATCTCTACATTCCGTACCGCAACCAGAGCAACATCTATCCGTACGACTCTACGCTGCTGCAGACCGATTACACCGGCTTGTTCCGCGATCGCACCTACAGCGGTCTGGATCGCATCGCCTCGTCCAACGAAGTGGCCAGCGGCGTCACCACGCGAATTTATGATAACGATCTGGTTGAACGTTTTAACGTTTCTGTGGGTCAAATCTACTCGTTTACCCCGTCTCGTACCGGTGTAAACCAGACGAATAAAGAAGACGATACCGGCAGCCTGGTCTGGGCGGGCGATACCTACTGGAAAGTCAGCGATCGCTGGGGCGTGCGTGGCGGCCTGCAATATGACACCCGCCTCGATAACGTGTCTCAGGGTAACGCCGTGGTGGAGTATCGCCGCGATGCCGACCGCATGGTACAGCTGAGTTACCGCTACAGCAGCCCGGAGTACGTGGCGCAGGCGCTGAACAATGCGAGCCTGGTGACCAACCCGATCTACAAGAACGGGATTTCGCAGGTTGGCGCAACGGCCAGCTGGCCGATTGCGGATGCCTGGTCACTGGTGGGCGGATACTACTATGACACGCGCAACAGCCGTCCGGCTGAGCAGCTGGTCGGTCTGCAGTACAGCTCCTGCTGTTACGCCATTCGTCTGGGTTACGAACGCAAGATCAACGGTTGGGAAAACAACGACAGTAAGTATGACAACCAAATCTCATTCAACATTGAGCTGCGTGGTCTGAGCTCCAACTATGGCTTAGGCACCAATGAAATGCTGCGTCAGGGTATCATCCCTTACCAGCGCGCTTTCTGATGTTGTGATGTTTGACAGGCTATCCCGCAGTGCGGAAACAACAATGGATAAAGTATGAAGAACTGGAGAATGCTGATTCTTGGTGTGGCGATAACCGCTAACACTGCGTTCGCAGCCCCACAGGTGGTCGATAAAGTTGCCGCAGTCGTCAATAACGGCGTGGTGCTGGAGAGTGACGTGGACAACATGATGCGCACGGTGAAATCCCAGGCGCAGCAGGCCGGTCAGCAATTACCCGATGACAAAACGTTGCGTCATCAGATCCTTGAACGCCAGGTCATGGATAACATCATTCTGCAGATGGGCGAGAAAGCCGGGCTGCAGGTTAGCGATCAGCAGCTGGATCAGGCCATTCAGAACATCGCCGCGCAAAACCGCATGTCGGTTGATCAGCTGCGCAGTCGTCTGGCCTATGATGGCATGAACTACAGCGATTACCGCACGCAGATCCGCAAAGAGATGCTGATCTCCGAAGTGCGTAACAATGAAGTACGCCGTCGCGTCACCATTCTGCCGCAGGAAGTGGACACGCTGGCCGCCCAGATTGGCTCGCAGAACACGCAGGGCACCGAACTGAACATCAGCCAGATTCTGCTGCCGCTGCCGGAGAACCCGACGCAGCAGCAGGTCGATGACCAGGAGGCGCTGGCGCGTCAGCTGGTGGGTGAGCTCAAGGGCGGTGCCGACTTTGGCAAACTCGCGGTAACTTACTCTGCCGATCCGCAGGCGCTGAAAGGCGGCAATATGGGCTGGGGTAAAATCGAAGAGCTGCCAACGCTGTTCTCGCAGGCGCTGAGCACCGCGAAGAAAGGCGATATCGTCGGCCCGATTCGTTCCGGTGTGGGCTTCCACATCCTGAAAGTGAACGATCTGCGCGGCGAGAGCAAAAACATTTCGGTGACTGAAGTCCATGCCCGCCATATTCTGCTGAAGCCATCGCCGATTCTCAGCGACGATCAGGCACGCCAGAAGATTGAGCAGATCGCAGCGGATATCAAAAGCGGTAAAACCACCTTTGCCGCCGCGGCTAAGCAGTTCTCTGACGATCCGGGTTCCGCTAACCAGGGCGGCGATCTTGGCTGGGCGTCTCCGGACATCTACGATCCGGCCTTCCGCGATGCGCTGCTGAAGCTGCAGAAAGGCCAGGTCTCTGCGCCGGTGCACTCCTCTTTTGGCTGGCACCTGATTCAACTGCTGGACAGCCGCCGGGTGGACAAAACTGACGCCGCGCAGAAAGAGCGCGCTTACCGTCTGCTGTTCAACCGCAAGTTTGCGGAAGAAGCGCAAACCTGGATGCAGGAACAGCGCGCCAGCGCCTATGTGAAAATTCTGGATGGCAATGCACAGTAACGCCCGCGTCGTGATCACCCCCGGCGAGCCCGCCGGGATTGGCCCCGATCTCACCGTTCAGCTGGCACAGCAAAACTGGCCGGTTGAACTGGTGGTCTGTGCTGACGGCAACATGCTGCGTCAGCGCGCCGCCCTGCTCGGTCTGCCGCTGACGCTGCACGACTATCAGCCTGAGCGCCCGCCACAGCCGCAGCAGGCGGGTACTCTGACGCTGCTGCAGGTGGATACGGCCGCGGCGGTCACGCCCGGCGAGCTGAACGTTGCGAACGGCCACTCTGTACTGAATACCCTGGCGCGTGCCTGCGATGGCTGCCTGGCCGGAGAGTTCGCCGCGCTGATCACCGGGCCGGTGCATAAGGGCGTAATCAACGATGCCGGTATGCCCTTCACCGGCCACACTGAGTTTTTTGCCGAGCGCGCCGGTGGCGACCGCGTGGTAATGATGCTGGCGACCGAAGCGCTGCGGGTGGCCCTGGCGACTACGCACCTGCCGCTGAAAGATGTGTCGGCGGCGATCACACGCGACAGCCTGCATGAAGTGATCACCATTCTGCACCAGGATTTACAGCGGAAGTTTGGCCTGCCGCATCCGCACATCTTTGTCTGCGGCCTGAATCCGCACGCGGGCGAGAGCGGCCACATGGGCCGCGAAGAGATTGACACCATCATACCGGCGCTCGACGAACTGCGTCAGCGCGGTATCCAGCTCACCGGCCCGCTACCGGCCGATACGCTGTTTCAGCCTAAATATCTGCAGCATGCCGATGCCGTTCTGGCGATGTATCACGACCAGGGCCTGCCGGTGCTAAAATTTCAGGGGTTTGGCCGCGCGGTGAATATCACCCTCGGCCTGCCCTTTATCCGGACATCTGTTGACCACGGTACCGCGCTGGAACTGGCGGGACTGGGCAAAGCCGAACCGGGCAGCTTTATCACGGCGCTTAATCTCGCCATCACTATGATCAAGAGCAGTAATGAATAATCGCGTCCATCAGGGGCATTACGCCCGTAAACGTTTCGGGCAGAACTTCCTGAACGATCAGTACATTATCGACAGCATTGTCTCCGCTATTCACCCGCAGAAAGGGGAAGCGCTGGTGGAGATTGGTCCCGGCCTGGGTGCCTTAACCGAGCCGGTAGGCGAACGCCTGGATGCGCTGACCGTGGTAGAGCTGGACCGCGATCTTGCCGTGCGTTTGCAGACCCACCCGTTCCTCGGCCCTAAGCTGACCATTTATCAGCAGGACGCCATGACCTTTGATTTCTCGGCGCTGGCGCAGGAGAAGGGTCAGCCGCTGCGCGTATTTGGTAATCTGCCTTACAACATTTCCACGCCGCTGATGTTCCACCTTTTCAGCTATACTGGTTCGATTAAAGACATGCACTTCATGCTGCAGAAAGAGGTGGTGAATCGCCTCGTCGCCGGTCCGGGCAGCAAAGCCTACGGCCGTCTCAGCGTTATGGCACAGTATTACTGTCAGGTTATTCCTGTGCTGGAAGTGCCCCCACACGCTTTTACGCCCCCACCTAAAGTGGATTCCGCGGTGGTGCGTCTGGTGCCGTTCAGCCAGCCGCCGCATCCGGTCAGCGATGTCCGCCTGCTGAGCCGTATCACCACCGAAGCCTTTGGCCAGCGCCGTAAAACACTGCGCAACAGCCTGGGCCATCTGTTCACGGCCGGTGCGCTGGATGAACTGAATATTGATGCCTCGCTGCGTGCGGAAAACGTCACCGTGGCGCAGTATTGTCAGCTGGCCAACTGGCTTGGCAATCATCAGGCAGAGACTGCGGAGAACTGAGTGCATGAGTGAAATGGCCCGCGTTTGTGTCCACGTGCTGAGTCAGTACGTGGAGTCGCAATCCTCTCCTGAAGAGGATCGTTACGTGTTTGCCTACACCATCACTGTCCGGAATCTTGGACGCAACAGCGTACAGCTGCTCAGCCGCTACTGGCTGATCACCAACGGCAATGGCCGTGAGACGGAAGTCCAGGGTGAAGGTGTGGTGGGCGAACAGCCGCACATCGCGCCGGGCAGCGAATTCCAGTACACCAGCGGCGCGATTCTCGAAACGCCGATGGGCACCATGCAGGGGCACTACGTGATGGTTGACGCGGAAGGCGAATCGTTCCGCGTGGAAATCCCGGTGTTCCGCCTCGCCGTACAAACCCACATTCACTAATTCCTCTCCGCCCGGCCTGTCCGGGCGGCGCGTTTTATCGGACTGATGTTAATGAGCACATACCTGATTGGCGATATTCACGGCTGTTATGACGAGCTTCGCGCCCTGCTGGCGCAGGTGGATTTTGATCCGCAGCAGGACGAACTGTGGCTGACCGGCGACCTGGTGGCGCGCGGCCCCGGTTCGCTGGAGGTGCTGCGCTATGTGAAATCGCTCGGCGACTGCGTACGCATGGTACTCGGTAACCATGACCTGCATCTGCTGGCGGTGTTTGCCGGTATCAGCCGCAATAAGCCCAAAGATCGCCTCACGCCGCTGCTGGAAGCTGAGGATGCTGATGAGCTGATTAACTGGCTGCGCCGCCAGCCGCTGCTGCAGGCCGATGAGGAGAAAAAGCTGCTGATGGCTCATGCCGGTATCACGCCGCAGTGGGACCTGGAGACCGCCAGGATGTGCGCGCGCGAAGTGGAAGCGGTGCTCTCCAGCGACAGCTATCCGCTGTTTCTCGATGCCATGTACGGCGATATGCCTAACAACTGGACGCCGGAGTTAAGCGGCCTGGCACGCCTGCGCTTCAGCACCAACGCGCTGACGCGGATGCGTTTCTGCTTCCCGAACGGTCAGCTGGATATGATCTGTAAAGACGCGCCGGACTCTGCCCCGCCGCCGCTGAAGCCATGGTTCAACGTTCCGGGCAAAATCAGCAGCGACTATACGCAAATTTTTGGTCACTGGGCTTCACTTGAGGGTAAAGGAACGCCAGCCCATGTGATTGGCCTTGATACCGGCTGCTGCTGGGGCGGCACGCTGACGCTGCTGCACTGGGAAACCGGGCGCTATTATACTCAGGCTTCCAATCGCGATCGGGCAACGACCGGCAGTATGGCCACGGCGCCTGCCCCGCTGGATGATGCCTGAGAATAAAAAAGCCCTGCACGCTGGCAGGGCTTTTTTTCAGCAGCCGCGTCGCATCATCCGCGACGGCGGTCCAGAATCTCAAAACAGTAGCTGTGGGAGTTTTGCGCGTCCGCATCGTGAAACTCACTGAAGGTTGACTGCCACTCGTCCGGCTCGTAATCCGGGAACTGCGTATCCCCTTCCACTTCGGCATCAATGTGTGTCAGATAAAGCCGGTCGGCGCGCGCCAGCATCTGCGCATAGATGCGTCCGCCACCAATCACCATGATCTCTTCCGCTTCACCCGCCGCCTCGATCGCCGCTTCCAGCGACGTCACCCAGGTCACGCCCGCCTGGGTACCCGGTTTGCTGCTTACCACAATGTTGAGCCGTCCCGGTAACGGGCGCCCAATGGATTCAAAAGTCAGACGGCCCATGATGACCGGCTTATTCAGCGTATTGCGTTTGAACCATGCGAGGTCCGCTGGCAGGTTCCACGGCATGGCGTTTTCCATACCAATAATGCGATCCGCAGCCAGTGCCGCGATCAAACTAATCATGTTAAAAGACCCACAGGGAAAAAATTGGCGCAATGATACGTAAAGGCGAAACTTTCGTCGATAGGGCGACCCTGCTATTTGCGTAAAGCCCGCATGCCACCGCATTTTGTAGCCAGGGCAGAGTTTTACTCCGTCTTTCCGCCCGTTAACGGAAAGAGCCGCCACCGGGGCCAGGTGAAACCACACAACTCAGGGTAATGATGCGGGGCTGCGTCATCCTCTGTAAAGAAAAGCCGCCGGCCACCAAAGAAAACGGCCCCCGCAGGAGCCGTTAATCTTAACGTCAGAAATCGTAGCGCAGGCGCACCAGATTGACGTTGCCCAGCGATTTGTCGGTGCTGGAGGTGATGACATATTCGTAATCGACGCGGAAGCCGTAATCCAGCTGCGCGCTCACCCCGACACCGTTGTCGATACGCTTGTAGTTACGTCCGTTGACGAACTCCAGACGATCGCCCATCACGTAAGGCTGGACGGATTTCACCGCATACTGGCCAATCGGGAATTTGTAACCGGCGAAGTATTCAACGCCCCATGCGTCGTCCGCAAAGTAGTTGCTGACGCTGTTCTGCTTCGTTGGAGAGTAGTTCTGATACCAGCCGGCACCTGCTGACAGCGTCCAGTTATCCGGCGTCCAGCTTAATGCGGTGCCGTAGATATTCTGGTCGTAGCGCTTGCTGTCGCCATTGCCCGGATTGCGCATATCCGCCCGGGTATAGTTCCACGCGGTGCCCCAGGCGAGATCTTTGCTGATGTGGTAATTCACACCCAGCGAGCCACCGCCATTACGCTTGTAGCGCAGGCCGTTACCCGGCAGGTATTCATTATCAGCAAACAGGTAGGCGGCATAGACATCTGCGGCACCGAAGGTGTTTTTATACTTCAGCATCTTGCGTGAACGGTAGGAGCCGTCATAGTCACCGTTAATGCCATTGCCCGGTGCCTGGGCCAGCATGTCGTAATCCCAGATGTCGGTTTTCGCGCCGACCACATCGTAGTACACGCTATTCTGCTGACCAAAGTAGAGCTCGCCCAGCGTGGCACTTTTGAAGCCGGTATAGAGCTGGCGGCGGCTGGTGTTATTGGCGTCACGCTTGTAGTGGTGATCCCAGTCCCACCACGCCGGGAAGTTAACGCCCAGCTCGTAATAACCGACCCAGCTGACGTCATCAAACAGAGAGTAATTCGCGGTGAAACGGAAGCGCGAACCGCCATCGTAGCCGTTACGCTTGTAGGATTTGTCGTTAACGCCATTCTGATGCATGAACTGCGGACGAATGCTGCCGCCCACTTTGAAATCAAGACGGCTGAGCGGCGCGCCCGCCTGCGGATCCTGCTTCAGCAGGGTAATTTCGGCCTGGCTGGCCAGTGGCGCCGCGGCCAGCAGGGCCGCAACTGCGCTGAGAGTGAAAGCACGCATTTTCATTATTTATTCCCGGTTAAGGTGAAAGCCCTATGTTGAGCACGCGGCATAGTACGTTGGGCCGGCCGGGAGACTATTTATAATTTTGTGCGATTATTCTTAAATGTAAATATTGCAGCATTAATTGCTAAAACTTATGTCAAATCTTACTTTTGTCCGCCAGTCGACCGGCTTTATTCCCGGCAGGCAAAAAAAAACGGCCCCCGCAGGAGCCGTTTATCAGGCTTCACATCCCGTTTCAGCCTTTGATTTGCGCGTGCATCTCCTGCACGGAAATCACCTTTTCCGTTGGATCCGCATTCAGCGCCATGGCGGTGGCGAAACCGCCATTCAGGGTGGTGTCGTAATGCACTTTATACTGCAGGGCGCTGCGGCGAATCAGTTTGGAATCTTCAATCGCCTGACGGCCTGCGGTGGTGTTAACGATGTAGGTGTACTCCCCGTTTTTCAGGCGATCCTGAATGTGCGGGCGCCCCTCATGCACCTTGTTCACCAGGCGCGGATTGATACCGGCTTCACCCAGCACCACGGCAGTACCGTGCGTCGCGTCCAGCTCGAAACCAAACTTCTGCAGTTTCGCGGCCAGATCGACAATGCGCTTCTTGTCGCCTTCACGCACTGACAGCAGCGCACGGCCGCTTTTCTTCATGTTGCTCTGCGCGCCCAGCATCGCTTTGGCAAAGGCTTCGGCAAAGGTGCGGCCCACGCCCATCACTTCACCGGTGGAGCGCATTTCCGGCCCCAGAATCGGGTCAACGCCCTGGAACTTGTTAAACGGCAGCACCACTTCTTTTACCGAGTAGTAAGGCGGGATCACCTCTTCGGTCACGCCCTGCTCCGCCAGCGTTTTGCCCGCCATGACGCGCGCGGCGACTTTCGCCAGCGGCACGCCGGTGGCTTTGGACACAAACGGCACGGTACGCGCGGCACGCGGGTTCACTTCAATCAGGTAAACCTCGTTGTCCTTCACCGCGAACTGCACGTTCATCAGGCCGCGTACGTTCAGTTCAAAAGCCAGCTTTTCCACCTGCTGACGCATAACGTTCTGGATATCGGTGCTCAGCGTATAAGCAGGCAGCGAACAGGCTGAGTCACCGGAGTGCACGCCCGCCTGTTCGATGTGTTCCATAATGCCGCCAATCAGCACGCGTTCACCGTCGCAGATGGCGTCAACGTCAACTTCGACCGCATCATCCAGGAAGCGATCCAGCAGAACCGGCGCATCGTTAGAGACCGATACCGCGGTCTGGAAGTAGCGCTTCAGGTCAACTTCATCGTAGACGATTTCCATTGCGCGTCCGCCCAGCACATAGGAAGGACGCACCACCAGCGGATAGCCGATACCGACCGCTTTTTCCACCGCCTGCTCCAGCGTCGTCACGGTGGCGTTGGCCGGCTGCTTCAGGCTCAGGCGCTCAACCGCCTGCTGGAAGCGCTCACGGTCCTCCGCACGGTCAATGGCATCCGGGCTGGTGCCGATGACCGGCACGCCTGCTGCTTCCAGCGCGCGCGCCAGTTTCAGCGGCGTCTGGCCGCCGTACTGTACAATGACGCCTTTTGGCTGCTCGATGCGTACGATTTCCAGCACGTCTTCCAGCGTCACCGGCTCAAAGTAGAGGCGATCGGAGGTATCGTAGTCGGTTGAAACGGTTTCCGGGTTACAGTTCACCATAATGGTTTCGTAACCGTCTTCGCGCAGCGCCAGTGCGGCATGCACGCAGCAGTAGTCAAATTCAATGCCCTGACCGATACGGTTTGGCCCGCCGCCCAGCACCATGATTTTGTCACGGCCGTGGGTTGGATTTGCTTCGCACTCTTCTTCATAAGTGGAGTACATATAGGCGGTATCGGTGGCAAACTCAGCGGCGCAGGTGTCCACGCGTTTATAAACCGGGTGCAGGTTGTACTGCTGACGCAGCTTACGGATTTCGCCTTCTGCCACACCCGCCAGCGCGGCCAGACGTGCATCGGCAAAGCCCTTGCGCTTCAGCGCACGCAGGAAGGCCGCGTCCAGCGCGTTGACGCCTTCGCGCGCAACCTGCTCTTCCAGGCGCACCAGCTCTTCAATCTGCACCAGGAACCAGCGGTCAATGTTGGTGAGGTTAAACACGCCGTCCACTGACATCCCGGCACGGAACGCGTCGGCGATGTACCAGATACGGTCCGAACCTGCATCTTTCAGCTCGCGACGGATACGCGTCAGCGCATCGGCATCGTCAAGGTTCACTTTCGGGTCAAAGCCGTTCGCGCCCACTTCCAGTCCGCGCAGGGCTTTCTGCATCGACTCCTGGAAGGTGCGGCCAATCGCCATCACTTCCCCGACCGATTTCATCTGCGTGGTCAGGCGATCGTTGGCGCCGGCGAACTTCTCGAAGTTGAAGCGTGGGATTTTGGTCACGACGTAGTCGATAGAGGGTTCAAACGACGCCGGCGTACGACCACCGGTGATGTCATTCATCAGTTCATCAAGGGTAAAGCCCACCGCCAGTTTCGCCGCGACTTTGGCAATCGGGAAGCCGGTGGCTTTTGACGCCAGTGCCGAAGAACGTGACACGCGCGGGTTCATCTCAATCACAATCAGACGGCCGTCCTTCGGGTTGACCGAGAACTGCACGTTGGAGCCACCGGTTTCCACGCCAATTTCACGCAGTACCGCCAGTGAGGCGTTACGCATGATTTGGTACTCTTTATCGGTCAGGGTCTGCGCCGGCGCGACGGTAATGGAGTCGCCGGTGTGAATGCCCATGGCGTCAAAGTTTTCGATCGAGCAGACGATGATGCAGTTATCGTTCTTATCACGCACCACTTCCATCTCATACTCTTTCCAGCCAATCAGCGACTCATCAATCAGCAACTCATTGGTGGGCGACAGGTCCAGGCCGCGCTCGCAAATCTCTTCAAACTCTTCACGGTTATACGCGATACCGCCGCCAGTGCCACCCATGGTAAAGGACGGACGAATAATGCACGGGAAGCCGACCTCTTCTGCCACTTTCAGTGCTTCTTCCATGGTATGAGCGATACCAGAGCGGGCAGTATCCAGACCGATACTCTTCATCGCCACGTCAAAACGACGGCGATCTTCGGCTTTATCAATGGCATCCGCGGTGGCACCAATCATGGTGACACCAAACTCTTCCAGTACGCCCTGGCGTTCCAGCTCCAGCGCACAGTTCAGCGCCGTCTGGCCGCCCATGGTAGGCAGCACGGCATCCGGACGCTCTTTTTCAATGATTTTGCGCACCACTTCCCAGTGGATCGGCTCAATGTAGGTCGCATCGGCCATTTCCGGGTCGGTCATAATGGTCGCCGGGTTGGAGTTCACCAGAATGACGCGGTAGCCCTCTTCGCGCAGCGCTTTACACGCCTGCGCACCGGAGTAGTCAAATTCACATGCCTGGCCAATCACAATCGGGCCAGCGCCAAGGATCAGGATGGATTTTATGTCAGTACGTTTTGGCATCGTGGGCTCCTGATTACTTCGCGTGAGAACGGTAAGCTTCGATCAGTTCGATAAAGTGATCGAACAGCGGCGCCGCATCGTGCGGGCCTGGGCTGGCTTCCGGGTGTCCCTGGAAGCTGAAAGCCGGTTTGTCGGTGCGGTGAATGCCCTGCACCGTCTGGTCAAACAGCGAAACGTGCGTGACGCGCAGGTTGGCCGGCAGGTTGCTGTCATCCACGGCAAAACCGTGGTTCTGTGCAGTGATCATCACCCTGTTGTTATCAAGGTCTTTCACCGGATGGTTGCCGCCGTGGTGGCCCAGCTTCATCTTCACGGTTTTTGCCCCGCTGGCCAGCGCCAGCAGCTGGTGGCCAAGGCAGATGCCGAACACCGGAATCTCGGTTTGCAGAAACGCCTGGATGGCGCGGATGGCGTAATCACAGGGCTCCGGATCGCCAGGGCCGTTTGACAGGAAAATGCCGTCCGGATTGAGCGCCAGAACGTCTTCCGCCGGCGTCTGTGCCGGTACCACCGTCAGGCGGCAGCCGCGATCCACCAGCATACGCAGGATGTTGCGTTTTGCGCCGTAGTCATAGGCCACCACATGGAACGGCAGCGAATCTGCGCGCTGCTGCTCCGGCAGGCCGGCTTTCAGCGTCCAGCTGCCCTGCTGCCAGGCGTAGGTTTCTGCGGTTGTCACTTCTTTTGCCAGATCCATGCCTTTCAGGCCAGGAAACGCCTGTGCCTTTTGCAGCGCCAGCGCAGCATCCGGATTATCACCGGCAATAATGCAGCCATTCAGCGCGCCTTTTTCGCGCAGCAGACGGGTCAGCTTACGGGTATCGATATCGGCAATGCCCACAATGTTATTGCGCTGCAGATACGCTGACAGGCTCTCTTCACTGCGGAAGTTACTGGTAATCAGCGGCAGGTCGCGAATCACGAGGCCCTGAGCATGGATTTGACTGGATTCTTCATCGGCGGCGTTAGCACCAACATTGCCGATATGGGGATAAGTAAGGGTGACGATCTGGCGGGAATAGGAGGGATCAGTGAGGATTTCTTGATAACCGGTCATTGACGTGTTGAAAACGACCTCCCCCACTGCCGATCCCGTTGCCCCGATGGCCCGACCGTGGAATTGGGTTCCGTCTTCCAGAACCAAGAGCGCTGACTTAATCAAAACATCCTCCAGGGAATAAACAGTCACAATATCTGCATATTAATTCAAAATACTGCCCTGAATCAACGTAAAAACCGCCTGACTGCTCGATTTTTGGCAAATTGCGCGCATTCTAATGATCGACCTGCTTATTGTCTACCCTGAGGGGCTATTTTTTTGTGTTTTTCGGGCCTCTGAAGGTAAAAAAGCGAACCAGGCACCAAAAGAGAGAAGTATCACGGGGAAATAATCGGTTGCCTGACTGAAATAACCGAAAAATGTTCGGTCAGGACAGTTAATTTTGACCAAATGGTCAAAATTGGCGTTAAGTAAGCTCTATACACGAGGAAAACATGTAAAAATAACAATCTCATAAATAAAAATAAGCGTAACTGCATTTAATGCATAAAATAAAGGGCAATGATCACATTGCCCTTGTCAATCAACGCATTAATGATTGAAATCACCACATCACGATGGCTCAACACACTTATCAGTTTGTCAGATTCAGCACATCACGCATATCATAAAGCCCGCTTTTACGCGACATAACCCACTCCGCAGCCTTAACGGCACCTTTTGCAAAGGTCATGCGACTGGAAGCCTTGTGCGTAATCTCCACACGTTCGCCAATATCAGCAAACATCGCCGTATGCTCACCAACGATATCGCCGGCACGCACGGTGGCAAAGCCAATTGTCTGCGCTTTGCGCTCACCGGTATGACCTTCCCGGGCGTACACGGCGTGCTCATCCAGCTTCCACTTCATCGCGTCGGCAATCGCTTCCCCCATCGCCAGCGCGGTGCCGGAAGGGGCATCGACTTTATGACGATGATGCGCTTCGGTAATTTCGATATCGGCGTAGTCCCCCATCACCTTTGCTGCCTGCTGCAGCAGGTTCAGCACCAGATTCACCCCGACGCTGAAGTTAGCCGCAAACACAATACCGATGTCATCGGCAGCGGCACGAATCGCCGCTTTACCTGCCTCATCAAAGCCGGTGGTGCCGATCACCATTGCCTTCCGGTGCTGACGACAGAACGCCAGATACTCCAGCGTGCCTTCCGGACGGGTAAAATCAATCAGCACGTCAAAATCATCGACTACGCTCAGCAGATCGTCGGTGATGATCACGCCGGTTTTCCCAATACCCGCCAGTTCGCCGGCATCCACGCCCAGCAGCGAAGCGCCGCTGCGTGCCAGTGCCGCTCCCAGCGTAACGCCTTCCGCCTGGTGTACGGCCTCAATCAGATTGCGTCCCATGCGACCCGGTGCGCCCACAATAGCAATGCGGATTTCACTCATATTTATTCATTCCTGATACAAAACTATGCATGCAAAGCGTAAACAGGTTAACGGTCAGATAACCGTCACGCCACAATAAAAAAGGGATATAAGAATTTCACGACAGCCCTGGTGCATTATCAGTAAAAGCAATCCTGCCCGCGGCGGGGCGGATAACAGATAAAGAAAAGGCCGAACTGCGTCGGCCTGTTGATTATGCTGATAAACCTTTACTGCACCTCGCGCACATCCACGCGCAGCTCTTTCGGCACTTCAAAGACAATGTTCTCTTCGCGGCCAATCAGCTCAACGGCGGCATCACCGCCCAGTTCACGCAAACGCTGAATCACCTGCTGCACCAGAATATCCGGTGCGGACGCGCCGGCGGTGACACCGATGCATTTTACGCCGGTCACCCACTCTTCCTGAATGTCATCTGCTGAATCAATCAGCTTCGCCAGACGCCCGGCACGCTGTGCCAGCTCCGCCAGGCGGTTGGAGTTGGATGAATTTTTTGAGCCAACCACCAGCACCACTTCTGCATCCTGAGCCAGCACGCGCACGGCTTCCTGACGGTTAGTGGTGGCGTAGCAGATATCGTCTTTGCGTGGCCCGATAATGGCCGGAAAGCGCTGGCGCAGCGCGTCAATGACGTCTGAGGTATCGTCGACGGACAGGGTGGTCTGCGTCATGAAGCACAGGTTGTTCTCATCTTTTACCGTCAGCTTAAACACGTCCTCCGGTGACTCCACCAGATACATGCCACCGTTGGGGTTGCTGTACTGCCCCATGGTCCCTTCCACTTCCGGATGGCCGGCATGACCGATCAAAATCGCTTCTACCCCTTTACGGCTGGCGCGTGCCACTTCCATATGCACCTTGGTCACCAGCGGACAGGTGGCGTCGAACAGCATCGTCAGGCTGCGCGCTTTGGCTTCCGCGCGAACCGCCTGAGATACACCGTGGGCAGAGAAGATCAGAATCGCGTTATCCGGCACTTCGCTGATCTCTTCGATAAAGATGGCCCCGCGCTCGCGCAGGCTACTGACCACATAACGGTTATGCACCACTTCATGGCGCACATAGATGGGCGCGCCATACATCTCCAGCGCGCGCTCAACAATACTGATAGCGCGGTCCACGCCTGCGCAGAAACCGCGGGGGTTAGCTAACAGGATTTGCATCGCCTGCCTCCAGCGCCGGATTAACCTCCAGCACCTCAATGTCAAAAGTAATTCGCTGGCCGGCCAGCGGATGGTTAAAGTCTACGGTGATCGAATCGCCCGAGACTTCCCGGATAACGCCAGGCATTTCGCTGCCACCGATGCCGGTGAACAGCATAATCGTGCCCACTTCCGGCTCACCCGCATCAATAAAGTCACGACGCGAGAAATACTGGATCAGGTCCGGACTGGCCGCGCCAAATGCCTCTTCCGGCGCCAGCGTAAACGTATGCCGATCGCCCGCCTGCCGTCCCAGCAGCTCCTGCTCCAGCCCGGCTGACAGGCTGCCATCGCCCAGACGAAACAGCGCGGGCTTGCCATTGGCGCGCGTGGATTCGGCGGTTGAGCCATCTTCCAGCTTAAGTGTGAAGTGCACCAGCAGCGCGCTATCGCGCTGGACTTTCTCTGACATGACTTACCCTTTTTTCTGTCTGTCGTGGTTTTCCGTCCGGTCACTACAGTACAAAGCCTGACCCCTGCTGGCGTCAGGCTTGCGACCGGTAATTTACGTCCGAAAACGCACTATTTCTGCAGCGCTTTTTTACTGCCGGGGCTGAGAAACCCTTCCAGCACCACCAGCGCCGCACCGATGCAGATTCCGCAATCGGCGATGTTGAAGGTGGCGAAGTGCCAGTCACCGATGTAGAAGTCGATAAAATCGACCACGAAACCGTGCCAGGCGCGATCAAACAGGTTTCCCAGCGCCCCGCCAATAATCAGCGCGTAGGCAATGTTTGTGAGCTTATTGCTGACGTGGTTGCGATACATCATCACCACCAGCGCCACGACGATGGCAATCGCGATACCCGCGAAGAACCAGCGCTGCCAGCCGCCTTTGTCCGCCAGGAAACTGAACGCTGCGCCGTAGTTATGCGCGTAGAACAGATTCAGAAACGGCATCAGCGGCTGCGTTTCGTGCAGCATCATGTTGTTCATGATCCACTGTTTGCTGGCGAAGTCGATGACGATCACCACCAGCACCACCCACAACCAGCGCAATCCGGTAGAGCCAGGTTTGTTCATCAGGCAAACTTCCGCGCTTCGCCGTTGCCGGCTACGTTGGTATAGCAACGTCCGCAGATCGCCGCATGCTCCGGGTTCTGGCCGACGTCGGTAGTGTAATGCCAGCAGCGCGGGCATTTCTCGCCTTCTGCTTTATGCAGCGCAATTTTCAGACCTTTTAACAGCTCACTCTGCTGCGCTTCGTCGCTGGCCGTCACGTAGTCGGCCACGATCGCGCCCGAGGTCAGCAACACAAAACGCAGCTCATCGCCCAGCGCCTGCAGCTTCGCTGCCAGCCCGGCATCAGCGTACAGCGTCACGCTGGCTTCCAGCGCGCCGCCAATGCGTTTGTCGCTGCGCGCCTGCTCGATCACTTTGTTGACTTCGCTACGCACTTTCAGCAGCTCTGCCCAGTAAGCATCATTCAGCGCTTCGTTGTCTGCCAGACCAAACAGGCCTTCGTACCACTCTTCGGTAAAGACATACGGCGCACGCTCGCCCGGCAGGTAGCCCCAGATTTCATCTGCGGTAAAGGACATGATCGGTGCCATCCAGCGTACCAGCGCTTCTGCGATATGCCACAGTGCGGTCTGGCAGCTGCGACGGGCCAGGCTATCGCCCTTCGCGGTGTACTGACGATCTTTGATCACATCCAGATAGAACGAGCCCATCTCAATGGAGCAGAAGTGCATCAGACGCTGCACCACTTCGTGGAAATCGTAGTTTTCATAGGAGTGTACGATGTCCTGCTGCGCTGCCAGCGCACGCCCAACCGCCCAGCGGTCCACCACCACCATCTCTTCCGGGCTGACGCAATCGGTCGCCGGATTAAAGCCCGCCAGGTTTGCCAGCAGGAAGCGCGCGGTGTTACGGATACGACGATAGCTGTCAGCAGCACGCTTGAGGATTTCGTCGGAAACCGCCATCTCGCCTGAGTAGTCGGTTGAAGCCACCCACAGGCGCAGAATATCGGCGCCCAGTTTGTCCATGACGTCCTGCGGCGCGACGGTGTTGCCGATGGATTTCGACATTTTGCGGCCCTGACCGTCCACGGTGAACCCGTGCGTCAGTACCTGACGATAAGGCGCTTTGCCTTTCATCGCCGTGGAGATCATCAGGGAAGACATAAACCAGCCGCGGTGCTGGTCCGATCCTTCCAGATACATATCTGGCGCATGTCCTTCAAACTCCGGACGTGCGTCAACCACCGAGAAGCTGGTGGAGCCGGAATCGAACCAGACATCCAGCGTATCCGGCACTTTGACATAGCTGTCAGCGTCGTCACCCATCAGATCGCGCGGGTCGAGATCCCACCAGGCCTGAATGCCGTCCTGCTCCACACGCTGCGCCACTTTTTCCATCAGCGCCAGCGTGTCCGGATGCAGCTGCTCGGTCTCTTTATGCACGAACAGCGCCATCGGCACGCCCCAGGTACGCTGACGTGAGATACACCAGTCCGGACGGTTCGCCACCATGGCCTCGATACGCGCCTGGCCCCAGTCCGGAATCCACTGCACGCCTTTGATCTCTTTCAGCGACTGCGCACGCAGCCCCTGCTGATCCATGCTGATAAACCACTGCGGGGTCGCACGGAAGATGATCGGCGTTTTGTGACGCCAGCAGTGCGGGTAGCTGTGCAGCAGTTTTTCGACGTGCAGCAGCGCGCCCTTCTCCTGCAGCAGCGCCACGATCATGTCGTTGGCTTTAAAGACGTTGACTCCGTCCAGCGTGGGATAGGTGCCTGGCAGGTAAGTGCCGTCCGGTCCTACCGGGTTCGCGGTTTCGATACCATATTTCTGACCAATCACATAGTCGTCAGGGCCGTGGCCTGGCGCGGTGTGCACCGCACCGGTACCGGCGTCCAGCGTCACGTGATCGCCCAGCACGACTTTTGACTGGATGTGAGACAGGAACGGATGCTGGAACAGCTGCAGTTCCAGCGCCGCGCCTTTGCTTTCGCCCAGTACCGTCCATTCGCTGATGCCGGCGCGCTTCATCACGCTCTCAACCAGGTCTTTCGCCAGAATCAGGCTGCGACCGTCGATCTGTACCAGCTGGTAATCAAATTCAGGGTGCAGTGAGATGGCGCGGTTGGCCGGCATGGTCCACGGCGTGGTGGTCCAGATCACCAGCGACACCGGGCCTTCGGAGGTCGCAACGCCAAACTTCGCGCGGACCGCGTCTGCGTCCAGCGCATTAAACATCACATCAATGGAGGGCGAGGTTTTGTCGTAATATTCTACTTCCGCTTCGGCCAGCGCAGAGCGGCAATCCATGCACCAGTGCACCGGCTTCGCACCTTTGTGCAGGTGGCCATTGCCGATGATTTTACCCAGCGCGCGAATGATGTTGGCTTCAGTCTGGAAATTCATCGTCAGATAGGGACGATCCCAGTCGCCCAGCACGCCCAGGCGGATAAAGTCTTTCTTCTGACCTTCCACCTGCTCTGCGGCGTAATTGCGGCAGGCTTCACGGAACGCTGCCGCGCTGACTTTCTCGCCCGGCTTGCCGATCATCTGCTCAACTTTGTGCTCAATCGGTAAGCCGTGGCAGTCCCAGCCTGGAACATAGGGCGAATCGTAGCCCGCCATGCCTTTCGACTTAACGATAATGTCTTTCAGAATCTTGTTAACTGAGTGACCAATATGAATGCTGCCGTTCGCATAAGGAGGGCCATCATGCAGGATAAAGGTTTTTTTCCCTTTTTTTGCGGCGCGGATGATGCCGTACAGGTTGTCATCATACCAGCGTTGCAGCATTGCCGGTTCGCGTTTGGCCAGATCGCCACGCATCGGGAACCCCGTTTCCGGCAAATTCAGGGTAGATTTATAGTCACTCATCAGATTCTCGGTTCCGTATTTCGGTCATTAAACCGGTGTTTGTAGCCCAAAAAATTGGCGGGCCGTCACCACATCTTTCGCAATTTGTTCTTTCAGCGCGTCCAGCGATGTGAAACGCTGTTCGTCGCGAATCTTCCGTTTCAGCACCACGTCAATATGGCGCCCATAGAGATTCATATGTGTATCAAGCAGGTGAACTTCAAGCTGCTGACGCAGACCTTTTACCGTTGGACGTGTGCCAATGTTTGCCACCCCCGGCACCGGACTGTCGCCCAGGCCAAGCACTTCCACCGCAAATACGCCTTTAACCGGCGTCACCGTGCGGCGTAGCGGAAGATTCGCGGTAGGGAAACCGATGGTGCGTCCCAGTGCATCACCGTGCACGACGCGGCCTGAAATGCTGAACGGATGGCCAAGCAGCCGCTGCGCCTGCGCAAAATCATCCTGCGCCAGCGCCTGACGTACCGCGGTGCTGCTGATACGTTCGCCGCCATCACAATAGGTCTGGGTGCTGATGACCTCAAAGCCATACTCCGCACCGGCCTTCTGTAATAACAGGAAATCCCCCTGGCGACCAGCGCCAAAGCGGAAATCGTCACCGACCGCGAGGAATTTGACGTTGAGCCGGTTCACCAGCAGCTCACTGATGAAGCTTTGCGCCGAATGGGCGGCAAAGCGGCGATCAAAGCGCACGCACAAAACCGCATCGACGCCGGCCTGCTCAAGGTATTTCAGCTTTTCCCGCAGACGCGTAATGCGCGCCGGGGCTTTGTCGCCGGCAAACAGCTCCAGCGGCTGGGGTTCAAAAAGCATCACCACCACCGGCAGGTTGCGTTGGCGTCCTTCGGCAATCAATTCCGCCATCAGCGCCTGGTGGCCGCGATGTACGCCATCAAAATTACCAATCGTCAGGACGCAGCCGCGATGCTGCTGTTTCAGATTATAGATACCGCGGATTAACTTCATGGCTGACTCAAACCGGTGGAAATCGGCGGATTATACCCTTGAATAGCGTTAAGGTTAACCCGTCTGCGTGCCTTTCCTGCTTCTGGTGCGGCGAATCGGCGTGCCGCTGGCGGCTCAGGGACATTCTGAAGAATTTTGTCGCGAAATACTGTATTCAGCGCGGGGTTGCTGGTAGAATCTTGCGCCATCAATTACGTAAGCGGGTGTCGTGGTTAAAACGACGCTTTATTGCACAAATCCATTGACAAAAGAAGGCGCAAAAGGCATAGTCCTCGGCCTTTGATTTGTCCATATAGAACACATTTGGGAGTTGGACCTTGGCTAATATCAAATCAGCTAAGAAACGCGCCGTAACATCTGAGAAACGTCGCAAGCAAAACGCGAGCAACCGTTCTATGATGCGTACTTTCATCAAGAAAGTATACGCGGCTATCGCAACCGGCGACAAAGCTGCTGCGCAGAACGCATTCAACGAAATGCAACCAATCGTGGACCGTCAGGCTGCTAAAGGTCTGATCCACAAAAACAAAGCTGCACGTCATAAAGCAAACCTGACTGCTCAGATCAACAAACTGGCTTAATCGCCCGTCTGTTTATCGCTTTGTTAAAAGAACCGGCGCTTAGCCGGTTTTTTTACGCCTGCCGATCGCCGGAAAAATAAAGGAGGCTCGCGCCTCCTTTGTGCTGTGTTATTCAGCGCAGCTTTATCCGCAGCAGTACAAAACCGATGACCGCAGACAGCAGCGATCCGCTGAGTATCCCGAGTTTCGAGAAGGTCACCAGTTGCTCATGCGCGGCATCAAATGCCAGCGAGCTGATAAAGATCGACATGGTGAACCCGATGCCACACAGCACGCCGATGGCCATGATATCGCGTATCGTTGTCCCGCCCGGCAGCGCTGCCAGCCGCAGTTTCACCGCCAGCCAGCAGAACAGGGTAATCCCTAACGGTTTGCCGATTAACAGGCCGAGAATGATGCCCAGCGGCTCGGGAGAGAGAACATCGCCGAAAGTAATGCCGCTGAGTGAAATGCCGGCATTGGCGAAAGCGAACAGCGGCAGAATCAGCCAGTTCACCCATGGCATCAGGCCGTGCGCCAGATGTTCCGCCGGCGAATGCCCCTCTTTCTCTTCCAGCGGGACAAAGAATCCGACAATCACGCCCGCCAGCGTGGCATGGACACCGGATTTCAGCACCGCGGTCCACAGCACGATCCCCACCAGCATATAGATAGCGATATTGCGCACGCCACAGCGATTAAGGATTGCCAGCAGGACAATTGCGCCGGCGGCCACGCTGAGCGACAGCACCGAAAGATCGCTGGTATAGAACAGCGCGATAATCACGATGGCACCGAGGTCATCAATGATCGCCAGCGCCATCAGAAAAACTTTCAGCGCGGCCGGTACGCGGCTGCCCAGCAGTGCCAGTACGCCAAGTGCGAACGCGATATCAGTCGCCGTCGGAATCGCCCAGCCGTTGCGGGCAATGTCATTATCATGGTTAAACAGCAGAAAAATGATTGCTGGTGCCACCATGCCGCCGAGCGCGGCAATGACGGGAAAAATGGCGCGATCGCGGCTGGCAAGCTCCCCGGTGATCAGCTCACGCTTCACCTCCAGGCCAATCAGCAAAAAGAACAGCGCCATCAGCGCATCGTTAATCCACAGCAGCAGATTTTTGCTGATATCCAGCGCACCAAAACGGATCTGTACCGGTTCGGCGAGTAAAGCCTGATAGCCTTGCGCAGTCGAGGCGTTATTGGCAAGGATCATGGCCGCGACGGCCGCGAGAATCAGCACGATGCCATTGCTGGCGTCGCTTTCGATAAAGCTTTTCAGCAAGCTTCGGAGACTACGGGGTTTGTTCACAACTCCTCCTGAGTGAGACAATTTTGCCCGGTAGTTTAGCGGTGGTGATCCCTTGTTAAAAGCAACTTGTCATTTGTTTACAGCCGCTGTGCGCTGGCTGGCAGAAATCCGCTTGCCGGGTACCAAAGAACATAAACTGGCGCGATAGCCAAAAAAAAGCGGAGAGTCGCCTCTCCGCTTTTTGTTACCTTAGCCGGCTGAATCAGCGCGTCAGGTCATCAAAGAACTTTTTCACGCCGTCAAAGAAGCTTTTGGAACGCGGGCTGTTCTTTTCACCCGTTGGTCCGCCAAAGCTCTCTTCCAGCTCGCGCAGCAGCGCTTTCTGTTTGTCGCTCAGGCTCACTGGCGTCTCCACCACGACCCGGCACAGCAGATCCCCTACCGCACCACCGCGGACCGATTTCACGCCTTTACCGCGCATGCGGAACAGCTTACCGGTCTGGGTCTCTGCGGGGACTTTCAGCTTCACGCGACCATCCAGCGTCGGCACTTCAATCTCACCGCCCAGCGCCGCCATCGCGAAGTTAATCGGCACTTCACAGTAGAGGTTATTCTCTTCACGTTCAAAGATAGGGTGTTTTTTCACCGAAACCTGAACATACAGATCGCCAGCAGGTGCCCCGTGTTCGCCCGCTTCGCCTTCGCCGCTGAGACGGATGCGATCGCCGGTATCCACGCCCGCCGGGATTTTCACCGACAGCGTTTTCTGGCGCTCCACGCGTCCATGACCATGACAGGCGTTGCACGGATCTTTAATCACCGAGCCGCGGCCATGACAGGTCGGACACGCCTGCTGAACGGTGAAAAAGCCCTGACGCATCTGCACCTGGCCAGCACCGTGACAGGTTGGACAGGTTTGCGGCTGGGTTCCCGCTTTGGCACCGCTGCCGTGGCAGACATCACACTCTTCCAGCGTTGGAATGCGGATCTCTTTGGTCACGCCGCGTACCGCTTCTTCCAGCGTCAGTTCCATGTTGTAGCGTAAATCGGCGCCGCGTGAGGCGCGCTGACGGCGTCCTCCACCAAAAATGTCGCCGAACACGTCGCCAAAGATATCGCTGAAGTCAGCCCCGCCGCCGCCGAAGCCGCCACCAAAGCCGCCGCCACCGCCGCCCTGTTCAAAGGCTGCATGACCGTACTGGTCATAGGCCGCACGCTTCTGCGCATCGGTCAGGATTTCGTAGGCTTCCTTAACCTCTTTAAATTTGGCTTCGGCTTCTTTATCGCCCGGGTTGCGGTCCGGGTGATACTTCATCGCCAGGCGCTTATATGCCTTCTTAATTTCGCGCTCGTCGGCGGATTTTGAGACGCCTAAGATCTCGTAAAAATCACTCTTAGCCATATTTCTTCTGCCCTTAACATGATCGCACGGGCGTGGAGAGATCTCCGACGCCCGTGCTGGTTTCAACGGCTGTCAGGCCAGCCGTCGCGCCCGGTCAGGGGCAATTATTTTTTGTCTTTCACTTCTTCGAATTCAGCGTCGACAACGTCGTCATCTTTCTTCGCTGACGCATCACCTGCATCGGCGGCGCCCGCCTGTGCCTGCTGCTGCGCCAGTTCCATCAGCTTGCTGGACACTTCCATCAGCGCCTGCATTTTGGCTTCGATTTCCGCTTTATCTTCGCCTTTCAGCGCGGTGTTCAGCTCGGTCAGCGCAGATTCGATAGGTGCTTTGTCTTCCGCTGACAGTTTGTCACCCGCTTCATCCAGCTGCTTGCGGGTGCTGTGCGCAATCTGGTCGCCCTGGTTGCGCGTCTGCACCAGCTCTTCGAATTTACGGTCAGACTCGGCGTTAGCTTCCGCGTCACGAACCATTTTTTCGATCTCTTCCTCGTTCAGACCGGAAGAGGCTTTGATGGTGATTTTCTGCTCTTTGCCGCTGTTCTTGTCTTTCGCAGACACGTGCAGAATACCGTCAGCATCGATGTCGAAGGTAACTTCGATCTGTGGCATACCGCGTGGCGCCGGCTGAATACCATCAAGGTTGAACTGGCCCAGAGATTTGTTATCGCTGGAGCGCTTACGCTCACCCTGCAGCACGTGAATGGTCACAGCTGACTGGTTATCTTCCGCCGTTGAGAACACCTGGCTGTGCTTGGTCGGAATCGTGGTGTTCTTGTTGATCAGCGCAGTCATTACGCCGCCCATGGTTTCGATACCCAGAGACAGCGGGGTCACGTCCAGCAGCAGAACGTCTTTCACGTCACCGGCCAGTACACCACCCTGAACCGCAGCGCCTACAGCAACGGCTTCATCCGGGTTAACGTCTTTGCGCGGCTCTTTGCCGAAGAACTCAGACACTTTCGCCTGAACCATTGGCATACGCGTCTGACCACCCACCAGGATGACATCATTGATGTCAGAGACAGACAGTCCGGCATCCTGCAGCGCCACTTTCAGCGGCTCAATTGAACGGGTAACCAGATCTTCTACCAGTGACTCCAGTTTTGCGCGGGTCACTTTGATGTTCAGGTGCTTAGGACCGGTCGCGTCTGCCGTGATGTAAGGCAGGTTTACGTCGGTCTGCTGCGCAGAAGAGAGTTCGATTTTCGCTTTCTCTGCGGCTTCTTTCAGGCGCTGCATTGCCAGCGGATCGTTGTGCAGATCGATGCCCTGATCTTTCTTGAACTCTGCAACCAGATAGTTAATCAGACGGCTGTCGAAGTCTTCACCACCCAGGTGGGTATCACCGTTGGTTGCCAGTACTTCGAAGGTTTTTTCGCCGTCAACATCATCAATTTCAATGATGGAGATATCAAAGGTACCGCCGCCCAGGTCATAAACCGCGATGGTGCGGTTACCCTGGCCTTTATCCAGGCCGTACGCCAGCGCCGCTGCCGTGGGTTCGTTGATGATGCGTTTCACGTCCAGACCCGCGATACGGCCGGCATCTTTGGTTGCCTGACGCTGCGCATCGTTAAAGTAAGCCGGAACCGTGATGACCGCTTCAGTCACTGGCTCACCGAGGAAATCTTCCGCGGTTTTCTTCATCTTTTTCAGCACTTCTGCAGAAATCTGCGGCGGTGCCATTTTCTGGCCTTTCACATCCAGCCACGCGTCACCGTTATCAGAACCGATGATTTTGTACGGCATGATTTTGATATCGCGCTGTACTTCTTCGTCCTGGAAACGACGACCAATCAGGCGTTTGATAGCAAACAGGGTATTCTGCGGGTTTGTTACCGCCTGACGTTTAGCCGGTTGACCGACCAGTGTTTCGCCATCCCCGGTATATGCAATGATTGACGGCGTGGTGCGATCGCCTTCGGCGTTTTCAAGCACACGTGCTTTACCACCGTCCATAATCGCCACACATGAGTTGGTTGTACCCAGGTCAATACCAATAATCTTACCCATCTAAACGTCTCCCACTTAAATTCTTAGTTAGTTTGGGTTGTGAAGCAGATGTGCGGTCTCTCTGACCACTTTCAACTGCTGAAGCAGGCTTTTTTTTGCTGCCTCACAACGCTCGATGACAACTAAATGGGGCCGCTTCGAAGCGCATCAAGGGTTAAAACTAAAAAAATTTTTGAATTGTTCATCCGCCGCGATTAACTACCCGATCTGATGGCACTGCCAGGCTGGATATCAGGCCGCAGGCGGGTAACTGGCCGGGGAAAAAGGCGGGACCGCATGGCCCCGCATAGCATCAGGAAGAGTGCAGCGAGACATCCAGCCGGGCACTGGCCTGACGGCTGTCACGCCACAGCCACACGCCAGCCAGCATTCCCGCCAGCGCCAGCGCCACCACATACCAGGCGGCGGCCATCGGGGTGTAACGCAGCATGAGCGTGACGCAGACTGGCGTCAGTCCGCCAAAAATGGCGTAGGCCACGTTGTAGGAAAAAGAGAGGCCGGTAAAGCGTACTGCCGCCGGGAAGGCGCGGACCATCACCAGCGGCACGACGCCCACGACGCCGACGCTCAGGCCGGCCAGGCCATACCAGATAAACAGCAGCGCGGGACTGCCGTCGAGCTGATGAAAGAAGTTCCAGCTGCACAGCGCCAGCAGCAGGCAACCGGCCATCAGCGTGCGCGCGGCGCCAGCACGGTCAACGATCCACCCCGCAATAATGCAGCCTGCCAGCAGCATCACGGTGGCCACGCTATTGGCCTGCAGGCTGAGCGCAGCCGGAATACCGTGCTGTTTCTGCATCAGCGTGGGGGCCATCAGAATCACTACCACAATGCAGGCAGAAAGCAGCCACGTCAGCAGCATGGAAAGCACGATACTGCGTTTATGACGGGCGAAAATGGTATGCAGCGGCAGTGCCCCGGACAGCGCTTTGCGCTGCTGCATCTGGCGAAACACCGGTGTTTCATGCAGCCAGCGGCGCAGATACATCGCCAGCAGGCCAAACAGGCCGCCAAGAAAGAATGGAATGCGCCAGCCATAGGCGCGGATCGCTTCCGGCGAGAGCGTGGTATTCAGCACCGTTGCCACCAGCGAACCGAGCAAAATGCCGGCGGTGAGCCCGGCGGTCAGCGTACCGCAGGCGAAACCCGTGCGCTTTTCCGGCACATGTTCAGCCACGAAGACCCACGCGCCAGGCACTTCCCCCCCGATTGCCGCGCCCTGCAGCATACGCATCAGCAGCATCAGTAGCGGTGCAGCAAGGCCAATGCTGTCATAGTCTGGCAGTGCGCCCATGGCCAGCGTAGGCAGCGCCATCAGCAGGATACTCAGGCTGAACATCTTTTTGCGCCCTGCTTTATCGCCAAAGTGCGCCATGATAATGCCGCCCAGCGGACGGGCCAGATAGCCGGCAGCAAAGATCGCGAAGGTCTGCACCTGGCGCAGCCATTCCGGCATGTCCGCCGGAAAGAACAGTTCGCCAATCACTGCGGCAAAGAACACAAAGATGATGAAATCGTAGAATTCCAGCGCCCCGCCCAGGGCCGCCAGCGACAGAGTCTTGTAATCCTGTCGGTTGAGGTGTCGTGTTGTCACGGTGTCCATAACGGTGTGGTTTCCAGAGTCGGTATTGTTGTTGTAAAGCTGGAGTTACTATACCGTCAAACTTTCACCACACCAGTCAGGCTGGATTTTATGCCTGAAAAGGGCGATTTTCAGTCATTTGTTTCCCGGCGTGCGCTTTTCGGGCGAAATGCTGCTACCACTTCACGATGCGTTTCCACGTAGGGGCCGTCGAGTAATTGTAAACAATACGGTACAGCGGCAAAGATACCCGGTACGCGCACCGTGCCGTCTTCGGTTTTCAGCCCTTCCAGCGTCTCCTGAATCGATTTCGGCTGGCCCGGCAGATTGAGGATCAGCGACTGTTTGCGAATCACGCCAACCTGACGCGACAGAATTGCCGTCGGCACAAACTGCAGGCTGATCTGGCGCATCTGTTCACCAAACCCCGGCATTTCACGGTCGGCGACCGCTAAGGTGGCGTCCGGGGTAACGTCGCGCCGCGCCGGGCCGGTGCCGCCGGTGGTCAGCACCAGGTGGCAGAACCGTTCGTCCACCAGTTCGCAAATGGCCTGTTCGATCATCGGCTGCTCATCCGGCACCAGCCGGGTTTCAATTTCAAACGGCGTGGCAAGGGCCGAGGCCAGCCAGCGCTCAAGGGCCGGAATGCCCTGATCCTGATAAATGCCGTTAGCGGCGCGATCGGAAACGGAAATTAAGCCAATACGTACTGTATCCATAGAATTATCGCTGTGGTTAACCGCAGGGCGGTGAGATGAAGAGAGCATGCAGAGAAGGATAATACAACGCGCGGGGAAAAAGCGAAAACCGTGGCCACCAGCGGTCGCCACGGCGTATCACCTTACAGCAGTTCGGCGATCATTTTCTCAAGCTTGCCCTGGTCAACCGCAAAGTTGCGGATACCTTCTGCCAGCTTGGTGACCGCCATCGGATCCTGGTTGTGCTGCCACAGGAATTCCGCTTCGGTCATTTTTGCCGGACGCGCTTTCACTTCACCGCTGTAGCTCAGCTTGCGCTCCACGCTGCCTTCGCTTTCTGCCAGCTCTTTCAGCAGCGCCGGGGAGATGGTCAGACGGTCGCAGCCGGCCAGCTCAATGATTTCGCCCACGTTACGGAAGCTGGCGCCCATGACCACGGTCTCATAACCGTGCTGCTTGTAGTAGTTGTAGATCTCAGAGACGGAAACCACGCCCGGATCTTCATGCGCTGCATACTCTTTCTTATCGGTGTTCTGCTTGTACCAGTCGAGAATACGGCCGACAAACGGCGAAATCAGGAACACGCCCGCTTCGGCGCAGGCACGCGCCTGAGCGAAGGAGAACAGCAGCGTCAGGTTACAGTTGATCCCCTCTTTTTCCAGCTGCTCCGCCGCACGAATCCCCTGCCAGGTGGATGCCAGTTTGATCAGGATACGATCGTTGCTGATACCGGCATCATTGTAGAGTTTGATCAGGCTACGCGCTTTCGCGATGCTGGCTTCGGTGTCATAGGAGAGACGCGCATCCACTTCGGTGGAGATGCGGCCAGGGATCAGTTTGAGAATTTCCAGACCAATGTTGACGGCCAGCTTGTCAGAAACCAGCGCCAGCTGCTCTTCTTTGTTGCTGCTCTGCTGACGTGCCCAGGTAATGGCTTCGTCAATCAGTTTGCGGTATTCAGGGATTTGAGCGGCGTTGAGGATCAAAGAAGGGTTCGTCGTGGCATCCTGCGGCTGATAAAGTTTCATCGCCGCGATATCGCCGGTATCGGCAACCACGGTAGTCAGCTGACGCAAGGAAGTAAGTTTGTCCGTCATGGTTCTCTTTTCTCTTAGGTTGACTGTCAGGGTGTAAAAGGCTGTGGCGATAATATCACGCAAGCGAAGTGGCGCAATATCACGGTGTGCCCTTTACGATAGCGCCAGCTGATGAGAGCGATTTGCCGATCCGTGCAGCTTTTTTGCTACACTCGGCGCCATCTTTTTCCGTTTAATCCCCTGATAAACCAGCGGGTCAACGAGGTCATACACGATGCTGATGGTTATCTCGCCAGCAAAGACGCTGGACTATGAAAGTCCGCTGGCAACCCAACGTTTTACCCAGCCTGCGCTGTTAGAAAAATCACAACAGCTTATCGAGGTTGCGCGCGATCTTTCACCGGCGCAGATTGCCTCGCTGATGAGCATCAGTGACAAGCTGGCGCATCTCAATGCCGAACGCTTCAACCAGTGGCAGCCACCTTTTACCCCTGATAATGCGCGCCAGGCGATTCTGGCCTTTAAAGGCGATGTGTATACCGGCCTGCAGGCAGAGACCTTCAGCGAAGCGGACTTTACGTTTGCGCAGCAGCACCTGCGTATGCTCTCCGGCCTGTATGGCGTGCTGCGCCCGCTCGATTTAATGCAGCCGTATCGTCTGGAGATGGGCATCAGGCTGGCCAACCCGGCCGGGAAAGACCTTTACAGCTTCTGGGGCGACCAGCTCACCACCGCCCTGAACGCCGCGCTGGCCGAACAGGGCGATGACGTGCTGATTAATCTCGCCTCCGACGAATATTTCAAAGCGATCAAGCCGAAGCAGCTGAACGGCCAGCTGATCAAACCGGTCTTCCTTGATGAGAAAAACGGGAAATTTAAGGTTATCAGCTTCTATGCCAAGAAAGCGCGCGGTCTGATGAGCCGCTATATCATTCAGCAGCGCCTGACGCAGCCGGAGCAGCTGAAGCAGTTTGATGTGGATGGCTATGTCTTTGATGCGGCAGAAAGCACGGACACGGAGCTGGTGTTTAAACGCCGCGAGCAATAACCTCAGGCGTTGATGGTTGCGGCGCACGCTGTTGCGCGTTTTTGCCGCAGCTCACGCGCGTCGCAAAAAAAACGGACTGATGCCTCAGTCCGTTTCTGTTTTACTTCAGCAAAAATGTCCGCAGCCGGGCGAAATCCGCCGGCAGGTGGTGCGACAGCAGCGGCAGATCGGCCCGCTCAGCCAGCGCTTCAGGCAGCGGCAGCGTCTGCTGCAGAATCTCTTCCACGCTCTCTTTGAACTTCGCCGGATGGGCGGTGCCGAGGAACAGGCCGAACTCCCCTTCCTGCAGGTTATCACGCAGCAGGCGGTAAGCGATGGCGGCATGCGGTTCAGAGATATAGCCGATGTCTGCCAGCTCACGCACGGTGGCACGCGTGGTTTCATCTGTAACTGCGCCGTAAGCCAGATCGGTCAGACGCCAGGTTTTGCGGCGGAACAGCTCCTCCACGCGCGGCCAGTTGTTCGGCTGGCTGACGTCCATGGCATTGGAGAGCGTCGCCACGGTAGCATTTGGCTGCCACTCGCCGTTGCCGAGGAAGCGCGGCACGGTGTCGTTGGCGTTGGTCGCGGCAATAAAGCGCTTGATCGGCAGCCCCAGCGACTTCGCCAGCAGGCCCGCGGTCAGGTCGCCAAAGTTGCCGCTGGGCACCGAGACCACCAGCTGATTGCGTTTTTCCTGCGGCAGCTGTGCCACGGCTTCAAAATAGTAGCAAATCTGTGCCAGCAGACGGCTGATATTGATTGAGTTGGCGGAGTTCAGGCCGATCGTCTTTTTCAGCTCTTCGTCGTCAAATGCCTGCTTCACCAGCGCCTGACAGGCGTCAAAGTCGCCTTCAACGGCGATGGTTTCGATATTGCCGCCCAGCGTACAGAACAGTTTCTCCTGCAGCGGACTGATTTTGCCCTGCGGATAGAGGATCACCACGCGCACATTTTCCATGCCGTAGAACGCATGGGCGACCGCCGCCCCGGTATCCCCGGAGGTCGCGGTCAGGATGGTGATCTGCTCGTCAGCACCGGAAACGTAAGACAGCATCTGCGCCATAAACCGGCCGCCGAAGTCTTTAAAGGCCAGCGTCGGGCCATGGAACAGCTCCAGGCAGGCTACATCATCGCTGACCTGGGTGACCGGCGCCGGGAAGGTGAAGGCATTTTTAACGCGCTCAGCCAGCTGATGCGCCGCAATCTCATCACCGATATACGCCGAAAGGATTTTGCTGCTGCGGCTGACGAAATCCATCTCCAGCATCGCATCGATGTCTGTCAGTTCAAATTCCGGCAGTTCCAGCGGAAAGAACAGGCCCTGCTGCGAACCCAGGCCCTGTTTAACGGCCTGAGAAAAGCTCACCTGCTCGTTGTGATCTTTAAGGTTGTAGAGTTTCATGCGTTATCCCAATTTACGTGCGCCAGCCGTATCAAGACGGCAGATATGGACGAAACCTTCATCGTTCTGCAGATAGTGCTGGCTCAGCCAGTCGGCCATCCGCTGTGCCGTTGCCTGCTCATTGCAAACGGCGAAAAGTGTCGGGCCGGAACCCGAAATCCCGCAGGCCAGTGCGCCAATATCGGCGGCGGCGTCACGCGCTGCCGCAAAGCCCGGCAGCAGTTTTGTGCGATAGGGTTCGGCGACCACATCCTGCATCAGTTTAGCCGCCAGCGCAGGCTGGCGGGTATGGCAGGCGTGAATGAAGCCTGCCAGCAGACGGCCATGTTTGATGACATCCTGCTTGCGGTACTGCGCCGGCAGAATCGCCCGCGCTTCGGCAGTGGAAACCTTAATCCCCGGATATGCCATCACCCACAGCCAGTCATCAAAGCACGGCACGTCCTGGCTGATAATTCCGTTTTCTTCGATCATCAGCTGCACGCCGCCAAGGAAGCAGGGTGCCACGTTGTCGTAATGCACGCTGCCGGAGATACGGCCCTCCAGCTCGCCCATCAGCGCCAGCAGCGCGGTATCGTCCAGCGGCTTGCCGCAAAACTCATTCATTGCCATCAGCCCGGCCACCACCGAGCAGGCGCTGGAGCCGAGGCCGGAGCCAATAGGCATGTTCTTTTCCAGCGTCATGGCAACGGGAACCTGTTTGCCAATCGCCTGGCAGAAACGTTCCCAGCACTGGTAAACGATATTCTCCTGCGGGTTGGGGGGCAGCTTGCTGACAAAGCGGCCGGTGTTTTCCAGGCTAAAACGATCGGCAGCCACCACCGTAACGCAATCACCCAGCAGCGTCCCATCCACCGGCGACACCGCCGCGCCCAGCACATCAAAGCCGACGCTGACGTTACCTATCGAGGCCGGTGCATAAATTTTTACCATCATCACACTCCCAACTTCCATGACAGCGTCCGCAGCAGATCGGCAAACACGCCCGCCGCGGTCACATCATTACCGGCACCATACCCCCGCAGAACCAGCGGGATGGGCTGATAGTAGCGGCTGTAAAACGCCAGCGCGTTCTCGCCATTTTTCACTTTGTACAGCGGATCGTTGCTATCCACAGCCTCGATCTTCACCTTGCACGCGCCGCCCTCTTCAATGACGCCGACGAAGCGTAACACTTTACCCTCATCGCGCGCTTTGGCAACGCGCGCGGCAATGGCGTTATCCAGCTCTGGCAGACGTGCCATAAACTGTTCTGTATCGTGCAGCGCGGTGAGACTGTCCGGCAATAATGGCTCAATCTCAATGTCGCTCAGCTCCAGCTGATGGCCCGCTTCACGCGCCAGAATCAGCAGCTTGCGGGCCACATCGGTGCCGGAAAGATCGTCACGCGGATCCGGCTCGGTAAAGCCCAGTTCGCGCGCCAGCCGCGTGGCTTCTGAAAGCGAGACGCCCTCATCCAGCTTGCCGAAAATAAAGGAGAGCGAGCCGGAGAGGATACCGGAGAATTTAATCAGCTCATCGCCGGCATTCAGCAGGTTTTGCAGGTTCTCAATCACCGGCAGACCTGCGCCAACGTTCGTGTCATAGAGGAATTTACGCCGCGATTTGGCGGCGGCAGCGCGCATCTGCTGATAGTAATTCCACGAAGAGGTGTTGGCTTTTTTATTCGGCGTGACCACGTGGAAACCTTCCGCGAGGAAGTCCGCATACTGATCGGCCACCGCCTGGCTGGAGGTGCAGTCAACAATCACCGGGTTGAGCAGATGATACTCTTTCACCAGCCGAATCAGGCGGCCCAGATTAAACGGCTCTTTGGCTTCGTCCAGTCCGGCCTTCCAGTTGCTGAGGTCAATGCCGTGCACGTTGGTCAGCAGCGCGCGTGAGTTGGCAATGCCGCACACGCGCAAATCGATATGCTTGCCCTTCAGCCAGCTCTGCTGACGGTAGAGCTGATCCAGCAGAGCACCGCCCACGCCGCCCACGCCGACCACGAACACTTCAATCACCTGATCGGTAGCAAACAGCATCTGGTGAACCACCCGCACGCCGGTCGTGGCGTCATCATTACTGACCACCACCGAAATGGAGCGCTCAGAAGAGCCCTGCGCAATCGCCACAATGTTGATGTTGGCGCGTGCCAGTGCAGAGAAGAATTTGGCTGAGATACCGCGCAGCGTGCGCATGCCGTCACCCACCACGGAAATCACCGCCAGTTGCTCCAGCACGTCGAGCGGATCCAGCAGACCATCTTTCAGCTCAAGGTAGAACTCCTCTTCCAGCACGCGGCGCGCCCGCGCCTGCTCGCTCTGCGGCACGCAGAAGCTGATGCTGTATTCTGAAGAGGATTGCGTAATCAGCACCACGGAGATGCCGGTGCGAGACATGGCAGCGAACACGCGTGCCGCCATGCCGACCATGCCTTTCATGCCCGGCCCGGAGACGTTAAACATCGCCATGTTGTTGAGATTGGTGATGCCTTTTACCGGGCTTTCATCGGTGCCGGCTTCGCCGCCAATCAGCGTGCCGGGCGCCTGCGGATTGGCCGTGTTTTTGATCAGGCACGGAATCTGGAAGCGGGCGATAGGCGCAATAGTGCGCGGATGCAGCACTTTGGCACCGAAATAGGAGAGCTCCATCGCCTCCTGATAAGACATCGACTTCAGCAGACGCGCATCCGGTACCTGGCGTGGATCGCAGGTATAGACGCCGTCGACGTCGGTCCAGATTTCACAGCAGTCGGCACGCAGGCAGGCAGCCAGCACCGCGGCGGAGTAGTCAGAGCCGTTGCGGCCCAGCACCACCAGTTCGCCCTTCTCATTGCCGGCGGTAAAGCCCGCCATCAGAATCATATGATCAGCCGGGATCTGGCTGGCAGCGATACGGCGCGTGGACTCCGCGATATCCACGGTGGACTCCAGGTAATGGCCGACCGCCAGCAGTTTCTCAACCGGATCAATCACCGTAACCTTGTGGCCGCGCGCCTGCAGCAGCGCTTCCATAATGGCAATTGAGAGCTTTTCTCCGCGACAGATGATGCCGGCGTTGACCGCATCCGGGCACTGGCCCAGCAGGCTGATGCCGTGCAGCACCTGTTTCAGCTGGGCAAACTCCAGCTCCACGCGGGTTTTCAGGCCCTCATAATCAAAGCCCGGCTGCGCTGCGGCCAGACCCTGCAGCAGTTCGGCAAAAATACGTTCGGCGTCGCTGATATTCGGCACGGCATCCTGGCCGCTGATGGTTTTTTCAATCATTGCCACCAGGTGATTGGTGATTTTGGCCGGCGCAGAGAGTACGGTGGCGACCTGTCCCTGTTGCGCATTGCTTTCCAGAATATCCGCCACGCGGAGAAAACGTTCCGCATTGGCTACCGAGGTCCCGCCGAATTTCAGCACTCGCATGGTTGAAGCTCTCCTGAATTTTTGCCGAAAAAAAAGCCCGCACTGGTAAGGTGCGGGCTTCTTTTTTTGTTTTTCCTGTATGCGTCAGCCCGCACCGTTACCTGTGGTAATGGTGGTGGTAATAATAATGGTGGTGTTCAGGCTGTGATTACGCATTGAGATTTTTTCTGTCTGTCTTTGTCTTGTCCGTCTGCCTTCCAGAAGTAAAGCAAACCGCACGTTAAGTCAACGAATTTGTCTTAGCCCGTTGTTGTTGTTGCTGCGCACTACTGCGCCTGTGACGGAAAATGGCATCGCGATCGTTCACGCTGAGGCAGTGATACCCGATCACACACTGCAAACTCAGGATTTCTCCGAGCAATTATCTATAAGTTTTTTTTCTACGTCATGCAGTAAACGGTGCAGCATGGCGCTGTCGCGCTGCTCCAGCAGGCCGATACGCTGATCGATCCAGTCCGCCATTTTCACATCATCACTGACTTCCAGCGTGACCAGCAGCTGATGAAAACGCTGACGCAGCGCCTGCAGCTGAGGCTGATTTGCCGCTTCCGCCGGCGCGGCAGCCACCTGATTCAGCGCAGAGAGCTGATAGCAATACACCATCACCGCCTGGCCGAGATTGAGAGAGGGATAGTCACTGGCCATGGGAATGCCGGTGAGCAAATCCACCTGCTCCAGCTCATCGTTGGTCAGTCCGCTGTCTTCACGGCCAAACACCAGCGCAATACGGCTCAGCCACTGCCGTTTCTCCTGCAGAATGTTTTCCACCTGCTGCGGCGTAGCGTAGTAACGGAATTTCGCCCGGCTGCGTGCCGTGGTTGCCACGGAGAAATCCACATCTGCCAGCGCCTCGCTCAGCGTGGCATAGGTTTTCAGGTTATCGAGAATCTCACCGGCACCGTGGGCCACGCGTCGCGCGGCCGGGTCCTGCCAGGCATCGCTGGCCACAATGCGCAGTTCGCTAAAGCCCATGGTTTTCATGGCGCGGGCTGCCGCACCGATATTTTCCGGGCGCGCAGGTGAAACAAGGATCAGGGGGAAATGCATGATTTTTCCATCGTACGATTAACAACGCGCACTATGTTGGCACGCAGGGGTAAAAATACCAACCGCGCGGGCGCAGGAAAATAAGATGTTAAGGATGTTAAAACAAGATAAAAGCGATACGTCATAACTTTTTGTGGATATAAGTAAAATTTCCGTGCCTGTTTAATATAAAAATATTATTTTTCAATCTATTAAAATATGCTCTTTTGCAGCGACAATTGCCGTACACAGGCGGCTTAAATGTAGCGAAAATGCTGCTTTTTGTGAGCTAAGCTGGCATTCCAGTAGAAGTTTTTAATAAAAGTGTTAACGTGCTACACTTGCATTTGATATAAGTCAACGAAGCGTTGTTTTTATGCTTATCGGTTGTTGTTGGTGCTGTTAGGTTGCTGTTAATACGGTTAGGATAAGCGCCAGTCCGATACCCACGGGGCACGCAAATATTCATCCTGACTGGCTGAGCTAACACTGAAGTTGACGTAGATGGATGGTGTATTCCGAAGATTATTTCGTACACCGGTTGCGCACGGCTCGCGGTTCTGAAGCTGCGTCGCAGCAACCGCCGTACGCCCTGTTTTCGATTTGTTGGCAAATTTTAGGTAGCGAAACATGCAGACCCCGCACATTCTTATCGTTGAAGACGAACTGGTCACGCGTAACACCCTCAAAAGTATTTTTGAGGCAGAAGGTTACGTGGTCTATGAAGCCACCGACGGTGCTGAGATGCACCAGGTGCTGACAGAAAATGATGTCAACCTGGTCATTATGGACATCAATCTGCCAGGCAAAAACGGTCTGTTACTGGCGCGTGAACTGCGTGAACAGGCTAACGTCGCGCTGATGTTCCTCACCGGCCGTGATAACGAAGTGGATAAAATCCTTGGTCTGGAAATCGGTGCTGACGATTACATCACCAAACCGTTTAACCCACGTGAGCTGACGATCCGCGCACGTAACCTGCTGTCCCGTACCATGAACCTGGCGATGCCGAGCGAAGAGCGCCGTCAGGTGGAGAGCTATCGCTTCAACGGCTGGGAGCTGGATATCAACAGCCGCTCGCTGATCAGCCCGAACGGCGAGCAGTACAAGCTGCCGCGCAGTGAATTCCGCGCCATGCTGCACTTCTGTGAGAATCCGGGCAAAATTCAGACCCGTGCTGACCTGCTGAAAAAAATGACCGGCCGCGAACTGAAACCGCACGACCGTACGGTTGACGTCACCATCCGTCGTATTCGTAAACATTTCGAATCCACGCCTGATACGCCGGAAATCATCGCCACCATTCATGGCGAAGGTTACCGCTTCTGCGGCGAACTGCAGGACTGAGTTTCCGCCACAAAAAAACGCCCCGCGGGGCGTTTTTTTATGTCTTAATGCCACGGCATGATGGGCACGGCGCTCAGCGCATTTTTCGGTGAGCCGTCCACCACTTTGTCGGAGTAGCTCAGATAGACCAGCGCGTGACGTTTCTGATCAAAAAAGCGCACCACCTGCAGCTTTTTGAACACCAGTGACGTGCGTTTTCGGAAGACAACTTCGCCCTGCGCCTTGCCTTGTGCGATTTTATCGCTAAGCTCTACCGGTCCCACCTGCTGACAGGAGATGGCGGCATCAGACGTGTCCTCTGCCAGTCCCAGCCCACCTTTGATACCACCGGTTTTCGCCCGGCTGATATAACAGGTGACATTTTTAACGTCGGGATCATCAAAAGCCTCCACGACGATTTTGTGGTCGGGACCAAACATCTTGAACACCGTGTCGACGGAACCGATCTCTTCGGCCAGAACGGCGTGGCTGAGCATTAAAGTTGCCAGCGTGACTATAAGATTGCGAGCTATTGTCATTGAGTTACCATTGCAAACGGAATAGATGTAAAGGTAATGTACGGGCAATCGAAAAAAGAACCAAACCTGACGGGCCCTTACCCGCACTGATCTAGCACAAACGGCAGATAAACCGCTCCCGCGATTTTGTGCATTTCGTGCTATTATTCGACGAGTTGATCGTTGCGCCACCAGAGAGTTATGAGGATGTTTTATGGACCAAGCCGGTATCATTCGCGATTTGCTTGTCTGGCTGGAGAGCCATCTGGATCAACCGCTTTCACTGGATAACGTTGCCCTGAAAGCCGGCTACTCCAAATGGCACCTGCAGCGAATGTTCAAGGAAGTAACGGGTCACGCCATCGGCGCGTATATTCGTGCCCGCCGGCTGTCCAAGGCCGCGGTGGCGCTGCGCCTCACCAGCCGCCCCATCCTCGACATCGCCTTACAATATCGCTTCGATTCGCAGCAGACCTTCACCCGCGCATTTAAAAAGCAGTTCAACCAGACGCCAGCCTGGTATCGTCGCTCCTCCGAGTGGAACTCCTTTGGCATCCGCCCGCCTATTCGCCTGGACGACATGCCGATGCCGGAAGCCCACTTTGTCACGCTGCCGGAAACCGCGCTGGTGGGGCAGACGCAAAGCTACACCTGCACGCTGGAGCAGATCTCCCGCTATCGTGATGAAATGCGCGTTCACTTCTGGAAGCAGTTCCTGCTGGAAACCGATACCGTGCCGCCGGTGCTGTATGGTTTGCATCAGGTGCGTGCCAGTCATGAAAAGGATGATGAGCAGGAAATTCTCTACACCACCGCCGTGCCGGATGATGAGCAGGCGCTGAATATGCAGTCGAATCAGCGGGTCATTCTGGAAGCCGGCGATTACGTGCAGTTCAACTATCAGGGACCGCGCAGCGCACTGCAGGAGTTCATCCTGCTGCTGTACGGCACCTGCATGCCAACGCTCGGGCTGGTGCGCCGCCAGGGTCAGGATATCGAACGCTTCTTCACCCACGGCGGCAAAAAGCGCAGCGAGCCACCGGCAGAGATTCGCTGCGAATATCTGATTCCGATTCGCCCGCAGTAAACACGGCTAAGCGGTCATGCCGTCCCGGTGACGGCCTGCCCCGCCGCCTGCCGTCGCCGCTGGTGCGCCGGTCAGCCTAGCGCTGCAGCTCGTCCAGCGCGGGGGCATCCAGATGGGAAACATCACCGGCTGTCTCCACCACCCAGCCCGCTGCCAGCCAGGCGCTTTGCTGATGATCCACGCGTGAAATAGAGCAGTTACGCAGGCGCAGGCGACGCTCCGCATGGGCCGGCAGCCCCAGAATCGTGCTCACCAGCACGCCCAGCGCCATACCGTGGCTGACCAGCAGCGGCCGGCTGCCGGCGGGCAGCTGCAGACAGGCATTCAGCGCTTCGTGCATGCGCGCCGCCATTTCCGTCATCGACTCACCACCCGGAATGCGCCCGCCCTCGGTGCCGTCCACCAGTGCCTGGCGCCAGCCCTCTTCTTCAGCGGTCAGGCCGTCCAGCTGGCGCTGCTCCAGACAGCCCATGTTGAGTTCGCGCAGGCGCGCGTCCAGCGTCACCGCACAGCCGCAGGCGTCAGCAATGATCTCTGCGGTACGGCGGGTGCGTCCTAAATCGCTGGCAATCACGTGGGTAATACCCAGCGATTTCACACGCTCGCCGACCTGATGGGCCTGCTGTTCACCTTTTTCCGTCAGCGGACTGTCGGACTGCCCCTGAATGCGTCGGGCCGCATTCCACACCGTTTCACCATGACGAACAAGATAGACCTGTAACATGCGTAGTTTCCGTTATACTGCGACAAATTTGCCTTGAGGGTTCAGTCAATTATGTACCATGTTGTCGCAGCCACCACCAATCCGGCAAAAATCCGCGCCATGGCGCAGGCGTTCAGCGACGTTTTCGGCGAAGGATCCTGCCATATTGAAGGGGTCGCGGTCGAGAGCGGCGTGGCCGCTCAGCCGCTCAGCGATGCCGAAACGCGAACCGGCGCGCGCCAGCGGGTGTCGCACGCGCGTCTTTTGCGTCCGCAGGGGGATTTCTGGGTCGCCATTGAGGCGGGCATTGAGGGCGACTGCGCGTTTGCGTGGATGGTGATAGAAAACGCCCGGCAGCGCGGCGAGTCACGTTCTGCCAGCTTTACCCTACCGCCGGTGGTTTTGCAGGGGCTGGCGCAGGGTCATGAACTGGGTGACGAAATGGCGCGGCTCACCGGTGTGGAAAACATCAAACACAAGGGCGGCGCCATCGGCGCGTTTACGCAGGGCCGGCTGACCCGCTCCAGCGTCTACCATCAGGCGCTGATTCTGGCGCTGTGCCCCTTCACCCATCCGCTGTACCAGGTGTAATCACGCCTCGCCCAGATGCGTCTCCAGCCACTGTTTCAGAGCGGGCGGCGCCTCTTTCAGACTATTCGAGCCGCGCGTAATGGTGGCAATACCCACGCCCAGCTCGCTTTTCAGCTCGCGCTGGCTGATGTCGCCGTTGATCAGCGCTTCAATGATCCGCAGCCGGGTGCCAAAGGCTTCCCGTTCATCAGGCGTCATCATCAGCTGCAGCAGCGGCAGCGCCATCTCATCAGCGAACGCGCGTTGCATCAGCGCAATAAAACGCAGCCAGTTATCCTGCGCGGTGGGGGGGGAAAGAGGTTGGCTCATGAAGGGCTTCCGTACTCACTAACGAGTACGGAAGCATAGCACAGTCAGTAACGGCGATTCCACTCGCTGTCCGCCAGAATCTTATCCGGCTGGCCGAGGAAATAACGGTAATAGGCATCGTAGGCCAGCACGTTTTTCACATAGCCCCGGGTTTCGGAGAACGGGATGGTTTCAATAAACGCCACCGCATCCAGCCTGCCCGCGCTGGCGTTCAGCCAGCTGCGCACCCGCCCCGGCCCGGCGTTATAGGCGGCCGAGGAGAAAATGCGGTTCTGCCCGAACTGCTGGTAAACATATTCCAGATACTGAGTGCCGATCTGGATATTGGTCTGCGGATCGAGCAGCTGGCTGCTGTTCACGTAGCCAGGGATGTTATACATCTGCACCGTATGCTGTGCCGTGGCCGGCATCACCTGCATCAGCCCGCTGGCCCCTACGGGCGAACGCGCTTTTGGATTCCACGCGCTCTCCTGACGGGATATCGCCATTGCATAGCTGGGCGAAATGCCTTTATCACGGGTGTACTGCTGATAGAGATTCGGCCACGCCAGCGGGAAGCGCTCTTTCAGGCTGTCCCACATTTTGGCCGTAATGGTGGCCTGCACGCTGAGGTCCCACCAGTCCTGCTCATTCGCATAACGCGCCAGCATCTGCTGCTGGCTGTGCGTTTTGCTGGTGATCAGATTTGCCCATTCACTGCGCGCCAGATTATCCAGCCCCCAGTACATCAGCTCGCGCACCCGCGCCATCTCCGGCCCCTGCACCACGCTGTTATCCGCCGCCGGCGCATTATCCACCTGAAGCGGATAGGTGACGCCCAGCCGCTGCGCCGCCACCATCGGATAGAAGCCACGCTGCTGCATCAGCTTACGCAGTATCTCCTCACCCTCCTCTTTGCGCCCCTGCGAAAGCAGCAAATCGGCCTGCCAGTATTGCCACTCATCTTTCTCTTTGGCTTCAACCGGCAGACGGGCGATCCAGGTATTCAGCCCGCGGCGGTCATTCTCACTCAGCGCCAGACGCACGCGGCGTTCTATCAGCGCGGTGGATTCGCTGTTCATCACCACCGCATCGCGCCAGCGTGCCTGTTCCGTGGTGAGATCGGCTCCCATCATGCGCCACACCACGGTTTCCTTCAGATCCTGCTCTTCCGCCGCGCTCATCTGCTGCGCCTTCACCAGCTGCGGGATCATCATGCGGGCGTTATCCATATCCTGTCGCGCCACGCGGGCGAAGGCGTAGCTGGTTGCCATGCGGGTGAAATCGGTCGGCCCCAGCGTGCTGGCAAAAGTGGTCACCGTCTGCGGGTTCTGCTGCAGCGCAATCAGCGCGCTGGCCGTGGTCTGGTAATCGGCTGGCAGCATTTTGGCCAGATAGTTAACCAGGCTGTCATTCCCGGCTTTCATCGCCAGGCGGATGCGTTCAAGCACGGTAATCGGCGAGAGCTGGCCGGAAGCCTGCCACACCGAAAACAGGCGATCGCAGTCGTTTGGCAGCGCCGAGCCGCGCAGCCAGATCGCCTTCGCACCGGCAAACGCCGCCTGCTGCTGACCGGTTGCCCATTTTGCGTAGTACCAGTTACAGCGTGCCTGCACCGGCTTCGGCTCATCCGGACTGAAACTGAGAATACCCTGCCAGTCCTGACGGTGCGCCAGCACGTTCACAAAGCGCGTCTGCAGCGAGCGTGCCGGTGGCAGCGTCGGATACTGCTGAATAAAATTTTTCACCGCCAGCCCGGTCTCCTGATCGAGATCCTGCGCCAGCAGGCGGTATTGCAGATACGGGTAGAGCGGATAATCCTGCAGGGTCGGCATCAGCTGCGCGACCTGATCCATCTGTTTATTGTCCCAGGCTTGCTTGATCTGCGCATAGCGCTGTCGCTGCTGGTCCAGTGAATCGGCCCACACGCTGCCGGCCGCACTGACCAGACATATCCCTATCATCCAGTTACGCCACTTCTCCACTCCGCTCTCCTCTTTGCTGCGATCCGGCGTATGCCGGACTTCATTCATGCTAACCAGGCCAACCGGGTCTTGCCATGTTCTTCACAAAATTTACGCTGGCGCACCGCGATTGCACAAGGCGTGCGCTGCCGCTGTGCAAATAATCATCAGAAAAAGTTATTACACATCAGATAGCTACTGAATTTCATCTGCTTACAAATCTGGCACGCGCTTTGCGTCAGCTCTGCCATCTTGTATACCAGCTGGAATTCACTATGGCCCCGACCTTTGGTTTTACTCTTCAGGACTGGCAGCGGCAGGCGCAGCAGGATGCGCGGCAGGTCCTGCCGCTGCTGCAGGCGCATCTGGCCGCTCTCGACGCACGGGATAACGCCTGGATCCAGATCGCCTCCCCGGCGCAGCTGCAGGCGCAGCTTGAACCCTTGCTGGCGGAGTACCTGCGTAATCCGGCGGCGCTGCCGCTGTTTGGCGTGCCCTTTGCGGTCAAGGATAATATTGATGTCGCCGGCTGGCCCACCACCGCCGCCTGTCCGGCCTTTACCTACACTGCCACCGCGGACGCCTTTGTTGTCGCCCGGCTTAAAGCCGCCGGGGCGGTGGTGATGGGCAAAACCAATCTTGATCAGTTTGCCACCGGGCTGGTCGGCACGCGCTCACCCTACGGTGCGGTGCCTAATACCTTTAACCCGGACTACGTCAGCGGCGGCTCCAGCTCCGGCTCCGCCTCGGTACTGGCACGCGGGCTGGTGAGCTTTTCGCTTGGCACCGATACCGCCGGTTCCGGCCGCGTTCCGGCCGGATTCAATAACCTGGTCGGGCTCAAGCCAACCAAAGGCTGGTTCTCTGCCCGCGGCGTGGTGCCCGCCTGCCGCCTCAATGACACCGTGTCGGTGTTTGCGCTGACCGTGCAGGATGCCTGGCAGGTGGCAACACTCGCCGGCGGCTATGACAGCGCAGATGCCTATGCGCGTAGTACCCCGCGCACCGCGCCCGCCGATCTCAGCCCGCGCCCGGCCTTTGCCATCCCCGCCACACCAGAATTCTTTGCTGACCACCAGGCGGAAGCGGCCTGGTCGGCGGCGCTGGCACAGCTGGAAGCCGGCGGAGCCACCCTGCATCCCATTGATTTCACGCCGTTCCACCAGCTGGCCGAACAGCTCTATCACGGCCCGTGGGTAGCGGAACGCACCGTGGCGGTGGGTAATATGCTCGACCAGCCTGCCGCAATGGACCCGGTGGTGCATGACATCGTCAGCAGCGGCCGCCGCTACAGTGCGGTCGAAGCCTTCCAGGCGGAATACCTGCGCGCGGACCTGGCGCGGCAGATTCAGCAGACGCTGGCACAGTTTGATGCGCTGGTGGTGCCGACCTCCCCCACCATCCACACCCTTGCGGCGATGCAGCAGGAGCCGGTGCGCTACAACTCGCAGTTTGGCACCTACACCAACTTTACCAACCTGGCGGATCTCAGCGCGCTGGCCCTGCCCGGCCCGTTCCGCCCTGATGGCCTGCCGGCCGGCATCACGCTAATTGCCCCGGCCTGGCACGATCGGGCGCTGGCGGCGTTTGGCGTGCGCTGGCAGCAGCAGCTGGCGCTGTCGCCTGGCGCCACAGGTCGCCCGCTGCCGCCGTCTCCTGGCGCGCTGCCCTCCTCGCCCGATCACGTGCGGGTGGCGGTGGTCGGCGCGCACCTCACCGGGATGCCGCTCAACTTTCAGCTCACCACGCGCCAGGCGGTATGGGTGGAGGAGACCCGGACCGCCAGCCATTACCGCCTGTTCGCGCTGCCCGGCGGCCCGGTGCAAAAACCGGGCCTGCTGCGCAGCGACAGCGGCGGTGGCATTACCGTGGAGCTGTGGGACATCCCGCTGGCGCGCTTTGGCGAGTTTGTCGCCGAGATCCCGCCGCCGCTGGGCATCGGCTCACTGACGCTGGCGGATGGCCGGGTCGTGAAAGGGTTTATCTGCGAACCGGCGGCCCTGACGGACGCGCTGGATATCACTGAATCGGGCGGCTGGCGTAACTGGCTGGCCACACAGGAGAGTCACTGATCATGTTCAGTACCGTTCTGATTGCTAACCGGGGCGAAATTGCCTGCCGTGCCATCCGCACCCTGAAACAGCAGGGCATCACCAGCGTGGCGGTCTATTCAGATGCCGATCGAAACGCGCGTCACGTCAAAGAGGCGGATGTGGCTATCGCCCTCGGTGGTGACAAGGCCAGCGACAGCTATCTGCGCATCGATAAAATCCTGGCGGCAGCCCGGCAGTCCGGTGCGCAGGCCATCTGGCCCGGCTATGGTTTTCTGTCGGAAAGCCTGGCGTTCGCCGCCGCCTGCGAAGCGGCAGGCGTATGCTTTGTCGGGCCGACAGCCCGGCAAATCGGCGAGTTCGGGCTTAAGCACCGCGCCCGTGAGCTGGCCGCGCAGGCCGGGGTCCCGATGACGCCCGGTACACCGCTGCTGGCTTCGCTGGAAGAGGCGCTGGCGGCCGCGCAGCGCATTGGCTATCCGGTGATGCTGAAAAGCACCGCAGGCGGCGGCGGGATTGGACTGACGCGCTGTGGCGATGCCGCCGCGCTGCGCGACGCGTGGGAGAGCGTGCGCCGGCTCGGTGAGCAGTTTTTCAGTGACGCAGGGGTGTTTCTGGAGCGCTGCATCGATCGCGCGCGTCACATTGAAGTGCAGATTTTTGGCGACGGCAAAGGCAAGGTCATCGCGCTGGGCGAACGCGACTGCTCGCTGCAGCGCCGCAATCAGAAGGTGGTGGAAGAGACGCCGGCGCCGCAGCTTCCTGCCGCCACCCGCGCGGCGCTGCTGGCCTCCGCGGTGCGCCTCGGTGAATCCGTTTGTTACCGCAGCGCCGGCACGGTTGAGTACATTTATGATGCCGCGCAGGATGCCTTCTACTTCCTGGAGGTGAACACCCGTCTGCAGGTGGAGCACCCGGTCACCGAATGCGTCACCGGGCTCGATCTGGTGGCGTGCATGCTGCAGGTGGCGGCGGGCGAGGAACCGGACTGGGCACAGATGCAGCGGCCGCCGCAGGGCGCGGCAATCGAAGTGCGTCTCTACGCAGAAGACCCGCTGAAAAACTTTCAGCCGAGTCCGGGCGTGCTCACTGCCGTCAGCTTTCCGCCCGGCGTGCGCATCGACAGCGGCATTGACACCGGCGCCGAGGTCTCCGCGTTTTACGATCCGCTGATAGCCAAACTGATTGTGCATGCAGAGACGCGCGAGGCGGCGCTGGAGAAGCTGCAGCAGGCGCTGGATGCCACCCGGCTGCACGGTATCGCCACCAATCTCGACTATCTGCGCCAGGTTGTCGCCACCGACGCGCTGCGCAGCGGTCACGTCTGGACGCGCTTTCTGGATAGCTTCACGCCGCAGGCGCACGTGGTGGAGGTGCTGCAGCCGGGGACATTCAGCAGCATTCAGGATTATCCGGGCCGCCTCGGCTACTGGGACATTGGCGTGCCGCCGTCCGGGCCCATGGATGACTATGCCTTCCGTCTGGCCAACCGCATCGTTGGCAACCACGACAGCGCCGCCGGGCTGGAATTCACGCTGCAGGGCCCGACGCTGCGCTTCCACAGCGCGGCGATCATCGCCCTGACCGGCGCGGACTGCCCGGCAGATCTGGATGGCACCGCCCTGCCTTACTGGCAGCCGATCAGCGTCAGCGCCGGGCAGACGCTGACGCTGGGGCGCGCGCAACGCGGTTGCCGCACCTATCTGGCGGTGCGCAATGGCTTTGATGTGCCGGAATATCTCGGCAGCCGCTCGACCTTCTCGCTGGGTCAGTTTGGCGGTCACGCCGGGCGTACGCTGCGCGTGGCCGATATGCTGCCCGTTTCGCAGCCGGCGCTCGCGGCCTGCACCACGCCGGCCCCCGTCAGCGATCCGCAGCCGCTGGATCGCGCCCTGATCCCGCACTACGGGCAGACATGGCACATCGGGGTACTGTACGGCCCGCACGGAGCGCCGGATTTCTTCACCCAGGCGGCGATCGATACGTTCTTCGCCAGCGACTGGCAGGTGCATTACAACTCCAACCGGCTGGGCGTGCGTTTGGTGGGCCCGGCCCCCACATGGACGCGGGCTGACGGCGGCGAAGCCGGCCTGCATCCGTCTAACGTTCACGACTGCGAATACGCCATCGGGGCGGTGAATTTTACCGGCGATTTCCCGGTGATTCTGACGCATGACGGCCCGAGCCTCGGTGGCTTTGTCTGCCCGGTTACCATCGCCAAAGCCGAATTGTGGAAAGTGGGCCAGGTCAAACCCGGCGATAGCATCCGCTTTTATCCGATCGGTGCCGATGAAGCGGTCGCACGTGAAAAAGCGCAGGCGCAGAGCATCGCCACGCTGCGCAGTCACCACGCGCCGGCTTTCGCCACGCCTTCTCTGGCTGATACTGCCTGCGGTTCTGCCACGCTGCTGGCAGCGCTGCCGGCGCAGGCCGGGCGTCCGGCGGTGGCGTACCGGCAGGCGGGTGACAAGTATGTGCTGATCGAATACGGCGATAACGTGCTGGATCTGGCGCTGCGCCTGCGCGTGCATCTGCTGATGGAGGCGCTACAGGCATGTGCCGTGCCCGGCGTCGAAGAGCTGTCGCCCGGCGTCCGCTCGCTGCAGGTGCGCTACGACAGCCTGACGCTCAGCCAGACCCAGCTGATGGCGCGCCTGCTAGCGCTGGAAGAGACGCTCGGCGATGTCAGTACCCTGCGCGTGCCGTCGCGTATCGTCTGGCTGCCGATGGCGTTTGAAGACAGCGCCACGCTGGGCGCCGTGTCGCGCTATCAGGAAACGGTGCGCGCCAGTGCGCCGTGGCTGCCCAACAACGTGGATTTCCTTCAGCGTATCAACGGCCTGGCGCACCGTGACGAGGTGCGTGACACGCTGTTTGCTGCCAGCTACCTGATTCTGGGCCTCGGCGATGTCTACCTCGGTGCGCCCTGCGCCGTGCCGATCGATCCCCGCCATCGTCTGCTGAGTTCGAAATACAGTCCGGCGCGTACCTTTACCGCCGAAGGCACGGTCGGGATTGGCGGCATGTATATGTGCATCTACGGCATGGATTCTCCCGGCGGCTATCAGCTGGTGGGCCGCACGCTGCCCATCTGGAATCGCTTTCTGAAAAACCCGCAGTTTGCCGCCGGTGAACCGTGGCTGCTGCGCTTTTTCGATCAGGTGCGCTTCTACCCGGTGAGTGAAGCAGAACTGACGCAGCTGCGTGATGATTTCCGGGAAGGACGCGCCACCGTGCGCATTGAGGAGACGCAGTTTGATTTTGCCGCTCACCAGCAGTTCCTGAATGAACACGCCGGAGCCATCGCCGCGTTCCGGCAGCGTCAGGCCAGCGCCTTTACCCGTGAGGTCGCGCTGTGGGATGAGCAGGCGCAGGCCGCGCCGCTTAACGCCGGTGAAGCGCTGCCAGCCGCGCCGCAGGTGGAAGAGGAGAACGCGCTCGCCGTCTGTGCGGATATGAACGGCAACATCTGGAAGGTGCTGGTCGCGGCTGGCGATGCGGTGCAGGCCGGACAGACGCTGATCATCGTGGAGGCGATGAAAATGGAGCTGGCCATCGTTGCGCCACAGGCCGGCCGGGTGAAACGCATCGCCTGTCAGGCGGGCCGCCCGGTCAGCCCTGGCGATGCGCTGCTGTGGCTGGAGACCGCGCCATGACCCGTTCCTCCGCACGCAGCAAAGGCCGGCCGGAAGCGCTGGCAGAAAAAGTGTATCAGGCGCTGAAGCAGGACATTTTTGCCTTCCGCCTGATGCCGGGCGATCGCTTCAGCGAAAATGAAATTGCCGAACGGCTGGAGGTCAGCCGCACGCCGGTGCGCCAGGCGCTGTTCTGGCTGGAGCGCGAAGGCTATGTCGACGTGTGGTTTCGCAGCGGCTGGCAGGTCAGGCCGTTTGATTTCACCTACTTCGAGGAGCTGTATGACCTGCGCACCGTATTGGAGCGCGAAGCGGTGCGCCGCCTCTGTGCGCTGCCGCCGCTGGCCTGCGCGGAAACCCTCAGCGCGCTGAAACAATTCTGGACAGACGCGGCGCCGCTGGCTGAGGGCAGCGCGGTCTCAGCCCACGACGAAACGTTTCATATCACCCTGGTCGCCGCCGCCGGCAATCAGGAGATGGCGCGCATCCACGGCGAACTGACCGAGAAGATCCGCATTATCCGTCGCCTCGATTTCACGCGCGAGGATCGGGTAGAGGCCACCTACCGCGAACATGCGCAGATTCTGGGCGCGATTTTCCGGCAGCACACCGACGAGGCGCTGCGCCTGTTAACCGATCACATTGCCGTCAGCAAGGCCGAGGTCAGAAAGATCACCCTGCATATGCTGCAGCAGGCGCGGCTGCATCCCATTGAATAATCACTGATAACACCATAAGGGTCCTCACGATGAAAAGACGTTCATTGCTTAAAGCCTTCGCGCTCTCCGCCACCGTGGTCAGCATGGGTCTGACCTTCTCCGCGCAGGCAGCCGATACCATCAAAGTCGGCATTATGCATTCGCTCTCCGGCACCATGGCCATTTCGGAAACGCCGCTGAAAGAGGTAGCGCTGATGGCGATTGACGATATCAACGCCCACGGCGGGCTGCTGGGCAAAAAGCTGGAGCCGGTGGTGGTCGATCCGGCCTCCAACTGGCCGCTGTTTGCGGAGAAAGCGCGCCAGCTGCTGACGCAGGATAAAGTGGCGGTGGTGTTCGGCTGCTGGACCTCGGTGTCACGTAAATCGGTGCTGCCGGTCTTTGAAGAGCTGAACGGCCTGCTGTTCTATCCGGTGCAGTATGAAGGTGAAGAGATGTCGCCGAATGTATTCTACACCGGCGCAGCCCCCAACCAGCAGGCGATTCCGGCGCTACAGTATCTGATGAGTGAAGATGGCGGCGCGGCAAAACGCTTCTTCCTGCTGGGTACCGACTACGTCTACCCGCGCACCACCAACAAAATCCTGCGGGCGTTTCTGCATAAGCAGGGGGTTCAGGATCAGGATATCGAAGAGGTCTACACGCCGTTTGGCTACAGCGATTACCAGACCATTGTCTCCCGTATCAAAAAGTTCGCTGCCGGCGGTAAAACTGCGGTGATCTCCACCATCAACGGTGATTCCAATGTGCCGTTCTACAAAGAGCTGGCAAACCAGGGCATCCGGGCCACCGACATTCCGGTGATCGCCTTCTCGGTCGGCGAGGAGGAGTTGCGCGGCATTGACACCAAACCGCTGGTGGGCCAGCTGGCGGCCTGGAACTATTTTGAATCGGTTGATAACCCCACCAACGCGAAATTCGTTGCCGATTACCGCGCCTGGGCCAAAGCGCACAAGCTGCCGAATGCCGATACCGTCGTGACCAATGATCCGATGGAAGCGACCTGGGTAGGCCTGCACATGTGGGCGCAGGCGGTGACCAAAGCCGGCAGCACCGATGTCGACAAAGTGCGGGCGGCGATGGCCGGGCAAACCTTCCCGGCGCCGGATGGCTTTACCCTGACAATGGATCAGACCAACCACCATCTGCATAAGCCGGTGATGATTGGCGAAGTGGAAGAGAACGGGCAGTTCAACGTGGTGTGGCAGACCGAACAGCCGGTGCGTGCGCAGCCGTGGAGCCCTTACATCGCCGGAAATGACAAAAAGCCAGACCAGCCGGTGAAGTCGGCGCAATAAGGCAATAAGGCACGATGGCTCCCCGCGCCCGGCGGGAGCCATGCCGCCGCCGCGTGCGTGTGCTTCAGGGCTGCGTCAGCGCCCTGCCGGTAAGAAAAGATCCGCATCTGACATTAACCGCATACAGGATGACACCATGACATTCCGCCCTCTTCTCAGCTGTCTGCTGCTGCTACTGCCCTGGCTGACGCAGGCGGGTGACGGCGCAGATTTCGCAGCGGCCAGCCGCACCCGGCAGGCAGCCCTGCTGCAGCAGTGGGCCGCCGCCCCTGACGCGCACCGTCTGCCGCTGCTGCAGGCGCTGCGTGATGAAACCGTGGTGACCGACCGCCACCAGCAGCCGTTCAGCAGACAGAATGATCAACTGATTCCGCTCGACAGCGCCCGCGCGCCGGATGGCGCGACACGCAAACTCTTTATGAACAATCGCCTGCGCGGGCTGGTGGCAAGTGCGCTGGCCGCGCATCAGCTGGTGAGCAGCGATGCCGCTCTCCGCCTGCGCGCCGCCCGCCAGCTGCAAAACGACGCCGCACCGGATCAGCTGCCGCTGATTGCACAGCGCCTGGCCAGTGAACCGGACAGCCAGGTTCGCGCCGTGCTCACGCTGGCGGCCGCCAGCCTGCAGCTGGCCAGCGCCGATGCCGCTGTGCGGCTGCAGGCGGTCACGCTGCTCGGCGCCTCGGGCGATCCGGCAATGCAGGCCAGCCTGAGCCGCTTAACCGAGGCCAGCAACGAACCTGACGCCCGCGTGCGCGCCGCCGCGGCCGCCAGCCTGCAGCAGCTTAAACAGCGCCTGATGTGGGGCGATCTGCTCGGCCAGGCTTTCAGCGGCCTGTCACTGGGCTCTATTCTGCTGCTGGCGGCGCTGGGGCTGGCGATCACTTACGGTCTGCTGGGGGTAATCAATATGGCGCACGGCGAGATGCTGATGCTGGGCGCGTATGCCACCTGGCTGGTCCAGAATCTGTTCCAGCAGTTCGCGCCGCAGTGGCTGGCCTGGTATCCACTGCTGGCGTTGCCGGTGGCGTTTGCCGTGACCGCCACGGTCGGCATGCTGCTGGAACGCACCCTGATTCGCCATCTGTATGGCCGCCCGCTGGAGACCCTGCTTGCCACCTGGGGCATCAGCCTGATGCTGATTCAGCTGGTGCGCATGCTGTTTGGCGCACAAAATCTGGAAGTCGCCAATCCGCCCTGGCTCTCTGGTGGCTGGCAGCTGCTGCCGAACCTGGTGCTGCCCTATAACCGCGTTGTCGTGATCCTGTTCGTGCTGGCGGTGCTGGCCCTTACCTGGCTGCTGCTCAATAAAACCCGCCTCGGCCTTAACGTGCGCGCCGTCACGCAAAACCGGGCCATGGCAGCGTGCTGCGGCGTGCCCACCGGCCGCATCGATATGCTGGCATTTGGCCTGGGATCCGGCATTGCCGGACTCGGCGGCGTGGCGCTGTCGCAGCTTGGCAATGTCGGTCCCGAACTCGGCCAGGGTTATATCATTGACTCTTTCCTGGTGGTGGTGCTGGGTGGCGTCGGACAGCTGGCCGGGACGGTGGTGGCCGCGCTGGGGCTGGGCATTCTCAGTAAAGTGCTGGAGCCCCAGATCGGCGCGGTGCTGGGCAAGATCCTGATCCTGATGCTGATCGTCCTGTTTATCCAGAAACGTCCGCAGGGGCTGTTCGCCGTTAAAGGGAGGATCGCTGACTGATGAGCCAGCCACTGACTTTACGCGCGGTGCGCAAAGCGCCGCTTCTCAGCCGCAGCCTGGGTGCCGCGCTGATCCTTCTGCTGCTGGCGCTGCCCTTCTGCGCCCTGCTGCCCGCCACTCATCCGCTGGCGATCTCTGCCTGGACGCTGACGCTGGTGGGGAAAATCCTCTGCTATGCGATTGTCGCGGTGGCGCTGGACCTGGTGTGGGGCTATGCCGGGCTGCTGTCGCTCGGCCACGGGCTGTTTTTTGCGCTGGGCGGCTATGCCATGGGCATGTACCTGATGCGCCAGGCCGCCGGCGATGGCCTGCCGGCGTTTATGTCTTTCCTGTCATGGGACAGACTGCCGTGGTTCTGGGCCGGAACACAGCACTTCGCCTGGGCGCTGTGCCTGGTTGTGCTGGTGCCGGGCCTGCTGGCGCTGCTGTTTGGCTTCCTTGCCTTTCGCTCACGCATCAAAGGGGTGTACTTCTCCATCATGACGCAGGCGCTGACCTACGCCAGTATGCTGCTGTTTTTCCGCAACGAAACCGGCTTCGGTGGCAACAACGGCTTCACCGGCTTTACCACGCTGCTGGGCTTTAGCATCACCGCCACCGGCACGCGGATTGCGCTGTTTATTGCTACCGTGCTGCTGCTGCTGGCAAGCCTGGCACTGGGCTTCGCGCTGGCACGCAGCCGCTTTGGCCGCGTGCTGACCGCGGTGCGCGACGCCGAGAGCCGCCTGATGTTTGTCGGCTACGACCCAAAGGGGTTCAAACTGTTTGTCTGGACCCTGTCCGCGGTGCTGTGCGGGCTGGCAGGCGCGCTCTATGTGCCGCAGGTAGGCATCATCAACCCCGGCGAGATGTCGCCCACCAACTCGATTGAAGCCGCTATCTGGGTGGCGCTGGGCGGACGCGGCACGCTGGTCGGCCCGCTGCTCGGTGCGGTCATCGTCAACGGTGCCAAAAGCTGGTTCACCGTGGCGTTTCCCGAATACTGGCTGTTTTTCCCCGGCCTGCTATTTATTCTGGTCACGCTGTTTCTGCCGCGTGGCGTGATTGGCCTGCTGCGCCGGAGGCGTGATGACTGATTCCCTGTTTACCCAACCTCACCCGGCGGATCGCCACCGCCGCCAGGCCGATCCAGTGCTGCAGCTGGAGAAGATCACCGTCTCGTTTGACGGCTTCCGGGCGCTGACCGATCTGTCACTGCAGATTGGCGCGGGCGAACTGCGCTGCATCATCGGCCCGAACGGTGCCGGTAAAACCACCCTGATGGACGTGATCACCGGCAAAACCCGTCCTGATAGCGGCCAGGTGATCTATGACCAGAATATCGATCTGCGGACTCTGTCGCCGGTGGAGATCGCCCGGGCAGGCATCGGGCGCAAATTCCAGAAACCTACGGTGTTTGAAGCGCTCACGGTGTTTGAAAACCTGGAAATCGCGCTGAAAAACGACAAATCGGTCTGGGCCAGCCTGCGTACCCGTCTGCGCAGCGCGCAGCGCGATCGCATTGATGAGGTGCTGAAGCAGCTGCGCCTGGGCGGTGAACGTCAGCGCCGCGCCGGATCGCTGTCGCACGGACAAAAGCAGTTTCTGGAGATCGGCATGCTGCTGGTGCAGGATCCGCACCTGCTGCTGCTTGACGAGCCGGCCGCGGGCATGACCGATGCGGAAACCGCCTGGACCGCCGAACTGTTTCGCAGCCTTGCCGGCCAGCATTCGCTGATGGTGGTAGAGCATGACATGGGCTTTGTGGAAACCATTGCTGACCACGTCACCGTGCTGCATCAGGGCCGGGTGCTGGCGGAGGGATCGTTGCGCGAGGTGCAGGCCAACGAACAGGTTATCGACGTTTATCTGGGGCGCTGACATGTTACAGGTAGCCAATCTGAATCAGTATTACGGCGGCAGTCATATTCTGCGCGGCCTGTCGTTTGACGTCTGTCCGGGTGAAATCACCTGCCTGCTGGGGCGCAACGGCGTAGGAAAAACCACGCTGCTGAAGTGTCTGATGGGGCTGATTCCGGCAAAATCCGGTGATATCCGCTGGCAGGGTGCGGTGATCAACAACCGCAAACCGCATCAGCGCGTCCAGGCGGGCATCGCTTATGTACCGCAGGGGCGCGAGATTTTTCCACGCCTGACGGTGGAAGAAAATCTGCTGATGGGACTGGCGCGTTTTCACGGTGCCGCCGCGAAAAGCGTTCCGGACGAAATTTATCAGCTGTTTCCGGTATTACATGAGATGCGTGCGCGACGCGGCGGCGATCTCTCCGGCGGGCAGCAGCAGCAGCTGGCGATCGGCCGGGCGCTGGCCTGCCGGCCGCAGCTGCTGATCCTCGATGAGCCCACGGAGGGGATCCAGCCGTCGGTGATCAAAGAGATCGGCGCGGTGATCAGACAGCTGGCGCAGCGCGGCGACATGGCGATCCTGCTGGTGGAGCAGTTTTACGATTTTGCCGCTGAACTGGCCGACCGCTATCTGGTGATGTCGCGCGGCGAGATCGTGCTGCGCGGAGCCGGGGCGAATATGGACGCAGACGGCGTGCGCGGTCTGGTGGCCATTTGACTGACGGGGGCGGTCACGCCCCCGCAGCGATCAGGATGCGCCCTGCGTCTCCAGCCGGAAGACGCTGATGTTTTCCATCAGCGCCCCCACCTGCTGATCCAGCGCGCGCGCCGCCTGCGCTGACTGCTGCGACAGCGTGGCGTTTTGCTGTGTCGCCGCATCCATGTGCGTCACCGCCAGGTTAACCTGTTCGATGCCCGCGCTCTGTTCGAGGCTGGCCGCGGAGATGTTCTCCATCAGCTCACACAGCTGCCGGACGCTGCTGACGATCTCCTGCATAGAGCTTCCCGCCCCTTTTACCAGCGCATTGCCCTGTGCGATCAGGTTCACCGAACGATCGGTCAGGCCGCGAATATCGCGGGCGGCGGCGGCGGAACGCTGGGCCAGCGCACGCACTTCCGAAGCCACTACGGCAAAACCCCGTCCGTCATTGCCGGCACGTGCCGCTTCAACCGCTGCGTTGAGCGCCAGAATGTTGGTCTGGAAGGCAATACCGTCGATCACCGTGACAATCTCGTTAATTTCCCGCGAGAACTGATGGATCTCGTCCATTGCCACCACCACTTTTTCCACCACGGCACCGCCGTCGCCGGCGCGCTCACGGGTATCACGCGCAATCTCACTGGCGTGTCGTGCGTTTTCCGCATTGTTTTTCACCACTGAGGTCAGCTGCTCCATGGAGGCAGCGGTCTGCTCCAGCGCGCTGGCCTGCGCTTCGTTACGGGCTGACAGCTCGCGGCTGCCGTGCGCTACCTGGCCGGTGGTATCGGCAATGGCGTCAGTGCCGCTGCGCACGCCGGTAACAATACGCGTCAGGTTATGATTCATCTCCTGCAGCGCGGCCATCAGCTGGGCGGTTTCATCACGCCCGGAGACGTGAATATGGGTGCGAAGATCGCCTGCCGCCACGGTTTTGGCCACGCTGATGGCCTGCTTCAGCGGTCGGGTGATGCTCTGAATCAGCCAGGCTGTGATGGCAGCGCCCACCAGCAGAATACAGGCCATGGCGATCAACAGTAGCAGCCGGGTTTTATGGTAGTGCGCCAGGTTGCTGGCTTCGATCGCCTGATGCATCTGCTGCGCACGCTGCAGCGTTGCCGTGACCAGCGCATCGATCTGCTGCACAGGCGCGCGATCGATACCGGTGACCAGATGATCCACGCGCGCGGCACTGGCGATATCCCGAATATCGTAGCTGGCCAGCGCCGCCAGATACTGATGTTCCAGTCCGGCATGCACCGTACGCGCCTGCTCTACCGGCGCATCCGGCAGGCCCAGCGCCCGCTGAATCTGGCTCAGCTGGTTCAGCAGCGCCTGCGTTTTCTGACTCTCCTGCAGAAACGCCTTTTTATATTTATTGAAGACCTCTTCCCCCTGGGTGCCGCGCAGCAGGGTATTTTTCCACTCCTGCACCTGAATCTTGAACTGCACCTGCGCGCTGCGGGCCGTATCAATGCTTTGCGCGATCAGGATCTCGCGTGCCATGACCTGCTGGTTATTAGCCAGCGCCTGCTGGTTAACCTGCAGGCCATGCAACCCCATCAGCAGGGTCGCGAAGAGTAACAGCGTGGCGAGAAACCCCAGCCGCTGGCCGATTTTAAAATGATTTAGCTTCATCAATCTGAACCCTGGTAATGGAAAATGTGACAAGTGTCACCCAGGTTATCGACCCGGCCGACGCGCGGCTTTACGCGGAAACCGTGGTTTTTACGTGACAGTTTTGTGACAGTGCGCCGTGACCAGCCCTGCCGGCGGGCACCCTTCGCTGCGCCTGCGCGCAATAGCGCGGCGACGCAGGAAGTTTGCGGGGCGATCTTAATGCGGGTAATATCAAATCCAGCCTGACGGCTGAATCGCAACTTATTAAAAACTGTGAGATTTGTCGTGATTCCCGTGCGCTGTTGTTGTGATTTGAGGGTTTTCGCCTGCCCGCAGTGACAACCGGCGGCGGCGAGTTCACCTACTTCCCATCCTGAGAGGCCCATGGAAACCCGGCGCGACGAACGAATCAACAAGCTGGCACAGGCGCTGAAACGCACCGATAAACTGCACCTGAAAGACGCGGCGCGGCTGCTTGGCGTATCGGAAATGACCATTCGCCGCGATCTCTCCGAACCGGCTTCCGCGGTGGTGCTGCTGGGTGGCTACATCGTCAGCGATCCCCGGCACCACGTTGGGCACTACTTCATTTCCGATCAACACGGGCAGAATGCCGCCCGCAAACAGCGCCTGGCCGCGGCAGCGGCTGGCTTGATCAGCGAAAATGACACGGTGTTTTTTGACTGCGGCACCACGCTGCCGTACATCATTGATGCCATCCCGGAGACATTGCCGTTTACCGCCATCTGCTGCGCCATGAATACCTTTCTGGCGCTGAAAGAGAAACCGGCCTGCAACGTGATTCTGAACGGCGGGGAGTTTCACGCCGATAACGCGCTGTTCACGCCGATTGGCAGCCACTCGGTGCTGGATCACCTCTGCCCGACGCTGGCGTTTATCTCGGCAGCGGGCATCGATGCCCAACAGGGCGCGACCTGCTACAACCTCAATGAGTTAGCGATGAAGCATCACGCCATGCTGCGCGCGCGCCGCTGCGTGCTGGTGGCGGACAGCAGCAAATACGGCAAAGTGTTGCCGGCCCGCATCGCGGAGCTGCACCGTTTTGATTTACTGGTGAGCGACAGCGCCCCGGACGCCGCCCTGCAGACGTGGCTGGCGCAGCACGCGCTGCTGCTGCTCCTGCCCTGACGCGCCCCCGAAACGCCACCAAACGTGCGTCAGGCTGTGATTAGCCGGGGAAAACCGCTAAACTTCAGCATCTGACGTTCCACTACTCACAGACCAAGAGGCTCATTACAACGTGGCTCAATTCGTCTATAGCATGCATCGCGTCGGCAAAGTGGTTCCGCCGAAGCGTCACATTCTGAAGAACATTTCCCTTAGCTTCTTCCCGGGAGCAAAAATCGGTGTCCTCGGCCTGAACGGCGCGGGTAAATCAACCCTGCTGCGCATCATGGCCGGCATCGATAAAGACATCGAAGGGGAAGCCCGCCCGCAGCCGGGCATTAAAGTGGGCTATCTGCCGCAGGAGCCGCAGCTGAACCCGGAACACACCGTGCGTGAATCGGTTGAAGAAGCCGTTTCTGAAGTGGTGGGTGCCCTGAAGCGTCTGGATGAAGTCTATGCGCTGTATGCCGATCCGGACGCCGATTTCGATAAGCTGGCCGCTGAGCAGGGGCGTCTGGAAGAGATTATCCAGGCACACGATGGTCATAACCTGGAAACCCAGCTGAACCGCGCGGCAGATGCCATGCGCCTGCCGGAATGGGATGCCAGAATTGCTAACCTGTCGGGCGGTGAACGCCGCCGCGTGGCGCTGTGCCGTCTGCTGCTGGAAAAGCCAGACATGCTGCTGCTCGACGAACCCACTAACCACCTGGATGCCGAATCCGTGGCGTGGCTGGAACGCTTCCTGCACGACTTCGAAGGCACCGTGGTCGCCATTACCCACGACCGCTACTTCCTTGATAACGTCGCCGGCTGGATTCTGGAGCTGGACCGTGGTGAAGGTATTCCATGGGAAGGCAACTACTCTTCCTGGCTGGAGCAGAAAGATCAGCGTCTGGCACAGGAAGCGTCACAGGAAGCCGCCCGTCGTAAATCCATTGAGAAAGAGCTGGAGTGGGTGCGTCAGGGCGCGAAGGGCCGCCAGTCCAAAGGCAAAGCCCGTCTGGCGCGCTTCGAAGAGCTGAACAACAGCGAATACCAGAAGCGTAACGAAACCAACGAACTGTTCATTCCACCTGGCGCACGCCTTGGCGATAAAGTGCTGGAAGTGAAGAACCTGAGCAAATCGTATGGCGACCGCGTGCTGATTGACGATCTGTCGTTCTCGCTGCCAAAAGGCGCGATTGTCGGCATCATCGGGCCGAACGGCGCCGGTAAATCCACGCTGTTCCGCATGATGTCTGGTCAGGAACAACCGGATTCCGGCACCATCGAACTGGGTGAAACCGTTAAGCTGGCGTCGGTGGATCAGTTCCGTGACGCGATGGATAACAGCAAAACCGTCTGGGAAGAAGTGTCAGGCGGCCAGGACATCATGCGTATTGGCAACACCGAAATGCCAAGCCGCGCCTACGTCGGCCGCTTTAACTTCAAAGGCACCGATCAGGGCAAACGCGTTGGCGAGCTGTCCGGCGGTGAGCGTGGCCGTCTGCACCTGGCCAAACTGCTGCAGGTGGGCGGCAACCTGCTGCTGCTTGACGAACCGACCAACGACCTCGACATCGAAACCCTGCGCGCGCTGGAAAACGCCCTGCTGGAGTTCCCGGGCTGTGCCATGGTGATCTCGCACGACCGCTGGTTCCTGGACCGTATTGCTACCCACATCATCGATTATCAGGATGAGGGGAAAGTGGAGTTCTTCGAAGGTAACTTCACCGAGTACGAAGAGTATAAGAAACGCACCCTCGGCGCAGAAGCGCTGGAGCCAAAGCGTATCAAATACAAACGTATGGCGAAGTAAGTAATGCCGTAAAAAAGGCGCCGCAGGGCGCCTTTTTTTATGGCCGGGATTCAGCTGCCCAGCGTCTGTTTCACCAGCTCGACACAGCGCAGGAAACGCGTGTCGTAGTCATCTTCTTTGACGTGAACATAGTCGATATTGTTCTCGCGCAGCATGGTGATCAGCATGGACTGAAATTCACGGCGATCCATTGAACTGCCCAGACTGCGTAACCCGTCTGCCACCCACGGCACGTTGTTCTCCAGCAAAATCACCAGATCAAAGCGGTATTCGTCGATCAGCGCCTGCACAAACGGATGCTCGCGCCCTTCATACTTCAGGCAGAACGCCTGCGTGGTGATGAAATCGGTGTCGATAAATGCCACTTTATTGGCATATTTCACTGCAAAATCAATATACTGCGCCTGACCAAGGGCAATTTTGTCGTAATCGGAATACTGCAGCGCCATCTCATCACCGCCCAGATGGGAAAAAACGTAATCGCGCCCGTACTCCCACGCGCTGGTGGTGTTGAAGATATTCGCCAGCTTGTTCACCAGCGTGGATTTGCCGCTGGACTCGCCGCCGAGGATCGCCACCGTGCGCACAAAGAACGGCTTAACTTCGGTCGGAATATACTCCCAGTAGCGGAACGGGTCCTGCCGGATCTGGCTGCCGCTGATGCTCATGAACGATCGGCTCGGATCGATCACCACCGCCGGTATGCCAAGATGCTGCTGATACATGGGCGCATCCGGCTCTTCGCTGGTGTAGACGCAATCCGGCTCAATGCCCTGCTCCGCCAGAAAGGCGGTGACGCCGGCGCTCCACACATCCCAGCCGTGCGGATAGGGTTCGATCCCTTCTTCGTTAAACGAGTGGATGCGGATGTTTTTCTGGTATTTGAAGGTCTGCAACAGCCAGCGCAGGCGATCGCTGACGGTAGGCTGCTGCGACATGGCGCTGTTCTCAAACAGCGCCCGGTCACGCGGTTCATCGTGACCCATAATGATGTGCAGCTCATCGACCTGACTGCAGGCGCGCTGGATCAGATAGATGTGCCCGGTGTGCAGCGGATAAAACTTCCCGAACACCACCCCCACGGTTTTCTCCCGGCGCGGAAATTCCAGGCCAAGGAACCGGTGCAGCGCTTCCAGCTTCTGCGCGCTGGGGCTTTTGATTTTGGCATTCAGCAACTGGCTCAGATAGCCTTTGGTCATCCCGCTGGCATCGGCCACCTGCTGCAGCGTGTGGCCCTGCTGGCGTATTGCGGTCTTCAGATACTCGAATGATGACATGGTGTGCCTCCTGCATGGAAAAAAGGGGATGCGCGTACGCTTACCGGCGCCTGCGCTGAGGAAGCGCCGGTTGCCGGCCCCCGCTGGCGCTTATACCCGCGCCAGCGCAACCCTGTGATGCAAAGCGTGCATACAACGCTTTGCCGGGCTTAGTGGTGCCGTCACGCGCGTTACAGCTCGTCCAGAATCGCCAGTGCGTCCGCCAGCTTTTTGGCACTGAACACCTGCATACCGTCGATGGCTTTCTTCGGCGCATTGCCGGATGGCACGATGGCACGCTTAAAGCCGTGCTTGGCGGCTTCGGATATGCGCTCCTGACCGCTCGGCACCGGGCGGATTTCGCCGGCCAGCCCGACTTCGCCGAAGATCACCAGATCCTGCGGCAGCGGACGATCGCGCAGGCTGGAGACCATCGCCAGCAGCAGCGCCAGGTCGGCACTGGTTTCCGTGACTTTCACCCCGCCCACGACGTTGACGAACACGTCCTGATCCGCCATCTGCAAGCCGCCGTGACGGTGCAGTACCGCCAGCAGGATGGCCAGCCGGTTCTGTTCCAGACCCACCGCCACGCGCCGTGGATTGCCCATCATGGAGTGGTCCACCAGCGCCTGGATCTCAACCAGCAGCGGCCGCGTGCCCTCCCAGACCACCATCACTGAACTGCCTGAGGTGATCTCATCACCGCGTGACAGGAAGATGGCAGACGGGTTGCTGACTTCGCGCATGCCCTGCTCGGTCATGGCGAATACGCCCAGCTCATTGACGGCACCAAAACGGTTTTTGTGGCTGCGCAGCGTGCGGAAACGGGAATCGGCGTCGCCATCCAGCAGCACCGAACAGTCGATACAGTGCTCCAGCACCTTCGGACCGGCCAGCGAGCCATCTTTGGTGACGTGACCCACCATGATAATGGCCACCCCGCGCGTTTTGGCGAAACGCGTCAGGTAGGCCGCGGTTTCACGCACCTGCGCTACACTGCCGGGAGAGGACTGAATATCCGCCATGTGCATCACCTGGATGGAGTCGATCACCATCAGCTTCGGCTGCTCCTGCTCGGCAATCAGGCAGATTTGTTCAATGCTGGTTTCCGACAGCATGTTCAGGTTATCGGTGGGTAAACCCAGACGATGCGCGCGCATTGCCACCTGCTGCAGCGACTCTTCACCGGTGACGTAGAGGGTTTTCATCCCTTCTGCCAGCTTGCACATGACCTGCAGCAGCAGCGTGGATTTGCCGGCACCGGGGCTGCCGCCAATCAGAATAGCGCTGCCCGGCACCACGCCGCCGCCCAGTACGCGGTCAAACTCTTTAAAGGTGGTGGAGAAGCGCGGCAGGGCTTCCAGACTGATCTCTGACAGCTTCTGAACCCGGCTGGTGCCGGCGTTGCCGGCGTAGCCGCTCAGGCGATCGTTACGCGCCGCCGCAGGCGAGGCGGCAATGCGCACCTCGGTAATGGTGTTCCATGCGTGGCAGGCGCTGCATTGCCCCTGCCAGCGCGGATAATCAGCGCCACATTCGTTGCACACGAATGCGCGTTTTGCCGCTTTGGCCAAATCAATTCCTCTGTTAACGCTCTTCGTGAATCAGGCTGCCGGTGAGGATGCAGAACGCCCCCATCAGGTCAGCATGACGGATAATCACTTCCGCCTGTTCATTCACTTTAGGTTTAGCATGATAGGCGATACCCAGCGCCGCGGTTTTCAGCATCGGCAAATCATTTGCACCATCGCCAATCGCGACCGTCTGTTCCGGTGCGATATCAAAGCGCTGCGCCAGCGCGTTCAGGGTATCGGCTTTATATTGTGCATCGACAATCTGCCCCAGCACTTCGCCGGTCAGTTTACCGTCGCGCATCTCCAGTTCATTGGCGACGGCCGCTGCCAGATGCAAGGTCTGCCGCAGATAATCGGCATAAAAGGTGAAACCACCGGAGGCAATCGCCACCTGCCAGCCCAGCGCCTGCAGTTTGTGCACCAGCGTGGTCAGGCCCGGCATCAGCGGCAGCGCATCACGCACCTGCTTCAGGATATTGGCATCGGCACCGGCCAGTTTGGCCACGCGCTCACGCAGGCTGGCTTTAAAATCCAGCTCGCCGCGCATCGCGCGTTCGGTGACTTCCGCCACCTGCTCGCCGCAGCCCGCCAGTTTCGCGATCTCATCAATGCATTCGATTTGGATTGCGGTGGAATCCATATCCATCACCAGCAGGCCTGGGGTTTTCAGATGCGGGATTTTGCCCAGCGGCGCCACGTCAAAACCGGCGTCGTGCGCCAGTCGGGTCGCGCGCGGCGTCAGCGAGCCGGCCAGACGAATCACCTGATACTCATCGACATTCCATGCGCTGACGATCACCATCGCGGCACCCAGCTGATGCTGGTAATCGGTCAGTTTTTGCTTATCGAGCCCGCGCCCGTACAGTAACCAGCCACTCCGACCGGCACGGTAATCCAGCGGCATAACTTCATCACCGCTCAGGGAAAGGGGTAAACCCGGCCAGAGAGAGACATCGGTGGGCAGATCGCACCAGGTAAGACGATTTGGCATTACAGCTCCTGTAGGGACAACAAAACCACGCAAGAGGCTACCTTGTCTGCGCCGGTTCTGGCAACATAATTGCCAGCCTTTCTGCTGTTACGTCACACGGGTTTCTGATGGTCAAAACCGCACTGAAATTTCGCCTGCATCGCACGGTGATCGTTCTTATCTCGCTGGCGCTGTTAGTGGTGCTGATGCAGGGCGCGTCCTGGTTTAGTCTCGGCCATCAGATGGCCCGTTCCGAACAGGTGGAAGAACTGGCGCACACCCTGACGCGTCAGGTGGCGTTTAGCCTGAAACCGCTGATGGATAATAGCGATGATAACCGCGCGCAGATCGCCGCCATTCTGAACCAGATGACGGATAACAGCCGCGTGCTGGATGCGTCTGTTTATGCTGACGACGGCAGCCTGGTGGCCCACAGCGGTGAGAGCATTAACGTGCGCGATCGTCTGGCGCTGGATGGCAAACGCGCCGGCAGCTATTTCAACCATCAAATCGTTCAGCCGCTGGAAGGCAAAGAGGGGCCGCAAGGTTTTCTGCGTATTACGCTGGACACCCACGTGCTGGTGACGGAATCGCGCCAGGTGGATAACACCACCAATATTCTGCGCCTGATGATGCTGCTGTCGCTGGCGATCGGCATTATCCTGACCCGTACCCTGCTGCGCGACCGCCGTACCCGCTGGCAGCAATCGCCGTTCCTGCTGACAGCCAGCAGAACGGTGAAAGAGGATAAAGAGGAAGAGACGGCGGCGGAGACTGTGGAGACAGAGAGGAAAGAGGGTTGAGTTCATTTGGGCAGTGCGGTCTGATGGCTTGCTGAAACGAGGTTTAACACCGGTCAGGCGATGACAGTCACGATAGAGGCGGTTGCATGATCCTGATGGCGGGCGGCTAAAGAGAAAAAGCCGGCAGGATCACGGGGATCGCTTCCGGCTTTTTCTCAGCAATAGTGGAAATAGGTGATGCTGCCAACTTACTGATTTAGTGTATGATGGTGTTTTTGAGGTGCTCCAGTGGCTTCTGTTTCTATCACCTGTCCCTCCTGTTCAGCTACTGACGGGGTGGTGCGTAACGGCAAAAGCACTGCCGGACATCAGCGCTATCTCTGCTCTCACTGCCGTAAAACATGGCAACTGCAGTTCACTTACACCGCCTCTCAACCCGGTACGCACCAGAAAATCATTGATATGGCCATGAATGGCGTTGGATGCCGGGCAACCGCCCGCATTATGGGCGTTGGCCTCAACACGATTTTACGTCACTTAAAAAACTCAGGCCGCAGTCGGTAACCTCGCGCATACAGCCGGGCAGTGACGTCATCGTCTGCGCGGAAATGGACGAACAGTGGGGCTATGTCGGGGCTAAATCGCGCCAGCGCTGGCTGTTTTACGCGTATGACAGGCTCCGGAAGACGGTTGTTGCGCACGTATTCGGTGAACGCACTATGGCGACGCTGGGTCGCCTTATGAGCCTGCTGTTACCCTTTGACGTGGTGATATGGATGACGGATGGCTGGCCGCTGTATGAATCCCGCCTGAAGGGAAAGCTGCACGTAATCAGCAAGCGATATACGCAGCGAATTGAGCGGCATAACCTGAATCTGAGGCAGCACCTGGCACGGCTGGGACGGAAGTCGCTGTCGTTCTCAAAATCGGTGGAGCTGCATGACAAAGTCATCGGGCATTATCTGAACATAAAACACTATCAATAAGTTGGAGTCATTACCCATCTATAGCGGCAGCAACTTTAAAGGCATCACCGGAAAAAAATTTATCAGGTGTAACGCCACTTGCCAGACATTTATTGACCGCAAGAAGAATAAATATGGAAGCAAAAAATCTCATGCAAAACCTCCTGAAAAAAATTAATATTGACTATCTTTCTCACAAAGCTTTCATGCCTTTATTTCAAGACAGCCTTCTTGTTTCAACATGTTTTTTCATTGTAGAATTGTTATTACATGGCAGAATTTATTCTTTAGCAATTCTCTAATCCTCTACCTGATTTCCTTTTTGGTTCAGGACTAGCATCATACTTTAATAAAGAATTAACGTCATCTGAATCATACCTCTCCAATCGCCCATCAGTGCAATTTTCACGGCGGGAAGATTGATCCAAATCAGCACCGATACTAACCAGATAGTCCCGCGCTTTCCCTGAATGGGGTGAAGTTGCATGAATAATCAGCGGATGATAATTGCCCACTGCATTTTATCCAGACCGCTATCAATTCAGCTTCACTTTAGTACTTAGAAATATTAAATAATGGATTATTTCCAGCTCATATCAACACACCAGTAGTCTGCTATGTGATGACAGTTTTATTGTTCACTGCATAGGAAGAGATGCAACAGAAGTGTCATTCTTACTCTTCAGGGATCATTAAGAACAGTAGAGAATGCATTTTTCTTAATATCATCGAGAGACTGATTCCTTATCAGGATAGCCAATTCAGATTGTTCTGCATAAAAATTCTTCAGGGTGATAATCATCTGACTGCTGGGCAGTCACATGAAGATAACATGACCACCATAGAAACCACAGTGATTAATTTCACTCCTCCCCCTTTTATCCCTTTCACCGGCGTTAAATATTCAATAGTCAGTTGGAGGCCATTTCATACCTTTTTTGATAGCCAGATTTTTAATGTTTTCTAACTTTTCAGCATTACTTGCGTTTGACTGGCGTTCTATAATTTTAGCGAGCATATTATTAAAACCCCAACCATTCTCCGTTGTGATTCGCGCATCTGCGCCATGCTCCAGTAACCAGATTACACTATCCAGTTGAAAGCCTGATAAAGATTCAATCAGTACGGTTTGACCAAGCGAGTCTTTTTTATTGACGTCTGCACCCTTTTTAACAAGATAGCTCATGACCTTTAAGCTATGTTCAGAAGCAGCACCAAAAATAACAGGCGTGTCCTCTACTTCTGCATTCGGACTCATCCCCCCTTCAATTAAAGCAGCAACAAAAACAGGATCATCTGATTTTACTGACACTTCTGCTGCGCTACCAATCTCAGGAATTTGTTGCAACGGATTCGCTCCGGCTCTGACCAGAGCTGAAACAATCGCCAGTTGCTTTCTATCTTTCTCATAGCTATTTTGCAAAGCAAAAAATAACAATGTCATACCTTGCTTTCCGGGTTTATTTAGATCGGTTTGCGTTGCAAGCTTTTTAGCTTCCGTTTCGTTACCACGTTCAATTACCTGAGCAAGGGACAATTGCCTACCAGAAAAGAAATTTTCAGCAGATTGATTTTTCATTGCGCCACATCCAAAGGTCGCTAATAATATCATCAACAAAATAAAAGAAATTTTCACTCTGTGATTCACAATCACGTGTAACATTTTACACTCCCGTTAAATAGCAGATAAAATTCCCTATCCTCTTACTTTTCATTTTCTATACACGGTATTACTTGTTCCATGCCATGTCTTGCTATTGGATCACCTTTGCCGCCATCCATATCATGATGTGTACCTACAGATGAGGGCGTAAGTGCAACTAGAGCACAGCAGGATACTGCACCAGCAAGACCACCATAGACTCCTTTCAACTTTGCTCCCGCAAACGCCGCCGCCGCTGGCGTAGCTGTTTTCGGCAAAATCATAGGTGGCCAACGTCTCCAGATTTTTTGCCGTTGTCGCTAAAGTGTGATTTGCTTATTTATACCGCGACTTCTCAATTGTTTTCTGGCTGAATTTCGTGTTTTTGGTGTTTTATCTGCTGAACATTTACTCAGCCCTAACAGATCGATCCAGTTGAACGGGTTAGGTGCATAGGCATACAGGTTTGTCCCGCCTCTTAATCCTATCGGGTTCTGACTGATGAACCGATCCGCATCCGGGCCATAGTAACGGAACCGGTCGTAATAACACGCCGTATTCAGTCCCCGATTGCGCGGCTTACGTTGTAGCGATTCTGCTTAGTATTGCCAGGAAAACCCATCAGTAGCTTAATAAAAATAACAGTTTCAAATTAAATTTCTCACCATGACTTCATCAAATCTATATTATCAATCGCACAAATATCAACATTATATTTTCTCACAACATCCAAAAACCGCTTAACCATTTCCTCTGAAAAAATCATTATACTTTTACCGGCTTCAGGCATGTAATCATTCACAATAAAAAAAGGAATATCATCATTTATCAAGTGAACAATGACTTCATTTGGTATTTTACATTCACTATCCACACTTAACAATATAGGTTTTTTTTCAACCTCAATTTCATTTAACCCCCTTCCCTTCCTTAATTCATTTTTCTTAACTGCCATTGAATAAATTTCAATTTCGTTACCTAAGGAGTTTCCATCTGAGGAAATATACAATCCATTCCTATAAACGTTATCAACGTTAGTTAACTTTCTTTCAACAACATCATAAAAAACAAAATCGCTTATGAAATCATTAATGATGTTCTTAGCGATAGAGGAGTCAAAACCATAAGGCCCATAAAAACTCTCATCAATATCATATTGATAGCAGAAACAGGTTGTAATTTTATCAAACTCCTTCGAAAACAACCTTTTCCAGTCTGGTACTGGGAATTTCATTACCCTTTCACTCTTCACCATGTAAATATAACCTTTTCACCCTTAGAGTTCACTGAATGCACATGACCTGAATCATGATATTTCGGTATATTAGGTAAACCCGCATCTGGATGTTCGAACCATTTATTTGAACCATACCTGTATTCTCGACCCAGCTTTGTAGCACCTTTAGATTTCATCATTCACCAATTCTTAAACTGGCTGGTTGCATTCAGTTCATCAATATGAATATCTTTTCCGCCTCTTGAACTCCCTGGGACTTGAGAATGTTGTCTAGCCAGGTTTATAGCCTCGGGTCGATTCTTTGCTTCGATAACCTTACATTTACTCAACCCCAATGGCTCAATCCAACTGAGCGGGTTCGGCGCATATTGATAAAGATTCAGCCCTCCCGCCAGCCCTACCGGGTCCTGACTGATAAACCGCACCGCATCCGGATCACAGTAGCGGAACCGGTTATAGTACAAATCTGCTTCCGCATCGTAATATTGAACCTGATAAAATGTTGATCAATTATCCGCCGGACTTACGCAAAGCTATCAATACGACTCACGCTATCAAATAACAAAGCAGCATGTTCCAGGAAGGTATAAAGAAAGGCAAGGTGTTATCTATAGATAACTCAGTGAAAAAAACTATTTATCTGGCTATCAAGGATGCGTCAAAAGTAGAATTACCGATCCAGCATTAGCGTAAGATAATAAACTTTAGATCATTGAATGATGTAAAGCCATAGAGTCTAACCTTTAACCAGTGGCTTTTTATAAATAATTACAGGCTCTCATCACAATTAATGGCTGCAACAACTAATTTCTGACACCGAAATCAATATAACCTTCAGAAGTAATAACTAAACACCACTTTGCTTTTTCGTCAAAAAAATAGTGATGCTGAGGAACATTTTGGATCACATAAATCACAAACTCAAGGAAAATCTTCGGATCCAGAGAAACCGCAAAATCAAGTGAGGAATCATTGATATAGTAAATTTTATCCTTTTTGTTTAAGAAGTCATATAAGCCACTATCTTTTATGAACTCTTTAACATCAAAGTTAACCTTTATAGAATCAAATTTAATTGGCCGATAAGCATGTTTTAATAAAGAGTTCCAATCGATTTTTGAACCTTTCCACTGAAAAGCTTCAGAAAGAATATCCGCGACAGGCTCCCATTCATTGATAATTATTGGCTTTGGAGAAAAGCCATCCATGTCTGATAACACATGCTGCTCTAAAGTCACTTTACTCTCCATAATTTTGATGGAAAATCAAATAATCTCTGCAGTCTTTTCACCGATGACTCCGTAGCTTCAAACAGACAATGCTCACCTTTTTCTTTACCGCTGAATACATTTATATGAGCGCCACTACGCTCATCATATTCTATTCTGAATCCGGTTTTACCATCTGCGGTCGTCATTCCTACAGGCTTGCCTCTGGTAAATCCAAATTTCCCTGTGTTAACTTTTTCAGCCTTGAAGCCTCTTTCTTCAAGCCACTTTAGTGCTTTGTTTCTGGCGTGCTCAAACTATCCTTATACTTAGTCAACCCCAGCGGGTCGATCCAGTTCAGCGGATTCAGTGCGTACTGGTAAAGGTTAACCCGCCGTTTAGCCCTATCAAATCTTAGTGCGGGATACGGCTAATTTTTTGATTCCAGTGGAAGCTTCTCTGGTAGCTAACAAAACTTTTATTTATTTGGTTATAAAATAGCATATTATTTTTCACACACATAAATAAAAATAAATCAGAAAAAAACGCCAATATAAGATGTAAAGCAATGATCTTCTTAATTAGTTACACGCCAATTATCACAATAAATTAATAGCCTCAGATATTTTCAATTTAAGCAATTCGATATTACTTGCTGAATCACTAAACATTGGTGCTCCCCAATCATAATCCTTAATCAGGGAAACATAAAACCCTCCCTGAATATTAAATGATGGCCTCCATCCAATGTCTAAAAGAAACCCACCTGGAAACTCAACCTGGAGCATATCTTTTTTTAAGACTTCTAAGAAATTCTCCAATGGTTGTTTTTCATCAATATGAAAATCATCTAATGTCACAATTCCGCCCTTAGTAGTGAAATCCATATTAATCATTTTATAAGCCTCATAAATTCATTTTGAGATATAGGGTGCCCATGAATTGTTCCCCCACTTTCTTCACCCCTTAACCACCGCCTTTCTTTGCCCTCGCTGGCTCCAATAACTTCCCCCCTGTCTTTCACTTTCCTGGGCTTTCCATTACTGACCGACTCACCATTTTTATAAACTGATCTTTCAAGTGATTCTATATCAGTCCCAGGTTTATATTTTGCTGGGCCTGACCTTGTCGATTTAATAACATCTTTTCAGGTTGAATTTTTAGGTATCACATGCTTATAACCGTGAGGAGTCCAGTTAGGTTCATTTTCATCATAGAATTTTCGATGCAACCTCAGGGGGTCGATCCAGTTCAGTGGGTTCGGTGCGTACTGGTCAAGGTTTAAGCCGTAATTTAGCCCTATCGGGTCCTGACTGATGAAGAGCCCCGCATCCGAATCTTAGTAGCGGAAACGGTTATAGTGCAAATCCGTTTCTGCATCGTAGTTCCGGCCCCATACGTCATATCACAAAATAGTTTATTTAAAAATTTAAGCTAATTTTTTATATTATGGCTCCTCCCAATATTTAGTATTTTCGGTAGCTCTCTCTAAATCGTCCATATCATCATCTCCAGGTTTACGGTCAAATTTACCTCCGATCACTCCTCTAATTTTCGTTAACAATTTAGTAATTTTATTGTCATCAATAAAATTAGTGGTTTCTCGCTCATATGCTCTTCGCTTCTCCTCAGTAATTGTGGGTTCGTTATAGTAATAATGTGCTATGTTATTTAATGATATTAAAATATAATCAACTTCCTTATATATACTTATTGCCTCCTCTTCTGTTAGATAAATCTTTTCTTTAGTATTTGACATTATTATTTCCTTTGGTTAGTCGTGTGATTATTAAACTTAAAATAATCTTCAACAGTTAACGGCCACCTGCACCTATATATTTAACCCGTTCACATAAATCATAATAGCTTAGCTAATAAATGATGACAGTTATTATGTATATTCACCTTTAATTACTAATGACTTTCTGGCTAACCAAGTCAAAACTGCTAATAAATCTCTTTTATAACCTAACCAATCCATTATCGCCATCTATAAAAACATTAAACGATTCGCTTTTCGCGCAATAATTCAGAAACTCTTTACTTACTCTATCTTCTTTATTAAGAGCAATGCATCCGAATCCGATATCATCGTGTGGATAAATAGCCACATTTAAATCCAGATTAATATAAAAACAAACCTGACCAACAACGCCTGCATGACACATCATCAATTTTGAAAGATTTATGAAGTCATATCTTTTATTACTAAGGCTGAGGGACAAAGCTGGCAGACAAGAATCACCATAGAGATAATATTCAAACTCTTCAGTTATTGGCGAAAGTAATTTTTTATTTTTCATCTCCTCATATAAACCCTGATAATTATTTATCGTTTCTTTATCATCCTCTCTATCATCATTAAATGAAAGAGCTGTAATAACAATAACACCTTCATCTTCTTTACCAAAAAACCCTTCAAATAAAGAAACAGCCTCGTCAATCAGAGGGTATGAAAAGGAATCTTTTTTTTCAAAAAAACCAACCCAACCTTCAGACAATCTAAATCCCGAGAAATTGATTTCCTTCAGTGATAAGCTACTTATCGATTTTAATGATTTTTCCATCATTCATACCTATTGTTATTTTATGCCTGGGCTTAGGTTCCGATTTACCTATACATACTTTCCATTCGCCTTGTTTATCACTATGCGATGTATTGCTTTTACTCCAGATTTCATTTGTATGATGATTCTTATTATTCCCACTTTTTACTCCAAATAAATCTACAGGATGTGAAGACGGGCACGAGGCTCCAGGTGAATTGCAGCAAGCTTGAAAGTGAAAATCTTTAAAATAAAAAATCTGTTACCCATTACATTTAACTATATGTAAAGAACACTATCTACTCATATAAATCGTGTTGGATTTAAGGATATGGAGACTGGAAAGCCTCAACATTAAGATTTGACCTTATTTTTGATTTTATAAAATTACATGATAAAGGGCAAACAACGTACATATAAAAATCATAGCCAAAGTGTACTTCCAGATCATCAGAGAGAAGTTTGCACCATATTTTCTCTCTTAATACATTTCTTATTAATAACGGCAACTCGTTTATCGCTACTGCCTCAGGGAATTTAAGAAGCCCTGCCTCATCAAAGATTTCCAATTCGGATACAGTAAACTTCTCAACACTTAATAAAGAACATAATGAAATGACAAAGTTAATGTATTCATCCTCCACTAATATATAATCCTCCAGACTAACCTTGCTCCCCACATCAAAATAACTAGTCCATTCATTTTCCGACGAGGTCAGATTACCTTCAACATCATAACCATGATATTTTGTTATTCTTAATGAAGTATGCATAAATCATTAATCCTATTCAGATTCATATCAAATATTCCCGTTCTTGTCCTACAACTTACTGGATTTTTCACGCTATATACAGCTTTCCAAAAACCGCCATTATGCTGCTCAACGTCAGGTGTAATATATCTAAGTTTATTTGGTGCTTTTTTATTAACGAATACGGGCTGCCCATGGCATCTCTCATTGATTTTTGAATAACCAAGCTCAGATGTTTGTTCGGCGTGCCCACATTTTCTTGCCAGGCCCAACGGATCAATCCATGCCAACAGGTTCGGCGCATACTGATAAAGATTCAGCCCACCCGCCAGCCCTATCGGGTTAGGTTGCGCAATCTAATCGAAGTCCGGATCGTACTGTCAGTTTCGTATATAAATTACTAAAACCATCACGTCATAGCTCATACACTACCGCCACACCCTGATAAAGACAATTTATTTTCGCGAAGTTTATTTTACTATCTAATCAGCAGGTTAAATACAAAAATATTTTTTCAAAACACAGCACCACGCCGGTGACAAAAATCATCGCCAAATGGCTGAAAGAGGCCGGTTTTGATACCGGGCGAGGAGTCAATGGGAAGGTTTAATTTCGTAACTGACTTTTATTTTAATATTTTACTTAATTTCTTTTATCCATACATTAAAATTTTTACTAAATAAGGATCTTTATTCTCTGATAATATTTCTTGTAGATATCGGCAAGTGCCTTTATTTCCCATATCAATGACATATAAAGCAATCGAGTCAACGATATCATTTTCAAAAGAATTAATAGCCATACAATATATTTTTATTAGATCTCTCAAACCATCACTAACATCAACATCTAATTTATTTAAGGCTTCATTATATTGATTTCGGATATTCATAAAACCTCACATTAATTATATGGGGATCGTCCTGGAGACATTGGAATGTGAACATCAGCGTTATGATTCGGCTTCTTTCCTCGGTCAGAAACCCCATCAGTGGCAGTATGCCTGCCCGTCACCTCTCGCGGACGATAATTCCCATTAGAAACACTGGAAGCTGGAACTGTTTCAATATGAGCATGAGGTACGCACCATCACCAACTTGAAGAAGTTGTTTATGGCTGAGAGGCATTCTAAGTCAGGCACCGCCGCAGATAAAGCGGCAAAGACAGAACGGCAGTACCTTGTGGGATACCGGCCGCAGCGCGGCGATACCAGCTCTCCGACGCTGAACCTGTCCGGTAGATGGCTGCGAGAGGCGGGGTACAGGGTTAGTCAGAAGGTAACGGTGACGGTTAAACAGTGCTGCCTGACCCTGACAACTGGCAGCTAAAGAGAAAAGCCGGAAGGATCGTTAAGATCGCTTCCGGCTTTTTTTAATTATATATACCTTTACTTTCAGCTTTTTCTATAAATATATCTTGCAGACTTCCTTGTATTTCATCATCTTTATAGGTCACAATAAAATCACCATCAATATTATCAGGGTAATTGGAACCATCCAGAGTACTTAATATGACCGAAGCACTATCGGCGATCGCGAGATCTATAAATTTAAATATACATTCCTTTTCTGCCTGACTTAGATTAGCCAGAGCATTTCTTGCTTTACCATAGGTATCAGTATCATTATTTACTGGTTTGCTGAGAGACTGCCTATAACGCTCTGAGTTATCTTCAAACAACTCTTTGAAGATAGCATTAACTACTTGTTCGTCAAGATTCATACATGCCTCTTTATCTTAATTCAGGATACATAGACTTGTTCAATTTGATAAGTTCCTGAAGTTTACTATTTGGTATCTCAGGATACACCCTTCTTAACTTCCTTATATCCCTCGCTACGACATCTCTGGCATTTGCAAATGGTAATCCAGTCTTGGGATTTATTTTACTTCTGGATACAATGCCTAATCCTTCTTTAGATACGGTGTGGCCCACTCGAGAAACTAATATGGCTGGAGCTGTCGCAGAATTATATCCTTCAACCAGATCTTTCATAATATTCTTCTGACCAATATGATGAGAGTCCAGTCCAGGATTTTTACCTTTAACAGCATTTTTATTACTTTGATGAGAACTTACATCCCATTTTTCAGGATCACATTTTCTCAACCCCAGTGGGTCGATCCAGTTCAGCGGGTTCGGCGCATAATGATAAAGATTCAGCCCACCCGCCAACCCTATCGGGTCCTGACTGATGAACCGTCCCGCATCCGGATCATAGTAGCGGAAACGGTTATAGTGCATACCCGTTTCTGCATCGTAGTACTGGCCCTGATAGCACAGCGGCTGGTACACCAACTCAGCATGGCGTGTCTGCATGCTCCACCCTCACCTGGAGCAGTGACTGCGGGAAATGGACCAGGTCCGGCAGCAGGCCCTGGTTTTGCTGGCTAAGACCAGCCGCTAAAATAAAGCCGGAAGGGTAGCGCGGATCGCTTCTGGCTTTATTTCACATCTCCCATCTCGCGTTCGATATAATCATCACTCAATATAGATAATTGTTACCCAACCTATATAAATGCTATTATTTTAAATAAGCTGATATTGAATCTATATCTACGAAACCAGATTCCAGATTTATTTCAAAATCATCTTTTTTTGCACTTAATGATATCAATTCGTTTTTTCTGGAAACCACCAGATTCATAGAGTAATTCGTATAAACCCAGCCAGACATATTTATTGACTTCACCCCTAAAAAGGAAAGAACAATCTGAACAGTGTTAAATTTTTGGACTTCCCATTTTTTTGGTGGCTTTGTTGGATATTCATTTAAGTTTAGTTTAATAGATACCGTCGGGCCATCCCTTTTAAAAATAACGCTATGAACATCAACATTATTTAATGAAGGGGTACAATCCCCATATATTGACCTGCCCCCAGGATTAGATACAACCTTCAGTTAGTAATGTCGGTTGGTTTTTCTTCATATTTCCCGTCTCGCCAGCCTGCTGCAAATTCAGCTGGCGTCTGGTAATCCAGAGATGAATGTGGTCGACACTCGTTATAATCCTGCCGCCAGTCATTAATGATTTCCCGGGCATGAAGAATATCGCTGAACCAGTGTTCATTCAGACATTCATCCCGGAAGCGGCCATTGAAGCTCTCAATAAATCCGTTCTGCGTTGGCTTGCCTGGCTGGATTAAGCGCAACTCAACACCATGTTCAAAGGCCCATTGATCCAGCGCACGGCAGGTAAACTCCGGACCCTGATCAGTTCTTATCGTTGCAGGATAGCCACGAAACAGCGCAATGCTGTCCAGAATGCGTGTCACCTGAACGCCTGTAATCCCGAATGCCGTGGTGATCGTCAGACACTCCTTCGTGAAATCATCCACGCAGGTCAGACACTTAACCCGGCGGCCGCTGGCAAGAGCATCCATGACAAAATCCATTGACCATGTCAGGTTCGGCGCATCCGGACGAAGAAGCGGAAGCCGCTCAGTCGCCAGCCCCTTGCGGCGTCGCCTGCGCTTTACACCCAGGCCGTTGAGATGATAGATGCGGTATACCCGCTTGTGGTTGACGTGAAGGCCTTCCCGGCGCAGTAACTGCCAGATGCGCCGGTAGCCAAAGCGGCGGCGTTCAAGTGCCAGCTCTGTAATGCGTAGGGACAGCAACGCGTCAGCAGCCGGACGCTGAGCCGAATAACGGCAGGTCGACAGGGGCAAGCCTGCCAGCCTGCAGGCACGACGTTGCGACAGACCTGCGGCCTCACACATGACTTCCACGGCTTCCCGCTTCTGGTCTGTCGTCAGAACTTTCGGCCCAGAGCCACCTGAAGCGCCTCCTTATCCAGCATGGCTTCAGCGAGCAGCTTCTTGAGGCGGGCATTCTCCTCTTCAAGCGACTTGAGCCGCTTCACTTCGGGGACTTCCATGCCGCCAAACTTCTTGCGCCAGGTGTAGAAGGTGGCGTCTGAAATAGCATGCTTGCGGCAGAGTTCCCGGGCCGAAACCCCGGCTTCTGCCTCGCGGAGAATACTGATGATCTGTTCGTCGGAAAATCGCTTCTTCATGGGGACGTCCTCATGTGACTTATGAAGACATTACTAACATCACGGTGTATTAATCAACGGGGAGCAGGTCAATATGGCTTTTATGGGCTGTGAGTTGACAAGAAACTCTATCCAGTTAGTCATGATTTTTCCTAAAAAGGGTAATGTTCGAGGGTACCTGAAACTTTGCCATTACGAGTATCGTTGATAGGTCGAATATTAATATGTGGCCCTGGTTACCAGGAGTTCCTTCGGGACCATAGGTATGTCCAGGCCAGTGATCCTGAATAACCACATCATCTTTCCCATATCTGTTAAATGTATATTCTCTTGTTTTTATAGGCTGATAATCTTTACCAAGTATATTATGACCATCTCTATCCGTTAAGTTTACCTTTTCAACTTTTGTTGGCGCTTGACTCATAGGAATCCCAGCATCCCTTTTCGCTGCTCTGAAAGCTGCATTTCGCGAGGGATATTTTCCATCTTTTTGTTCTGGTTTACACTTACTCAACCCTAATGGATCAATCCATCCAATGGGGTTCGGCGCATACTGATAAAGATTCAGCCCACCCGCCAGCCCTATCGGATCCTGACTGATGAATCGTCCCGCATCCGGATCATAGTAGCGGAAACGGTTATAGTGCAAACCCGTTTCTGCATCGTAGTACTGGCCCTGATAGCGCAGCGGCTGGTGTACCGGCTCAGCATGGCGCGTCTGCGCATGCTCTACCCGTACCGTGTTGCCCCATGCCCGATACTCTGCCCGCCACGCTACACTACCATCCGCACCGGTCAGCTCACGCGGCATGCCTGCAACGTCATTGTGATACCAGTGAACCTGAGCTTCATGCTCCGTCTCGCCCTGCTGCAGACTTATCGGCTTCAGCAGTGTAAAGCTGTCATCCTCATAAACCCAGATACGCTAGCGCGAGCCTCCCACCTCACTTAGCAGGCGATTGATTTCCCTGATGAAGCGCGTGATACCTAAGCATCGCATATATAATTACGACCTAATAACACCAGAAAATTTACATAACACATTTTTTGTTATAGCTTAGTTTTATTAAGCTCGTGCTTGGCTATGATATAAAACACACTTAAAATTAACAAAGCAACTATCAGCAACTATTTTAGTTTATGATAAACTTCAACCTCATATTCATCATCACTTATATTAATTATCCCATCTGGCGATTCGAACACTAATGATAAATCATACGTTCCACTTAACTTAAATATGCTTTGTAGAAAAGACTGCAAATCATTAACTCTGACAAATACACCGCACAAGCCTTCAAAGATCAGACAACAAGAAAGGCATTTATCTAATTTCATAACGCGAAGCACAGAAGCAATCACTTTACTTTCTTCTACAGGCTGTTGAAAATAAAGACCTTTATTTTTTATGTCGATAGCCCTGGCTATTTCTAATTCTTTTTTATGCCATGAAAAATCATTTTCCTCTAACAATGAAACTGTGAAGGATTCGATACCCTTTAGATTCTCAGCAAAACTACTTGCTCTACGCAATAGTATTTTTTCTTCAAGTTTATTTATCATAGTAAATATGGTGATCGTTAGTATGCGCCGGGTCAAAGGCAAAATACTCATCACGCGCTCGTGTTAATACATCCGCAAATTAGCGCTATCCAATGGCTTACCGAAAGACGGTAGAGAAACGTTGCTGGCTCTGTTTTTAGAGACCCGGCGTAAGGGAAATACATAGCCAGTATCTATATTCATAGCCTGTTTCCAATCTTAATTTAATTAGCCAGCCAAGTTTCACAATGAACTTTTAAAGACGGCTGTCTGCTGATGATACCCGAAGATCGAAGCGTGGCCAGTTTGCACGAGGAAGTGGCCCGCTTTGTCCAGCAGAAGCGGGACGCCAGACAAACCCGGCAGCAGATTAAAACGTTGCAGGCCTAGGTCAGCAGCTGACGGTAAAAAGCCGGAAGGATCAGATCGCTTTCGGCTTTTTAAACTTTACTCTCCATCGTATTCAATCGTAGCTTCAAGAGCGCTTCTTAACCAGTCCCAGAAGCTGTCAATTTCCTGGACATTTTCATAACCTTCTTTGGCGAAGTCATGAATAATGATAACCTTGCCTGGCTTATTCACTTCCCAACAAGCAACATCATCGTTATCCTCTCTTCTTGCAAAAGGTATTAATTCACGTGATGGATAACGGCTTTTTATTCCATTAAAGCGAATTCTCAGCCTCTCGCCCTGAAGAATGAGCCACGGATCAAAATCCAGTAAGCCTTGTGATACTATTCTTTTGAATTCATCAGGATAATAAAATCCCGCTGGTAGTTCTTTTTCAATTAGAAGCTGTTCCATATTAGTCCAATGACCCTATTATATTTGACCCGTTAGGATAACCATTTTTATATTTAGAAGCTTGTTTACCAATTCGTAATTGTATTGCATCTTCCCAGGAAGAAGGCGTTCCTTTTTTAGTAGTAAAACGTTCAATAAATTCATTTGGCAAAGATGATGAACCATCATGAATTCTTGCTTTGACATTTATCCCTGCTCTGGATGCTGCCAGTACTCTGGTATTATCAATAGTTGTTAATTTTCCATCGCTCATTCTAACAACATCAATCGGGTCTCCAGCCCACCCATTCTTTCTCATACTATGAGTTAAATCAGCAGCACCATTTACAGAACTTTGACTAAAACGAATCGTTTTGGGATCTAACTCAACAGCTTCGGGTTTACATTTCGCCCGATTCAACCCCAGCGGATCCACCCAACTCAGCGGATTCGGCGCATACTGATAAAGGTTAACACCACCAGCAAGTCCTATCGGGTCCTGGCTCACAAACCTGCCCGCATCCGGATCATAATAGCGAAAACGGTTATAGTGCAAACCTGTTTCCGCATCGAAATACTGACCCTGATAGCGCAGTGGCTGATAAATCGGCTCTGCATTCTCTACTGCGACCTGCTCTGTGCGCAGTGTATTACCCCAGGCACGATAGACGGTACGCCAGACCACACTGCCATCAGTTCCGGTCAGCTCCCGTGGCAGACCAGACACGTCATTATGATACCAGTGAACCTGAGCTTCATGCTCCGTCTCGCCCTCCTGCAGACTGATCTGCGCCATGGGAGCAAAGCTGTTATCTTCGTAAATCCAGAGGTGCTGTCGGGACCCTCTCACCTCACTCAGCAGGCGATTGCCCTCCCAGATAAAGCGCGTGATACCAAAAGCATCACGTTTCCAGCTTCGGCGGCCAAATGCATCATAGCCGTAGGTGGTCCGCTGCTCGAAGCCGTTTCGGGTGCTCACCGATTCGGTCAGCTGATGTTCAGCGTTCCAGATAAACTGCTGATCTGTATGTCGGCCACTCTGCTTACGCGTCACATTGCCGAAACAGTCATAGGTCCAGCGTTTATCTTCATAAACCCTGAGTCGGTTATCCTGCAGGGGCTGCGCCTGGGCCTCGCTCAGCAGATTGTGTGCCGGGTCAAAGGCAAAATACTCATCACGCGCCCGCGTCATACGTCCCAGCGCGTCATATTCGTAACGATAATCGCCCGTGTATTTATCTGTCATCTGCGTCAGCTGTCCATCGCGCCGCCAGACATACTCGCGTGCCACCGCTGACTGAGCGCCACGGCCCGCACGCTGGCTTATCAGCCGTCCCATCTCGTCGTGCAGATATTCACTGGTGATTGCGCCCTGGGTGCGTCGCACTTCCCGATGCAGGACGTCACGTTCGCTTTCGCTGATGACCCGGTTACCAAAGTTAACCTGGACCCGATGCCCGCTGCCGTAATAAAACTGCTTCAGTTCCCGGCCACCCGGCAAGGTGGTATGCGTCCGGTTACCCAGCTCATCATAGCTGTGGTGCAGTTCGTAACGGTGCCCACGAACCAGCGTCCGCTCAGCAAGTAACTGACCTGCATCGTCCCATTCCAGCTCAGAGCGACCGCCGTGATTTACCCCTGCAGTCAGGCGTCCCAGCGCATCATAACGATAGCGGGTACGTTGCCATACTGCATCGCCTCCGCGCGACACCATTTTTTCCAGTAATCGCCCGGCCGCGTCACGCTGATAGCGTGACTGGATTACCGGCCCGCTGCCATCGCCTTCTTCAAAGCGAGCCAGCAACCAGCCACTGTCATCATATTCATAACGCGTTTTACACCCATCAAACCCGCGCTCTTCTATCAGGTTATCCCGGGCATCGTAGCAAAATGTATATCGCGCACCGTTCTCATTAGTCAGTGCGTTCAGGCGACGGGCCAGATCGTATTCGTAGCCAATGCTGTGGCCGAGTGCATCAGTTCGCGATAACGGCACGCCATCCGCTGCCAGTGTCCAGCGTGTAATCTGCCCCTGAGGATCCTGCCAGGCAACCAGCCGTTTCCAGCGATCAAACTCAAAACTCTCTGATCCACCATCGGCATACACTATCCGCTGAGGCAGGCCATTCCATCGGTTACCAAACTGCGTCAGGCTGCCTGCTGCATCAGTCTGCTGCTTCATCCAGCCATATTTATCATAATCGAAGGTGGTGGTTCGGCCGGAGCAGTCGGTATGACTGATAAGGAAGTTGGCCTGGTTCCAGCATAACGTTTGTACGCCCGCTGCAGCATCACGCACCCTGACCAGATTGCCGCGATCGTCATGGTTATATTCTGTAATGCGACCTATCTCATCCGAGAAGCGGATTAAGTTTCCTGCTGTGTCGTAACTAAATTCCCGGGTGCCACCCAGCATGTTGGTTATACGAACCGGCATATTCCAGCGTTCGTGATAGTCAAAACGTGTAGTCTGACCGTCTGGCTCAATGATGGCTGTACAGTTGCCACGTTCATCATAGCGGTAACGCGTTACCCGGCCGCACTGATCGGTGAGTTCTGTCATCTGACCGCGAACATTCCGTCTGATACGAATATAGCCTTCCATCGCATCCTGATAGCCGATCAGTTCCTGGTTATCGTCAAAGTCGTAACGCGTTACGCGTCCCAGGGCATCCGTGACCGTTGTGGACTGATGGCCATACTCAAAACGCCATTCCCCGCCGAGGTTGTCACGATGTGCCAAAACCTTTCCTTCAGGAGCATAGGTGTCGTAATGATAAAAACACTCCATCTCGCCCGCGCGCCGATGCGCCACCATAATATGGTTACGGTAGCGGAATTCACGCAACACCTCGTTGAGCTCGTTACGCACAGCAATAAGATCACCCTGCGTCGAATAATCGTAGCGGCACAGAATTTCAGCATTCAGAGGGTCAGACGGATAACAGACGCTGACGCTGGTGATACGGATTAAGGGGATACCCGTATCCGATGAAAATGTTGAAAAGGTGATATTAAATCGACGGCCAGCGCTATCCTCAATCTGTACAGGCAGATTCCGGGTATCGTAACGCAGTGTCAGGCGGTTGCCGTGACGGTCGCTGATGGCTGATAACAGCCAGCGGTCAGATTCAGCTTTATGCGTAAAGTGCCAGTGCTGGCTTTCATCCGCGTCTGAAATGCAGAATTCCTCTGCCTGCGGTTGTGAGAGAGAGAGCTGCTCATGGCGATGAAGTTGTGGCCTGCGTCCTGCCTCAGGATAAGGAAACTCTATTTCGCGCCCCTGCTCATCGATCAGTATCAGCAGATGATTTTTCCTGCGTACTTCCTGTGAGATGGGCAGAGACCAGCCCTGCCCCAGCCAGCCATTACCCGTTTCGTCAGAAAAATAGTAGCGTTGCCAGTTAAGGGGGACCGAGGCCGGGAAAGAGAAATCATTGTCTTCAGGGCCGAACAGCAGCTTGATACCCAGCACAGGGTTAACCGGACTACCAACCGCCATATCCACCTGCGGCAGAGGACTTGCCGGAATTTTACACGGTTCAGTCTTTTTCTGAGCATGGCCTTTATCGCTGCCCCCTTTTTCACTGCCCGCTTTCTTGGCGCTGATAACTTCATCAGCCTCTTTTTTAGCGGCTTTAGCTTCGGCTTTAGCGGCGGTCGTTTCAGCTCTGGCTGCTGCTTTTTCTGCCAGTTCAGCACCTTCTTTTGCAATACCCTTGCCCGCTTTCGCGGCTTCGACTGCTTTACCTGCCTTTGCGGCCAGTTTCCCCGCTTTAAACGCAGCGCCCCCGCCGGGTACAAAGTTAGCTGCCGCCGAAGCAGCTGAAAGTGCTGCGTTACCATAATCGCCTTCTGCGGTGTAAATTGCCGCGTTAGCGCCGTCGGCAACGGCGCCAACAACCGGTACGGCACCTAAAACATCCAGGCCGGTATGCACCCAGTCGCCATAACTGCTCCACCAGCTTTTCTTTTTCGGCGGGTTGGCACTGCCCGCCGCCACATGGCCTTGTGGCGCAGGCGCATATTGTAATTTACCAATCGTATTTCCGGTTGCCATTGGAGCTCCGTGCGAACATTTACAGGATAAAGAATAAAGTTATTGATAAAACGAATTTACCCGGGAATAAGAAATAACATCAGGCGGCGCGATAACAGAAAAAATCAGCCCGGCCTGCATTTGCTCATTTTGGGGATGGGATGAGAAATAGAGTGCAGTAACCAGAGTTTGCCACAAAGGCTACCCGATGCAGAATCAAGGAACTTATCCCGAATAATGACAAGAACTCTGTTTTTATGGTCTGAACATAGCGGTACAGGACAGGCTGGCACGCAAATCGTTTGAGGATTTGCGTACAACTAATCCATACCACTCAGCCTGGTCTGAATCCTATCGGCTTCCTTGTGCCAGCGCTTTTATCTCTTTCAGCTTATCAATAGCTTTCACGTTTTCTTTATTAGTATTGTTGATGGATCTATCCAATAATTGATTAAATGTCAATTTGTTAACATTAGTCACATTTGCATCGGCACCATGATTAAGAAGGTATTCAACCTGATCATATTGCTCACCATATATACCTTCAAAAATTGCTGTTTGTCCAAGACCATCTCTGGCATTGACGTCAGTACCAATTTCTACAAGATATTTTAAAATTGGAAAAGCCCGCTCATTGGTTGCATAAAATATTATCGGCGTGCTTTTAAATCTCGCATTTTTATCCATTCCTCCTTTAATCAATGCCTTGATAAAAACTGGGTCTGCATATCCCGCTGTATTAGTTGCCACAGATCCCATATCGGCAACGTATTGAAGAGGATCGGCGCCATGCTTCACTAAAGCACTCATTACATTGAGTCTGTTAATGTCCTTTTTTTGAGCTTCACTGAGGGCATAATACAAAATCGTCAAACCCTTCTCGCCAGGCTTATTAAGATCAGTCTGTGTTGATAATTTCTCTACCTCATTAACATCACCATCTTCAATTGCCTGCGCCAGTTGTAACTGACTTCCTGAGAAGTATTCTTCCGGATGGATTTTCTTCATATCATTACAAGCCTGTAAAGTTAAAAATGATAATAAAAAAGGTAAATAGATCATCTTTTTTAGAATATTCAAAATTTTTCTCCGGTAATAGTTGCTATATCCTGGTCCTTTTCTAATTCCAGACAATGTATCACCTGCTCCATGCCGTGCAACGTGACAGGATTGCCCTCACCGCCGGATAAATCATGTCTTATACCTACAGAGTCAGGTGCTTTTCCTGCAATATATGCCTTTAACATAGCCAGCCCAGGCCCATACTTCAGTCCAAACTCCAGCAACCTTCCAGGATTAATCTCCTGAACATCAGTCAATATTTCTCCTTTCACTCGGAATGCATCGATATTCTTTGCACCTCCAGAATTCGATGAACCGGAATATCGTGATAAGGTATTCTGGTTTAACCCCGCAGCATTAAATGTCCACCCTTTAACATTGCCCGCTTCTGCTGCAGAAGACGCTAATCCACCACCGAGGGAGTGACCGACCACATCAACATTATCAACTGTAGGTAAATTCTTGCCTATTATAACTGCTTGTTTATAATATCCCGTTTCTTTGTCAACTCCCTGATTGAAATTTGCCGTCCAGTCTTCAATCTCCGTTTTTCTTGTGCCGCGAAAAACAACAGATGTTTTCATATCATCACCAAATACAGCCGGATCCGGCGCATAAACTCTGGCTCTGAACCCAGGAGCTCCGTCAGCAATAAGATTTTCAGGTTTCAGATTTATCTTCTTCAATGCCTCTGCATCATTACTTATGTCAGTCCATCCTTCAGGCATACCGGGGGTTGGTTCCGATGGTTCCCCTCCATCATAGATTACTGAGGCTAAACGGGCTTTTTCAACGGCAGTGTTATCCAGTTCAAGTCGATTTGCTGCAGCCTGTACATCCTTGTCGCCACTGCTCTTTCCTAATTCAATTAAATGTTTACGATATTTCCATCGTTGACTTTTGGTCATACCGAGCATGCCAGGCAAGAAACTGCCATTCATGAAAAACATATCCTGAACTCTGATGATTCTGGAACCGCCTATATTGGTATCAGGACTGTGTTCAATCGGCCAGCAATTCCCCTCTACCGTTCCGCTGGTAACACCCTTGTTCGTTCCTGCTGCATCTCCTATCGTTTTGGGCACAAAACTTTGATTGAATATAAAGGCAGGGTGGCCATTGAATTTGACAGAATTAATTGTAGATGCAGATGAGTCAAGCGTAGTCTGTACGGGATAGGGAACCGGAGATTGCGATCCCGGCGTAAAACAAAGGTCAGGTGCCATGCCAACTACTTTGTATGCACCATCTTTACGGGCAGCGTAATTTTCAGCCATTCGTTTTCACCTGCTGTAATTTCGCCAACAGACTTGGTGGTAACGGCACAAACTGTGGTTCAGCAGAATGACTATTAAGGCGTGCAGCAAGGTCCAGCTGTTGCTGGCGTTGTTCCGCTTTGATGAAACGCAGTTCGGTCATGACCGGCTCCATAAGTTCTGAAATTACAGTACGATAGCTACAATGTACTTTTCGCTCATTCAGGTCGATAACAAGCGTATCAAGGACCATATCTTTTGCCACTCCAGCCCCTTTCTCCGTGGTAATAAATACAAAAAGTGACTCCACGGGAACCTGCAAATGAATTTGCTGATTCTCAATCTCACGGGATGAAATAAAATAACGCAGCGTTACAGGTACACTTTTGAGTGGTTCCGGCAAGGGAAATTGCATTAAGGGATGCGCGCCATTCCAGTAAGCAAAGTTAAAATCCTGTGGCAGCAAAGGATGACGGTCTTTTCGCCATTTTTCATCGTAGCGTCCTGCCAGTTCAATCCTTCCTTGCCAGCCCCGGCCAAAAAAGCCAAAACCCGCAGGTGATGACTGTTGATCAATTTTTTGTATTGGCTGTGTTGGCCACTCGATCTGTGGGGCTGTCAGGCGCTGGACTTTCAGGTTTTTCAGTACTTCGGGAGGATACCATCCCATCCCAACACTGTTTGCCGGAGAGGCAATAATTTTTTCACCTTCTGAAGAGTAGAATCCCCCCGCGGCGTATTCGTAGCAAAGATCCAGCGATGTTATCGGTTGAGATTCACTAAGCTGCCAGGTCGCAATCATCTTTCGCCATTCACGCGGTCCATTAATTTTAATGAGACGGGTAAAATCCCCCACCTGAACGCCAGCGGTAAAACTTTTTACCGGCTTATCTTCAGGTGCCCAGGCCGTCGCATTAATGGCCACATCCATACGTGGTTTATAGGGAACCAGGTCGCTTTCAAATCGGACACTACTCCGGCCCTGCTCAGCGAAATAGCTGTCCTGCTCAACCAGCTCACCCTGATCCTCACAGAAAACCAGTTCACCACTTTTAATATCCAGATCATAGCTAAGACGGGCAACGACTGTTGAAAAGCCATGGTCGTGTTGATCTAAGGAATCAAAGAGTAATGCCGGAAAGGCAGTTAAATTGACAAAATTTTCCATAATCAGTTGATGTCTATCTGTGTTCCGTCGATATCAATCACCTTCTCACCGACCAGCTTAATTTTGTTTGCGCTGATGGTAATGGTGCCGTTCTGTTCGAGCACGATCATCGATTCGCCACAAACCAGGGTGATCTTGTCTTCCGCACTAAACTCCGCAGAGGTTCCTGCTGAAAGGCTTATATCCCGCCCGGTATTGAGTGAATATTTCATACCAACGTTATGCATTTGCATCGCACCCACGTTAGTCATCCAGCCAGCCCCTACGTTGAGTACATAAGCAGCCCCAATATTGGTATTCTGAGCCAGTCCGACATTAAGCATGGAAGCCAGTGCGATTGTTTCAGCTTTGGCCTGATCGACCTTAAGCGTCTGATTGCCATTAACCGTAACGGACTGGTTTTGTCCGATTCGCACATTTTCGTTCTGATCGACCGTTTCAGTACGATTACTGTGTACGGTGATGGTTTCATTTCCATCCACCGTCTCAGTACGGTTCTGATGAACAGTAATGGTTTCATTCTGATCGACCGTTTCAGTGCGGTTTTTCTTCACCTCGGTCGTTTCGTTGCCGCCGATGGTCTTGGTTCGGTTGCTGCCAACACTGTGGGTTTCATCATTTTCCACCTCAGTGTCCATATTCTTTTCAGCATGCAGCCACACCTGCTCCTCGCCCGCCTTGTCCTCAAACCGCAGCGCGTTCGCCGTCTCCGCCGTGCCGTCCTTCGAACGGCTCAAAAACCCCATCTGCGTCGCCGCCGCCGGCAGCGCCCACGGCGGCATGCTCGCCTCGTTGTACACGCGACCGATGATCAGCGGACGGTCCGGGTCGCCGTTGATGAAGTCCACCACCACCTCGTCGTTCACCCGCGGGATCTGCACCCCGCCGAACCCCTGGCCCGCCCAGGCGCTCGACACGCGCACCCAGCAGGAGCTGGTGTCGTCACCCTTGGCCAGACGGTCCCAGTGAAACTTCACCTTCACCCGCCCGTAGCGGTCGGTCCAGATGGACTCCCCCTTCGGCCCCACCACCTTCGCCGTCTGCGGCCCGTGCGTCTTCGGCCACGGCGTCTCCGGCGGCGTGCGCCAGGTCACCGACGACGGCAGCACCGTGAAGTCAATGTTGTGCCGGCTCTCCCCGCCGTCGCCGCTGGCGTAGCTGTTTTCGGCAAAATCATAGGTGGCCGAGGTCACCAGATATTCGCCGTTGTCGCTGAAGTGCGGCGCGTTGAGGATGGAGAAGGTGAAGCCCGGCGCGATGCCCGTTGCCGTGCCCGACCCGCTGACGCGGTGGTGCTCCGCCTGCCACACCTCCTGACGGATGCGCGCGTAGGACTCGCCGTGGCTGTGCTCGACAAAATGGCCCGGCCAGTCGTACACGTCCACCGCGCCCGGCACCGGCGACGCCGGGTTCTGCCGCGCCTGCAGCATCCACGCGTTCGGCTTGCGGAAGTCGTAGTCGTCGGTGCTGTAGATGCCCGGCGTCACGCTCTCCGCCAGCGACCACTGGCTGATGCCCTCCTCCGCCACCACGCCGCCCGACGCCGTCACGTGGTACGGTATCGTCTCATACCCCGGAAACGCCTGGTGCTGGTCCGGCCCGTCGCACAGCACCATCACGTGACGCTCCGCCTCGTGCCGGAAGAAGTAGTACATCCCCTCCAGCTCCATCAGCCGGCTGATAAAGTCCAGGCTGCTCTCCTGATACTGCACGCAGTACTCCCACACCCGATAGCTGCCCGCCAGCCGCGACTCCACGTTCACCCCGTACTCCTTCAGCAGCGTCTGCACTATCTGCGGCACCGTCTGGCTCTGGAAGATGCGCAGGTTGCGGTCCCGCTTCATCGGCCACAGGTCCGGCTCCACCGTCAGCTCATAGCACGCGTAGCGCGTGCCGTTCAGCTCCTCGCTGCGCACCGCCACCCGGGTGATTTTGCCGTTGAGGTAGCGCGGGCTCAGCGCGCTCATCAGGCCGTCGGTCGGCAGCGTGAACGTCACCGGCTGGCCCAGCAGGGCGTGGCGGTCGATGCGCGCGTCGGTGGAGAGCAGCCCGGCCTCCAGCTCAAACGGCTGCGACAGCGCCTCGCGGCCCGTGAGGCGGCGGAACAGCAGGCCGTCCGCCGGCAGCTGTGCGGTAATGCGTGAGAACATAAGCAGATTCCGTAACTTATTTAAGTGATTGGGTCATGGTGGAGTTAAAAGCCAGGCTGTGAAATGCAACCTATGAGCGTTACACAAAAAATTGACGTGCGGTCTTGAGGTGCTTTTCTTCTTTCATATTCGGGATCTGTATGATGATCCGGGCATTAACCGCGACCAGGCAATGTTCCGCTGGCTTGAGGCTTTTTGGCAGCATCACTCAGTAGTGCAGCATTTCTTCTCTGACCGAAGAATAAAGACATATTCAGAAGCGCTGTTCGATCTCTTCTTTAGAGAAACCCAGCGCAAGGGGAAAAGCATAGCCTGTACCGATATTCATAGGTGTCTCACTTGTTAAGTTAACTCGCCAGCCAGATACCGTAATAAATAACTATAGATCCAAGAGAATGACCTTTGAGAAAATTAACAGCCTAAGCCATGACTGATCACCTGCCTTAATAAATAACATTAAACATTATCAACCTTAACAACACGAAATAAAACCTCGTCAACTAGATTAAATTGAAGTCTTTTTTGCTTATCTCCTTATCTTTAAAAATAGCGTAATTCATTCTTATTTCACTCGAAATTTTCTTGAGACTTTCAGTTTCATTAGAGTTAATGAGATCAGTTACAACAAAATACCTCTCAACATCAATTTTATAATCCCCCTCACTGAAAATTACCTTCATAACATAATAAGAATCATCACATTTATATAGGGTATAATCCCATGAGTTTACTGCTACTATCATTTTCACAATGCTAAATCACACAATTAATTTTTTGCCTATAACATTAACCCGCTCAACCTCTCTATCTATGTAAGAGTTGTGGTTTTTTCTTATATCATCAGACAGGGAACTTATTTCTTTGAACTTTTTATTCTTAATTAAACTATCGATACCCATCAAAAAACCCTTACTTACATCAAGATGAAAATTTTCATAAAATCAGAGGTCAATACTTTCAATATAAAGCCATCATTAGCTTCGATAATTGCATAGTCACCTTTTTGCTCATAAATCAAAACATCCTTTATCATAAATATCTTCAGTATTAAAATCATAAAGTTCGTAATGAATGCCTTTTTTCGTACCTTTAGTAGACACTACTGCCTCCCAATCACCATTTAGTAGTTTTCCACTCGGAAGCCATATAGGGTCAGTGCCCCAGGCACAGCACTCGTTGCCATCAGGAATTTTTAACTATTTTACCCTCAGGTTTAAAAATCACTCCTGACCAAGTCACCACTTTACGACTGATAAAGAAAATATTTACGTAACGCTGGAAGAAGCACGTAGCGATATTTTTGATCATGTCGATTTTTTTATAACAGTAAGCGTCAACATGATTTGAGCGGGAAGATACTACTGACAGAATATTAAAAACGATATTACCAATGACTCGAAAGCATCTTGATTATCCATGGCGATTCAATGGTTATTAGCATAGCCACGACTGTTCCCACCGCTTAAAGCATCTCAAGCAATGACTAACGAGGCTAAACGTCTAAGCATTAGGACCAAATCACATTATTGGATAATTAATTGAACTGGAGATTGCTCTTAGCTTTAGCAAAGGGACACTCTGAATTAAACCGCAATTGTGCGTCTCCTGATTCAAAATAAATGGTCACTCCACCCAACACACTAATATTTATTTAATTATAGTATACTCCCCTCTAACCTTTAAGGTATCTTTTTTCCTTTTCTCATATTCGGGATCGACCTGATGAGGAAGAATAACTTTAAGCCCTGCACCAATTTGTGAGGCAATATAATTTGCATTTGAAAGATGCTTCGCAAGTTCTGGATCTGTTGTATCAAATTCTTTTGACGCCAGACCACTTAAAGTCATACTGTGTATGGGCTTTTATCTCTCTCTTGGCCAGTTAAAGTTTTTTAATATAAATAAGTTATTCCAAAGCAATTTGAAACAGTATGAAGCCTGGTTTTTCCGCAGCTCTTTTATTAGTTGCCTCGATAGCATCATTAATATAATCCAGAGCGGTATATTCATTTTTTTACATTTTCACCTTAACGCGCCTTTTCATTCGAGAGCAACTGTATTGTTCCACCTTCTGTTTGGTATGGTTTGTTCTTAACTAACCATATACCAAGTGAAGGCAGTGACACACTCCCGAAAATTTAGGCCTATTGCTAAATTCCATTTTAGATTAATCCGTTTCGTCTGGTGACAGTGCGAAAAGTTTTTCTGCAAAATCGATAATTTTATCTTTATAAACTATTTTATCGCGCCATTCTTCCGGAATGCCTGAGAAACCATATAATGCACCAGCGAGCTGGCCTGCAGTAGCTGCTACGCTGTCTGCGTCGTCAGCAAGATTTGCAGCCAGCAAAATGGCATCCTTAAAGTTATCAGTATTCCATACAGCCCACAGGGCCGCTTCTAAAGTGTCAATAACATAGCCTGTTGACCTAATCTGATCGCGAGATTTCGATTTGTACTCGCCAGCGTTGATTATTAATATGCGGACTAATGCTGACATTTTGTGCGGTGAAAAAGCCTCTTCCTTACTATATCCATTGAGCAGATAATGCAGAACAACATTTAAAAACTGACATCCATTAATAGATTCAGGAGCTGAGTGTGTCGCCATGCTTTGAATACTCGCATCTCTCCATCCATCAATAAATGATTTCCTTCTAAAAATAGCTACTGGAGCATGACGTATCAGAGCTGCGTTACCCGCTGAATCTGGAGATGTGTTACCAACCCAATCTGGACCATGAGATATTACCTGTTCCAATGCAAAGCGAGTTGCATTTCCTATATCAAAACACGTTCCATTTGAACTATTGTGACCATTTTTATACCAATCAATCAGCTTTTCTCTGAAGAAGTCGGTATCACAAAACCCTCTATTGATGTATGTTTCAGCCAGGCATAGTGCCATTGAAGTATCGTCAGTCCATTCTCCAGCACTAAGATTGAAAGGTCCTCCCCCAAGCATGTCATCAATTTTATATTTGTCTCGAGGCTGAAATTCGAGAGTTGTTCCTACCGCGTCGCCTACAGCAAGTCCTAAAAGCAACCCTTTTGCTTTATCCAATGAATCATGATCAGAGTTTTTCTGTTTTAATGTCTGCATCCACTCAGGTTTACTCTGTACCTCATCTGGCATGGGCTGCGGCTCATAAGACATTCTATTTTTCATTTGTCGTGAAGCTTCTGGAACCAAATAAGCATATTTTCTGGCATAAATCTTAAGTTCAAAATCTGACAACCTGAGATCAATCATTATAACTCCTCATAATTCAAGAAAACCTGCCCATCTACATCTATACGATTTACGACTTTAAACTTAGTGCCAGGTGGATATAAAACCTCAGCTTCATTAGGATATTGTGAAAGAAAGTTTATGTCTTTTCCAGAGGTTCCTTTGATGTTGATGTTGATATTCCCAGCAAACGGCTCTTTAGCAGATGTACTCATGAAAGCCGGGTCAGAGACAACATTCCCAATTTGGTTTTGATTTAACACAGATGCAGGCAATTCAGCTATACCTCTGGAGGTTTCTCCAGCATATGTTGGAAGTTTTAGAAGGCCTGCGGTGGCATGGTTAGCAAATGCCTCTAAGTTTGGAGTTAATTCAGTTACGCCACGTAAAGCTGGGTTTATTACCGAATAGCCTTCATTGGTAGTATAACCATAGAGAGCACCAATTTGGTCATCTGATAATTTTTTCAACAATTTAGGGGCATTTTTGAGAGCGTTTGCTTTACCTTGAGCAATCCAAGCATCAGCAGTATCTTTACCTACAGCTTCTGCTAAGGTCATTCCAGGCTCTGTAAAATTCTCAACGGTAATTTTTGAATTCACAGCCCGCCAGCCATCAAACTTCATCCCGCCTTTGCCGCCAGCAGCGCCGCCAATGAAGCTTCCTGCCAGCATAGACCATTTTTGCCCATCCGATCCTTCACCGAAGAGCCTGCCGCCAATGCAGCTGCCGCCATAGCCACCGCCGATCCCGCCCGCTAATCCAAGTAATGCTATGGCTGGCGAAGCTAAAACTGCAACGGCAGCCGTTCCAACTCCCATCATGATCCAGTTAACCCAGCCAGGAATTTCCGGATTAATGTCATCGGTCTGGTACTTCCCTCCGCCGATAAAAACGTTGGCAGATCCGCTGGCTATCCCGGCGCTACAGGTTAGACGGTCACCGATGCGTGCGGCTGGGTAATTATTGATAAAGACCTTGTCTGAACCTTCTGCGACCAATTGCAGCGAACCACTGTGTTCATCACAGGTCCCTTTGGATAAATGGGCACGTATCGCTGCTCTGCTGTTGATAAAAACGTCAGGAGAGCCAGACATGAGCTTACCGGTGTTGTGTCGTGGCGCCCAGGACATGCTACCCAGTACTTCGCCTATCCCACCTGCTGCACAAGCTCCCGCCGCCGCAGCGGATACCGCGATCAACGCCGCACCGCCAGTAACAACCACTGCCGCAGCTCCAAGTATCGCTCCGCCGATAAGACCGGCTATCATCCATCCTTCAGAAGCTGTATGCGCTATGTCGTCCAGCTCTCTGGCCGCATTGAATTCCGCCATAATTTATTCATCCCTGTGCCTCTGAAGAAAAGCAAGAATTTGCTTCTCACCACTCAATTCTTCTGGTCCCTCAATCGCTTTGGCGATCCCGATCATTTGAGTTAAAGATGAGAGATTTTTGCCCACGGAAGTCCAGAGCGCATAACGGAGAGGTTCTTCATTATTTAACGCGGCGATATGGAGAGGATTTCCTGCTTTATCATAGAATAAATAACTACCATTCAATGCCCTCTTTAAATCAACGTGTTGATAAAGTGCATTGACGCCCTCATGTGCGGTGAGTATTTTCGTATCATTGTCGAGAGAGAAATATATATCGGAAGAGTCAGAGGCAACCGGAGCGGACCTAACCTCACTATTCCGTGAATTAAACTTAATGCTATCTATAATTGTCCGATACTGCTTTTGATAATATTCACTGAAATGTCCAGGGCAAGTCCCTATATAACAGACAATTTTCTTCCCGCCAGGCTCATCATCAAGCAGGAGAATGGTTTGCTTTTGCCATATCTGTACACCACCATTCTCAAAATGATAAAAAGCTTCAACTGCTGGTAAACCATCAACCACGATAAGTTGTGATGTAACGCTATTGAATGCCTGAACGGTAGTGCTCATCTCCTGAATTACCCGGGCAGCAACTTTCTGCACAGTATCATCATGCAAGGCGGATGCCCGAGATACTACAAATGTAAATTCGCTGGCGTTATTTTCACTCAACGTAAACAGGTTCATGGTTCTATCTTTAAATACATCTGGTAATTCCAGGGATGCTTCCTGTAGAGTATAAATTGCCATACTTATCCCTTAATCACCCTCAGCTGAAGAAAAATATTGATCAATTTCGTTCTTAATGACGTCTTTATGTCCGCTGCCGGGTGCCACGATAGCTGCAGAACCATCCGTTGGATTTAAGTGTAACTTTCCGCTTTTAGTGTTAATTTGGCCTTTGCCATCTACAGTGAGATTGAAATTTTTACCAATGAAATTAATCTCACCCTCTTTAGTTAATTCAATTGCGCTAAGACCGCATTCAATTCGTACGCTGTCGCCAGCAGCAATAATATAAGAGGCCAGAGCCCTTTCTGTACGATTGCCCTTCGTCAGTGTTTTGCTATCCCCCTGGGTGCCGATGCTATGATCGCCTTGTACACGCGTGTCATGGTTAGCACCTACGGTGATAATCTGGTTATTCACGACGTTATGACTTTCATCATTCTTGACGTGTGTATCCAGGTTACGCTGTGCCTGCAGCCACACCTGCTCCTCGCCCGCCTTGTCCTCAAACCGCAGCGCGTTCGCCGTCTCCGCCGTGCCGTCCTTCGACCGGCTCAAAAACCCCATCTGCGTCGCCGCCGCCGGCAGCGCCCACGGCGGCATGCTCGCCTCGTTGTACACGCGACCGATGATCAGCGGACGGTCCGGGTCGCCGTTGATGAAGTCCACCACCACCTCGTCGTTCACCCGCGGGATCTGCACCCCGCCGAACCCCTGGCCCGCCCAGGCGCTCGACACGCGCACCCAGCAGGAGCTGGTGTCGTCACCCTTGGCCAGACGGTCCCAGTGAAACTTCACCTTCACCCGCCCGTAGCGGTCGGTCCAGATGGACTCCCCCTTCGGCCCCACCACCTTCGCCGTCTGCGGCCCGTGCGTCTTCGGCCACGGCGTCTCCGGCGGCGTGCGCCAGGTCACCGACGACGGCAGCACCGTGAAGTCAATGTTGTGCCGGCTCTCCCCGCCGTCGCCGCTGGCGTAGCTGTTTTCGGCAAAATCATAGGTGGCCGAGGTCACCAGATATTCGCCGTTGTCGCTGAAGTGCGGCGCGTTGAGGATGGAGAAGGTGAAGCCCGGCGCGATGCCCGTTGCCGTGCCCGACCCGCTGACGCGGTGGTGCTCCGCCTGCCACACCTCCTGACGGATGCGCGCGTAGGACTCGCCGTGGCTGTGCTCGACAAAATGGCCCGGCCAGTCGTACACGTCCACCGCGCCCGGCACCGGCGACGCCGGGTTCTGCCGCGCCTGCAGCATCCACGCGTTCGGCTTGCGGAAGTCGTAGTCGTCGGTGCTGTAGATGCCCGGCGTCACGCTCTCCGCCAGCGACCACTGGCTGATGCCCTCCTCCGCCACCACGCCGCCCGACGCCGTCACGTGGTACGGTATCGTCTCATACCCCGGAAACGCCTGGTGCTGGTCCGGCCCGTCGCACAGCACCATCACGTGACGCTCCGCCTCGTGCCGGAAGAAGTAGTACATCCCCTCCAGCTCCATCAGCCGGCTGATAAAGTCCAGGCTGCTCTCCTGATACTGCACGCAGTACTCCCACACCCGATAGCTGCCCGCCAGCCGCGACTCCACGTTCACCCCGTACTCCTTCAGCAGCGTCTGCACTATCTGCGGCACCGTCTGGCTCTGGAAGATGCGCAGGTTGCGGTCCCGCTTCATCGGCCACAGGTCCGGCTCCACCGTCAGCTCATAGCACGCGTAGCGCGTGCCGTTCAGCTCCTCGCTGCGCACCGCCACCCGGGTGATTTTGCCGTTGAGGTAGCGCGGGCTCAGCGCGCTCATCAGGCCGTCGGTCGGCAGCGTGAACGTCACCGGCTGGCCCAGCAGGGCGTGGCGGTCGATGCGCGCGTCGGTGGAGAGCAGCCCGGCCTCCAGCTCAAACGGGTGCGACAGCGCCTCGGTGCCCTTCAGCGTGTGGAACAGCAGGCCGTCCGCCGGCAGCTGTGCGGTAATGCGTGAGAACATAGTGATTTTCCGTACGAGCACAACTGACAATAAAGCGTGTCAGTAAAAGTGAAGAGTTAAGAATTTTTACTAAAATAACTTTTTTATGAGAGATAATGGATGCGAGGATAGAAATGTTTTAACAAATCCTTTCTGGTTTAAAAAGATAAGTAACGTCCTTAAGAAATAGCAAATCAATAATAATCTCGTTAATTCTTTTATTTCTAAGCATCAAAAAGAAACCCATACTTCAACATGAGTTTTATTTTCCTGATCAGACTTTTTCAAGATGGAATGAGGAAAGGATAATCTCAAGGCAACGCTTATTAGCTTCATAACAATAGCTTTTGTAATTTCGATGCCTGCCAACTAATTCTGCATAGCACCATAATTGCCCCACACTAAAAACATAGCACTGATAAAAAGCGTTCATCTTTTCCTTAGCGCTTACAATCTCTCCCGCACAGGTAGCGATAGTTTCTCCAAAAGAAGAATTAAACTCGTTCGGAATCGTTTTCAGAGTGTCAGTCGTCAACATAACTGCAGGCTGATGATCGTGAAAACGCTTAGTTGAAACGCTAAAAACATCCTGTTCTGTAAATAACATCTCTTGTGAATAGAAGCAGAGATTAATCACGCCAGTGTTGACCCCATTAAACGTATGTTCAATTACCAGGCGCGTTTCATTGAGAGGTTTTACTTGCCAGGATTCGGGAATTTTAAAACCACTATTGTTATTACTACTTAAACTAACACTCTGAAGAAGTTCAGCAAAGGCAAGATTACTGCGATGCATTAAATCCCAGTTAACCGCAATAAAATGAATATCATTAGCCAGTAAAGGATAATCGCGAGATGCACAAGCGGCTTTTATCAAAAAATAGTTTCCACCACTTTCCTCAGGATTATAGTCCTTGTGAACAGTATAGCGTGAAATAACTTCGTCACCTGAAGAGTGGGTTTTAAGAGTGAGTACGTCTGCAAAAATTCCATTTCCGATTGGATTAACAATTAATCGTTTATTTATTACTTTTTCACCCATTAACTCCAGCTTATTGAACAACCAATCTGAAGGGTTCATCTCCCACTGACAGCGTTCATAAGCGGCCCAGACTTCCATGTAGGGCTGATTATCATTGGTCGAATAGCGCCCAATGTTAGTCAGGCCAACTTCAGCAATATTTTGTGGCTTCAGCTCGGCAGGCTTGACGCGCCGGGGCAGGACCACCCAATAGTGAAGCATTCTCTTATCAGTGGAAGTGTACTGACACTTCCAGTAATTTTCCTTAACCTCCTCGTCGTTATAGTTTGACATTACAGGAAAGACATAATTGTTTGCTGTATTCATACAACCTCTTTAACTCAGACAGTGCTGCCAAACCAGATTCCATAAAACATAATAACGCATCCAAACGAAGCGACTGCTTTTACGATTAAGCTTAGCATTGTCCCATAGGAATCACCAATCGATGACAATTTTGAATAGTTCTCAAAAGTGTTGTAACGATGATGGAAACGCATTATAATTTTGAATAGAGCAAAGAGAGCAATAACGAATAATTTCGAAATCAACATCGTCATAATAGAAGCAGGTATAATCACTGATAGTGCTCTTGCACTTTCCCTATCGATCAAATGCAGATATTTAGATGCACCCACAAGAATAATCACTAAAATAAAAGCACCAATCAGAACGGCGAGAAACCGCATCGAAAAAGACATCCACTCCTTTTTTGAGAAAACATCCCTTCCATTCCAGATGTAAATAAAAGTAATAATAATAAAAACAATAAAACCTAACCATTTCATTTTGCAATTATCTCCAGTGATTTAATCGCCGATCAAAACAGTAACACAACCAGTTTTGATTGTCCCATCGCCGCGTGGCTGTTTAGGTGTTTTAACAGTTTCATCATCACCATACAGAGAGTCAAAGAAGTCCAGAATGGGTTTAAAGGCCACTTTCAAACTTGCATCACCTTTAAGACCAATCAGCGCTGCGGCCCCACCTGCAACCCTTAAATTCGCTGAAGAGTCTGTAGTATCCCAGAAAAAACTTCCTCCACCAGATAATCCCACAGAACCTAAGCTAGCATCTGCTTTAGCCTCGCCAGAGACTATGCCTAAGATATCAATGTTTCCTGAAACTTCACCTTTTACACCCTTTGCTTCGGCTCCACCCTCAAGCGTAAATCCGTATCGGCCTTTGTTGCCACTGTATATTTCACCAACGGCTTTGGCCTCTGCACTGCCAATAGTGACATCACCAGCTACTCCTCCATATAATGTTCCTTCTTTCCCTGCAGCAGCCGAGCCTCCATACTGTATGCCTGTCGCGGTCGCATTCGTATTTAGACCATAAATATCGTTACCACCTCCGTATAAAGAACCAGTGGCATTGGCAACAGCGACTTTAGTACGCATTTCTCCGCGTAAGAGATCCTGGCTTTTAAGGTTACCCAGGGTAATGTCGGATAACGCAAAACCAGCCGATGCCGTATCAAAATCTCCATTGAGGTTTTTATCTTCCAGGCTGGCGTAAGCACCAAGTACGCGGGCATCATAAATTTCACCATGAAGCATACCATCTTCACCGGCCTTTTTTGCTAATGAACCGCCCCAGTAATGTGGCCCAGCAGGTTTAGAATCTGCTGGCGGAGGTGTACCACCGGCATTACAATGCGTTTTATCCCCTTTGCGTGCAAGCGGTATACCGTTGACTAAAACGGTGCCAGAACCACCGATAATCAATCCGTTGCCATGATCGGAACAGGATAAAGTGTCGCCTTTTCGTGCTGCCGGAAACCCCCCGATTATTACATCAGGACTCCCTGATTGTATTGGACCAGTATGTGCGCTGATATCTATGATCGCTCTGGCGGCAGGCTGCCCCATGATTATTTTTCCTGTATAAAAACTCAGCTATTAACTTTAACCACAGCACCTTTAATATCCGTCAGGTTAGTTCCAGTAATAGTTACCGTGTCATTCGCTTTAAGTTCGGAATTTATTCCTCCTCCCAGCTTAGTAATTTCCGTGCCTTTAAAGGAGGCTTCAGTAATACTTTCTGCTTTAAGTCCCCCTTCAGAGACGATGATTTCTATACCAAAGGGTGTAATGAGAATATAATTATCATTGACTTTGAATTTAATAGAGGCTGTGGCTTCCAGCAGAGCGTTCCCCTCTTTGTCCATGGTTAGCACAGTCTGATTTTTACCGACGTTTATTTTGTGCTGATTTCCTGTATTACTGGTTGAATTTACGCCTATATTTGCATCCCGGTTACGCTTAACCGTGACATTCTCATCCTGTCCAATTGTTTTTTTACGGTCAACGCCGACGTTATGTGTCTCATTACATTCAATCTCTGTATCCATATTTTTTTCAGCATGAATCCAGATCTGTTCGTGCCCTGCTTTATCCTCAAACCTGAGAGCATTGGCATTATCTTTGTGTCCATCTTTACTACGGCTCAAAAACCCCATCTGCGTCGCCGCCGCCGGCAGCGCCCACGGCGGCATGCTCGCCTCGTTGTACACGCGACCGATGATCAGCGGACGGTCCGGGTCGCCGTTGATGAAGTCCACCACCACCTCGTCGTTTACCCGCGGGATCTGCACCCCGCCGAACCCCTGGCCCGCCCACGCGCTCGACACCCGCACCCAGCACGAGCTCGTGTCGTCGCCCTTCGCCAGGCGGTCCCAGTGGAACTTCACCTTCACCCGCCCGTAGCGGTCCGTCCAGATTGACTCGCCCTTCGGCCCCACCACCTTCGCCGTCTGCGGCCCGTGCGTCTTCGGCCACGGCGTCTCCGGCGGCGTGCGCCAGGTCACCGACGACGGCAGCACCGTGAAGTCGATGTTGTGCCGGCTGTCGCCGCCGTCGCCGCTGGCGTAGCTGTTTTCGGCAAAATCATAGGTGGCCGAGGTCACCAGATATTCGCCGTTGTCGCTGAAGTGCGGCGCGTTGAGGATGGAGAAGGTGAAGCCCGGCGCGATGCCCGTTGCCGTGCCCGACCCGCTGACGCGGTGGTGCTCCGCCTGCCACACCTCCTGACGGATGCGCGCGTAGGACTCGCCGTGGCTGTGCTCGACAAAATGGCCCGGCCAGTCGTACACGTCCACCGCGCCCGGCACCGGCGACGCCGGGTTCTGCCGCGCCTGCAGCATCCACGCGTTCGGCTTGCGGAAGTCGTAGTCGTCGGTGCTGTAGATGCCCGGCGTCACGCTCTCCGCCAGCGACCACTGGCTGATGCCCTCCTCCGCCACCACGCCGCCCGACGCCGTCACGTGGTACGGTATCGTCTCATACCCCGGAAACGCCTGGTGCTGGTCCGGCCCGTCGCACAGCACCATCACGTGACGCTCCGCCTCGTGCCGGAAGAAGTAGTACATCCCCTCCAGCTCCATCAGCCGGCTGATAAAGTCCAGGCTGCTCTCCTGATACTGCACGCAGTACTCCCACACCCGATAGCTGCCCGCCAGCCGCGACTCCACGTTCACCCCGTACTCCTTCAGCAGCGTCTGCACTATCTGCGGCACCGTCTGGCTCTGGAAGATGCGCAGGTTGCGGTCCCGCTTCATCGGCCACAGGTCCGGCTCCACCGTCAGCTCATAGCACGCGTAGCGCGTGCCGTTCAGCTCCTCGCTGCGCACCGCCACCCGGGTGATTTTGCCGTTGAGGTAGCGCGGGCTCAGCGCGCTCATCAGGCCGTCGGTCGGCAGCGTGAACGTCACCGGCTGGCCCAGCAGGGCGTGGCGGTCGATGCGCGCGTCGGTGGAGAGCAGCCCGGCCTCCAGCTCAAACGGCTGCGACAGCGCCTCGGTGCCCTTCAGCGTGTGGAACAGCAGGCCGTCCGCCGGCAGCTGTGCGGTAATACGTGAGAACATAAGTAAATCCCTGACTGTTAACTGTGTGGATCGAGCAACCAGACGCCTTCTTCGCTGATGTTCAGCGTTTGCTGGCGCGTGCCCGCCTGGCCGCTAATGGCAAAGGTGTACTGGCCGGGTGGCAGCTGCAGCGCGGCAAACCCATTGGCTGCCGGCACCAGCGCCTGCGGCTTACCGTTCACCTGCACGCGCTCACCCTGCTGCAGTCTGATGTAGACCTGCGCTACCGGTGCGGGTGGCGGTGAGGGGTCCGCCGCCGGTTGCGGATCGCGCTGTGCCGTCTGTGCCGGGGCAGCAGGCGGTGCAGCCGGCACCTGGGTTGCCGCAGGTGTCGCGGGCGTGCTGTTCTGCACCGTTGATGGCGGGGCGGCAGATTCGTCGCCGCCGGCCATCAGCAGGCCGACGCACAGCCCCAGCAACACGCCTGCAGCCACAAGCCCCGGCAGCGCAAAACGGTGCCCCAGCAGGGCCTTCACCGGCGAAACCGGGGCCGCGGCTTCGGCGTCCTCTACCGGCACCAGCATGGTGCCCGGCCCGCTGAGGTTAGCGCTCAGCAGCGGTTCCGGTGCACGTTCCGGCAACGCCATCAGCGCAGCGAAAGCGTCAATATCCTGCGGACGATCTTCCGGTTTGAGCGCCAGCGCGCTGTCTACTGCCGCCAGCAATGCCTGGGAATAGCCCGGCAGACGGCGCTGCGCCAGCGGCTGATAATTATCTTCAATGCTGCGTACCACGCTGACCGGCGGCGGCGCGCCGGTAATCAGCGTATGCAGCACCGCGCCCAGCGCATAAATATCGGTCCAGGCACCCTGCTCGCTTTCGTCGTTATCGCTGTACTGCTCGATTGGCGCATAGCCCGGACGCAGCATGGTTTCGCTTTCGTCCGAGAGATTACCGATGGTTTTGCGCGCCGAACCGAAATCCAGCAATACCGGCTCACCGCTGCTCTGGATCTGAATGTTATCCAGTGAGATATCACGATGCAGATAACCGGCTTCGTGGATGGTTTTGATGGCGCCAAGCAGCGGCGGCAGCAGACGGCGGATCCAGGTTTCATCCACCAACTGCGGATTACGCTCGCGCAGCGTGGAGAGCGTGGTGCCGCTGTAGAACACCGTGCCCATGTAGGCGGTGTCATTCTGCACCCAGAAACGCAGCACGTGCAGCAGATTAGGGTGATTGAAGCGGGCCAGCAGGCGCGCCTCCTGAATAAAGCTGTTCAGCCCGGCGTGAAAGGTTTTACTGAAGCGCTCGCTGCGCAGTACCAGGTTCAGATCATCGCTGCGCACCGCCAGCGAAGCCGGCATAAACTCTTTGATCGCGATGTCACGTTCCAGCTGATGATCCCAGGCACGATACACAATGCCAAAACCGCCACCGCCGATAACTTCTTTAATTTCAAATTCATTGAATCGGTAGCCCACCGGCAATGCGTTGGGTACGTTGAGGGGATTATCGTGTTCCGACATTTTCGAAAACTCTCTGATCACAAACGGCTTTAGACATCGAACTGGCAAACAAACTCGCCCTGCTCACAGCGCACCTGCACGCGGCGATAACGTTCATCGCGGGCGTGGGCGCTCAGCAGCATCTGGCTCATCTGTGGCAACAGGGTATTGGTAAGAATGGCGTCCACCATGCGACCACCGGACTCCACCTCCGTGCAGCGCTGCACAATCTGCTGCACCACGCTATCGTCAATCTGCGCCGCAATACCGTGGTTGTCGGCCAGCCGGCGCACAATGCGGCCCAGCTGCAGGCGGACGATCTCGGCCAGCATTGCGTCGCTCAGCGGGTAGTAAGGCACCACCAGCAGACGGCCCAGCAGCGCAGGCGGGAACACCTCCAGCAGCGGTTTGCGCAGCGCGGTGCTGAGCACATCCGGATCCGGCATCAGTTCCGGATCGGCGCACATTGCGCTGATCAGCTGCGTACCGACGTTGGAGGTCAGAATGATGATGGTGTTGCGGAAATCGATATGGCGCCCTTCGCCATCCTCCATCCAGCCTTTATCGAACACCTGGAAGAACAGCTCGTGCACATCCGGATGCGCCTTTTCAATCTCATCCAGCAGGACCACGCTGTAAGGGCGACGGCGCACCGCTTCGGTCAGCACGCCCCCTTCGCCATAGCCAACATAGCCTGGCGGTGCGCCTTTCAGGGTGGAAACGGTGTGGGCTTCCTGAAACTCGCTCATGTTGATGGTAATAATGTTCTGCTCGCCGCCGTACAGTGACTCGGCCAGCGCCAGCGCGGTTTCGGTTTTGCCGACGCCTGACGGGCCGCATAGCATAAACACGCCCACCGGCTTATCCGGATTATCAAGCCGCGCGCGTGAGGTGCGCACGCGTTTGGCGATCAGCTCCAGACCATGACGCTGTCCAATCACGCGCTGGTTCAGCGTATCGGCGAGGTTAAGCACCGCATCGATCTCGTTTTTCACCATGCGGCCGAGCGGGATACCGGTCCAGTCCGCGACGACCGCCGCCACCACGCTGGCATCCACGGCAGCAAACAGCAGCGGTGTTTCGCCCTGCAATTCGCGCAGCTGCTGCTGCACCGCATCCAGCTCGTCACGCAGGGCGGCTTCGCCCTCGGTCACACAGCGCGCGCGCAGGGCGATCAGCGTGTCCACCAGCGCGCGCTCCTGCTGCCAGCGCTGCTGCAGCGCATCGCGCTCGCGTTCCCGCTCCGCGCGCTCCGCAGCAATCGCCTGCTGGCGCGCAGCGTCGCCCAGGCCAACTTTGCTTTCACGTGCAAGGATTTCCGCTTCAATCTCCAGCGCGGACAGGCGGTGCAGGCAATCTTCCAGCGCCGCGGGTTGCGCACCCTGACTCACCGCCACGCGCGCGCAGGCGGTATCCAGCAGCGCCACGGCTTTATCCGGCAGCTGGCGGGCCGGAATGTAACGGTGGGAAAGCTTCACTGCCGCGCTGACGGCTTCGTCCAGCAGCAGGATCTGATGATGTTTTTCCAGCGCACTGACGGTACTGCGCAGCATCAGAATCGCTCTGGCCTCATCCGGCTCCTGCACCTGTACGGTCTGAAAGCGCCGCGTCAGTGCCGGATCTTTTTCGATATATTTTTTGTACTCGGCCCAGGTGGTGGCCCCGATGGTACGCAGCTGGCCGCGCGCCAGCGCCGGTTTCAGCAGGTTGGCCGCATCGCCGGTGCCCTGCTGCCCGCCCGCGCCCACCAGCGTGTGGATCTCATCGATAAACAGCACGATCGAGGTCGGGCTGGACTGCACTTCATTAATCAGCGCCTGCAGTCGCGCTTCAAACTCGCCTTTCATCCCCGCACCCGCCTGCAGCATACCGATATCCAGCAGCCACAGCTGCACATCCTGCAGCGGTGCCGGCACGTCACCCGCGGCAATGCGCAGCGCCAGACCTTCCACAACCGCAGTTTTGCCGACGCCCGCTTCGCCCGTCAGCAGCGGATTGTTCTGACGGCGACGCATCAGAATATCCACCATCTGCCGGATCTCTTCATCACGGCCGGTCACCGGGTCAATGCGACCTTCACGCGCACGCGCAGTGAGATCCTGAGCATATTGCGCCAGCGTGCTGGTGCCTGCAGCGGGCGCAGCACCTTCGGTCGCCGGGGCTGCCGCCATCGTCTGCTGCGCCTCTTTGCTGCCGGCCAGCAGCGTGTCGAACTGCTCCAGCAGCGCATCCGCATTAATCCGGGCGAACTGGCCGGAGATGTTTTTCAGCACGCTGGCCAGCGTGAAGGTTTTCAGCATGCCAATCAGCAGATGACCGCCGCGAATACGCGTCGCGCCATATTTCAGCGAGGCGTAAACCCAGGCGCGCTCGACTGCGCTGTCAATGTGTTCTGCGAGATCGGAAATGGCGCTTGCACCGCGCGGCAGGCGATCAAGCGCCGCAACGATATCCCGCGTCAGCGCGTTTTCATCCAGTGAAAAATGGCGGATAACCTGCTGTAAATCGCCATCCTGCTGCTGCATCAGCTGGTGCAGCCAGTGCACCAGCTCAACATAGGGGTTGCCGCGCAGTTTACAAAAGGCGGTGGCGCTTTCCAGCGAGGTAAATAACAGCGTATCCAGTTTGCCGAATAATACGGCGCGGCTGATTTCTGACATATCGGGTCTCTTTAATCAAAGAAGCAGGCTGTGTAACAGAGGGAAAAGCCGTTGAGCTAGCGAACCGCTGCCTCAACCTCAAACATAAAATCTTCACGATCCTGTGGCTGTGCGGTCTGACCGAGCCAGCTGGTATAGCCAAGCCGGGCCGTGCCACCCAGCGTAACGCTGCGCACCTCATCAGCCGCCAGAATCAGGCTGAGATCCCACTGCATTTCAATGCCGAGATAGTGACGCACCCAGTCACGGACTTCGCGCGCGCCCGGCGCATCCGGCAGAAAGTGGGCATACTGCGCGGCGCTCAGCGGGCCAAGCCGCAGGCGAAAGCGGTGCTGCACATCGCGCACCGCCACCCCCAGAAACGCGGACGCGCCCAGACGCGGCATCTGACGTCCCGCGCCCAGCCGCGCCTGATCGCGCGGGTCCAGCGTCAGCCACTGCGGCACATTCTGTTCCAGCTGTACCGGCACGCCGAAGTAGTGGCGCAGAATGCGCACCAGCCCTTCCGCATCATGACCATGGCGGCTGAGGTGGCCGACCAGCATCAGGCGCGCATGCAGGCTGAGCGATCCTTCCTGCTGCTGCGCAGGCAAACCGATGCCGGCCAGGCAGGCCAGGTAGTCACGAAAGCGGCTGTTGTCGGCGCGATCCAGCGAAACCGTGGGCTGCGCATCTGCCCAGGCGCGGTAAAACAGCAGCGTGGCGCGATGATGAAAGATGTCGGCGAATGCGGCCAGGCTGTGATCCTGATGGTGCACGATGCGTTCATGCACATATTCACTCAGGTGGGTTGGCAGCGGGCCGTTGGGGCCAAACAGGCCGAAGCTGTAAATCGAGACCTCATGCCGCTGATCTTCTTCACGCTGCTGCACGCCGGCGACGGTGGCCGGGGCAAACGCCAGCGAGGGTGTCTGACCGATGCGTACCGACTCAAACTTTGGCAGCGGTGCGCGGCCCAGCGGATAGCGCTGGCCGCTCTGCGCATCCAGCCGGCGCAGCAGCTGAAACAGGTCATAACGCCACGGGGCTGCCATAACCTGATGCCAGAAATCGTCCGGCAGGCGCGTGATGCGCTGCAACGGGATGACCTGTGCGTCACTCATAACAGCGCCTTCCTGCCCATGCGCGGCGGCCAGTAACCCACTTCGCCGCGCTGCTGGCTGTTCAGCGTAAATTCGGTAAAGCTGTTCAGCGCCACCAGCCGCCCGCACACCCGCTCCAGCACGCTGCCCAGCAGCCACGGGCTGGCACCGGAAAAGGCCTGCTCGTCAACATCCAGCGTGATACTGACGCCGCGCGCAAACACCACCGGTCCGGGTTCCGGTACGCGGCGATTGACCGCGCTGAGCTGGCAGCGGCGAATGCCCTCTATCTGTCGCGCCACCGGAGCATCCGCCAGATTCGCATACAGGCTCAGCAACTGACGCAGCGCCGCGGCGCCTTCGCCGTTGCTGCTGTCCATCAGGCTCAGGTAGTTCATCTGCAGATGGCTGATCAGGCGCCACGCAGAGAGCCCTTCTGCCAGTGCCGGGCGCGGCGGCGTCGGGCCTTTGCACAACGTCAGCTGGCTAACAGGAATGGAATCCGGCATCACAAAGTTGCCCTGCTCCTGCTGCAGCAGCATCAGCGGCAGATCGCGGCTGGTGCACATCACCTCCGCCGAGAGATAACGCATGTCATCACGCCACGGCGTGTGGTGCTCATCCACCAGCGAGAGAAACACTTCCGAGCCGATATAACCGGTACGCGTGCCGTAACGTTGTGCATGTTCAGACAGCGTGCGCTGCTCACGGCGCAGCGAGAAGTAGGCGCCGTAATCGCCGTCATCGCCGCTGAAGGTGCTCCAGAACGGGCGAAAGACCTGCTCTTCGCGTTTGCCTTCCACCGTGGCGAACAGGCGCTGCACGGAGTGCACCTCATAGTCCAGCGGCCGGATATTATCGACCACCAGATGGTATTCATGCTGGCTGTCGCTGACTTTCAGCCGCTCGGCTGTTTTCGGAAACAGATTGATCACCGGCGTGCAGTGCAGCGCCAGATGGCTGCGGTCTACCACGCTCTCAAGCGCGCTGTCGGCTTTATCCAGCAGGATAATGATGTCAAACGCTTTGGCGTTATCGCAGCGGCGCAGGAACGTGGCCAGCTGATTCAGGCTGACAAACTGGAAGCGCGCCGGAAAGGAGAAATACTCCTGCAGCAGCCGGTAGCCATCGAAATTACGCAGGTCATCCGGCAGCAGCGACTGCTCCGGGGCAAACCCCTCCTGCTGCAGCGCCTCATCCGGCAGAACCTGGCGCAGCGGCGTGGCTTCCACCGATTGCAGCACAATACCCACGCGATGCTGCATCAGCAGTTCCAGCAGTTTTAATGCCTGAATATCCGGGCCGCTGAGAAACAGCATTAGCTCGTTCACGTTCAGCTGGCTGAGCGACGCGATGCCTTCACACTCAATACGCACCCGCAGCGCGCTGGCGGCGCCCAGGCCACTGAGTTTCAGCTCTCCGAGCGGCATATTGCCCGGTACCCCGCCCAGAGAGACGTCGCTGATGCGCAGCGGATGCAGCGTTACCTCATGCGCCGTGGTGTAGCTGCAGGTCACGCCGGTTTTCTTCAGATTCTGGCTCTCCAGCATGGTGCCGCGCGGCACGCGAAAACCGCCGCTGATATCGCCTTTGCGGCTGTCCGGGGTCAGCTGGGCGATGGCCATTGACGGCGTCGGCGACAGATACGAGGGGGCGATCATCTCCAGCAGACGCTGGGAAAAACGGGGAAATTCGGCGTCCATCTTCAGCTGCACGCGCGAGGTCAGGAAGGCAAACCCTTCCATCAGCCGCTCCACGTAAGGGTCGGCAACATCAATACCGCGCATGCCGAGACGGCCAGCGACCTTCGGATAGCGCGCGGCAAACTCCGCGCCCAGCTCACGCAGATAAGCCAGTTCGCGGTTGTAGTAATCGAGCAGTTTGCTGTCCATGATTAGCCTGCATCCTGTAGTTCAAAATGGCCGCTCTCCAGATCAACCTGAGTGCGGAACAGAAACTCCAGCGGATAAGGCACGCACCAGAGCCGGCCTTTGATCTCAATCGATAATACGTTGTGCAGGCTGAGCGATTTCAGATCGCTGACGCAGCGCACCTGTAATCCCTGCGGCAGGATGCGTGGCTCAAAATGCAGAATGGCATCGGTCATTTTGCGCTGCATTTCGTGCCATTCAATATCGGAGATATTCTGTCCGGCCAGCGGAGCCACGCCAAAATTCCACACCGAGCGCCGCACCTCCGGAAATCCGCTCAGATCCTGCTGCGCTTCGTTATTGATGGTGTTGAACAGCCACTGCAGATCGCGCAGGACGTGACGGCGCAGGGTAGTGTGGGAAATCAGCGTGGTGTTGCTGGCTTCGTGACGTTTGTCGGGTGCATGGTCGGTCAGGCGATCCAGCAGCGAAGACTGCAGCTTGTCGCGGGCGGTTAACGTTTCACGATTTTTGCGTGCACGAAAGCCGCCATGCAGCTGGGCATAGCCGTCGTTTTGCGGATTATCACGACTCATCGTTTATCCCGGCGGCGTGAAACACAAGCTGCTCCAGCGTCAGCAGCGGAGCCTCAACGTTATCGCTCAGCCATACTTTCTGCCCCTGACCGATAAACTGATCGCCGGCGCTGCCCGGCGTCTGCCACTCCGTTACGCTGGCGCGCAGATAGCGCTCATCCGCCCCCTGCTGCAGCGGATAGCGCACCGGAATCTGGCAGATCTGTTCACTGCCATCCACCAGCTGTACGCGGGTATGCCGCCAGATGAGATCGGTTACGCTGGCCGGCGGCTGAAACGTCATTTCCTGAATTGCGGCGAACGGAATCCAGTAGTAGCGACCATTGGCGATGGCTTCGCACACCGGACCAAAACGGCTGTCGCCATCCATCAGCCAGGCAAACGCAGCTGACTGGCCCTGCTGCTGCAGCTGGCCGGGATTGGCTTCCGCCTGTTCCAGCGCCGTGGCACGCAGTGTGGCCGCGCGGGCGTGCTCCCCGGCGATATCTGCGCGCAGGGCCGCCAGCAGGGATTCACACCAGTGCCAGGCGCTGCCCGGCAGCTGTGGCTGCGCGTCGCCGCTCATCACTGCGGCGCGCTGCTGTTCGCCGGCAATCGCCTGTTGCAGCAGGTTTACCGTGGGCTGCGCCTGTGGCGTTAACGCCAGCCAGGATTGCAGCTGGATTTGCGCGCGCTGCCAGTTGCCTGCCAGGCACAGCAGTTGAACAAAGGCTGCGCGCAGATCGGCACTGACCGGATCGGCCTGAATCTGCCGCGCGATCTCCGTGAGGTTATCGGCCAGCGAAGCCTTCGCCAGGCGCTGTTGTAAGGACAGCATGCAAGCTCCTTATGCGTTAGTTAACGGTTCGGTAAACCGCCACGGCGGGATCTTTGCGCTCCGGATGCAACTGCTCAACCAGCAGCACGCGCAGCGGCGTTTTACCGTTCAGCCACGGCGTCCACACCTTACGCACCTCCTGCAGACGTGCACGCAGAGCGCTGTCGTCAGCAGCATCGCTGGCGGGCATCTGCACCACCACCTGATTGGGTGCCTGCCAGCCGTTGAACTGATTGCTGAACGGCAGCACCAGCCAGCTGTCCGGCGATTTTTCATTGCTCACGACCATGCGCTCGCGGTTAACGGTAGTGATGCTGAGTTCAGCGGTTTGCTGCTTACTGCTCAGGCCAGCCACCGGAAAGCCCTGCAGGAAGGTGACATCGACGCTCTTCGCCGCCCCGCTGCCCAGCTGTGTCAGGCTGCTGTGCCCGGTCAGCCAGCCATCCTGACCGCAGCTGATCCCCTGGGCCGAAGGGACAAACAGCGCGCTGGCCGGTGCCGGCTGCGGCCACCAGGTGCGGAAGTGGCATCCGTCCAGCAGGCTGAACTGCAGCCACGGCGTGGTATCGGCCTGCGGCGAGTTCAGCACCGGTGCCGCAGGTTCTGCCGCGGCTGTCACCGGCACGGCCTGCGCCGGAGCTGGTGCAACCTCGGTCTGCCACTGCCGGGCTTTGGCAGCGCTGCCGTGGGCAATGGCGCTGCCCGCTTCGTCATTCAGTACCCAGGTCAGCTGCTGCAGCGATTTACACTGCGAAGCCATCAGCCCGGCGACGCGCGGCAGGAAATCCTCCAGCGCGGCGACATTTTTTTCACCCTGCGTGACGATACGTAAATCAACCTGACGCTTACACCAGCTCGCCAGCTGGTTATCTTTGACATCATCAATCCAGACATCCAGTTTCTGTGTCGGGGACTGCACGATGCGGTAGTTCTCAGCGAAGGCATGAGTGCTGAGCAGCAGCGCAGCCAGACCCAGTAATCCATGTTTCATGTTGGTGTTCTCAATCTCGAAGAGGGAAAAACTGCGCCGCTTCGGACAGCGAGTGCAGTAAGGTGGTGTCCTGCGGTGATCCAACCCAGACGGCCAGCGCGCTGAAGTTATCCTGCTGGCCGTTTTCCGGCTGCCCGTTTTTAATGATTTGCTGCATCAGGGTCAGCCACTCGTCCGGCGTGTTTACCATGTGCAGTGACTGCTGCATCTGCTCCAGCGTGACACCGTGCCAGAAGCCGTCGGTACACAGCAGAAACGCATCGCCATCCTCAATTTCCACCACGTCGCTGTAGCTGGCGTCACGCTGTTCATCCCCCATACCGAGCGCAAAGTAGAGGATGTTGCTGTTAATACCTTCCGTCTGATGCCCGGCATCTTTCATCTGCTGCACCAGGCTGTGATCGGTGGTGACGTGATAGAGATAGCCGCGGCGAAACAGGTAGAGCCGGCTGTCTCCGGCGTGCGCCCAGTAGGCCAGGCCGTAATCACGATCGATAAACAAACTGACCAGCGTGGTGCCCATGCGGCTGTGCTCGCTGCTGACTTTCTGCTGCTGCCGGATGGAATGGTTGGCGTGATTAACATAATCGCGGATGGACTGCGCATTCAGATGCGCGTTGCCATCAAAGGCCGCCATCAGGCTGCTGCGCGCAATCTTTGCTGCGACATCGCCGCCGGGAAAGCCTGCCACGCCGTCACACACCACGAAGCAGGCTGAGCGTTCACCGATGACATCACCGGTCTGATCCTGATTGCTGGCGCGGTCGCCCTGATTCGACGTGGAAGCAATAGTGATATTCATGCGTCATCCGTGTGGGTTTGTGAGTCTTTGTACTGATTAACTTCCAGGTCATAGGCATGCAGGAATGCTTCACCGAACAGCGTGTGGAAATCGTCTTCAATTTCGCCGGCGGTTTCGCCATAGCGCTCGACAAAATGTTCCCATAGCGCGGCTTTACGGCTGCCCGGCAGGCCCAGCCGTGACACCGATCCGGCCTGGCGGGCTTCCTCTTCAAGCTGCTCGGGATTAAAGGACTGCAGCATGGAAGCGATGATGGCGCGGATCCCAGCGATCATCCCCAGCTGGTGGGCCTGCAGATCGATCAGCGCATCCCGTACCGCCTGGCGCGGCGGCATGAAGCCCGGCATACGGCTGCCAAACATCTGCATCAGCACCGTTTTGCCGGACGGCAGCAGCTTGAACGGGTTATTGGCATCATCAAGGATTACCGTCATGTCCGCCTTGACGCCGCGCTTGAGAATCGAGCGGGACGACAGCAGTGCCACCGTGCCCTGTGAGAACATGCTGAGCATCTGGCCAAACTGCAGCATCTGTTCGCGATCAAACTGCGGCGTCGGCTGCAGATCGCGCAGCCCCATGCCTTCCAGCAGGGCATCCAGCAGTTCCCCTTTCAGCTGATCACCGCTGCTCTGGCCGCCGGCGTTGCCAGTGGCCGGTGCGCTGCTCTGGCTGGAGGCTACCGGATCGATACGCAGGCGCCCTTTCGGCGTCGGCGATGGCGTGCGCTGTACGGCCTGGGGCGTGGGCAGCGTAATGCCACCGTAATCCATCTGCGGTGCTACCGCCTCCGGCTGCTCTATCTGCGGTTCGCTCAGCGGCGACGTGGCCTGGGTTTCGGTGTCATCAAACAGGGGCGAACTGCTGAGATCTGCCAGCCCGACCGGAGACGTCTCCGACGACTGTTCACTTTGCGTTTCCGGCTGAGCGACGGGTTGCGGTGGTACCTTCTGTGCCGGAGCGATCGCCGGCTGCGCCAGCGGAACCGCATTGCCCATCATCAGGCCGAGCGGATCGTCGTGGTTGCGCACATCGCTGCTGCTCTGGCTGCCAAACAGGCTGAGCGGATCGAGTTCTGTGGTGTCACTTCCGACCTGCGGCTGCGCGGCGGCATTCTGCTGCGCCGACAGCGTGCTGGGAGTGCGATCGTCAAAGATGCTTTCTTCCGCAAACAGCGCATCTTCTTCATCAAACAGGCTGCTGTTTTTCGGCTGCTGACCGATATCCAGCGGCGCGTCGTTTACCAGCTGGGCCAGCGGATCTTCCGGATTGCGATCCGCCGCCGCAGGGGCCGTAAGCGGATGCGCTTCCGGCAGATCGATGGCAGCAGCTTTACGCCGGGAGAGATCGTCAGAGATCGAAAACTCTTTGGCCAGACTGTCCCAGATCTCGCTCGGAATCGCGGCAGTACCGCCGCTTTTTTCCTGCGGCATCTCATCCACAACCACGGCCGGTTTCACGGCGGGCTGCGGCGCGACGGGTGCAGCCTGCGGTTGCTGCGCACTGTTCAGGTCGTTAACCAGCAGCCGATAATCGTCAATGCCCAGCACATCCCCATCCTGCAGCTCAACCTGACGCCCCCGCTCCAGCGGGATGTCATTAAGCAGCACGCGCGTCACGTTGCCACGGTTAGTAAGGCGGCATTCACCGTCCGCCGTGATGTGCACAATCGCCTGCAGACGGGAAATGGTGCGATCGTCATCGGGTAAAACCAGATTATTATCCACGCCGCGGCCAATGGTGCCGCCTGGCGGAAGAAAGTCACAGCGGGTTTGCGGCGGCTGGTGGCCGGGTTTAGTCGTTATTATCGTAAAGCGCATAACGGGTTCCTGCGGTTAGCGGTTCGGCATCTATACTGCGCATCTCTGCGGAAAAGAGGCGGGGTATAGGAAGCGGGTGTGACGATGCTATGAGCGATATAAGGTGATTGATGCTGTGCTTTAAAGCGCGATGCGCTGTGTCATATTTGTCATTAAGAATTTTCGTTGGCTTAGAAATGATTGCAATTTTGTAGCGTCACAATGTATTGCCCGATGAAACGCGCCGCTACAATATGTGCGTGGCGCTGTGTCAGTAGACCGGTTCGAGACGATTAGCTGGGATGTAGCGACAACTGATTCATTCAATATTAACAATGAAAGCAGACATATATAATTCTGAAAAATTCATTCAGCATCCTGAAGAAATCAGTGCGTCCACTTATAAATTAAAGTATCATTATAAAATAAAATTTCCGCTGGTTACTCTTGAACAGGATGAATGCCCATATTTGCAAATATGCAGCCCGAGCCTATCAAAGCAGCTGATATTGCGAGTAACAGGTCCACAGTAGTTTTCCATAATCATGACTGTCCCAGCTTCAGGAGCTATGTCCATCACAGATGCTGCGACTGATTAACTATAATAGTTCCTCCAGATTATAAACCCCACGCCTCCCCCAATCATGAAAAAAGCAGTAACCAGGTTTAAAGTATGCAGACGCAGCAACCAGTTTATTTTTTCTTTAGGCAGGGACTGAATAAAATCATAGGTTTCCTTGTTTACCCTTTCATTCCTTTTATGATAGTGCATGACACCTTTATAAAGATAAGCAAAATAAGCTATTTTAAGCGGATGAAAGGATGCGCTAAAGTAAGATGAAATGTTCGTCGTGATGTCTAGCTGAAGATTTCTCTGTCGAAATTCAGACAAAATAACTTCGAATTTCCTGATATTTCTTCTAAAGATCACATAGCCAGAAATTTGTAAAACGATAGATAAAAGAAAAGAAAATACAGATAGAAAAATTAAAGCATCAGGAAAATTCATAAAATTTTATCCAATGTGCATCCTATCAGCTAACCGCCAACTTCCATATCATTTCGAATGCTTTACGTTTAAAAACTAATACTACCTTACCATTCATAATTAAATGTTATTAGAGATAAATTTATTTTGCAAGCTAACTATTGAATAGTTATCGCAATGGCTCATTGTGTTATGAGCCATTTATTATAACGATTGCATTATCATTCGTAAGGCATCGATTTAAGTTGACTGGTACGTGCCTCATCAATACGAGCTATACACCTATTATATAAAGTATCATGAGTAATCGTTCCTTTCTCAGCAAGATATGACTCCAGCTCACATTGGCCATCTCTGTATTTAAGCCATCCACGTTGCGACTCAATCAAAATTTTATTATAATTTTCCATATCTGAACTGGAAGATGAGTATTCTTTATTGATTCTTTTTTTGGCTTCTGAGTACTCATTATTCAATTTATTCTCAGCATTAGTTTTATCTAAACTATAACATGCATTAATTTCAGCATCGCTAACAGCACTGTCACAATTGCCCTGAGCAAACGATGGCAATGATGCTGCTAAAATGCTTATTGAAAACAAAAAAACCTTCATTAAATTCATCCTTTCTGCTTAAGATAGTTTACGCGCTGGCGCCCTTTTTCATACGATTGCATAACTGAGCTATTTTGTATATAAGTTATTAGCTCATTTGTATCATTATGCATACCTGCCTTCATAGGCTTACCACCTTTTGTAAAGCCCTGATAAACAAAATCCACGAGTACATCTCTTATTGGTGATCTAAGCTGATTCCAACTCACTGCATCTTTGCATGACTTCGTCCAATAGTTGTAATTATTTGAAGCACGCTGAACATATAAAGGATAGATTAATTCAAAAAGATTTTTCTGCATTGAATGGCTAATCTCACCAATTAACTCTCTGTTATCATTTACAAAAATCTTTGCTTGTCCACCTTTAAGACCTGAACCAGCGGCAATCATTCTTGCCTGACTTTCAGGTACACCTGAACTCACAAGATCACGATAAGTATCGTTTTCCGTACGACTGCCGATATCATAACCACGACCAATAGTTACGCCAGATAAAGATGTGGGCGGCCAATGAATAACCCTACTAAAAAATTGGCTACCTTTTATATCGTTACCTTCTGCATTAAAAGTTACCTGGCCAAATCTGACGAAAAGATTACCTGTAACATTCAAGTATTTTTCTGGTTCACTAGTTGTGACGATATTTTGGCTGGTATCTTCCATAGAAATAATCTTAAAGGTTTTACCATTAGCATCAACTTTTCCGTCTGGACGGCTCATGAACTGTTTTTGAATAGCCATAATAAAATGAACAGTTTTAGGACCACATATACCATCTTCTCTTAATTTGACTGACAGCTTTTTATTTATTAGTGCCTGAATTATTTTAACGTCACGCGGATCGTTAATACCACGCACCCCGACTGAATTATAAATACCCATAGTCATATCCTTATAATCTAAATTTAATTAGGGCGATATTATATCGCCCTAATTAAATTAATTAAGCCTCTCGGTTTTCTTTAATGTTCCAACCTGCACTGCTTTCAGCGCCCTTGCCGCCCGATGAGGTTTGCTCCCAGTACTGCTGTTTCACTTTCGAGGCTTGGAAAGTATAAGTGATTCCCACAGTGTCGCCACTGTCTGAACCTGTGTAATTTACCGCCGTAACTAAAACATCCTCTAATGTAATACGAGCATATTCAACTTGCTGCCCACCCGCTTTACATACAGAAAGTTCCACTTTAGATAAATGCTTACCGCTTGCGCAATATTTGAGTATTGCGGTTGTGGATTTGTCAATTAAAGCATCAACACTCAGATCAGCAAAGTTGACTTTACCTGCACCACCGCCGCCGCCAACAGACATATTACCCGGCTGGTTAGCACCCCAGCTAAAAGAGGTGATGTCGGTCCAGCCGGTGTGGTTGGAGTCTTTAGACTCGCCGGTCACGCCGTCAACTTTTAAAAACATATCAATAGCCATAATTATCTTCTCTTGCTTGATTTACGTTCTGTTTTGAAAAAGCATCGTTATGGCAAACAGGAAAGCATGGGGCTGAATAAAACAGTCCATATTTTACCTCTGCCTCGGTTTCTGTATATTGCTACATGGTGTATTCAGAGTGTTTTTATTGTCCCACTGGATGGAGCAATAAAAAATAGTGAATCCTTTAGTTTCCCGATATCAATATCGAAACGTGGAGACGGCTTGCAAATCTGCGTTTCGCGTCTGCACGTTAATTGCAAAACTCTGTGAGAATTCTGGCCGCCATAAATGGCGGCCTGATGCAATTAATCAGTTCTCGTTCGATTTGAGTGAAGGCAGTTTCGATACCAGGCGCAGCGAAACGGTCAGGCCTTCCAGCTGATAGTGCGGACGCAGGAAGAATTTCGCTGCATAGTAGCCCGGGTTATCTTCCTGCTCTTCCACGCTCACTTCGGCTGCGGCCAGCGGCTTGCGTGATTTGGTCTCCTGTGAGGAATTCGCCGGGTCGCCATCGACATATATATTAGTTTACAGGCTCAAGGAATGTAGACTGAATATATCCTGCCGTTTTTCCAGTCAACTCCGGCTGGCTCTCATCGTAGTTGGCTACATAAAACCAGTCCTGATTAACCGTTCTGACTTTAACAAGGGGCGTTTGTGAAGAAATCACAGCGACCTTTTCACTGTCCGGCAATGGCTCGCTATGGAGCTCAGCCTGCTGAATCCCATCTCGTAACATCATAGTGATTAACCATGGATAATTATCACAACCGTTATCCGTAAAGTTTTTTTTCGTCTGCTGTGTTGTGAAGCTAATCAGCGTCGCCTGATAAATACGCGCATCACATTCTTTTGTGGAAAAGAGGCCACTGAATTTTAAACTGCCGTATTGTTCGACGTGACCTTCTTTATATTTAAAGAATTCATCAGGAATGTAAGAGAACTCCTTAGCAATAAAATTCTTTATTTTATCTACTCCACTGATATTAATAATTATGGCTGCGCTGTTTTTTTGATCCGTACTAAATCGCAGCAGGAGTTCCGGAGAGTTAACATTGTTATGCCAGTGAGGCAACCAGTATGCCTGTAGTGTTCCGTTTTTAACCACTTCGCTGGAGACGGCCATCTGACCTGAAGCTGCGAACACTATAAAAAAAAGCGGGATCCATTTCATTTTAACAACCGTGTCAGAAAAATAAATCTTATTCCATGCTTTTCAGGCGGTATCAAGATCATCATTGCTTTCACCGTTCACAATCTTTACTACAGTAGATCCTCGAAACCCCTTCGATTCATTACCTATACTAGTGTTAAGTATAAAATTGTCAGTGCATTGAATTGACTCTAAATCAGATTAACTTTTATAAAGATTTTGACGCTATTTTTAAAGTGAATGCGCATCCTTAATAACAGGCCCATTGGCATTATTACGTTGTAAAAAACATGCTTAATACAAAGCAAAACGCAGATGAAAGGTGAATTATACGCATCCAACACTTAGAATTAAAACTTGGTAAAATGAACTACACTGGCTTAACTGAGTGGCTCAGTTGAGCCACTCAGCCTTATTTCTGATAGCTTTTCCGCAGAGCAGAAATTGTTTTTAAATATGAATTTTGAAACTTTAACGTCGTCTTCTCATCATAAGTAAGGTTTTCGACTAAAGGCGGGATTCCGAAAATAAAATAAGCATTACTATAACGACCGGGGGCTTCGGTAGTGTAAACCACCGCAATTTTCACATTTTCGTCATCTTTTTTAGATATCAAACCGCCTGAATCAACTTTATGGCAACCTAATGTTTCCCAGTCTCCTTGCCCTACCGTTGATATAAACGCGTCAATTTTTGATCCATTTTTGCTCCAGCCAATGAAACAAACAGGCTGGACCTCTTTTATCCATCCTTTCCCCTGAATAAGAGTGCCCAGAATTTTTCCATTCCTGTTCAACTGAAAGGTCTGACCTTCATCAAGTTCAACTCTTGCTAAATCATGTTTCTTAGCCTCATTAAAGATATTTTCTTTATAAGAATCTTGTTTAGATAAGGATAAAAAAGTAGAAGCAGCAGCGATATGAGTGGTCATTAATAATAGCAAAAATGAAGTAAAAACACCTTTTTTCATAAATTTCTCAATTAATGGTGCAGTGCGTAATCGTAATTTCTCGATAACTTAACATCATAATTGTTGCGTTTATAGTTTACACTATTATAGTGCCTTGCAAAACTGGCCCAGTTTTTTGGGAGGATAGCATTTAGTAAAGAGGGTATATGAGAAACATGGTTAACGAAAGCATACACCTGACCAGAAATAGTGTTCATCCCCTGTACAAAGGCTTCGACATTGGCATAGCCAGATGTCGCGTAATTACTTCCCATTATCTGAAAAGTACTCCAGGAGGCTGATTGCAACGCTGCCGTTCGATCAAGCGCAATGGCTTTATTTAGCTTGTCATATTGTGCACCAGACTTGCCATAGACTTCATATGCCTCGCCGGAAATATCCGGATGGCTTTTATCATATTGGTGATTAGTCAGACGGCTAAAATAATGTCTTTTATACAAAATGGTGGGACGCCCCGAGGCATCAAAAGGACTTTGTCTGCTTTCAGACATTACCACCGCCTTTATTGCTGCCGGCTCACAGTTTAGTGCTTTCGCCATGCTGACATACATTTCGTCAGTTACCTGAGATAAAGTAGTATCCAGACTAATTTTAATGGTTTTTACTGGTGTAATATTACCATATAACCTGCGCATTGTTGGGCCATGAGGTGAGATAATGCCATCGGGGTTTATCATCCTGACAACTTTTTCCTGAAAATCTTTTATTCTGGCAATTGTTTTTTTCACCAACATAACCATCAACTTTTAGTGTATTACCCGGAGATGTCACAATGCTGTTCGCATTGAGTAATGACTGAACGGTTTTAACATCACGATACTTGTTAGGCTGCCTTATGCCAACTCCCTGACTTATTTTTATTGTACTCATAAAAACCCCTCTTAATTCAGCATTGAAATCGCATAGAACTACGCCCCCATCCGGGGGCGCAGGCATTAAGCCTCTTTATTACTCTTAATGTCCCAGCCAGCGCTGCTCTCAGCACCTTTGCCACCAGAAGCACTCTGCTCCCAGTATTGTTGTTTCACTTTAGCGGCCTGGAACGCGTAAGTTACCCCTACAGTATCGCCGTTATCGGAACCTGTGTACTGAACAGATGTCACAAGCACATCTTCGAGGGTAATACGGGTATATTCAACCTGCTGACCACCCGCCTTACAAATGGATACTTCTACCTTATTAACGTGCTTACCACTTGCGCAAGCTTTTAAAATAGCTGTAGTAGACTTGTCAATCAGAGCGGTAATATGTAAATCATTAAAATTCACTTTACCTGCACCACCGCCGCCACCTACCGCCATATTACCAGGCTGATTTGCACCCCAGCTAAAAGAGGTGATGTCGGTCCAGCCGGTGTGGTTGGAGTCTTTAGACTCGCCGGTCACACCATCAACTTTTAAAAACATATCAATAGCCATAATTATCTTCTCTTGCTTGATTTACGTTCTGCTTTGAAAAAGCATCGTTATGGCAAACAGGAAAGCATGGGGCTGAATAAAACAGTCCATATTTTACCTCTGCCTCGGTTTCTGAATATTGCTACATGGTGTATTCAGAGTGTTTTTATTGCCCCACTGGATGGAGCAATAAAAAATAGTGAATCCTTTAGTTTCCCGATATCAATATCGAAACGTGGAGACGGCTTGCAAATCTGCGTTTCGCGTCTGCACGTTAATTGCAAAACTCTGTGAGAATTCTGGCCGCCATAAATGACGGCCTGATGCAATTAATCAGTTCTCGTTCGATTTGAGTGAAGGCAGTTTCGATACCAGGCGCAGCGAAACGGTCAGGCCTTCCAGCTGATAGTGCGGGCGCAGGAAGAATTTCGCTGCATAGTAGCCCGGGTTATCTTCCTGCTCTTCCACGCTCACTTCGGCTGCGGCCAGCGGCTTGCGTGATTTAGTCTCCTGTGAGGAGTTCGCCGGGTCGCCATCGACATAGCTCATTACCCAGTCATTCAGCCAGCGTTCCATATCGTCGCGCTCGCGGAAGGAGCCGATTTTGTCACGCACGATGCACTTCAGGTAATGCGCAAAGCGGCAGCAGGCGAACAGATACGGCAGACGCGCGGCCAGACGCGCGTTGGCGGTGGCATCGGCATCATGATATTCAGCCGGTTTCTGCAGCGACTGCGCACCGATAAAGGCGGCGAAGTCGGAGTTTTTGCGGTGTACCAGCGGCATAAAGCCGTTTTTCGCCAGCTCAGCTTCGCGGCGATCGCTGATAGCAATCTCGGTCGGACACTTCATGTCTACGCCGCCATCATCGCTCGGGAAGGTGTGACAAGGCAGGTTTTCTACCGCGCCACCAGATTCCACGCCGCGGATCGCGGTGCACCAGCCGTACTCTTTAAATGAGCGGTTAATGTTCGCCGCCATCGCGTAGGCCGCATTGCTCCAGGTGTAGCCGTTGTGATCGGAGCCGTCGGTCTGCTCTTCAAAGTCAAAGCTGTCAACCGGGTTGGTGCGGATACCATACGGCAGGCGCGCCAGGAAGCGCGGCATCACCAGGCCGAGATAACGTGCATCTTCGGATTCACGCAGGCTGCGCCAGGCAGCGTACTCGGTGTTCTGGAAAATTTTGGTCAGGTCGCGCGGGTTTGCCAGCTCCTGCCAGGATTCCATCTGCATGACTGTCGGCGCGGTACCGGTGATAAACGGGCAGTGCGCAGCCGCGCCGATGCGCGCCATCTCACCCAGCAGCTCAACATCCTGCGGGCTGTGGTCGAAATAGTAATCCCCGACGAGGCAGCCAAACGGCTCGCCGCCGAACTGACCATACTCCTGCTCGTAGATTTTTTTGAACAGCGGGCTCTGATCCCAGCCCGCGCCCTTGAAGCGCTTCAGGTTCCGGCCCAGCTCCTGCTTGGAGATGCTCATAAAGCGGATTTTCAGCATCTCATCAGTTTCGGTGTTGTTAACCAGATAGCTCAGGCCGCGCCAGGCGCTTTCCAGCTTCTGAAACTCTTCATGATGAATGATCTGGTTGATCTGCTGCGACAGCTTCTCATCGATTTCCGCGATCAGCGCCTGAATGGTGCGGTACGTATCACTGGAGACGGTAACGGTGTTTTCCAGCGCCTGCTGCGCCAGCGTTTTTACCGCGCTCTCTACTGCCTCACGCGCCTGATCGCTGGTTGGCCGAAACTCTTTATTCAGCAGTGCGCTCAGTTCATCCTGGCTGAAGCTGGCAGCGCCCTGCGCCTGTTGCTGCTGTGAAGTCTGCGCCATTATTGCTCCTCCTTCTCTTCGGCGGCATCGCCCTGATTTGGCAGATGCGTCAGCGACTGCAGCAGAGTAGGATCCTGCAGGATTTTACCAATCAGCTCTTCTGCGCCGTTTTTGCCATCCATATATGTCAGCAGGTTGGAAAGCTGCGTGCGCGCCTCCAGCAGCTTGCTCAGCGGTTCAACTTTGCGCGCAATCGCATCGGGCGAGAAATCATCCATGCTTTCAAACGTCAGCTCGACGTTCAGCTTGCCTTCGCCATTCAGGGTATTATCCACCTGGAAGGCAACGCGGGGCTTCAGGGCTTTCATACGTTCATCGAAGTTATCGATATCGATGTCCATAAATTTGCGATCGTCGATGCTGGCCTGCGGCTCCAGGGGTTTCCCCACCAGATCGGCCATTACACCCATCACAAACGGCAGCTGAATTTTGCGTTCCGCGCCATAAATTTCCACGTCATATTCAATCTGAACGCGAGGCGCGCGATTGCGGGCAATGAACTTCTGCCCACTGGATTTCGTTGGTGCCATGGTTTTCTCCATTAATGATGCGCGGGTAAAGTCTCGCAGGAGGCGCGCAGGTCTCGCTGCGTTGAGGAGTTACGCTCGCTTAATCGCGGCGTCCAAAGATGGTTTCCAGCTGGTGCACGCCATCAGGGGCCAGATCGCGGATGATGTCCATGAAGTCACGTTCAATCAGCCGCTGTACGCGGTCGATCATCAGCGGAGCCGGATGGCTGGGCTCATGCTGGGCGAAGTACTGTTTTACTTTCTCCAGCATCAGCTGTGCGTCGGCACGTGAGCCGATCTGCACGCTGCGCCAGTCCTGCACGGCGCGGGCAGGCGCAGGGGCGGACGCGGCGGCGGCCGGCTGGTCAGCGCCCTCTGCGGACACCGTAACCTGCAGCGCGCTGAGATCCGTTGCCTGACAACGTTCAGCAATCAAAGCGATTTGCCTGCGCAGCTGCGTCAGTTCCGGTACCGCGCTGGCGTCCAGACGTTCTGCCAGGGTTTCACAGATAGTTTGCAACCGCTCACTTATCTGTAAAACCGCTTCAATACCGGGTTGTTCGCCGCGTGCCAGTTCATCTGTCAGGCGTGCCAGCCCGCCGGGATAGTCGGCGATCTCGGTTTTACTGCCGTCACAAAGCGCGGCTGCGTCGCGCAGCGTAATGCCGTCCGAGGCGTAGCGCAGCAGCCATGACTGGCGCACTGCGCTGGTCAGCGCGGATTTATCTCCCAGCAGCGCCACGGCGTTGATGCGATAGAAGGGATCTGTTTCGCCAAACTCCTCCAGCCGTGGCCACAGCGGCTCCCAGTAGAGCAGCAGTGATTGTTCAATCAGTTTTAATCCCTGCGCATAACCCGGCAGACCACGCAGCTCTGTCCATGCGTGAGTAAGTGCTAACATCACGCGCAGGTCTTTGCTGCGGCCAAGCAGGTCAATCGCCAGCTTCTCAACTTTATTCCAGTCGGCGGGTTCGGCCGGGATGATGGTATCGCCGAACTGCTGTTCGGCTTTGCCCTGACTGGCCTGTTCCATCGCCTGAAAGTCAGCATGGTATTCAAGGTTTTCCCCGCAGGGATTGTCACTGCTGACCGGTGCCAGCAGCGCGTCGGCATTCATTGTCATGGGCTCAGGTCTCAGGATTCAAACATCGGGGGATAAAGTCCGTTTCGTCCGGGTTTCGCCCCGCCGGCCGGGTCAAACAGCAGGGAGAACAGCTGAGCGGTAAAGTTGCCGCTGTGCACCTGCGTATAAAGCGGAAAGCCATCACTCTGGTTCGTCCACCAGAAGCTGGTGTAGAACTGCGGGTCGAAACTTTCGCCCGGCACTTTCCAGTTCAGCGTCGGAGCGGATTCGCCATTGCCAATCACATCCAGGATGTCCGACGGTTCGCCCTGCACCGGCTGCGGTTGCGGAATGCTGAGCAGCGCCTGATCCAGCTGTTCCGGCGTCCCCCCGTTTTGCACCACGCGCAGCAGGGTATTACCCATTTGCTGATACCACTCACCTGAGCGTGCCAGCAGCGCGGGTGACCACTCCGCCGGCGTGTAATGGCGCAACGCACACAGCGGATAGTTACGCCCTACGCTATCGCGTGCGGCAATCAGGCAGCCCATCTGAATCAGCTGGCTGCCGAGCATCGGCGGTACCACAAAATTCCATACCGGCGCTTTAAGAAATGCGCGCGCCGGGGCATTCTCCTTCTCTTCACTGCTCTGCCAGTGATGCAGGCCGATCTGAAACCAGCCGGACCATTGCCGGTAAAGCACATCAGGGAAACGGCGCTTCACAAAGTCACCCGAGCTGGGCAATTTGCCGTACCAGCCGGGCGCTGCGTAATGAGTCATTGTCGGGTCCTGTTTCAGGGGCAACTAAAGCCGGGAAGCTGGAACGGATTACGAATACTGCCAGGCGTAAACGACAGCGTGACCTGGTGGCCATCCACGTTAAAGCTGGCTTCACGCGTTAAGCCGCCGACGGAGGTCACGCGTGCACGATCAAAGAAACGGTTCAGCGCCCATGGGCCACTGGTGACCAGCGTAGACGTGGTGCCATTGGTCAGTCCAAGCTGCATGCGCACCTGGCTGGTGCCGCCCGGGCCGGGCCAGCTCACTATCTGCACGGCCTGTGGGCCGTGGCTGTAACGCAGTTGCTGACCGTCAACGTCCAGCGTCATGTTGAGGATATCGTTGTCCATTTTGACGGTGCGCAGCGTGACGCGGAATGATGGCGTGGTGGCACCGCTGGTAAAGAACGCATCACGAATCGCCTGCGCCTGCTGGAACGGACGCAGTAACGCTTCACCACCCGGCAGGGTTTTGCCGTCGATTCCCGGCGTGAAACGCCACGCCGTTCGGGTGGTATCCACTTTACTGGCGAGGTTATCGCGGAAGAAGCTATCCATCAGCCCGCTGCCGGGGGCGAACATACGCGCCAGATCGTCCGGGGTCACTTCACTGCGGGCACTGCGCACCAGCGGATAGCGACCGGCAATCGCCTGACGACAGAAGCTGCCCACTTCCATGGTGATGCGCTTGCGCACGTTGTCCATATCCCGGCGCTGCGCATCACTGCTGGCCCCTATCGCCATGCCCGACACCATATTCTGCAGCGATCCCGGCAGGCGACCGGCGCTGGCCTGCAGGCGGCTGATGGCATCACCTGCGGGAGGCGGCATGCCGCTATTGGCGGCGTCCTGCACCGCGGTGAGATAGCGATACAGATCGTCAATCTGGTGCAGGAAGTCATCCACCGCCAGCACCTTACTGCCCTGCTGCAGCGGCTGCGCCAGTTCAAGAAGCGGCGCAAAGTGCAGCGCGACCGCCTGCTCCGGTGCCTGCTGTGCCGCGCCCTGCCCGCTGGCAGCCCGGGCACCCGGGCTGCTGAACAGCGCTTCGAGAGTTCGGGTGGCGCTGTTATCGCTGGCGGATTGCGGTGGCGGCGTTTTGTCGTCTGGCTGGGCCTGGGTCAGCGTCAGCAGTTTGCTCAGGTTGATTACCAGCTGGCGCAGTGGCGAGTGCGTGCCGGAAAGCAGACGCGCCGTGTTAATACGCTGTGACAGATCGGCGCTGCTGTTAAGCTGAATATCGCTGAGGAACTGCTCCCACTGGCGGATGTAATCCTGTACATAGAGCTGCCGCACCGCGAGATCGGTCTGCTGGCTGTTTTCCTGCGTGGCGACAGCGCCCAGCACCCATGCATCATCGCGATACAGTGCCTGCGTGACCGGGGCGATTTGCTTATCCACGTGCTGCCAGTAACCGTCCGGCGTAAACAACCCCGGCACACCCTCGTTTATCGATTTACCACTTTTACGCGAGAACACCAGTTCACTCTGCGGCCCGCCCAGCGCCGAAAGCGTAACCGGTTGCAGGCTGCCGTCGCGTTGCAGCAGGCGTTTCAGGCGTCCGTAGACGCGCTGAGACAGCGGCATTTGGTTAATCAGCGCCTGCTCGCGCTTTACCAGCGCATCATCTTTCGCATACGGAGAAGACTGAATCTGCGTCTCCAGCAGCTGCTGCAGATGCCACGCCAGCTGCTTCACTTCCTGCTGCGTCACATTCTGCGGTAGCTCACGGGAAATATTGAGCATCAGCCAGGCGTGCAGGAATTTGCCGTCGTAATGTTTCGGCTGATACAGCATCTGGTAGGCTTTCAGCGCTTCGTAGCTGTAATCAGCGTCGCTGCCGTTATCGTTGCGCAGCCAGCGCGTGATGTTTTGCGCCACCTGCGGCATCAGCAGCTGTTTCAGCGCCTTATCGTACAGCGCCTGCGTGGCATCACTGACTTCCGTGCCGCGATACAGCCCCATGCGGCGCGTCAGCGGCGGATCCTCCAGCGAAAAATCTGCACTTTTCGGCAGCTGCAGCAGCGTATTCAGGTAGGGCACCAGCGCAAACAGATCGCCGCTGCTTTCACGCTGCAGCTGCGCGCCCAGCCGTTCCACCTGCGGCGTTTTACCTGCCATCTCCTGCAGATACGCTTTGTTTTTGCTGTAGCTGGTCAGCCATAGCGCACCGGCAATCAGCACCAGTACCAGCAGCGCCAGATAACCTGACCATAAGCCGGCACGATTGCGCAGTTCCCACCAGCGGTTACTGCCCGCCAGCCCCGCTTCCTGGAAGATAACGTTTTCCAGCACGCCCTTCAGGAAGAAGCTCTGGCCTTTGTTCGGCGGGATAGGCGCCTCTTTATCCACCTGATCCCAGCTGCCGGATTCACCCGGACGCTGTCCCGGCAGATGCAGCGCACGGCTCAGCTCGCCCATTACGCGGTCAAACGGCAGACCCTCCTGGGTGCCGCTGGCGAAGTAGATGCCGCGTGGTGCAAACTGGGTTTCGAAATCAGAACGGGCAAACAGCGTATCCAGCGCATCCGCCAGCAGCGGCCGCAGCGCCGCGAACTCCTGCGGGAACAGATAGCTTTCCGCACGCGACTGCGCATCGCTTTCGGCCAGCAGCGTATCAGCAAGCCCCGCCTCCAGCCGCTGCTGCAGCAGGGCATACTCCTGCTGAAACTGACTGTTAAGCTCGAAATCCGCTGTTGAAGCCTGCGCCCAGGGGAAAGTGAAGCCCCAGATTTGTTCGCGCTGCGTTTTATCCAGCGAAGCAAAATAGCTGCGGAAGCCTTTGAGCAGATCCGCTTTGGTCACCAGCACATACACCGGGAAGCGAATACCCAGCCGGTCATGCAGCTCCATCAGCCGCTGGCGCAAAGCGATGGCCTGATTGCGCATCGCCTCCGGTGACTGCGTGAGCAGATCGGAAACGCTCAAAGTGACAATAACGCCGTTAACCGGCTGACGTCCGCGGTATTTGCGCAGCAGATCGAGGAAGTGATGCCATTCGCTGGCATCGCGCTCCTGCTGGCTCTCCTGCGTGGTATAACGGCCGGCGGTATCCAGCAGAACCGCTTCGTTTGTGAACCACCAGTCGCAGTTGCGCGTGCCGCCAATGCCCCGCAGCGCCGCTTTGCCAAACTTATCCGCCAGCGGGAACTGCAGGCCGGAATTGACCAGCGCGGTGGTTTTACCGGCACCGGGTGCGCCGATGATCATGTACCAGGGCAGTTGATAGAGATACTGATGGCTGAAGCGCTGCGCCCAGAACGGCGCGCCTTTACCGCTGCTGCGCTGGAAATGCGCCTTTTTCAGCAGTTCCGTGGCTTCAGAAAAGCGGCTGGCCAGTACCTGCTCTTCATTGGTCAGTTGCTTGCGGTCCTGCGCCGGCGCGTCGCTTTTGCCGGCATCCAGGCTCGACATGAGCTTGCGATTCAGCCAGAAATTATACAGCCGCGGGATCGCCTGACTTAACCCCCAGACCAGGTACAGCAGAGCAATACTGATGATGCGATTCTGCTCCGGCTCAAGCGGACGCGAATCAACAATAGAGAACACCGGGCCAATCACCCAGATGATAAAGGAGAGTGCGGTAATACCCACAAAGCCCCACGCGAGGCGGCTGGTGAGCACCGCAAAAAGCATGTTCAGCATGGATTAGTTCCCTCTCGCCAGGCCGTTAAGTTCCGCTTGCGTTGCGTCCGGTGCCACCCGCAGCGTAATTTCAACGCGGCGGTTGCGGGCACGATTTTCTGCACTGGTGTTCGGCACCAGCGGATGGCTTTCGCCACGCCCTTCGGCTTTCACCCGTGCCGGATCGGCCAGCTGCTGTTGCAGCAGCATCTGCACTGACTGCGCACGCGCCAGCGAGAGTTCATAGTTCGAAGCAAAACGGGCGCTGCGGATCGGCACGTTGTCGCTGTAACCAATCACCAGAATTTTCCCGCTGACGTTGTTCATTGCCGCGGCGATGCGCTGAATTACCGCATCGTAACGTCCGCGCACTTCGGTTGACGCCGAAGCAAACAGGCCGTCCCCCTTCAGCGTCACGACGCTCTGGTCCGCTTCATCACGTACCGCCACCAGCCCGGCGTCGATTTCCGGTTTCAGGAACGCTTTCAGGTTAAGCGTGGCCGGCGGCGGTGGCGCTGGGTTACGAATCTGGACTTCCGGCAGTGTTGTCTGGTAGATGCTGGCCAGCACCGGTGAGGTGTAATCGCCGAGCCGCCAGTTGAGCACGATATAGAACAGGCAGGCAGCGAAGCCCGCCACGGCCGCGCAGGCCCACAGCGGGATCATCGGCCGCCACAGTTTGCGCAGCACCGGCTGATCGGCAGGATGAGGTGACAGCGCTGCGGCGTAACTGCCGCGCACGCTTTTGATCATCTGCAGCAGGCGCTGTTTGATGGTCTCCAGCTGCGAACGGCCGTTATCCAGCACGCGATAGCGCCCTTCGAAGCCCAGCAGCAGGCAAAAGTAGATCAGCTCCAGCAGCAGGATATGCTGGCGCGGGTTTTGCGACAGCTTCGCCAGCAGCTGGAAAAACTTCTCACCGCCCCAGGTTTCATTGTGGAATGTCACCAGCAAGCCATTGCTGGTCCAGACGCCACGGCTGCCCCACGGCGTCAGCGCAGCGGCTTCGTCCAGCGCGGTACACAGACAGTAGCGGGCACCGACGATCACTTCGTAACTCAGGCCCGCCTGCTGGCACTGCAGTTCAAAACGGCGGATCTGGTCGATCAGTTGCTGACGCAGCCGCGCCGGATCGTCATGCGACACGGAGTGGCGAATCTGCGGAATGGCATTGATGAGCGGGTTTGCGGCCGCAACCAGTCCATTCTGATGGCTGACATCCTGCTGTGTGACGTCACTGTTCAGTTTCTGTTGTTCCTGCATCATGCGGCGTGCTCAGTTTTGATTATTCTGACTGACTACGAATGGCCCAAAACTCCATGTTCAGGCCCGGAAACTCACCGGCCAGATGCAGCGCAAACGCTCCGGAGCGCTCCATCTCTTTCCACAGCTCGCTGTTTTTATCCAGCTCAAAGTAGCTGTAACCGGCATGCCACGGAATTTGCGGCGGTGCGCCCGGCATCGCTTTCATCGCCAGCCCGGGCAACTGCAGCTGTACCAGATCGCGAATGCGGGTTACCGGCGCAACTTTCATCTGCGCCGGGAAGTGGGTTTTCAGCGCCTCAGCAGGCACGCTGGCTTTTACTGCCAGCACAAACCAGAACTCGCGCACCATGCTGCTTTCCGGCACGGTGGCCACATTCAGCCCGTGGGAGCGCTGCGTCAGCGGCAGCTGAATAGCACTCTCTTCCATCACCTGTGACAGCCCCTGGCGCAGCAGCAGCGTCAGCCGGCTGAAACAGCCGTGCAGATCGTCATGATCGTAAAGCGGCAGGGTATCCGGCGTACGGGCCGGCATCCAGGTGCTGAGTTCTGCTGCCAGCTGCAGCCAGTGGCTGTACAGCGTTTCCGGATGCAGCAGCGGCAGGTGTTGCAGATGCGCATGCAGACCAAGCTGACGGTTCAGCAGGGCCAGCAGCATAAAATCCACCATGTCGGCGCTGTTAAAACGCCCGGTGCCCGGCGTGCGCTGGCTCAGCTGCTGGCTGCGCTGCTGAATCAGCCCGTGCAAATCGTTCAGCAGGCTTTGCAGCGGACGGCTGCCGCTAAGGCTCAGCATCGGCGGGATGTAGTCGCTATCAAGACGCACGTGGTTATCGCTGCGCTTTTCAATCACCTGCGCCACGCCCATGGCGGTCCACTCTGCGGTGAGATCCTGTTCCAGCATCAGCCGCAGTCGCAGCCTGCCAAACTGGACGGTGGCGGTGCCCACCGCCTGCGCGTTGTCATCTTCCACTTCGGCTTCCCAGGCAAGGTAGCGCGCCAGGGAGTCCTGCGCGTCCTGAAACGCTACCGCCTCGCGGCCGTTGCGGCGCGCCGGGATCGCCAGCACCACTTTGCTGCGGTCGACGTTCGCGGGCAGGTCCAGTGGCGCGGGGCCGTGCTGCGGCTGGCTGAAGGCGAAAAACGTGCCGTCGGGCAGGCAGCCACTGGCGGCACTCAGCGCCAGTTTGCCCTGACGCAGCAACGCCTCATCAAACTCCAGTTCAAAGAAGCCCCAGGTGTAGGCGCGCTGTGACTGGCCCCACTCACGCAGCGTGCTGTGCAGATAGTTTTCTGATTGCTGAAAATGATGAGGGCGTAAAAACATCCCCTCAGTCCAGACGACTTTTTCGGCTCTGTTCATAGGCATCCTTTACTGCTTCGCCACGCGAAGGCCGTTGATATCCGCCACAATGCGGGCGTTCAGCTCGCCGTCGTTGCTTTTCCAGAACTGCCAGAAGGCGCTGTTTTCACCCTCCGGGAACGGCAGTGCCAGACGCCAGACTTTGCCGTCCAGCGCCTGATACTCGGCCATAATGCCGATATAGCGCGCTTCCGGCAGACTTCTGGCATTGAGCGTTTTATCCAGCTGGCCTGCCATCAGGAAAAACTGCTGATTGTTCAGCAGCGTGCTGCCGAGGGCAGTGGCCGGCTGATTTTGCAGGGAGTAGAAATCGGCGGACATAAACTCCGCGTCTGAAGTCAGCAGCATCACCCGTACCTTGAGCGGCGCGCCGCCGTTGATCTGCGGATGCGCCTGAAAATGCAGGTTATAACGTGCAACGGCTTCCGGGCTGTGGCTGCTGCACGCGGTCAGCAGCAGTGCCAGCAACGGTAACCATGCATAACGCAGCCGTGTGAGTGTCATCATCCTTCCGCCCTCCCTGCTCCATGCGATTAATTAATGATCCAGGTGCCGCTGTTGCTGTTCTGGCAGGCTTTGCTATCGCCATCCACCGACACGCAGGTTTTCTTTTTGCTGCTGGCGCGGGCGCGACGCTTTGGCTGATCGGCTTTCAGGGTCTGATCGTACAGTTCGCTTTTCACCACGGCGCGGAACGGCACATAGCCAATCAGGCGTGCAGTAGCGGCTTGCGGTGCAGCGGTTTTGCTGTCGCTGCTTTTCGCGGCATCGTCCTGCGGCTCAGCAGCCTGCGCGGCATCGCCCAGCGCCAGCCAGTTATTCTCAACCTGACCAATCACGGTGTAGGTTTCACCGCTTTTCAGCGTATCCACGACTTTGCCGCCGAAATCAGGGCGCGTCATGATGGAAGCCGGATAAAGCGCGCGATAAGCCTCATTAACCGGTGTGAACTGCGCCGGCGGCTTCACCGCATAGCGGTGGCTGAACGTCACACCCTCCACCGTGCTGTTGACAATCGTGTCGTCGGTCATTTTCGGCGGCGCTTTACAGCCCGCCACAGCAAAAACAAACATCAGGCTCAACGCGATGCGAAGGTTCACCATTTTCTTCATGTTTAGTTCCATTAATGCCTAAAAGTGGCCGGAGGCCGGTTAACAGCACAATGAATCGCGCATACAGTTTTCACTGGCTGCGATTCAGTACCAGTAAAGAAAGCAATCGGTAAAAACCGCTGGCTGCCGCGCGCACTCTGCGCTGGAAAAATGATCAGCCTGAATTAAGTATGTCAGACGGCGTTTTTGTGACAGGGAAAATAACAAGGGGTATCTGATTTTCATGCTGAAGATCAGAAACATGATCGAATTTCTGCTAAGCGAAGCGGGTGTTGTGCGGAACAAACCAACTTTTCTTATGCCATCCCTGGTCCAAAAACTATCACGTTCAGTGAAACTGACTAATCGATTTCGATTAAGAAGATAACAGCAACAACTTACAGCATTTGCTTACAGGCGTGCTATTTATATAGATATATCAACTACATATAAAAGACTGGAAACATCATAGCTACCGCACGAGCCAGGTAAAACCTGCCCGCGAGTGCAAAATCATCATCCATTTGTTAATGCCTGACGGAAGTTTACATAACACTGACGAAATTACAACGCACCGCTAGCAGACGAAGTTAATTCAGTAAAGCTTAACAAAGATTTTTAATGCAAATATGTGTCACTTTTGCGCTACGGATTAGGAATACTCCTAAGAAATCATTAAAACCATGAAGGATTGTAAATGAGAGAGGGGTTTTCAGCCAAAATTTCATTAAAAAAAGTCATGAAAAAAATGGCACTGGTTTTTGCGCCATTAACCAGAGCAAAGCGATAATGCGCGGCGTGGTCTGATATCGGTTGGTAAAGAAAACCAGCAGCAAAAAAAACCAGCGACAGAGCGCTGGCTGGTTTTATTCACTAAAAAACAGCGTTGAGCATTGTTAAGCAGTGAGAATGGATTGCAGTGCGGGGAGGTTTTTAACCTGCCAGGTGGGCGTGATATGGGGTGGCAGCGGCCGGGTGCCGTGGTCGATCCAGCAGGTTTTCACCCCGGCATTCATTCCGCCGAGGATATCCGATTCCGGCGTATCGCCGACCATGAGCACGCGATTGCGATCCGGATTGCCCAGCAGCTGCAGCGCATGATCGAAAATGGCAGCATCCGGTTTGGGCACGCCCACCTGTTCGGAGATCACCAGTGCATCAAAGTAATCGCGGAAACCGGTGCGCTCCAGACGCGCCTGCTGCAGAGCGGTGAACCCGTTGGTAATAATGGCGATTTTGACCTTTCCTTTCAGGGCCTCCAGCAACGCTGCAGCTCCGTCGAGTGGCAGGCAGATTTCAGCCATGGCGTTCAGGAAGTCGCTGTTCAGCACTTCCGGCGCCACGCTGAGCTTTTCCCCCCACAGCGTGAAGCGGCGTGTCTGCAGCTGAACCGCAGAAATCGTGCCGTTCTGATAATCCACCCACAACGGCTTATTTACCGCCTGGTAGTCCGCATAATCCTGTTCAGTAAAGTGCACGTCGTAGCGGGTAAACATCTGCTGCAAACCAGCAAAGGCGTCAAAATGGAAAAGTGTATCGTCTGCATCAAACAGGATGCAGTCCCAGTCGTTTAACATAGTGCTCCTCGGTCAGACTCTACAGCGTTAAGGCCATGATGATGGCGTCTTCACGTCCGCTGGCGGTGGGGTAATAGTTGGGTCGTACGCTGACCTGATGAAACTCCAGCTGCTCATACAGCGCAATCGCCGCATGATTAGAGGCGCGGACCTCCAGCCAGAGCGTCATGACATCGCGCTTTTCCAGTTCGCTGATCAGATGCTGCAGCAGCTGTCGGCCATAGCCGCGCCGCTGAAAATCCGGATCGACCGCGATATTAAACAGCGAGGCTTCATCCAGCACCACCTGCGTGATGGCGAAACCGGCCAGTTTGCCGTCCGCCTGCAGGCGGTAATTCAGAAAGCGTTCACCCTGATTGCTGGCAAAGGTCTGTTCGCTCCAGGGAAACGCGTGCGCGCGGCGCTCAATCGCCAGCAGCTGCGGCTGGTCTTCAGGGGTGATGAAAGAGATGGCTGTCATGGTTACACATCTGTTGCCACAGCGCGCGTTTCGCCGCGCCGCTGCTGATCAGTTCATTGAAAACGGCGCTGGTAAGGATGACGCCGTTGAAAGGGTGGTCGCTGCTGACGCCCAGCAGCCAGCCGGCGCAATCCACCTGTTCAGGCAGCATCGGCAGCTGTTCCGGCGTCAGCGTCAGCACCTGTGCCGGCTGTATCGCCAGCGTGCGCAGGACATCACGCACCAGCGGCTCCTGCAGGTCCGGTGCATGTTCTGCCACCAGCACCAGACGCGTCTCCGGCCTGAGCGTCACCGCGATCTCCCCTTTCAGCACCCGCGGACGCCGCAGCTGGTACTGCATAATCCCCATTTGCTGCAAAAGCCAGTCGCGCCTTGTACTCATGCTATTACCCGTTATGCCGCCAGAATGCGACGCTATGCTAGCAAACCCATCGAACATGCGCCAACAAAGCACTATAATCGCCGCTCTGATTTAACAGGAGCGTTCCATGTCTGCTTTTACCCCGGCCAGCGAAGTAATTCTGCGCCACAGTGATGAATTTACCGCCCGCCATGTGCTCTTTGCTGGCGATCTGCAGGATGACCTGCCCGCCCAGCTGGAAACCGCGTCAAGCCGCGTGCATACCCAGCAGTATCATCACTGGCAGAACCTGAGCCGTCGCCTCGGTGAGCAGGCGGTTTACAGCCTGGTGGCCACAGCCGCTGACGTCGCAGGCTGCGATACCCTGGTCTATTTCTGGCCGAAGAACAAACCGGAAGCGCAGTTCCAGCTGCAAAACCTGCTCTCTCTGCTGCCCGCTGGCTGCGATATTTTTGTCGTCGGCGAGAACCGCAGCGGCGTGCGCAGCGCCGAAGGCATGCTGGAAGCCTGGGTCACGCTGGAGAAGATCGACAGCGCGCGTCGCTGCGGCCTTTATCACGGCCAGCTGGAACAGCAGCCAGCCTTCGACGCCAGCCAGTTCGGCAACACTTATCAGCTGGACGGCATGACTATCCACACCCTGCCGGGCGTGTTCAGCCGCGACGGCCTGGATATCGGCAGCGATCTGCTGCTCTCCACCCTGACGCCGCATACCAAAGGGAAAGTGCTGGATATCGGCTGCGGCAGCGGCGTGCTGGCCACCGCCCTGGCGCAGCATTCGCCTAAAGTGCGTCTGTGGCTGTGTGATGTACACGCGGCGGCAATAGAGGCGAGCAAGGCGACACTGGCGGCAAACGGACTGGAAGGCGAGGTATTCGCCAGCAACGTTTTCTCTGATGTCACCGGCCGCTTTGATCTGATTATCTCTAACCCGCCGTTCCATGAAGGGCTGCAAACCAGCCTGGAAGCAGCCAGTACGCTGATTCGTGGCGCGGTGAAGCATCTGAACAGCGGCGGTGAAATGCGTATTGTGGCGAATGCCTTCCTGCCGTATCCGCAGGTGCTGGATGAAACCTTTGGCAGCCATGAAGTGCTGGCGCAGACCGGCCGCTTCAAAGTGTACCGTGCGGTCTATGGCCGTGGCGCAAAAGCGCGCTGATTGCCCGTAATCCGGATGCGCGACGGTAAAAACGTTGCTTTTTGCAGCAGTCGTGTCACCGTCGCGAAATATGTGTTGACGCAATGAGTAAAATCTCTAAAATGCGCCTCCGTGGTTAGCAATACTGTAATGTATTGCCGGTATGCGAAGGTGGCGGAATTGGTAGACGCGCTAGCTTCAGGTGTTAGTGTCCTTACGGACGTGAGGGTTCAAGTCCCTCTCTTCGCACCATAATCACAACGTTTATATCGCGTGCACTGCGCGAAGGTGGCGGAATTGGTAGACGCGCTAGCTTCAGGTGTTAGTGTTCTTACGGACGTGAGGGTTCAAGTCCCTCTCTTCGCACCATGCGGTGATATAAACAGACAACAACGATGCGAAGGTGGCGGAATTGGTAGACGCGCTAGCTTCAGGTGTTAGTGTTCTTACGGACGTGAGGGTTCAAGTCCCTCTCTTCGCACCAATGTTGTCCTCACTTCCCGGTTACTCTTTTCCGTTTTTGCCAATGCCTTATCGCGCGCTGCGTGATTTTGTCGTTTCTGCGCTTCTCACAGCAGATGAAAGTTCATCGACACCGCCGCCAGGCCTCCCGCCAGCGCCAGGCAGGATGGCAGCAGCAGATAACGCCGCAGCCGGCGGTGAAACAGCATCACAACCGTCAGCAGCAGCGCCACGATCATTACCCCACGCCACTGGCTGAAGCCGGGTTCCCACCATGCAAACACCGGTAAAGCCGCACAGGGCAGCAGCACGCCCCAGCCGCTATCGAGTCGCTTGCCCATGCCCCAGCTCACCGCCCATAGGCCGCACGCGGCCAGCATCGCAAAGATCATCACCCAGCTCCATATGAGAAACGTTTACATTATCATATGATAATAAATCTCATTATGTAGCGCTTTTTTCTGTCAGGTCTGTCAGATGACAGAATTACTGGAAAATGCTAGATTGCCGCCGATAACGCTTTTAACAACACAGTAAAAATGTACTCACTATCCGCACGGGTCTATATTTCCTGCGGATAGCGCTTTGATATTTCAGGGCTGTCACGAGTTTAATAATAATGAAATTACAATCTTATGATGAGTTGAAACACAGCAAGTATCGGCTCTCGCTCATGCTGTTTTTGTTTTTAAATGTGGCCGTTTCGCTGTTTTGCCTGCTGCCGTTTTCAGGCCGTGCTGCGCCAGTGTATTCGCCGCCGGTGCTACTGGTGACAGGCTTTAGCGTGGCGCTGCTGTCAGGGATGATTATCACGCGCAAACAGAAACTTCCGCTGTTAAATCCTGTTGCCCTGATATTAGGGGCGCTTTGGGCGTGGCATATTGATCATCGCTATCATGAAGTTTTTTATTTCGATGGCAGCTTTTTAATTATCAGCCTGCTGAGCGTATTCTTTATCAGCGCCATCGCTCTTAGCGACTATTTGATCGCATTCTGTTTGCATATTACCCCGCCGGTTATCACCGTATTGCTGCTGGATGACGGTCAGCATTTAATGACCATCCTCTTCACGATCACGCTGCCGCTGATTGGTTTCTCGCTGCACCATCTGATGCGCCGCCGCTTTGATACCTTTACCCGTCGGCTGGTGCGCCAGCTGTATGAGGAAAAAGAGAGTTTCAGTGATTTAAGTATGCTGGACCCGCTGACCGGTCTTTATAACCGGCGCGGGCTGAAAAACCGTCTGGATACCCTTCTGGAGAACCACGCCGGCAGTCATTACGTGCTGCTGCTGGATATCGACCACTTCAAAGCCTACAACGACAATTATGGTCATGCGATGGGCGATCAGGCGCTGGCGCGGGTCTCAGTCGCGATTCGTGACGCCGTACGTTCCAGAGATGTGGTCACCCGCTACGGCGGTGAAGAGTTTCTGGTGCTGCTGACTAACGTCAACGCCTCGATGGCGATGAAACTGGCCGAGCGCATCCGGCAGCATGTGGTTGATCTGAAAATTCCGCATCGCTTCAATACGCAGGTTTCCACCCACGTGACCCTCAGTGCCGGTATTGCGCCCATTTTTGAAGATGATTTTGACCGGGCGGTGGCGAATGCTGACCGCGCGCTGTACGTGGCGAAAAATCAGGGACGCAACACGATCCTCGCCTGGGAAGCGCTGCCAAAGCTGACCCAGCCTTCCGGCAGCCTGGTGTAGCACCGCGCGGGCAGGCCGGAGAGGCTGCCCGCGGTTGCCCGCCCTGCACTTCTCTGCCCCTGCACCTATTCTCTGCTGCGATCTTGCTCAGTTAAGCGGTAACGATTATCATTTGTTTTTCGCTTCCCATTTTCATGCAGGAGCCGCATGGCTGGTATCACGCGTCAGGAACATCGCTTCAGCACCCATCCGGTGATTTTCATGCAGCGCGACCGCAGCTTAGCGGCTGCGCTGCAGGATCTGCTGCGTGAACAGCCCGACTACCTGGCAGACAATGTGAAACTGGGTCAGCCCGCGCCCGCCGCGACGCTGACGCTGGCAGAGTGGTCACAACCGGCACACTATCGCCGTCTGACGCAGCGCTACGCTGACTATCTTTATCGTAACCATCCAGAGGCGCAGCAGGAAGCGAAGCCGCTGCAGTCGCTCTGGGCGCAGTGGTATTTTGGCCTGTTGCTGCCGCCGCTGATGCTGGCACTGCTACTGGAGCCGCGCGCACTGGATTGTTCGCCCGATCGTATTCACGTTGAATTTCATGAGCACGGGCATCCCTGCGCCTTCTGGATCGATGTGCATGAAGATGAAGAGGCGCGCTATCTCGGCCCGCTGCAGCGTATCGATCGCCTGATTCAGCAGACGCTGTTGCCGGCAGTAAACGGCATGACGCAGCACGGCGACATCAATGCGAAACTCATCTGGAACAACATGGGCTTTTCGTTTTACTGGTTCCTGGGCGAGCTGAAAAACACGCTGCCGCAGCACACGGTGCTGCAGCTGGAGCAGGCGCTGTTCTTCAGCCGTACGCTGCGCGATGGCAGCGACAATCCGCTTTACCGCACCATGATTCCGCGTAACGGAGAGCTGGTGCGCCGCAGCTGCTGCCAGCGCTACCGTATCCCCGATGTGGCACGCTGCGGCAACTGCACCCTGCCGGCAGAGTAAAACCCGCGCATTCTGTTACAGATTCTCCTTTTCTCCCGTTTACAGCTTTCCTGCCTTATGGCAGCTTTTACGCACTGTTTTTACCGGAGAAAAAAATGAGCCTGGAGTCGGTACGGCACTTCTTTGCCGAACACGCACCGGATATCGACATCATCGAAATGCCGGAAAGCACCGCCACCGTTGAACGCGCCGCACGCGTCCATGGCGTTGCGCCAGGGCAGATTGCCAAAACCCTGTCGCTGAAGGTGAAAGAGAGCGTAGTGCTGATCGTCACGCGCGGTGATGCCCGGCTGGATAACCGTAAACTAAAAGCGGCACTCGGCGCGAAAGCGCGCATGCTCAGCGTGGATGAAGTTGTGAACTGGACCGGTCATCCGGTCGGCGGCGTCTGTCCGTTCGGACTGGAAAACCCGCTGACCGTGTACTGCGATGTCTCGCTGCGCAGTTTTGATGAAGTCCTGCCCGCAGCCGGTTCCGTTTACAGCGCGGTACGCATTTCGCCGCAGCGCATGGCTGAACTCACCGCGGCGAAATGGATTGATGTCTGCGAGCCGCTTTAACGCGACTCCGGCGCGGCAGCACCGGAAATTTTAATGCCGCGCGTCTCCCTGCCAAAGGCCACAAACAGGCAAATCAGCACGGCCACGCTACCGGCCACCAGCGCCATCCCCAGCCCGTAATTACCGCCGTGCGCCTCCGCAATGCGTGACTGCAGCGTGGCGTTGACGGATGCAATCAGATTTCCCAGCTGATAAACAAAGCCCGGCAGCACGGCGCGCGCGTTCGCCGGAACCAGTTCAGTGAGATAAGTGGGCACCACGCCCCATGCGCCCTGCACCATAAACTGCATCAGAAACGCCCCGATGCCGATGGCCCATGAGCCGCTGGAGAAGGCCCACAGCGGCAGCACCGGCAGCGCAAGGAAAGCCGCCAGCATGATTGCCTTTTTGCGGCCGATTCGCTCTGAAAGGGCACCAAATGTGATGCCGCCCAGCATCGCCGCAATGTTATAGCTGATGGCGATCAGGCTCACGGTGTGCGCGTCAAACTGATGCTGTACTTTCAGGAAGGTGGGATAGAGATCCTGCGTGCCGTGACTGAAAAAGTTAAAGCAGGCCATCAGCAGCACCATATAAATGCAGATTCGCCAGTGCTGGCGGATGATCGGCAGCAGCGCGTTGCTCTCTTTACGCTCGCGGGCGGCCAGCCATACCGGCGATTCCGGCACCTTAAACCAGATAAACGGCAGCAGCAGAATCGGGCAGGCACCAATCAGGAACATGCCGCGCCAGCCCACCATCTCAAAGAACAGCCCGAAAATTACCGAAGCCAGCAGATAGCCGCACGGATAGCCCGCCTGGAAAATGCCGGACATCAACCCGCGCGAGCGGTCCGGAATGGTCTCCATCGCCAGCGACGAGGCAACGCCCCAGATGCCCCCCATCGCCACACCGTAAATCACGCGGAAGGTCAGAAATGCCGTAAAGCTGGGTGACCACGCGGACAACAGCTCAAACAGCGAAAACATCACGATATTCAGCATCAGAATCGGCCGGCGGCCATATTTCTCCGCCAGGCGGCCAAACAGCAGCGCGCCAATCGGCCGCACCGCCAGCGTCAGCATAATGGCCACGGAAACGTCGGTGACGCTGGTGTTGAAGTAATGCGCCAGATCGCTCAGCACAAAAACCAGAATGAAAAAGTCGAAGGCATCCAGCGTCCAGCTGGCGAAGCTGGCAAAAGCCACGTTGCGCTGGGTCGCAGTCCAGTTAAACATAGGCGTATCCTGTCTGATGGCGTCCGGCTGTGCGCCGGCGGCAAGGGAAACGTTATCCAGCGAATGGTTGCACTGGTTATTATTGTGTTAACTGTTTGTATATAGCATGGCAGAAAGGCGCAGCGCGGCGGGGAATTGTCAGCGAGTGCTTCGCGATGTAAGCAGCCGTGTCGGCGGGCGTCACAGGGCCGCGGTAAATGGCCCTGTGACGGTAATCAGCGCGGGGAAGGCAGGTCGTTAAATGCCTGCTCGATCAGCGCCAGCAGCAGCGTATTGTTCACGTTTTGCATCACGTGTACCAGCGCTCCGCTGTCCGGCGGTACGCCAATATCCAGCCGCAACGGCGTGCGATAGCGCCAGCTTTTACCGCGCGTGGCACCGGGACGCAGTTCAATATCAACGTGATAATCCACCCCCTCGGCAACGTGCTGATTCAGCAGCCAGGCGACCACCAGCGCATCATGGATCCAGCAGCCCGGCAGATGGCGGGTACGCATCGCATAATCGATCCACGGGCGCAGCGTTTCACGCACAAACTGCGTCAGCGGGTGGTCGCGCGCGGTGAGCCGCGTCAGATCCTGATGCGTCAGCAGCGTCTGCGTGGTGGCATCCATCGGCACCAGGGTGATGGTTGCTCCGCTGTGCAGCACCTGATGCGCGGCTTCCGGATCGAGGCCGAAATTGGTGTCTTTGATGTAATCATCCAGCGCAAACACGCCGCCCATAATCACGATCTCCGCCACCGCATCCGCCATGGCCGGATAGCGCTGCAGCGCCTGCGCCACGTTGGTCAGCGGACCCAGCGCCACCAGCGTAAACTCACCGGGATTATCGCAAATCAGCTGGCCCATTACGCCGGCGGCATCGTTGCCATCGGCGGCAATCACCTGCGGCTTACGTACGCCCTGCCACAACCCTTTCAGGCTGTCATCGGCGATATGATCCAGCCGTGCCCGCCACGGCGTCGGGTCTTCCCGCAGCGCCTGCAGTGCGCCCTGCACCACCGGAATCGTCAGCCCCAGCCGCTGCAGCAGGTCTTTGGCAACCTGTGCACCGATGGCGCTCGGCGTGTTTCCGCTGACGGTGGTAATCAACTCCACCGACAGCGATTTTGCGGCTAACGCCAGCGCCAGCGCGAGGCCGTCGTCAGTGTTTGCCCCGGCAATACCGTTTCCCGGATCGCAATCAATAATTAGTCTTTTCATATTGTTATAAGGTTATTTTTGTTGATGCGGCTGGCAACCGCAGGACTCACCGATCTCCAGATAGTGAGGAAATTCAGCCAGTTTTGCCTCGCCGTCCCAGCTTTTCAGCATAGCAATGGCGCTGCGGGCCATGTCGCGCAGCGGCTGACGCACTGTGGTCAGCCTCGGCACATGAAACGCCGCCTGATCGGTGCCGTTAAAACAGACCAGCGCCACATCCTGCGGCACGCGCAGCCCATGCTCCGCCAGCGCGCGCAGAGAGCCGATTGCCTGCCCTTCGTTACTGGCAAACAGCGCGCGCGGCAGGCGCTGGCTGGCAATCATCTGTTTTGTCGCCTCGTAGCCGCCCTGACGCGTGTAATTCGCCGGGAAGATCAGCGTGTCATCAACCGTCAGCCGCTGATCGGTCATGGCGTCACGCCAGCCCTGAATACGATCCTACGCGTTCAGCATGTCCAGCGGTCCGCTGATCATGCCGACCTGCTGGTAGCCGTGGCTGAGCAGATGGGCGGTCACCTGGCGCGCCGCCTCGCGCTCATTGACGCGCAGCATGCTGACGCCGGGACGCGGTTCAATGCGGTCCAGCATCACCAGCGGCGTTCCGCTGGCCTGGATAACATCAATGTAAGGGTGGCGATCAACGCTGGTGTAAAACAGGCCATCGACCTGCCGGTTAAGCAGCCCCTGAATCAGCTCCAGCTCGCGCTGGCGATCGTCGCCGGCATCGCCCAGCAGCATGACGTGGCCGTGATTAAGCGACTCCTGCAGCAGCATGTGGGCCATCGCGGCCACGAAGGGGTTGGCAATGTTGGGCACCACCAGACCAAAGGTTTTTGTGCTGCCCGAGGCCAGCGCGCGCGCCACCGCGTTCGGACGGTAGCCGGTTTGCCTGATCGCCTCCAGCACGCGCTGACGCGTGGCTTCTGCCACCGGGCGCGGGCCGTTATTAATGACATAACTCACCACCGCAACCGAGGTTCCGGCGGCTTTGGCTACATCGCTGCGTGTGACATTTCCATTCGGAGATTTCGCCAATGTTGCCTCTTTTTACGTGCCGCTGGCCGGAAGAACCGGCCAGCGTGGAAAGTTGTCTGCCTCCGCCGTGTGCGTCAGACGGCGTCCTCCGGCAGATTGAGATCGCGTCCCCGCGTTTCCGGTGCCACGAAGGTGGTGAGAAAACCGATGGTCGCCATGGCCGAGAAATAGACCGCAATCGCCCACCAGTGCCCGGTAAACGACAGCAGTGCCGCCGCCACTAACGGCGCGGTGCCTCCGGAAAGAATAGACCCCAGCTCTTTGGCGACGGCCATTTTGGTGTAACGGTGTTTTACGCCGAACATCTCAACGCCCCACGCCGCCTGCACGCCGAAGATGCCCAGCGACGCCAGCGCCATGCCCACGACCATCACCGGAATGACAATGGCCGGCTCACGGCTGTCCATCAGGCTGAACGCCGGCCAGGCGTAGATCATCAGCAGCAGGCAGAAACCGCGATAGGTAATGCGACGTCCAAAGCGGTCGGACAGCCAGCCGGCCAGCGGAATGATCAGAAAGCCCAGCAGCGAAGCGATAAACACCGCGGTGGTCGGCACTGATTTATCCAGCATCAGTACTTTGGCGACATAGCCCACGATAAAGCCCTGCGCCAGATAGGAAGGGCCGTTTTCGCCGATGCGCAGGCCCACCATGGTCCAGAACGCGCGGCTGCGCTGCCAGACGCTGCGGGTATCGCTGGCCGTCGCCGCCTGGGCCAGCGTGGCGTGGCGCTCAGCCTGCAGAGCCGCCTGCTGGCGTTCAAATACCGGCGTTTCACGCAGATGACGACGGATCCACAACGCCACCAGCGCAATCAGCACGCTGCTGAGAAACGGAATGCGCCAGCCCCACTCCAGCAGCGCCTGCTTGTCCATCTGGATCACCGCCAGCCATACCAGTGAGGCAATCAGCGTGCCGCTGTTAGAGCCAAGCGCAATCACCGACGAGACCAGCCCGCGGCGCGCTACCGGCGCGTATTCGCCCAGCATCACGGTGCCGCCGGAGAGCTCTGCGCCGGCGCCCAGCCCCTGCGTGAAACGCAGCAGCACCAGGCAGGCAGGTGCCCAGACGCCGATAGTGGCATACGAGGGAATCAGCCCGATGAGCGTGGTGGACGCGCCCATCAGAATAATGGTGCTGATCATCACCACCCGGCGGCCTTTACGGTCACCGATCCAGCCAAACAGCAGCGCACCAATCGGCCGGGCAATAAACCCGACAGACCAGGTAGCGAAACTGGAAAGCAGCGCCATGGCCGGCGTGGCCTCGGGAAAGAATACATCGCCAAAGATAATGCCTGCGGCCAGGCCATACAGCGCAAAATCCGCGTATTCCATCGCGGTGCCAAGCCAGCAGGAGAAGGTGGCGCGCCAGAAATCTTTGCGCCCGGAGGGGGTGTCCAGCCGCTCATCGGCGGCTGAGGATAGAGGCGTAGCGTGTTGCGGAACGGAGTGATCTACCGTCATAACCATTTCCCTGAATGAGGTGAAAACAGTAAACGCCCATCCGTGGGTCGGTTCCCTTGCAACAAGCGGAACTCCCCGGTGGCGACGTTTGTGGGCTTACCTGGATGAAAGGTCAGTAATGAATTCCCTGGTGTTGGAATTCGTCTCTTTGCCTGATTTCGCCGATGTTATGGTCATCGGTCGCATTAGCAGTGCAAATGTAACTGGGTCATCTCAAGGCCACGTCGTCTCTGGCACCGTGAGTTTTCACTGTGGACACAGTGTATCTACGCGCGTAGATAAATCAAGCGATCGCAGTGAAAATTATTAATTTATCTTCACTATAACTCAGGGTTAGCAGGAAAAACTGACGTTAATTCATGAGATTAGGTATGCTCTGCTTTGCCGAAAAAAACATCTCTGGCACCGCAATACAGCTGTACTGCTTATCATTGAGCGCAGACTAACTGACCATTCACGCGTCGTTTTTCGCATACTTCGGTGAAGTTTTGATGACATATCCGCACTATGCTTAGCGTGAATGTTCGCTGCGGCAGCTCAACCCTACCTTGCAGGAGTGTTATGACCATCATCCTTATGCGCCACGGCAAGCCGGACCATCCGGCCACCGGCCGCGTCAGCGCCCGGGCGCTGGCAGAGTGGTGCGCCGCCTACGATCGCGCCGTTATCTGTGATGTCCCGCCGCCGCGCAGCCGGGCAATCGCACATCAGGCCAGTGTAGTGGCCACCAGTCCTTTGCCGCGAGCCCGCGCCTCCGTGACGCGCCTCGGGCTGCAGGCGGATACGGTGGACGCGGTATTTCAGGAGGTGGCGCTCCCGCTGCTGCCGCATGCACGTCCGCAGCTGCCGCTGACCCTGTGGCTGGCGCTGTTACGGCTGCTGTGGCTGTGCGGCTATGCCGGACAGGTGGAATCGGTGCAGCATGCGCGCGCCCGCGCCTGCCGGGCGGCTGACCGGCTGGTGGCGCTGTCGCAGCACGGCACCGTACTGCTGCTGGGGCATGGCATCATGAATAAACTGATCGCGCGCGAACTGCGCCGGCGCGGCTGGCAGGCAGAAAAACACGCCAGCAGCCGCCACTGGAGCAGCGCCATCTATCACCGCCCGTTTATCTGACGCGCGGCCGGCGTTAACGCAGCTCGAAATAACTCAGCACTTCACAGCCGGTGCCCGCCTGCGGTGTGGCAATCACCTTCATCTGCGCCAGGTCGATCAGGCTCAGCGAGCCATCGCCTTCATTGGCAATCAGCAGGCTGCGGTTATCGGCGCTGAAGCAGCCATCCATCGGCCGGTGGCCCACCGCAATGTCGCCCAGCGGATTCAGCAGATCGTCAAACAGCGTCACCACGGGCTCCTGATCGCCTATCGCTACCAGCCGATCGCCGCTGGCGCTGAAGCGCACCACCTGGCAAGGCTTCTGGTGGCCGGGCAGCGTGATGCGCTGGCGAATGCGGTGACTCTGGCGATCCACCACATACAGCAGCGGGGCATCTGCCGCGCTGGTTACCAGATACGGGTGCTTTGGCGAGGCGGCGATGCCGGCAATTGGCCCCGGCAGCAGAATATTATCGATAATGCGGCCTTCGGCCTCACACAGATCCACCACCGTGATGCTGGCATCCTCCTCATTTTCCGTAAACAGTTTGCGCCCGCTGGGGGAAAGCGTCAGCCGGTGAGCGTTATGCGAGGGCAACGCAATCTGCTTCTCCAGCGTATCGGTGAGCGGATCAATCACCGCCACCGCCGCGCTGTTTTCACAACAGAGATACACTTTACCGTCACGTCCCAGCTGGCCGCTGTGCGGCGCGCGCAGCGGTGACAGATCGATAAATCCCTTAATGGTGCGCTGGCGTAAATCAATCACGGCAATCTTATGGCCGGGATGGGGATTGTCACCGTGTACGCCATCGCCATAAATCGGCACATAGGCTTTTTCCAGCGCGGGCAGCATCAGGAGTTCATGCGGGCGCGGCGGCAGTGCATTCAGCTCCTGCTCAACGGCAAAGCTATCGGGATTGAGAAACAGGACGCGGTTGCCCTGCTTATCAACCGCCAGTAATCCACGCTTGTGGTGCGGCATAGTGCCTCCTTGGGTGGTTTATCTGGTTTAAGCGTAGCTAAATCACCCCATCCGTGAGAACTCTGCCGCCAGGCCAGCGAAAAATACAGCGCGCGTAATCTGTGCGGCAGCACAGGTTTTTAATCCGTGCCGCCGCCGGTGTGCCTGCGCCGGTATTTTATTAGGAATAATCCTGGTGCGCGTAAAATAAAAAACGCAGGACCGATAAATTTATTTATCCGGAAACTTTTTCAGCGCGGCACCGGCTTTTTCCGGTTTATCTGAAAGCGCAAGAAAGTATTCGCCTTACTGCCGTAAATGCTTTATTAAGCAGTGGCAGGACGTTTTACACACAGCCGTCAGGACAAAGAAGCGCGCGTCAGCCGCCAGCATCAGGGAACCCTTGCTTCCCATAATCACAATAATCAGGTGCATCATGAACAAACAACGTCTCCAGCCAGCGCGCCGGCTCTGGCAGCACTGGAAAAGAATTGCCTTTACCAGCCAGACATTTTTTCATAAAAAACAGCATAATGCGCTCTGCGCGCCGGAATATGACCCCAGCGAAGAGGACAATATCGTGTTGTTTTCTGGCGAAAAGGCACTGCCCGAGATCCCGCGTCAGGTCTGGATGTACTGGGAGGATGAATATTTACCGAAATCGCTGCAGTTAAATATTGAAAAAATACGCCGGGATAATCCAGACCATCGCGTTCATTTATTAAATCGCGTCACGGTAAAAGAAGTACTGCCGGATTTTATTTTCACTTCTGTGCAATTAAGCGCGCAGCAAAAAAGTGAAGTCATTCGGCTGGAGTTATTATTGCGCTATGGCGGTATTGCCATTGATTGCAGCACGCTGTTATTTGAAGATCTCAGCTGGGTGCACCAGACGCATCAGGCGCGCGGGATGGACGTAATTGGCTATTATCGCGAAAACGCTACGGCAAATTATCTCAGCCCGGTGATTGAAAACTGGTTTATTGCCGCCGCGCCCAACAATCCGTTTATCCGCGAGTGGCAGAAGCAATATGCCCCGGTGAAACACCTTGGTGAGCAAAACTACTTCAGCGAGCTGTCGAAGCGCGACGATTTTGCCCTGCTGCAGCAGAAAATGACAGAGCCACAGCAACAGCTGGGCTCGCTGGCGCAGCAGGCCGCGATGCGCGAATACCGCCGCGTTAACCTCTATCTGCGCAAGTGTGAAGCCAATGCCTATTACTATCAGCGGCTGAGCAACTGGCAAAGCGAAGCGTTTGCACGCGCCGTGCTGTTTCACCAGCGGCCCCACACGCCACCGCCGGTGATCAAGCTGAGCGGCAATGAACAATTGCATCTCGACTTTAACCTGCGGCTGGGGCACTACAACCGCAGCAGCCTGCTGGGCATGCTGATGCAGCCGCTGGCGCCGCTCAGCGCACCGCTGGCCTCATCCATCAGCAAAGCGCGCGCGTAGCCAGTGAATAAAGGTGGTGACGGCGCGCGGTATCTGCGCGGCATACGGGCGCACCACCCACAGGCGGTCGGCAAAGGCATCGACCGCCTGCCACTGCGGCAGAACCTCCTGCAGGCTGCCGCTGGCCAGCGCAGCGCGCGCGCTGAAATCCGGCAGCATCGCAATGCCCAGCCCCTGCAGCGCGGCATCGCGGATCGACTCGCTGTTGTTGGTGGCAAAATTACCCTGAATTTTTACCTGCACGGTTTCACTGTCGCTGCTGATCAGCCGGAAGCGCCACTGCGGTGACTCCAGCCCGCGCGGGTAGTAAAGACAGTTGTGCTGCTGCAGCGCCTGCGGCGTCTGCGGCAGACCGTTACGCGCCAGATAGTCGGGCGAGGCCACCAGCAGCGCCCGCGTTTCACACAGCGGCAGCGCGACGTGGGTTTCCGGCAGCGTCTGGCTGTGGCGGATGGCCAGATCAAAGCCTTCACTGCCCAGCGATACCAGCCGGTCAGTGACGTTGAGCTGCAGGCGCACCTGCGGATATTCACGCAGAAAATCGCCGACGATCGGCACCAGCTGCTGGCGGGCAAAGGCCACCGGCGCGCTGACCCGCACCAGACCGCGTACCGGCCCGGCTTCATCGCGTACGCTGAAAAAGCTTTGCGCAATGCGGGCAAAAGGTTCACGCAGCTCATCCACCAGCTTTTCACCGGCCGATGTCAGCCGCACGCTGCGGGTGGTGCGCTGCACCAGCGCCACGCCCGCCATCTCTTCCAGTTCCTTAATTTTCTGGCTCATTGCCGCTTTGCTGACATCCAGCCGTTCAGCGGCACGGGTGAAACTGCCCAGTTCTGCCAGCACCGTAAGCCAGTGCAAATGCACCCAGAGGGCATCAGTTTTTATGTCTTTCATCAGGATTGTTCAAAATAATAAATAATCATTTTTTTCAGCGCGCTTTTTCTTTCCGGCAGCAAGCGGCAGCATGGTGCTTCATCCTACTCTTTCCATCCGTACAAAAACGAGGGTTAATTTATGCCGCTGCTGACATTTGACGTAATTCAGGGCCGTTCAGAATCAGAGATTCGCACCTTACTGGATGCCGCCCATCGTGCCGTATTAACGGCGTTTAAGGTTCCGCCGCGCGACCGTTATCAGATTGTTCATGAAAATAAAAGCTATCAGATGGTCTTTCAGGACACCGGCCTTGGCTTTGAGCGCAGCGATAAGCTGGTGATGGTCCGGGTCTATACCAGCCCGCGCAGCGAGGCGCAGAAGACGCTGTTTATGGCAGAACTGGCGCGTGAGCTGCAGGAAAACTGCGGCGTAGGCGGCAATGATTTAATGATCAGTTTTATTACCAACAGCAAAGGTGACTGGAGCTTTGCCGATGGCGAAGTGCAATACCTGACCGGCAGACTGTAACGGCTCCGCCCTTTCCTGCGGGTTGCTGCCAGTCCGGACTGGAGGCCGCCTGCACTGCCCTTCGACGATCCGCAATGCATCGCACAAATCTGGCGGGATAGGTTGCAGCGCTGTGACAGCCAATATAGATTGACGCAAAACCCCCGCAGAGGGCCGCTGGCGCAGGGACCGCGTTGTCATCTATTGTGAGGATCTGCCGTTGGAGTTGCTGTCGTTAGTGCTCTTTCTGGCTGCAATTGCAGTCTATTCATGTAAAGCCGGGCGAAACACCTTTTGGTTCATCCTGATTCTGCTGCTGCTGACGCTGTTTATCGTGCTCAACGCCACGCTGTTCGCCAGTAACTATTTTACCGGCGAGGGGATCAATGATGCGGTGCTCTATACCCTGACCAACAGCCTGACCGGTGCCGGCGTCAGTAAATACGTGGTGCCGGCAATTGGCCTGATCACCGCGCTGTTCCTGCTGTTCTGCTTTCTCTCCTGGCTGCTGCGCCGCCGGCGCCGGCCCCATCACCTGGGCTGGAGCCTGCTGGCCATCGCCTGCGCAGCCGGTTCGGTGCAAACCACCCCGGCTTTTCGCCAGGTGAAAGATCTGCTTGCCTCGCATACGCGGCTGGCGGATTCGGATTTCGAAAGCTGGTACAAAGTGCCCGGGAAGCGCATTGCCCAGCCGAAGCTGAACCTGGTGTATATCTACGGGGAAAGTCTGGAGCGGACCTATTTTGATACGCAGGCGTTCCCTGGCCTGGCACCGGAACTGAATCAGGAAAAAGCGCAGAGCATGGATTTCAGCAACACCGAACAGCTGCCCGGTACGGATTACACCATTGCCGGGATGGTGGCTTCGCAGTGCGGTATTCCGCTGTTTGCCCCGTTCGATGGTAATGCCTCGGCTTCGCTCTCCAGTTTCTATCCGCAGACGCTCTGCCTGGGTGACATCCTGAAAAACTCCGGTTACGAGAACTGGTTTATTCAGGGGGCCGATCTGCGTTTCGCCGGCAAGGACACCTTTCTGCTGTCGCACGGCTTTAACCCGGAAAACCTGTATGGTTCGCAGGAGCTGAAAAGCCGCGTCGCCGATCCCGCCTACCGCAACAACTGGGGCTATTACGACGATACGGTGATGGACGAGGTGTTTAAACAGTACGAAGCGCTGTCGCGCCAGCAAAAACGCTTTGCCCTGTTTACCCTGACGGTGGATACCCATCATCCGGATGGATTTATCTCGCGCAGCTGCCAGCGCAAAAGCTACAGCTATGCCGGCAAACCCAACCAGTCTTTCAGCGCGGTGGCCTGCTCGCAGGAGCACGTGGCGCGGCTGATTGCCCGCATTAAGGCCTCGCCATGGTTTAAAAATACCGTGATTGTGGTCAGCTCCGATCACCTTGCCATGAACAACACCGCGCACCCGTATCTGATTAAACTGCCGCGACGCGATCTGTTTATGATCATTCGCGGCGATCAGCCGCAGGCGGAGGTGCTGGACGGCCGGCGCAGCACGCTGGATAACGGCGCCACCGTGCTGGACCTGCTGGGTGGCGATAAGGCGCTCGGCCTGGGCCGCAGCAGCCTTTCTTCTGCCTCCCTCTCCAGCCAGTTTGATGACATGGCGAAGAAGATCACCGCCTGGAAAGCCGACATCATTCAGCTGTGGAACTTCCCGGACAAAATGGACAGTTTCACCATCGATCAGCCGAAGAACACCTTCAGCTTCTCCGGTGCCACCTTTAAGCTGCCGATTCTGTTCCGCATCGGGGATAAGCAGGTGGAACCGCTGCCGGAAGGCGAATATGCCGCCCCGCTGCGTTACCAGCTGGCCGACTTCGCCGCCAGCGATAAGTTTGTCTGGGTCGATCGCTGCTTCAAAATGGGCCGGCTGTGGCAGCCGCAGCTGGCGCTCTCTACCGATCTTTGCCTGGCGATGGGCCAGACCGGCGGCCATCCGCAGGTGACGCGCATTGATAAGCCGGTGTGGCAGGGTAAAGCGCAGTTCCCGCCGCAGACGGTCAGCGCCGCCACCTATGCGCTCACTACTCAGCAAATGCGGGTGGAAGACAACGCCATTCGCTACCGTGCCGACAGCTTTTTGCTGACGCTGCCCGGCGCGCCGCAGAGCGTGAAGCAGTTCAGCGGCATTTCGCGGCCGGAAAGCTGGGGACGCTGGTCAAACGCCAACCTCGCCCCGGCCGTGAACATTGAGTATGTCGACCCGCTGCCCGCCCGTTTTGACCTGGTGATTACCGCGCGCGCCTTTGGTGCCAACGCGCACCGCCCGATCCCGGTCCGGGTGGGCGATCAGGAACAGCTGCTCCAGCTGAGCGACGATTTCTCGACGACCACGCTGCACTTCACCAACCCGGGCGGCAGTCATCAGCTGATCATTACGCCGCCGGAACCACAGCTGACCAACGTCGGCAACATCCCTGGCCAGGATCCACGCAAGCTGGGGATCGGCATGGTGGAGATCAAAGTCATCCCGCAGGCGCAGTAATCATTGCTATGCAGGCAGGCCGGGCACGAGGCCCGGCGCCTGCTCAGGCCTCGCGCAATGCCTGCAGCCGACTGCGCTGGGTGCCATCAGGAGAAAAGTTATCGGTCGCCAGCCAGCGCTCAAAGCCCTGTTTCAGCTGCGGCCATTCGCTGTCGATCACAGCGTACCAGCAGGTATCGCGGCTGCGCCCTTTGTACACCAGCGCCTGCCGGAACGTGCCCTCATACTGAAATCCCAGCCGCAGCGCCGCCTGGCGCGACGGCTGATTGCAGCTGTCGCACTTCCACTCGTAGCGGCGATAGCCAAGCGTGTCAAAGGCGTAACGCATCAGCAGATAGTGCGCTTCGGTTGCCATGCGCGTTTGCTTCAGCTGCGGCGAAAATATCACAAACCCCACTTCCATCACGCCATGCTGCGGCTCAATGCGCATCAGCGCCAGCGTGCCCACGGCCCGCCCGGTCTGCAGGTCTATCACCGCGAAGTGCAGATACGCCGGGTTGTGCTGGCAGTCACGGGCGAAGGCCAGATAGTCCGCTTCGTGGCAGAAGCGCGTGACCGGCAGCCACGTCCAGTCGCGATCGTCGGGGGCGCTGGCGTAGGCGGCAAACAGCTCGCGGCCGTGACGCGCCGCATCCAGCGGTTCAAGACGGCAATACTGACCGCTGAGAACGACCGCCTGCGGTTGCGGGCGGGGTTGCCAGTCAGGCAGTGCCGCACCCAGTGGCTGTCCATAGAGGTTGGTTGGCTGTGACACAGGGCACTCCTTTTGTGAGGGATCGTGCCAGACAGCGTGCCACGAGAGCGGCCGGTGCAAAAGCACCTGCCGGCAGAAAAGCCTTTGCGAGAGAAAAAGACGGGAAGGTAGTGAAGCGACGCCGCAGCGCGCGGTGCCGGTTTTAGCACGGAGAGGAAGAGCCCCTCTCCGGCCGGTGCCGGCGGACAGGGCGTCCGCCGTGCATCCGCTTAACCTTTAAAGAAGATATCGCCGGATTTACCCATCACGATCTTGCCGCTGTCGTCGGTGATGAGGATGTAGTTGGCGTTAATGTAAGCCCAGTGCGTGCCTTCCTGCGGCGCAGGCAGATGACGCGCCTGCCATTCGACGATGGTGTACTGCTTTTTGCGGTACTCGTCCGGCACCACATCGCCCACTTTGTACTCTTTGTAGTCGATGATGATCACTGGCAGATCGTAGTTATTCGCGGCAGATGAAGGCTGGCCGGCGCCATTCTGTGAAGGTCGGATCGGCGCGACGTCGCCACTGGACTCGGCTGGCTCGTTGTTGGCCGGGGTTCCGGCAGCGGGATCCTGGGCGGGTGCCGCCGGCGCGCTCTGCTCAACCTGCGGTGGCGGTGGAACGTTATCCGTTTGCTCGCCTTCAGCCAGGGCTGCTGGCGTCAGGCTTAAAGCGCCCAGAAAAAGGCCTGCGGAAAGAAGGGTGACGTGTGTCCTGCGCATGGGTGATTTCCACTCTGGTTAATTATTTATTGTCCACTTTACTGACAAGCCCGGCACGCAGAAGGTTCCCGCGCCGCGCTTTGCGCGTCAATTTTCGTTCCACAGCATACCTCAGGCCGGGCTTTTTCCACCCGCTAAAATTGCAAATAAGCATGTGAAAAGCGCAGGCGGGCGTGACGCATCAGGGGAAAAGCCGCGCGCTTCCCGCTATAATCGCGCCGATTAATTTTGCCCACCACCACACCGCAGGAGAATGCCGGATGAATCAGGGTCCGTTAACCGAAAAAGAGCTGAACTGGCTGGAAGATATGCTGGAAAAATACGGCAATGAACAGTCAGTGGTGGACACCTCTGAACTGGATGGCATGCTGACCGCGCTGCTCTCCGGCCCGAACGATATTGAGCCGAGCGAGTGGCTGGTGGCGCTGTGGGGCGGACAGAAACAGATTCCGCAATGGGCAAACCCGCGTGAAAGGGATCGCTTTATGGCGCTGACCTTCCAGCACTTCAATGACATTGCCGAGCGGCTGGCGGAGTATCCGGATCAGTTCGAACCGCTGTTTGGCATGCAGGAGATGGAAGGACAGGAATTTACCGTGGTGGAAGACTGGTGCTATGGCTATATGCGCGGCATGGCGCTGGACGCCGACTGGGCGCTACTGCCGGAGACGCTGCAGCCCGCCTTACAGGCCATTGCCCTGCACGGCAGCGAAGCGCATCTGGCCGAACGTGAAGCCTTTACCCCGGAAGCGTATGAGGCCAGCATTGACGCGATTCGTCCGGCGGCGCTGGCGCTGCATGAGTACTGGCAGGAGCAGCGCATGGCGCAGCCCGATCCCGAGCCGCAGCTGCCCTACTTCGCTGGCGAAAAAACCGGTCGTAACGATCCCTGCCCGTGCGGCAGCGGGAAAAAATACAAACAGTGCTGCGGTAAGTAAACGCGCCGCTTTATGCTGCGGCGCAATGACTGCTGTCGCGCGCGGCGGCAGACGCTGACGCGCGACAGCGTCGTGAACGGCGGTGCCGGATTACGGTGCCGCTTTTACCTCCGTTACCCAGGTGGGTAACTGCCAGGCACCGCCGGCACGGATGGCGCGGCACATGCCGGTGGTGGCATCGCTGCTCTGCACAAAGGTTTTGCCATCCCACACCCAGGCCGCCGTGCTCCAGCAGTCACCGATGCCGCGCCCTTTCTGCGCTTCGGTAATCTCACCTTCGCTGTAATCAGAACCGGAATCCGTGATCAGCTCCGGCTGGCCCTGCAGCGCACGATCCATCAGCCAGAAACCGTACCCTTCGTTATAGGCACCGCGCCAGCAGAGGGCGGCGATCAGCACGTGGTGATCGTCAACCGGCGTCAGCGTCGGCGGTTCCGCGCCCTCTTCCGGCTGGTCATCTCCTGGTGCCAGATTATCGCAGCTGTCATCATCGGTGAGAGAGGCGACAAGCTTCGGTTTCACGCTTGCCAGCTCATCTGCCGTCAGCGGACGCGGCGCGGCTTTCGCCACTTTCACCCGCTGGATCACCGGCAGCGCGACGGCGGGCGGAACGCTGCTTTCCGGCTTATCACCTTTGCGCAGCAGTGCGCCCGGCGTACCGATCCGCCCCTGCGCCTCGTCCATTTTCAGCAGCACGGCAAACGCCCCGTTGCCGGAGAGCTCGAACGGCTCTTCACCGCCGCGAAACTCTACTTTGCCGCTGGCTTTGATCGCGGCGATCAGCGCCTGTGTTTGCGCATCAGTCAGCGTCCATTCATCGTTTTCTGCTTTGGTCGCTTCCCCCAGCGCCCGATCATCGATCCACAGCGACAAAGTATCGACCTGCTTTGAGTCATCATCGCCGGTATCCGCCAGCACCACGCGCCCGTGCGTTGGCGCATCCGGCCCGCCGGCGCGCGTCAGCAGGACGGAACCGCCTGCGCCCTCTTCCGCACTGTAGCCCGCGGCGCGGCAGGTGCGGGTGTTATCACACGCCAGCTCCCAGTCTTTGTGGCTAAAGGAGACGCCATCATCGGCCAGCAGCGGCGCACTCAGGCTGGCGAACAGCGACAGCGCCAGCAGCAATCGGGTTTTCATGCCATCTCTCCATAATGGTTAAGGCAGCTAGTGTGATGATTTTTACGGCGCGGGAGAAGTGAATTTTTTGCGCAGGGCGGTGCCGGGAGAAGGTGTGGGTCTGGGTGTGGGTGTGGGTGTGGGTGTGGGTGTGGGTGTGGGTGTGGGGGCCAACTTTATTGGAGTATCGGATATTTATGTATCTACAATAAATAATGCTTTGAATAATTACCTGGCAGCATCACTATGCCGATGATGCCAGGTAATGTTTGCAAAACCCTATCAGAAAAATATTATGACGCAATTACAGCTGACGCTGTTCCAGACTGGAATATATCGTTTTAATTTCATTCTTTAAGCTTCCACCACGATATACCATTGACGTATCGTAACGTTGAAATTTTTCATGCCGTGTAGCACTAAACCAGTTGAACGATCCGATACATAATAGATCTTCATCACCAATCACAATTTTACTGTGAACACGATTGACCAGCTTCGTCACGATGCCTATATCATTAAGTTTATTTACTGCAACATTAAGGCGCTGCTGTTTTTCTTTATGCTTCTCATAATCGGCATCTTCAGTATTGAAACTTTTATCCGTTACCACGGTGATATCGATGCCACGAGCGCGAGCCTGCATCATTGAAATCAGAAAACCGGTTTGCTCCAGCTTGTGCCAGGTCAACCAAGGTGAAACAATAGTAATACTCTTACCGATAGCTTCAAAAGTCTGATTTAGAAACGCATCATGCTGCTCAACGCCATGTAAAGTAGAGACCAGGGTTTGTCCTGTATGAAGATCAGGGCGCTCTTTGTATTCAAATTGCAGGGCATTTCTGGCAGACGCAAAGAGGTATTTTGCGAGTAATCCTCGCGGCGAAGAGCCAGGCTGGATTTCAAACAGATCCATATCGCCAAAGACCAGGAAACTATCTTTAGCACGCGAGACGGCAACGTTCAGCATGCTGCTGTCGCTGTCGATAAACCCGCCATCTTCATGCTTCGAATAAACCGGAGAGAAAAGCACAATCGCCCTTTCCGCCCCCTGCAATGAATGGACAGTACCGACTGTCAGCGAATTTTCATCGCCACTACAATTAAAATCCAGCTTACGTAATGACGATTTAATCGTACTGACTTGTGCCGAAAATGGGGTAACAACCCCCACTACTTTATGTAGAGGTTCACCATAATGACGCTCGATTTCCTCTTTATGCGCCGCAAGCCACGCAACTATCGTCTCAGCTTCAAAGGCGTTATAACGGCTTCCTCCATTGCCCTGCACACCTTTACCATCAATATGCAAATATCCCATTGCAGGAAATATTGTCTCTTTTTCTTCGCCTCGTTTGGGCTGCAACTTACCGTGATAGCAGAGGGTGTTACAGTAGCCAATGATGTTATCGAAGCAACGACGGTGTTCATACAGATACATTCCTCTCGCAAAGTCCGGATCATATTGATAGCGCGAATTAAACTGAGCAACCTTCATGACACTGCCAGATGCAGCACTCTTTCCTGAGTCACACACCAGGGCATAAGATTCGGTAAGTTCTTCTTGAGTACCAACAGGAAGGATGTTCTCCTCAACCATGTTGCCGATATCAATACCGGGCAAGCTATTCCAGATAGGCGCAATCTGCTCTGTGTCACCAATCACCAGGGCTTTCTTCGCCAGCGCGAAGGAGGCTGCGGCAACCTCAGGTAGCACCTGCCCCGCTTCGTCTACAATGAGTAAATCGGCAAAGTTATATAAATAGTTATCGTCGAATTTCTTATTGCCGCCGACAAACTCGCTGGTTTTCATATGGTAAGGAAACATGAAGCACGTCATGACTACACAGGGGGTTAGCTTCATTCTACGCTGCCAGCGGGCCTTTGTACTTTTCGCACCAGTACGACCTTTTTCTTTTTGAATATTATCTATGGCAGCCATATCCATCAGCCACCGACCTTCCCAATAATGCGTCGCCAGCAAAAACATTGGGAAACGGAGCTGTGTATCGGCAAGTTCATCGGCTTCGTGCAGACTCAACTCTGTTTCGCCCGGATTTTTCAGTGAATAAGTAATATCATGCCAGCGTTTAGCTGCTTCGCTTTCACGTCGGGAAATGTCCTCAGCAAGATCAATTTGCTGTTGATAGCCGGCCTGCTCTTTATGAGCTTGTTCAATCAATCCATCGATAAAGGCATCAATTCCATCAGGCTGAGATCCCTTGAATGCTGTCATTCTTTCGCCAAACGTAGCCTCCAAAAACAGCTTCATTTGATAGTGACGCTTAGTACGAACGGCGGGAAGCCAGGAGAAAAGAGCGAACAGTATCGACTCACCGGCTCGATATTGTTCCCACTGTTTTTTGCCCTGCGTTAATAGCGAGATTTCATTTGTGCTATTGAGCAATGACGTTCTCTTATCCTGAATATACTGTTCGAGATCGTCACTGATGGCATGTCGCTTCTGGCGGATTGCGTTCAGGTCATCCCACGCAGGCTCAATTTGCTCAAGCTCTGCAGAGAGTTCAACCAAACGCTGATGCAGGAGCTCCGCAACCTGTTCAGGTGAATCACATTCCTCATTCGGAAAAGCTGCCCTTGCTTTTTCAAGGAAGAAGTACCGGGCATCTTCAACATATTCAAGGGATTCAACACGGTTAAAAAAATCTTCTGTCTGATATTTTTTTGCCGCCTCAGCCTTTCGACCTGAAGATGGAAAGTAAGCGCCAAAGCTTTTCACCTCAGGTAGCCAACGCCCGGCCATAGGCCCGGTGCCAGCGGAAAAATCTTTGCCGAAGGCTTCGATAATGTTAGTTACTGCCTGATTGTTAGTGGATGTTGCAATCACAACCGGTGGCTCGGTTTTCTTTAAAGCTGCTCTCGCCCACTCAGTCGCAATAATAGAAAGCACTAGGGTGGTTTTCCCTGTTCCCGGCGGACCATTCACTGCAAGAATATCACCCGGCTGTTGAGTAAGATAATGGCTCAGTGCGTCGCGCTGCGCTAAAGCCAGCGGGAACTTATCTCCGGAATGTCCCAGACGCTCACTGAACATGGCGTTACTGGTCAGCAGTGACTCAACAGGCACTTTTTCTTTTGAGGCAAAACGCCTTAGTAACGGGACCTCTTTTTTGCACGAGAGTAAATGATCGTACATAGGCAAAATGTGGATACTGGCCCCACCGGGCTGGTTAGCTTTTACGATGTAGCCATATTCGGCTGATTCATATTGATCAGGTGATACAAGCCATTGGCCAGCGACGTATCTTAAAAGTTCGTCAGTATCTTTAAGATATGTATGCCATAACTGCTGATAATGTGCATGTCGTTCCGCCCGTTGCTCTTCTGTTTCCTGGATGTGTTCATTCTCATCTTCCGGGCTAAAACTGATTGAATTGTTTACAGTTTTATATTTGTCATATTTGGCCATTTCACCAATTGCAAAGCTTCCTTTGGGAAGTGGTTCAAGTAAATCACGAGGAATGGTAGCAGGTGCAGAGGGGAACAAAAAACCTTCACGATTCAATAAAGCAGCAGTAACCAGCGGGGTAATAATACCTGGAGCCCCAGCGGTTCGCTCTTTGCCATGCTTGAATTGACGAATCCATACCTGAGGTCTTAATAGCACCTCAATTGTCTTAACTTTTTCTCCTTCATTTTCAAAGAGGGATTTGACAGTCGTCTCGTCCAGTCTTCCGGACTTAACGCCCCGCCATTTTGTGAATGAGTCTTCATCTTTACGCTCAAATGCACCTTTTCCAGACTCGGCATCAGCCAAAGTGTTACGCCAGTATGCAGTGAATCCCTGAGTATTACTGTCCATTCTCCATCCCGTGATTTAAGAGATTATTAGCTTGTTTGATATAAATTTTAATCAGGGTTAAACATTGTGCATGATGAGAGCGTAATCGCAATAATTTGTTTGTATCAGCGATAAATCTAAGTTACCCAGCATAATACAGGAGGGAAAACCAGCCTTGTCCCGGTGACCTGACATCATATGACCTGCTCCCCGTTGATTAATACACCGTGATGTTAGTAATGTCTTCATAAGTCACATGAGGACGTCCCCATGAAGAAGCGATTTTCCGACGAACAGATCATCAGTATTCTCCGCGAGGCAGAAGCCGGGGTTTCGGCCCGGGAACTCTGCCGCAAGCATGCTATTTCAGACGCCACCTTCTACACCTGGCGCAAGAAGTTTGGCGGCATGGAAGTCCCCGAAGTGAAGCGGCTCAAGTCGCTTGAAGAGGAGAATGCCCGCCTCAAGAAGCTGCTCGCTGAAGCCATGCTGGATAAGGAGGCGCTTCAGGTGGCTCTGGGCCGAAAGTTCTGACGACAGACCAGAAGCGGGAAGCCGTGGAAGTCATGTGTGAGGCCGCAGGTCTGTCGCAACGTCGTGCCTGCAGGCTGGCAGGCTTGCCCCTGTCGACCTGCCGTTATTCGGCTCAGCGTCCGGCTGCTGACGCGTTGCTGTCCCTACGCATTACAGAGCTGGCACTTGAACGCCGCCGCTTTGGCTACCGGCGCATCTGGCAGTTACTGCGCCGGGAAGGCCTTCACGTCAACCACAAGCGGGTATACCGCATCTATCATCTCAACGGCCTGGGTGTAAAGCGCAGGCGACGCCGCAAGGGGCTGGCGACTGAGCGGCTTCCGCTTCTTCGTCCGGATGCGCCGAACCTGACATGGTCAATGGATTTTGTCATGGATGCTCTTGCCAGCGGCCGCCGGGTTAAGTGTCTGACCTGCGTGGATGATTTCACGAAGGAGTGTCTGACGATCACCACGGCATTCGGGATTACAGGCGTTCAGGTGACACGCATTCTGGACAGCATTGCGCTGTTTCGTGGCTATCCTGCAACGATAAGAACTGATCAGGGTCCGGAGTTTACCTGCCGTGCGCTGGATCAATGGGCCTTTGAACATGGTGTTGAGTTGCGCTTAATCCAGCCAGGCAAGCCAACGCAGAACGGATTTATTGAGAGCTTCAATGGCCGCTTCCGGGATGAATGTCTGAATGAACACTGGTTCAGCGATATTCTTCATGCCCGGGAAATCATTAATGACTGGCGGCAGGATTATAACGAGTGTCGACCACATTCATCTCTGGATTACCAGACGCCAGCTGAATTTGCAGCAGGCTGGCGAGACGGGAAATATGAAGAAAAACCAACCGACATTACTAACTGAAGGTTGTATCTAATCCTGGGGGCAGGTCATATCACTACTACAATCCAGAAACCAAACTAAATGTTATGACAAAAACTGATGGCAACTTCATTTCCGGATGGAAGCTGTCAGATACTCAATCATCCGACCTAATAGGTAATGGCAATGTCTTTTAATCAAAATGAATCGGCGATTTTGGATCTTATTGACGCATTTACGTGCGGTAACATTGCTGCACCGGATTTTGAACAAGAATACTCCGCCGCATGGCGAACTTACAGGGATTCAACTGATATAAAAAAAGCCGATATAGCCACCCAGAGGTTTTTTGACTCAGTTTTCTCATTAGTCGATTCTTACTGTTCAGATCCTGAGTTAATCGACGAAGATGATTTAAACGAGGATGAATTACTAAGTGAGGTATTACGCCTTAAAGCCAGTTGGGAAAACGCCATACTCGCTTGACCTAATTCATCATGATAACGGAGATATACTCATTAACCACTACAGAACTCAATGTCTTGAAAGTCAGGGCAGAAAAAGACATCTACTGAACCTGGATGAGGCTAGATCGCACCCTTGCTATATGGGGTCTTCCCGGGTTTAGCAATGTTGCGAACATAGTAACCAACTTGATGAACGAGGGGATGGTCGATACTGTTTATAACGAAAACTCATCGAGACCACGTTATCGCGTATCAGAGCAAGATCATCAGTAGTTGGGACAAATCAACGAGGTTACAAGGCATTACGATATCTCATGATCTTTTGCAACACGCTGCTCCATGGCTAAGGTAAAACGCCACCGTAACGCACCTGTATTTCGATGTTTTTCGCCCTTTTAGAAATAAGAAGAATATTCAATTGGGGATGGTCAATCGTCTAAACATACTGCTTATTCACACAGCAGCCAGAATACCGGGAGGTTACGATTAATCACCTCTCGAATCAATTGCGATACAGGCAACTCGATTGACTGAGCAAAGTTAGAAAGCGAGATCATACCCTCACCATCAGGCAGTGGGGCGCAGTCACTTAAAGCTCGATAATTCAATTGTTCATACGCTTGTAAGGTCTGATACCAGACCGTCAACAGGAGCGCGGACTTCTGCTTTGCTTCATAAAGGTCATGAGTGCCTGTTGAAGTGGGAATCTCACACTGTCCTGCGTATCGACGAAAACGTTGGGGAACGCTGATGCGGACAACATAAATGCCACTGGTTCGACGATAGAGTTTATATCGCTGAGACATCGCCTCGTATAGCCTTTTGTAGTAGGGCTACGCAATTACAAGCGAAAACATAGAGAAAGTTACTTAGAAACAACTAATTAGATGAGTCTTGGTGCCGAAGGCCGGACTCGAACCGGCACGTATTTCTACGGTTGATTTTGAATCAACTGCGTCTACCGATTTCGCCACTTCGGCACTGAAGAGGATGCGGAAAACGCTGGCGATTATACCGTGACGGGCAAGCCGCGCAACCGGAATCGACGGCGATGTGCGCTAAGCGTTGAAAAAAGCAGCGTCGCGGTTTATCCCGCGCCACCGCTGACCAGAACACTCTCAAACTCCCCTTAATGCGCTCTTTCTCCGGAACTTTCTTAAGCCAAATCCCTCTTACCCTCACCTGACGCAGTCAGACCAATAAGCACAACGAGGTTGAAATGAAACAGGCAACACAACGCATGATGTGGGGATGGGGCATCGCGGCGGCCCTGATGGCGGGCAGCGCATCGGCGGCCAGCTGGCAGGATCAGCTGAGCAGCGCCGCCTCACAGCTGTCGCAGCAGAACAGCAGCAGCGGCACCGCCACCAGCAGCGCGCAAAACGGCGGACTGTCGCTCTCTACGCTCACCGGCCTGCTGAACGGCGGCAATAAAGCGGTCAGCGCCAACAGCATGACCAACGCCGCTGGCGTGATGCAGTACTGCGTGCAGCATAACGTGGTGGATAACAACGTGAAGTCGGTGAAGGAGCAGGTGCTGAACAAGCTCGGCCTGAACAGCACCACCGCGCAGGAGCAGAAAACCGATTACCAGCAGGGGCTGGCCGGCCTGCTGAACACCGGCAACGGTCAGCAGCTCAATCTGCAAAGCCTGAGCAACTCGCCGATGGGTGAGAAGCTGAAAACCAAAGCCTGCGATGTCGTGCTGAAGCAGGGCAAAAAATACATCGGCATGTGATTCATTCGCGCGGGTTCAGGGGCCGCCTTCCTGCCGACTGAATCGCCGCAGATTCACCTTATGCCAGCCGGCGCGGGCTGTCCCCCGCGCCCTCTCCTCTCGTCACCTTGCCGCTATACCGCCAGCAACGCCCACGTCGCATCTGCCACACGCGCCAGCAGCGCCCTCGCCTGTTCAAACGACTGGATATTGGTGTAGCCAATCACCAGCCCGTAGCGCTTCTGCGTCTGTACATACCAGGCCGACAGCGGCCGGACAAACAGCGCATGCTGCGCCCACAGGCTGGCGATGGCGTGATCGGCGGTGCCGCGCCGCAAAAACGCCACGATGTGCATGCCGCCGTCGGCCCGCTCCACCTGAAACAGACCGGGAAAACAGTGCTCCAGCGCCTGCAGCATCATGCTGCGCCGCTGCTGATAGAGAATACGCATCTTTTTGATGTGGCGGTAAAAATGCCCTTCGCTGAGAAACTGCGCCAGGATTTTCTGCGGCAGCAGCGGCAGGCCGGTTTCCAGCATTTCGCCCAGCTCGCGAAAGCGCGCTATGGTGGCCTGCGGCATCATCAGATAACCAATACGCAGCGCAGGCATCACCGTTTTACTGAAGGTTCCGGTGTAGATCACCCGGTCGTGCGTATCCAGGCTTTTCAGCGCCGGAATCACCTTACGCGTGTAGTGAAACTCGCCGTCGTAATCATCCTCAATGATCCAACTGTGCTGCTGCTGCGCCCACGCCAGCAGCTGATGCTTGCGCGGCAGCGAGAGCGTGACCGCCAGCGGGCTCTGATGCGTGGGCGTCACCACGGCAAAGCGCGCATCGGCGTGATAGCGCTGCAGGTAATCCACATCCACGCCCTGCTGATCCACCGGCACAAAGTGCAGATGCGGCGTGATGCGTTTCAGCAGCTGCTGACCAAAGAAATAGCCGGGGTCTTCAAACAGCACCTTGTCATGCGGCTGCGCCAGTACCGCCAGAATCAGCCGCAGGTTGGCGCGATAGCCGCTGGTGATAAACACCTGCTCAGGCTGGCACTGCAGGCCACGCGAGATGTTGAGATAGCTGGCAATCGCGCTGCGCAGCGGCTGATACCCCATTACCGGCGGCGTGATCATCTCTTCCGGCCGCAGACTGCGCGCCACTTTGCCGGAGATCAGCAGCCATTTTTTTAGCGGAAACGCATCCAGCGCCGGAATGCCGAGCCGCAGTTCACCGTGATTTTCAATCACCGGCAGATGCGCCGCCGCCGCCGGCGGGGCGTCCGGCGCGGTGGCAGGCGCGGCCAGTTTCAGCTGCGGATTCACGCGCGTGCCTTTCGCGCCCTGACTGACAAAATAGCCTTCGCCGCTGAGGATCTCATAGGCGGCCTCAACCGTTTTCCGTGCCACCTGCAGCTCGCCCGCCAGCACGCGGATTGACGGCACGCGATCGCCCGGCTTCAGGTGTCCGGCCAGAATCTGCTGGCGAAAGTGCTGGTAAATCGCTTTGTATCCCACGCGGTTCTCCTCAACCCATCGTGCCGACGGCATCTTGTCCTGCCTGTTTTGAGCGGTTTTGACCCTTTTCGCTCAGACATCGCAGTTTAAGATGCACGCATCAGCCACACAATGCGCAACCCGGAGAGCACGATGCTTTTTTCCCGACGCGTGCGGCCTGCGGCAATCGCCCTTTGTCCGCGCTGCGCAGGTCTGTCCCGGCGCCCGTTTACTCAACAGGAGAACACCCTCATGTCATCACGCGTGAATCTTTTTACCAGCCTGCCAGCGATGGCAAAAAACCTGAGCGCACTCTCGCTGGCGCTGAGCAACGCCTCGCTGGATAAGCAGCTAAAGTACCTGACCGATGTGCGCGCCTCCCAGCTTAACCACTGCGCTTTCTGCCTTGATATGCATGTCAAAGAGGCGAAGCTGCACGGTGAGCGCGAACTGCGCCTGCATCATGTGGCGATCTGGCGTGAATCACCGCTGTTCAGCGCCAGGGAAAAAGCGGCGCTGGCGCTGACGGAAGCCCTTACCCGCCCCGACGCGCACGGCGTTAGCGATGCGCTGTACAGTGAGCTACAGGCGCACTTCTCTGAGACAGAGATAGCAGAGCTGATGTTCAGCCTTGCCACTATCAACGCCTGGAACCGCCTGATGGTAGCGACCAAAGTCACGCCGGGCTCGCTGGACAGCGCCTATGGGCTGGATCGTGCTGATTTACGTTAATTTTTACCGCCGGTAGCGCAAGCTGCTGGCGGCACCATGTTCATCTTTGCTGCCTGACGCTATAGTGAGATTTTGCCCCCTTACAGGACAGCGCGCATGAAAGGCATCAACATTGCGATTTACTTCGATCCCGACCTGATTCGCATCAGCGTACACCAGCCGGATGACAGCTCTCTCAGCCAGACCTTTGATTACGCCGACAGCGTAATCGAAGAGATTTATCAGTGGCTGGAGCAGTTCCCCCCTAATCGCACCCACATCTGCCTGATTGAGCACGACACCGCCGATATTCTTGCCGATGAGCTGGTCGACAACGGCTATCACGTTCATCAGGTGAGCCAGCACGATCTGCTGAGCTGGTTCGCCAGCGAGCCGCCCGCCACGCCGGATGGTTCCCCGGTACGCGCCCTGCTGCGCTATCTGGAAAGCGAGCGTCCGCCGGAGTACCAGTCGCGCACGCCGCAAATCGAAGCGCTGATGGAGCTGCTGGACGAGCTGGACGATCTGGAAGGCGTGGACGAAGTGGAAGATGAAGACGGCCTGCCGGATAACGTGCTGCGCATGATGAAGCAGAAGAAAATCACCGCCAGCGAGGCGGCCGGGCGGCTGCTGCCGGACGTCAATGAGCGTATCCGCGAGCACTTAATCAATTACCCCGAACTGATGACCCCGGAACTGCTGGAAGACTTCTTCCCGGAGATGCTGGAAGCGCTGGAAACCCCTAAACATTGATCGGTGAAACCGCTGCGCCCGGCCGCAGAGCGGTGCGCAGCGGGCCCTTTGTCAGAGAGATGTGATAATGCTGGAACTGATAAAAGCTGTCGGGCTGGGACTGGTGGTGATCCTGCCGCTGGCGAACCCGCTGACGACCGTGGCGCTGTTTCTCGGTCTGGCGGGCGACATGAATTTTGCGGAACGTAACCGCCAGGCGTTTCAGGCCTCGCTCTACGTTTTCCTGATTATGATGGTGGCGTGGTACGCCGGTAACGCGGTGCTGCACACCTTTGGTATCTCGATTCCCGGCCTGCGCATGGCGGGCGGGCTGATTGTGGCGTTTATCGGCTTTCGCATGCTGTTTCCGGCGAAACCGGTGGGCCATTCGGTGGAAGCGCGCCACAAGCAGGATGAACTGGACGCGAACGACGACCCGCAGGAGACAGTCAACATCGCCTTTGTGCCGCTGGCGATGCCCAGCACCGCCGGGCCGGGCACCATTGCGATGATCATCAGTTCCGCCTCAACGGTTAAAGCCGGCGTCGATTTTCCGGCGTGGGTGGTAACGGTAGCGCCGGTGCTGACGTTCCTGGTGGTGGCGGTGATTTTGTGGATCTCCCTGCGCAGCTCCGGTGCCATCATGAAGCTGGTGGGCAAAGGCGGCATCGAGGCGATTTCCCGCCTGATGGGGTTTCTGCTGGTGTGCATGGGCGTGCAGTTTGTGATTAACGGCGTGCTGGAAGTGGTGCATACCTTCCACTGAGTCAGGGCAGCGCACCACACAGCGGTAGTGCGCTATCCCGCGCGTTGCCCGCGCAAAGCCGGCAACGCGCGCCTTAACCCAGCCTGTGTTTAGTGCAGCTTTTTACGTACCTTAGCCACCTCGTCCGGCGTGACGGCCGTCGCCTGGTTGCTCCAGCCCTGGCGAATAAAGGTCGCCAACTGCGCTACCTCTTCATCACTCAGACGCTGCGCAAACGGCGGCATCGCCAGCATGGAAGGCGCTTTTGCCGTGGAAGGCTGCTGCGCGCCGGCAAGAATGGTGTGGATCAAACCGCTCGGATCGCTGGCGTTTACCAGCGTGGCCTGATCCAGCGCCGGAAAGACGCCCGGTGCGCCTTTGCCGCTAACAAAGTGGCAGGCACCGCAGTTATCCAGATACAGCCGCTCGCCTTCTGTCAGGTTCTTCGCCGCCGTCAGCTTCGCGGCGGTCTTCTGCTGCGCCTGCACGTCGTAGGCCTGCAGCGGCGGATTGCCACCGAGGAACTTCAGGTAGGCAGCAATGGCCTGCAGATCGGCATCGGTCATGTGCGAGCTGGAGTGCTCGACCACTGAGGTCATCTCACCGCCTACCGCGGCTTTATCGTTACGCCCGGTTTGCAGGTAATCCACGATCTCCTGCTCGCTCCAGCGCGGCAGCCCGCGCAGCGACGGCACCTCCCACTGGTTCAGGCTGCCACCCGCCAGGAATTGATCGTCGCGGCTGTCCAGCGCCTTCTCGTTCATGCCCAGTCCGCGCGGCGTATGACAGCTGCCGCAGTGGCCCAGACTCTCTACGATGTAAGCACCGCGATTGACCTCTGCCGAAGCCCCGCCAATCGGCTGGAACGGCTTGTCAGACGTAAAGGCCCAGTTCCAGAAGCGCATTCCCCAGCGCTGGCTGAACGGGAAGCTTAGCTTTGTCTCCGCTGACGGCTCGCTGACCGGCTGCACGCCTTTCATAAAGTAAAGGTACAGCGCGTGCATATCGGCATCGCTGGTTTTGGCGTAATCCGGGTATGGCATCGCCGGGTACAGGCGCGAGCCGTCCGCGCGCACGCCTTTGCGCACCGCATCGGAGAACTGCTGCTCGCTGTAGTTGCCAATGCCGTGCTGTTTGTCCGGCGTGATATTGGTGGAGTAAATGGTGCCAAGGCTGGACTCAATCGCCAGACCGCCGGCGTAATCGGCTTTCCCGGGGACCGTATGGCATGCCATGCAGTCACCGAGGCGCGACAGATACTCGCCCTGTTTGATCAGCGCGGCGTCATCTGCCGCCTGCGCTGAACCGGCAAGCGCACCCAGCAGTAGCGCGTGCGCGATGAACAATGATTTTATTTTCATGGGGTTATGCCTGTACCAGTGGGCCGGGGTTCTTCAGATACTGCTCTTTGATCGCCTGTGCCGCCATCAGGGTAATCGCGCCGATGGTATCGGTCGGGTTTGCCTGGAAGTTCTGCGGGAAGGCGTTACCGCCCGGTACAAACACGTTGTGCACGTCCCAGCTTTGCAGGTATTTGTTCAGCGCTGACGTTTTCGGGTTGTCGCCCATCACCGCGCCGCCGACGTTGTGCGTGGAGACATATTTGGTCAGGTCGAAGTCGGCCCCCATCGGCAGGAAGCTCATGCTCATGCTGTCCGGGTTCAGCTCTTTGGCGATATCCCCCACAATGCCCTTCAGGTGCTGCTGCAGGCGCAGCTCATTCTCTTTCCAGTTAAAGGTCATACGCAGCAGCGGCAGACCGCGATGGTCAGTGTAGTGCGGATCCAGATCCAGATAGATATCGCGATACGACTGGCAGGTGGTGGTGATACTGATCTTCATCGAATGGTTGTACCACTGCTCCAGCCCCTCTTTGTAGCCCATGCCCCAGGAAGGCGTGCCTTTCGGCAGCGACGCGGCGATCGGGGTGCCGGTAGCCTGCGAGCTGTGGATCTTCGCGCCGCCGAGGAAGCCCAGCCCCGGACCGTCAAAGTTGCCCGGCGAAATGTCGTTAAACATCTGCCCGGTCGCGCCCGCGGTGGCATACGAGTTGAAGTTTTTGTCTTTGAAGAACAGCGTCGCGCCGCCGTTGGAGAGGAACGCATAGTTACGTCCTACCACACCCTCTTCGGTAATCGGGTTATAAGGCTTGCCGATACCGGAAAGCAGCATCAGGCGCACGTTGTACAGCTGGAAGCTGGAGAGCACCACAATCTTCGCCGGCTGGAACACTTCATTGCCGTCTGCGTCGAAGTAGATCACCCCTTTGGCCGTTTTGCCATCCTCATGCAGCACCACTTTTACCACTTCGGCGTGCACTTCATAAGAGAAGTTCGGCATGCGCTTCAGGGCATCCATTACCGCCGTCTGCGGGGAGGCTTTCGAGTAGTTCAGGCAGGGATATTTAGAGCAGTAGCCACAGTAGTTGCAGGGGGCAATCTGGTTGCCGTACAGGTTTTTCCACGCGCGGGAGACACAGGCTGACGGGTTCGGGAACGGATGGTAGCCCAGCTTTTTCGCCGCGTCCTTAAACATCACGTTATTCAGCGTATCTTCCAGCGCCGGCAGCGGATAGGGCTCTGAGCGCGGGCCTTCAAACGGATCGCCGCCTTCGAGGATCTGTCCGCGCAGGTTACCGGTGTTACCGGACTGGCCGCAGATCAGTTCAAACTTATAGTAATACGGCTCAATCTCTTCCCAGGTGAACGGGAAATCCATCACGCGCATGTCGTCCTGCAAAATGCCCGGCTTGTAGGCCTGATCGACATAGGTTTTCAGCTTGATGTCGGTTGGCGTCGGACGAATCAGTACCGCCGTCCAGTGCATACCGGCGCCACCCACGCCGGTGCCCGGCGCAAACGCGCCCCATTTACGGGTGGGCAGCGCCGTCTGGTCCATGTTGTAACGCACGGTCACCGCCACTTCTTTCGGCGTGGCAAACACTTTATTGCGCACGTTATAGGCGTATTCATCTGCCGGTTTCGGATAGGCAAAATCCGGGTAATCGCGCTCGCCGCCGCGCTCTAAGGCGCGTACGTCCAGCCCGGCCAGCGCCAGCTCGATACTCATCAGCGAGCCAGCCCAGCCAAGGCCGCATACGACGACATCGACTTCTTTCTTTGTAATCTGTGCCATGTTTTTTTGTCTCATCTACCAAATACGGAGGTCAGGCGCGCGCGCCTGCCAGGCTGACCGGGCCAAGCGGATACGGCACGTTATGCTGCGTCACCCATTCGGTGAAGCTGGCACGTGCCCCCGGGAAGCCGATGGCGATCCAGGCTTTCATGCCTTTGTTGCCGCCGTACATCGGATCGGCGAGGTAACCGTGTTTGGTATCGGAAAGCAGCTGGCTGAAGAACTGCGAGGCTTTCAGGTTCGGCTCACCGAGGGCGGCGAAGTCGATACCGTCGTTTTTGTTCATTTTGGTCAGCACCGCATCTTTCCCGGCTGCGCTTAAGTCATGGAACGCTTTCTGATAATGACTCTGCGTCCACTGCGTCACCAGCTTAATGCCGGTGCGGTACATCTGCTGCGGCGTAAACGGAATCTGATAGCCCATCGTGGCCGGCGCATGCACGTCAAAAGGCCCCTGCAGATAGATCTCTGCGCCAAATTCCGGGCTGTGCAGTTGCTGGTCGATAAAGATCGGCACGTTGGTTTCCAGCGCGCCCGGTGCTTTGCCATTGCCGCCGGCAGGAATTAACCGATCGGTGGCGGCCAGAATAAATTGCCACTCATCGTCGCTGAAAAAGATCGGTTTATAATCGGCGAGTTCCGGGGCGGCCATTTCTGCAGCCTGCGCGGCGGTCAGTCCTTTTAATACCAGGTCCGTTAATGGCAATGCCAGTAACGACCCGAGTAAAAATTTACGTCTGGTGGTGGGTTTTTCTAACAGCATGGCGTGACAGCTCTCACTTGCTAAGAAAGGTAATTATTTTTTGTTAATAGATTTATAAATCGGCAGACAACCTGGCAATCTTATGGATACAAATATTTCAGGATGTAAGAATTAAATTAATAATGTGTTTTGATGAGAATCTGTCATCCGGCGCAATTTGGCTTAGGGAGTGCTAAGCGCCTGTTATCGCAACAAACCCTGCTCAGACCGGACAAATGCCCGGTGATTCCCATGCTTTTTCAGGCAAAGCACTGAAACTGTGCGAAAGCAGAAATAATCGCTACGCTGAATTAAGCAATAAAAATCATACTTCCATACCAGTACCGCTGACGGCGCTTGCCTGGTAATCAGGCCGCCTCAATCAGCAGATGAAACTTTTATTTCCGCGCCGTGATCAATTGCGGATTAAATAACCTATTAATTAATGACGGGACGCAATTGTTATTTCCGGCACAGCTCAGAACAAACTGGCATTTAGCCGCCCGCATGACAGCGATACAGTGGTGAAATTGATCACTCAGGAAGCGAATTATGCGCGCAGTCCTCTTTCTTTTTACCCTGTGGAGCAGTGCGTTTGCCCTGCAGGCGGCTACCCCCAAAGAGACGCTGGTGGTGGCGGTGCCGCTTGATGGCATCATCAGCTTTGACCCGGCAGAAAGTTTTGAAACCGTCAGCAACAGCGTACAGCGCAACCTGTATCAGACGCTGGCAGAACCCGATCGCACCGCGCCGCAACGGCTGGCGCCGCTGCTGGCCACGGCATGGCAGCCCGGCGCTGCGCCGCACAGCCTGCGTTTTACGCTCCGGCCGGACGCACGCTTTGCCAGCGGCAATCCGGTGACGGCAGAAGATGTGGTGTTTTCCCTGACGCGCGCGGTGCAGCTGGGTAAAGCGCCTTCGTTTATTCTGGCCGAATTTGGCTGGACGCCGGATAACATCGCGCAACAGTTCAGCATCCTCAATGACCATCAGCTGGAGATGCGCTGGCCGGCGCAGATTGGTCAGGATCTGGCGCTGCGTCTGCTGACCGCGCCGGTGGCCTCCATTGTGGATCGTAAAACCGTGCTGCAGCACAGCGTGAACAACGACAGCGGCAACGGCTGGCTGCATACGCACTCGGCCGGCAGCGGCGCGTTTGTGCTGCAGCAGTATGTGCCGCAGCAGGCGCTGGTGCTGACTGCCAGCCCGCAGGCACAGCCGCAGCCAGCGCTGAAACACGTGTTGCTGAAAGGCGTGGCCGATGCCGGTGCGCGGCGTCTGCTGGTTCAGCAGGGCGATGTGGACGTGGCTTATCAGCTGGGGCCGGATCAGATTGATGCGCTGAAAGGGGATAAAAGCCTGCGCATTGAGGCTTTCCCTTCCAGCCTGATCTACTACCTCGGCTTTAACACGCAGGATGGCACGCAGCCGGCGCTCGGTAATCCGGCGCTGTGGCAGGCGGCACGCTGGCTGGTGGATTACCACACCCTGTCCGCCGCGTTACTCAAGGACCAGTACCGCGTGCACCAGAGCTTCCTGCCGGCAGGGTTTGACGGCGCGCTGACGGATCAGCCCTTCCACTATGATGTGGCGAAAGCCAAAGCGATCCTGGCGAAAGGCGGCATTCCGCCCGGCACCACCTTTTCGCTGACGGTGATCAACCAGCCGCCCTATATTGATGTGGCGCAGGCGCTGCAGGCCAGCTTTGCGCAGGCCGATGTACACATTCAGCTGCAGCCGGTGGCGGAATCCACGCTGTGGAGCAAAATGCGCGGCCGGGATTTTCAGTCGATCTTTATCTACTGGGGCGCCGATTATATCGATCCCAACTCCAATGCCAGCGCCTTTGCTTACAACGTACCGGGCGGGGCAAAAACGCTGGCCTGGCGCACAGGCTGGAACATCCCGGCGCTGAGCGCCAGCACGCGCGCTGCCGCCGGTGAAAGCGATGCGGCACGGCGTCGCGCCCTGTATCGCGATCTGCAACAGCGCGTGCAGCAGGATTCGCCGTTTGTGGTGATGCTGCAGGGTGCGCAGCAGGTGGCGGTGCGCAATAACGTCACCCATGTGCAGCAGGGCATCGGCGTAAGCCTGCTGTTTTTTGATACGGTACAGAAGCAGTAGCCTTTTGCCTGCCGCTGCCCCGCTTCCCGGTGCCGCAGCGGCAGGCCGCGCTTTCAGCGTAATCTTCTGCCCGTGGTGGCGCCCCGCTTGCTATCCTTTCTCTCATCACGTCCTGCCGGAGAGCTAACCACCATGACCCGCCCGTTGCTGATCGCCCAGACACCTGAGATTCAACTTCACCTGCTGCCGGAGATGGCCAATCGCCACGGCCTGATTACCGGGGCCACCGGCACCGGGAAAACCGTCACGCTGCAGAAGCTGGCGGAGTCCTTTTCTGATATTGGCGTGCCGGTGTTTATGGCCGACGTCAAAGGCGATCTCACCGGCATCGCGACCGCCGGCGAAGCCTCGGACAAGCTGCTGGCGCGCCTGGCGCAGATCGGCGTTAGCGACTGGCAGCCGCAGCAGAATCCGGTGATGGTGTGGGATATCTTCGGTCAGCAGGGGCATCCGGTGCGCGCGACGGTGTCCGATCTCGGCCCGCTGCTGCTGGCGCGGCTGCTGAACCTCAACGAGGTGCAGTCCAGCGTACTGCAGATCATCTTCCGCATTGCAGACGACCAGGGGCTGCTGTTGCTGGATTTCAAAGACCTGCGCGCCATGACGCAGTATATCGGCGACAATGCCAAAGCGTTTCAGACGCAGTACGGCAACATCAACAGTGCCTCGGTGGGCGCCATCCAGCGCGGGCTGCTGTCGCTGGAGCAGCAAGGCGCGGAGCACTTCTTTGGTGAGCCGATGCTGGATATCCATGACTGGATACGCTGCGATGCGCAGGGCAAAGGCTTTATCAACATTCTCTCGGCAGAGAAGCTGTACCAGATGCCCAAACTGTATGCCACCAGCCTGCTGTGGCTGCTGGCGGAGCTGTATGAGCAGTTGCCGGAAGCGGGCGATCGGGATAAGCCGAAGATGGTCTTCTTCTTTGACGAGGCGCACCTGCTGTTTAACGATGCACCGCCGGTGCTGCTGGAGAAGGTTGAACAGGTAATGCGCCTGATCCGCTCCAAAGGCGTGGGCGTCTATTTTGTCACCCAGAACCCGGCGGACATTCCGGATAACGTGCTTGGGCAACTCGGCAACCGCGTGCAGCATGCGCTGCGCGCCTTTACGCCCAAAGACCAGAAAGCGGTAAAAAGCGCCGCCGACACCCTGCGCGCGAACCCGGCCTTTACTACCGTGGAGGCCATTCAGGCGCTTGGCACCGGCGAAGCGCTGATCTCCTTCCTTGATGAGAAAGGCAGCCCCTCAATGGTGCAGCGCGCCATGGTGATCGCGCCCGGCTCGCGCATGGGACCGCTGAGCCAGGATGAGCGTAACGGACTGATTAACCACTCGCCGCTGTACGGCAAATACGACAGCGCGGTCGATCGCGAATCGGCGTTTGAAATGCTGCAACAGGGCGTACAGCAGGCACCGCAGCAAAGCCATGCGCCGGAAGCCAAAGGCAACAGCGTGGCGGTGGATGAGGGTATTCTGGGCGGCCTGAAGGATATCCTGTTTGGCAGCACCGGCCCGCGCGGCGGCAGGCGCGACGGCGTGGTACAGAGCGTGGCAAAAAGCGCGGCGCGCCAGGTGACGAACCAGATTATCCGCGGCGTACTCGGCAGCCTGCTGGGTGGACGCCGTCGCTGAAGGCGACACGGGAACCGATCCGCGCGATAATCAGCGCTCTGCTAAACTGGTGCTATGGATAAACATCAACAACTTAAACGCAGCAAGCGGCTGGCGCTGGCGCTGCTGCTGGTGGCAGCCGCCATCTTTATCATCACCCTGTTCCTGCCCGCTAATTTCTGGGTGCTGGGTATCAAAGCCATTGCTGAAGCGGCGATGGTCGGGGCGCTGGCGGACTGGTTTGCCGTGGTGGCGCTGTTTCGCCGCGTACCGGTGCCGTTTATCTCCCGCCATACGGCGATTATTCCACGCAATAAAGATCGCATCGGTGAGAATCTGGGCCGCTTCGTGCAGGAGAAGTTTCTGGATACCGATTCGCTGCTGGCGCTGATTCGCCGCCACGATCCGTCGCACATGCTGGCACAGTGGCTCACCCAGCCGGGCAATGCCGATCGCGTGGGCCACCATCTGCTGCAGGTGATGCGGGGTTTCCTGGATTTGACCGACGACGCGCGCATTCAGGCGTTTATTCGCCGGGCGGTGCACCGCGCACTGGATAACGTTGATCTCACCCAGTCCAGCGCCATGATGCTGGACAGCCTGACGAAAAATAACCGTCATCAGGCGCTGCTGGACGCCGCCGTGGAGCAGCTGCTGCGCCTGCTGGCAAAGCCAGGCACGCGCGACATGATCGCCACGCAGATCGTGCGCTGGCTGAAGCGCGAACACCCCATCAAGGCCAAAGTGCTGCCCACCGAATGGCTGGGGGAACACAGCGCGGAGCTGGTGACAAACGCGGTAAACTCGATCCTGGATGAAGTATCGCGCGACCAGGGACACGAGCTCCGTCAGGGCTTTAACCGCGCAGTACAGCGGCTGATTGAGCGACTGAAAGGCGATCCGGAGATGGCTGAACGCGCCGAATCCATCCGGCGCTGGCTGAAAGAAGATGAAGCGCTGAATCGGTATATCGGTGAGCTGTGGCAGGACCTGCGCAGCTGGCTGAAAGCAGATCTCAGCAGTGACGATTCGCGCGTACAGGCGCGGGTACGGTTGTCCGCGCAGTGGCTGGGGGAAACGCTGGCCGCCGACGAGGCGCTGCGCCGCTCCATGAACCAGCATCTGGAAGAGGCCGCGCGCAGCGTTGCGCCGGAATTCGCCGCGTTCCTGACGCGCCACATCAGCGACACGGTAAAAAGCTGGGATGCACGCGAGATGTCGCAGCAGATCGAACTGAATATCGGCCGCGATTTACAGTTTATCCGCATCAACGGCACGCTGGTGGGCGGCAGTATCGGCCTGGTGCTCTACTTGCTGTCCCAGCTGCCGCTGCTGGTGCAGGCGATGCGGTAATGCGGGCTATGGCGTAAAGGCGGGTGGTGAACAGGTGAAAGGCTCTGCTGCCGTTTGCCTGCCCGCTGCGGCGCGATGACTGGCGTCATCCACTGCGCCGCAACGGGAAAGGCGTCATGCAGGCCGCGGCTGATCCGGGCGGCCCGCCTGCCGGCTGAACGCCGCGCTTAGCGGCGCTTCAGCAGCAGATAGAGGCTGATTGCAAAGAACGCGCCGCTCGGCAGGATCGCACCCAGCACCGGCGGCAGGCCGTACACCAGGCTGAGCGGACCGAAGATCTGATCGAGGACGTAAAACAGGAAGCCGAAGCTGATGCCGGTGACCACGCGCACGCCCATCGACACGCTGCGCAGCGGGCCGAAGATAAACGACAGCGCCATCAGCATCATCACCGCCACGGAGAGCGGCTGGAAGATTTTGCTCCACATGTTCAGCTGATAACGGCCCGATTCCTGGCCGCTCTGCTTCAGGTATTTGCTGTAGTTGTAGAGACCGCTGATCGACAGCGCGTCCGGATCCAGCGCCACCACACCCAGCTTGTCCGGCGTCAGGTTGGTTTTCCATTCGCCGCCGAGGCTTTGTGAGCCGGTGATCTGCTTTGGATCGTTCAGGTCAGATTCATCCACCTGCGAGAGCTTCCACACCTTCTGATCTTTATTCCAGGTAGCGGTGGCCGCGTAGCGCACGCTCAGCAGACGGCGCTGATCGTTAAAGCGATAGATGCTGACGCCGTCGATTTCGTTATCCCCTTTGATGTGCTCAATGTAGATAAAATCGTTGCCGTCTTTGGCCCACAGCCCGTTCTGCGTGGACACCAGTGAACCGCCATACAGCTGCTGCGCACGGAAATTACGCGCCATCTGCTCACCCTGCGGCGCCACGAATTCCCCCACTGCCATGGTCAGCAGCACCAGCGGAATGGCGGTTTTCATCACGGCCAGCGCCACCTGCAAACGGGTAAAGCCGGAAGCCTGCATCACTACCAGTTCGCTGCGCTGGGCCAGCGTGCCCAGGCCCAGCAGCGCCCCCAGCAGGGCCGCCATCGGGAAGAAGATCTCAATGTCTTTCGGCACGCTGAGCAGGGTGTAGTAGCCCGCGTCCAGCGCGGTATAGGCGCCCTGCCCGGTTTTACGCAGCTGATCAACAAACTTGATGATGCCGGAGAGCGACACCAGCATGAACAGCGTCATCATGATGGTGTTAAAGATGGTTTTACCGATGTAGCGGTCAAGTACCTTAAACATCACACCGCCCCTCCACGGCTGAAGCGCGCGCGCAGGCGGCGCATCGGCACGGTATCCCATACGTTGAGCGCCACTGCCAGCCCCAGATAGGCGAAGTTAACCACCCACATCCAGATGGCCGGGTCAAAGCGCCCTTTCGCCGCGTTGGAGCGCAGCGAGCTCTGCAGCAGGAAGAAGATCAGGTAAAGCAGCATCGCGGGCAGCATTGAGAGCACGCGTCCCTGACGCGGGTTCACCACGCTAAGCGGCACCACCATCAGCGCCATCACCAGCACGGAGAAGATCAGCGTTAAGCGCCAGTGCAGCTCGGCCTGGAACGACGGGGTTTTGTTGGCATAAAGCGTGCGGATGCCCGCCTGGTCGGCATCGTTAGGATCCAGTACCGCCTCTTTATAGCCCACAATCGCCTGATAGTTAACGAAATCCGTAATGCGGAAATCGCGCAGCATGGCCGTGCCTTCAAAGCGCGTGCCTTTATCCAGCGTCACAACCTGAGAGCCGTCCGGGCGCTGCGTCATATGGCCGCTGTCCGCCAGCACCACTGAAGGCCGCGCGTTGCCTTTCGGCCGCAGCTGCGCCAGGAACACATTGCCGAAGGTATTGCCCTTCACTCCTTCCACGAACAGTACGGAGTTGCCGTCGCTGGAGGTCTGGAACTGACCGGCCGCCAGCGCGGCTGCGCCCGGGTTCGCTTTGGCGTTCTGCGTCACTTCGTCCTGATAGCGCGAAGACCAGGGCCCCAGCCAGATGACGTTCACCGCTGCCACCAGCGAGGTGAACAGCATCAGAATCATCGCCGCTTTAATCAGCACGCCTTTACCTAACCCGCACGCGTGCATCACCGTGATTTCACTTTCGGTGTACAGCCGCCCAAGGGTCATTAAAATTGCCAGAAACAGGCTCAGGGGCAGGATAAGTTGTGCCATTTCAGGCACGCCAAGTCCTAACAATGTCAGAACCAGATTTGTTGGGATTTCGCCATCCACCGCAGCTCCCAGAATCCTCACTAACTTCTGACAAAAGAAGATCAGCAGCAGGATGAACAGGATAGCCAGCTGGCTTTTGAGCGTTTCCCGAACCAGATATCTAATGATGATCACGCTTAGTACGCCTGTGATAACTTGTCTTTTTGCAGGAAAATCGCTAGTTTCAACGCTTATCAGCCATTTTTCTTCATCAATGGCCGTCATGGTAGCTAAAATAGTATGACGAACGCGTTAGGGTGGTGAAAAAACAACACATTGTCACCCATCTCATTATGGCCGCCGGCGTTAAATTGTCATGGCGTCGCAACAAACTAATGGGTTACGAACGCGCTACATTCTAACGACAGCTTAGGCCGTTGTCTTTAAGATTCAGGAGAGTGCATGGAGTTCAGTGTAAAAAGCGGTAGCCCGGAAAAACAGCGCAGCGCCTGCATTGTAGTTGGCGTTTTCGAACCGCGCCGCCTTTCACCCATCGCCGAGCAGCTGGATAAAATCAGCGACGGCTATATCAGTGCGCTGCTGCGCCGCGGCGAACTGGAAGGCAAGGTGGGCCAGACACTGCTGCTGCACCATGTGCCGAACATCCTTTCTGAACGCATCCTGCTGATTGGCTGTGGTAAAGAGCGCGAGCTGGATGAACGCCAGTACAAGCAGGTGATCCAGAAAACCATCAACACCCTTAACGACACCGGTTCCATGGAGGCCGTGTGCTTCCTGACCGAGCTGCACGTAAAAGGCCGCAACACGTACTGGAAAGTGCGTCAGGCAGTAGAGACCTCAAAAGAGGCGCTTTATAACTTTGATCAGCTGAAAAGCAATAAAGTTGAACCGCGCCGTCCGCTGCGTAAGCTGGTGTTTAATGTGCCAACCCGTCGCGAACTCACCAGCGGTGAACGTGCCATTCAGCACGGCCTGGCGGTCGCGGCTGGCGTGAAAGCCGCCAAAGATCTGAGCAACATGCCGCCAAATATCTGTAACGCCGCCTATCTGGCTTCACAGGCGCGTCAGCTGGCGGATGCGTACAGTAAAAATGTCACCACCCGCGTCATCGGCGAACAGCAGATGAAAGAGCTGGGCATGAACGCCTATCTGGCCGTCGGGGCCGGTTCCCATAACGAATCACTGATGTCGGTGATTGAATACAAAGGCAGTACCGATGCGGACGCGCGTCCGATCGTGCTGGTGGGTAAAGGCCTGACCTTTGATTCCGGCGGTATCTCCATCAAGCCGGCGGAGGCGATGGACGAAATGAAATATGACATGTGCGGCGCCGCGTCGGTGTATGGCGTAATGCGCATGGTCGCCGAGCTGAACCTGCCGCTCAACGTGGTGGGCGTGCTGGTGGGCTGCGAGAACATGCCGGATGGCCGCGCCATGCGTCCGGGCGATGTGCTGACCACCATGTCCGGCCAGACCGTTGAGGTGCTGAACACCGATGCCGAAGGCCGCCTGGTGCTGTGTGACGCCCTGACCTATGTTGAACGCTTCGAACCGGAAGTGGTGATTGACGTCGCGACCCTGACCGGGGCCTGCGTGATTGCGCTGGGTCATCACGTCAGCGGACTGATGTCGAACCACAACCCGCTGGCGCATGAGCTGATTGGCGCTTCCGAACAGTCCGGTGACCGCGCCTGGCGTCTGCCGATGGCGGATGAGTATCAGGAGCAGCTGGAGTCCAATTTTGCCGATATGGCGAACATTGGGGGTCGTCCGGGCGGCGCGATTACCGCGGCCTGCTTCCTGGCCCGTTTTGCCCGCAAATACAACTGGGCACACCTGGATATCGCCGGCACGGCGTGGCGCTCTGGCAAGGCCAAAGGCGCGACCGGCCGCCCGGTGCCGCTGCTGTCGCAGTTCCTGCTGAACCGTGCCGGACTGAACGGCGACGATTAAGCCCGGCCCCGTAAGTTGCTTCGCAGGCAGACGATAACGCGGTTAACCCGAATCACTGATGCACGTCAGTGATTCGGCAAAACGCCAGCCCGTCAGCGCACCAGCAGTACAAAGTATGACGGGTATGGTGCACAATGCGCCCCACTGCCCTAAATGGAAAGACACCCGCCATGAAAAACGCCACCTTCTATGTGATGGAGTCCGAAAGCGCCAGCGACGGCTTAAGCGCCATCGAAGCGCTGGTGTGCATGCTGGCTGCCGCGCGCTGGCGTGACGGCAAACGCATTCTGATTGCCTGCGAAGATGAAGCGCAGGCAAATCGGCTGGACGAAGCCTTATGGCAGCTGCCGGCAAATGCGTTTGTGCCGCACAATCTGGCCGGTGAAGGCCCGCGCTACGGCGCACCGGTGGAACTGGCGTGGCCGCAGCGCCGGGGCAGTTCGCCGCGCGATCTGCTGATCAGCCTGCTGCCGCAGTTCGCAGATTTTGCTACCGGTTTCCATGAAGTGATAGACTTCGTACCTTATGAAGAATCCCTGAAACAACTGGCGCGTGACCGCTATAAAGCGTATCGCAGCGTTGGTTTCCAATTGAATACGGCGACGCCACCCCCGCCGCAAACGACATAGCAGAAATGGAAAAGACATATAACCCGCAAGATATCGAGCAGCCGCTCTACGAGCACTGGGAACAGCAGGGCTACTTTAAACCGAATGGCGATACCAGCCAGGAAAGCTTTTGCATCATGATCCCGCCGCCGAACGTCACCGGCAGCTTGCATATGGGTCACGCCTTCCAGCAGACAATCATGGACACCATGATTCGCTACCAGCGTATGCAGGGGAAAAATACCCTGTGGCAGGCGGGCACCGACCACGCCGGTATCGCCACGCAGATGGTGGTTGAGCGCAAAATTGCGGCCGAAGAGGGCAAGACGCGTCAGGATTACGGTCGCGAAGCCTTTATCGACAAAATCTGGCAATGGAAAGCGGAATCCGGCGGCACCATTACCCGCCAGATGCGCCGTCTGGGTAACTCGGTTGACTGGGAGCGCGAGCGCTTCACCATGGACGAAGGTCTGTCCAATGCCGTGAAAGAAGTGTTTGTTCGCCTGTATAAAGAGAACCTGATTTACCGCGGCAAGCGCCTGGTGAACTGGGATCCAAAACTGCGCACCGCTATCTCTGACCTCGAAGTGGAAAACCGCGAGAGCAAAGGCTCTATGTGGCACATCCGCTATCCGCTGGCAGACGGCGTGAAAACCGCCGAAGGCAAAGATTACCTGGTGGTTGCTACGACGCGTCCGGAAACCCTGCTGGGCGATACCGGCGTGGCGGTTAACCCGGAAGATCCGCGTTACAAAGATCTGATCGGTAAAGAGGTGCTGCTGCCGCTGGTGAACCGCCGCATTCCGATTGTGGGCGACGAACACGCCGATATGGAAAAAGGCACCGGCTGCGTGAAGATCACCCCGGCGCATGACTTCAACGACTATGAAGTGGGTCGTCGTCACAAGCTGCCCATGATTAACATTCTGACGTTCGACGGTGATATCCGCGAGCGGGCAGAAGTGTTCGACACCAACGGGGAAGTCAGCGACGTCTGCAGCGATGAGATTCCGGCGCAGTTCCGTAACATGGAGCGCTTTGCCGCGCGCAAAGCAATTGTGGCCGCTGTCGACGAACTGGGCCTGCTGGACGAGATCAAACCGCACGATCTGACCGTTCCTTACGGCGACCGTGGCGGTGTGGTGATCGAGCCGATGCTGACCGACCAGTGGTATGTGCGCACCGCACCGCTGGCAAAAGTGGCGGTTGAAGCCGTTGAAAACGGCGACATTCAGTTTGTGCCGAAGCAGTACGAAAACATGTACTTCTCCTGGATGCGCGATATTCAGGACTGGTGTATCTCACGTCAGCTGTGGTGGGGTCACCGCATCCCGGCGTGGTATGACAATAACGGCAACGTCTATGTGGGCCGCACCGAAGACGAAGTGCGTCAGGAAAATCAGCTGGGCGCCGACGTGGCGCTGCGCCAGGACGACGATGTGCTGGACACCTGGTTCTCATCCGGCCTGTGGACCTTCTCTACCCTCGGCTGGCCCGAGAACACCGAAGCGCTGCGTACCTTCCACCCGACCAGCGTGCTGGTAAGCGGCTTCGATATCATTTTCTTCTGGATTGCGCGCATGATCATGCTGACCATGCACTTCATCAAAGATGAAAACGGTAAGCCGCAGGTGCCGTTTAAGACTGTCTACATGACGGGTCTGATCCGCGATGAAGAAGGGCAAAAGATGTCGAAGTCGAAAGGCAACGTCATCGATCCACTGGATATGGTGGACGGCATTTCGCTGGAAGATCTGCTGGAGAAACGCACCGGCAACATGATGCAGCCGCAGCTGGCGGAGAAAATTCGCAAACGCACCGAGAAGCAGTTCCCGGACGGTATTATGCCTTCGGGCACCGATGCACTGCGCTTCACCCTCGCCGCGCTGGCGTCGACCGGTCGCGACATCAACTGGGATATGAAGCGTCTCGACGGCTATCGCAACTTCTGTAACAAGCTTTGGAACGCCAGCCGCTTTGTGCTGATGAACACGGAAGATCAGGATTGTGGCCAGAACGGTGGCGAGCTGAAGCTGTCGCTGGCGGATCGCTGGATTCTGACCGAATTCAACAGCACGGTAAAAGCCTACCGTGAAGCGCTGGATAGCTATCGCTTTGATATTGCCGCTAACATTCTGTATGACTTCACCTGGAACCAGTTCTGTGACTGGTATCTGGAGCTGACCAAGCCAGTGATGAACAGCGGCAGCGAAGCAGAACTGCGCGGCACCCGCCATACACTGGTTACGGTGCTGGAAGCGCTGCTGCGCCTGGCGCACCCGATCATTCCGTTTATCACGGAAACCATCTGGCAGCGCGTGAAAGTGCTGAAGAACATCGATCACGACACCATCATGCTGCAGCCGTTCCCGCAGTATGACGCAGCGAAAGAAGATGCAGCGGCGAAAGCGGATATCGAGTGGATGAAGCAGGCGATCGTTGCCGTACGTAATATCCGTGCGGAAATGAACATCGCGCCAGGTAAACCGCTGGACGTTCTGCTGCGTGATTGCTCTGCTGCGGCGCAGCGTCGCGTGGAAGAGAACCGCAACTTCCTGTCGCGTCTGGCCCGCCTCGAAAGCCTGACCATTCTGCCGGCCGGCGAGAAAGGCCCGGTTTCGGTGACCAAAATTGTCGACGGTGCCGAGCTGCTGATTCCGATGGCGGATCTGGTCAACAAAGAAGCCGAGCTGGAGCGTCTGGCAAAAGAGCTGGTGAAGCTGGATGTGGAAATCGAGAAGATCCAGACCAAGCTGGCTAACGAAGGCTTTGTGTCACGCGCACCGGAAGCCGTGGTCGCGAAAGAGCGCGAGCGCGTGGCGGAACTGGAACAATCGAAAGCAAAACTGATTGAACAGCAGGGCGTGATTGCGGCATTGTAATCGCTTCAGTCCTGATGCTTAACCGAAGCCGGGCTCTGCCCGGCTTTTTTTTACCGGAAGATTACGATGACCACCGTCCTGCCCCTGAACCTGCAGGTGCGCCCGATTACCGCCGCCGATAATCCGCTGATTGCCCGGGTGATCCGCGATGTGTCCGCGGAGTTTGGCCTGACCGCAGACAAAGGCTACACCGTTTCCGATCCCAACCTCGACCGGCTGTTTGAACTCTACAGCGAGGCGAACAGCGCCTACTGGATTGTTGAGCATGAAGGCCGCGTGGTGGGCGGTGGCGGCATCGCGCCGCTGGCGTGCAGCGCGCCGGATATTTGTGAACTGCAGAAGATGTATTTTCTGCCGCAGGTGCGCGGCTTAGGGCTGGCGCGCGGGCTGGCGTTGCAGGCGCTGGACTATGCACGCCAGCAGGGCTTCCGCCGCTGCTATCTGGAAACCACCGCCAGCCTGACGCGCGCCATCAAGCTGTATGAGTCGCTGGGCTTTGTACTGATAGACACAGCGATGGGTTGTACCGGCCACGGCGATTGCGAAGTGCGCATGCTGCGCACGCTGTAACAGGCTGGCCGGCGTCAGAAGGCGGGGACGCCGCTGTGAAAGCGCAGCTCGTTATCCGGCTCGCTGATTAAGCGCCCTTCCGCTTCCCCGATCGCCTGTACGCGCGGTGCGATATCTTTCGGCGAGATCTGCGCCGCCAGCGTCAGGTAATCCTGATAGTGGCGCGCTTCGGAACGCAACAGCGAAATGTAGAACTTCTCCAGCTGTGCATCCAGGTGGGGTGCCAGGCTGGCAAAGCGCTCGCAGGAGCGCGCTTCGATGTAAGCGCCGCAAATCAGCTTGTCCACCAGCGTGTCCGGCTCGTGCGTGGTCACCTCCCGCAGCAGCCCTTTGGCATAGCGGCTGGCGGTGATTTTACGGTACGGCAAGCCACGCGCCTGCATGATCTCCCATACCTGATAGAAATGGTGCAGCTCTTCTTTGATCAGCAGCACCATCTTTTCCACCATCTCATCCGCCCACGGCAGCGCGTTGCGCACGATCACGCTTTTGGTCAGGCCACGGTGCGCGTGGATCACTGCGCTGTCGTGATGCTCGCCAAAGGTGAAATCTTCATAGGGTTTCAGCCACGCCAGAATGGCGTCACCGCTCGGTTTGTCGGCCACGTATTTGCGAATCAGCCATACCGCGGTCTGGGCGGCTTTCAGCTCGCATACCATGTGGTCGGTGAGCAGCAGCGTGAGGTTTTCCGGCTTGCGGGCTTCGTCAATCCACGCCTGTGGCGTGCGGCAGTGCAGAAACTGGTGGATAGGATCTAACAGCGGAGCGTAATTCATCGGGCTTCTTTTATCGGGCAAAATTCACAGGGCGGCGCGTGCCGCCCGTCAGTGCTTAGTGGCGCACACCGTTATCTTCATCGTCGTCGATGTCGTCGCCGTCGTCGTCTTCATCTTCCGCGTCCGGGTCTTCGAAGTAGGTGCCCCAGCCGTCGTAGTCGACGTTGAATTTACCGGCGAGATTAACCAGCTGCTCAACCTGCGCGTCAATCAGCTCAGCGTTCAGTGCGCCCTCGCTCAGGATATCTACGCACATCACCACGCCGCCCTCTTCCAGCTCCAGCTCTTCCGGCTCGCTGACTTCATAACCCAGCTTGAAGGCTTCAACCGCGACTTTTTCCAGCGAGTCGAAATTATTGCAGGAGAGATGGTGTTCAATGGTGTAAAGCGCATCCGGATCGCTGCCGTCTTCCAGTAACTCTTCAATGATCAGGCGCGTCTCTTCGCGCTGTTCTTCCAGCAATGCTTCGTATGCCATGGGCGTGTCCTCAAAATAGTGGCAGTGAATGCAATTATTTTCCCACACTGCCTCGCGCGCCACTACACAAAACAGAAAGTTTCTTAGCGCTGGGGTTGAAAATGCATATTCATACGGTTAGATTGAATTTTAATTCATTATCACTGCTATGCGGAGTGCAGTATGCATCAGCTTTATTCAAGACATTTCCTGAGATTGCTGGATTTCACCCCGGCGGAAATCACCAGTCTGTTAACCCTCGCCAGTGAATTAAAACACGCGAAGAAAAATGCCAGCGAAACCCAATACCTGAAAGGCAAAAACATCGCGCTCATCTTCGAAAAAGACTCGACCCGTACCCGATGCTCTTTCGAAGTTGCCGCTTACGATCAGGGTGCCAACGTCACCTACCTCGGCCCGAGCGGCAGTCAGATTGGCCATAAAGAGTCAATGAAAGACACCGCACGCGTGCTGGGCCGCATGTACGACGGCATTCAGTACCGCGGTTACGGTCAGGCGCTGGTGGAAACGCTGGCAGAATACGCCGGCGTGCCGGTGTGGAATGGCCTGACCACCGAATTTCATCCCACGCAGCTGCTGGCGGACCTGCTAACCATGCAGGAGCATCTGCCAGAGAAAGCGCTGAGCGAGATGACGCTGGTTTACGTGGGCGATGCGCGCAATAACATGGGCAACAGCATGCTGGAGGCCGCCGCGCTGGTGGGGCTGGATCTGCGGCTGGTGGCGCCAAAAGGCTGCTGGCCGGACGAGACGCTGGTGGCGCAGTGCCGCAGCGCCGCGCAGCAGACCGGCGGTAAAATCACCCTGACGGAAGATATCGCTGAAGGCGTACAGGGCGCAGATTTTATCTATACCGACGTCTGGGTTTCTATGGGAGAGGCGAAATCCGTATGGGAAGAGCGTATCGCCCTGCTGCGTCCGTATCAGGTCAACAGCGCCATGCTGGCCCTGACCGGCAATCCGCAGGTGAAGTTCCTGCACTGCCTGCCTGCCTTCCATGACGACCAGACCACGCTGGGCCAGCAGATGGCCGAACAGTACGGCTTGCATGACGGTATGGAAGTCAGCAATGCGGTGTTTGAATCAGCACACAGCATTGTGTTTGATCAGGCAGAAAACCGCATGCACACCATCAAAGCGGTGATGGTGGCGACGCTGGGCCAGCGCTGAATGATCGCCAGGCAAACGTTTACTTTCCGCTTGCTGCCGCGTGGTGAATGCGTATAATGCGCCACAATTTGCCGGAGGAAACATGCAACAGCGCAGCGCACAATTTGACGCTCTTCTTCGCCTGACCGCAGGCGGCGCACCCGTTTCTTTCCGTCAGATATCGATCGCCAGAAAGCCCCTGTAAAGGGGCTTTTTTTTGTCCGCAATCCGGCAGCGCTGAGGAGAGAGCTATGGCCAACCCGCTATATCGTAAGCACATTATTTCCATTAACGATCTCAACCGCGACGAGCTGGAGCAGGTGCTGCACACAGCGGCACGGCTGAAAGCCCAGCCGCAGCCGGAACTGCTGAAACACAATGTGATTGCCAGCTGCTTCTTTGAAGCGTCAACCCGGACGCGCTTATCCTTTGAAACGGCGATGCACCGCCTGGGAGCATCAGTAGTGGGCTTCGCCGACGGCAGCAACACCTCGCTGGGCAAAAAAGGCGAAACCCTTGCGGACACCATTTCTGTGATTGGCACTTACGTGGATGCCATCGTGATGCGTCATCCGCAGGAAGGGGCCGCGCGCCTAGCCACCGAATTTTCCGGCGGCGTCCCCATCCTCAATGCCGGCGATGGCGCGAACCAGCATCCGACGCAGACGCTGCTGGATCTGTTCACAATCCGCGAAACGCAGGAGCGGCTGGATAATCTGAATGTGGCCATGGTCGGTGATCTGAAATATGGCCGCACCGTGCATTCGCTGACCCAGGCGCTGGCCAAGTTCAGCGGCAATCGCTTCTACTTTATCGCCCCGGATGCGCTGGCCATGCCGGCATACATTACCGATATGCTGGATGAACAGAACATTGCGTGGTCGCGCCATGACAGTATTGAAGAGGTGATGCCACAGCTGGATATTCTCTACATGACGCGTGTGCAGAAAGAGCGCCTTGACCCGTCCGAGTACGCGAATGTCAAAGCGCAGTTTATCCTGCGCGCTGCCGATCTGGCGGGCGCCCGCGCCAACATGAAGGTGCTGCACCCGCTGCCGCGCATTGATGAGATCACCACCGACGTGGATAACACGCCACACGCCTGGTATTTCCAGCAGGCGGGCAACGGCATCTTCGCGCGCCAGGCACTGCTGGCGCTGGTACTGAATAGCGAACTGGCACTGTAAGGAGCAGCGTGATGACACAGGATAATAAACTGCAGGTTGAAGCGATCAAACGCGGCACGGTTATTGACCATATTCCGGCGCAGGTCGGCTTCAAATTACTCTCCCTGTTCCGTCTGACAGAAACCGATCAGCGCATTACCATCGGCCTGAATCTGCCGTCGGGCGAAATGGGCCGCAAGGATCTGATCAAAATCGAAAACACCTTCCTGACGGACGATCAGATCAACCAGCTGGCGGTTTATGCGCCACACGCCACGGTGAACCGCATCGACGACTACGAAGTGGTGGCCAAGATCGCTCCGGCCCTGCCGGAGCGCATTGAGCGCGTGCTGACCTGCCCGAACAGCAACTGCATCAGCCGCAGCGAACCGGTGTTCTCCAGCTTTGCGGTGAAACAGCGCGCCGATGACGTACACCTGAAGTGCAAATATTGTGAGAAAGAGTTCGCGCGCCACGTGGTGCTGGGTCACTGGTAATCACCTCTGTCGTCCCTATAATGGAGCGACCATTTTCGCGGCGGGCAGCGGCCTGCCGCGCACTTTTAAGGAGAAATGATGTCTCGCGAAATCAGTACTGAAAAAGCCCCGGCAGCGATTGGCCCTTACGTGCAGGGCGTGGATCTCGGCAGCATGATCATCACCTCCGGCCAGATCCCGGTTGATCCGGCCACCGGGGCAGTGGCAGAGGATGTGGCGGCGCAGGCGCGTCAGTCGCTGGAGAATGTCAAAGCGATTGTTGAAGCCGCCGGTCTCCGCGTGGGTGACATTGTAAAGACCACCGTGTTCGTAAAGGATCTGAACGACTTCGCCACCGTTAACGCCACCTATGAAGCCTTTTTCACTGAACATCAGGCCAGCTTCCCGGCACGCTCCTGCGTGGAAGTTGCGCGCCTGCCAAAAGACGTGAAGATCGAGATCGAAGCGATCGCTGTGCGTCGCTGAACCTGATTCGTTCAGAGGCTGGCGCAGGAAAGTGCGCCAGCCGATAAGGCGTAATGCATGGCGTTGTGAAAATACCGCGCGTACATTGCGCCGCTCTCTGTCCCGCCCTGCTTCTGAGCGACACACACCGCTCCATCGCAGCACGACGGCGGGTGTTGCAGTTTGCGCCGCCTGGCCGTGCGCCTGGCACTATGCTGAGCATCCAATCGTCTCTTTGCTCCCTTACCCCTGCCAGCCCACCGGCGGGCAATTCGCCCGACGTACACCTTTTCGCCGCCTGACAAAAACCCTGCGCCGCACCGTACGGGCTTCCCCGCCGCTGCCTTGCGTCAGGTCAACATCCGGGTGATTAAATCACTCTGAAACACTACATACAGGCATTAAACTGCACCGAAACATCAATATGTAGTATCAGGGAGTGAGTATGGCAACGGTTGTAATTAAACGTGACGGCTGTAGGGTGCCGTTTGACCCCCGGCGTATTGAAGCAGCAATGTGCGCCGCCGCCCGGGCGGCGCAGGTGGATGCGGCGGATGAATGCCTCCGCATGGCTGCGCAGGTCAGCGAACGGTTAGGGACCCGGCCGGAAGTGGATATCCATGAGATTCAGTGCGCCGTCGAAGAGGTGCTGATGGCCGGACGCTGGCCGCAGCTGGCGCGGGCGTATATTGAATACCGTCACGATCGCGATCGGGCCCGCGAGCAGCGCGGCAGGCTGCACCATGCGATCCGCGGGCTGGTGGAGCAGACCGATGCGGCGCTGCTGAACGAAAACGCCAACAAAGACAGTAAAGTGATCCCGACGCAGCGCGATTTGCTGGCCGGGATCGTCGCGAAACATTACGCGCAGCAGCACCTGTTGCCGCAGGATGTGGTGCAGGCGCACGAGCGCGGTGAAATCCATTACCACGACCTCGATTATGCCCCCTTCTTCCCGATGTTTAACTGCATGCTGATTGATCTGCACGGCATGCTGACCCGCGGCTTCAGAATGGGCAATGCCGACATTGCGCCCCCCAGGTCGATCGCCACCGCTGCCGCCGTGACGGCACAGATCATCGCCCAGGTGGCCAGTCACATTTATGGCGGCACTACCCTTAACCGTATTGATGAAGTGCTGGCACCGTTTGTGAATCTCAGCCTGGCGCGGCATCGCCGCATTGCCGCGGAGTGGCAGATTGCCGATGCCGAAGGCTATGCCCGGGCGCGCACCGAAAAAGAGTGCTACGACGCTTTTCAGTCGCTGGAGTATGAGGTCAATACGCTGCATACCGCCAACGGACAGACGCCGTTTGTTACCTTCGGCTTTGGTCTGGGCACCGACTGGGCATCGCGGCTGGTGCAGCAATCCATTCTGCGTAACCGGATAGCGGGTCTGGGCACCCGACATAAAACCGCCGTCTTCCCCAAACTGGTGTTTGCCATCCGTGACGGCGTGAACCGCCGCCCGGGCGACATCAATTACGATATCAAGCAACTGGCGCTGCGCTGCGCCAGTCAGCGTATGTACCCGGATATCCTTAACTACGACAAAGTGGTAGAGGTCACTGGCTCGTTTAAAACGCCAATGGGCTGCCGCAGTTTTCTGGGCGTGTATGAAGAGAATGGCCAGCAGATTCACGACGGGCGCAATAACATTGGCGTGGTGAGCCTGAATCTGCCACGCATTGCGCTGGAGGCCGGCGGCGATGACACCCGCTTTATGGCGCTGCTGGATGCGCGTCTGGCGCTGGCGAAGCGGGCGCTGATGACGCGTATCGCCCGGCTGGAAAAAACCAAAGCGCGCGTGGCACCGATTCTGTATATGGAAGGGGCCTGCGGCGTCAGGCTGCAGGCGGAGGAGGAAATCGGGCCGATTTTCCGCAACGGTCGCGCCTCCATCTCCCTCGGCTTTATCGGCCTGCATGAAACCCTTATTGCCCTCAGCGGCAATGCGGTGCATCCCTATGACGATGCGCAGCTGCGGGCAAAAGGCGTGGCGATTGTCACGCATATGCGCCGCGCCACAGACCAGTGGAAAGCCGAGACCGGTTACGGTTTCAGCCTCTACAGTACGCCAAGTGAAAATCTGTGCGATCGCTTCTGTCGTCTGGATGCCGCCCGGTTTGGCGTGGTGCCTGGCGTTACCGATAAAGGCTATTACACCAACAGCTTCCATCTCGACGTGGAAAAACACGTTAATCCCTACGATAAAATCGACTTTGAGGCGCCTTACCCGGCCCTGGCGAACGGCGGATTTATCTGTTACGGCGAGTACCCTTCGCTGCAGCATAACCTGCGGGCGCTGGAGGATGTGTGGGATTACAGCTATGATCGCGTGCCCTATTACGGCACCAACACGCCGATTGATGAGTGTTACGACTGCGGCTTCCGCGGCGAATTTCACTGTACCAGCAAAGGCTTTACCTGCCCGCAGTGCGGCAATCATGACGCCGCCCGGGTCTCGGTAACGCGCCGCGTGTGTGGCTATCTGGGCAGCCCGGATGCGCGTCCGTTTAACGCCGGGAAGCAGGAGGAGGTACGGCGGCGCGTCAAACATCTCCGGGTGGGGCCAGCACGATGAACATCCAGCGTTACTATGCCGTCGATGTGGTGAATGGCCCCGGCACGCGCTGCACGCTCTTTGTCAGCGGTTGCGAACATCAGTGCCGCGGCTGCTATAACCAGAGCACCTGGCGGCCTGACGCCGGCGTGCCTTTTACGCTTGCCATGGAAGAGCAGCTGATTGCCGATCTCAACGATCGGCGGATTCCGCGTCAGGGCTTGTCGCTGAGCGGCGGCGATCCGCTGCACCCGCGCAACGTCCCGCACATACGCCGCCTGGTAAAACGCGTCCGCCGTGAATGCCCGGATAAAGATATCTGGCTGTGGACCGGTTATCAGCGGGCGGAGCTGAATGCGGCGCAGCGCGCCGTAGTGGCTGAGATTGACGTGCTGATTGACGGGCGCTTTATCGAAGCGGAAAAAGATGCGCGGCTGCCCTGGCGCGGCAGCCGCAATCAGCAGATCTGGTATTTACGCCAGCCACAGGGCGAGCGCGCCGAGAGCGATACCGCTGAACATCACGCCGAAGAGTGCGATGCCCAGCGCCCGCGCCGGGAAAGCCCGGTGCAGCATCAGCAGCGAGGGCACGCTGACCGCGGGTAAGGTAACCAGCAGAGCCAGCGCCGGTGCCATGCCCATGCCGGCCAGCAGCAGCGTCTGCACAATGGGGATTTCCGCGGCGGTCGGGATGACAAACAAACAGCCGGCAATTGCCATCATCATTACCCAGAACAGCGTGTTGCCAACCGCGCCTTCGGCATGGGGGAACAGCCAGACGCGTGCGGCCCCCAGCAGCAGCACCGCCACGATATATAACGGAATAGTGTTCCAGAACAGCTGCCACATCACGCGCAGCCAGCGGGACGGAAAGCCTTGCGCGTCGGCCGGCGGCAGGGCCGGTGCCGGTGCCACCGCTGCCGGGACGCTGCGCTGCACCAGCGAGGCAATCCCGGTGACCATAACGATGCCGGCCACCAGCCGGATGGCCGCAAACGGCCAGCCCAGCACAAAGCCCATAAAAATCAGCGTCGCCGGGTTCAGCAGTGGGTTTGCCAGCCAGAACGCCATTGCCGCACCGGCGGAGACCTGCGCCTGACGCAGCCCGGCGGTCACCGGCGCGGCGCAGCAGCTGCACATCATGCCCGGCAGGCCCAGCGCGGTGCCCGTCAGCGTGGCGCGCGCCCCCGGACGGCCCATCAGCCGCTGCAGCCAGCGACGCGGAATCAGCACCTGTACCAGCGATCCCAGCACCACGCCCAGCACCGCCGCCTTCCATACCGCAAGGAAATAGACCATCGCGTAATCCAGCGCGGCGCGCCACGGGGAGTCCGCCGCCTGCGCAATGATCGACTGGCCAATCGAGTGCGTTTCCGCAGCGGTAAACGCTTTGCCATAGTAGGGCTGCCATTTGACGTACCACAGGCCCGTCACCACCACCGCAAGGAATAACAGCGGTTTCCAGCGGGCGATGCGCAGCGCGGACGGAGAGGAGGCGAATTGAGTCATCACAGGTTCCGTATTCAACTGAATAACGCAGGCCGCATCGGGTGCAGCCGGGACAGCGCATTGTTATGCAGTGCCGCCTTTTCCACCAGATCAGAAGCGGTGAAACTTGATCTGCACCCGGAATTATCTGGATAGCGATCACAAAACTGCGCCTGGCTTGCGTTTCCGCGCGCAGCGTCCAGACTTGTCAGGTCAGACGTGAATACGCGTCAGGTTTGTAACCCGCAAGGAGGAGAAAGATGAGTAAGAAAATCGCGGTACTGATTACCGATGAGTTTGAGGACTCAGAGTTTACCTCTCCGGCCGAAGCATACAGCAAGGCTGGCCATGAAGTGGTCACCATTGAGATGCAGGCCGGCAAGATCGTGAAAGGTAAACAGGGAAAAGCAGAAGTCAAAATCGATAAAGATATTGATCACGTCAGCCCGGCAGAATTTGATGCGCTGCTGCTGCCCGGCGGCCACTCGCCGGATTCACTGCGCGGCGACGATCGCTTCGTCAACTTCACTAAAGAGTTTGTCGCCAGCGGCAAACCGATTTTTGCTATCTGCCACGGTCCGCAGCTGCTGATCAGCGCCAATGGCGTGCGCGGCCGCAAAATGACCTGCGTGAAAGCCATTGCTATCGACCTGCGCAATGCCGGGGCCGATTTTTACGATAAAGAAGTGGTGGTGGACGATGACAAACTGGTCACCAGCCGCACCCCTGACGATCTGCCCGCTTTTAACCGCGAATCGCTGCGGATTCTGAACGCGGCATAATGCTGCTGGTCGCCCTGCCGGGCGGCCTGCGGTCAGCCCGGTGTGTCACTATGATGTTCACGCCGGGTTCAGCGCTGCCAGGTAATCTTTGTGCCAAAGCCCAGCGCGTTATCCGTCATCTTCAGCTCATCAATCACGATCTCCCACAGCGGTGCGGTAACCTTCTTTGCCACCGGAAAACGCTTCTGATAAGCCTGACGCGCCCTCGCCTCGTCAGTCAGCTGAATGCGTCCGCGATACTGCACGCCCTTGATCAGCAGCACCGATTTCGGCTGACCGTTAATGCTGCCGGCAACCTGCGGATTGTGCTGCATTAATGCCCCGTGCCGGGTAGCCGGTTCGGTCATCAGCCAGAACGCCATGCGCGTTTCATCAAACACATAAAAACAGCTGGCACACCACATATCGTCGCCGTGGTGAGCGCACAATGACAGCACGTGCTGCTTTTTCAGATAGCGAATCAGATGGGAAAGATCGGACAAGGGTCACTCCGTGCAAAAATAGCGACAGCCGCGCGGGCGCGCTACACTGCCCGCCAGCCATTTAACGAGGTCAGACAGATGGAAGAGCGCTGGCAGCTGTATATGCTGCAAACCGCCGCCGGTATGCTGTATACCGGCATTACGACGGATGTTAACCGCCGCCTGCAGCAACATCAACAGGGCCGTGGCGCACGCGCGCTGCGTGGCAAAGGCCCGCTGACGCTGGTGTTTTACTGTGACGCAGGCGATCGGGCAGCCGCGTCACGGCTGGAGTACCGGGTTAAACAGCTGAGCCGTGCGCAGAAGCTGCTGCTGGTTGCCCGGCAGCCTGCCTGTCTGCATACGTGGTTCACTCAGACCGGTTAAAGGGCGCGGCGAACGCGATCAGCCCTTCTGCACCGTCGAAGGCATCCGGGGCCAGCTTATACACCTGGAAAGCGGCTTCGCTGCCCGGCCAGCGACAGTGCAGACCGTGCCGTGCCGCCGGCTCAAAACCCAGCGGGTTGTAAAAGGCGGGATCGCCCAGCACGACCACGGCGCTGTAGCTGAACTCGTTCAGTGAATCCAGCCCTTCATACACCAGCTGCCGCGCGATACCCTGCTGGCGTACCGAAGCATCCACCGCCAGCGGTGCCAGCGCCACCCAGTTGCGATCTTCCCCCTGCAGCGTAACCGGACTAAAAGCCGCATAGCCCAATACCTGACCTTCGTCGTCGGTCGCCACCACGCCCAGCGTCAGCAGCCCGTCTTCACGCAGCTGCTGCACCAGTTCGGCTTCTGCCGCGGTAGGAAAACTGCGCTTCAGCAGGCTATCAATACCTGCGGCATCCACACCAATTTCAGTACGAATTAACATGAGTTCCCTGCGCGTGCCTCAGCGGCCTTCGCGTCCTGTGTCATTCCAGCCTCAATAAAGGCAGCCAGCTGCTGCAACCCGGTGCGCAACGGCGTTGGCAGGGTTTCTGGTTCAATCGCATCCATCAGATTCTTCACCTCCAGTCCCAGTTCCGTATCGCCTTCAATCAGCAGTCGTCGCTGAAAGAACAACATATCGGGGTCGGCTCTGCCTGCTGCCACCCGCAACAGATCGTTTGCTTCGCCGCGAAACCAGACGTCTGCTTCGGCATCGCGCGAAACGCTCAGGCGCCCCTGCTGCAGCGTGGTGATCCAGCGCAGATTGATATCGGCGATCTCGATCCCCAGGGTGCGCCCCTGCAGAAAGTCTAACTCACCTTCAGCCAAAGCATGACGAAATTGCCAGTTTAGGAGTTGTTGCAAAGCGGCTTTTTTCACTGCAAACGGGGTAAGCGAAACCGGTAACGCAAGAAATTCAGGGCCTTTATCCACGATCAGGCCGCGTAAGCGCGCAAACATGCACTGCACTCCCTTCAGAAAATTTTACCTATATTGCCACATCGCGGCGCGTTCGCCTCAACCGGGATCAAGGAATCCACGGTCTTACGGGTAAAAATCCCCCCTGCGCTGCACCATTGCCGTTTTCTCTGCCCTAAATCAACATGCGCGCGGTTTGCCGCGCCTACACTCGACGGCGTTCAGATTCCGGAGAGGAGAGGATATGGAACTGCTGTGTCCGGCGGGGAATTTGCCTGCGCTGAAAGCGGCGGTGGAGCATGGCGCAGACGCGGTATACGTCGGCCTGAAAGATGACACCAACGCCCGCCACTTTGCTGGCCTTAATTTTACCGATAAGAAACTGGCAGAAGGCGCGCGCTTTCTGCATCAGCATCGCCGCAAACTGCATGTGGCGATCAACACCTTTGCGCATCCGGACGGTATCCGTCGCTGGCAGTCAGCCATTGACGTTGCCGCGCAAAACGGCGCGGATGCGCTGATTCTGGCGGACATCGCGATGCTGGAGTATGCCACCCGGCACTATCCGCAGGTGGAGCGCCATCTGTCGGTACAGGCTTCGGCCACCAATAGTGAAGCCATTCACTTCTACCACCGTCATTTCCGGCTTAGCCGCGTGGTGCTGCCGCGGGTGCTCTCGCTGCACCAGGTCAAACAGATTGCCCGGGACACACCGGTGCCGCTGGAAGTGTTCGCCTTTGGCAGCCTGTGCATCATGGCGGAGGGGCGCTGTTATCTGTCATCGTGGCTGACCGGTGAATCCCCCAACAGCGCCGGTGCCTGCTCACCGGCAAAGTTTGTACGCTGGCAGCAGACGCCGCAGGGCATGGAGTCACGCCTGAACGAGGTGCTGATTGACCGCTATCCGGCCGGTGAAAGTGCTGGCTACCCCACGCTGTGTAAAGGCCGCTATGAAGTGGACCACCAGCGCTATCACGTGCTGGAAGAGCCCACCAGCCTGAACACGTTATCACTGCTGCCGGCGCTGCTGAAAGCCGGTATCGCCTCAGTCAAAATTGAAGGACGGCAGCGCAGCCCGGCCTATGTGGCACAGGTGACCCGGGTGTGGCGTCAGGCCATTGATCGCTGCAAAGCCGGGCCGCAGCAGTTTGCAGTGCAGGCAGCCTGGATGCACGCACTGGGCGAACTTTCCGAAGGCAGCCAGACCACGCTGGGCGCCTATCACCGTGACTGGCAGTAAGGAGATCCCATGAAATACGCTCTCGGTCCGGTACTGTGGTACTGGCCTGCCGCTACGCTGGCGCAGTTTTACCAGCAGGTAGCGGCCAGCAGCGCAGACATTGTCTACCTCGGCGAAGCCGTCTGCAGCAAGCGGCGCGCGACCGCCTTCGCGCAGTGGATGGAGATGGCCCGCGCGCTGGCAGGCAGCGGCAAACAGGTGGTGCTCAGCACGCTGGCGCTGCTGCAGTCGCCGTCAGAGGTAAAAGAACTGCGGCGGTACGTGGAAAACGGTGAATTTCTGCTGGAAGCCAGCGACATGGGCACGGTCAATATGGCCGCCGCGCGGCGGCTGCCGTTTGTCGCCGGCCCGCAGCTCAACGTATATAACGCACAAACCCTGCGTCTACTGGTGAAAGAGGGCATGACGCGCTGGTGCCTGCCGGTGGAGATGTCGCGCGACTGGCTGATTAGCCTGCTGCAGCAGTGTGAGGAGGTACGCGAACGCTTTGAAGTGGAGGTGCTGGGCTACGGCCATCTGCCGCTGGCGCTGTCAGCGCGCTGCTTTACCGCGCGCGCGGAAAACCGGGCCAAAGATGACTGCCAGACCTGCTGCATCCGCTATCCGCAGGGGCGCCGGGTCCGCTCGCAGGAGGGCCAGCAGGTGTTTGTCCTGAACGGAATTCAGACCCTGAGCGGTTACTGCTATAACCTCGGCAACGATCTCGCCGGCATGCGCGGCTGGATCGACATTGTGCGGCTTTCTCCGCAGGATCAACAGACGCTGGCGCTGATCGATCGCTTCCGCGCCAATGAAACCGGGCTCGCTCCGCTTATGCTGGCACACGGCAGTGACAGCAACGGTTACTGGCATCGTCTGGCAGGCATGGCGCTGGAAAACCGCCAGTAATGGCACGTTCCGGCTATAAGCCTGCCCTTATTAGCAGTTTTAATATGGGGAATGATGCGTAATACTGACTGGTGCAGGTTTACTTTTCACCTGCGCCATCTTTATCTGGAGCACCCATGTCTGAGAAAAAAACTGTTCGTCTGTCCGTACTGGATCTGGCGCCGATTCCACAAGGTTCGACCGCGCGCGATGCCTTCCATAATTCGCTGGCGCTGGCGCGGCAGGCTGAAGCCCTTGGTTTTCACCGTTACTGGCTGGCTGAGCACCACAATATGACCGGCATTGCCAGCGCCGCGACCTCGGTGCTGATTGGCTATCTTGCTGCGAATACGGAAACCCTGCGTCTGGGTTCCGGTGGGATTATGCTGCCTAACCATGCGCCGCTGGTGATCGCCGAACAGTTTGGTACGCTCGAATCGCTCTACCCAGGCCGTATCGATCTCGGCCTGGGCCGTGCGCCTGGTTCAGACCAGCGCACCATGCTGGCACTGCGCCGTCACCTTTCCAGCGCACAGGCGGACAGCTTCCCGGAAGACGTGGCTGAACTGATTCGCTGGTTTGATGCTGAAGCCGGCGAACAGCCGGCAGTACAGCCGGTGCCGGGCCTGGGCCTGAAGATCCCGGTCTGGCTGCTGGGTTCCAGTCTTTACAGTGCGCAGCTGGCGGCCCGTCTGGGCCTGCCGTTTGCTTTTGCCTCCCACTTTGCGCCCGATCTGCTGTTCCAGGCGCTGCACCTGTACCGCGAGAAATTCCAGCCGTCAGCGCGGCTGGAGAAGCCCTATGCGATGGTGTGCGTGAACGTGGTGGCCGCCGACAGCGAACGCGACGCGCGCTTCCTGTTTACCTCCATGCAGCAGCAGTTCATTAATCTGCGCCGGGGCAAACCGGGCCCGCTGCCTGCGCCGGTAGAGAACATGGATAACCTGTGGTCACCTTCGGAGCAGTACGGCGTGCAGCAGGCGCTGAGTATGTCGATTGTGGGTGACAGTGAGAAAGTACGCAGTGGCCTGGCAGCGCTGCAGCGCGAGACGCAGGCGGATGAAATCATGGTTAACGGCCAGATTTTTGATACCCAGGCGCGTCTGCGCTCGTTTGCGCTGGCGATGGAAGCCGCGCGTTCACTGTAAGTTCTACTGCGGTGGGGACAGACTGTCTGCTCCCACCGCCATCATGCGCACGTCACGCGCGGGTGACTGCCCGTAAAACCGGCTGTATTCGCGGCTGAACTGTGAAGCGCTCTGATAGCCAACGCGGTAGCCCGCTGTCCCGGCATCCAGTTTCTCAATCACCATCAGCCGCCGCGCCTCGTTCAGGCGCAGCTGCTTTTGATACTGCATCGGCGTCATGGCGGTGACCGCTTTGAAATGGTGATGCAGCGAAGAGATGCTCATCCCTACGCTGCTGGCCAGCTGGTCCATCTTCAGCGGCTGATGAAAATTCTCGCGCAGCCAGCGCACTGCGCGTGCCACTTTGTTGCCCGGCCGTTCCGCCAGCGCCATATTCAGGATGCGCGGCCCTTCCGGCCCGGTCAGCAGGCGGTAAAAGATCTCTTTTTCAATCAGCGGTGCCAGCGCCGCAATATCCTGCGGCTGATCGAGCAACTCAATCAGCCGGATTAGGGCGTCCACCAGCGCGGGAGCCACCTTATGCACCGTGATACCGCGCTCGCTGGCTGCGGCGCAGCCGAGCTGCTGCAGCGGAAAATGTTCCAGATAGCGCAGCAGACGGGTTTCATTGATGGTGATGCCGACGCCAAGGTTGGGTTTTTCCGGCGTGGCCTGCACTACGCAGGATTGTACCGCCATATCCAGCGTGACCAGCAGCAGATCGCCCGGCCCGTAGTACATGACGTCGTCCCCCATGCGCAGCACTTTCTGCCCCTGTGCCACCAGCGCAAAACCGGCCCAGGTGGAAAGCTGTGACAGGCTGGTCGGTCTGGCGCTGCGGCCAAATGAGAGGAAATCGATGGCGCTGTGATTACGCCCTTCCGCCTGTGCATGACGCGCAATCAGCGCGACTAATTTCTGCCACTGCTCCTGATGAATCATGCGTTACACGCCCCGCGGTGAAAAATGACTCAGCGCGCATTCTCGCCTGGCGCTGCACAGTCGCCTAGCCCCCGCCGGACAGATTTGCAGGATCGTGCAAAAAGCTTGCAGGATTGCGCTACCGGCTCCGGCCTGCACGGCGCATGCTTTACACACCCGAAATCTCAGGTGGAGAGACACAATGAAAGCACTTGAAGGCAAAATTGCACTGGTGACGGGCGCGTCGAAAGGGATTGGCGCAGCCATCGCCATGACTTTCGCCGCGGCCGGTGCCCGGGTCGTGGTCAATTACCGACAGGATGAAGCGGGCGCGGCAGATGTGGTTACTGACATCCGCGCGCTGGGCAGCGACGCGATTGCCGTTCAGGCGGATATTGCCCGTGAGGCTGACGTGGTGCGCCTGTTTGCCCGCAGCCAGGCGGAACTGGGTGCGCCCGATATTGTCGTCAATAACGCCGGCATTTTTCATCACGGTGATTTTACAACGCTGAGCGTCGCTGACATGCAGCAGCAGCTCAGCGTCAATCTGCTGGGCACCCTGCTGGTTTGTCAGCAGGCGGCGAAACACTTTCCGTCGCGCGGCGGCTGCATTATTAACCTCAGCGCGCTGAACAGCCAGCGCAGCATGCCGGGATCGGTGCTGTGGTCCGCGACCAAAGGCGCGATTGATACCCTGACGCAGGGACTGGCCCGTGAACTGGGGCCGCGCAATATCCGCGTTAACGCGCTGGCACCGGGCATTATTCTGACGGAGGGGTTGCTGGCGGCGAAGAAGATGCATCCGGCGCTGCGGGCGCAGCTGATTGCCGCAACGCCGCTCGGGCGCTTCGGTCTGCCGGAAGATGTGGCTCAGGTGGCGCTGTTTCTGGCATCAGAAGAGTCAGCCTATGTCACCGGCGAGCGCGTGCTGATTGCCGGCGGCGTGTAGCCGCAGAAACGCAGCAATAAAAAAATTGCCGCAACGCCACTCGGGCGCTTCGGTCTGCCGGAAGATGTGGCTCAGGTAGCGCTGTTTCTGGCATCAGAAGAGTCAGCCTATGTCACCGGCGAGCGCGTGCTGATTGCCGGCGGCGTGTAATCGCAGACATGCAGCAATAAAAAGCTTGCCGCAACGCCGCAACGCCGCCCGGGCGCTTCGGTCTGCCGGAAGATGTGGCTCAGGTGGCGCTGTTTCTGGCATCGGAAGAGTCAGCCTGTGTCACCGGCGAGCGCGTGCTGATTGCCGGCGGCGTGTAGCCGCAGAAACGCAGCAATAAAAAAAGGACGCCGGAGCGTCCTTTTTTATGCTTAAGCGCTGATCACTCAGGCATCACGGCGACGGGAAACGGCACCCTCTTCGCGACGCGGACCACGGCTACCTTCACGGCTGAAGCGTCCGCCTTCGCGGCCACCTTCACGACGCTCAGAGAAGCGACGCGGTGCGCCTTCGCCACGTGGTGCGCCATCACGGCTACCGCGACGCTCGCCACCGAAGTCACGACCACCGCCACGGCGCTCAGTGCGCTCGTGCGGCTGTGCATCACCCAGCAGCTGCATATTCATCGGCTTGTTCAGAATACGCGTGCGCGTAAAGTGCTGCAGGACTTCACCCGGCATGCCTTTTGGCAGCTCGATAGTGGAGTGCGTACCGAACAGCTTGATGTTACCGATGTAACGGCTGCTGATGTCGCCTTCGTTGGCAATAGCGCCCACGATGTGACGGACTTCAACGCCATCGTCACGGCCCACTTCAATGCGGTACAGCTGCATTTCACCAACGTCACGACGCTCGCGACGCGGACGATCGCCATCACGGCTATCGCGGCTGTCACGGTCACGACGTGGACGATCGCCACGCTCATCACGGTCACGGAACTCACGACGCTGTGGACGTGGTGCATCCGGTGGCAGAATCAGTGGACGTTCACCCTGTGCCATTTTCAGCAGGGCTGCGGCCAGCGTTTCCATATCCAGCTCTTCTTCCGGCTGCATTTTGCTCAGCAGTGCACGGTACTGATCCAGATCGCTGCTTTCCAGCTGCTGCTGGACTTTGGCAGCGAACTGCGCCAGACGGCGCTGGCTCAGGAGCTCTGCGTTTGGCAGTTCCACTTCCGGAATCGTCAGCTTCATGGTGCGTTCAATGTTACGCAGCAGGCGACGCTCGCGGTTCTCAACGAACAGCAGGGCGCGACCGGCACGGCCCGCACGACCGGTACGGCCGATACGGTGAACGTAAGATTCCGCATCCATTGGGATGTCGTAGTTAACGACCAGGCTGATACGCTCAACGTCCAGACCACGAGCCGCAACGTCCGTCGCGATCAGAATGTCCAGGCGACCGTCTTTCAGGCGCTCCAGCGTCTGCTCACGCAGAGCCTGGTTCATGTCGCCGTTCAGTGCGGCGCTGTTGTAACCGTTGCGCTCCAGCGTTTCAGCCACTTCCAGCGTTGCGTTTTTGGTGCGCACGAAGATGATCGCCGCATCAAAATCTTCGGCTTCCAGGAAGCGCACCAGAGCATCTGATTTGCGACCGTAAGCTGTCCAGTAAGACTGCGAAATGTCCGGACGCGTCGTGATGCTGGACTGAATGCGTACTTCCTGCGGATCGCGCATGAAACGCTTGGTAATGCGGCGAATCGCTTCCGGCATGGTGGCAGAGAACAGGGCCGTCTGATGGCCTTCCGGAATCTGCGCCATGATCGTTTCGACGTCTTCGATGAAGCCCATACGCAGCATTTCATCGGCTTCGTCCAGTACCAGACCACGCAGGTTAGAGAGGTCCAGGGTGCCGCGCTTCAGGTGGTCCAGCAGACGACCTGGGGTACCGACCACGATCTGTGGTCCCTGACGCAGTGCGCGCAGCTGCACGTCATAACGCTGGCCACCGTACAGGGCCACCACGTTCACGCCGCGCATGTGTTTAGAGAATTCTGTCATCGCTTCAGCGACCTGTACCGCCAGTTCGCGGGTTGGGGCCAGCACCAGGATTTGTGGTGCGCGGACAGAAGGATCAACGTTGTTCAGCAGCGGCAGAGAGAAGGCTGCTGTTTTACCACTACCGGTCTGCGCCATACCCAGTACGTCACGGCCCGCCAGCAGGTGAGGAATACACTCAGCCTGGATTGGCGAAGGCTTCACATAGCCCATACCGTTCAGTGATTCAAGGATGTCGGCGTTCAGGCCCAGATCTGCAAAAGTGGTTTGAATATCAGTCATGTAGTACACGTGCCTCTTAGATTGCGGCGGCCAGTCTACATAACTCGTCGTGAAAACTTTCAGTCATTTTCATCAAAAAGTGTGAACCGGCTCAAATTAGAAGTTTTGACGAACAGAAAAGCCCTCACCTCTGCAGGTGATGACTTTACAGGTAAAACAGGCAATAAAAGTTCGTCAGCTATTGCTGGTCAGATTCTGATAAATCGTCTTGTGTCTGGCCGAGTTGCGCCAGTTCCAACAATGCGTATCGGTGTTCAACAAAGTTATTCACGTTGTTGGCGACCGCCAGTTTGAACAACGCTTTCGCGTCGTCCTTCTCCCCCAGACTTAGGTAGTACTTACCTAAATAGAAGTTGGTTTCACTGAGATGTTCAGCGAGCGAGGTGTTATCCGTTGCGTCCGCCTTGAGACGTTCCATCAATGTTTTCTCACTGATGTCGCCCAGGTAGAACTCGACAATATTCCATCCCCATTGGTCCTTAGCCGCTTTTTCGTAACGCTGTCTGAGCGTCACTTTTGCCTTGTCGGCGTCCATATCGCTTTCGACGAGATAGAGCCAGAGGCTGCGGAACGGATCGTTAGGATCGTCTTGATAAAACGCCAGCAGATCATCTTGCGCTAACTTGTATCGACCGCCGTAATAGAGGGCGATACCACGGTTTAAATGCGCATAGTTGTAAGTTGGATCAAGCTCAAGTACAGAATCAAACGCTTCATAGGCAGCATCAAAGTTGCCTGCCTGCGTTAAATATATGCCGAGATAGTTAAACACTTCCGGCATATCCGGTCTGATAGACAACGCTTGCGAGAAATCGTTTCGCGCTAATGCCCGCAGACCCAAACTATCATACAACACTCCGCGCTCATATAACAGCTGTGCGCGTTCATCATCGGTCAGGGCTCGACTGGCAAGAATTTGTTCCATTCGCGCCAGAATCACTTCCTGCTGCAGTGTGGGCTGCAAAGGTACTGCCAGAACTTCGTTCTTACGCCAATTGGAGTTGCTGCATCCTGCCAGCGTGAGAGCTGTCGCAACAAAACACCAGCGCAAAAAAGGCTTCATTTCCCACTCCCGAATACAAACATTGGGATAACCATCCTGTCATCCGCCTGCTGTGCACAAGGATTCCCGCCCTCGCGATGATCCAAACACCTCTCCCTGCAACGCAGGGAGAGGCTAATCAGGTGATGCTTACTCAGCCTGAGGCGCATCAGTTGCAGCAGCTGCTTCTTCCGCTGGCTTCTGCTCTGTGGCTTCTTTGATGCTGAGACGGACGCGGCCCTGACGGTCCACTTCCATCACTTTCACCGGTACTTCCTGGCCCATCTGCAGGTAATCGGTCACTTTCTCTACGCGCTTATCAGCGATCTGAGAGATGTGTACCAGACCTTCTTTGCCACCACCGATGGCAACGAACGCGCCGAAGTCAACGATGCGGGTAACTTTACCTGCGTAAATGCGGCCCACTTCGATTTCTGCGGTGATCTCTTCGATGCGGCGAATCGCTTCTTTCGCTTTCAGGCCGTCGGTCGCAGCGATTTTCACGGTGCCATCATCTTCGATTTCGATGGTGGTGCCGGTCTCTTCGGTCAGCGCACGGATAACTGAACCGCCTTTACCAATAACATCTTTGATCTTGTCGGAATTGATCTTGATGGTGTAAATGCGCGGCGCAAATTCGGAGATCTCCTGACGCGGCGTGCTGATAGCCTGTTCCATCACGCTCAGGATGTGCAGACGCGCACCTTTCGCCTGGTTCAGTGCCACCTGCATGATTTCGCGGGTGATGCCTTCGATTTTGATGTCCATCTGCAGCGCAGTAATACCTTCACGGCTACCGGCTACTTTGAAGTCCATATCGCCCAGGTGGTCTTCATCGCCCAGGATGTCAGACAGTACGACAAACTTCTCGTCTTCTTTGACCAGACCCATCGCGATACCGGCAACTGCGGCTTTGATCGGTACACCCGCATCCATCAGCGCCAGTGACGCACCACAGACGGAGGCCATGGAAGAGGAACCGTTGGATTCGGTAATTTCAGATACCACACGTACGGTGTACGGGAACGCGTCCTGCTTAGGCATAACTGCCAGCACGCCACGCTTCGCCAGTCGGCCGTGACCAATTTCACGACGCTTCGGTGAACCGACCATGCCGGTTTCACCCACCGAGTACGGAGGGAAGTTGTAGTGGAACAGGAAGCTGTCGGTGCGCTCACCCATCAGCTCATCCAGGCTCTGCGCATCACGCGCGGTACCCAGTGTAGCGGCAACCAGTGCCTGCGTTTCACCACGGGTGAACAGCGCAGAACCGTGGGTACGTGGCAGTACGCCAGTGCGCACGTCCAGACCACGGATCATATCTTTTTCACGACCATCAATACGCGGTTCGCCGTTCAGGATACGGGTACGGACCACGTTCTTTTCCAGGCTGTGCACGATATCGCCGATTTCGGCTTCATCCAGCGTGTCATCCTCTGCCAGCAGCGCAGCAATGGTTTCGTCTTTGATGACGCCAACCTGTGCGTAACGCTCCTGCTTGTCAGTGATGCGGTAAGCATCGCTGATGCGCGCTTCAGCAAATGCCGCTACGCGTGCAATCAGCGCGTCGTTAGCCGGCTCCGGCTGCCAGTCCCAGCGAGGTTTGCCAGCTTCAGCAACCAGCGCATTGATGTTTTCAATTACCACCTGCTGCTGATCGTGGCCAAAGACCACCGCACCCAGCATTTGATCTTCAGTCAGGATATCCGCTTCAGATTCCACCATCAGTACGGCGTTCTGGGTACCGGCAACCACCAGATCCAGGCGCGACTGTTTGATCTCATCAGCAGTCGGGTTCAGTACGTACTGGTCGTTGATGTAACCCACGCGCGCTGCGCCGATTGGGCCATTAAACGGAATACCTGACAGTGACAGCGCGGCAGACGCGCCGATCATCGCCACGATATCCGGGTTAACCTGCGGGTTAACAGAAACGACGGTAGCAATGACCTGCACTTCGTTGACGAAGCCTTCCGGGAACAGCGGGCGAACCGGGCGGTCAATCAGACGCGCAATCAGGGTTTCGCCTTCGCTTGGACGGCCTTCACGACGGAAGAAGCTGCCCGGGATACGGCCAGCAGCGTAGGTACGCTCCTGGTAGTTGACGGTCAGCGGGAAGAAGTCCTGACCAGGTTTTGCTTTTTTCTGGCCAACAACGGTAACGAATACCGCGGTGTCGTCCATGCTTACCATTACGGCGGCAGTGGCCTGGCGTGCCATCATGCCGGTTTCCAGCGTGACGGTATGCTGACCATATTGGAATTTGCGTACGATCGGGTTCAGCAAAATTTAAGTCCTTAAATTCGGGGCAAAGCCTCATCGGCCCGCCGGGGATTACCGATCTTTAGTTGCATCCTCGCGACTAATGACAACCCTTAACCGCCCCTGCGGTAAAGCCTCTCATTAGCCGCGCGAACCTCTGCAAGCAAAGATCACTCTCAGCAACAATACATGAGTTTGGTCCGGATTGCTGCCGATTGCTCGAAAAAAGGGGCCTTAAAGGCCCCCTTTTCGCGAAACTCGCACAAATCTGATCGCCAGATGCGCCTTTTTGCATACTGCATACGCTACATCGTTGATCAGATTCTTCAGACTTAGCGACGCAGACCCAGGCTTTCGATCAGGCTGGTGTAGCGAGCAACGTCTTTACGCTTCAGGTAGTCCAGCAGCTTACGACGCTGGGATACCATGCGCAGCAGACCGCGACGGCTGTGGTGGTCTTTCTTGTGCTCAGAGAAGTGACCCTGCAGGTGGTTAATCTGAGCAGTCAGCAGAGCAACCTGAACTTCAGTTGAACCGCTGTCGTTAGCGCCACGACCGTATTTGGCAACGATCTCTGCTTTAGCTTCTACGCTTAGAGACATAATAAACTCCAGTAAAAAAATGAATGTATGGGTGCCGATCTCTAATTCAGCAGCCCGCTTTTAAAGCCGCGCTATTCTACTCTTCGCCCGATAGCAACGCAAATGCGCCGTGGCGGCCAGGACGGGCTTTTGATCAGGCGGGAAACTCCACCACCAGTCGACGCGGCGCCACACGCCCGTCGCCGGCGATTTCCGCCATCCCAATGAAGTTTGCCGCGTCACCTTCCGTGACGCGCACCAGTCCGCTTGCCGGCGCTTCTGCCGCCTTTACCGGCATCCCCTGTTTAAACAGGGCAGCGGTGGCTGCCGGCAGATTCACCACCGGAAAAGCAGCGGCCGGGCTGTCCATCGGCAGCAGCAAAGCGTCCAGCGGCGCGTAGTCCGGCGTTTCTGCCGCGTTAACCTGCTCAGCCAGCGTCTGCAGCTGCGCTAATGTCATCATCCGCGCAACCGGATAACGCGCCACCTGCAACCGGCGCAGCATGATCACGTGTGCCCCGCAGCCCAGCTTTTCACCTAAATCGTCAATGATGGTGCGAATATAGGTGCCTTTGGATACGTGGATTTCCAGCTCCAGCTCATTGCCTTCCCAGCGGATGAACTGCAGCTCAAACACGGTAATCGGGCGCGCTTCGCGCGGTACGGTGATGCCTTCACGCGCATATTCATATAACTTGCGGCCCTGGTACTTCAGCGCGGAAAACATCGTCGGCACCTGCAGGGTGTCGCCACGAAAACTTTCCAGTGCGGCATCCAGTTCCTGCTGGCTGAAGCTGACCGGACGCGTTTCGACAAGGTTGCCATCGGCGTCAGACGTGTCTGTACGCTCGCCCAGCCGGGCGATCACCCGATAACGCTTGTCAGCGTCCAGCAGATACTGCGAAAACTTGGTGGCTTCGCCGAGGCAGATCGGCAGCATGCCGGTCGCCAGCGGATCCAGCGCGCCGGTGTGGCCCGCTTTATTGGCATGAAACAGGCGCTTTACCTTTTGCAGCACATCGTTGGAGGATGCGCCCTGGTGTTTATCCAGCAGGAAAACACCGTGTACGTCGCGACCGCGACGACGAGGACGACTCATCAGTCCTCCTTGTCATCTTCCGCCGGGCTTTCACCACGACGCTCAGCGTCATTCCTGATCACATTGGAGACCAGATTCGACATGCGCATCCCTTCAATCAGCGAGTTGTCGTAGAAGAAGGTCAGCTCCGGTACGATACGCAGACGCATGGCTTTGCCAAGCAGAATACGAATGTAGCCGGACGCTTCTTTCAGCGCCTTCAGGCCGTTTTTTACTGCTTCTTCATCTTTGTCGTTGAGGAAGGTCACGAACACTTTGGCATACGCCAGGTCGCGTGAGACTTCCACGCCAGAGACGGTGACCATCATGCCGAGACGCGGGTCTTTGATTTCACGCTGCAGAATAATTGCGATCTCTTTCTGCAACTCCTGCGCGACGCGCTGCGGGCGGCCAAACTCTTTCGCCATAATGATTTCTCCCAAATAATTCGGGAGGCCAGAGGCCTCCCAAATTGCATCACATCGACTTACGATTACTCGATGGTGCGTTTAACTTCAATCACTTCGAACACTTCGATCATATCGCCAACGCGAACGTCGTTGTAGTTCTTCACGCCGATACCACACTCCATGCCGTTACGCACTTCGTTGACGTCATCTTTAAAGCGACGCAGGGATTCCAGCTCGCCTTCGTAGATCACCACGTTGTCGCGCAGGACGCGGATCGGGTTGTGACGTTTGATGTTGCCTTCGGTCACCATACAGCCGGCAATCGCGCCAAACTTCGGTGACTTGAACACATCACGCACTTCGGCCAGACCGATGATCTGCTGTTTGAACTCCGGTGCCAGCATACCGCTCATCGCCGCTTTCACTTCGTCAATCAGGTTATAGATGACGGAGTAGTAGCGCAGGTCCACGTTTTCCGCGTCAATGACGCGACGGGCAGAGGCATCTGCACGTACGTTAAAGCCGAGGATGATGGCGTTGGACGCCGCAGCCAGCGTGGCGTCGGTTTCGGTGATACCACCCACGCCGGAACCGATAATCTTCACCTTCACTTCGTCGGTGGAGAGTTTCAGCAGCGAGTCGGAGATCGCTTCCACAGAGCCCTGTACGTCGGACTTCAGTACGATGTTCAGCTCGGACACTTCGCCTTCAGTCATGTTGGCAAACATGTTTTCCAGCTTGGACTTCTGCTGACGCGCCAGTTTCACTTCGCGGAATTTACCCTGACGGTACAGCGCCACTTCACGCGCTTTCTTCTCGTCACGTACTACAGTCGCTTCATCACCCGCTGCCGGCACACCGGACAGGCCAAGGATTTCCACCGGAATGGACGGACCCGCTTCCAGCACTTCGCGACCCAGCTCATCACGCATCGCACGCACGCGGCCGTATTCGAAGCCACACAGCACGATGTCGCCTTTGTTCAGCGTACCTTCGCGTACCAGCACGGTAGCAACCGGACCACGTCCTTTATCCAGGAACGATTCGATTACCACACCGCTCGCCATACCCTGACGGATAGCGGTCAGTTCCAGCACTTCCGCCTGCAGCAGGATAGCGTTCAGCAGATCGTCGATACCGGTACCGGCTTTGGCCGACACGTTGACGAACATGTTCTCGCCGCCCCACTCTTCCGGGATGATGCCGTACTGCGTCAGCTCGTTCTTCACGCGGTCCGGATCGGCTTCTGGCTTATCAATCTTGTTCACGGCAACCACAACCGGCACACCGGCCGCTTTCGCGTGCTGGATAGCTTCGATGGTCTGCGGCATCACGCCGTCGTCCGCCGCCACAACCAGGATAACGATATCCGTTGCCTGCGCACCACGGGCACGCATGGCGGTAAACGCGGCGTGGCCTGGGGTGTCGAGGAAGGTGATCATGCCGTTGTCAGTTTCAACGTGGTAAGCACCGATATGCTGGGTAATGCCGCCCGCTTCGCCAGAGGCGACCTTGGTGGAACGGATGTAGTCCAGCAGAGAGGTTTTACCGTGGTCAACGTGACCCATGATGGTAACGACCGGTGCACGGCTTTCCTGTGCTGCATCGGTATCACGATCGTCCATTACCGCTTCTTCCAGCTCGTTTTCGCGGCGCAGGATCACTTTATGACCCATCTCTTCCGCGACCAGCTGTGCCGTTTCCTGGTCAATTACCTGGTTGATGGTGGCCATGGCCCCCATCTTCATCATCGCTTTGATGACCAGTGAGCCTTTCACCGCCATTTTGTTGGCCAGTTCGGCTACGGTGATGGTTTCACCGATGATCACGTCACGGTTAACGGCCTGGGCTGGCTTGTTGAAGCCCTGCTGCAGTGAGCTTGGCTTACGGTGTTTGCCACCTTTACCACCACGCACCTGCGCACGCGCTTCTTCACGATCGGTTTTGGCTTCCGCGTGCTTGTTGCCTTTTTTCGCCGGACGCGCAGCTTTGGTGCTACGGGTACGGCCACGACCGCCTTCAACTTCGCGATCGTTCTCGTCTTCCGCCTGACGGGCGTGAGTCGAAGTGGTGACGTGATAGTCGCCTTTATCTTCTTCTTCCGGTTTTTCCCATTCAGCCGCTTTTTCTTCGGCCAGACGGCGGGCTTCTTCAGCCACGCGGCGCGCATTTTCTTCAAGCTTACGGCGGGCTTCTTCTTCTGCTTTACGCTTCAGTTCAGCCGCTTCGGCTTCACGACGGGCTTTGTCAGATTGCGCAGCCTTGGTCATTTCGTCGGTAGGTTGATTAGTCACTTTCTCATTTTCCGCTGCTTCACGCTTAGCCTTTTCAGCGGCTTCGCGCTTGGCTTTCTCTTCGGCTTCACGTTGCGCTTTTTGTTCAGCTTCGCGACGGGCCTGTTCTTCTGCCTCGCGACGCGCCTGCTCTTCCGCTTCACGCTGCGCCTGGGCTTCTGCTTCTGCCTGAGCTTGCTCAGCCTCAGCATCGCCTTTCACGTATGTGCGCTTTTTGCGGACTTCGATTTGCACCGATTTACTTTTACCCCCGGTGCCTGGAATATTCAAGGTGCTGCGCGTCTTGCGCTGCAACGTCAGTTTACCTGAACCGGTCTGACCGTGTTCACGATTCAGGTGGGACAGTAAGGTCTCTTTCTCTTGCTGGGATACCGCATCGTTCTCAGACTTACGGATCCCCGCATCAGCAAATTGCTGTACCAGGCGATCGACCGGAGTCTGAATTTCGGCGGCCAGCGATTTTACGGTTACATCTGTCATGCTGTTCCTTCCTGTTATTACGCGTCATCGCCGAACCAGCAGATATTACGTGCAGCCATAATCAGCGCACCGGCCTTCTCATCATCCAGCCCTTCAATATCTGTCAGATCGTCAACACCTTGCTCAGCGAGATCTTCCAGCGTGCAAACGCCTTTCGACGCCAGGCGATACGCCAGCGCACGATCCAGGCCCTCGAGATTCAGCAGGTCTTCAGCAGGTTCCTGATTACCAAGGCTCTCTTCTTTCGCTAATGCCAGGGTGGTTAACGCATTTTTTGCTCGTTCACGCAGGGCTTCAATGGTCTCTTCATCGAGGCCGTCGATTTCCAGCAGCTCGTTGATTGGCACATAAGCCAATTCTTCCAGCGAAGAGAAGCCCTCTTCCACCAGAACGGTGGCGAACTCTTCGTCGATGTCGAGATGTTTAGTGAACATATCGATTGCTGCATGGGCTTCAGCCTGATGCTTCGCCTGCAGATCATCGACGGTCATCACGTTCAGCTCCCAGCCGCTCAGCTGGGAAGCCAGACGCACGTTTTGGCCGTTACGGCCGATCGCCTGAGCCAGATTGCCGGCTTCAACAGCGATATCCATGGTGTGATTATCTTCATCCACCACAATTGACGCCACATCGGCAGGTGCCATGGCGTTAATCACGAACTGTGCCGGGTTATCATCCCACAGCACGATATCGATACGCTCGCCGCCCAGTTCACTGGAAACCGCCTGAACGCGCGCACCGCGCATACCGACGCAGGCACCAACCGGGTCGATACGTTTGTCGTTGGTTTTCACCGCGATTTTGGCACGTGAACCCGGATCGCGCGCTGCCGCTTTGATCTCGATAACTTCTTCGCCGATTTCCGGTACCTCAATGCGGAACAGTTCGATCAGCATTTCCGGCTTGGAACGGGTCACGAACAGCTGCGCACCGCGCGCTTCCGGACGTACGGCGTACAGGACGCCGCGAATGCGGTCGCCCGGACGGAAGTTTTCACGCGGCAGCATATCTTCACGCACGATAACCGCTTCAGCGTTGTTGCCAAGGTCCAGCGTGATGTTGTCGCGGTTTACCTTTTTCACCACACCGGTGATGATGTCGCCTTCCTGCTCGCGGAACTGATCGACCACCATGGCGCGCTCGGCTTCACGCACTTTCTGCACGATAACCTGCTTGGCCGTTTGAGTGGTGATGCGGTCGAAGGTGACAGATTCGATCTGATCTTCGACGAAATCGCCCAGATTGAAGGCTTCATCTTCAAAGCGTGCTGCTTCCAGCGTGATCTCGCGCGTCGGCTGCGTGACTTCTTCTACGACCTGCCAGCGACGGAAGGTATCGAAATCTCCGCTGCGACGATCAATGCTGACGCGCACGTCGATTTCCTGCTCATACTTCTTCTTTGTCGCAGTGGCCAAAGCGCTCTCCAGCGCTTCGAAGATTTTCTCACGCGGCAGGGCTTTTTCGTTAGAAACGGCTTCTACTACAGCTAAGATCTCTTTGTTCATCCTGGTTAGCCTCAATCCGGACTTTTAAAAGTGGGGGACCAGGTTCGCTTTCTGAATGTTGCTCAGCGCGAACACTTCATCGTTGCCCTCAACGGTTACCGTGATCATCTCGCCTTCAACAGACTTAATGATGCCCTGCCATTTGCGGCGGTTCTGCACGGCCATACGCAGTACCAGACTCACCTCTTCACCGGCGAAACGCGCATAGTGTTCAGCAGTGAAGAGAGGACGATCGAGACCCGGTGAGGACACTTCAAGGTTGTAAGCCACCGTAATCGGATCTTCCACATCCATCACAGCGCTCACCTGGTGGCTGACATCGGCGCAATCATCAACATTGATACCCTCTTCACTATCAATATAGATGCGCAAGGTTGATGTGCGACCACGAACGAACTCGATACCGACCAGCTCGTAGCCAAGCGCTTCTACCGGAGCAGAGATCAACTCTGTCAATTTTTGCTCTAATGTGGACAAGCCCACCCCCAAGACATAAAAAAAGGGCCTATAGCCCAGTGTTACGATTTCCTGATAACAAAAAACCCCGAAAATTCGGGGCTTTTTGTGACTGGACCCTGTATGCCGCAGTGCGGCTTCGGCACACCATCCAGAAGAATTTTTTTCAAAAACTCACTGATGATGCGTCCGTCGATGCATACAGTATATTTGAAAAAGAACTCTTAGGGAAAGTGGTTGCGGGGGCCGGATTTGAACCGACGACCTTCGGGTTATGAGCCCGACGAGCTACCAGGCTGCTCCACCCCGCGTCCGAAAACGTGGCGAATATTACGCCGATCTTGCGAAAATTGCAAGTTATACTGAGAATTGGTACCGAGGACGGGACTTGAACCCGTAAGCCCTTTCGAGCACTACCACCTCAAGGTAGCGTGTCTACCAATTTCACCACCTCGGTACTGCACTGACTGCGACGATGCGTTGTCGCTTAAGCGTTGACGATCTTACTGCGGGATGTCATTGCCCGGCGTGGCCGGTTTAGCTGGCTGCGTCTGCTGTTCAGACTGCGCCGGCGCAGTGAGGTTTTCCCACTCGCTTCCTTTGGAAGATTTATTACTGTTCAGGTTGCCCAGAATCAGACTGATAATGAAGAACAGCGTTGCCAGTACTGCAGTCATACGAGTCATGAAGTTACCTGACCCGGTTGAACCGAACAGCGTGCCTGACGCGCCTGCACCGAATGAGGCTCCCATATCAGCGCCTTTGCCCTGCTGCAGCATGATCAGACCTACGAGGCCAATCGCTACAATAAGGAAAACAACCAACAGAGCTTCGTACATAATCAACCTGTTTCCTTGCGCGTTATCCGCACAGTTAAAGCTTCAACCAATATTGACGGGGAGTATCGTCATCACCCATCAGAAGCGGGTGTGAATACTAACCAAAGGCGCAAACCTCTGCAAGTGCAATTTTCGCGAAGCATTTCAATTGCAGAAAAAAACGCCATCGCGGTGATTTTACAGGCGGAACGCGGCAAAACGTCCCGCCTGAAAATCGCGTTATACCGCTTTTACCGCTTCGGCAATCTGATGCGCCAGCGTGTTCACCTGCGCCTCATCTTCACCTTCCACCATCACGCGAATCAGCGGTTCTGTCCCGGATTTACGCAGCAGCACGCGACCGCGGCCCGCCAGGATTTTTTCCGCTTCCGCCGCAGCGTTTTTTACCGCTTCACTTTCCAGCGGATCGTGGCTGCCGCTGAAGCGGACGTTCACCAGCACCTGCGGCAGCATCTTCATGCCGCTGCACAGATCGTGCAGGCTCATGTGATTACGCACAATGGCAGTGAGCACTTGCAAACTTGCAACAATGCCGTCACCGGTGCTGATTTTATCCAGCAGGATAACATGGCCCGAATTTTCAGCGCCCATGCGCCAGCCTTTTTCCTGCATTTTCTCCAGCACGTAGCGGTCGCCCACTTTGGCGCGGGTGAAAGGAATACCCAGCTGTTTCAGCGCCAGCTCCAGCCCCATGTTGCTCATCAGCGTACCGACCACGCCGCCACGCAGCTGGCCCTGGCGCAGGGCTTCACGGGCGATGATATAGAGAATCTGGTCGCCATCGACCTTCTGCCCCAGATGATCCACCATCATGATGCGATCGCCATCGCCGTCGTAGGCCAGACCCAGATCCGCCTGCTCATCCAGCACGCGCTGCTGCAGCTGACGCAGGTCCGTCGCACCACAGGCTTTGTTGATGTTCATGCCGTCCGGCTGCACGCCGATGGCGATAACCCGCGCACCCAGCTCACGCAACACGTTGGGCGCAATGTGGTAGGTCGCCCCGTTGGCGCAGTCTACAACAATTTTCAGGCCGTTCAGGCTCAGCTCACTCGGGAATGTGCCTTTGCAGAACTCAATGTAGCGACCGGCGGCATCCACGATGCGGCTGGCACGGCCCAGCTCAGCGGATTCCACGCAGGTGAGCGGTTTTTCCAGCTCCAGCTCAATCGCGGCTTCAACGTCGTCAGGCAGTTTGGTGCCTTCGGCGGAGAAAAACTTGATACCGTTATCGTCAAACGGGTTATGCGAAGCTGAAATCACGATACCGGCTTCGGCGCGGAAAGTGCGGGTCAGATAGGCAATCGCCGGCGTGGGCATCGGGCCGGTAAACGCAGCGGATAAGCCGGCTGCCGCCAGGCCTGCTTCCAGCGCCGACTCCAGCATATAACCTGAAATGCGGGTATCCTTGCCAATCAGGACCTTACGCGAGCCCGAACGCGCCAGCACTTTTCCGGCAGCAAAGCCCAGTTTGAGAACAAAATCCGGTGTGATAGGCGCTTCACCTACTTTGCCGCGGATACCATCTGTCCCGAAATATTTACGCTCACTCATGCCTTTATCCTTTTGCTCTCCGTGTTGCTTCAACAATGCGCATCGCCTCAACGGTTTCTTTCACATCGTGCACACGAATAATCTGCGCGCCCTGCATTGCCGCAATGACGGCGCAGCTCAGGCTGCCCGTCAGGCGCTGCGAAGGGCCTACGTTTAGCAGCTGGCCAATCATGGATTTCCGTGACATGCCTGCCAGCAGCGGCAGACCATAATGGTGAAAATGGCTGAGATGGGCCAGCAGCTCATAATTGTGGCTGAGATTCTTACCGAAACCGAAGCCCGGGTCGAGCAGCAGATGCTCTTTTTTAATGCCGGCCGATTCACAACGGGCGATCTGCGCCGCGAAGTAAGCATCCACTTCTTTCACAATATCCTGATAGGCCGGTGCCTGCTGCATCGTCCGCGGCTCGCCCTGCATATGCATCAGACACACCGGCAGGCCGCATTCGGCGGCCGCTTCAAGGGCGCCAGGTTCGGACAGAGAACGCACATCATTAATAATATGCGCCCCCACTCGCGCGGCTTCACGTATCACTGCGGCTTTTGAGGTATCAACAGAAATCCACACTTCAAAACGCTGCGCAATCGCCTCTACCACTGGAATAACGCGCGCCAGCTCCTCGTCCACGCTGACTTCGTCCGCGCCCGGCCGCGTCGACTCACCGCCAACATCAATGATGGTGGCGCCGGCATTGACCATTTCATTGGTGTGCGTCAGCGCATCCACCAGCGTGTTGTGGCTGCCGCCATCTGAGAAGGAGTCCGGCGTGACATTCAGAATGCCCATCACATGGGGAAAAGAGAGATCGAGATGGGAATCACGGGCGTACAACTTCATGGCGGAAATCTCCTTCGGAATAACAGAATCGCTGAATGTAAAAAACCCCGGACCGGCCGGGGTTTTTGCTGAGGCGCGGGCCTCTTATTTGTCGAACTGCTCTGACATGGTGTTGCCAGGGTTCGGCGTACGCGGTTCATCAACCGGACGTGGCGCCTTTGGCGTACCGTTGCTGTCAGAGTTGCTGCTGCCCGGGTCTTCCCAGCCAGCTGGCGGACGCACTTCGCGGCGCGCCATCAGATCGTCAATCTGAGGAGCATCAATGGTTTCATACTTCATCAGCGCGTCTTTCATCGCGTGAAGGATGTCCATGTTTTCACCCAGAATACGGCGTGCACGCTGATAGTTGCTGTCGATCAGATGCTTCACTTCCTGGTCGATGATGCGTGCCGTTTCATCGGACATGTGCTTGGCTTTTGCGACTGAACGGCCAAGGAACACTTCCCCGTCTTCTTCTGCATACAGAAGCGGACCGAGTTTTTCCGAGAAGCCCCACTGGGTCACCATGTTACGTGCCAGGTTGGTCGCCACTTTAATGTCATTAGAGGCACCAGTCGACACGTGTTCCGCACCGTAGATGATCTCTTCTGCCAGACGGCCGCCGTACAGCGTGGAAATCTGGCTTTCCAGTTTCTGACGGCTGGCGCTGATCGCGTCGCCCTCAGGCAGGAAGAAGGTCACACCCAGCGCGCGACCGCGCGGGATAATCGTCACTTTATGCACCGGATCGTGTTCCGGCACCAGGCGACCAATAATGGCGTGACCCGCTTCGTGGTACGCGGTGGACTCTTTCTGGGCTTCGGTCATCACCATGGAGCGGCGTTCCGCACCCATCATGATTTTGTCTTTGGCTTTTTCGAACTCAACCATCGACACGACGCGTTTGTTGCCGCGGGCAGCAAACAGCGCCGCTTCGTTGACCAGGTTTGCCAGGTCCGCGCCCGAGAAGCCAGGCGTACCGCGTGCGATGATCGCAGCATCAATGTCAGTGGCCAGCGGCACGCGGCGCATATGCACTTTCAGGATCTGCTCACGACCACGCACGTCTGGCAGTCCAACCACTACCTGACGGTCGAAACGGCCTGGACGCAGCAGCGCCGGGTCCAGCACATCCGGACGGTTAGTTGCGGCGATAACGATGATGCCTTCATTACCTTCAAAGCCATCCATCTCAACCAGCATCTGGTTCAGGGTCTGCTCACGTTCGTCGTGACCGCCGCCTAAACCGGCACCACGCTGACGGCCTACCGCATCGATCTCATCAATAAAGATGATGCACGGCGCCGCTTTTTTCGCCTGTTCGAACATGTCACGCACGCGCGATGCACCGACACCGACGAACATTTCCACGAAGTCCGAACCAGAAATGGTAAAGAACGGCACTTTTGCTTCGCCGGCAATCGCTTTTGCCAGCAGCGTTTTACCGGTACCCGGCGGGCCCACCATCAGCACGCCTTTGGGAATTTTACCCCCCAGTTTCTGGAAGCGGCTTGGTTCACGCAGGTACTCAACCAGCTCACCCACCTCTTCTTTCGCTTCATCACAGCCAGCGACATCAGCAAAGGTGGTTTTGATCTGATCTTCGGTCAGCATGCGGGCTTTGCTTTTGCCGAAGGACATCGCGCCCTTGCCGCCGCCGCCCTGCATCTGCCGCATAAAGAAGATCCAGACGCCAATCAACAGCAGCATCGGGAACCAGGAGATGAAGATAGAAGCCAGCAGGCTCGGTTCTTCCGGTGGTTCGCCAACCACTTTGACGTTTTTGGTCAACAGGTTATCGAGTAACTTGGGATCATTGACAGGAATGTAGGTCGTATATTTATTACTGTCTTTTTTAGTTACGTTAATCTCACGCCCGTTAATACGTGCCTCGCGGACCTGATCCTGGTTCACTTCCGACAGGAAGGTTGAATAATCAACCCTACGGCCATTCGACTCGCTGGGCCCAAAGCTCTGGAAGACAGACATCAGCACGACCGCGATGACTAACCAGAGAATCAGGTTTTTCGCCATGTCACTCAAGGGATTAACCTCATATTACAACGGTGTTAACAGACAGCGTAGGGTACTATATATCCTTCATACCTGGAATCGCGTCGCGGCTGAATTTGCTGCTTTACCCTGAAACTCAGAATCTGACATCAGAATAAACGCACTCTTACCTTGTTTTGATCCCGATACTAAGGGCTACAGTTTGCGCCCTGTCGCCACAATGTACACTTCGCGCGAACGTAATCGCGAAGCGTCCGGCTTACGAATTTTCACTTTCGTAAACAGGGAGCGAATTTCCCGCAGGTATTCATCGAAGCCATCTCCCTGAAACACTTTCACAACAAAACTGCCGCCCGGTGCCAGTACATCCCGACACATTTCCAGCGCCAGTTCAACCAAATACATTGAACGCGGAATATCTACCGCTGGCGTTCCGCTCATGTTCGGGGCCATGTCAGACATTACCACCTGAACTTTCTGATCGCCCACCCGCTCCAGCAGCGCTTTCAGCACGGCCTCATCACGGAAATCGCCCTGCAGAAAATCGACGCCGACAATCGGGTCCATCGGCAGCAAATCACAGGCGATGATACGGCCATTTGCGCCAATCTGTTGTACCACATATTGCGACCAGCCGCCGGGGGCAGCACCCAAATCAACGACAGTCATGCCGGGTTTGAAAAGCTTGTCACCCTGCTGAATTTCTTCAAGTTTAAACCAGGCGCGCGAACGCAACCCTTTTTTCTGTGCCTGTTGCACATATTTATCGCTAAAGTGTTCCTGAAGCCAGCGACTGGAACTGGCCGAACGCTTTTTACCCGTCATAATATTTCCAGTTAAATCGTCATCGTAGCGATAAATCAGCACGCATGGGGTCGCGTTGATTTGGCGATACACTCGAGATGGCGGTAGAATGAACCGTTTTCAATCCCTGAGTAAGCAAATAATACGATGAATCTGAGTACCAAACAAAAACAGCACCTGAAAGCCCTTGCCCATCCGCTGAAACCTGTCGTGATGATTGGCGGTAACGGCCTGACCGAAGGCGTGCTCGCCGAGATCGAACTGGCGCTCAACCATCACGAATTGATCAAGGTAAAAATTGCCGCGGAAGATCGTGAAACCAAACAGCTGATCGTTGAAGCCATCGTGCGTGAGACCAAAGCAAGCAATGTGCAGGTTATCGGCAATGTGCTGGTGCTGTATCGCCCTGCCCAGGAGCGCAAAATTACTCTGCCACGTTAAGCGAACCGCGCAAGCGGTGATAACGGGCAGAGAAAGTGCCATGCTCCGGCATGGGATAAAAGGCCGCAGCGCGGCCTTTTTCCTTTCTTTACAATATGCCGCTACGCATTTCAAAGCGTAGCAACATCTTAGATGTATTCCACCTTCAGCACTTCATATTCCACATCGCCGCCCGGGGTTTTCACAATGGCAACGTCGTCCGCCTCTTTCCCCACCAGGCCACGTGCCATCGGCGAGTTCACGGAAATCAGGTTCTGCTTAAAGTCCGCTTCGTCGTCGCCCACAATGCGGTAAGTGAACTCTTCGTCGGTATCAAGATTGAGTACAGTTACCGTCGCGCCAAAAATCACGCGGCCGGTTTTTGGCATCGTGGTGACATCAATCACCTGCGCATTGGAGAGTTTGGCTTCAATCTCCTGAATACGCCCTTCGCAGAACCCCTGCTCCTCGCGTGCCGCGTGGTACTCCGCATTCTCTTTCAGGTCGCCGTGCTCGCGGGCTTCGGCAATGGAAGCGATGATGCGTGGACGCTTAACGGTTTTCAGTTCGTTCAGCTCTTCACGCAGCTTCTCAGCGCCTTTTAACGTCATCGGAATCTGATTCATTTTGGCTCCTCGTCATCTATCCTGGGTAACGGCGTCATCCTGACCGGTGACAGCAGAAAACAGCTTCTGCGGCGCGTAACCTCTTTTCACAAGCAAAAGAAGCCTGACCCGGAAAGCTTTCCGGGTCAGGATCGGTTTTGCATTTTGATACGTATTTTACCCCAGAGTTCCCTGTGGGTCATCGTTTACTTTGCACCGTCCGGGGACGTAGTATTGACGCCTTCACCCGTCAGTTACCGCGAGATTATGCGATTTTCACGACTTGTTACCGGATTAACCTGTGCGTTTATGCTGCAGGCACAAGCAGCTCCCGTTGATGAATACATGCAGTATTTACCAGACGGCGCAAACCTGGCGCTGATGGTACAAAAAGTGGGCGCATCCACCCCGATAATCGATTATCACGGCAAACAGATGGCCCTGCCGGCCAGTACCATGAAGGTCGTTACCGCGCTGGCGGCCCTGCTGGAGCTGGGGCCGGACTTCCATTTTCAGACCACGCTGGAGACCAAAGGCGCTATCAATGATGGCACGCTGAATGGCGATCTGGTGGCGCGTTTTGGCGGTGATCCGACACTGACGCGTCAGGATCTGCGGAATATGGTGGCGGCCCTGAAAAAACAGGGGATCACGCATATCAAAGGCAATCTGGTGATCGATACCTCGGTGTTTGCCAGCCATGATATGGCACCGGGCTGGCCGTGGAACGATCTCACGCAGTGCTTCAGCGCGCCGCCGGGGGCCGCTATCGTTGATAAGAACTGCTTCTCCGTTTCCCTCTACAGCGCTGCCACGCCGGGTGAAAACGCCTTTGTGCGCATTGCCTCTTACTATCCGGCACACATGTTCAGTCAGGTGCGCACCATCGGCCGCAATAGCGGCGAAGGGCAATACTGCGAGCTGGACGTAGTACCCGGCGAGCTGAACCGCTATACGCTCACCGGCTGCATGCGTCAGCGCGCCGAGCCGCTGCCGCTGGCCTTTGCCGTGCAGGACGGCGCCGCCTGGGCGGGCGAAATCCTCAAAGCCCAGCTGCGTGACGCCGATATTGATTACAGCGGTCATCTGGTGCGTCAGTCACAGGTGACTTCGCCCGGCACCGTGCTGGCATCCACCCAGTCTGCACCGCTGCATACCCTGCTGCACACCATGCTGAAGAAATCGGACAATATGATTGCCGATACCGTCTTCCGCACCATTGGTCATCACTACTTCAACGTGCCGGGCACCTTCCGCGCTGGTTCGGATGCGGTGCGCCGTATTCTGCGCGAAAAAGCCGGCGTTGACCTCGGTAACAGCATTCAGGTTGACGGCTCCGGCCTGTCGCGCCATGACCTGATTGCCCCGGATACCATGATGCAGGTACTGCAATACATTGCGAAAAACGACGCTACGCTGAATTATATTTCTATGCTGCCGCTGGCCGGCTACGACGGCACGCTGCAATACCGCGGCGGTCTGCATGAAGCCGGACTGGATGGCAAGGTCTCAGCAAAAACCGGCTCTCTGCAGGGCGTCTATAATCTGGCTGGATTCATTACCACTTCCAGCGGCGCACGCGTGGCATTCGTGCAGTTCCTGTCCGGCTATGCCGTGCCACCGGAAGATCAGAAAACGCGCCGCATTCCGCTGGTGCGCTTTGAAAGCCGCCTCTATACGGACATTAACAGGAATAATTAATGAAACTGTTGATCGTTGAAGATGATGCGCTGTTGCAGTCCGGCCTGGCGCAGGCGCTGAGCGGTCAGGGCTATGCCGTCGACTGCGCCGGCACCGCAGCAGAGAGCAATGCCCTGCTGCGCAGCGGTCAGTACAGTCTCATTGTGCTGGACCTCGGCCTGCCCGATCGCGATGGCGCGACGCTGCTGCGCCAGTGGCGGCGCGACGGCATGACGATCCCGGTGCTGATCCTCACAGCGCGCGATGCGCTGGAGGATCGCGTAGACGGGCTGGATGCTGGCGCGGATGATTATCTGGTAAAGCCGTTTGCGCTGGCCGAACTGCAGGCGCGCGTTCGTGCGCTGATCCGCCGCTATCAGGGCCACAGCGATAACCTGCTGCAGCAGGGCGATCTGACGCTCAACCTCGGCTCACAGCAGGTACTGCTGGAGAACCGCCCGCTGGAGATTACGCCAAAAGAGTTTGCGCTGCTGACGCGCCTGCTGATGCGCGTGGGCCAGAATGTGCATCGCGAAACCCTGCAGCAGGATCTCTACAGCTGGAACGACGATCCCGGTTCCAACACCTTAGAAGTTCACATCCACAACCTGCGGCGCAAGCTGGGCAAAGATCGTATCAAAACCGTGCGCGGCGTAGGTTATCGACTGGAACTGCGCGAATGAACAGCATGCGTCAGCGGTTACTGATTATGCTGGCGCTGATCCTCCTCACCTGCCAGGTGATGAGCGCCATCTGGCTGTGGCACGAGAGCCGCGAGCAGATCAGTTTTCTGGTGAATGAAACCCTCTCTGCGCAGGCGCGCAACGATCGCGTGGAAGATGAAATCCGTGAAGCGATCGCCTCACTGCTGCTGCCATCTCTGGTGATGATCTGCCTGACGCTGCTGCTGTCGTTCTGGGCAATTAACTGGATTATCCGCCCGCTGCGCGCGCTGCAGGATAGTCTGGCGCACCGTTCCGCCGATAACCTCACCCCGCTGCCGGTCTATTCAGAAATGGACGAGATCGTGGCGGTGACCTCCTCGATCAACCAGCTGTTTTCCCGGCTTGACCATACGCTGCAGCAGGAGCGCCTGTTCACTGCCGATGCCGCTCACGAGCTGCGCACGCCGCTGGCTGGCCTGCGTCTGCACCTTGAGCTGCTGCACCAGCAGCAGGTGCCGCAAAGCGCCATGCTGATTGAGCGCATCGATCAGCTGATGCACACCGTAGAGCAGTTGCTGATGCTGTCGCGTGCCGGGCAGGCGCTGGCCGGGGGTCACTATCAGCAATTACAGTGGCAGCAGGACATCATGCAGCCGCTGGCACCAGAGATGGCTGAGCTTTACGCGCAGCGGCAGCAAAGGCTGCACTGGCCTGCCGGCGAAGACGTGCCGCAACAGGGCGAAGCCGTACTGCTGCGTCTGATGCTGCGCAACCTGCTGGAGAATGCCTCACGCTACAGCCCGGAAGGCAGCGAGGTTACGGTGAAACTGCTGCAGGACAAACAGCAGGTAACAGTGGAAGTGTGGGATCAGGGGCCGGGGATTGATGCCGATGCGGCAGAGGAGTTAACCCAGGCTTTCCGCCGCCGCGATCAGCGCTACGGCGGCAGCGGGCTGGGTTTGAATATCGTGCTGCGTATTGTGCAGATGCACCGCGGTACGCTGACGCTGGTAAACCGCGAAGATCGCAGCGGACTGATCGCCCGCTGCGTTTTACCGCATCATCTGATTGGCTGAAACGTCAGAAATGCGTGTTCAGGCTCATAAACCAGGTGCGACCGGATTCGTTGTAGGTATTGGCTCCGGCTCCATAAAGATACGCGCCAGTGGTGGTGTTGCCGGTGGTCTGCGCGTTGCCCGCCCGGAAGTGACGCTTATCGAACAGGTTGTCGATACCCAGCGTAACGCTGGCGTAGCGGTTGATCGCGTAGGTGCCGCTCAGGCCAAGAACAGAATAAGGCGCCACTTTATCACGTGCGCTGCCGGTCACCGGCTGACCTTTGTAGTCATACTTTTTCGGTGTCTGCGTGCCGTACCACGTCAGGGTGGTTTGCAGCGACAAATCCTGGGTCGCCTGCCAGCTCAGCGCCGTATTCAGCGTATAGGCCGGAATAATTGACAGCCGATCGCCCGTCTCCTTATTTTTGCTTTGCAGCATGTAGGTGAAGTTGTTGTTCCACATCACGCTGTCAGCAAGCGGCAGATTAACGGTGCCTTCCAGCCCTTCCACCACCGCTTTCGGCACATTTTCCCATTTATAGATATCCGTGCGGCCATTGGACGCTTTGCTGACCGGACTGTAACCCGCTTCAATCTTGTTGCGATAATCGTTGCGGAACCAGGTCAGGCCGGCCTGATAGCCTGCGTGTTTCCACTCCAGGCCCACCTCTTTATTGATGCTGTTTTCCGCTTTCAGATCGCTATTGCCCTGCAGGTAACAGGCACCGGTGCTGGCAGCGCAGCCCTGGCCGTTGCTGTACAGCAGATAGTTCGGGTTGGTCTGATACAGGCTCGGGGCTTTATACGCGCGGCCAATGCCCATCTTCAGCGTGAGATCATCGCCCAGCCCCTGCGACAGATTCAGCGACGGGCTCCAGTTATCCCCGACAATGGAGTGATGATCAAACCGCAGCCCCGGCGTCAGCATCGTGCTGTCGGTCAGCTCCATATTGTCTTCGGCAAACAGCGAAAAGATTTCCGCCCGGGCATAGGGACTGCGGCCGGTACTGGCGATGCCCGGCACCGCGCCATTGCTGGCGGCCTGAGTTGTTGAAGAAGGATCTTTCATCCGCTGCTGATTCCATTCACTGCCCAGCGTGGCGGTCTGGTTCACACCGAATTCAAACGGCAGACTCACTTCACTGTGCAGCAGCAGGTCGTCCAGCTGAATGGTGCTGAAGCCACTGTCAGAGAAGATGCCTTCCGTGCCGCCCGCCAGCCCTTCATTGATACGGCTGTTACGGGTCTTCTCATAGCGTGCGTAAGTGTTGGTGCTGATCCCGTTATCCCATGCGCCGCTCCATTTCAGCGACAGCGTCTGGCGATAAAGCCGGTTGGTCTCCTCACCGTACAGCCGTTTTACCAGCGCGCTGGTGTTGGTATTCTGCGTATCGCCAGCGTACAGATTCCCCTGCCGGCTGTATCCGCCCTGTAGCTCCAGGGTTTGCATCGGCGCAAAAGCCCAGCTCAGCAACGCGTTAATATCTTTATTAACGGCACCTTCCCGCCCGGCCGGATAACTGCCGGCATAGCTGCCGGTACGTGCCGCCGCATGGCCGGCGTTGATATCGTAGGCATCGGCCTGCGTTTTCGCTAAACCGCCGTACAGCCGGAAATTCACCTCATCACCCAGCGGCCCTTCAAGGCTGAAACTGGTGCGACGGGTCGCCCCTTCCGCTTTATGTTCCGGCACGTTGTAGTAGGCGTTCCACGAACCGTGCCACTGCGCATCGCCGGACTTTTTCGTGATGATATTGACGACCCCGCCCGCCGCGCCATTGCCGTAGCGCACCGCGGCGGGACCACGAATGATATCGATGTGATCGATCATCTCCGGCGGCACCCAGTTCGTGTCGCCGCGCGTATCACGCTCACCGCGCCAGCCCAGACGCACTGAATTGCGGCTGGTTACCGGCATGCCATCGACCATAATCAGGGTGTTTTCCGGCCCCATGCCGCGAATGTCGATCTGACGGTTATTGCCGCGCTGGCCGCTGGTGGAGTTGCCGGTCAGGTTGACGCCTGGCATGGTGCGGATGATTTCCGACAGGTCGCGCGCGGGCGGATGCTTTTTGATTTCGTCAGCGGAAATGGTCGACACGCCGGGCGCCTGCAGCGTCTGCTGCTGCGCCGTCACCATCAGCGTCCCGCCGTTCACGGCAGCCGCCTCGGGCGCGGTCGGGTGAGAGGTATCGGCATTGTCGGCGGCGCAGACGCTGGCAGAGAGCAGCGTGGCGCTGAGCCCCAGTTCAAGCCAGCCGGTGAAGGTTAAACGCACACTATTTTTCATTGTTTTCAATCCTGGATGACCAGAAAACGCTGCAGCCGTTTTGCTGGCGAGCCGGTAAGAAGGTCCCTGTTCTGATACCGCAACGCTTCACACCTGGCCGTGCCTTCCTTAGCGCAAACCCGGCGGGTGCCGGCTGGCAGGCGAAACGTGCGCGCTCTGGGCGAGCGCTGCCACACTATTGCAAATGCAAATAATTATCAATAGTATTAACAATTAATGTTTCGCAAGGTTGCCGTATGGGCAATGACTGGCAGGATTGATGAGCGGGCGACATAACAATACCGGCAGTGAAGCCTGGTGGCAGGCACAACGTGCTCTGGGGATCCCCCGTATTGAGCCGCAACAGGATGGCACCTGCCGGGTGACCTTTTTCTGGCGCGATCCGCAGGGCGATGAAACCACGTCCGCCACGCAGCGCGTGTGGATCAACATCACCGGCGTGACCGATCACCATCAGCACCAGCCGCCGCCCTCGCTGCTGCGCGTAGCGCGCAGTGATGTGTGGTACTGGCAAACCTGCCTGCCCGCAACCTGGCGCGGCAGCTACTGCCTGATGCCGGATACCCGGGCAAGCGATTTCAGCGGCGAGATCACGCTGCAGGCGCTGCGTGACTGGTGGCGTCAGCGCTTTGTCAGCGCCACGGCCGATCCGCTCAATCCGCTGCGCGGCTGGTCCGGCGGGCGCGGCATGCCGGTTTCGCCGCTGCACCTGCCGCAGGCGCCCGGCCAGCCGGAGTGGCAGGCGGTAGATAATGGCACCGCCCCGCTCATTCCCCTGACATCGCTGCAGTGGGACAGCACACTGCTCGGCAACCGCCGGCGCGTCTGGCTCTATGCCACCGGTGAAGCCGCACCTGAACAGCGTCCGCTGGCTATCCTGCTTGATGGTCGGTTCTGGGCAGAGCAAATGCCGGTTGCCGGCCCGCTGCAGCAGCTGACGGACGCGGGGGCGCTGCCGCCCGCAGTCTATCTGTTTATCGATAGTATCGATACGGCCTGCCGCAGCCACGAGCTGCCCTGTAATACACGTTTCTGGCAGGCCGTGCAGCAGGAGCTGCTGCCGCAGATAAGCCGCGTGATGCCGTGGCGGCAGCAGGCTGACAGCACGGTGATCGCCGGCCAGAGCTTTGGCGGGCTGGCAGCGGTGTTTGCGGCCCTGCACTTCCCGCATACCTTTGGCAACGCCCTGAGCCTCTCCGGCTCGTTCTGGTGGCCGGATCGGGGCAGTCCGCATGGCTGGCTGCTGCAGGCGCTGAAAAACGGCCTCGCCCCCGCCCGGCCGCTGCGTTTCTGGCTGGAAGCAGGCAGGCGCGAACACCTGATCCTGCAGGCCAATCAGCAATTACAACAACAACTGACCGCAGCGGGTTATCCGGTGCACTACCAGACGGCCGAAGGCGGACACGACGCGCTGTGCTGGCGCGGTGGCCTGCTTAACGGTCTGCAAGCTTTGTGGCGCAATCCGACTTTCTCCCTCACGCCCGGCGTGATCCCTGACGACAGCGGAATCTCCGATGAACGACACCCCGATTGATCAGCAAACTCTGCCGCTGGTGGCGGCTCAGCCCGGTATCTGGATGGCCGACCAGCTCTCCCCGTGGCACAACGCCTATGCCGTGGCGCACGTTACCGAACTGCATGGCGCGATAGATATCCCGCTGTTGCAGCAGGCTATTGTGGCTGGCATGCAGGAAGCCGACACGCTGAACATGGCTTTTGGTGAAATCGACGGCGAGCCACGACAGTGGCCGCAGCCGCAGCACTTCACGGCGCCCGACGTGGTGGATTTACGCCATGAGGCCAGTCCTGCCGCCGCGGCGCAGGCGCTGATGCGCAACGATCTGCAGAGCGATTTGCGCGTGCTGAGCGGTGCGCCGTTATGGCATCACCGGCTGTTTCGCCTCGGCGATCGCCACTGGTTCTGGTATCAGCGCTATCACCATCTGGTGCTTGATGGCTTCAGCTTTACCGCGCTGACACGCCGCATTGCCAGCCTCTACAGCGCGGCCGTGCAGCAGCAGCCCGCCGCGCCAGCGCCTTTTATCCCGTTTCGTGAGGTAGTGGCGGAGTATCAGCGTTATCAGGCATCTGCCGCATGGCAACGCGACGCGGCGTTCTGGCGCGAAAAAGGCCAGACGCTGCCGCCACCGGCTTCGCTTTCGCCACTGCCGCTGGCCGGTGCGTCTCCCGCGGCGGATCTGCTGCGCCATAGCGTGACGCTCGATCGCGCTGCGTTCTGCGCCCTGACGCATCAGCATCCGCAGCTCAGCGCCGCCGATCTGGCCGTGGCGCTGGTGGCGCTCTGGCTGGCGCGCCTGAGCGGTCAGACAGCATTTACGACCGGTTTTATCTTTATGCGCCGTATCGGTTCGGTCGCGCTGAGCGCCACCGGCCCGGTGATCAATGTGCTGCCGGTGGCGGTGCATTACGACCCCGCTCAGCCATTACAGGATCTGGCCGTTCAGCTGGCTGCAGAGGTGAAAACGGTGCGGCGCCACCAGCGCTACGATGCGGAACAGGTGCAGCGCGATCTGGGCCGCGCCGGCGATGGCGATCCGCTTTATAGTCCGGTGATCAATCTGAAGATGTTTGACTACCAGCTGGATTTTGCCGGTATTGCGGGCACGACCCATGCGCTGGCCTCCGGGCCGGTGCGCGACCTGGAAATTGCCCTTTACCTGGGCGAACAGGGTGAGCTGACGCTGGAGCTGCTGGCCAATGCGGCGCGCTATCAGCCGGCAACGCTGCAGCAGCACGCCAGCCGGTTTGCGCTGCTGCTTGCGCAGCTGGCGGCGGCTCCCCGGCAGGCGCTGGGTGAGCTCAGTCTGCTGACGCCGGAAGATCAGCAGCTGCTGGCTACGGTTAATCAGACCGCGCACCCGCTGCCGGCTGAGACGCTGGCTTCGCTGCTGGCGCGCCAGGCGGCGCGTACCCCGGCGGCCCCGGCGCTGGCGGACGCCGCGCATCAGCTCAGCTATCGCCAGATGCAGCAGCAGGTGTTTGCGCTGGCTGACGACCTCCGCACCGCCGGTGTGCAGCGCGGCGATATTGTCGCCGTGGCGCTGCCGCGATCGGTGCAGCTCTCGCTGGCGCTGCAGGCGATTGTGGCGCTGGGGGCGATCTATCTGCCGCTGGATACTGGCTATCCGGATGAACGGCTGCAGCTGATGCTGGAGGATGCCGCCGCGGCGCTGCTGATCACCTGCACGCCGCTGAGCGCACGCTTCGCCGCCATTTCCCCGGTGTCACAACGCCTGTTTGACCGGCTATATACCCGTGACGATGCCCCGGCGCCCGCCACGGCACCTGAGCCGCAGGACGGCGCCTATGTGATTTATACCTCCGGCTCCACCGGCCGGCCGAAGGGCGTGCTGGTGGGGCATGAAGCCATCGTTAATCGCCTGCTGTGGATGCAGGACCGCTATCCGCTGCAGGCTGACGACGTGGTGCTGCAGAAAACGCCCAGCAGCTTTGACGTCTCCGTGTGGGAGTTTTTCTGGCCGCTGCTGAGCGGCGCACAGCTGGTGATGGCTCCGCCGGATGCGCACCGCGATCCCCATGCACTGCAGCAGCTGTTTGCCCGCTATAACGTCACCGTCACCCATTTCGTCCCGTCTATGCTGGCTGCCTTTGTCGCCGCGCTGGACACACCGCAGGCGCTGGCCTGCTGCCGCAGCCTGCGGCAGGTGTTCTGCAGCGGCGAAGCGTTACCTGCCGATCTGGCGCGCGCGTGGGAAAAACTGACGCAGGTGCCGCTGCATAATCTGTATGGCCCGACCGAAGCCGCAGTGGATGTCAGTGCTTATCCGGCTTTTGGCGCGGCGCTGGCGGCGTTGACCGGACCGGACGTGCCGATTGGTTTTCCCGTCTGGAATACCGGCCTGCGCATTCTGGATGCGCAGATGCAGCCGGTGCCGCCGGGCGTGGCGGGCGATCTCTACCTCACCGGTATTCAGCTGGCGCACGGGTATCTGCACCGACCTGATCTGACCGCCAGCCGCTTTATCGCCGACCCGTTCGTCCCCGGCGAACGCATGTATCTCACCGGTGACATTGCTCGCTGGCTGGATAACGGTGCCGTGGAGTATCTGGGGCGCAGCGACGATCAGCTTAAAATCCGCGGCCAGCGCATTGAGCTGAAAGAGATCGATCACGCGCTCTGCGCGCTGCCGGGAATCGGGCAGGCCGTCACCCATGCGGTGGTGCTGGGCGCGGCCACCGGCGGGGGCGATGCGCGCCAGCTGGTAAGCTATGTGATCGCCAGCCAGCCGGCAGAGAGCGAAGCGGTGCGTGCGGCGCTGGCGCAGCAGCTGCCGGCGCACATGGTGCCGGTCGCGATTGTGCAGCTGGCGGCTTTCCCGCTCAGCAGCAACGGGAAGCTGGATCGCAAAGCGCTGCCGCTGCCGCAGGCCACGCCGGCCAGCTGCGGACGTGCCCCGCGACCGGGGCTGGAAACCCGGCTGGCCGCCGCGTTTTGCCATCTTCTGGGCTGCGACACGCTCACGGCACAGGATGACTTTTTTGCGCTGGGCGGCCACTCGCTGCTGGCGATGCGGTTAGCCGCGCAGCTGCGCCGGGAACTGCAGCAGCCGGTGTCGGTCGGGCAGATTATGGTGGCCTCCACGGTGGAAAAACTGGCGGCACTGCTTGATGACAGCCAGCCGCATCAGCAGGCCGGATTTGAAGCGGTGCTGCCGCTGCGCCAGGGCAGCGGGCCGACGCTCTTTTGCTTCCATCCGGCCTCCGGATTTGCCTGGCAATTCAGCATTCTGCAACGCTATCTGGATCCGCGCTGGTCGCTGGTGGGGATTCAGTCGCCCGATCGCGCCGGCCCGCTGAACCAGAGTCAGCATCTGGATGAGGTGTGCGAGGCGCATCTGCGCACGCTGCGAGAGGTGCAACCGCACGGACCTTACTATTTCCTGGGCTATTCGCTTGGCGGCACGCTGGCGCAGGGCATTGCTGCCCGCCTGACGGCAGCCGGTGAAGACGTGGCCTTTCTCGGGCTGCTGGACACCTGGCCGCCGGAAACGCAGAACTGGGACGAGAAGCGCGGAGAAAATGTCCCCGATCCGGCAGTACTCGCCGAGGTCAATCGCGAGCGCGAGCAGTTTATTGCCGCGCAGCGTCATCAGGCGGGGGAAGAGATGCAGGCGATGTTTGACAGCATTGAAGCCAACTACGCCAGCGCAGTGCGGCTGCTGGCCACCGCACGCAGCGCGCGGTTTGCCGGACGCGCCACGCTGTTTCTGGCCACGCAGACGCAGCAGCCTGGTCTGGACGCCCGCCGCGCCTGGGCACCTTATGTTGAGGAGCTGACCGTCTATCCGCTGGCGTGTACGCATGCAGAGATCATTTCTCCACCGCTGTTTGCGCAGATCGGGCCGCTGTTGCAGCAGCTGCTGGCGTAGCGCTCAGCGTTTGCCGGCTCCCGCCCGACCGGACAGGCCGCGCCACCGCGCGTAGCGTGTCTGTCCGGCGAAAAGGCGCCTGCGCGGGCACCTTTCCCCGCCCGCTGCAGGCGGAGGCGTTACCGGCCCCGGCCCAGCGGCACAATCATCGGCGTATGCGCCACCGGATCGTCGACGATAACGCAGCGTAAACCGTATACCTGTTCGATCAGCGCGGGGGTGACAATCTGCGCCGGTTTCCCTTCGGCGATGATGCTGCCGTCGCGCATGGCAATAAGATGGGTTGCATAACGGCAGGCGTGATTGAGGTCGTGCAGCACCACCACCAGCGTCCGGCCATGCTGCTGGTTGAGGGTTTGCATCAGCTCCAGCAGCTCAATCTGGTGCGTGATATCCAGCCAGGTGGTTGGCTCATCCAGCAGCAGCAGCGGCGTCTGCTGCGCCAGCACCATGGCAATCCACACGCGCTGCCGCTGACCGCCGGACAGCGTATCCACCGCCTGCTGCGCCAGATCGGCCACGCCGGTTGCCTGCATCGCCTGCTGCACGGCGGCTTCATCTTCCGCACGCCAGCGGCCAAACAGCGACTGATGCGGATACCGCCCGCGCGCCACCAGTTCGCTGACGCTGATGCCAGCGGGGGTGCCCGCGCTTTGCGGCAGCAGCCCCAGGCGGCGCGCCACCTCTTTGGTGGGATAGCGGGCAATGGCTTCCCCGTCCAGCAGTACCTCGCCTTTCAGCGGCGTTTGCAGCCGGCTGAGTGCACGCAGCAGCGTGGATTTTCCGCAGGCGTTGGGCCCGATAATCACCGTCAGTTCACCCGCCGGGATGGTCACCGACAGATTTTCCGCCACTACTTTTTTATCATAACCCAGCGTCAGCCCGGTGCCGCGCAGCCGGGAAGCGATCTCTGTCATGGGCGTCGTGCCTCCCGCACCAGTAACGTAATCAGATAAAGTCCGCCCAGGCTGACGGTGATGACGCCAGCCGGCACCTGATAAGGCAGAAACAGATGCTGCGCGGCATAGTCGGCAGCCAGCAGCAGCAGCGCGCCGCACAGCGCGGCCAGCGTCAGAGCCCCTTTTTCACCGCCGCTCAGCCGCCGGGCTATCTGCGGTGCCAGCAGCGCCACAAAAGAGATAGGCCCGGCCAGCGCGGTGGACGCCGCCGTCAGCAGTACCCCTGCCAGCATCAGCCATAGCCGGCTGCGCTCCACCGGCACACCCAGCGCGCAGGCAATATCCTCTCCCATCGCCAGCAGCCGCATACGGCGCGCTGCCAGCGCCACCAGTAGCAGCGAAGCCAGCAGCACGGCGATGACCGGCGGGGTTTTCGCCCAGCTGATTCCGTTGAGCGATCCGGCGCTCCACAGACCGGCGCTAAGCGCCGCATCCAGCGACGCGCTGATAATCAGCCAGCTATTAAGCGCCATCAGCAGCGCACGCACGCTGATACCGACCATAATCAGACGAAACGTCTGCACGCCGTTGCGCCAGGCAAGCAGGTACACCAGCGCGGCGGTGGTCAGCCCGCCGGTGAGCGCTGCGCCGGTAATTGCCGCCATGTTCTGGCTGAACAGCACCAGCGCCGCCAGCACGCCGCTATAGGCACCGGTGTTGAAACCGAGAATATCCGGGCTACCCAGCGGATTACGCAGCAGCGACTGAAAAATGGCGCCGCTGACCCCGAGCGCCGCGCCGATCAGTAACGCCATCAGCACGCGCGGCAGACGCCACTCCAGCACGATGAGCCGCACATTTGCCGCACCGCCACCGCACAACACCTGCCACAGCTGTTCTGCGCTGAGCGGTAAGGCGCCGCGCGTCAGCGCCAGCCCGGCAAACAGCATACAGGCCAGCACCAGCCAGCTGCCGTGCAACCCGATGCGGCGCGTCATACGGCCTGCCGCCCGAAGGTACGGCGCACCAGCACGATCAACAGCGGAGCGCCAAGAATGGCGGTGACAATCGAAACGCGCAGTTCGCCGGTTACCAGCACGCGCCCCAGAATATCGGCTGTCAGCAGTAGCACCGGGGTGATCAGCGCGGTCAGCGGTAACCGCCAGCGGTGATCGTTGCCGGCCAGCCAGCGGGCAATGTGCGGTGTCATCAGCCCGACAAAGGCAATCGGCCCGGTGACGGCCGTGGCCGCTCCACTTAACAGGGCAATTGCCAGCAGTCCCAGCAGCTGCGTGCGCCTGACGTGCGTACCCAGCGCGGCCGCCATGTCACCGCCCATGCTCAGGCTGTTCAGCCCCTGCGCGAGGCTCAGCGCGACGATACTTCCCGCCAGCACCGCAGGCCACAGCGTGCTCAGTGCGGTAAAGCCGCGCAGATCCAGCGAGCCGCTTTGCCAGAAACGCAGGTGATCGTAAATATCCGGATTCAGCAGCGCCAGGCCAGATGTCAATCCTTCCAGCACCGCCGCCAGCGCCACCCCCGCCAGGGTTAAGCGCACCGGGTTAACGCGGCCTCCACCCAGCGCGCCGATCAGACCGATCAACAGCGAAGCCAGCAGCGCGCCACAAAACGCCAGCCCCAGCCATGCCAGCGGCGTATCAGCGCCATACAGCGCAATGCCAAGCACAATGGCGAAACCGGCACCGGCATTGACGCCAAGCAGGCCAGGATCGGCCAGCGGGTTACGTGTCAGGCTCTGCATCAGCGCGCCGGCCAGCCCCAGCGCCACACCGGCCAGCAAGCCGGCCAGGGTGCGCGGCAGGCGCGCATCGTGCACGATAATGCAGGTGCTGCGGGCGCAGCCGCTGGTCAGCGCCTGGTACACCTCGGCGGGCGGTATCGGTTTCGCCCCCAGCATCAGGCTGAGTAAGGTGAGAAGCATAAGCAGTATGGCTGAGCCGGCTAAGGCAAATATCGGGCGCATCGCGTTTGAACCTGCACTGCACAGCCGGGTGCCGCACAGCTAAATTGATAATGATATTGGTTATCGTTATTACTCGCGTTTGGTTATGTTACCATGACTCGCGCCGCGGACAAGGCGGAAAATTGGTGCAGACAGGTAACCCCATGACGCTCTCCTCGCATTTTATTGATCTTTCCCTGCTCAGAACGCATCCGGCGTTTCGGGCAGTCTTCGTGGCGCGATTTATTTCGATTGTGGCGCTGGGCATGCTGACTGTTGCGGTGCCGGTGCAGATTCAGCAGCTGACACACTCGCCGCTGCGGGTGGGGCTGGCGGTCACCGGCGCGGCCGTGGCGATGTTCATCGGGCTGCTGCTGGGCGGCGTGCTGGCCGATCGCTATGAGCGGAAGAGGCTGATTTTGTGTGCCCGCAGCACCTGTGGTCTCGGTTTTCTCGCGCTGGCTGTCAATGCTGCCCTGCCTGCGCCTTCACTGCCCGCCATCTATCTGCTGGGGATGTGGGATGGCTTTTTTGGCGCGCTGGGCGTCACCGCGCTGCTGGCCGCAACCCCGGCGCTGGTCGGGCGTGAAAATCTGCTGCAGGCCGGTGCCATTTCCCTGCTCGCCGTGCGCTTCGGCTCGATTCTTTCGCCCGCGCTGGCGGGCGTCGCCATCGCCCACGGCGGCGTCATGTGGAATTACGGGCTGGCAGCGCTGGGTACGCTGCTGACGGTGCTTACCCTGCTGCGGTTGCCGGTGCTGCCGCCACCGGCGCAGACGCGCGAGCCTCCGCTGATGGCGCTGGCGGCTGGCGTGCGGTTTCTGTTCGCCTGTCCGCTGGTGGGGATGGTCGCGCTGACGGGCGCGCTGGTGACGCTGATCAGCGCGGTGCGCGTGCTGTTTCCGGCGCTGGCGCCGCGCTGGTCAGTCAGTGCGGAACAACTCGGCCTGCTGTATGCCGCTGTGCCGCTGGGTGCGGCAGTCGGTGCGCTGACCAGCGGTAAACTGAAACAGGTTGCGCGTCCCGGTCAGCTGCTGCTGGGCAGCGCTATCGCCGCCTTTCTTGCCATGGGCCTGTTCAGCCTGATGCCCGATTTGCGTCTGGCGCTGGCCTGCCTGGTCGCGTTTGGCTACTGCAGCGCCATCAACAGCCTGGTGCAATACGCGATGATTCAGCAGCTGACGCCCGATCACCTGCTGGGCAGGATCAACGGCCTGTGGACGGCACAAAATGTCACCGGTGACGCCATCGGTGCAGCGCTGCTGGGCGCGCTGGGCAGCTGGCTGGCGCCGCCACAGGCGGCCGCCATCGCGGGCTTTACCGCCGCGCTGACAGGCGGCCTGCTGTGGCTGACGATGCGGCAGCTGCGTCGTTATCGGACAGCCCTGCCGTCCTCATAACGGTTTAACGAACAGTTTTTCCAGCCGCGTCAGGAGATTGCTGGCGCTGTAGTAATCCAGGCGGAAAGTATCGGTGCCCAGCGCCCACACCTGCCTGCCGGTAACCGCTGCATGCTGCGCAAAAAACGGGTTGTTCAGCACCGAACGGGCGGTGTTGTCATCGCCTGCGAACAGCAGGAAAGTGTGGCCGGTCAGATCGCTGGCGAGGTTTTCGCCTGACAGCTGAATAATGTCTTTGCGCTGGCCCATGCTGTGTCCCTGCTGCGCATCAGCGGGCGGCAGCGCGAGGGTAAATCCCAGCTGTTCCAGCAGCCGGCCCTGCGCGGATTCACCGGTCCAGACATTAACCGCGCGGCCCTCGCCATTCCAGACCAGCGCCGAGACCGGCTGCGGCGGCAGCGTTATCGCCTGCTTCAGTGCCGCTTCACGCGCGTTAAACTCACTGATGCGCCGGGCAGCCTGCGCTTCGTGACCGGTGACGCGTCCCAGCAGCGTCACCACCTCCTGCCAGCTTTTATCGTCGTAGTTCACCACCAGCGTCGGTGCAATCGCCGACAGCTGGCTGGCCAGCTTCAGCGCCGAATCGTTGCCGGTGGCGCTGACCAGAATCAGGTCCGGCGCCTCTGCCGCGATCGCTTCCGCACCTGGCTCGCCAATGTACAGACGCTTCACGTGACGCTGCCGGGCAATATCGCCCCACTGGCGAAAGAATCCCTGCGCATCAGCCAGCCGGCTGTTCGGTGCGGTGGCACCAGAGGCAATAACCGGTGCGTCAATCGCCAGCAGAGAGCCGGTCAGCGTGACGCTGGTAGAGACGATCCGCTGCGGCGGCTGGCTGAGCGTCACGTCACCGCCCGCCCCGGCAACCGTGCGCGGCCACGCGCTGCTGGCCTGCGCCGTGCCGCTGATCAGCAGGCATAACAGCAGCACCCTGCCCCACAATCCGCCTTTTTTCATCGTCTTCTCTCCTCTGCTCACGGTTAACCGGTCAGATCCTGGCGTCCGGCAGACGCCGTTACGCAACCAAAATCCCGCGAATGAATTGACTCTTTCCGCTAATCGACGTAGGTTACAGGACAATAATAAAAATGATAATCATTCTTACTATACTTATCATTTGTAGAGAGAGGATTATGGTGGAAACCCCGACCTTTGAAAATGCCTGCTTGCAGGATTTTTCTGCGCTATGCCGCGGCTTTTTGTTTACCTCGCCGTGGCGCAGCCTGGCCACGCAGGGATGCTATACCACCATCGATACGCCGGTGCAGGATGCCGCGCAGCCGCAGGGCGCGTTTCAGCAACAGCTGCGCCGCCACTTTGCTGATGCCAGCAAACAGGGTATCGCCCACCCGATTGTGGCCGGTGCAATTCCGTTTGACGTCAGCCAGCCGGCAGCGCTGTTTATCCCGGAATCCCATCACCTCTTCCATCGCACCGATTTGCAACGCACGCTGGCCTCACCTGCTGAGCCGCTGCCGCAGGTGCGCCGCCGGGCAGCCGTGCCGGATCACGCCGGCTTTACGCGCATGGTCGCCGATGCCGTCAGCGCTATCCGGCAGGGCGATCCGCAAAAAGTGGTGCTGTCGCGCCTGCTGGATATCGTGACTGAACAGCCGGTGGATAGCGCAGCGCTGATGCAGCGCGTGATCGCACAAAATCCGGACAGCTACCATTTCCACCTGCCGCTGCCGGAAGGCGGCGCGCTGGTGGGTGCCAGCCCGGAGTTGCTGGTGCGTAAGCAGGGACGTGATTTCCATACCTGCCCGCTGGCCGGATCGGCGCGTCGTCATCCACAGGATGTGCAGCAGGATCGGGCCGCGGGTGAAGCGCTGATGCAGTCCGCCAAAGACCGGCATGAACATCAGCTGGTCACCGATGCGATGCGCGCTACGCTGCAGCCCCGCAGCCGTCTGCTGTCGGTGCCCGCCGTGCCGTCGCTGCTCACCACCGCCACGCTGTGGCATCTGGCAACGCAGATTCAGGGAGACGTGCTGGATGCGCGGGAAAATGCCCTGTCGCTGGCCTGCCTGCTGCATCCGACCCCGGCGCTGAGCGGCTTCCCGCACGCCCGCGCCTGCCAGCTGATTCAGCAGCTGGAACCTTTCGATCGCCGGCTGTTTGGCGGCATCGTCGGCTGGTGCGACAGCGAAGGCAATGGTGAATGGGTCGTGACGATCCGCTGCGGCACCGTACAGGGCAACCGGGTACGGCTGTTTGCCGGCGCGGGTATCGTTGCCGATTCCCACCCCGAATCAGAATGGCGCGAAACCGGCGTAAAGCTGGACACCATGTTGCGCGCTTTTGGACTGCAATAAAGGAACAGGCATGAGCATTCCCTATACCCGCTGGCCGGACGCGCTGGCCACACGCTACCGGGCAAAAGGCTACTGGACTGATGTCCCGATGACCGTGATTATTGACCGGCAGCGTAATAATGACGCTATTGCCGTCATTGAAGGCGATCTGCAGCTAAGCTACCGCCAGCTGGCGCAGCGCAGCGACAACCTGGCTGCGGCCCTGCAACGCCGCGGCCTGCGCAACGGCGATACCGCGCTGGTGCAGCTGGGCAACGTGGCCGATTTTTATATCACGCTGTTTGCGCTGTTTAAGCTGGGCGTGGTGCCGGTCAACGCCCTTTTCAGCCATCAGCGCAGCGAATTACAGGCGTATGCGCAGCAGATTGCACCGGCGCTGCTGATTGCCGATCGCCGCCATGGGCTGTTTGCCAGCGATACGTTTATCGATGAACTGCGCACCGCGCAGCCCGCGCTGCGACAGGTTGTGTTGCGCCATGGCAAGGCACCGGACACGACGCTGGAGGCGCTGCAGGCGGAAGACGCCGGCGCGTTTCAGGCGACGCCCACGGCGGCCGATGAAGTGGCTTTTTTCCAGCTCTCCGGCGGCAGTACCGGCACGCCAAAACTGATCCCCCGCACGCACAATGATTACTACTACAGCGTGCGCGCCAGTGACGACATCTGCCACATCAGCGCCGCGACACGTTATCTGATCGCCCTGCCCGCACCGCACAACTTCGCCATGAGCTCACCCGGTGCGCTTGGCGTGTTTCATGCCGGCGGTCAGGTGATTCTGGCAGATGACCCCAGCGCCACGCGGTGTTTTCCGCTCATTGAAAAGCACCAGGTAACGGATACCGGCCTGGTGCCGCCGGCGGTCAGTCTCTGGCTGCAGGCGCTTGACGCAGAAGGCAATCATCAGCAACTGGCCTCGCTGCAGCGTATGCAGGTTGGTGGTGCAAAGCTGGGCGAAACCCTTGCCGCACGCCTTCAGCAGACCCTCGGCTGCCGCTTGCAGCAGGTCTTCGGCATGGCAGAAGGCCTGGTGAACTACACCCGTTTTGATGATGACGCGCGCACCATTCTTACCACACAGGGTCGGCCAATCTCTGACGATGATGAGGTGTGGGTCGCTGACGCCCAGGGTAATCCGCTGCCCGCCGGCGCGGTCGGCCGTCTGATGACGCGCGGCCCTTATACCTTTCGCGGTTACTACAACAGCCCGGCGCATAACGCCGCCAGTTTTGATGCTGCCGGCTTTTACTGCTCCGGCGATCTGGTGTCGATTGACGCGCGTGGCTATATCACCGTGCAGGGCCGCGAGAAAGATCAGATCAACCGCGGCGGGGAGAAGATCGCCGCGGAAGAGATCGAAAACCTGCTGCTGCGCCACCCGGATGTGATTCATGCCGCGCTGGTGTCGATGGATGATCCCTTACTGGGCGAGAAAAGCTGCGCCTTTATTGTTGCCCGCCAGCCGGTGAAGCCTGCGCTGCTGCGCCGTCACCTGCGTGAGCTGGGCATTGCTGAATTTAAATTACCTGATCGTATTACCTGCGCCGACGCACTGCCGCTCACCCCGGTGGGTAAGGTGGATAAAAAACGTTTGCGCCAGCAGCTTGCCGGTTCCCCCGCGCAGGCCTGATTTACCGGAGATAAGAATGGCTATTCCCAGACTGAATGCTTATACGCTGCCTGCTGCCAGCGACCTGCCCGTCAGCAAAGTGCAATGGCGCGTAGTACCGCAGCGTGCCGCGCTGCTGATTCATGATATGCAAACCTACTTCCTGAATTTCTGGGGCGAAAACAGCCCGCTGATCAATCAGGTAGTGGAGAACATCGCGCGCCTGCGCGCGTACTGCAAAACGCAGGGCATACCGGTGTTCTATACCGCCCAGCCTGCTCAGCAGAGCGAGGCCGATCGGGCACTGCTGAATGACATGTGGGGTCCGGGACTGAATAAACACCCGGAACAGCAAAAGATTATCGCGGCGCTGGCACCGGATGAGGCCGATCAGGTACTGACCAAATGGCGCTACAGTGCCTTTGTGCGTTCGCCGCTGGAGGCCATCCTGCAGGAGATGGGCCGCGATCAGCTGATCATTACCGGGGTCTATGCGCATATTGGTTGCCTGACCACCGCCACGGATGCCTTTATGCGTGACATTCAGCCGTTTATGGTGGCCGATGCGCTGGCTGATTTTACCCGTGAAGAGCACATGATGGCCCTGACCTATACCGCCGGTCGCAGCGGCAAAGTGGTGATGACCGATGACATCATGCCGCTGCCGCTCAGCAAAGACGCGCTGCGGGCGCTGATTTTGCCGCTGCTGGAAGATGACGACGTGCCGGAAGATGATGAGAACCTGATCGACTACGGCCTTGATTCTGTGCGCGTCATGGCGCTGGCGGCGCGCTGGCGTCAGGTACACGGCGATATTGATTTTGTCAGCCTGGCGAAAAATCCCAGCATCAATGGCTGGTGGTCACTGCTGTCACGGACGCCAGCCCGATGAGTGCCGTGTTTGATTTTCAGGGTAAAACGGTGTGGGTGACAGGCGCAGGCAAAGGAATTGGTTACCACACGGCCTGCGCATTCCAGCAGGCGGGCGCGCAGGTGATTGGGTTCGATCGCTGTTTTGATCAGGCAGCCTACCCGTTTGTGACGGAAACGCTCGACGTGGCTGACCCCGACGCGGTACAGCGCGTGTGTCAGCGCCTGCTGGCTGCACAGCCACGTCTTGATGTGCTGGTGAATGCCGCCGGTATTCTGCGAACCGGCAGCACCGAGACGCTGTCGTTTGCTGACTGGCAGGCCTGCCTGGCGGTCAATGCGGGCGGCGCGTTTAACCTGTTCCAGCAGACGCTGCCGCGCTTTCGTCAGCAGCGCGCCGGGGCAATCGTGACCGTCGCCTCCAACGCGGCCCATGCGCCGCGTCTGGGAATGTCAGCCTACGGCGCGTCCAAAGCGGCTCTGCGCAGCCTGTGCCAGACGGTAGGGCTGGAAATGGCACCCTGTGGCGTGCGCTGTAATCTGGTCTCGCCGGGTTCAACGGACACGGATATGCAGCGCAGCCTGTGGCACACCGCGGACGCCGAGCAGGCGACGATCAATGGCTTTCCGGATCAATATAAGCTGGGCATTCCGCTGCGCAAGATCGCGCAGCCGCAGGAGATCGTGAACACGATCCTGTTTCTCGCCTCGGATCTCGCCAGCCACGTGGTATTGCAGGATATTGTGGTAGACGGTGGCGCAACGCTGGGAGCCTGACGCATGACAATCTGGAAACGCACGCTCGATCCTGACGCGCTGAATGCGCTGAGCGAACATTCGCTGGTCTCCCATCTTGGGATCCGGTTTACGCATGTTGGCGATGAGTCGCTTGAAGCCACTATGCCGGTGGATGCACGCACGCAGCAACCCTTTGGCCTGCTGCACGGCGGGGCTTCCGTGGTGCTGGCGGAATCCATGGGCTCGGTTGCCGGCTATCTGTGTGTTGAAGAGGGCCAGAGCGTGGTGGGCATCGAGGTCAGCGCCAGTCATCATCGCGCAGTCAGCAGTGGTGAGGTACGCGGCCTCTGTCGTCCGCTGCATCTGGGCGCGCGCACGCAGAGCTGGCAGATAGAGATCCGTAACAGTCGCGATCAGCTGTGCTGCAGCTGCCGGCTGACGGTGGCCGTGCTGGGATAACACCCGGTTGCCAGCCTGGCCGCTGTGACGCCTGCCGAAGCGCACGGCTGCACGGGCCTGCACGGTTACCCTGCTGCGCCCGTAAGCGTCAGCAGGCAACCCCGGATTTTACAGGCAAAAAAAAGCGGCCCGCAGGCCGCTGTTTTCTGTCTGTATTAACGCTGATAAATGATCTCGACACCTTCGTCGTCTTCATCGTCCCAGTCGTCATCCCAGTCATCGTCTTCTTCCACTTCCTGGGCATTTTCCATGGCTTCACGGTGATAGTCATCCCACATGAAGGCCACTTTTTCCGGCTGCTTCTCTTCCTGCTCGGCTTCTTTCGGATTGGCAATGATAAAGCTCATCACATCCCAGCACAGTGCGTTGACACCTTCGCGGCTGGCGGCCGAGATCAGATAGTATTTGTCTTCCCAGCCCAGCGCTTCGGCAATTGCCTTCGCGCGGCTTTCCGCTTCTTCCGGACTCAGCAGGTCAGTTTTATTGAAGACCAGCCAGCGTGGCTTCTGGAACAGCTTGTCGCTGTATTTTTCCAGCTCGCCCAGAATGATGCGGGCGTTTTCGACCGGATCGGACTCATCAATCGGCGCAATATCGATCAGGTGCAGCAGCACGCGGCAGCGCTCCAGATGTTTCAGGAAGCGAATGCCCAGACCCGCACCTTCCGCGGCACCTTCTATCAGGCCCGGAATGTCGGCAACCACAAAGCTCTTTTCGCTGTCCATACGGACAACGCCCAGGCTGGGTACCAGCGTGGTAAACGGATAGTCTGCCACCTTCGGTTTGGCCGCCGAGACTGCGCGGATAAAGGTCGATTTACCGGCGTTTGGCAGCCCCAGCATGCCTACGTCAGCCAGCAGCATCAGTTCCAGCTGCAGGTCACGCTTCTCGCCCGGCGTGCCCATGGTTTTCTGGCGCGGCGTACGGTTTACCGATGACTTAAAGCGGGTATTACCCAGACCGTGCCAGCCACCTTTCGCCACCATCAGCTTCTGCTCATGGCGCGTCATATCGCCCAGCGTTTCGCCGGTGCCCTGATCGATGACGCGGGTACCGACCGGCACTTTAATAATCACGTCTTTGCCACGCTTACCGGTACAGTCACGGCTCTGGCCGTTCTGCCCGCGCTCTGCGCGAAACGCTTTTTCGAAGCGGTAATCGATCAGGGTGTTAAGGTTCTCATCCGCCAGCAGGTATACGTCGCCGCCATCGCCGCCGTCACCGCCGTCAGGTCCCCCTTTCGGGATGTACTTTTCACGGCGGAAGCTGACGCAACCGTTGCCGCCATCACCCGCAACCACCAGGATCGTTGCTTCATCAACAAACTTCATTTTCTATCTCCGTCACGCTGTCGTTTGCGCCAGCCTGCAGGCAGCAAACGGGTCCGCCAGGGTCTTCTGCGCTGACCGGCGGCGGATAATACAGGATTGGCAAGGCCAGATGTACATAAATTGTACAGCAAACTGCGCCACAGGGTCAGAAGGAATGCCGTCACCTGCAGCAGAATGTAAAAAGCCCCGCAAAGCTGCGGGGCCTTTCATTCGTGTGTTCAGACGGTTACCGTCCGGGGCACGACAACCTTACTCAGCAACGATGCTGATGTATTTACGGTTGTTCGGGCCTTTAACTTCGAATTTTACTTTGCCGTCTGCGGTAGCAAACAGAGTGTGGTCACGACCACAACCTACGTTGTTACCTGCGTGGAATTTGGTGCCACGCTGACGAACGATGATGCTACCTGCCAGAACAGATTCACCACCGAAGCGCTTTACGCCCAGACGTTTTGCGTTGGAGTCGCGACCGTTACGAGTCGAACCACCAGCCTTTTTGTGTGCCATTTGTCAGATCTCCTCTTACGCGCTGATCACAGTGATTTTCACATCAGTGAACCACTGACGGTGACCAGCTTGCTTACGGTAGTGTTTACGACGACGAAACTTAACGATTTTAACTTTCTCGCCACGACCGTGAGCAACAACTTCTGCTTTGATCACACCGCCTGAAACCAGTGGCGCGCCGATTTTCACGTCTTCGCCATTTGCAATCATCAGAACCTGGTCGAACTCGATGGTTTCACCGGTTGCGATGTCCAGCTTTTCCAGGCGAACGGTCTGACCTTCGCTTACTCGGTGTTGTTTACCACCACTTTGGAAAACCGCGTACATATAAAACTCCGCTTCTGCGCATGCCTTTCTGTTCATCAGGCGGCGCGATAAATATTCACAATAGGGCGCGAATTCTACGCAAAACTCCAGCAGAAGACAAGTGCACTTTGCACTCTCTTGCAGAAAAAAAGCGCAGGACGAATGCAATCGTTTCTCAACCCGATTTTTCAAGTACAATCAGTAACAGATTACCTGAACTCACGCTGGGTAAAAGCGCTTACCATGCAAAAAACGAGTCAAAGCTGAACAGACGAATGAACTTAGAACAGATTAACGAATTAACCGCGCAGGACATGGCGGCCGTCAACCAGACCATCCTCGACCAGCTGAATTCAGATGTCTCACTGATCAACCAGTTGGGCTATTACATCATCAGCGGCGGCGGCAAACGCATCCGTCCGATGATCGCGGTGCTGTCGGCACGCGCGCTGAATTATCAGGGATCGCTGCATGTGACCAATGCGGCGCTGATCGAATTTATCCACACGGCGACGCTGCTGCATGACGACGTGGTGGATGAATCCGATATGCGCCGTGGCAAAGCCACTGCTAACGCCGCCTTCGGCAACGCCGCCAGCGTGCTGGTAGGAGATTTTATCTATACCCGCGCGTTTCAGATGATGACCAGCATGGGATCGCTGAAGATCCTGGCGCTGATGTCCGAAGCGGTGAATGTGATCGCGGAAGGAGAAGTGCTGCAGCTGATGAACTGCAACGATCCTGACATCACTGAAGAGAGCTACATGCGGGTGATCTACAGTAAAACCGCCCGTCTGTTTGAAGCGGCCTCGCAGGCGTCTGCAATCCTGGCAGAGGCCACGCCGGAGCAGGAAAAAGCGCTGCAGGATTACGGGCGTTACCTTGGCACCGCTTTCCAGTTAATTGATGATCTGCTGGATTACAGCGCCGACGGGCAGACGCTGGGTAAAAACACCGGCGACGACCTCAGCGAAGGCAAACCGACGCTGCCGCTGCTGCACGCGATGCACCACGGCACGCCCGAACAGGCGCAGATGATCCGCCAGGCCATCGAAGAGGGCAACGGACGCCATCTGCTGGAGCCGGTGCTGGCAGCGATGCAGCAGACCGGTTCGCTGGAGTGGACGCGCAAGCGCGCCGAGGAAGAGGCGGATAAAGCCATTACCGCTCTGCAGGTGCTGCCGGAAACACCGTGGCGCAGCGCGCTGGAAGCGCTGGCGCATATGTCGGTGCAGCGCGACTTCTGATACCGTATGCGGGGCCTGATGGCCCCGTTTTTCCCCGCTTCCCCTCTCCTTTCCCCCTTCTCATGGATTACATCCGTTTGCAGATTTTTGCGAAAGGCGACGCAGTTTCATGCGCTGCCAAAACAATTACTGGAAACTTATGGAAATTATTTGCTATAAAAATCCGGTTCTTTCCAGTTGTCTCTGTGCCAGAAAAACATGCGTTACAGAGATGCAGTAATAACACGGACATGGAGAAGAGAGTTATGCACGCAAGGAGAGAGGATTGGCACCCGGCAGATATTATCGCTGCCCTGCGCAAGCGGGGCACATCCATGGCAGCACTGTCGCGGCAGTGTGGCCTGAGTTCATCCACGCTGGCCAATGCGCTTACCCGCCCGTGGCCAAAGGGCGAGTGGCTGATCGCCAGCGCACTGGAGCTGCACCCTTCCGAGATCTGGCCCAGCCGCTATTTTGATCCGGTGACGCAGCGGCTGCTGGATCGTAAAAAGCGCATGCGATCCCCGCAGGATCTGAAAAAGATCAAACCCCGTCGCTGAGACGAAAAAAAACCAGCCACGGTAACGTGACTGGTTTTTCTGTCTGCTTCAGTGCCGCAGGTTATTCGCCGGTGACGCGCTCGATGTTCGCGCCCAGCGCTTTCAGCTTATCTTCGATGTGCTCATAGCCACGATCGATGTGATAGATGCGGTCTACCAGCGTAGTGCCTTCGGCAATACAGCCTGCCAGCACCAGACTGGCAGAGGCACGCAGATCGGTTGCCATCACCTGCGCGCCGGAGAGCGTATCCACGCCGTGACAGATCGCCGTGTTGCTTTCGATTTCCGCATGCCCGCCCATACGAATCAGTTCCGGGATGTGCATAAAGCGGTTTTCGAAAATGGTCTCGGTGATCACGCCCGTGCCTTCTGCAACCAGATTCAGCAGCGTGAACTGTGCCTGCATATCGGTCGGGAAGCCCGGATGCGGTGCGGTGCGGACATTGACCGCTTTCGGCCGTTTACCGTGCATATCCAGGCTGACCCAGTCTTCGCCGACTTCAATTTCTGCTCCGGCGTCGCGCAGCTTCGCCAGCACAGCGTCCAGCGTATCCGGCTGGGCATTGCGGCACACCACTTTGCCACGCGAAATCGCGCCGGCCACCAGGAAGGTCCCGGTTTCGATACGATCCGGCAGGACGCGGTAAACGCCGCCCCCCAAACGCTCAACGCCTTCAATGGTGATTTTGTCCGTACCGGCACCGCTGATCTTCGCGCCCAGCGTGTTGAGGAAATTCGCGGTATCGACAATTTCCGGCTCACGCGCGGCGTTCTCAATGATGGTGGTGCCGGTCGCCAGCGTCGCCGCGCTCATAATGGTCACAGTGGCACCAACGCTCACCTTGTCCATGACAATGTGCGCGCCTTTCAGGCGGCCGTTGACAGAGGCTTTGACGTAACCTTCTTCCAGTTTGATCTCTGCACCCAGCTGCTCAAGGCCGGTGATATGCAGGTCAACGGGACGTGCACCGATAGCACAACCGCCTGGCAGGGAAACCTGACCCTGGCCAAAACGCGCCACCAGCGGACCCAGCGCCCAGATAGACGCGCGCATGGTTTTCACCAGTTCGTAAGGTGCACTGAAGACATTAACTTCGCGGGCATCAACGTGAACCGAACCATTGCGCTCGATGCGCGCGCCCAGCAGGCTCAGCAGCTTCATGGTGGTATCGATATCACGCAGCTTCGGCACGTTCTGAATCTCGACCGGCTCTTCAGCCAGCAGGGCAGCAAACAGAATCGGCAGCGCAGCATTTTTCGCCCCGGAAATGGTCACTTCACCACTTAAACGGGTGGGGCCTTGCACACGAAATTTGTCCATTAACACGGCTCTCAATTATCTATCAATAAAACCGCCAGAGCGGCACTTAAAAACCGTTGAGTTTACGGTCGCGTGCCCACTCAGCCGGGGTATAAGTCTTGATGGACACCGCATGAATACGGTTATCCGCAATGTATTCCATCAGCGGCGCGTAGACAGCCTGCTGCTTCTTCACACGGCTCAGCTCGCCAAACATCTCACCTACGGCAATCACCTGAAAGTGGCTACCGTCGTTGCTGAGTACGTGTACTTCTTCCAGGGGCAGCGCCTGCATCAGCACGGCCTGAACTTCACTATTTTCCATCGCTCATTGCTTCACTTGATAATAATAAGGCGGATATCTTAGAGGAAAGCGCCTGACTCTTAAATACGCAAAAGCCCCTGGAAAAATCAGGGGCTTCGCAGTACCTGCAGGGAATCAGGCGCTTTTTTCTGCAGAAACAATAATCTGCTGCAGGTTGTAGAGCGTAATCAGCGACTGGAGTTTATCAGTGATGCCCGTGAACAGCGGCGTAGTGCCCTGCGCACGCGCAATTTCACGCAGGTGCACCAGCAGCGCCAGCCCGGCTGAGTCCACCCGGTCCAGCGCGGCAACATCAATGGTGGTTATCCCGGCCATTGCCGTGTCGCGCGCTTCCCACAGCGACAGCAGCGTGTCGCGATCCAGTTTGCCGCTTAACGCCAGCGTGCTGGCAGTGCGCTGCCAGCGTAACGGTTCGCTCATTATTGCTGCTTATCCAGTGTAATAGGCTGGGCCGCATAGGTTTTCAGCTGAGCCGTCAGGCCATCAATGCCTTTGGTGCGCAGCAGGTCACTCCACTCATTCTGTTTAGTGGTGATCATGCTGATGCCTTCTGCCACCATATCGTAGGCCTGCCAGTTGCCGCTCTGGCTGTTTTTACGCCACTGGAAATCCAGGCGCACCGGCGGACGGCCGTTCGGGTCGATGATGGTGACGCGAATCGCCACAATATTGGCATCGCCCAGCGGCTTTTCCGGCTGAATCTGATAGGTCTGACCGTGATACAGCGCCAGTGCCTGACCGTAAGCCTGCGCCAGATAGTCACCAAACGCCGCAAAGTAAGCATCGCGCTGGGCCGGCGTGGCTTCACGATAGTAACGCCCCAGCACCAGCGCGCCCGCATATTTGATTTGTACGTACGGCAGCAGCTCCTCACGCACAATCTGACGCAGGTAGTCTGGATTCTGCTTGATCTTCGGCTGTTCGTTTTTCAGACGCGTGAAGGTTTTCTCCGCCGCTTCGTTCATCAACTTGTAAGGATTGCTTTGGTCTGCGCCGGCCGCGTTTGCCGCCAGGGGCGCAATGGCCAGCAGCGCAATCATCAGAAAACGTTTAAACATCGTGTTTTACCTCTCTGGGTTATTCCGTAGTAGCTGAAGCTGCAGGGGCAGGCGCGCGCTCCGCGCCGGCTGATTTATCCTCATCCTTCTTATCACCGCTCTTGTAAAGGAACTGGCCGATCAGATCTTCCAGCACCAGCGCGGATTTGGTGTCGCGCAGCGTGCCGCCATCTTTCAGCATGGCAGAACCGAGATCGGGATCGTCAAACCCCAGATTCAGCGCCAGAAACTGCTCGCCCAGCAGGCCCTGCGTGCGGATGGCCAGTGAACTGGTATCCGGAATTTTGTCGGCGTACTGATCGCTGATGGCCATGGTGACGCGCGGCGAGAGGGTTTTCTCATCCAGGGCGATATCCGTTACGCGTCCAATCACCACGCCACCAATCTTGACCGGCGAACTGACTTTCAGGCCGCCGATATTATCGAAAGTGGCATACAGCTTCCACGTCGGTTCCGTGCCCAGTGATTTCAGGTCGGCGACGCGCAGGCTGAGGAACAGCAGCGCCACCAGCGCGGCCAGCATAAACACGCCAACCCAGATTTCGTTTTTCTTGCTTTGCATTGCATCAATTCCCAAACATCAGTGCTGTCAGCACAAAATCCAAACCGAGTACTGCCAGCGAAGCATGTACTACGGTACGCGTCGTTGCCCGGCTGATCCCTTCTGAGGTCGGGATAGCGTCATAGCCATTGAACAGCGCAATCCACGTCACCGTGACGGCAAAGACCGCGCTTTTAATTAAGCAGTTGAGTACATCGGTACGGAAATCCACCGCGCTCTGCATGGCGGACCAGAAGAAACCGGGATCGATGCCCTTCCAGCCGACCCCGACCAGCGCACCGCCGGCAATGCCGACCGCGGTAAAGATCAGCGCCAGCAGCGGCATGCTGATGAAGCCGGCCCAGAAGCGTGGTGAAACTACGCGGCGCAACGGATCGACCGCCATCATCTCCATGCTGGAGAGCTGTTCCGTGGCTTTCATCAGGCCAATCTCTGCCGTCAGCGCAGAACCGGCGCGGCCGGCAAACAGCAGCGCGGTCACCACCGGCCCCAGCTCACGCAGCAGCGACAGCGCCACCAGCATGCCCAGGCTGGTTTCAGCACTGTACGTGGTGAGAACCAGATAGCCCTGCAGGCCCAGCACCATGCCAATAAACAGACCCGAGACGACGATAATCAGCAGCGAAAGCACGCCCACGCTGTACAGCTGCTTCACCAGCAGCGGCGCGTGCCGGCGGAAGGCCGGTTTGCCCACCAGCGCATGAAACAGCATCAGCCCTGCGCGGCCAAAAGCGGCACAGGTGTTTATTCCCTGACGTCCCAGTGACGCCAGCGCCTGTAACAACATCAGTTTAGGTTCTCCCTGCGCGGGTCAAATCGCTGAGGTAATCCCCGGCGGCGAAACGGAACGGAACCGGACCATCCGCATGACCCTCAATAAACTGGCGCACGCGCGGATCGGGATTTTCCCGCAGCTGCGGCGCGCTGCCCTGAGCAATAATTTTTTGTCCGGCAACGATATAGGCATGATCGGCAATGCTCAAGACCTCCGGCACATCGTGTGAAACCACGATACAGGTTACGCCCAGCGAATGGTTTAGCTCGTCAATCAGCTTCACCAGCACGCCCATGGTGATGGGGTCCTGCCCCACAAAGGGCTCGTCGAACATGATCAGCTCCGGCTCAAGCGCAATGGCGCGCGCCAGCGCCGCCCGGCGTGCCATCCCGCCAGACAGTTCTGCAGGCATCAGCTTTGCTGCCCCGCGCAGCCCTACCGCTTCCAGCTTCATCATCACCGTGCTGTGCAGCAGTTCCGGCGGCAGGCGGGTGTGTTCCCGCAGCGGCCAGGCCACATTCTCATACACGTTCAGATCGGTGAACAGCGCGCCGGACTGAAACAGCATGCTCATTTTTTTACGGACGTCATAGAGTTTGCGGCGCGACAGCGTCGGGATGTTCTGGTCACGAAACCAGATCTCGCCTTTGTCCGGCTGCAGCTGGCCGCCAATCAGGCGCAACAGCGTGGTTTTGCCGATGCCGGACGGCCCCATAATCGCCGTGACTTTGCCTGCCGGCACCGTCAGCGAAATATCGTCGAAAATGGTGCGATCGCCGCGTGTGAAACTGACGCCACGAACCTCAACCAGATTCGTTTGCTGCTGCATCATCATTACCTCTTTCTGCGGAAAGCGCGTTAGTAAAGCCGTGGATGGTAGCCTGGTAGACCGCAATGCACGATAGTTTTACAGAAACTTACCGCTCCGGTGTGGCGAAAACGGCCTTAAAATTTACTTTTGCCTCTCAGACAGTCAAAATCAGCGCCTGTTTCCGCGCGCACGCTGTTTTTACCTGTCGGACAAGGTTCGCCGACACCGTTATCCATCAAGGATTTTTCATGTTCGTAGCCACTGCTCTGCTATTTATCGGATTGATTTTACTGGTCTATGGTGCCGACCGTCTGGTATTCAGCGCAGCGATCCTGTGTCGATCTTTCGGTATTCCGCCGCTGATCATCGGCATGACGGTGGTGAGCATTGGCACATCGTTACCGGAACTGATTGTTTCTTTCTCGGCAGCCCAGCATGGCCAGATGGATTTAGCCGTCGGTACGGCGCTGGGATCGAACATTACCAATATTCTGTTAATTCTGGGCGGCGCAGCGTTGCTGCACCCCTTAACCGTACACTCCAATTTGATTCGGCGCGAACTCCCGCTGATGCTGCTGGTCTCACTGCTCAGCGGAATCATGCTGGCGGATAACCATCTGAGCCGGCTGGATGGGGTCGCGCTGCTGCTGCTGGCCGTCGGTTATTTGCTGGTGGCGATCCGCATTGCCCGCCGCGCGGAGCGCGAAAACAACGATACGCTGACGCGCGAACAGCTGGCCGAACTGCCACGCGACGAAACCGGCAATACCGTGGCGTTTCTCTGGCTGGCGGTCGCACTGATTATTCTGCCCATGTCGACGCGCATGGTGATCGACAACGCGACCGTGTTCGCCGACTACTTTGGCGTCAGTGAACTGGTGATGGGCCTGACGCTGATTGCCGTTGGCACCAGCCTGCCGGAGCTGGCCACCGTGCTGGCGGGCGCACTGAAAGGCGAAGATGATATCGCTATCGGGAATCTGATTGGGGCCAATATCTTTAACCTGGCCATTGTGCTGGGCCTGCCGGCGCTGTTTCATCCGGGCGATGTGGACACCCAGGCTTTTGCCCGTGATTACTGGGTGATGCTGGGCGTCAGCGTACTGTTCGCCCTGCTCTGCCTGCTGCGCAAGCGCCGTATCGGCCGCGTTGCCGGTACGCTTCTGTTAGGTGGTTTTATGGCGTGGGTGCTGTGGCTCTGGCTCAGCCCGGCGCTTCTCGCAAGCTATTAAGGACGGACTGACCATGTCACATCAGCAACCGGATTTTGATTTTCAGCAGGCAGGTAAAGCGGTACTGCGCATTGAACGCGAAGGGCTGGAGCAGCTCGATCAGTATATTAACGCCGACTTCACCCGCGCCTGCGAGATGATTTTTGCCTGTCGTGGCAAAGTGGTCGTGATGGGCATGGGCAAATCCGGGCACATTGGTAAAAAGATTGCGGCGACGTTTGCCAGCACCGGTACCCCGGCATTTTTTGTCCATCCGGGAGAAGCCAGCCATGGCGATCTCGGCATGGTGAGCGCCAGCGATGTGGTGCTGGCTATCTCCAACAGCGGTGAATCCAGCGAAATTCTTGCGCTGATTCCGGTGCTGAAGCGTCAGAAAGTCCGGCTGATCTGCCTGACCAGCCGCCCGGAGAGTGCGATGGGCCGCGCAGCGGACGTGCATTTATGCGTGAAAGTGCCGCAGGAGGCCTGCCCGCTTGGCCTCGCGCCCACCTCCAGTACCACCGCCACCCTCGTGATGGGTGACGCCCTGGCTGTGGCGCTGCTGGAAGCGCGGGGCTTCACGCCGGAAGATTTTGCCCTGTCGCATCCGGGCGGCGCGCTGGGGCGGAAACTGCTGCTGCACGTCAGCGACATCATGCACAGCGGCGATGAAATTCCGCATGTGACGCGCGACGCTTCGCTGCGCGATGCCCTGCTGGAGATTACGCGTAAAAACCTCGGTCTGACGGTGATCGTCGACGACCTGATGAAAATCGAAGGGATCTTCACCGACGGCGATTTACGCCGCGTATTTGATATGGGCATCAATTTTCAGTCAGCCAGTATTCAGGATGTGATGACGCGTGGCGGTATCCGCGTGCGCCCGAATATGCTGGCTGTGGATGCACTGAATCTGATGCAAAACAAAAACATTACCGCCCTGCTGGTGGCCGATGACGATCGGCTGCTCGGTGTGGTACATATGCATGACATGCTGCGCGCTGGCGTGGTCTGACGGGAAAAAGAATGCTTACTGAAACCGCGATGGTTGAAACCTGCTACGGCCCGGTCAGTGCCGATGTGATGGCGCGCGCCGCGCAGATTCGTCTGTTAATCTGCGATGTTGATGGCGTGATGTCGGACGGTCTGATTTACATGGGTAACAGCGGCGAAGAGCTGAAGGCCTTTAACGTCCGCGACGGTTACGGCGTGCGTTGTCTGCTGACCTCTGGCATCGAAGTGGCTATCATTACCGGCCGGCGCGCCACCCTGCTGGAAGATCGCTGTAAAACGCTCGGCATTACGCATCTTTACCAGGGACAGTCGGATAAGCTTTTGGCCTGGCGTGAACTCCTGGATAAACTGTCACTGTCTGCCGACCAGGTGGCCTATATTGGTGATGACCTGATCGACTGGCCGGTGATGGCGCAGTCCGGCCTGAGCGTCGCGGTAGCGGACGCCCATCCGGTGCTCTTGCCGCGCGCTCACTACGTGACGCGCATTGCCGGTGGCCGCGGCGCCGTGCGCGAGCTGTGCGACCTGATTTTAATGGCGCAGAACAAATTTGAGGATGCCAAAGGGCAATCGGTATGAGTAAAAGCAGGCGTTGGATAACGCTGATTCTGGGTCTGATCGCGCTGGTGCTGATCGGCTGGAATCTGACCAATCAGGACGACAGTAAAACGCCCGTGGCGTCCAGCGATCAGGAACCTACGTACACCAGCGCCAAATCGAGCTCGGTGGCCTATAACCCTGCCGGGGCGCTGGCCTATAAGCTGATCTCCGATAAAGTGACCTATTTCGCGGCTGACGAAGTGAGCTGGTTCGATAATCCGGTCATGACGACGTTTGATGAAAATAAAGTGCCGACCTGGTCGGTACGCGCCGATAAAGCAAAGCTGACGAAAGATCGTATGCTCTACCTTTACGGCCACGTTGAAGTGCATACGCTGACGCAGGATTCTCAGCTTGAGCGCATCATCACGGATAATGCTCAGGTTAATCTGGTTACCCAGGACGTGACATCAGACGATCAGGTCACGCTCTTTGGCCGCAGTTTTAATTCCACCGGCATGAAGATGCGCGGCAACTTACGGACAAAAAATGCCGAGCTGCTTGAAAAGGTCAAAACATCTTATGAAATCCAAAATGAACAAAAACAGCCTTAAGTTGCTGCTGGTCAGCGCCCTGCTGGCGACCAGCCTGCCCGCGCTGGCGGTGACCGGTGATTCTGACAAGCCGGTAAATATTGACTCCGTCAATCAGGCGCTGGATTTGCAGGGCAACGTTGCCACCTTTACCGGCAACGTCATCGTCACCCAGGGCACCATCAAAATTACGGCGGATAAAGTCGTGGTGACTCGCCCGGGCGGCGACAGCAATAAAACCATTGTGGATGCCTATGGCAATCCCGCCACCTTCTATCAGATGCAGGATAACGGCAAGCCGGTGAAAGGCCACGCTGCGAAGCTGCACTATGAACTGGCTAACGATTTTGTCGAGCTGACCGGTAACGCGTTTATTGAGCAGCAGGACAGCAATATCAAAGGCGACCGCATCACGTATCTGGTGAAAGAGCAGAAAATGCAGGCCTACAGCCAGGGTGAGAGCAAGCGCGTGACCACCGTACTGGTGCCATCGCAGCTGCAGGACAAGAACGGTTCGTCTGCGAGCCCCAAAAAGAGTAACTGAGAGCCATGGCCACATTAATCGCTGAAAACCTGGCGAAAGCCTATAAAGGCCGCCGCGTGGTGGAAGATGTCAGCCTGCAGGTGAAGTCCGGCGAAATTGTCGGCCTGCTGGGTCCGAACGGCGCCGGTAAAACCACGACCTTTTACATGGTGGTGGGCATCGTGCCGCGTGATGCCGGCCGGATTGTTATCGATGAAGAAGATATCAGCATCCTGCCGCTGCATGCCCGCGCGCGTCGCGGCATTGGCTATCTGCCGCAGGAAGCCTCTATTTTCCGCCGCCTGAGCGTGTTCGATAATCTGATGGCCGTGCTGCAGGTGCGCGACGATCTGACCGAAGAACAGCGTCAGGATCGCGCCAATGAGCTGATGGAAGAGTTTCACATTGAGCACCTGCGCAACAGCATGGGCCAGGCGCTCTCCGGCGGTGAACGCCGCCGCGTTGAAATTGCCCGTGCGCTGGCGGCGAACCCGAAATTCATCCTGCTGGATGAGCCGTTTGCCGGCGTTGATCCCATCTCCGTTATTGATATTAAGAAGATCATTGAGCATCTGCGTGACAGCGGCCTTGGGGTACTGATTACCGACCACAACGTGCGTGAAACGCTGGCGGTGTGTGAACGCGCCTATATCGTGAGCCAGGGCCGCCTGATTGCGCACGGTACGCCAGATGAAATTCTTGCAGATGAGCAGGTTAAGCGGGTTTATTTGGGCGAAGAGTTCAGACTCTGATAAGGTGTGGTTACACCCGACATTTGCTTAGGACATTCCAGCCGGATTATGAAGCAAGGTTTGCAACTCAGGCTCAGCCAACAGCTGGCGATGACTCCCCAGTTGCAGCAGGCAATCCGCTTGCTGCAACTCTCTACGCTTGAACTCCAGCAGGAATTACAGCTGGCGCTGGAAAGCAATCCGCTGCTTGAACAAACCGATCTGCATGAAGAAGTTGATGCCCGTGAATTCCAGGAGAGCGAAGCGTTAGATACGCGCGAGGCACTTGAACAAAAAGAGATGCCCGACGAACTGCCGCTGGATGCCACCTGGGATGAAATTTACACCGCCGGCACCCCTTCCGGCACCGGCACCGATTACCAGGATGATGAGCTGCCGGTCTATCAGGGCGAAACCACTCAGAGCCTGCAGGATTACCTGATGTGGCAGGTAGAACTCACGCCCTTTACCGACACCGACCGCGCCATTGCCACCTCCATTGTTGATGCCATAGACACAACCGGCTACCTGACCGTCAGTGTGCAGGACATTTGTGACAGTATTGGTGATGAAACCTTAACGCTGGAAGAAGTGGAAGCGGTGCTGAAGCGCGTGCAGCGTTTCGACCCGGTCGGCGTAGGCGCGCGCGACCTGCGTGACTGCCTGCTGGTGCAGCTGTCACAATATGCCGCGGATACCCCAATGCTGGCAGAAGCGCGCCTGATTGTCAGTGAGCACCTGGATTTGCTGGCGAACCACGATTTCCGTAGCCTGATGCGCGTGACGCGTCTGAAAGAAGATGTGCTGAAAGAGGCGATGCTGCTGATTCAGTCGCTGGATCCGCGTCCCGGGCAATCCGTTAACACCGGTGAGCCGGAGTATGTGATCCCCGATGTCCTGGTGCGCAAAGTGGGTGCCAGCTGGACAGTAGAGCTGAATGCAGACAGCCTGCCGCGTCTGAAAATCAATCAGCACTATGCGGCGATGGGCGGCTCGGCGCGCAATGACAGCGACAGCCAGTTTATCCGCAGCAATTTACAGGAAGCCAGATGGCTGATTAAGAGCCTGGAGAGCCGTAACGACACGCTGCTGAAAGTGACACGCTGTATTGTCGAACAGCAGCAGGCGTTTTTTGAACAGGGCGAGGAGTACATGCGGCCGATGGTGCTGGCCGATATCGCCCAGGCCGTCGATATGCATGAATCCACCATTTCCCGTGTTACTACGCAAAAATATCTGCACAGCCCGCGCGGTATTTTTGAACTGAAATATTTTTTCTCCAGTCACGTCAGCACCGAAGGCGGTGGCGAAGCCTCGTCTACGGCGATCCGTGCGCTGGTGAAAAAATTGATCTCTGCGGAAAATCCCGCAAAACCCTTGAGCGACAGCAAACTCACCTCCATGTTATCTGAACAGGGCATCATGGTGGCGCGACGTACGGTTGCTAAGTACCGCGAGTCTTTATCTATACCGCCATCAAACCAGCGTAAGCAATTGGTTTGACCGAACGAAGAAGGAAGACCTATGCAGCTAAACCTTACCGGACTTAATGTTGAAATTACCGAACCGCTGCGCGAATTTGTAAATAGCAAATTTGCCAAACTGGAACACTATTTTGATCGTATCAATCAGGTTTATATTGTTCTGAAAGTGGAGAAGGTGACGCAGATTGCCGAGGCAACATTGCACGTCAACGGCGGGGAGCTGCACGCCACAGGGGAAGCGGAAGACATGTACGCGGCCATCGACGGGCTGATCGACAAACTGGCCCGTCAGCTGACCAAACACAAAGACAAACTGAAAAAACACTAACCTTCACGCTTGCAGAGGGCTGACCCATTCGGTCCTCAGAGAGAAAATGGGGCGGGTTACCGCCCCGTTTTGTCATCTGCGCAAGCGCCAGCAGGCACGTTGCCCTGCCCGTCCGACGGTGCAGCGGCGCACGCCTGGGGCTATGTGAACACGCAAGTGAAACGATGATGAACAACGATCTGACACTGGAATTGAGCGCGGTCCTTTCGCTGGACTGTACCCGCAGCGGCGTACACTGCCAGAGTAAAAAACGTGCGCTGGAGATCATCAGCGAACTGGCCGCGAAGCAGCTCAATCTGCCGCACCAGACGCTTTTTGAAGCCATCCTGACCCGCGAACGCATGGGCAGTACCGGCATTGGCAACGGCATTGCCATTCCCCATGGCAAGCTGGAAGAGGACACGCTGCGCGCCGTTGGCGTGTTTATCAGCCTTGATCAGCCAATCGCCTTTGACGCCGTGGATAACCAGCCGGTGGATCTGCTGTTTGCGCTGCTGGTGCCGGCTGACCAGTGTAAAACCCATTTGCATACGTTGTCGCTGGTCGCCAAACGTCTGGCAGATAAAACTGTCTGCCGCCGTCTGCGCGCGGCCCAGAGCAACGAAGAGCTCTACGCCATCATTACAGAAGCTCAGGAAGAACACTCGTAAGCGACAGACACTTTTTACCGGCGGCTGTGCCGGTGTGAAACGGGAGAAAGGTAATGGTGCTGATGATCGTTAGCGGTCGGTCAGGCTCAGGAAAGTCAGTGGCGCTGCGCGCCCTTGAAGACATGGGATTTTACTGTGTCGATAACCTGCCAGTGGTGCTGCTGCCAGAGCTGGCCAACACCTTAGCCGAACGTGATATCTCGGCAGCAGTCAGTATTGATGTGCGTAACATGCCGGAATCACCTGAGATTTTCGAGCACGCGCTGAGTACGCTGCCGGCCTCGTTCTCACCGCAGCTGCTGTTCCTGGATGCCGATCGCAACACCCTGATTCGGCGCTACAGCGATACGCGCCGCCTGCATCCGCTCTCCAGCAAAAATCTCTCCCTGGAGAGCGCCATTGATGAGGAGCACGATCTGCTGGAGCCGCTGCGCTCCCGCGCCGATCTGATCATCGATACCTCTGAAATGTCAGTACACGAGCTGGCCGAGATGCTGCGTACGCGCCTGCTGGGCAAACGGGAACGCGAGCTGACAATGGTGTTTGAGTCGTTTGGCTTTAAACACGGTATTCCAATCGATGCGGATTACGTGTTCGACGTGCGCTTTCTGCCTAACCCGCACTGGGATCCAAAACTGCGCCCGATGACCGGCCTCGATCGCCCGGTCGCCGCCTTCCTCGACCGCCACACTGAAGTACACAATTTCATTTACCAGACGCGCAGCTACCTGGAACTGTGGTTGCCGATGCTGGAAACCAACAACCGCAGCTATCTGACCGTCGCCATTGGCTGTACCGGCGGTAAACACCGCTCGGTGTACATTGCGGAACAGCTGGCAGATTACTTCCGCTCGCGCGGTAAAAATGTCCAGTCACGCCATCGCACTCTGGAAAAACGTAAATCATGACCGTGAAGCAAACCGTAGAGATCCGCAACAAGCTGGGAATGCATGCGCGCCCGGCCATGAAGCTGTTTGAACTGGTGCAAAGTTTCGATGCTGAAGTGCTGCTGCGCAATGAGGCTGGCACCGAGGCGGAAGCCAGCAGCGTGATTGCACTGCTGATGCTTGATTCAGCCAAAGGCGGCCATATTGAGATTGAAGCCAGCGGCCCGCAGGAAGTGCAGGCGCTGGCGGCGGTGATAGAACTGTTCGAAGCCGGTTTTGACGAAGAGTAAACGGCTTCAGTGCAGTTTATAGCGATTCAGGAACCCTTCCCCGCCCAGCTGCCGCATCTGGCGCAGAATCCACTGCTGCCGCTGGCGAATATAGCCAGAGGGGGCATCCGCATGGAAGCGGATCGGATTCGGTAACACGGCGGCCAGCAGTGCGGCCTCTGACATGGTCAAACGGCTGGCAGGCTTATGAAAATAGCGCTGTGCCGCCTCTTCCACCCCAAAGACACCCTCTCCGAACTCTGCAATGTTGAGATAAACCGTCAGAATACGACGTTTGGTCCAGACCGTTTCCAGCCCCACCGTTAAGCCGGCTTCCAGCCCTTTGCGCACCCAGCTGCGCCCGTCCCACAAAAACAGGTTTTTGGCCGTCTGCTGCGAAAGGGTAGAAGCACCACGCAGACGCTCACCTTCATCATTGCCGATGACCTGCTGAATCGCCTGCACATCAAAGCCCCAGTGTTCAGGGAACTTCTGATCTTCAGAAGCAATCACCGCCAGCGCCATCCAGGGAGAAATGTCATCCATTCCCACCCAGTCAGAATGCGCCACATAATCAAAACGTCCGCTGAACCATGCGCCCAGCTGGCGCTCCACCATGACGGCAGAAAACGGCACCGGCAGAAAAGAGAACAGCAAAATCCCCGCCAGCCAGAGACCCAGCCAGCCCAGCACCACTCTGACAAGCACGCTTTTGATACGCGTTGCCCGATTTCCTTTACGCTTACTCATCGAATTATCTCTTACCTGTTCCCTGTATTTATCAATCACTCTGGTCACGATTGCGCACAGGTGCAATTCAGTACGAAATTTTACCCGAAAAACGCAACGGCAGCCTGCCTGTCGCATTTCACCATCGGCGAGTGTTCCTTTAACAGAGCCAGTCACATCAATTACTTCCATGAAAAAGGAATCGGTTCCATGATGAAAAACTGTGCAGCAGGCTATGGCATCAATACTTTATCAATCGTGATAAGCCTCGCAATGAAAGTTTCACCACGCTTAACAATCATTTTGTCAGGCTGTTGATGAATTTCATCCTTTACCCGATCTTCTTCTGCAAACCCGGATGAATTCACAACAATCCGGTGTTTACACCGCCGCCCGTCTGGCCGGCGCATTCCGTCAGCCTGCGTTTACAATGCGCGGCGGGAAGCTAAACCGGAACTTTTCAATGCTGGTTTCCAAAACGTTTTGGATAAAAAGGACCATTACCCGGTTCAGACCAGTTATTTCAACGGTTTAAATAACTTTTTCACCCCTGATGCGCAGCAATACCTTTTCGCGCTGTACGGCAGCAGTGATTGCCGCTTCGCCTGCGTTAAAACCAGGCAAAAAGGCAATCTTTTGGTCAAAAAAAGTGCAATACGGCAAAGAAATTGATTCCTTGCTTGACTGTGTCAGCAAATTAATGTTTTCTGTATTTAAACGCTGCTCAACATCACACAATTTAATGAATCTTGTCACAAGCTGTGATGAATTTGCTAAGGTGTTTTCGAAGCGTTAACCAATACCACGCTGTTGCTTTTGTATACGACCTCAAATGATAGCAACAGCGCCCATTTCCCTGGTGTTGGCGCAGTATTCGCGCACCCCGGTTTCGACTGGGGTCATTTTTTTTCTGGCTTCCGTGATTTTTCCCGTTCAGCGACCCACGCACGTAACACATTCACATCCTGCTGCCACTCCTGCTTCAGTTCGTCGATCCACTCCTGCACGTTGTCCCACCATGCCGGCAGTTCCGGTGACTGAATCTGCTTCGCCAGTTTCTGCAGATGCAGCAAACCCACAGACCCCGCCGCGCCTTTAATTTTGTGGCCCTCTTCCGCAATGCCTTTCTGATCGCGCGCCATCATGTTTGAATCCAGTACCTCGAGGTAGCCCGGCATCATCTGTTCAAACATCGTCAGACTTTGTGTGATTAATCCCGGCCCCACCAGCTCGATATACTGCTCAAGCATGTCCACATCCAGCAGCGCGCGTGACGCATCGTCCGTGACGGCTGCGACAGGGGTTTCCGGCTCGTTCTGATAGTCCCAGAACTTTTTGATGGTCGCGGTCAGCGCCGGCACGGCCAGCGGTTTACTCAGTACATCGTCCATGCCGGCGTCGAGGTACTCTTTTTTGTCCTTCAGCACGTTGGCGGTCAGCGCCACCAGCGGCGGCAGCGTCACCCCCGCATGCTGCTGATGAATGGCGCGCGAGACATCCAGACCGGTCATGTCCGGCAGCTGAATATCCAGCAGCACCAGATCGAACTCCTGCGGGTCAAACATCGCCAGCGCGTCGTGGCCGGTCATCGCCACCTCTACGCTGCAGCCCAGCTTCTCCAGCACAGAGCGTGCCACAATGACGTTCAGCTCAATGTCTTCCACCAGCAGCACGTGCAGCGCCGGTAACGGCATGCTGTCATCCGGGCCTTCATCTTCCACTTCATCTGCCACGCGCGGCGCGTGAATCTCGACGGTAAAGCAGGAGCCCTGCCCCGGCGCGCTGCGCACGCTAATATCGCCGCCCATCGCCTGCGCCAGCCGGCGCGAAACGGCCAGCCCGATGCCGGTACCGGTGGCCGGCTTACCGCCGTGCTGATCTTTCACCTGATAGTACATAGCAAAGATCTTGTCCTGCTCCTCCTGCGGGATGCCCATGCCGGAATCCTGCACCTCGAAACGCAGGGTTTCATCCTCACGATAGGCGACGCGCACGGTAATCTCGCCCTCACGGGTAAATTTCACTGCGTTACCAATCAGGTTCCACAGAATCTGCCGCAGGCGCGTGCCGTCTGCGGTGATTTTATGCGGCAGCGGCAGCGCCGGTGCCATGACAAATTTCAGCCCTTTGGGTTGCGCCAGCAGGCCAGAGAGGTTTTCCAGATCGGCCAGGAAGCCGGTGAAATCCAGCGGCTGATTGTCCAGCTGCACTTTGCGGCGTTCGATCTTGTCCACTTCAATCACGTCATTAAAGATATTGCCCAGCGTGATGGCGGAGACGTGAATGGTTTTCAGGTATTTCAGCTGCTCCTGATTGAGGTCGGTATCCAGCAGAATGCGGCTCAGCCCCACGATGCCGTTAAGCGGCGTACGCAGCTCGTGGCTGATAGTCGAGATAAACGTGGTTTTCTCGCGGCTGGCGTTCTCCAGCGCGTCCTGATAGCGCTTGCGTTCGGTAATATCGCGGCCAAAGCCCATCAGGCCACTGCGCTTACCCACCCGGTCGTAATAGGGCACTTTACGGATTTCAAAACAGGCTTTGCGGCCATCCGGATACTGCAGCCACTGTTCATAGGTCAGCGAGACGTTGTGGCGGAACACCTTCTCGTCCGTTTCCAGCACCTTAGTCGCGGCCTCTTCGTCATAGATATCGCGCGGCGTCAGCCCAATCAGCTGCTTTTCGCTCATGCCGGTGAGCAGCTCCATGGCGCGGTTACAGCCTGAGAACTGCTTATCAATGTTGCGGTAGAAAACCAGATCGGGTGAGGCATCAAGGAAAGAGCGCAGAAAAGAGGATTGCTGCTCCAGCTCAATCTGCGCCTGCTCGCGGCGGGTCATCTCTTCGCGCAGCTTATCCATCACCTGTTCGCGCGCCTGCTCGGCTTTAATACGATCGCTGATCTCCTGATTAAGCTGCGTGATGGTCTCTTTCATCTGCTGATTCAGCTCCAGATCGCGCGTGCGCATCTCCTCCAGCTTATCTACCAGTCGTGAGAGACGCTGGCGCGACTCCTCCAGCTGATCGACCACCACCGACAGGAAATAGACCGCCCAGGGCGTAATCAGCAGGCCGAAGAAAACCGATCGGACGACATCAATACTCTCAACGTGGCCGCGCAGCACCATGGTGACGGCCATCTGCACAATCATGGCCAGCACTACCAGCGCCGAGGCCAGCAGCAGTGAAAAGCGCACCAGCCCCAGCTTGACCATCAGGTCAACGTAGTACTGCGCTAAAAGACGAATTTGTTTCATTACGGGCTCCCTGGACGAATCTGGCTCATGATAGCGTAATTATCCCGGCACTGCGCCGCCTCACCGCGCAAAGACGCGGGTTACGCCCCAGAATGGTGCAACACAGCGCGATATCGCCGACGTTCACTTCTTTATGCGCAAAGCGCTTGACTAATTCTGCCAGCTGAATAATCTGAAAGGCCGCACTTTTGCGGTACCTGCCGGTGCCTGCACTGTCCGTCCGCCCTTCTGCAGCCATCGCCTGTCGCTGGTTGCGCCAGCTTATTGCATATCCATTCATAACTATTGACTTTCTAATCAACGCTAAGCCGATTAATTTTACTAATGATGAGGCCGTTTTAATTCAAATCGGGCGCCATAAGAAAAACAGATACATGCTGCGTACGATCTGCCCTCCGCAGAGTTTTATGCTGTCACCCCCTGCTTATACAGCATTGTTCTGGCCTCAATTGCCATCAGCACAGTGAGACGGCTCACACTTCACCGCGCCATCGACACGGCCAGATTGACAAAAATTTACGTAATAAGTTTATAAATATCATAGTCTTGCTTGCAAAAAGGCATCATTAACCCTGATAAAGATGGCTATTTGACCTGAGTTCGCTTTCCCGATAAGTTGGAATTCCGCTGGATGCTTTCCGGTCGGGACTGTGTCTCGGCATATCTATGCAGCAAGAAGACTCCCTCTGGATGCAAGTTATCTCCCGTCAGAGACCGGATTTTATGCGCAGCTCACCAGGAACGTGAAAACCGTACCCCGGGTGCATGCGCAGGGTTACGCCGTCCGCGATAAAACGCGTGAAAACAAACCGATACCGCACGCAGCAATTGCTCTGTGCCTGAAATAATGCAGGTAATGTCAAAAGCAGTTTAAGGAGACCCTCAATGTCCACTCAACAACCTAATCCCTGGGGTTTGTACGATCCATCAGCAGGAAGCGACAGCTGTGGTGTGGGTTTTATTACCCGTAAGGACGGCGAGCAGACCCATGAGATCCTGCAGATGGCGCATAGCGCACTGTGCACCGTTCCGCATCGCGGCGGGATGTCCGCAGAAGGCGTCGGCGACGGCGCGGGCGTAAACGTTGACCTTTCTCTGCGCTTTTTCCGTAAACTGACCGGCCAGCCGCTGGAAGCCGGCCGCTTTGGCGTGGGCAACTTCTTTGTGCCAAAAGACGCTGCGCTGCGTGCCAATGCTGAACGTCTGGTCGAAGAGACGCTGGCGGCGTATAACTTCCCGGTTCTGCTGAAGCGTGATATGCCGCTGGACAGCAGCGTGACCCGCCCGGCGGCGCAGCAGTTCCAGCTGCCAATTGTGCAGTGGATATTTGCCGCCCCGCAGGCAATCAGCGAGCAGAATGAGTTTGAGCGCCATATCTATCGCGCTCTGCTGGATATCGAAGCGCGCGCCTTCACGGAAAGTGAATTTGGCGGCCTCTATCCGCTGTCGCTGTCGTCGCGCACCCAGGTGTTTAAAGCGCGTCTGAACTCCAATGAAGTGATCCCCTATTTCAAAGACCTGACCGATGCCGATCATCAGGTCCGCGGGCTGTTCTTCCATACCCGCTTCTCCACCAATACCGATCCGCATACCACCATGGCCCAGCCGTTCCGCCTGATGGCGCATAACGGCGAGCTGAATACCGATCGTAAAAACCGCATCGCAGAAGCGGCGCTGATGCTGGCGCGCGGCAAAAAAATTGTGCGTCCGAAAGGCCAGTCTGACAGCTCCCGTCTCGATCAGAGTATCCACAGCCGCCTGATGGAGGATAACCTCGATCTGATCAACGCCGTGGTCTCAATGATGCCGCCGGCCTGGGAAAATGATACCTCGCTCTCTGAACCGGTACGCGCCATGCTGGAGTACTTCTCACTGTATGAAGAGAAAAACGACGGCCCGGCTGCGTTGATCTTTGGTAACGGTGAAGTGATTGGTGCCCGTCTCGACCGCCTGGGTCTGCGTCCGTTGCGCTCTGTGGAGACCGCAGAGTATATCGGGGCGATGTCGGAAGCCGGCCAGATCGCCTTCCCGCCAGAGAGCGTTCTGCGTCGCGGCCGTATCGAAGCGGGCGGCATGCTCTATTACGATCACCGTGAAAAACGCGCTTACACCACGGTGGAAGCGCTGGAAAAACTGGCCGCGGAAAAAGATTACCGGTCGTTGCTGAAAGCGGCGCGCGTTGAGCTGCATGAACTGCCGGAAATCCCGGCCGAGCAGCTGGGTTCACCGCTGCGTTATCGTGGCGATCTCAAAACCTACCAGCGCTTTGTGGCTTACTACTACAACCAGGAAAGCTTCAAATTCATGATGGACCCGATGCTGCAAACCGGCGCAGAGAAAATCTCCGCGATGGGTTACGGCAACGCCATCAACGGGCTGTCCGACCACGAAGGCGGTATGGCGCACTACTTCTCACAGCGCTTTGCCCAGGTCACTAACCCGCCGCTGGATTCAATCCGCGAAGCGGATGGCATGACGCTGCGCGTGGCGCTGGGGGCAAAACCGCACCTGGGCCGCAGCAAAGGCCAGCAGATTATCGTGCCCAGCCCGATCCTGACGCACCTCGACATGCTGCGCCTGCGTGAGCAAAACGTCGCGCCCTACGCGCGTTTCGATATGCTGTATGAGCCGGTAACCGGCAAAGACATCATCAGCCGCGCGGCTAACGCTGCCGCGCTGGAGAACGCGATCGACGCGCTGGCACAGCAGGTGGTGGATTTCGCCCGTCAGCAGGGCGGCATTGCGGTGATTACCGATCGCCACATCTCCTCGACGCACGCCGCGATTCCGATGCTGCTGGTGGTCTCTGCCATCAACCAGCGTCTGGTTCAGGAAGGCCTGCGCCTCGACGTCTCGCTGGTGGTGGAGAGCGGCCAGAGTATCTCTTCACACCACATTGCGGCCACGCTGGGCTTCGGCGCTTCAGCGGTTTATCCGCTTGGCGTACAGATGCGTGCGGAAGAGAAATATGGCGAAGGTGAAGAGGGTAACAAAGCCTTTAAACGCTATGCCAAAGCGGCAGAAAAAGCGCTGATGAAAACCATGGGCAAAGTTGGCCTGTGTACGGTTGAAAGCTACAGCTGCGGGGAGTTCTTCGAGCCTAACTTCCTGGATACCGAAGATCCGGTGCTGAAGAAATATTTCCCTAACATCAGAACGCCGGTCGGGGGTGCAGGCTTCCCGGCGATTGCGCAGATGGCCGTCGACTGGCATCAGAGCGCCCTGAAAATCCAGGGTGAAGCGGAAGTGCCGCTGCTTGGCCTGTTCAAAGAGCGTGCCGAAGGCGCCGGCCACTCCTATGGCACCATCGCGGTGCGTACCTTTATTGATATGACGGAACAGCCGATCCGCTTTGCCGACAAAGCGCGCGAAGAGGACAACTTCATCCGTCTGATGACGCTGGCGCGGCTGGATAACGCGTTCAGCATCAAAGCGGACGCGTTTAAAGACAGCAGCTTCGAGCGCATTCCGAATGACGTCATCGACAATTTTGCCATTACGCCGGATTACCGTCAGTTCTCCAGCCTGATGCACGCGGAGCGTAAGCGTCGTCCGGCCGCGCTGCGCGATATCCTCGCCCTGCCCTGCGACCTGACGCACGTGGACAGTGAAGCGGAGTTTGGCCGCAAGCTTGGCCGTTATTCGCTGATCAACAACGGGTTTGCCATCCGCGGCCTGGCCTGCGAAGCGGTTAACGGCAGTCAGAATCAATTCGCGCTGCGGCTGGTTGACGCCATTGAGGGGCTGAAGCCAGAGAGCGAGCGCCTGGCGGCGCTGGCGCGCGCGCTGAAAACCCGCTTCAGCGACGAAATTGAAAGCAGCAACGTGGCCGATGGCGCGCTGCAGATTACCGCTTACGGCAGTGCGGCAGAGTATCTGTCGAAGATCTTCACCGCCCTGCCTTCGCTGCCGCTGGACGCGATCCAGCCGGCGCACGAAATCACCCGCACCTTTGCTTCAGGCGCGATGAGCCATGGCGCGCTGGTCGCCCCGGCGCATGAGGCGGTGGCGCACGGCACCAATATGGTCGGCGGCATGAGCAACTGTGGTGAAGGTGGCGAGCACTATTCGCGTCACGGCACCCTGCGCGCATCGCGCATCAAGCAGCTGGCTTCCGGTCGTTTCGGCGTGTGGGCCGCTTACCTGGCGGACCCGATGCTGGAAGAGCTGGAGATCAAAATTGGCCAGGGCGCGAAGCCGGGCGAAGGCGGACAGCTGCCGGCTGCGAAAGTCACGGTCGAGATCGCTGCCGCCCGTGGCGGTACGCCGGGTGTGGAGCTGGTATCACCGCCGCCTCATCACGATACCTACTCCATCGAAGACCTTGCGCAGCTGATTCACGACTGTAAAGCCGCGCGCGTGCGCGTGATTGTGAAGCTGGTCTCCTCGGAAGGCATCGGCACCATCGCCGTCGGCGTGGCAAAAGCCGGCGCAGACGTGATCAACGTGGCCGGCAACACCGGCGGCACCGGTGCCGCCTCAGTCACCAGCCTGAAGTACACCGGCCGCGTGGCAGAGATTGGTATCGCTGAAGTTCATCAGGCGCTGTGTGCTAACGGCCTGCGTGACAAAGTGCAGTTGCGCTGCTCCGGCGCGCAGCAGACCGGCAGCGACGTGATCAAATCTGCCCTGCTCGGTGGTGACAGCTTCGAATTCGGCACCACTGCCCTGATGATGCTGAAGTGCGTCATGGCAAAGAACTGTAACGTGAAATGCCCGGCCGGGCTGACCACCAACGCCGAAGCCTTTGATGGCGATCCCCGTCAGCTGGCGCAGTATTTCATTAACGTGGCGCAGGAAGTGCGTGAGTTCCTCGCGCGCCTTGGTCTGCGTTCACTGCGTGAAGCGCGCGGTCGTTCTGACCTGCTGCACCTGATGGATCACCCGCTGGAAGTGGGCAAACTGGATCTGCGCGCCATGCTCACGGTTGTGCCGGAGCAGAAAATTGCGCACCCGGTTTATCTGGAGAAAGACTTCGGGCTGGATGACAGCTGGGTAGCGACGCTGAAAACCGCGCTGGTGGATCAGGCGGCTGACGCTGTGGTGCTGGGCAACGGTATCACGCTGAATAACCGCAACAAGAGCGTGGGCGGCCAGCTGGCTATCGATATTGAGCGCATGCTTAATCATGAACTCTCTCCGGCGCAGCGCGCGGCGATGCCTGCGGTGCTGAAAGACGATCGCGGCCGTCACTATCTGGCACCGCGCAGCGTACAGATTGAGACCTGCGGATCAGCCGGCCAGTCGTTTGGCGCATTCTGTAACGATGGTATGCAGATGAAACACCAGGGCACCTGCAACGACGGCGTGGGTAAAGGCCAGTGCGGCGGTGAGCTGGTGGTGATGTCGCCAGGCGGCGGCGCGCAGGACAGCGACGGTAACGTGCTGATCGGTAACTTTGCGCTGTTTGGTGCCACCGGTGGCCGTCTGTTTGTACAGGGCCAGGCGGGCGACCGTTTTGCGGTACGTAACTCCGGCGCTACCGCGGTAGTGGAAGGCGTGGGTGATTTCTGCTGCGAATACATGACGAACGGTGCCATTCTCAACTTAGGCACCTTCGGTAAGGGCTTCGGCAACGGCATGAGCGGCGGCTTCGCCTACCAGTACGACCCGTACCGTACGCTGGCCGCGCACGCCGCAGGCGATTCGGTGCTGTTTGGTTCGATTGCTGACAACGACGAAATGGCGCAGGTGCATAAGCAGGCCGTACTGACCATGCTGAACTGGCATCTGGAAGCCACAGGCTCGCCGCGTGCGGCCTGGCTGCTGGAAAACTGGGAAACAGAGTGCCAGCACTTCGTTTATGTGATGCCGCGCTCGCTGCTGCTCTATCAGGACAGCAGCGAAATTCTCAAGGCAAAATCGCGGAAAGACCTGCTGGAAGAGCTGTCAACTTCCCTGGCTGCGCATCAGGTCGCGAAGTTCAAAGCTGCCTGGCGTGCAGGCAAAACCATCGCCGACGGTGCGGTGCCAGCTTACGGCGCGACCGACACTCAGGAGATGTTTGTTCTGCTGAATAACTACACCGTGCTCAGCTTTGCGCAGCAGCTGGCGCTGGGCAAACTGCCGAAAGGCACGGCGGTAGAGGATGCGGCGGTGGAAAAAGCCGTACGCAACCTGCTGATGACCGAGGATTTCGCCCTGATCAGCAAGCTGCAGCGTCATGCGCGTGCTGCGATTGAGAGCTACAGCGACGATGAACTGGCCAGCCTGATCGCGGCGAAACGCATGTCCGATTACAAAGCGGCGCTGACGCAGCGCAATATCCGCTCCATGGATAGCCTGGCAACCTATGGCTGGATCATCTATCAGGATGCCTGTAACCGTGAGGTGCTGGGTCATCTGCCTGATTTTGAAGAGCTGTTTGCGCGTGCCGCACTGCCAGAGATCGCGGCTGCGGTCGGGAAACTCTCCTGACCGCTGTACCACTGAAGACAATGACGACGAAACGGGTTTGAGCACTGATAGCCATGAAGATTCCTTACATTCCTGAAGATGCGCCGTTTAACGGCGAACAGAAATACTGGCTGGCGGGTTTTCTCGCCGGTCTCCACTCGCGTCTGTTGGTATTAGAAGATAAGCAGACGGCACCTGCCGCCGGTGCCGGCGCGAATACGCAACTGCATATTCTGTTCGGTTCGCAGACCGGCAATGCCGAAGCGCTGGCGCAGAGCGCCGCCAAAGCAGCCCGGGCCAAAGGTCTGGTTCCGGTGGTGCAGGCGCTCGGCGAAGTGGACATTGACGTTTTTGCCACCATGCGTCACGTGCTGATTGTGACCTCCACCTATGGCGAAGGCGAAATGCCGGACAACGCACAGCTGTTCTGGCAGGCGCTGTCAGCCAGTACGGCGCCGCGTCTGGAGCAGATGCATTTTGCGGTGCTGGCGATTGGTGACACCGGCTATGATGGCTTCTGCCAGGCCGGAAAATTCTTTGATATGCGCCTTGAGCAGCTGGGTGCGAAACGCGTGTTTGATCGTATTGACTGCGATATCGATTACGAAGAGCCGTCCGGCGAGTGGATTGGCAATGCCATGCCGCAGTTTGCCGCCAGTGCAGGCAGCAGCGGCACCGCGCTGGAAAGCGCGCCGGAAGCGCCGGTGATCCCGGGCAGCAATAAGCAGAACCCGTACGCGGCAGCGCTGGTGACCAACCGTCGTCTCTCTGGCGAGCAGTCAGCCAAGGATATCCGTCACTTTGAATTTGACCTGAGCGACAGCGGCCTGAAATACGAAGCCGGCGATGCGCTGGGGGTGATTCCGATCAACGACGCGGAGCTGGTGAGCCTGCTGTTGAGCGAGCTGAAGGCCGATTACGAAACGCCGGTGCCGGGTTTCGATCGCAATCTCGGCGACCTGCTGACCTATCAGTTTGAAATCTCAGAGCCGTCACGCAAGCTGATTGAATGGGTGGGTCAGAACACCACTAATCAGGAGCTGCTGCACGTATTGCAGCACGATGACAAAGACACGCTGGCAAACTGGCTGTGGGGCAAGGATACGCTGGATCTGCTGCAGCTCGACCTGAAACGCACCCTGTCGGTGCCGGAACTGGTCGCCATGCTGCGTCCGCTGCAGCATCGTGCCTATTCCATCTCGTCCAGCTCCAAAGCGCATCCGAATCAGGTGCATCTGACCATTGCCTCCGTACGCTATCACAGCGGGGGACGTGAACGTAAAGGCGTGTGTTCAAGCTATCTGGCCGAGCGCGTACGCCGCGGTGAAAAGCCGGCGATTTTCATTTCGCCCAACAAAGCGTTCCGCGTGCCGCAGAATAACAGCGCACCGTTGATCATGGTTGGCCCGGGCACCGGCATCGCCCCGTTCCGTGCTTTCCTGCAGGAGCGTCAGGCCATCGGTGCCGACGGCAAAAACTGGCTGTTCTTCGGCGATCAGCATCAGGAGCACGACTATATTTATGCCGATGAGCTGGCTGGCTGGCAACAGAGCGGGCTGCTGACACACCTTGATCTGGCTTTCTCACGCGATCAGGAAGAGAAGATTTACGTGCAGAACCGCATGCTGGAAAAAGGCGCAGAGCTGTATGCCTGGCTGCAGGAAGGGGCTTACTTCTATGTCTGTGGTGATGCTTCACGTATGGCGAAGGATGTGGATGCGGCGCTGTATGAAGTGGTGCGCCAGTTCGGCGGCCTCTCCAGCGAGCGTGCTGCTGCCTATATCGACCAGCTGAAGAAAGATAAGCGTTACCTGCGCGACGTCTATTAAGACCGGTAAAAAAAGGAAGCGCAAAGCTTCCTTTTTACCCGCTGGCCGGGCAGCAGAGAATGTTTGCTGCCGGCGACAGCCGATACACATAAAAAAACGGGCCATTACGGCCCGTTTTTGTTGCACGGATTACTTCACCACGCGCAGCGACGGACGCCCGCCGCGCGGTGGCGGTTCATCGTCCGGCGAATGATCGTCATCCGTGGCATCGTCCGGGCGGTCACCGTCAATCACTGACATCACCGTCTCTTCCTGGCCATTTTCCTGCTCTTCCATTGCCTGCTCATAAGCAGGCTCCGGTTCGAACATGGTACCGGCACCGTTTTCGCGGGCGTAAATAGCCAGCACAGCGGCCATCGGCACCGTAACCTGGCGCGGTACGCCGCCAAAGCGCGCGTTGAAGCGCACCTGGTCGTTGGCCAGGTCAAGATTACCCACCGCACGCGGCGCAATATTCAGGACAATCTGTCCGTCGCGCGCGTATTCCAGCGGCACCTGTACGCCCGGCAGGTTGATATCAACCACCAGATGCGGCGTCAGCTGGTTATCAAGCAGCCAGTCATAGAACGCGCGCAGCAGATACGGACGACGTGCCGTGAGTTGCGACATTTCCATAGATTAGCCTCGGGCTTGCAGGCGCATTTCACGTTCTGCTTCGGTCAGGGAAGCCAGGAATGAGTCGCGCTCAAACACGCGCGTCATATAGCCTTTCAGCTCTTTGGAACCGGCACCCGCCAGATCCACGCCCAGCTGCGGCAGACGCCACAGCAGCGGAGCCAGGTAGCAATCCACCAGGCTAAACTCTTCGCTCATAAAGAACGGCGTACGCGAGAACAGCGGTGCGATGGCCAGCAGCTCTTCACGCAGCTGTTTGCGCGCCGCATCGGCTTCTGCACCGCTGCTGGTTTCAATGGTACGCATCAGGCTGTACCAGTCCTGCTCAATACGGTGCATCATCAGGCGGCTTTCACCGCGCGCAACCGGATAGACCGGCATCAGCGGCGGGTGCGGGAAGCGTTCATCAAGGTATTCCATGATGATACGGGATTCATACAGCGTCAGTTCACGGTCGACCAGCGTGGGCACAGTGCGATACGGGTTGAGGTCAATCAGATCCTGCGGCAGATTATCCATTTCAACCTGCTCGATCTCCACGCTGACGCCCTTCTCCGCCAGCACGATACGTACCTGATGGCTGAAAATGTCAGTCGGACCAGAAAACAGCGTCATTACCGAACGTTTGTTGGCAGCGACAGCCATGAAAACCTCCAAGTTTGTTCACAAAAAAATACTGCGAATAGCCAACCACACGGCGACTCACCTGCTCATCGGACTCGCACACTGCCGGGCATCGCTCGCTGCGTCCGGTCTTCCCGACCAAAACAGCAGGCACAACGCGACGGCTCGCGGGCGCAAAGTGTCAGTGAGTTTACCAGATTTTAAGCAGCTTGTGGGGCAGGGATGCGTATTTGCAGGCAAAATGCGGGGGAAAGCGCGCGTTTTGCGGACAGCGCAGCGCGCTGCAGACAATAAAAAACCCGCCGGAGCGGGTTTTTTGAGCCAATTGTGCCTGCCGAAGCAGTGAACAATTAACGCTTGGAGAACTGTGGACGACGACGTGCTTTACGCAGACCGACTTTCTTACGTTCAACCTGACGCGCATCACGGGTAACGAAGCCCGCTTTACGCAGTTCAGAACGCAGAGACTCGTCGTATTCCATCAGAGCGCGGGTGATACCGTGACGGATCGCACCAGCCTGACCAGAAATACCACCACCTTTAACGGTGATGTACAGGTCCAGTTTACCAACCAGATCAACCAGTTCCAGCGGCTGACGCACGACCATGCGTGCAGTCTCGCGACCGAAGTACTGCTCCAGAGAGCGCTGGTTAATTACGATGTTACCGCTACCCGGCTTGATGAAGACGCGAGCGGCAGAGCTTTTGCGGCGACCAGTGCCGTAGTTTTGAGTTTCAGCCATTGCCTATAATCCCGATTAAATGTCAAGAACTTGCGGTTGCTGCGCCGCGTGGTTGTGCTCGTTACCTGCGTAAACTTTCAGTTTACGGTACATAGCACGACCCAGTGGGCCTTTTGGCAGCATGCCTTTCACCGCGATTTCAATCACACGCTCAGGACGGCGTTCGATCATCTCTGCAAAGGTCGCTTGCTTGATACCACCGATGTGGCCAGTGTGGTGATAGTAAATCTTGTCGGTACGCTTGTTGCCGGTTACAGCAACTTTGTCAGCGTTCAGAACGATGATGTAATCACCGGTATCAACGTGCGGAGTGTATTCCGCTTTGTGCTTACCACGCAGACGGCGTGCCAGTTCAGTCGCCAGGCGACCCAGGGTTTTGCCAGTTGCGTCAACAACATACCAGTCACGCTGTACGGTTTCTGGTTTAGCTGTAAAAGTTTTCATTGAAAAGCTTACCCAAATAAAAGTTACACGTTGGTGAAATCCCAAACGCTAAGTTAACGATTGAGGCTCACACGACCATTTCGCCCAGCAAGCCCACCCCCTCAGGTAGAATTACCGGATCACACAGGTTTCCGGGAAAAGAAAATCCTGTGCCGTAACGTGGGGTCGCAAGATTATAGAGAAGTCGAACCTAAAGATCGAACCTTTTTACAGCAAATTTGCCGCTTACGGCAGATGCGGCAGGCGCAGATACTCTTCGCTCTGCATTTCCTGTAAACGCGACAGACAGCGCTGATATTCAAACTTCAGGCGCGTGCCCTGATAGATTTCAAACAGCGAGGTTTCCGCTGCCACTACCAGCTTGACGTGGCGCTCGTAAAATTCATCCACCAGCGCCAGAAAACGGCGCGCCTGGTCTTCCGTTTTGTAAATCATCACCGGGACGTCATACAGCAGCACGCTGTGAAAACGGCGCGACAGCGCAATGTAGTCATGCTGGCTGCGCCCTTCGCCACACAGCGTCAGGAAGTCAATGGCCAGCACGCCCTCATGTACGCCCAGCGTCGGCATCTGCCGATGGTTAATCTCCAGCACCGGAGCGGCGTCACGCGCCTTGCCGGAGAGCGCACGGAACATGCGCTCCATCTCTGCATGGGTCGCATCGCTGAGGGGATAGTTCCACAGATGCGCGGAAGTCAGCGTACGCAGACGGTAATCAATCCCGGCATCGACATTCATCACCTCACAGTGACGTTTAATCTGTTCAATAGCCGGCAGGAAACGGGCGCGCTGCAGGCCGTTGCGATACAGTTCATCTGGCGGAATGTTCGACGTCGCCACCAGCGTGATGCCGCGGGCAAACAGCGCCTCCATCAGCGTGCCCAGCAGCATGGCGTCGGTAATGTCAGACACAAAAAATTCGTCAAAACACAGAATATCGGTTTCGGCTTTAAAGCGGTCTGCGACAATCTGCAACGGGTCACTCTGCCCCTGCAGCTGCGTCAGCTCTTCGTGCACGCGCAGCATGAAGCGGTGAAAATGCAGACGCAGTTTGCGCTCGCCAGGAATAGACTGAAAAAACAGATCCATCACCCAGGTTTTTCCACGCCCGACGCCGCCCCACATGTAGAGTCCGCGCACCGGCGCTTCATGGCTGCTTTTCTCTTTATTCATCAGCTTCGACAGGCGACCGAACAGCCCTTTTGCGGCTGGTTCCGGGGCAGACTGCCGGGCGATTAATCCTTGCTGGATGCGATCTAAACGGGTTATCGCTTCACGTTGTACATCGTCCGGACGAAACTCGCCCTGCGACAGCGCCTGCTCATAGCGCGCAAGCGGAGATGAGGTTTGCATGGTTCTTCCAGAATCCCTGAATAAGTCCGATTCACATGTCGGTTGTCGAAAATTAGGCCGCTCTACACTAAGCGATACCGCCTGACAGTTCCACTTCCAATAGATTAACGGGTATAGTGGCTACTATTGAAGTTGAAACAGAAGCAATGCCCTACGAAGCAACGGAAATTACACGGGAGTTATTATGACCTGGGAATACGGGCTGATTGGTTTAGTGATTGGCATTATTGTCGGCGCAGTCGCCATGCGTTTTGGCAACAAAAAACTGCGTGAACAGCGCAGCATGCAGTACGAGCTGGAAAAATCGAAAGCTGAGCTGGCAGATTACCGCGAAGAGCTCACCAACCACTTTGCACGCAGTGCAGAACTGCTGGATAACATGGCGCATGATTACCGCCAGCTGTACCAGCACATGGCTAAAGGCTCTAACGACCTGCTGCCAAATCTGCCTGGCGAGAAAAACCCGTTTGCGTATCAGCTGACGGAAGCCGAAGCCGATAACGATCAGGCGCCGGTGCAAATCCCCCGCGACTACTCCGAAGGCGCATCCGGCCTGCTGCGCGGTGGTGAACGCCCGACCCGCAACTAATCCTTTTGGGGCACAGCATCGCTGTGCCCTTTTTGTTTCCGAACACTTATTACAAATTACTGTCACACTTCTTTTATTCCCTATTCGCAGCGAGAGCGTTTTGACCATGAAAAAACCAGTACACCTGTTTAGCGCATTAGCCTTGAGCATCGGGATGAGCCTGGCGGCCGCCCCTGCTGCGATGGCCACCCTGCCGGCACAAATCCAGGGCCAGCCGCTGCCGAGCCTGGCGCCGATGCTGGAAAAGGTGCTGCCGGCAGTGGTCAGCGTCCATGTGGAAGGCACCGACAGCGGCCAGCAGGCGCAGGATATTCCGGAGCCGCTGAAGCGCTTTTTCGGCCAGGCACCGGGCCAGTCACAGCCGCAGCCCTTTGAAGGTCTGGGTTCCGGCGTCATCATTGACGCCGCCAAAGGCTATATCCTGACCAACAACCATGTGGTGAACGGCGCCGACAAAATCAGCGTCCAGCTGAGCGATGGCAACGAATATGATGCGAAGCTGATCGGCCACGACGAGCAGACCGATATCGCGCTGATTCAGGTAGAAGGGGCGAAGAACCTCACGCAGGTCAAAATTGCCGATTCCGATGCCCTGAAAGTGGGTGACTTCGCGGTGGCGATCGGCAACCCGTTTGGCCTCGGCCAGACGGCGACCTCCGGTATCATCTCGGCGCTGGGACGCAGCGGGCTTAATCTGGAAGGGCTGGAAAACTTTATCCAGACCGACGCCGCCATTAACCGCGGCAACTCCGGCGGTGCGCTGGTGAACCTCAACGGCGAGCTGATCGGCATTAACACGGCGATTCTCGCCTCCAGCGGCGGCAACATCGGCATCGGCTTTGCCATTCCGAGCAATATGGCAATGAACCTGGCGCAACAGCTGATTCAGTCGGGTGAAGTGAAGCGCGGCCAGCTTGGCATCAAAGGCACCGAAATGACCGCCGACATCGCCAAAGCGTTTAACGTCGATGCTCAGCGCGGTGCGTTTGTCTCAGAGGTGCTGCCGAAATCCGCTGCGGAGAAAGCGGGCATCAAAGCCGGCGACATCATCACCGCCATTAACGACAAACCGATTACCAGTTTTGCCGAGCTGCGGGTAAAAGTCGGCACCACGCCGCCAGGCGAGCAGGTGAAGATTGGTCTGCTGCGTGAAGGCAAGCCGGTGACGGTCACAGTGACGCTGGAACAGAGCGCCCAGTCCACCGCCAGCGCACAGCTGATGTCACCGGCGCTACAGGGTGCAACGCTGAGCGACGGCGCGACGAAGAGCGGCGACAAAGGCGTGAAAGTCGATAGCATCGAAAAAGGCACGCCTGCTGAGCAGGTTGGCCTGCAGAAAGAGGATGTGATTGTTGGCGTTAACCGCACCCGCATCCAGAGCCTGGCCGAAATGCGCAAGGTGCTGGAAGGCAAACCGCCGGTACTGGCACTGAACGTGGTACGCGGCGACGAAAGCATTTATCTGCTTCTGCGATAATCCTCGCAACCGGCGGACAAGCAGGTGTTTGTCCGCCTTTCTCGTGCTATTCTGCCCTGCGATCTCACCTGGCTTGAAATAACACCATGTTTCTTAAACTTTTGCGTGCAGTGGTGATGGGCCTGATCGTGGCAGGTTTACTGCTTGTCGCGATCCCTGCGCTGCGTATGGGCAGCAACGTCACCTTCGATCATGACAGCAGCGCTGATGAAGCCCCGTTCAGTTTTAATCAGGGGGTGCGCCGTGCCGTGCCGGCGGTGGTCAATGTGTACAACCGCAGCGCACATGGCAACAACAACCGCGGCATCACTACGCTGGGCTCCGGCGTGATCATGAACGTAAAAGGCTACATTCTGACCAACAAGCACGTGATCAATAATGCCGATCAGATCATTGTTGCGCTGCAGGATGGACGCTTTTTTGAAGCCACGCTGGTGGGTTCCGATGCCATGACCGACTTAGCCGTGCTGAAAATCAATGCGGCCAATCTGCCGGTCATTCCCATCAATCCAAAGCGCGTGGCGCATATTGGCGATGTGGTGATGGCAATTGGCAATCCGTATAACCTTGGCCAGACCGTCACGCAGGGCATCATCAGCGCCACCGGCCGCATCGGCCTCAGCTCTTCCGGCCGGCAGAACTTCCTGCAAACCGATGCCTCTATCAATCAGGGCAACTCCGGCGGTGCGCTGATTAACTCGCTGGGCGAACTGATGGGCATCAACACCCTGACCTTCGATAAAAGCAATGACGGTGAAACACCGGAGGGCATCGGCTTCGCGATTCCTACAGCGCTGGCGAGTAAAATCATGGATAAGCTGATCCGCGATGGCCGGGTGATTCGCGGCTATATCGGTATTACCGGACGTGAGCTGCCGCCGCTGCATGGTCAGGGCAGTAATCTTGATCGCGTGCAGGGCATTATTGTCAGCGACGTGGCGCCCGGTGGCCCGGCCGATCGCGCCGGGATTCAGGCCAATGACGTGCTGCTGCAGGTCAACGGGAAGCCAGCGCTGTCGGCGCAGGAAACCATGGATCAGGTCGCAGAGATTCGTCCGGGATCGGTGATTGATGTGCAGGTTTTGCGCAATGAGCAGAAACTCACCCTGCCGGTAACCATTCAGGAATTCCCCGAAGCCGCCAGCGCCTCATCGCCGCAGGGCTAATCAGCCACCACCCGCCTGAACACCTCGCTGGCGTTCAGGCAGGTGGTCTGCTGTCAGCTGCGATCCACCGGGAAGGCGATCACCTCACTCAGCGCGTCCGCTTTAAGCGCCAGCATAATCAGGCGATCCACGCCCAGCGCGACCCCGGAACAGGCCGGCATGCCGTGCGCCAGCGCGTCCAGCAGATAGGTATCGATGGGATGCTGCGGCAGCCCGCGTGCTGCGCGGCGGCGGTTATCCTGCTCGAAACGCTGACGCTGCTCGCGGCTGTCGGTCAGCTCGCGGAAACCGTTCGCCAGTTCCACCCCTTTGTAGTAAACCTCGAAGCGCTCCGCCACGCGGTGATCTTCGGTACTGATCTCCGCCAGTGCCGCCTGGCTGGCCGGGAAGTGATAGACGAAGCATGGTTTATCGATGCCAATTTTCGGTTCCACGCCCAGCATAAACAGCAGCTGCAGCAGCGTATCCCGATCCTCTTCACGATTGGCCAGTTCGCCTTCGCCCAGCTTAACCGCCGCGTCGCGCAGCTGCGCTTTATCCGCTGACAGCGGGTCCAGCTCCAGATGGCGGATAAACGCCTGCTGGTAAGAGAGGGATTCCGCGCTGTCGCACTCCAGCACCTGCTGCAGCAGATCATCCACTTCATTCATCAGACGGTACATATCGTAGTGCGGACGATACCACTCAAGCATGGTGAATTCGGGATTGTGATGGCGTCCGGCTTCTTCATTACGGAAGCAGCGGCCCATCTGGTAAATCGGGCCACTGCCCGCCGCCAGCAGGCGCTTCATATGGTATTCCGGACTGGTCATCAGCCAGAGATCGCGCCCTTCTGACGCCCCCGGCCCGACAAACCGGGTCTGAAACGGCACCAGATGGATATCAGTAATCGTGGCCTGGCTCATCGCCGGGGTATCCACTTCAAGAACGCCGCGATCGGCAAAGAAACGACGAATCTCCGCAAGGATCGCGGCACGTTTCAACAAATTGGCAATGGGTGCGCTCGGCTGCCAGCTTGCCGTTTCGCTCATGGTGATGACTCCTTATACAGATAAGGGGTGGAAGTCTACCCGTATTGGCGACGGCAAACAACGGCACGGCACGCGCGGCAGCGGTGACAGCAGCAGGCGGGAAAGCAGAATGACGAAAGGAAAAAGCCGGTACGAAAGCGCGTTTCGTACCGGTTTGAGTTACTGCGCGCTGCGCTGAATTGCCTTGCCGCCCGCCTGCACATCTTCGCCTACACCACGCGTGGTGTTACAGGCAGAAAGCAGCGAGGAAAGCACCAGTACCGAGAAGATTGCGACAATACTTTTCTTTAACATAGCCATATCCTTGTTGGTTGCAGTAAAAGTACAACCTTTAAAGCATAGTCTTAATCCATCATGCTGCGGAGGCGGGTGCTAAAAAAGAGACGGCGGGCAAAAAGCAGAGAGAAAAAAGGCGCATCACTGATGCGCCTGATGTGGCAATTATTTTACGCGGGAAACGTATTCGCCAGAGCGGGTATCTACTTTAACCACTTCACCAATCTGGACGAAAAGTGGCACTTTGATGACCGCGCCGGTAGACAGCGTAGCTGGCTTACCGCCGGTACCGGCAGTATCACCTTTCAGGCCAGGATCGGTTTCGGTGATTTCTGCTTCGATGAAGTTCGGTGGCTGTACAGCGATAGGTTTATCGTTCCACAGGGTTACGATACACTCCGCGTTGTCCTGCAGCCACTTGGTCACGTCATCCAGCACCTTCGCTTCAACCTGATACTGTTCGAAAGTCTCAGGGTGCATGAAGTAGAAGAAGTCGCCGTCGTTGTAAGAGTACTGCAGCGTCATATCACGGACGTCTGCGCCTTCGGCAGAGTCAGTGGATTTGAAGGTTTTTTCAACGCGTGAGCCGGTCAGCAGACGACGCATTTTGACACGTGCAAACGCCTGGCCTTTACCCGGTTTAACGAATTCACTGGATTCGATGGCGTACGGTTCGCCTTCGAACATGATTTTAAGACCGGCACGAAAATCGTTGCTAAGATAAGTCGCCATAAAGGCCCTCTGTAGATATTAACTGGTAATAGCCAAAAAAATGGCACACATTGTAACCCTAAATTCCCCCGTCAGAGAAGATTGGTTGCAGCAACTTGCTGATGTTGTCACCGATCCCACTGAATTACTGCAACTTTTAGCCCTCGAAAATCATGCCGGATTAGCGGCAGGCCATGACGCACGCCGCCTTTTCGCGCTGCGCGTACCGCGCGCCTTTATCCAGCGCATGCAGCCAGGGAACGCGCAGGATCCGCTGCTGCTACAAGTATTAACCAGCCAGCAGGAGTTTGTGGACGCGCCGGGTTACAGCACCGATCCGCTGGATGAGCAGAGCAGCGTGGTGCCGGGCTTACTGCACAAGTACCGGAATCGCGCGCTGCTGCTGGTTAAAGGCGGCTGCGCGGTCAACTGCCGCTACTGCTTCCGCCGCCACTTTCCCTATCAGGATAACCCCGGCAACAAGCGAAGCTGGCAGGTAGCGCTGGATTACATCGCCGCCCATCCGGAGCTGGATGAGATCATCCTCTCCGGCGGCGATCCGCTGATGGCGAAAGATCACGAGCTGGCATGGCTGGTGGACGCGCTGGCAACGATTCCGCATCTGAAGCGCCTGCGGATCCACAGCCGCCTGCCGGTGGTGATTCCGGCCCGTATCACCAATGAACTGTGCCGGCTGCTGGCAGAGACGCGCCTGCAGGTGCTGCTGGTCACGCATATTAACCACGCGCAGGAAATTGATGACGCGCTGCGGTTACGCATGCAGCAGCTGAAGCACGCTGGCGTCACGCTGCTGAACCAGAGTGTGCTGCTGCGTGGCGTGAACGACAACGCGCAGACGCTGGCCGAACTCAGCAATGCGCTGTTTGACGCCGGTATCCTGCCCTACTATCTGCATGTGCTGGATAAGGTGCAGGGTGCGGCGCATTTCTATGTAGCAGATGACGAAGCGCGCGCGCTGGTGCGCCAGCTGCTGACCCAGGTGTCAGGCTATATGGTGCCTAAGCTGGCGCGTGAGATTGGTGGTGAGCCTAGCAAGACGCCGCTGGATTTGCAGCTTCGCCAGGCATAAGCCCGCCTCCTGCGCTGCGGTTGCTGCCGGCCGCACGGTATGTTCTATCCGTTTCCGGGCGGCCTGCCGCGGGCGTGTGCTTTACAGCGCTGAGCCTGTGGCGCGCCCGTAAAAAAAGCCGCATCGGCGGCTTTTTTTATTGCTGCTGTGCCGTTACGGACACTTATAAACCTGACCTGACATTTTGCTGTCCAGCGGGGCAAAGGCAGAGAGCAGATTTTGTGTTGGACTGGTGGCGCCGTAAATTACATTACCGCCCATTTCCGCCGCGCGGTTGCGCAGGTCGTTGGCTGCGCCGCGCAGTGAACTGCCTTCACCGCCAGAACCGCTCAGCCAGTTGCTCTGCGAACCGGTCACGTTACCCAGCAGCTGGCACTGACTGCCTGGCTGTTGATCAACAAAGGTGACACGTTCGCCAGCCGCACTGAGCTGGTTGGAAGAGCTACAGCCCGCCAGCAGCAAAACGCCAACCGCCAGTCCGGGCAAGAGGTTAATCCGCATTATAATCCCCATTTATTATCATCAGTATCGGGCAGCAGCGTAGCAGCAAAACGCACATTTTTTCTGAACATTCATTGCCCTGAGCCCGCAAAGCCGAAGTATTGCGCCCTTACTTATACCCTGTTCGCCGCCAAAAGAAAAACCCCCGACCGTTTCCGATCGGGGGTTTATCAGCGAACGTTGCGTTCAGGGCAATTACATCATGCCGCCCATACCGCCCATGCCGCCCATGCCGCCTGCGCCAGCACCTAAATCAGGCGCGTCGCCTTTTGGCAGGTCAGTCACCATCGCTTCGGTGGTGATCATCAGGCCCGCAACAGAAGAGGCGTACTGCAGCGCAGAACGGGTCACTTTGGTTGGGTCCAGGATACCGAAGTCGATCATGTTGCCATACTCTTCAGTCTGCGCGTTGTAACCGTAGTTACCGTCGCCGCCTTTCACGTTGTTAGCCACAACGGATGGCTCTTCACCGGCGTTAGAGACGATCTGACGCAGTGGTGCTTCCATTGCGCGCAGCGCAACTTTGATACCGACGTTCTGGTCTTCGTTCTGACCTTGCAGGCCGGATGCAGCAATTTTCGCTGCCACGCGCACCAGCGCCACGCCACCACCTGCAACCACGCCTTCTTCTACCGCCGCACGGGTCGCGTGCAGGGCATCTTCAACGCGGGCTTTCTTCTCTTTCATTTCAACTTCAGTTGCTGCGCCAACTTTCAGTACGGCTACGCCGCCTGCCAGTTTCGCGACACGCTCCTGCAGTTTTTCTTTGTCGTAATCAGAAGTCGCTTCTTCGATCTGCTGACGAATCTGCGTCACGCGGCCAGAGATAGCGCCTTCGTCGCCCACGCCATCGATGATGGTGGTGGTGTCTTTGTTGATAACCACGCGTTTTGCCTGGCCCAGGTCTTCCAGCGTCGCTTTTTCCAGCTCCATACCGATCTCTTCAGAGATAACGGTACCGCCGGTCAGGATGGCGATATCCTGCAGCATCGCTTTACGACGGTCGCCGAAGCCTGGCGCTTTCACAGCAGCCACTTTCACGATGCCACGCATGGTGTTCACCACCAGCGTTGCCAGCGCTTCACCTTCCACGTCTTCTGCGATGATCAGCAGTGGTTTGCCGGCTTTCGCCACGGCTTCCAGCACTGGCAGCATTTCGCGGATGTTAGAGATCTTTTTGTCAGCCAGCAGAATGAACGGGCTTTCCAGCTCAACAGCACCGGTTTCCGGCTTGTTGATGAAGTACGGAGACAGGTAGCCACGGTCGAACTGCATACCTTCAACCACGTCCAGCTCGTCCTGCAGACCGGTGCCTTCTTCAACGGTGATCACGCCTTCTTTGCCCACTTTGTCCATTGCCTGGGCAATCAGGGTACCGACGCTCTCATCGGAGTTAGCAGAAATAGTACCGACCTGAGCAATCGCACGGGAATCCTGGCAAGGTACAGACAGGGTTTTCAGCTCTTCAACAGCGGCCGCAACGGCTTTGTCGATACCGCGCTTCAGATCCATCGGGTTCATGCCCGCCGCAACGGCTTTCAGGCCTTCGTTCACGATAGCCTGCGCCAGAACGGTTGCGGTGGTGGTGCCGTCGCCTGCTGCGTCGTTCGCTTTAGAGGCCACTTCTTTCACCATCTGCGCACCCATGTTTTCGAACTTGTCTTCCAGCTCGATTTCACGTGCCACAGACACACCATCTTTAGTGATGGTCGGTGCACCAAAAGATTTATCCAGAACCACGTTACGGCCTTTCGGGCCCAGGGTAACTTTTACTGCATCTGCCAGTACGTTCACGCCACGCAGCATTTTTACGCGTGCGTCATTACCGAATTTTACGTCTTTAGCTGCCATTTCAAATATCCCTTAAATTCGTTTCGTTCAGTGAATTACGCGTAAATTACGCTTCAACAATCGCCAGAATGTCGCTTTCAGAGATGATCAGAACTTCTTCGTTGTCGATTTTCTCCGTCTTGGCACCGTAGCCTTCGTTGAAAATCACCAGATCACCCACTTTCACGTCCAGCGGTTTCACGTCGCCGTTTTCCAGGATGCGGCCATGGCCCACAGCCAGCACTTCACCGCGGGTTGATTTGCCTGCTGCCGAGCCGGTCAGAACGATACCGCCAGCAGATTTGGCTTCAACTTCTTTACGCTTGACGATAACGCGATCGTGCAACGGACGAATTTTCATTTGATAGCTCTCCTTTGAGAAGTCCAATCATTCAGTTTTTGGGTTGAACGCCGGGCTGCAGGGCTTCCGGCCTCGTGGTGGAAGAGATAGGGGCAGAAAAAAGGCTTTCAAGGGTAAAAAAATAAAAAATTTTCATTTCTGCAACGACTGGCGAAAAAGTCAGCGCAGCACCCGCCGGGAAAAAGAGGAGAAAAAGAAAAAGCCAGAGGCGCGCTGCGCAGCTCTGGCTGGTGGGGATTAGCGATCTTTATCGTGACCAATGCGGTCCTGATCTTTACGTTCAAACTCGCCATCCATGGTATAGCCGCTGTCCGGCCCCTGGCCCGGGCCGCGCCAGACGCGCAGGTGCGGCATCAGCTTTAGCGTCAGGTGCTTCTGCACCGGCGGCAGCAGCAGCAGCAGGCCAAGGAAGTCAGTAAAGAAGCCGGGCAGCAGCAGCAGAAAGCCGGCGATGATCAGCGACACGCTTTTGATCATCTCTGCCGCCGGGCTTTCGTTACGCGCCAGCTTCTCCTGCATCAGCATAAAGTTTTTCATTCCCTGGTTTTTCACCAGCGATACGCCAATGCAGGAGGTGAAAATCACCAGCAGCATGGTCAGCAGCACGCCCAGCGCATGCGCCACCTGAATGAAAATTGAGATCTCAATCCAGGCGAGAATAAAAAAAATCACAAACGGTAACCAGCGCACCGATATCTCCTGTGTGTTGGGCCGCCCCGCAGCCTGCGCAGCGGCAAAAATCGTCAGGTCAACAGGGACCGTAATGAATGAGATGGTCATCAGGCGAGGTAAATTCAACCTGCAACGCTAAATTTTTCCGGCTGACTTAAAAATGCGAAGCACATCACATATCGTTATTAGCGCAGGGTCAGCAAATGCCCGTAAAGTGATCTGTGCACAAACAATTTTGTAACAACAGAATATGATCGTGCCCGCCAGCCCGAAGATGGATAAAATGTCGGCACTGGTATTCCACGACAATATAATTGCTTCACCTGCAGGTTATTCGCCGTCCGTCCATCCCGGCCGGCCCGGCGGTCACCTGACAGAAATAATAAGAAGGTAATCATGGCGAACAACATTCGTATCGAAGAAGACCTGTTAGGCATGCGCGAAGTTCCGGCTGATGCTTACTACGGTGTTCATACTCTGCGTGCGATTGAAAACTTCTATATCAGTAACAACAAAATCAGTGACATTCCTGAATTTGTCCGCGGCATGGTGATGGTGAAAAAAGCCGCCGCGCTCGCCAACAAAGAGCTGCAGACTATTCCGCGTAACATCGCGAACACCATTATTCAGGCCTGTGACGAAGTGCTGAATAACGGTAAATGCATGGATCAGTTCCCGGTTGACGTCTATCAGGGCGGCGCGGGGACCTCGGTCAACATGAACACCAACGAAGTGCTGGCGAACATCGGTCTGGAGCTGATGGGCCACCAGAAAGGTGAATACCAGTATCTCAATCCGAACGATCACGTGAATAAGTGTCAGTCAACCAACGACGCTTATCCTACCGGCTTCCGTATCGCCGTTTACGCCTCGATCCTGAAACTGCTGGATGCGATTGCGCAGCTGAGTGAAGGTTTCCAGCGCAAAGCGGTGGAGTTTGAAAACATCCTCAAGATGGGCCGTACCCAGCTGCAGGATGCCGTGCCTATGTCGCTGGGCCAGGAGTTCCACGCATTTAACGTGCTGCTGAACGAAGAGACCCGCAACATTCTGCGCACCGCAGAGCTGCTGCTGGAAGTGAACCTTGGCGCAACGGCCATCGGGACACGTCTCAATACGCCGGACGGCTATCAGCAGCTGGCGGTGCAGCGCCTGGCAGAAGTCAGTAATCTGCCGGTGGTGCCTGCAGAAGATCTGATCGAAGCCACTTCAGACTGCGGGGCCTACGTCATGGTGCACTCTGCGCTCAAGCGTCTGGCGGTGAAGCTGTCGAAAATCTGTAACGACCTGCGCCTGCTCTCTTCCGGTCCGCGCGCCGGCCTGAACGAAATCAACCTGCCGGAACTGCAGGCAGGCTCTTCAATCATGCCAGCCAAAGTCAACCCGGTGGTGCCGGAAGTGGTGAACCAGGTGTGCTTTAAAGTCATCGGTAACGATACCACCGTGACCATGGCCTCTGAAGCGGGCCAGCTGCAGCTGAACGTGATGGAGCCGGTCATTGGCCAGGCGCTGTTTGAATCCATCAGCATCCTCACCAACGCCTGCTACAACCTGCTGGAAAAATGCGTTAATGGCATCACCGCTAACAAAGCCGTCTGTGAAGCCTACGTCTTCAATTCCATCGGTATCGTCACCTATCTCAACCCGTACATCGGCCACCACAATGGCGATATCGTCGGGAAGATCTGTGCGGAGACCGGCAAAAGCGTGCGCGAAGTGGTGCTGGAACGTGGCCTGCTAACGGAAACGGAACTGGACGATATCTTCTCGATTCAGAACCTGATGCATCCGGAATACAAAGCGAAACGTTATACCGACGAAAACGAACAGTAATACGCTTCGGATCAAGTCGTCTCAGGCACGCCTGTATACTCTGTACGGCGTGCTTTTTTTTGGACGCGACGACAACATTCAGGGCCGCATCATGCCGGGCCGGAGGCGACAACACATGGTAATCACAGAATTAAGCGTAGTACTGCTGGCGATCTGGCTGGGTGCGCGGCTGGGCGGTATCGGCATCGGCTTTGCCGGAGGCCTGGGCGTGCTGGTGCTGGCACTGGTGTGCGGCATGAAGCCGGGGGCAATCCCGTTCGATGTCATTGAAATCATTATGGCGGTGATTGCCGCGATTGCCGCCATGCAGGTAGCGGGCGGCATGGACTATCTGGTCAGCCTGGCGGAACGACTGCTGCGCCGACATCCCCGCTATGTAACCTTTCTTGCGCCGCTGGTGACCTACGTGATGACGCTGCTGGCAGGCACCGGCCACACCGCGTTTTCCACCCTGCCGGTGATCGCGGAAGTGGCGAAAGAGCAGGGCGTTCGCCCTTCCCGCCCTCTGTCGATTGCCGTGGTGGCCTCACAAATTGCCATTACCGCCTCCCCGCTTTCCGCAGCCGTGGTATTTTTTGCCTCGATTCTTGAACCGCGCGGCGTCAGCTACCTGGCGCTGCTGGCCGTGGCGCTGCCTTCCACCATGGCCGCCCTGTTCTGCGCGGCCCTCATCACCAATTTCCTTGGTAAAGAGCTGAGTGAGGATGAGGTTTATCAGGCGCGGCTGGCGAAAGGTGAAGTGGCGCTGCGCGGCGAGCGGGTATATCACGTGAAACCGGGGGCCAGACGCGCCGTGCTGCTGTTCCTGATCGGCATTATCGCCGTGGTGTTTTACGCCACGGCCATCAGCGAAAGCGTGGGATTAATTCCGCATCCGCTGCTGCCGCGCAACGAGGCGATAGTGGTATTTATGCTGACGGTGGCCACGCTCATCTGTCTGACCTGCAACATTGATACCGGTGAGATCCTCAGCGCCAGCACCTTTAAATCCGGCATGAGTGCCTGCATCTGCGTGATGGGCGTCGCCTGGCTGGGGGATACCTTTGTCAAAGCGCACCTGAGTGAGATTCAGGCGCTGGCAGGCGACATGCTGCAGCACTCACCGTGGCTGCTGGCGCTGATCCTGTTTTTTGCCGCTACCCTGCTCTACTCGCAGGCCGCGACCACCAAAGCCCTGATGCCGGCGGCGCTGATGCTGGGCGTTTCGCCGCTGGCGGCAGTCGCCTCTTTTGCTGCGGTCTCCGCCCTGTTTGTGCTGCCCACTTACCCTACGCTGTTGGCCGCCGTAGAGATGGATGACACCGGATCGACGCGCATTGGTAAATATGTCTTCAACCACTCCTTTATCATTCCCGGCGTACTGTCCATTGTCTTTTCCGTGGCGTTCGGCTTCCTGTTTGGCAGCCTGATACTGTAACGCCGTTACATCCTGAAAACCCTCGTGGCGCAGCGGCCGTGCTATCATCGCGGCTTCTTCGCCACCGGAGCTGATTAATTTGTCATGGCTGCACGATTTACTTGTCTGATGAGCCTGTGCCTGGCGCTGCTGTTTTGCGGCTCCGCGCAGGCCAGCCTCTTTTCACCGCAAACCACCAGCCGCTTCGTCCCGGTCGATCAGGCGTTTGCGTTTGATTTCAGTCAGCAGGGCAATCAGCTCACGCTGACGTGGAAAGTCAAACAGGGGTATTACCTTTATCGCCAGCAATTTCACTTCACGCCGCAAAACGCGCAGATTGACCCGCCCGCGCTGCCGCCGGGTCAGCCGCATAACGATGAGTTTTACGGCAAAAGTGAAGTCTATCCGCAGAATGTGACGCTGCCCGTCACCCTGCGGCAGGCGAGCCAGGGTGCCACGCTCACCGTCACCTATCAGGGCTGTGCGGCGGCAGGTTTCTGCTATCCCCCTGAGACGCGTTCCGTGCCGCTCAGTGCGGTGGCCGCCCGGCACAGCGCCCCTGCCGCTCCTGCACCGGCCACGGTGAAAACACCGCTGCCCTTCTCGCCACTGTGGGCGCTGCTGCTCGGCATCGGCGTGGCGTTTACCCCCTGCGTCCTGCCGATGTATCCGCTGATCTCCAGCCTGATCCTGGGCGGCTCGCGCCGCTATTCAGCCGGTCGCCTGTTCATGCTGGCGCTGGTGTATGTGCAGGGCATGGCGCTGACCTATACGCTGCTGGGTGTGGTGGTGGCCGCCGCCGGCTTGCGTTTCCAGGCGGCTCTGCAGCATCCGTACGTGCTTATCGGGCTCTCCGCGCTGTTTGTGGTGCTGGCGCTGTCGATGTTCGGGCTGTTTCAGCTGCAGCTGCCTGCCAGCGTGCAAACCCGGCTGACGCTGTGGAGTAACCGCCAGCAGGGCGGTTCGCTGCCCGGCGTGTTTTTGATGGGGGCGCTGGCCGGGTTGATCTGCTCACCCTGCACCACCGCGCCGCTCAGCGCCATTCTGCTGTATATCGCGCAAAGCGGGAACCCGTGGGCCGGCGCCGGCACGCTGTGGCTGTATGCCGTGGGTATGGGGCTGCCGCTGATTGCCGTGACGCTGTCGGGTAACCGGTTGCTGCCTAAAAGCGGGCCGTGGATGCAGAGCGTGAAAGAGGGCTTTGGCTTTGTCATCCTGGCGCTGCCGGTGTTTCTGCTGGAGCGGGTGCTCGGCGAAACCTGGGGGCTGCGTCTGTGGAGCCTGCTTGGCGTGGCATTCTTTGCCTGGGCGTTCAGCCTCAGCCTGCGCGCCAGCGGCAGATGGCGTCTGCTGCAGATTGTCATGCTGGCGGCGGCGCTGGTGGTGGCGCGTCCGCTGCAGGACTGGGCGTTTGCCCAGGCGACCCCGCAGGCCACCGCCACCGCCCCGCTGCCGTTCAGCCCTGTCGCCAGCCGGGCACAGCTTGAAACCGCGCTGCAGCAGGCGCAGGGCCGTATCACCATGGTTGATCTCTATGCGGACTGGTGCGTCGCCTGTAAAGAGTTTGAAAAGTACACCTTCAGCGACAGCGGCGTGCGCCGTGCACTAAGCAACGTGCAGCTGCTGCAGGCGAACGTGACAGACAACAGTGCGCAGGACAACGCCCTGCTGCAGCATTTACAGGTACTGGGCCTGCCGACCATCCTGTTTTTCGATGCGCAGGGGCGTGAAATCCCCGACTCACGCGTCACCGGTTTCCTTAACGCGGCGGCTTTTCAGGCGCATTTGCACAAACTGACGCGTTAAACGACACTGGTGGCAGGACACCGCCCGCTCGCCTGCGAACGGGCCCGCACTCCAGAGGAGAGTCACTTGCAACGTGAACAGATTCTTGAGCATGCGCTGAACGTGCTCGAACAGCGTGGCCTTGCCGCCACCACATCCCTGCCGCAGCTGGCGGGTGAAACCGGCCTCAGCACTGAACAGCTGGTGCGATTCTGGCCGGACCGCGACGCCCTGCTCTACGATGCGCTGCGCTATCACGGGCAGCAGATCGACAGCTGGCGGCGTCAGGTGCAGCTTGATACACAACGCAGCGCCGCACAGAAGCTGCTGGCGCGTTATGACGTGCTGACTGAATATGTCAGCAAAGGCCGTTTTCCCGGCTGCCTGTTTATTGCCGCCTGCAGTTACTATCCGCAACCCGATCAGCCCGTACACCAGCTGGCGGAACAGCAGAAACGCAACTCATGGCGGTTCACGCATGACATTCTGGTAGCGCTGGCGCTGGATAACCCGACCATGGTGGCGGATCAGCTGGAGCTGATCCTCGAAGGCTGCCTGAGCAAGCTGCTGGTGAAGCGGAATGTGCAGGATGTCGCCACCGCGCGCCGGCTGGCGGAAGATGTGCTGGCGATTGCACTGTGCCGGCAAAATGGCGCTCTGGCCTGAACCTGCGTGCTGCCCTGCCTGGAAAGCAGGCAGTCAGTCACGAATGCTACGCTTTTTTTACGAAACCCGTTGACGGCGGGAAGCCATTAAGGTTTAATGCGCCCCGTTGCCCGGATAGCTCAGTCGGTAGAGCAGGGGATTGAAAATCCCCGTGTCCGTGGTTCGATTCCGCGTCCGGGCACCAACATTCTGAAAACCCAGCCTTATGGCTGGGTTTTTGCTTTTCTGTTTCCGCCCTGCCCTCCTCCTTTTCCTGCTGTGCCCGCCGCACCCGGCTGCGCGACCTTTCGCACACTTTTGCCTGTTGCCTGCCCGCGATAGCGCAAAATGCGCCTGCGGTCACGCCCCCGGAAGCGGGCGGATGGTAAATACGGGTGACTCAGGGGGCCAGCGAGACCAGCTTTCGCACCCCCGCTGGCGTGTCATCTGAGGGAATGAATGTGAATCTTCGTCGTCTTAAATATTTCGTCAAGATCGTGGATATGGGCAGCCTGACCCAGGCGGCGGATTGCCTGCACATTGCCCAGCCGGCGCTAAGCCAGCAGCTGGCCACGCTGGAAGGGGAAGTGAATCAGCAACTGCTGATCCGCAGCAAACGCGGCGTTACGCCCACCGCCGCAGGCAAAACGCTGTATCAGCATGCGCTGATGATTCTGCAGCAGTGTGAGCAGGCGCAGAAAGCGGTGCAGCAGGCCAGCGCGTAACACACTGCTGCAGCGCGCCGTGTATCTTAGCAGGTGACCCATACCGCGCCGGCATCGGCCGATCGCACACACTGTTCTACCCAGCGCACGCCCTGCAGGCCGGCATGCACATCCGGATACCAGAAATCCCGCAGAAAAGCGTGGTCGCCGCGATCGGTCGCGTCCATGGCCAGCGCAAAGCGACGATACAGATTCGCCCAGGCTTCAAACAGCCCCTCCGCATGGCCGCCGCCGATGCGGTCATCTTCACGCGCGCTGGCGTGCAGATACCCCATGCCACGTTCAAGGATCTGCACCGGTTCACCCTGCACTTCATAGCGCAGCTGATTCGGTTGCTCATCCCACCATTCCAGACTGGCTCTCTCCCCCACAACACGGATTTTCTGCCCGTGCATGGAACCGCAGTTCACCGCCGAGGCCCACAGCGTACCGACCGCGCCGTTATCGTACTCCATCATCACAAACGCATTGTCCTCCAGCGGCGCGCGCGATTGCACAAAGCTCTGGCGGCTGCACAGCAGGCGCTTTAATTTATGCTGCGGCAGCAGCGTCTCGGCGATGAACAGCGGATGAGTCGCGAGATCGCCCAGTACATAGCCAGGCCCGACAAAGCGTGGATCGACGCGCCAGCGCGTACTTTCACTCTGCAACTCCACCGCCTGATGGTGAAAGCCGTGTGCGAACTGCATATTAACGATGCGGATCTCCCCCAGCAGCCCGGCGGCAATCATCTCGCGCGCCTGCTGAATCAGCTGATGTCCGGCGTAGCCGTAAGTGACGCCGATAATTTTCTGCGTTTCCGCACACAGCTGCTCCAGCTCGTCGGCCTCTTCCGTGGTGAAACACAGCGGTTTTTCGCACACCACGTGCAGGCCAGCCTGCAGCGCGGCACGGCAGATGGCAAAATGCGTATTGTTCGGCGTGGCCACCGAGACCGCCTCAATGCCATCAGGACGCGCGGCTTCGGCGGCAAACATCGTCGCGTAATCGGCGTAGCAACGCGCCGGGTCCAGCCCCAGCGCCTCCCCAAACGCGCGGCCGCGTTCGGCGTCGATATCGAACGCGCCGGCCAGTAAGGTAAAATTGCCGTCACGCTGCGCTGCCGAGCGGTGGATGTAGCCAATCTGACTGGTGCCGCCGCCGCCGACCATGCCCCAGCGCAGCGAGCGGTTTACTGCTTTTATGCCGTTAATCATCAGACTCTCCTCAGAAGCCGGCCGCGCGCAGATAGCGCAGGCTGGCGGTAACATCACGCAGGCTGGTCTCCGCGTCGCGCGGGTCGCGCTCCTGTTCAACGGTGATCCAGCCCTGATAGTCGCTTTCTGCCAGCAGAGCACGCACCGCCGGATAATCAATCATCCCCGTGCCCAGCGGGCACATGACGCCACTGGCACAGGCGGAGAAGAAGTCAATGCCGCCCGTCACCGCCGCCCGCCATTTCGCCTCATTAACATCTTTGAAATGCAGATAATCGAGACGTGACCGATAGCGGCGCAGAGTGCTGACCGGATCCATCCCGGCGTAGCACAGGTGGCCGGTATCAAGGCACAGACCCGCCACGTCATAGGGGATGTCCTGCACCAGCTGCTCCAGCTCATCGGCAAATTCAATGCACCCACCGGCATGCGGATGGATCACGGCCCGCACGCCATACTCGTCGCGTGCGATCTGGCTGAGCTGCGTAATATGCTGCATCATGCGCTGCCAGTCGGCGGGTGCCAGGCGCGGTGCCTTTTCGGACTGACCGGCGTATCGCGCGCGCTGCGCATCGCCGAAATCAATGATCACCAGATAGGGGGCCGGATGCGGGTGCGCAGGCGTGGTGTGGGCGGTGGGCACCTGCGTCAGGGTGCGGCAAATCTGATGGGTCAGCGTGATCATGGCAGGGAAATTCGCCGCGCTGACCAGATCGTCAAACAGGGTGCCAGCCACCAGCGCCAGGCGATGCGCTTCAAGCTGGCCGCGCAGTTCTGCAGTATCCACCGGCAGATAGCCCCACGGGCCCAGTTCAATTGCCGGATAACCGGCCTGCGCGGCTTCCTGCAGCACGCGCTGCCAGGGCGGCAGAAAGGGATGAGTCAGATCGTCAACGCCCCAGCTGCAGGGCGCATTAGCAACAGGCAGTGTCATATGCGTTCCTCACGGTATCAGAGGACGCCAGTATCAAATGAATTTTTCATTTCCAGCAATGATGAAAATATCATTTTTTGATAGCGATCAAGGTATTTATCTCGCCAAAAATGATAGCTTTTCTATCAAACACAATCAGAGCAAGGGTTCGCAGCCAGCCCGGCTGCTGCGGTGCGGCTACAGGTTTTCCCGCGTCACTATCTCAAAAGGCAAAATCACCTGCGAGAAGCGATCGTCCGCGTCGTCATGACGCTGCAGCAGCGTCTGCGCCAGCCGCTGTGCCATATCAGTAATCTGATGGCGCAGCATCACCGTCAGGGTGCCATCGATTAACGCCAGTTCGCCATCCTTTACCGGCCCATGGCAAATCAGCGCGACCTGACGCTGCGGCTGCTGACGCAGCGCCTGAATCACCCCTTCGATACCGCCGCACGGCGCGTAGATCAGCGCCAGATCGTCATGCTGCGCCAGCAGCTGCCGCGTGGCATGGTAACCGCCGTCAATGGTTTCATGGGTTTTCAGCGGCTCCAGCACGCGACGGGCGCTGTCCTGTTCACGCAGATAGGAACGGAAGCTGATTTCACAACTCTCCTGGCAGGTAAAGCGGTGGTCGCCTACCAGCACGCCTACTGTGCCAGGCTGATGCAGCAGATGCGTCGCGATCCATCCCGCGCTGCGTCCGGCTTTGTGGTTATCCAGCCCGAAATACCCGGCATGGCCGCACGGTGAAAAGTCGGAGAACAGCGCATACACGCGGACGCCGCGCTGCGACACCCGCGCAATAGCATGACGAATCAGCGGATGATCCAGCGCCACTACGCCAATGACATCGGTCTGCTCTGCCATCGCATCCAGCGACGCCACCACAGCATCAACGTCGTCAATGTCATGCCAGTGAAACAGCGGCTCGCTGCCCGCCGGATGCAGCGGCTGCGTGTAGTGGCGCAGCGCGTCGGTCAGCATGTGATAAAACGAGTAGGATTTTGATAACAGAATGAACCCCATCCGCAGGCTGGCCGCCGCCGGCTGCGGCGCGGCGGCCAGTTGCGGCAGCGGCCCGATGTGATAGCCCAGCCGGTTGGCGGCTTCCAGCACCTTTTGCTCGGTTACTGCCTTAACCGGCGCCCGGCGATTCAGTACGCGATCCACCGTCGCCACCCCAACCCCTGCCGCGGCAGCAATCGCGGTCATGGTTATTTTGCCCATTCGGTTATTCCTTCTCTGTGATAACTCTCTATCAAAAAATAATGCCTTAATCGGCAGAAAAGTGCGAATTCCGATAACTGATATGACGCAATTTGATATGCCACGCTGATAAAAATACTTTCATTTTTTGCGCCAAATCGCAAAAACAGAAACGAATATTTCATTTAATGGTTTTCCGGAACAGAGACGTGCTATTGCTGGCGGCGTGACGGTGGGCTGATGGTTTTGCATCAGCAAAGCATTCGAGCACCACACGGCACTTTTTTATAGTCGTGGGTGGCGCAGGGGTAACGGCAGCCTCCCCACCGCGAAGCGGCCAGGTTGCGCGCAAGGCCGCCCGCGCACCGCGCTCATTTTGCCAGCAGCGCCCCGTGCCTCTGTCAGGGCTGACAGACACGCCGGTGCGCCGCCTGTCGCGTTGCAGCTCTCCGGAAGGCGAGCGCGCGGCAGCAAACCGGCGTGATCTTCACTGAAGCGCGCCAGCGTTAATGCTCAGGAGAACAACATGAAAATTGCTTTTGACGTTGATGTCATCCGCGATCTCGGCATCACCCGCATGGTGCATCAGGTAGCGGAATGGGGCTATAAATACATCGAGCAGTCACCGCACCCGCAGATCAACCCGTTTTACAAACACCCGAAAGCCAGCCGTGAAATCATGCGCGAGTATAAAAACGCCCTGAACGCGACCGGCCTGGAGATCTCCTCCTTTATCACCGTTTACCGCTGGTCTGGTCCGGATGAGCTGCGGCGTCAGGCGGCGGTAAAAAACTGGAAGCGCATGATCGAGATTGCCGTCGAGATGGGCGTGCAGGTCATCAACACCGAGCTTTCCGGCAATCCGAATGAGCCGGAAATCTGCGAAGAGATGTTCTACCGCTCAATGGAAGAGCTGCTGCCGATCATCGAACGGGAGGGTATCCGCGTTGAAATCCAGGCGCACCCGTGGGATTTCTGCGAAGAGAGCAACGAAACGGCGGACATCGTAAAATCGTTCCGCAGCGATAACGTCAAGTATATCTACAGCGCACCGCATACCTTCTACTATGACAAAGGCCGGGGCGACGTCAAAAGCATGCTGCAGTATGCCGGAGATGACCTGTCGCATATGCTGATCGCCGACACCATGAACCACACCAAACACTGCCGCTATATCGTTAACCCGCCAGGCGTGGATGCCACCATCCACCAGCATGTCGCCGTGGGTGAAGGGGAAGTGAACTTTGATGCGCTGTTTGAAGCGCTGCGCGATATGGATTTTGCCAGTCGCCGCTTTAAGGTAGGCGGGGAAGCGATTATCTCAGCCGCGCTGTTTGGCTATCCGGAAAAAATGAAGTATCAGGCGGTGGAAACGCGTGAACTCATCGAACGTGAGCTGCTGAACCCGTAAACCGGTGCGCAGGGGCCGTGCACCGCCCCTGCCCGCCCCAGCGGCTTACGCCGTTACCCACGCCACCTCAGTAAACTCTCCCAGTGTTAAAGAGCGCTGCGCCGCTTCGGCAATCGCCTGCGCGCGCAGGCCGTCAATCAACCCTGGCAGATCCGCCACGGGCTCACCGCGCATATGGCGCACAAACGCATCCAGATGGCTGTAGTAGGTGGCCTGCACCCGACTGAACCAGTCTGCATACAGCCCCGGCCGGGTAATGCCGTGCGTCTGATACAGCGTTGCCCCGCGCTCCGCCTGGCTTTCTGAGACCAGCATGCCGTCGCTGCCCATCACGCTGATACGTTCATCATAGCCATAAGCCGTGCGGCGGGTGTTATCCAGCTGCGCCAGCGCGCCCTGCTGCAGACGCATGATCAGCACCGAGGTATCCACATCAAACTCGCGGATTTCCGGCATTGCCAGCGCCGCCCCCAGCGCGCCCACCGTCACCACCTCATCGCCGGTCAGCCAGCGCAGCAGGTCAAAGAAATGAATCGCCTGGTCGCGCATCTGACCGCCGGAGGTCTGCAGGTAGCTGAGCGGTGGCCGTTGTGAGGCGCGGCATACCATCTGGATCAGTTCCGGCCGGCCAATGACGCCCTGCTCCAGCTGCGCTTTCAACTGCTGATGGCTGCGATCAAAACGCCGGTTGAACCCGACCGTCACCGACACCTGCAGTGGGGTCAGGTTTGCCACCACCTCGCAGGCCCGCGACAAAGAGAGATCGATCGGTTTTTCGCAGTAGACCGCTTTCCCCGCTTTTACCGCCTGCTCCAGCAGCGTTGCATGGGTCGGCGTGGCACTGGCGATCAGCACCGCGTCAATCGCGTCGCTGGCCAGCGCCTCGCTGACGCTGGCAACCTGCGCCCCATAGCGTCGGGCAACCTCCTCCGCCCGGGCGATATCAATGTCGCATACCCGCGCCAGCACGATGTCGGGATGGGCCGCCAGATTCGCCGCATGCACCTGACCGATAAATCCACAGCCCAGTAAAGCAAAACGTTGCGGAGTCCGCATGGATAACGCTCCTTATGGTCACAGTTCGGCATAGCCGGTCTTGTCAAAATATCGCTTTCTGGCAGGCTGTCTGAACGCGGTTTTTGATGGAATTCACTCAGATGAAAGCAATGACGCTGGCGGAGCTGGCAAAGCGGGTGGGAGTCGGTGTGGCAACGGTGGACCGGGTGCTCAACGATCGGGGCGGCGTCTCCCCGGCCATGACGCAAAAGATTTTGCAGGCGGCGCGTGAAGCGGGCCTGAAACGCATTCTGCCGGAAGCGCATCGCCCGGCATGGCAGGTGGAAGTGCTGCTCAGCGGCAATAAATCCTTCTTCTTCCAGCAGCTGGCGCAGGATTTCGCCCGGCTGGCCGATGAGATAGGCTACCGCCGCCTGTGCCTGCATCGCACGCTCATTCCGGAGAACGCGCCGGAGAAACTGGCGGCCCACATCGAAAGCTGCAGTAAAAAGCGCGATGCGCTGATGGTTTTCGCCCACGAAAACCCGCTGATTTACGATGCGCTGACCGCCTGTAAAGCGCGCGGCGTGCCGGTAATCACCCTTGTCGCCGATCTGCCAGGCGCGGCCCGCCTGTGTCATGTGGGTATCGATCAATACAAAGCCGGACGCACCGCCGGCCTGATGCTGGGCAGTATGCTGAGCGCAAAGGGTGAGGTCGTGCTGATCAGCGGACGCGCCGATTACGCCGCGCACCGCCTGCGCATTGAGGGATTCCAGGCGGTGCTGGAAGAGCGCTTTCCGCATCTGCGGCTGCGCGAGATTATCGCCGGTCAGGATGAGCGCGAGCGCATCAGCCGTTTGCTGGAGAAAACGCTGGCGGGTTCGCAGCAGATTGTCGGTCTCTATAACACCGGCATGGGCAACACGCAGATTCATGAAGCGCTGGCGCGGCATCGCCTCTGCGGCAACGTGGTGTATATCACGCACGAACTCTATGACACCACCCGGCAGCTGCTGCAGCAGCGCGTGCTTACCCTGACGCTGGATCAAAACACGCTGCGCCACGCGCAGCTGGCGCTGACGCTGCTGCTGCGCCATCTGGAAGAAGGCGAGCAGCCAGAGACCTATCAGGCAGGCAAGGTGGATTTTATGCTGTATACCCAGGAAAACTACGCCTGAGGCGTCAGGGCCGGCCACCGCCAGCGCGGTTAAATCGCCTGTGGATCGGGCTGCTACACTCAGTAGCAGCTAAAAACGCAATCACACAAGGCGCAAACACTATGTCGGATAATCAGTATCAGCCCGCAAAAGTCTGGACCTGGGACCCGGAAGCAAAAGGCAACGGTGCCAAAACCAACCGCCCTTTCGCCGGGCCGACGCACGAAAAAGCCCTGCCGGTGGGCAAACATCCGCTGCAGCTCTACTCGCTGGGCACACCCAACGGGCAGAAGGTGACCATTCTGCTGGAAGAGCTGCTGGCCATCGGGGCGAAAGAGGCGGAGTATGATGCCTGGCTGATTCGCATCGGCGAAGGCGATCAGTTCTCCAGCGGTTTCGTGGACATCAACCCGAACTCCAAAATCCCGGCGCTGTGTGACCACTCGGTCAGCCCGCCACAGCGGGTGTTTGAATCCGGCAACATTCTGCTCTACCTCGCGGAGAAGTTCGGTCATTTCCTGCCTGCCGATCCGGCGGGCCGCACGGAAACCCTGAACTGGCTGTTCTGGCTGCAGGGATCGGCGCCCTATCTGGGCGGCGGTTACGGCCATTTCTATTTTTACGCACCCGAGAAAATCGAATACGCCATTAACCGTTTTACGCTGGAAGCCAAACGCCAGCTCGACGTGCTGGATCGTCAGCTGGCAACCCACCGTTTCCTCGCCGGTGACGCCTACACCATTGCCGATATCGCCACCTGGCCGTGGTATGGCAACCTGGTGCTGAACAATCTGTACGGCGGCGGCGAGTTCCTTGACGCGCAGTCCTACAAAAATGTCGTGCGCTGGGCGCAGGAAATTGCCGGGCGTCCGGCGGTGATTCGCGGCCGCAAAGTCAATAAAGCCTTCGGTGCCGAGCCACAGGACCAGCTGCTGGAGCGGCACGATGCGTCCGATTTTGAGAACAACACTGAAGATAAACGTCAGGCAAGAGGAGAACAGTAATGGCGGCCTATATCGTATTTATTAAAGATGAAACGCTGGATGCAGATGAGCTGGCGGTGTACGCCGAAAAAGCGGGCCAGGCGCGCGGCGATCACCCCATCAAACCGCTGGCGTTTTACGGCGAGCTGGAAGTGCTGGAAGGCCGCGATGCCGAAGGCGTCGTGGTGCTGGAGTTCCCCGATCGCGAAGCGGCAAAAGCCTGGTATCACAGTCCGGCCTATCAGGAAGCCAAAGCGCATCGGCTGAAAGGCGCGCATTACCGCGTGCTGCTGGTTGAGGGCGTTGCCTGAGCAGATTCACGGGTGGCCCGCCGCGGCCGCCCGATTCGCCTTCGCCTTTTCCCCGCTCGCCGGCCGGTAAATTCCTCCCCTTCGCAGCAACGCTTACGGTATGATTCAGCAGCTCTGTTTCCGGAAAAGTTAGCGAATCCCTATGGCTTCTCAGTTTGTTCTCAGCGTACTGGTCACCGCCCACAATTGTGAAAACTATCTTGCCGATACGCTGGACAGCGTTCGACGCGCCTGCCGTGACGTCCGGCAGGCGGTGGAAATCGTTCTGGTGAATGACGCCTCGACCGATGGCACGGCCGCGATGCTGCAGGCTTTCGCGGCGGCGCATCCGGCCAGCAACGTGTTTAACGTGGCGTATCGCAACATTGGTGAAGTGAGAAACTTTGGCGTTCAGCAGTGCCGCGGTCAGTATGTCACCATGCTGGATGGCGACGATCAGCTGCTGCCGGACGCGCTGACAGAGATTGTGCCCTATCTGTCGCGTCAGCAGCCCGATATGCTGCTCGCCCGGCTCAATGAGGTTTATGAAAGCCGGCGCGGCGGCGAAACGTGGCGCAGTCCAACTTTTACCGCCCTGACCCGGCACCAGACCATTGAAAAATTTCTGATCCATCGCGAATTACAGGCGCACTTTATCGGACAGTTCATCAGACGCGACCTTCTGCTGCAGCACCGGTTTCCGCCTTTCCGCTGCTATGAAGATGCCTGGCTGTTCCCGGAAATCCTGACCGCCAGCCAGCACATCGTGTATGCCGACGTCAGCCCTTATCTCTACTTCAAGCGGGACAACAGCCTCTCCAGCAAGCTGGATGCGGAAAAAATTTCTCTGCTGGTTGCCGCCACGCAGCATATGGATGAGGTTTTGCCGGCGCGATACCGTAACCTGCTCTCCTGTCACTGGATTAACATCGCCCATAAGTATCAGGCCAGCCTCAGCCAGCCGGCAGACCGGGCGCAGGTGCAGGCCGCCCTGCAAAAAATCCCGCTGCCGGGGTTTCTGCTGGATCGCCAGGTACGCACCAGCTTCAAAAAGAAATACCTGCAGCTGAAGCTGAAAAAGGCCTTCTGAGCGGCCGGTAATGCAGGCGCGCCCTTGTTTACCGGCTTCGCTGCGGCGGTGACGCCATCAGCGCATAGCTGAGGATAATGGCCAGTGCCAGAATCATCACCGAACTGCTTTGTATCAGCACGGTGTCGGTCAGCCCGAAAATCACTATCGCCAGCGGCAGCAGCGATAAGCCGGGCACGCCGCGCCGGATAGCCACCACCAGCAGCGTCAGATAAAACGTCAGCAGCGAGAGCAGACCGGCAATACCCTGCAGCGACAGCGTTTCCAGCGTGTCATCATGCAGGTGATACATCACATTCTTCCAGGCTTCCGGATTATTGCGTTCATGCTGCTGAATATAGGTTCGCGCGATGGCGGTCCGGCTGTCCGGGCTCTGTCCCAGCAGCGACCAGGAAACGCTGTGCCAGCCGCCTTTCCAGATGGAGAAGCGTGCCCCAATCGACGTATTGTTATTGGTCTGATAACTGTCCACTTCGTTATGAATGCTGTCGAGCCGCTGCCACACCGAAGCGGGCATCAGGAACAGTCCAATCACCACTGCCGCCGCCAGCCCCGCCAGCGTGATTTTGCCTGCCCACCTGTGCGTCAGCGAGAAGTAAGCCAGGTAGAGCAGCGGCAGCGTCAGAATGCCGGCGCGGGATTCGGTAAGGATCATCAGCGCCATGTTAAGCGCAAACACCGCCAGGAACAGCGCCATCTGCCCCAGACGCTGCGTCACCACCTGATGACTAACGTAAAGCGTGGTCAGCGCCAGCGCGGTAATCAGATAGGAAACGGTACCGGCAGAATCCGTCAGCAGCTGGATGCGCTGCAGGGTGCGAAAATGTTCATACAGGCCCGCGCCCAGCGTCGCCAGCAGCCCGATAAACAAGATGATCGCACTGATGCCAAGCAGGCGACGCGTCAGGCAGGCGCGCCAGCTGAGGATAAAATAGCTGAGCAGCGCGGCGATAATGAACAGTTTACCGCCCTGAGAGTAGTTATCCACGACATCACTGAACGCCGCATGGGCAAAAAGGCGGGACCAGATCAGCCGTACCAGCCCAATAAACAGCAGCGGCAGCGCCACGGCCAGCGCCGTTTTATCGGCGATCCACCGTTTTCTGATGCCCTGCACCAGCAGGAACAACGCCACGACATAGCTGACAAAGTAAAAGATCTTTTTCGGGTAGGCCGGCACCACCAGGGCGGCGGCCAGCGCGGCAGTCAGCAGCAAAAAGCAGCAGGCGTAAAGGTTCTTTTCTGCCAGCCAGGGCTGGATAACAACACGCTTCACTTACAGTACCTCATCTTCAGATGTTTTAGCCGCCAGACCAGCGCCTGCAGCCATTTCCTTTTGCGTAACAGCAGCTTGTACATTTTCTTTGCCTGCGCAGCCGTGGCGGGCTTATCAAACGGCACAGCCGCCAGCGGCGAAGTGCGGTAAATCGCGCGGTAGTGGCGGCAGACAAACTGTTCGTTCCACTGCTGCCAGGGTTTATCCGCGCCGGCATAGTGAATCAGGCAGGTCTCCGGCGGGACATCCATCGTATAGCCGGCGTCGTCATGCGCCAGCATCGTCAGGGTATTAAAGCGCGACCGCACAAAACTGACGCGGTCTTCCAGCAGCACATTCAGCGCATCCTGATCGAGGTACTGAAAGCGGTGGCCTTTTTCAGCCAGCAAGGCAAACGCCTGTTCGCTGATGCGGGCATGGTTCCACTGCGACACATCGATCAGCATCATGCCGGCATTGAAATAGCGCTCGCCGCGCAATCCTACCTGCCGGGCCAGCGTTGGCTGCAGCGCGGTGAGCTCACCGGCCACCAGCGCAATCGCCTCCGGCCCGGTGGGCATGTGCCACAGGGCATCCAGCGGGTTCACACACACCATATCCGCATCCAGATAGAGCAGCTTCTCTGCCTGCGGCAGCACCAGCGGGGCCAGAAAACGGTAATAGGTGGCCCGGGTAAACAGCGCCGTTACCGGAAAGGCAGCAAACAGGGAATCCGGCAGATGATGCAGCGTGAGGCCGTGCGGCGTGCCGGCAAACACGCGCGCCAGTCGGTCATTGTCAGTGGGGGTAAACGCCGCGGAGAGCAGGTGAAAATGATAAACGGTTTCGCCGGCGTGCCGCATGATCGACAGGATGGTGATCAGCGCATGCGCGGCGAACCTGCCGTCAACGCCAAAGACAATATGCCTGTCACTGTGCACCGGGTAGAGCGGCTGGGATTTGATTACGCGGGTAACATCCTGATCCATTCCGGGCTTTCTCCAGCAGAACACCAGGCTCCGCACCAAATAAAACGTTGAAATCAGCCATGAAAAACCGGGGAAGAGTATCACTGTGCTTACGCCAAAGAAAGCGCGCTGCGGCAGGGAGAACGCCCGCCTGATGGTGAAGAGAGGCTGGCACTGCGGGGTTCCACAGGTGCCAGCAGAAAATCATCGGGTGTGGGGCAACAGCTTTACAGCGAGGCTCCGCCGCATATCACCAGCTCCTGGCCGGTAATGGCATCGGCGGACGGGGAAAGCACAAAGGCGGCCAGCGCAGCCACCTCAGAGGGCTCAATGTAACGCCCCAGCGGCGGCAGCGACGGCGGCGAACTGGCGCGGCCCGGCTGCTGCAGCATCGGCGTTGCCGTGGCACCGGGCGCAATCACATTGACGGTAATGCCCAGCGGTGCCAGCTCTGCCGCCCAGCTGCGCGCCATGCCGACCATCGCCGCCTTGGTGCTGACATACTGGCTGCGCTGCGCTGCGCCGCGCGACGTGCGGCTGCCAATCAGCAGGATGCGATCGCCCCTGCGCATCTGCGGCTGCAAGGTGTTGGCGAGGATCTGCGCCACCTGCACATGCAGATACCACAGGCGCGCGCCCTGCTCCTCATCCAGTGCGCCAAGCGGCGCAGCGCACATCATGCCGGCAGCGTGCACCAGTGCATTCACTGCGGGCAGCGCCGCCAGCGCCTGTTTAAGCCGCGCGCTATCCGCCAGATCGACGCTCACCGCGGTAAATGCCGGATGATCGTTAACGATCGGCGCCCGGCTGAAGCCGGTAACCTGCCAGCCTTCCGCCAGCAGCCGTTCGGCAATCGCCGCCCCAATGCCGGAGCTGGCGCCGGTGACCAGCGCATGTCGCGCCATGTTCACCCCCTTACCCAGTTTTCGTCCACGCGCACGTATTTGATCGCCTGGCGATACCAGGTGTAGGCGATATGCAGTGCGCCATCATCACTCTGTTTGATGCTGGGATAGGAGAATTCGCGGTTCAGCTTCTGCTGTGAATTATTGGTCATGCAGTAGCCGTCGCCCTCATCAAGGTTACGCTGCCAGGGCCAGCTGCGGCCACCGTCGGGCGAAATCGCCAGCGTCATCGGCGCGCGCGGTGCGCCCCAGAAGGCGGTGCGCCCGCCGTGCACCACCGGCTCCGCCGCCACCGCCACGTCGCCCTCCTCTTCATCGTCGATCTCGTCATACAGCGAGAGACGGCGTTCGGTGGCATCGCGCGCGCTCATGGCATTGAATACCAGCGCCAGGTGACCATTGCGCAGTGTCGTGACCTGAATGGAGGCGTTGTTATTCGGCAGCGCCGTGGGCTGCGGTGCGCTCCAGCTCTCGCCACCGTCTGCCGAGCGGCTCTGGTAGATATAATCAGCCCAGCGGCTGCGATACAGTGCCAGCAGACTGCCATCCTGCAGCAGCGTAATGTTCATGTGCACGCAGCCGAGGCTGTCCGGCACGGCCACATCGCGCCAGCTTTTCCCGCCATCGCTGGAGATTTTCACTGCGCTGACATCTTCATTGCCCACCCATTTCACGCCGGGCTGCGTGCGACAGTAAAACACCGGCAGCAGCCATTTACCGTCCGGCAGCACCACCAGCGGCTGACGGATAAACGTGCCGGGCTGATCCAGCAGGGTGGCAATCTCACCCCAGCTGCGGCCGAGATCGTGCGACTGGCGATAGCGCACGATGGCCGTGTCCTGATTGCCGGCTTTCTGCGCCGTCCACAGCAGCCACAGCACCTGCTGCGGATCGAGGAACAGCACCGGGTTCTGCTCCGATCGCGTCGGATCGTCCGATAATTGCTGCGCTGCGCTCCACTGTGTGCTGCCCTGCGCCAGCCGCGAACACCACACGGAAATATCGGCGATGCCTTCCTGCGTTCCGCCAAACCACACGCACAGCAGATCGCCATCAGGCAGCGGCAGCAGGTTCGCCGCGTGGTTTTGTGGGCAGCCCGAAGGCAGCATGGCCGTCAGCTGCTGCGCATCCTGCGCGTGTGGATGAAGGTTACCGTCACGCTCAACGGTAACGTTTGAATCGGTCATATCAGGCTCCACTGTTTTGCATTGAAGATTTGGGCGCTTTCTGGCGCGGCGTCTGGCGCGACGGAATCAGCCGGTCGATCACCATGATCACCGCCGGCGTGATCAGAGCGACATACATATTATTGATACCCAACGGATCGCCGAGCAGATACCATAGTGAGGTCATCACGCAGGCACCGATCAGTCCCGCGTTGGCGCCGCGCGTGCTTTTGTAGAACGGCAGATAGAAAGCGATGATCGCCACCACTGAGATCGACAGGCGTATTGCGCGGGTAAAGAACGAAAGCTTTAACACTTCCGGCACCAGCAGCACGAAGATCAGCGGCAGAAAACCAATCAGCAGCGACAGCCAGCGCGTCATGCGGAATTCACGCTCGGGCGTCGGACGGCAGTACGGGACGTAAAAATCCTTCACCACCAGCGAGGCAATCGCCAGCGCCACGGTGCTGACGCTGACAAAAATCGATGCCACCAGCGAGGTGGTGACAATGCCTGCCAGCCACGGGCTCATATCCTGCAGAAACACCGGCAGCGCGTAGAGGCTCTTAATGCCCGGATGCAGATATTTTGCCGCCACGCCAATCAGTGCAATGGCGATGGCGATGGGCATACAGAAGAAAAAGGCTACCCAGGTTGCACGCTTTGCCGACTCCGCGCTTTTGGTTGAGGCAATGGCCTGAATCACAAACTGGGTGCAGAAGATTGATCCGATGGTGCCAATCATCCAGGCGACGATAGTGCTGGCCCCGACGTTGCCATCCCACGTCCAGTAAAAGTGCGGCATCTCTTTGATCATCGGGCTGACGCCACCGGTCATGTGCAGCGCCACGCCGAGAATGATCAGAATACCAACGTACTTTAGTCCGCTGTGCAGCAGCGTCACCCAGGCCACACCTTTCATACCGCCAAACATAAAGTAAAAGGTGCTGACCACGGCAGTGATCACCGCCGCCGTGGTCAGATCAAGGTTCAGCACCGTAGAGATGGCCGCCGCGCCGCTGACGTAGTTGCCCACGTTCACCAGCAGCAGCGCGTAAATCATGATAATCGAAATGATATTTTTGGTGGAGTTGCCGTAGCGTTCGGCAATCGCACCGGAAATGGTGATTTTACCGGTGTTGTAAATGCGTCTGACCAGCAGGAAACCAAACAGCGGAAAACCAATGGCGGCCCCGATGACCGACCAGGATGCGGCAAAGCCATCTTCAAATGCCGCCTGCGCGGTGCCGATGGTGGACTTTGCTCCGATATACTCTGACATCAGCATCACACCCACGACAAAGGCAGGCATGACATTGGAGCCCGCCATAAAATCACCGCTGTTTTTACTGCGTAAACGCCATGTCAGCCAGGTGGTAAACAGGATGTAGGCAATCACTATCCCGACAATAATGACCATCCCTTCAGCAGAGAATTGTTTCATTGTAGCCTCATCGATAACGTAGGGTCGTGGCGTTCGCGGGGCTGCGCGCGCGCCGCAGAATGAGGTGGCGGGTAGGGTTGTTGTCGCGCCAGGCGCTGGCTGCCACCGGCTGTGCGTAATGATTTATTTCAATCAACCACGAATGAAATTACGCACAGGCAGGGCAATTTATAGGGCAATCAGGCGGTAAATTGTTTGATCATGCTCACAAACAATCAAATATGATTGATAATAATCAAATCGAAGGTAAAAAAGTCGCTGCCGGTCACAGTCGCGGTGCGGTGCACCCCCACTGAGAACCGGCGCAGGCATCAGGCCGCCGGCTCATTCTCCAGCTTCTGCCGTTTACGCAGGTGCGGGAACAGGGTCATCCAGAGTGCCACCACCACCAGCGTGCCGATGCCGCCGAGTGCCGCCGCCGGCACGGCGCCCAGCCAGGCCGCCAGCAGACCGGATTCAAACTCCCCAAGCTGGTTAGAGGTGTTGATAAAGATAGCGTTCACTGCGTTCACGCGACCGCGCATCGCATCCGGCGTGTCCAGCTGCACCAGCGCACCGCGAATCACCATGCTGACCATATCAAACCCGCCGAGTGCCGCCAGCGCCAGCAGTGACAGCCACAGCTGGGTAGAGAGCGCGAACACCAGCGTGGCCAGACCGAATCCGGCCACGGAACCAAACATGATCATACCCACGTGCTTTTCCAGCTTGCGGCGGCTGAGCCACACGCCCACCAGCAGCGCCCCGACCGAAGGCGCACCGCGCAGCAGCCCCAGCCCCCACGGCCCGGTGTGCAGGATATCCTGCGCGAAGATCGGCAGCAGCGCCGTGGCCCCGCCCAGCAGCACGGCAAACAGATCGAGCGAAATGACGCCCAGCACATCTTTGCGCTCGCGGATAAAACGCACGCCGGCAAACATATTGGTGAGGGTCATTGGCATCCGCGTTTGTGGCGCACGTTCATAGCGCAGGCGGCTGACCAGCACCAGCGAGAACAGATAGAACAGCGCGGAGACGCCGTACACCACTTCCGGGCCGGCCACATACAGCAGGCCGCCGAGGGTAGGCCCGATAATCACCGCTGCTTCGCCGCCGACCGAGTTCGCCGCCATGGCGCGTGCCAGAATCGGCGGCGGTACCAGCGCAGGCAGCATCGAGGTCATCGCCGGCCACTCCAGCGCCTTCGCCACGGAAATCAGGAATACCAGCCCCCAGATCTCCACGCGGCCAGCCCAGTGCAGCAGCGTCAGCGCCACCAGTCCCAGCAGCGCCGCCCACTCAATCAGCTGGCCGAGGAGCACAATCCGGCGGCGGTCGTGCTGGTCGGCGAGGTGCCCGGCAGGCAGCGCCAGCAGCACAGAGGGCAGAAACTGCATCAGGCCGATCATGCCCAGCGCCAGCGCGCTGTGGGTTAGCGCATAAATCTGCCAGCTGACCGCCACAGAAAACATCTGAAAACCAAATGAGGAGCAGGTGCGTGCCAGCCAGAAGGCGACAAACGCCCTGTGCCGCAGCAGCGAGTCGTCCGCTGCGGAGTGCGGTGAAACCATCGTGATATCCCATCCTTAAAAAGGTTAACCGGCAGACGTCATCGCATCTGCCTGGCGAAAGCCGCAAACCGGCCTTCTTATGTACGTATGCCAGAGTGCGGCATCTTTTCTTATCAGGCAATGGCTGGCTGTGCGTTTCAAAACAGCAGCGTCACTTAACCGTGTCTGAACATCGGGTTAAAGATATTTGCCTGCAGGTTATGTGTGCGCGAAAATAGTCAAATCATTCCGGATAATGTCATAAATCATTAATTAAGGCCGTAACAAGCGACTATATCTCTCTATGAGAAACAGCTAAAAAAGATGATTTTTACCGCGAATTCGATCTATATTGAGGCGCAAAACCGCCGCGCTTTGCCCGTCATATTAATAATTATCAGGTCCCGGCTAATTAATTTTATTAACAGAGATAATGGAAAACAGTTTATACCCTCCTTATGTTACTGAGCGTATTCGTCGCTTTGACGGATCGCACTGTGGTGTGTGTTATTCAGCACACTTTATGCATTATGAAGAAGAAGGAAATAGCTTAGTTAATGGACGTAACATAATTTCACCGGATAACCAGTTACCGGTGACCGACGGCTTAATAATTATTCCGCTTGCCGAAGCGGGACTGGAGGCTTTTTTACAGGGCGTGGAACATTATTCTGAATGGCAGAAGGAAAACGTCCGGCTGGCGATCAACTATGCCGTTTTACGCCGCGGCGGTGCCGCTTTGCGTGAAGCGGCCCGGTACTTTTCCTTCTGGCTTTATGACCTTGCCCCACCGGGAATGGAGTGGAAAAATATTGTTTCCTTTCCGCTGAGCGGCGTGGTGCTGACCGAGACATTCTTCAATGATAATTATCTTAAGTTCAGCTTTCCGTTTCTGCTTTCTTCGCTTCGGGAAAAAGAAGCGGAGGTGATATTACGTACGCCACAGCTGTTACTGCCGGCAGAAACCTGCACTGAATTGCAGTTAACCGGCTGGCAGGAACAGCACACCGGCAGCACACTCTTCGAAGAGTAAGCGGTTACACAAAATTCCGTCCCGCGGCGTTACGGCCCGATATCCGGCAGCCTGACGCCACCAATTCCCCATAAAATGTCGTACTACTCACCGGCGTGAGAGCAAAGCGCTAAAAAAATCAAACCTGTTAACGTTTTTAAGATAAAATTTAACGAAATGGATCAATAAGCGCCACGGAAGAGCGATATCTGAACGTATTTCATCGCTTCGTACTCTATATCGGGAAGCCACCTAAGGTGTTGTTTCCTTAAAGTTTATGGTAAAGAAAGAGGTCAATATTATGGGGAAAGCTTCCTCATCTTTTGGCGTAATCCGCTTTCTCACAGTGCTGTTCGCACTGCTGACAGGCGCGTTTATGCTGGCAGGCGGCATCTGGTTAGCCGCAATTGGTGGTTCCTGGTACTACGTAATAGGCGGTGTGATTATGTTGATCACCGCTGTACTGCTGTGGCGTCGTAACGGCTCCGCACTTCTGCTGTATGCACTGCTGCTGCTGGCGACGCTGGCATGGGGCGTCTGGGAAGTCGGTTTCGACTTCTGGGCGCTGGCACCGCGTACCGATGTGCTGGTGATCTTCGGCGTCTGGCTGATTCTGCCGTTTGTTTATCGCGGTCTGAACCACAGCGGTAAAGGGGGTTTAGGCGCGATGGCGGTGGCACTGGTTGCCAGCGTGCTGGTGCTGGCGTGGGCCGTTTTCCACGACCCGCAGGAGCTGCATGGCAACCTGCCGGAAGCGGCAAATACGCCACAGGCTCAGCCGCTGAGCAACATCGACGATGCGGACTGGCCGGCCTATGCGCGCGATCAGCAGGGCACCCGTTTCTCTCCGCTGAAGCAGATCAACACCAGCAACGTGAAAGAGTTGCAGGTGGCCTGGCAGTTCCAGACCGGCGATCTGAAAACGCCAAACGATCCGGGTGAAATCACGGACGAAGTGACGCCAATCAAAATCCGCGACACGCTGTATCTGTGCTCTCCGCACCAGATTCTGTTTGCGCTGGATGCAACAACCGGTAAACAGAAGTGGAAGTTTGATCCCGGCCTGAAAGCCAACCCAACCTTCCAGCACATCACCTGCCGTGGCGTGTCTTACCACGAAGCACCGGCAGCAGCCGATGCGGCCAACAGCCAGCCTGCGCTGTGCTCACGTCGTATCTACCTGCCAGTGAACGATGGTCGCCTGTTTGCGCTGGATGCTGACACCGGTGCACGTTGCCCGGGCTTCGGCAACAACGGTGAGCTGGATCTGCAGCACAAACAGCCGGTGCTGACCCCGGGCCAGTATGAGCCAACGTCACCGCCGGTGATCACCAACACCACCATCGTGATGGCGGGTGCGGTAACCGATAACTACTCTACCCGTGAACCGTCAGGTGTCATCCGTGGCTTTGACGTCAACACCGGTAAACTGTTGTGGGTATTCGATCCGGGCGCGAAAGATCCTAACGCGATTCCGGCAGATGAACACACCTTCACCATGAACTCGCCGAACTCGTGGGCTCCGGCGGTATACGATCCAAAACTGGATACCGTTTACCTGCCAATGGGTGTCTCTACGCCGGATATCTGGGGCGGTAACCGCACGCCAGAGCAGGAGCGCTACGCAAGCAGCGTGCTGGCCCTGAACGCCACCACCGGTAAGCTGGTGTGGTCATATCAGACTGTGCACCACGACCTGTGGGATATGGACCTGCCGTCACAGCCGACGCTGGCCGACATCACAGACAAAAATGGCAACACCGTACCGGTGATTTATGCGCCGGCGAAAACCGGTAACATTTTTGTTCTGGATCGTCGTACCGGTCAGCCGGTTGTCCCGGCACCGGAAACCCCGGTTCCGCAGGGCGCGGCGAAAGGCGACCACGTTGCGCCAACCCAGCCTTACTCTGAGCTGACGTTCCGCCCGAAACAGAACCTGACCGACAAGGACATGTGGGGTGCCACCCTGTATGACCAGCTGGTGTGCCGCGTTATCTTCAAGCGTCTGCGCTACGAAGGTCCGTTCACGCCGCCGTCTGAGCAGGGCACGCTGGTGTTCCCGGGTAACCTCGGCATGTTCGAGTGGGGCGGTATCGCAGTTGACCCACATCGTCAGATTGCGATTGCCAACCCAATGGCGCTGCCGTTTGTGTCGAAACTGGTGCCGCGTGGTCCGGGCAACCCGATTGAGCCACCGAAAGGGGCTGAAGGGGGTTCCGGTACAGAAACCGGTATTCAGCCGCAGTACGGCGTGCCGTACGGCGTGGAGCTGAATCCGTTCCTGTCGCCATTTGGCCTGCCGTGTAAGCAACCGGCATGGGGTTATGTGTCTGCGATTGACCTGAAAACCAACGAAACCGTGTGGAAAAAACGCATTGGTACGGTACGCGACAGCGCGCCGGTTCCGCTGCCGTTTAAAATGGGTATGCCAATGCTGGGCGGCCCAATCACCACCGCCGGTAACGTGTTCTTCATTGGTGCCACCGCGGATAACTACCTGCGTGCCTTCGACACCAACACCGGTGAAATGCTGTGGCAGGCGCGTCTGCCAGCAGGCGGTCAGGCAACGCCAATGACCTATGAAGTGAATGGCAAGCAGTATGTTGTCATCGCGGCCGGTGGTCACGGTTCGTTCGGTACGAAACTGGGCGACTACGTGATTGCTTATGCGCTGCCGGATGCGAAATAAACATTCGCCGTAAGGTAAGCTAACAACTCAGGCGGGCTGCAAAGCCCGCTTTTTTTCGGCGCTACTGCGCCTTCAGATAGCGAGCGTTCAGCAGTGCGCACAGCGCCATCACCGCACAGGTGGCGAGAAACACCGGCCGCATGCCCAGTGCGCCGCCGAGGAAGCCCCCAAACAGCGGCCCGCACACCTGGCCGGCATACTGCGCCGAGGTCGCGTAACCCAGCATCTTCCCCACCTGCCCCTGCGGCACGTTATGGCGGATCAGCGTTGTGATACACGGCATCAGCCCACCCAGCGCCATCCCCATCAGAAAGCGCAGCACGATAAGCTGCCACGCGGCGGTGACAAACGCCTGCGGGATCAGCAACAGCGCGCATATCAGCAGGCCATAAACCAGCACGCGTCCATGTCCGATGCGATCCGCCAGCCGTCCCAGGCGCGGCGCGGAAAGGATACTGCCCAGCGCCGCAGCCGCCATCACCAGCCCGGCCATGACGGTAATCGCCTGCTCGCCCTGCACAAATTCACTGATATACAGCGTGATGATGGGCTCAATCGACATGCTGGCAAAAATCAGCAGCATGCCGGACAGCCACATCAGCCGCACCAGCGGCAGGTTGGCCGCCGACCGATCGCGCTCAACCGGGCGGACGCTCTTCGGACCGGCGCGGCGCGGCGTCTCTTTCAGCAGAAAAAGCGTGGCCAGAAAGGCCAGGAAGATCGCGGCGCCGGTCAGCCAGAAGGCGTGGCGAATGCCGATCAGCGGCGGCAGGCATCCGCCCAGCAGCGGCCCTGCCACATTTCCGGCCATGATACCGGACGACAGCATGCCCAGCGCCCAGCCGGTGTGCGCTTTGGGCGTCTGCGCTGCCACCAGAATAGTAGAACCCGAGGCATAGCCGCCCAGCAGGCCGGCCAGCAGCCGCAGCGCGACCAGCTGCCACGGCGCGGTCGCCATCCCCATCAGCGACATGGCGATAGCCATGCCCAGGCTGGCGCGAATCAGCATCAGCTTGCGGCCATAGCGGTCCGCCAGCCTGCCCCACAGCGGTGCGGTGAGCGCGGCGCTGAGAAAGGTGGCCCCATACGCCACGCCAGACCAGCGGGCAATGGCCGCCGGTTCCTGCACGCCCAGCTGCTGCATATAGAGTGGCAGAAACGGCAGCAGCAGCGTCATCGCCACCAGCGTGGTGAACGATCCCACTACGCAGACAAACAGATTACGCTTCCAGTGTTGCTGCTCAGGCGCTAACCCGACTGAAACGTGTGGCATGGTACTCTCCCTGCTGAGGTGTTTATCAGCAGGCTAGCAGCGGCCACACCGCGAAAACAGAGGCTGGCTGATATTTGCCGGGCAGCCGCGTATTGTTGCCAGCCAGCAACAATCAGCCATCTGCAAGGGCGGCAATCAGCGCATCACACAGCAGCGCAACCGGCGATGAGGGCTGCGGCTGCGCTTTCAGCAGCAGATAACTGTGCAGGCGATCCATCTGCCATTCCGGCAGCACCTGCTCAATTTCACCGCGTGCCAGCGCCGCCTGCGTCATATAAGCAGGCAGATAGGCGATGCCGGTGCCTGCCAGCGCGGCATTCAGCAGTGCCATGCTGTTATTGGCGCGGAAGCGGCTGCGTACATCCAGCGCCAGCCGCTGCTTATCGCGGCGGAACGGCAGTGCTGCGGTGTGTGCCGGCCCGTGAAACAGCAGCAAATCGTGGCGCGTCAGACGCTCGGGATGATCGATAACCGGGTGATGAGCAAGATAGTGCGGTGAGGCGTACAGGCCCCAGTCAATGCTGCAGAGCTGCCGGGCGGTCGCGGCTTCTGGTGCGCGCGGCCGAATCACAATCGCCACGTCGGCATCCGGCTGCGCATCATCGCCCGGGGTTAGCTCAAGATCGACATTGATATGAATATGGCGACGAATAAACGCGTTCAGCACCGGCACTACACACTGGCAGCCAAAGGTGATCGGTGCCTGCAGCCGGACATTTCCCGCCGGCAGCTGGTGAACCTGTTGCACAAAGGCATCGGCGCGGTGCAGCTCCTCCAGCATACGGGTGCAGAACGGATAATAGGCCTGGCCCAGTTCCGTGAGCACCACTTTGCGCGTCGTACGCTGCAGCAGCCTGATGCCCAGCCGTACCTCCAGCCGGGCAATCTCCCGGCTGACGTGCGAGCGGGAAACGCCAAGCACGCGGGCGGCCTCGCTGAAGCTCTGCCGTTCGACGACGCACGCAAACAGCAGCATCGCGGTCAGGTTGTCACTGTGATCCATGTTCTCCGGGCCTGCAACGCAAAGAAGCGCAGCTTAAAAGCAAACCCGCGCCGACGCACGGGTTTTCATCGCCCTCGCGCGGCGTTCAGGAGGCCATCGCCAGCGGGAACAGCAGGCGTTCCGGCTCTACCCGGCGCTGCCGGCGCAGCTGGCCCGGCGTGACGCGAAAATAGTTTTTGAAGGTGCGGGTATACGCCTGCTGCGTGTCGAACCCGTAGCTCATCGCCACCTGCAAAATCGCTTCGTCGCTGTTAATGAGCGTCAGCGCGGACTCCGTCAGCCGGCGCTGGCGGATATACTCTGCCAGCGAAAAACCGGTGTGCTGACGAAACAGGCGCTGCAGATGCCAGCGGGAATATCCCGAGCGTCGCGCCACTTCATCCAGATGCAGATCGTGCCCTAAGTTATCTTCAATCCATTCCAGTAAACTACGGATAAATTCACGCTGATTCATGGCTTCCTCCGGCTTGGCAAATTTTCCAGTGAAGCCACTGTAGCGCGCTAAATTTATCCCTTAATTAGCAGAAAATTAGCGCAGAATTAGCACGGTAACGTGCGCCGGCCTGCCGTGCCTGAGCGGCAAAAATAATTCTGCGCTAAGAATCGGGCGGTACACTGCCTGCAATCAGCCAGGGGAGAGAACCATGCGAGCGCTGCTGGTAGAAGACGATGAAATGATAGGCACCAACCTGCAGCAGGCGCTGGAAGCCGCAGGCTGGTCGGTAGACTGGGTACGCGACGGCGTCTTTGCCAGCAACGCCTGGTCGGCAGGCGATTACACCTGCGTGCTGCTTGATCTGGGGCTGCCGCGCGAAGACGGCATCAACGTGCTGCGTCGCGCCCGCGCGCGCGGCGACACCACGCCGGTGCTGGTGCTGACCGCGCGTGACACCGTGCAGCAGCGCATTCAGGGGCTCGACAGCGGCGCCGATGACTATCTGCTTAAACCTTTCGATCTGCAGGAGGTGCTTGCCCGTATGCGCGCCATAACCCGACGCCGCCACGGCGCGGCAGATTCCCTGTTAGGCAATGGCGACGTCCAGCTGGACATGATGACGCGCGAAGTGGTTTACAAAGGCCAGCGCGAGCAGCTGACCGCGCGTGAATACGCCCTGCTGTACGCCCTGCTGGAGCGTCCCGGCGCCATCCTGTCGCGCGAACAGTTAGAGAACCGCATCTACGGCTGGGGGGAAGAGGTCACCAGTAATGCGGTGGATGTGTTGATCCACGGCATGCGCCGCAAGCTGGATAACGAAGTGATACGCAACGTGCGTGGCCTGGGCTGGCGGGTACCGGCACTATGAGTTCCTTTACCTTCATGCGTTCGCTGCGTAACAAGCTGCTGGCCACGCTGGTGCTGCTGCATCTGGCGATGATTGGCGGCGTCACCTGGTATTTTTATCACTGCTACGGCGACATGATGGGCACGATGAAAGACGATCAGCTGGCGAAAATTGCCGATGCCTGGGCAAGCAGCCAGCGCATGCCCGCCCTGATGCCGATGGTGATGGAGCAGGAGAAACTGCGCAGCACCTACATCGTGCAGCTGTGGGATACGCGCAATCATCTGCGCGCCAGCTCGTGGCCGACGCTGCATGCGCCGCTGCAGGCGAAAAAGGGCTGGTCAGACGTCAAAGTGGGCGACTGCGGTGATGACTGTGAATGGCGTGTCTACACCCGGCCCGGAGAGCTTGGCAGTGAAATCGGCAATATTCAGGTGCTGCACAACGTCGGCTATATGAAGAGCCTGATGGTGAAGCGCGTGCTCTCTGCCATCATTCCGCTGATTCTGATGATGCCGCTCTCGCTGCTGGTGATCTGGCTGGTGGTACGGGCGATTACCCGTGATTTGCGGGCGGCGTCGCGCCAGATTGCCGCCCAGGAGATGCTGCACTCACACAGCGTCTCGCCGGCGGGCCTGCCGGATGAAGTGCTGCCGCTGGTGGATGCCTATAACTCGCTGCTGGATAAGCTGCGCACCGCCTGGTCATCGCAGCGGCAGTTCCTTGAGGACGCCGCTCACGAACTGCGTACGCCGGTGACCGCCCTGACCCTGCAGCTGGAGAACCTGCGTCAGCATATTCAGCCGGGCGAAGCCCGCCGCCAGTTCGATCAGCTGGAAGCGGGCGTCACGCGCACGCGCCATCTGGTGACGCAGTTGCTGAACGTTTCGCGCCAGGAAGATCAATCGGTGGTTGCCAGCGTAGAAGCGATTGCGCTGGACGATCTGCTGAAAGAGAGCATTGAACAGCTGATGGTGGTGGCCGACAAGCGCGGCATCGATATCGGCTTTAACGGCAGCGCGCACTACCACCTGCACGCCAGCCGCTCGGAGCTGCGCAGCCTGTTTGATAACCTGATCGGCAATGCGATGCTGCACACCCCGGAAGGCAGCATGGTGGATGTGCTGCTGCATCACGTCGGCCCGCATACCGTGGTCGATATCGTCGACAACGGGCCAGGCATGCCGGAATCCTTTATCGATCGCGCCTTTGACCGCTTTACCCGCTCGCCCGACGTCAAGGCGCAGGGTAGCGGTTTGGGCTTATCGATTGTGCGCAGCGTGGCGCAGAAGTACCAGATGCAGGTCGCGCTGTCGAATTGCCTCAGCCCGCAGGGTAACGTGTGCGGGCTGCAGGTGCGGGTGACGCTACCGTAGCGTTACCGCAACGCGCCGGTTGGCACTCGCCGCCGGGCAACCATGTTCCTCAACGCGGAACGTGCCCGCTTGTCCGGGCGAAACACGGACACCCGGCTGCGAAATGCCCGCGGTCGGGGCCCGCATACCCTAGCCGACCGCCGCATGCGCGCCGCCCGTAACCGGCCCTTTTTCCCTCGTCCCTTACGCCCTGTCGCTATCCTTATGACCGGTATGACGGCGATCGTCACCGGTGTCTGCTTTCTGAACGCCCTCAACCAACATTGGCATCATCGCGACAACGTAAACGGTTGCTTCGTTCCGTTCACCGCACATCAATTATGTGAACTTCATCACAATTTCATTGAATCGAAATGCAACACATTTTGACAAACGTGATCAAAATCTATTTTCTATCGCCTTGTTACAGGCACATTACGCGGGCCTGAAACGCCGGCACCAGAGACTGGCGAAAACAGCACACTGCCCATCCCCTGGGATCGATTTCACCCGATCGCGGCGCGCACGCGGCGATCACAAGCATGTGGTTAACAATAATGAAATTTAAAACGTTGATAGCAGGGGCCTTACTGGCCAGCAGCTGGACCGGTGCCGCGCAGGCAGAAAGCGATCCGCAATACCTCTCTGACTGGTGGCATCAGAGCGTGAACGTGGTGGGCAGCTACCACACCCGCTTCGGGCCGCAGTTCAACAACGACGTTTATCTCGAATACGAAGCCTTCACCAAAAAGGACTGGTTCGATTTTTACGGCTACCTGGATCTGACCAACTTCTTTGGTGTCGGCAACAGTAACGCCAACGGCGTGTTTGACCACGGTTCGCCGATGTTTATGGAGATTGAACCACGCTTCTCCATTGATAAGCTCACCGGCACCAGCCTGGCGTTCGGCCCCTTCAAAGAGTGGTATTTCGCCAACAACTATATCTACGACATGGGTCGCAACAGCGACAACCGGCAGAACACCTGGTACATGGGTCTGGGTACCGACATTGATACCCACAGCGATGTTGGGCTTTCACTGAACGTGTATGCCAAATACCAGTGGGAAAACTACGGTGCAGCGAACGAAAACAGCTGGGACGGCTATCGCTTCAAGGTGAAATACTTTGTGCCAATCACCGATCTGTGGGGCGGCAAGCTGAGCTACATCGGCTTTACCAACTTTGACTGGGGTTCCGATCTGCGCGACAAATCTGACCGCTCGCGCACCAGCAACTCTGTCGCTTCCAGCCACATTCTGTCGCTGAACTATGACCACTGGCATGTCTCTACCGTGGCGCGTTATTTCCACAATGGTGGACAGTGGGCTGATGGCCAGGAGCTGAATTTTGGCCGCGGTCCATTTGAAGTGAAATCAACCGGCTGGGGCTACTACCTGGTGGTGGGTTACAACTTCTGATGCACGCTGTGCGTGGCCGCGCGACGGGCGGCCACGCCTGCCGGTTATTCCTGGGGTTTCACCACGTTGATACGCCATGGAATGCCGAACTTGTCGATAAACATACCAAACCCGTTTGACCAGAAGGTCTTCTGCCACGGCGTGGTGACTTTACCGCCGGCGGAGAGCTTATCGAACCAGGCCTTTCCTTCGGCTTCATCTGGCGTGGCCAGGCTCACCGCATAACCCGCATGCTCAGAAGCCGGTGGCTTGGACGTATCGCCATCGCTCAGCATCAACTCACCTTGACCAATCCGCAGATGCGCATGCATGATTTTTTCTGGCGGAAGCGGCGGCGCGGACTGATCGCCCACCTGTTCACCCTGCTCCGGCATATCGCCAAATGTCATCTTTTGCAGAATCTCACCGCCGGTGGCTTCCAGATAGAAAGCTATGGCTTCTTCACAACGCCCGTAGAGAAATAAATAAGGACTTACCTGCATCGCAACCTCCGTTGATAGATCGGTTAACTTCTCGCGTACCCTTACAGTGTAGACGATGCGTTTTCTGGCCCGTCACGGCTGGCAGGCGCGGCGAAACAGATGTGCCATATAGGCGCTCATCGGCGTGAGCGCGGTGTCTTTGCGCTGAATCAGATAGAAGGTGGCCTGCGGCAAGGGATCGTCCAGATCCAGCGCGATCAGCTGACCGCCGTGCACCGGATCTTCAATCACGTCACGCGAAATGATGCTGACGAAATCACTCTTTGCCACCAGGCTGGTACAGGCCATAAAGGTTTCACAGGTCACCACGATCTTCGGGGCCATGCCGCGCTCGCCAAACAGATCGTGCAGCAGCCGATAGTAGCTGCCCTGCGGCGTCGGCATGGTCCAGTCACAGTGCTGCAGCTCCGCCAGCGAGCGCGCGTGCGCCAGCGGATGGCCTTTCCGCATCACGACCTGATAATCGCGCTGCATCAGCCGCTCAAAGATCAGCTCCTGATCCAGATGGTGGCGATCGTAAGTATTGATGGTGAAGTCCAGCGCGCCCTGCCGCAGTTCATGCACCATCGAGACCAGCTGTCCCTCAACGATGCGCACTTTCACCCGTGGATACTCCCGATGAAACTGCGTGATCACCTGCGGCATAACGGTACGCGCAATGCTGCCGCCGACGCCGATATTGACCTGCCCGCCCGCCAGCCCGAGCCGCTGCTGAATATCTTCCTGCGCCACGCGCAGCTCCTCCAGCACCAGACAGGCGTGACGAAAGAAGGTGTTGCCGATATCCGTTAGCGTGACGCCCTGCTGCCGCCGCTCAAACAGCCGCGCGCCCAGCGCCAGCTCCAGCTCCTGAATCGCTTTGGTCAGCGCAGGCTGTGACTGGCCCAGCAGACGGCTGGCGGCGCGAATGCTGCCCTGACGCGCCACTTCCACGAAGGCGCGCAGCTGATGAAGTTTGAGCGCAGAAGGCATGATAACTCCTGTTTATCGGGCAAAAGATATTCGCATCTTATGCACGCTAATACCATTGTGTAGATTCGGGGCAGTGCACAAAAAATCAACATAAAGGACAAGCCGATGAAAACCCTTTCTGAGCTCGTGAAATCCCGGGTGCCGCAGATGCAGGCATGGCGTCGCGATCTGCATCACTATGCCGAATCAGGCTGGCTGGAGTTCCGCACCGCGACGCGGGTGGCGGAAGCGCTGCATCGTCTTGGTTATCAGCTGCAGCTAGGCCGGGAGGTGATTGCGGCAGAGGCGCGTATGGGGCTGCCCTCCGCAGAGCTGCTGGCGCAGCAGGAAGCACGCGCGCGGGAACAGGGCGCGCTGCCGCAGTGGCTGCCCTATTTTTCCGGCGGTTTCTGCGGCGTGGTCGCCACGCTGGAAACCGGTCGCCCCGGCCCGGTGATGGGATTTCGCGTGGACATGGACGCGCTGGATCAGCATGAAAGTCAGGATGCCGATCACCTGCCGGCGCGCGAGGGCTTTGCCTCATGCAACCCCGGCATGATGCACGCCTGCGGTCACGACGGCCACACCACCATCGGTCTGGCGCTGGCGGACGTGCTGATGGCGATGAAAGCGCAGCTGAGCGGCACCATCAAACTTATTTTCCAGCCCGCCGAAGAGGGCGTGCGCGGGGCCCGCGCCATGGTTGCCGCGGGCGTGCTGGATGATGTGGATCTGTTTACCGCCATCCATCTGGGCACCGGCGTGCCTGCGGGCGAAATCGTTTGCGGCAGTGACAGCTTCCTGGCCACTACCAAGCTGGACGTCACCTTTACCGGCACCGGTGCCCACGCGGGCGGCAATCCGGAAGCGGGACGCAATGCGCTGCTGGCCGCTGCGCAGGCCACGCTTGGCCTGCACAGCCTGCCCCAGCACAGCGGAGGCGTGGCGCGGGTGAATGTCGGCGTGCTGCAGGCAGGCACCGGCCGCAACGTGGTCCCCGACTGCGCCCTGATGAAGGTGGAAACGCGCGGCGTCAGCAACCGGGTTAACGACGATATTTATCAGCAGGCGCTGCGGGTGATTGAAGGCGCGGCGGCAATGTACGGCGTGACGCATGCGGTCCAGCTGATGGGTGGCGCGCGCAGCTGCACGCCCAGCCCGGCGTGGGTGGCGTTTATCCATCAGCAGGCCGACGCGCTGGGCCTGTTTCAGTCGGTGGTGGACACCCGCAGGCAGGCTGCCGGCTCGGAAGACGCAACCTATATGATGGAGCGCGTGCAGCAGCGCGGCGGGCAGGCGTCCTACGTGATCTTCGGCTGTGACCTCGCTGCTGGCCACCATAACGCAAAATTTGATTTTGACGAAGCGATCATGGCCACCGCCGTACAGACGCTCGCCACGCTGGCACTCAATCAGGCGCAGTTTGGCGGTGCACAATGAGCCACCACGCGTTTATCGGCCAGTACATTGATGAACACCAGTCGCGCTTCAGCGCGCTCAGCGATGCCATCTGGGATGTGCCGGAAACCCGCTTTGAGGAGTGGCAATCCTCTGCGCTGCTGGCCGATGCGCTGGCGCAGGAGGGCTTTCACGTGACGCGCGGCGCAGGCCAGCTCGGGACGGCTTTTATCGCCACGCTCGGCAGCGGTAAACCGGTGATTGCTATCCTCGGCGAATTTGATGCGCTGGCCGGTCTGAGTCAGCAGGCAGGCTGCGCCACGCCGCAGCCGCTGACGGAAAACGGCAATGGGCACGGCTGTGGCCACAATCTGCTGGGCACGGCGGGCGTGGCGGCGGCCTGCGCCATCAAAGCCTGGTGGGCGCAGCACGGCCAGTGCGGCACGCTGCGCTTTTACGGCTGTCCGGGTGAGGAAGGCGGCTCCGGCAAAACGTTTATGGTGCGCGAGGGACTGTTCGATGATGTAGATGCGGCTATCACCTGGCATCCGGAAGGCTTCAGCGGCCTGTTTAATCTCAGCACCCTCGCCAATATCCAGGCCGCGTTTCGCTTTAAAGGCGTGGCGGCGCACGCGGCCAATGCCCCGCACCTCGGACGCAGCGCGCTGGATGCGGTTACGCTGATGAACACCGGCGCCAACTTCCTGCGCGAGCACATCGTGCAGGAGGCGCGACTGCACTATGCGGTGACCAACAGCGGCGGCGTGTCCCCCAATGTGGTGCAGGCCGATGCTGAAGTGTTGTACCTGATCCGCGCGCCGCTGATGGCACAGGCGCAGGCAATTTACCAGCGGGTGATCAACATTGCGCGCGGCGCCGCGCTGATGACCGACACGCAGATGACGGTGCGCTTTGAAAAAGCCTGCTCCAGCTATGTGCCGAATCGCGCCCTGGAAGCGGTAATGGAACATAACTTGCAGCACTTTGGCGTGCCACGTTACAGCGAGGAGGAACAGCGCTTTGCCGCCGCGATGCGCGCCACTTTGACCCCGGACGATCTGCACAATGCCCGGCTCAACGCGGCGCGTACCGGCGGTGAAGCGGGAGAGGCCTGGGTAGCAGCGCTGGGTGACCGGGCGCTGACCGATTCGGTCGCGCCGAGCGTGGCGACGCGCGAAATCCTGTACGGCTCAACCGACGTGGGCGACGTCAGCTGGGTGACGCCGGTTGCGCAGTGCTTTGCCCCCTGCTTCGCGTTTGGCACGCCGCTCCACACCTGGCAGCTGGTCGCGCAGGGACGCACGCCGATTGCGCACAAAGGCATGTGCCTGGCCGCCAAAGTGATGGCTGCCACCGCGCTGACGCTGCTGGAGGACGCCGCTGCGCTGGCGCGCTGCCGGGAAGAGTTTGCCGCCCTGCGCCGCGCGCACCCCTATACCTGTCCGATCCCGGCGGGTGTGCGGCCTGCGACGTTATAGCGCGACACAGTTAACCGGGCGCACGCCCTTGTGCCGCGACAAAGCGGCGCAAAACCTGCTGGCGCACGCCCTGTGGTGCCCGGCAGCGGACAAAAAATAATAACGACAGCCCTGATCGGGGCATGCAAATACACCATGACGAGGATATACCGATGGACGTAACCACGGAGCACCGTAGCCCTGGGAAAGTGTTTAGCTGGGTGGAACGGGTCGGCAACAAAGTGCCTAATCCCTTTCTGCTGTTTGTGTATCTGATTGCGATACTGATGGTGGCCACCGCGATCCTCAGCAGCCTTGATGTGGCAGTGAAAAACCCGGCCAGCGGCGAGCTGGTGCGGGTCAACAATCTGCTCAGCGTGGCGGGCATTCAGTGGATTTTACCTAACATTATCAAAAACTTCAGCGGCTTTACGCCGCTGGGCTCGATTCTGGCTCTGGTCATTGGCGCCGGACTGGCGGAGAAAGTCGGCCTGCTGCAGTCGCTGATGGTGAAAATGGCCTCGCGCGTCAGCCGCCGCTACGCCAGCTACATGGTGCTGTTCATCGCCTTCTTCAGTCATATCTCTTCCGACGCCGCGCTGGTGGTGATGCCGCCGCTCGGCGCGCTGATCTTTCTTGCCACAGGCCGTCATCCGGTGGCGGGTTTGCTGGCGGCAATCGCCGGTGTGGCGTCTGGCTTCACCGCTAACCTGCTGATCGTCACCACCGATGTGCTGCTGTCGGGCATCAGTACGGAAGCGGCCAAAGCGGTGAGCGATAGCGTGCACGTCAGCGTGATCGATAACTGGTTCTTTATGGCCACCTCCGTGCTCGTGCTGACCGTGGCGGGGGCGCTGCTGACCGATAAGTTTGTCGAACCGCGCCTGCCGGCGTGGAACGGCGGGCAAAACGATCGCCTGCCGCCGCTGACCGCACTGGAAAATCGCGGCCTGAAAGCGGCGGGTCTGGCCGCCCTGCTGTTTATTGCCCTGCTGGCGCTGCTGGTGGTGCCGGAACATGCGCCGCTGCGCCATCCCAAAACCGGCGGCATCATTCCTTCGCCATTTATTCAGGGCATTGTGCCGATCATTATCCTGTTCTTTTTTGTGGTGGCGATTGCCTATGGCGCCGTGACCCGGCAAATCCGGCGCGCCGACGACATTCCCCGCCTGCTGGTGGACCCGATGAAGAGCATGGCCGGCTTTATTGTGATGGTGTTTCCGCTGTCGCAGTTTGTCGCGTTCTTTAACTGGAGCAACATGGGCAAGTTCATGGCGATTGGCCTGACCGACCTGCTGGAAAGCGCCGGCATCAGTGGCGCACCGGCATTCCTTGGCCTGATGTTCCTGTCCGCGTTTCTCTGTATGTTTATCGCCAGCGGCTCAGCGATCTGGTCCATTCTCGCGCCGGTGTTCGTGCCGATGTTTATGCTGCTGGGCTTTCATCCGGCCTTCGCGCAGATGATTTTCCGCATTGCGGATTCTGCGGTACTGCCGCTGGCGCCGATGTCCCCGTTTCTGCCGCTGTTCCTTGGCTTTCTGCAGCGCTACCAGAAAGAGGCGCAGCTCGGCACCTACTATGTGCTGATCTTCCCTTACCCGCTGGTGTTCTTTATCACCTGGGTCGCGCTGCTGCTGGCGTGGTATGCGCTGGGTCTGCCGATTGGTCCCGGTGTCTATCCACAGCTGCCCTGATCCCCATTGTTCCCCCGCCACGGACGGCGATTGCGCTTCACAGAACTGCAACGCAGATTGCAAAAATGTCACCGCGCCCTCTCTCGGCAACCGCGGATGAATTGATTATTCTGCTATTTCTTTGCTTGCTAACGGTTAACGCCTGTCCATCATAAAACCGCGCGAGTCCTGCAAACACCGAGGTAACCTCCGTCATGACAACCCTTTTTGCATCAGGGATGGCGAGCGATCGCCGCACCGTCGCCGGGCGCATTGATGCCCTGCCCGCCTCCGCTGGCCTGTGGCGCTTTATCACGCTGCTGTCGCTGGGTGGCTTTTTTGAACTCTACGATCTGTTTGAAACCGGCTATATCAGCGCCGGGCTGCTGGCTTCCGGGGTGTTTCATAGCGGAACGGCAGGTGTGGCGGGCGTCAGCGACCAGGCGGTGTTTGCCTCCGCGACCTTCCTTGGACTGTTCGCTGGGGCCAGTCTGCTTGCGCCTTATGCCGATCGTTTTGGCCGCCGCCTGACATTTATCTGCGCGCTGGCGTGGTACGGCGCGTTTTCCCTGCTGATGGCCTTTCAGCAAAGCGCGGAGATGATTATTCTGTGCCGTTTTCTGGTTGGCATCGGCCTTGGCGTAGAGCTGGTCACCATCGATACCTACCTTGCAGAATGGGTTCCGGCGCATCTGCGCAGCCGCGCGTTTGCCTTTGCGTTTTTCATTCAGTTTCTTTCCGTTCCGGCGGTGGCGCTGATGTCATGGTGGCTGGTGCCGCAGACGCTGCTCGGCCTGGAGGGCTGGCGCTGGGTGGTGATCGCCGGGGCGCTCTGTTCGCTGGTGATCTGGTTCATCCGTAAAAACCTGCCGGAATCGGCGCGCTGGCTGGCGCAGCAGGGAAGAGATCGGGAAGCGCATCAGGTGCTGAGCGCGATGGAGATCCGCTGTGGTGTGACGCCTGCCGGGGATCTGACTCCGCAGGATAGCGCCGCGCCACTACCGGAAAAAGGGCGCTTCCGCGAAATCTGGGCCCCCGCTTACCGGCAGCGGACGCTGATGCTGGTGGTGATGAACGTCTTTCAGGCGATTGGCTTTTTTGGCTTCGGTAACTGGCTACCGGCGCTGCTCTCGGGCAAAGGCGCGACGGTCACCCACAGCCTGCTGTATGCGTTTTTTATCACGCTGGCTTACCCGCTGGGCTCGCTGATTTGCAGCCGCTATGCCGATAAGCTGGAAAACAAGTGGCAGATTGTTCTTTCCGCGCTGATGACGGTGGTGTTTGGCACGCTGTTTGCCCTGAGCAACAGCCCGCTGCTGATGGTGGCGTGCGGCTTCCTGATCACCTGCAGCAATGCGTGGCTGACCTTCAGCTATCATGCCTATCAGACCGAGATTTTCCCGACGCATATCCGCGCCCGCGCCGTCGGGTTCTGCTACTCCTTCAGCCGGCTCTCCACCGCGTTCAGCAGTCTTCTGATTGGCGTGATTCTGCAATATGCCGGCAGTCAGGGGGTGATTGTGTTTATCGTGCTGAGCATGCTGATGGTGATGCTGTCGGTGGGGATTTACGGCCCGAAAACGCGCGGGCTGGATTTGGAACAGATTTAAGGCGGGTTGCAGGCGGGCGGCGACCACTGGCCGCCACCCGCCCGATGCAGATTACTGCCCTTCCAGCACCCTGATGTCAGCGCTGCCCTGGTGCGGCTGCACGCTTTCATCCTGACGCAGCTTCGCCACATCCTGCGCAGTGACCCGGGTTTTCACGCCGTTGCCCCAACTGCCGCGAATGAAATTGACCACATCCGCCACCTGGCTGTCGTTCAGACGCCAGCCAAACGCCGGCATGGTGATCGCCGTCGGAGCGCCCTGCACGCCGGGCAGTGTTCCGCCCACCAGCACGATATGAATCAGCGAGGTCGGATCGTCTGCCATCACCACCGGATTACCGCGCAGTGCCGGGTAGAAGCGCTGATAGCCGCTGCCGTCCGTTTTATGGCACGCCGCACAGCTATCGACATAAACCGAGGCGCCGGGCTGGTGGTCATCTCCCTGCCACAGCGCTTTCGCTACTGCGTCATCTGGCGTAAACACCGCCTGACTGGCATCGCGGGCACCCAGTGATTTCAGGTACTTCGCGATCGCGCTGATGTCTTCGTCGCTGAGATACTGCAGGCTGTGCTCCACCACATCCGTCATGCCGCCGAACGCCGCGGTGTGATCGTTACGGCCATAGCGCAGGAACTGCTGCAGATCGGTTTCACTCCAGCGCCCCAGGCCGTCGCGGTTGTCCCCGCGCAGGTTGCTGGCGGTCCAGCCATCAACCGGCGCATTACTGCCGGAAAGATAGTCACTGCCTTCGCCGTTATTCAGCGCTTTTTCCTGCATGGTGAAACTGCGCGGCGTGTGGCAGGCACCGCAGTGACCCAGCCCCTCTACCAGATAACGCCCGCGCGCCAGCTGCGCATCTTCCTGCGCGCCAGGCTGGAAGGCTTTCACGTCCGGTGCAAACAGGCCGCGCCAGATCGCCAGCGGCCAGCGCATGGACAGCGGCCATGGAATGTCGCTCTCTTTGTTCGCCTGCGAGACCGGCTGAACGCCATGCATAAAGTAGGCGTACAGCGCTTTCATATCCTCATCGCTGACCACGGCATAAGAGGGATAAGGCATGGCCGGATAGAGCGTATCGCCATTCTTCGCGACGCCGTGACGCACCGCTTTCTGGAAGTCGTCGTAGCTGTAGTCACCAATACCGGTGGCTTTATCCGGCGTGATGTTGGTGGAGTAAATTGTACCGATCGGCGTGGCCATCGCCAGGCCACCGGCAAAGGGTTTCCCGCCCGCGCTGCTGTGGCAGGCCACGCAGTCGCCGGCGCGCGCCAGATACTCACCGCGCCTGACCAGCGCATCAGATGCCGTGTCGTCCGCCAGCGCGGCGAAGGCCATCGTGCCCAGAACCAGGGCTGCTAAGCTTTTGATCATTGCCATGTTCCTTATGCCTGCACCAGCGGACCGGGGTTTTTCAGATACTGTTCACGGATCGCTTTCGCTGACCAGTAGCTCAGCGCCGCCACCATACCGGTGGGGTTGTAGCCCAGCCCCTGCGGGAAGGCAGACGCCCCCGGCACAAAGACGTTCGGTACATCCCAGCTCTGCAGATAGCGGTTCACCGCGCTGGTACGCGGATCTTCTCCCATGATCGCGCCGCCGCTCATGTGCGTGGTCTGATACACCGTGGTATCGAAGTGCGTTCCCGGCCCTTTGGCTCCGCCGATGATCATCTTCGGATTCATCGCTTCGGTAATGTTGCGCATTTTGCCAATCATAAACTGCGCCATTTTGATGTCGTTTTCCTGCCAGTCAAAGGTCATGCGCAGCAGCGGCTGGCCATACGCATCTTTGTAGTTCGGATCGAGATCGAGATAGTTGGCGCGATAGGACTGGTGCGCACCGTGTGCATCCATCGACACGTGGTGGTTATAGGTATCTGCCACGGCCGCTTTCCACTGGCTGCCCCAGCCAGGCGTACCTGCTGGTGTTGGCAGGCCGGAGATGGGTTTGGTGCCGGCCTGGTTGACCCAGAACGGCGAGCCGCCCACAAAGCCGTGCGGGCCGTGGTCAAAGTTATCCGCGTTGAAATCATCCACTGCCACGCCCGCACCGCCGGCACCGATAAACGGATTGGTGGTGGTGTTTTTATCAAACAGCGCTTTCAGCGTGGAGATGTTCTGATAGGCAAAGTTACGCCCGACCACCCCTTCGTTGGTGATCGGGTTATACGGTTTACCAATGCCGGAGAGCAGCATCAGGTGAACGTTATGGAACTGGAACGCCGAAAGGATCACCAGATCCGCCGGTTGCACCACTTCACGTCCCTGCCCGTCCAGATATGTCACGCCGGTGGCGCGCTTCTTATCATCCGTCAGGTTAACGCGCAGCACGTGCGCATTGTTGCGCAGCTCAAACTTCGGCTCCTGACGCAGCGCCGGCAGGATGTTGACGTTGGGAGAAGCCTTGGAATACATGTAGCAGGCGTAGCCGCTGCAGAAGCCGCAGAAGTTACACGGCCCCATCTGCGCGCCATAGGTATTGGTATAAGGGCCGGAGGTGTTGGCTGACGGCATGTCATACGGATGATAGCCCACTGATTCTGCCGCCTGAGCAAACAGCTGTGCGGAATAGGTCCGCTTCTGTGCCGGGAGCGGGAAATCGCTGGAGCGGTCGGGCGCAAACGGGTTGCCGCCTTTCTCTTTGCCCACCACTTTGCCGCGCACAGACCAGGCGCTGCCGGAGGTGCCAAACACTTTTTCCGCCTGGTCAAAGAACGGCTCCAGCTCTTCATAGCTGACGCCGAAATCCTGAATCGTCATGCCTTCCGGAATAAAGTTTTTGCCGTAACGCTGCTCATAGTGGCTGCGCAGCTTCAGCTCGACCGGATCCACGCGAAAATGGACGCCTGACCAGTGCAGGCCCGCGCCGCCGGTGCCGGTGCCCGGCAGGAACGCCGCCAGCTGACGGTATGGCACCGCCGTTTGCGACGCATCATGCCGGATGGTGACGGTGCTTTTTGACAGATCCTGGAACAGTTTTTTACGTACGTTGTAGGTCAGCTCGTCAATGGACTGCGGATAGGCCCCATCCGGATAGGTATCACGGTGTGGGCCGCGCTCCAGCGCCACCACATTCAGACCGGCTTCGGTCAGCTCTTTCGCCATGATCGCGCCAGCCCAGCCGAAGCCCACGATCACCGCATCGGTTTTTTTCAGTTCATTTGCCACGGTTATGCTCTCTCTCCGCGAATATCCACCGACGGGAACGGATACCGTTCACCGCGCTCTACCCAATCCATGAAATCAGCGCGGGCGCCCGGGAAGCCGATCAGCTTCCAGCCCACCATACCCTGATTGCCACCGTGGATCGGATCGCTGAAGAACCCTTCACGGGTGTTTTGCAGCAGGAAAGAGAAGAAAGTTTTGGTCGGCAGCTGGGCGAACACAGCGCTGCCGTTTTCAAACGCGGTCAGCGCCGCATCCTGCTGTTCACCGCTCAGCGCAGCGAAGGCATGACCATACTGTTTCTGGCACCAGGCGTCGGCGTCGGCGAGGCCGAGGCGATAGATCTGCTGCGGCACCAGCGGCAGCTGATAGCCCAGCTCTTTTGGCAGATCCGGGTTAAATGGCCCCTGCATATACCAGTTGCTGCCGCTGGCATACGGCGTGTTCATCTGGCGATCGATAAACTCCGGTACACCCGCTTCCAGCGCCCCTGGGCCGCGCTCATCACTGGGAATCAGGCGCGCCACGGCGGCGGTGATAAACGCGAACTCTTCCGCGGTGAACCAGGCGGGCTGATAGCCGCGTGCCTGCTGCGGCGCGGCGGGTTGCCCGTCTGCGCGGGCCGCCACTGGCGTGACCAGTGCGCCCATCGCCGTGCTGCCGACCGCCATGGCCGGTGCCAGCGTGATGGTTCTTAGCAGGAAATCCCGGCGTGAATGACCCTTTTTTTGTTCTGACATGACATTGCCTCAGTACCGCATATAATGCGGTATGGAAGGTTAAGTGGTTGCGTTGTAATGGTTTTTGTTTTTGGTTTTAGGGTTACAGCTGGACTGTTACCGGTAACAGCGGGCGCATTGTAACACCCTGCGTGACGATAATTTAGTTTTCTGAAACAAATGCGCACAAAATACTTAACAACTTACGCAGCCGCTTTACATCAAAGCGATAACACTGACATCGTCAGAAACAACACGGAACAGACAGAGAAATGCCGGAAGCGGTATAAAACCTACACACAACAGCGGAGAGCCTATGTTTAAGTCCTTTTTTCCGCGGCCAGCGCTGTTTTTCAGCTCGGCGGCGATTTGGAGTTTGCTTGTCATTTTTGCCTGGTTCGGCTTCTTCAATGACTTCCCGGCGCGCTGGCCCGGTCTGCAGGCGGCGATGCAGCAGCCGCTGCCCACCAACGCCAGCCGCTTTATTCACGCCAGCCAGCTCTGGTTTTACGCCTATTACTGGCTGGCGGCCGGCATTTTTGGCCTCGCCTGGCGCATCATTGATAACCATCCGTGGCAGCGCTGGTCAGTCTGGGGCTCGATGCTGATCATCTTTGTCACCTGGTTTGGTGTGCAGGTTGGCGTAGGCGTCAACGCCTGGTATGGACCGTTTTACGATATGATCCAGCAGGCGCTGACCAAAGCGGGTTCGGTGGCGATTCACCAGTTTTATGTACAGCTGCTGGCTTTCCTCGGTATCGCCCTGATTGCCGTGGTGATTGGCGTGATGAACTCGTTCTTTGTCAGCCATTGGGTGTTTCGCTGGCGTACTGCGATGAACAATTACTACATGCATAACTGGCAGCGTCTGCGCCTGGTAGAAGGGGCGGCGCAGCGTGTGCAGGAAGACACCATGCGCTTCGCCAGCACCCTGCAGGACTGGGGCATCAGCTTTATTCAGGCGATCATGACGCTGGTGGCGTTTCTGCCGGTGCTGGTGGCGCTGTCGCACCATGTTAAATCCGTGCCGGTGCTGGGCAACATTCCGTATGCGCTGGTGATCGCCGCGTTGCTGTGGTCGCTGTTCGGCACAGCACTGCTGGCGCTGGTGGGGATCAAACTGCCAGGGCTGGAGTTCCGCAATCAGCGGGTGGAGGCGGCCTACCGTAAAGAGCTGGTGTATGGCGAAGACGATCCGGAACGCGCCACGCCGCCGACCGTGCAGCAGTTGTTCAGTCGCGTGCGGCACAACTACTTCCGCCTCTATTTTCACTATCTCTACTTCAACATTACCCGCATCCTGTATCTGCAGGTGGATAACGTGTTCGGGCTGTTTGTGCTGTTTCCGTCGATTGTGGCCGGCGCGATTACGCTGGGGTTACTGAACCAGATCACCAACGTGTTCGATCAGGTCCGCTCTTCGTTCCAGTATCTGATTACGTCGTGGTCCACGCTGATTACGCTGATGTCGATCTACAAACGTCTGCGCAGCTTTGAGCAAATTTTGCAGGATATCCCGCATACCGAGATGCTGCGCGAAGCGGCAGAGTAAGCGAACGCCCGCGCTGGCCCTCTCCCGCCATCAGGAGAGGGCCGCCTGCCGGCGCTTATTTCACCAGTGCCGCCAGCACTTTCTCAACCGCATACGCCCCTGGATCTTTTACCCCGTCCAGACTCTGCTGGTTAAGGTAAGCGGAACGGCCTGCTTTGGCGCTCGGCATCAGGGCCGTGGCTTCCGCGCCCTGCCGGGCGGCTTCCGCAGCGACGGCCAGCGATTCTCCGGCCACCAGCGCTTCCAGCGCGGGCTGCAGCGCGTCCACCAGCGTACGGTGGCCAGGCTCGGCACCGCCGTAATGCTTCAGGCGCGCCAGTCCGTGCATCAGCGCCTGCGGCAGCGCGCTGCCCTCTTCCAGCTTCTGCCCTGCTGAAGTAAACAGAATGGACATCAGCACGCCGCCGGAACCGCCCATCACCGACGCCAGTTGCTCACCGGTCAGCGCCAGCAGCGTCGGCAGCTCATTCAGCGGCAGCTGTTTCTCCTGTAAACCGCGCTGAATTTTTCGTGCGCCGGCGGCAAAGGTGGAGCCGGTATCGCCGTCGCCGACTTTCGCATCCAGCGCGTTCAGCTCGCTTTCCAGGTCAATCAGCGTCTGCGTGACGCGTTCCACAATCTCCGCGACCGCTGCGTTGTCAGAGGGATCGAAGTCCAGCGCGCTGGCCACCCGCTCTGCGCTTTGCAGATTGATTGGGGCAAAATCATACACCGGCACCCAGCCCAGCACCTGCACCGGGGCGTTCAGCGCCTCCAGGAACGGCGCCTCCAGCGCCAGCAGCGTCAGCGAAAAACCTTTCATATCCAGCGCGCTCACCAGCGTTGCCGGGCCCATCAGATGCGTGATGCGCGCCGCCAGCGGCGACTGCAGCACTTCACGCGTTAGCAGCGCCAGCTCCAGCTGCGAAAAACCGCCCAGATTGTTGATCAGCAGCAGCGCCTGCCTGCCCTCTGGCAGCACCTGCGCCAGCTTATCGGTCATGATGCTGCTGATCTGGCGGCTATCCTGGGTATCCAGCGTCACCACTCCCGGTTCGCCGTGAATCCCCATTCCCAGTTCACTGTGGCCGGCGGCCACGCGCTCGTCACGCTGTTCGCCCGGGGTATGGCAGGTGGCAAACGCCAGGCCGATGGAGAAGGTGGCGTCAATCGCACGCTGCGCCAGCGCTTTTACCGCATCCAGCGGCTGCCCCTGCTCGGCGGCAAAACCCGCAATTTTATGTATCAGCGCCGTGCCGGCAATGCCGCGCGGCTGAGGGTTTTCCGGCAGCGCAATGTCATCCTGCACCATCACCAGCTCAACCTTATAGCCAAGGTTTTTCGCTTTCTCTGCCGCCAGGCCAAAGTTGAGACGATCGCCGGTGTAATTCTTCACGATCAGCAGGCATCCTGCTTCGCCGGTGACGTTAACGATGGCGTTCAGCACCGCATCCACACTCGGTGAAGCGAAGATATCGCCGCAGACGGCCGCCGTCAGCATCCCTTTGCCCACAAATCCGGCATGCGCCGGTTCGTGCCCCGATCCGCCGCCCGAAATCAGCGCCACTTTGCTTTTATCCCAGTCTGAGCGCACCACCACGCGGATTTCGTCACCGAGATCGAGACGACGCAGGTTGTGCCACGGGGTACTGAGTAAAATGCCTTCAATTGCTTCGTTCACCAGATTGTTCTTTTCATGCATAAAAAACTGGCTCATTGCCTTTTCTCCCATGGGTGTTGTCGTCCTAAAGGTAGCGTAAGTGCAGCGAGAAGAGAGGCGGTAAAGGCAGGAAATGCAGGGTCCGGCATGGCAATTCAGCCAAATCCGTCTGTGGCAGAGGCGAAGCGTGAAAAACTGGCAGCCTGTCACGCCGCGGCAGGGCATGGGCGGGCAGAACGCCGCCAGGGCGCCCGCGGGCACCCTGTCAGCATAATAGCCGGTTTACTGCGTCAGCTGCGCGGTCATGTGTACGCCATTGTTGAAGTTGGCTTCGGTGATGGTGTAGGACGCGTCCAGCGCTTGCGCTTTGGCGGCGATTTGCGCTTCAGCCTCATCCAGCGTCGGGCCTGTGGCGCTGATGCTCTGGGCAAAGCTGGTCAGCGGCAGCACGGACAGGGCAATAACAGCTGCAAAAGTTTTGATAGATTTCATGGTGGTTTCTCTCGTGTATTATGCTTAAGGAAGGCTGATTCGCCTCGATGAACGGCATATTACGCCCGGGATGGATCGGTTAACAGCGGAGAGATTTGCCCTTCTCTATCAGTATTTTTGAATAAAAATCGCACAGCAGGATTAGCGTTTGAGCAAAGGGTTAAACCGACCCGTGGCAGGTCAGTACAGCGCGACCGGCCACGGACCGCGACTTAACCGTGCTGACGCACGCGGGAAAAAATCGTTATGGCTGCCAGCAGCATCAGCCCACTGCTGGCGAGGAATACGCCACCCGCGCCGTGCAGATCAAACACCCAGCCGCCCGCCGCTGCGCCCGCCGTGATCGCCAGCTGAATGGTCGCCACCAGTAAACCGCCCCCGGCTTCAGCGTCATCCGGCACGGCGCGCGACAGCCAGGTTGACCAGCCGGTAGGCATAGAGCCAAACGCCAGCCCCCAGAGCGCCACGCCGGTCGCGACCAGCCACGGCACATGGCCAAAGCTCACCAGCAACAGGGCCGTGACGCTCATCAGCAGCGCCATGCCGGTGAGCGTCAGCGAGACGCTGCGCGTGACCAGCCAGGCCGCCAGCGAGGTGCCAAAAAAGTTCGCCACGCCAAACGCCAGCAGCACCAGCGACAGCTGATTCACATCCAGCTGCGCGCGGGTCTCAAGAAACGGCCGCAGATAGGTAAAGAAAGCGAAGTGGCCGGTAAACATCAGGATAACCGCCAGCATTCCCCAGCGCATGACGCGCTGGCGCAGCAGGTCCAGCACGCCGCCGCTGCGCGCGTGGTTCTCTGGCGGCATCGCCGGCAGGGTAAAGAACTGCCAGAACAGCGCCAGCCCGCCCAGCACACCGGTGAGCAGAAAAATGTTGCGCCAGCCAATCAGGCCGCCGAGGTAGCTGCCCAGCGGAGCCGCAATGATGGTCGCCAGCGAAATGCCGCTGAACACAATCGACAGCGCACGCGGCACCTGATCGGCCGGCACCAGCCGCATGGTGATCGCCGTGGAGAGCGTCCAGAAGCCGCCGATAGCCATGCCCAGCAGCACGCGCGCCAGCAGAATCATCGGCAGGTTTTCGGCGAAGGCCACCAGCAGCGCCGAGGCAATCAGCAGCAGGGTAAAGGCCAGCATCACCACGCGCCGATCGAGGCGGCGGGTTACGTTTCCGATCACCAGACTGGTCAGCAGCGCTACCAGCGCCGTGACCGTCACCGTCTGGCCTGCCTGCCCTTCGCTGACATGCAGCGAAGCCGCAACCGGCGTCAGTAAACTGACCGGCAGAAACTCAGCGGTAATCAGGCCAAACACGCCGAAGGCCATGGCAAACACCGCGCTCCACGCGGGTTTATCCACCGTAATACGGGTTTGTGTTAATTCAGTTTCCACGCTCATTTGCGATCCCCATCACAAAATATCAGGCTGTCAGCATAGAGCCTGTACGCAAGACGATCTATGATACAGAAACTTTGTTTTTTGATAATTCGTCCGGAATACCATGAGCCGCTATGACGATCTCACCAGCGAACTGCTGATGGGCATGCGCCTGTATGGCGTGAAGTATCAGCGTATTGCCTTGCATGCGCCCTTTGGTCTGCGCTACGACGACGCGCCCGGCAGAGCGCAGCTGCACTTTGTTGGCCGCGGATCGCTGCTGATCCGCTCCGCATCCGGGGTGCTTTATCCGCTGCAGGCGGGCGATGCGCTGCTGATTCCGCACGGCAAAGCGCACGCGCTGATCTCGTCGGAAGAGGTCACCTGTGAGCCCCTCTCGACCTTCACCAGCAAACCTATCTGCGACGGCGTCTGCGCCATTAATGATGCGCCGGATGGCAGTGTCTGCCCGGATGACAGCGATGTGATCCTGTTCAGCGCCTGCATGGCGTTTGAGCTGGGCGGCATGCAGCCGCTGGTGCACACCATGCCGGATGTCATGCTGGTCAGCACGCTGCTGGCGCAGTATCCGGAAATTCAGCCGATCCTGGATGCCATGGAGCGCGAAACCCGCCAGCGTAAGGCCGGCTTTGCTGGCATTCTGTCGCGGCTGGCGGACGTGGTGGCGGCACAGATTGTGCGCGGCTGGGTGGAAAACGGCTGCGGCCAGGGCAGCGGGCTGGTGCAGGCGCTGCGCGATCCGCGCCTCAGTCAGGCGATGGCGGCAATGCACCGCGCGCCGGGGGAAAACTGGACGGTCGCGCGCCTGGCGCGTGAATCCGGCAGCTCACGCTCGGTGTTTGCCGCACGCTTTCAGAGCGCCACCGGCATGACGCCGCTGCGTTACCTGACAGAGCTGCGCATGCGGCTGGCGGTAGAGCGCATTGTGCATCATGGGGAAGCGGTAGAGAGCGTGGCTTTTCATCTCGGTTACGGCTCGCTGGCGGCCTTCAGTCGCGCCTTCAAGCGGATTGTAGGCACCCCACCCGGCGCGCTGCGCGCCGGACGGGAAGCCGCTGCCACCCCTTAACGGAATACGCTGATCGCCTCGACCAGGCGATTCGCCTGATGCGTCATGCGGCCGGCGGCTTCGGCACCTTCGGCCACGCGTGCGGCGTTCTGATGCGTAATGTCATCCAGATCTTCCACGGCGGTGCTGATTTCACTCAGCGCAATGGATTGTTCCGCGGTGGCCGCGCTGATTTGCGCGATCAGATCGCTGACGTTCTGCACCTGACTGACAATACCCTGCATGGTGCGTCCGGCCGCATCGGCGTGATCGCTGCCTGACTGCACGCGGCTGGCGCTGGTTTCCACCAGCATTTTGATCTCACTGGCGGCTTTGGCGCTGCGCTGGGCCAGATTACGCACCTCGCCGGCCACCACCGCAAACCCTTTGCCCTGTTCGCCAGCGCGTGCCGCCTCCACTGCCGCATTCAGCGCCAGGATATTGGTCTGGAAAGCAATGCCATCAATCACGCTGGTAATGCTGGCGATACGCCGGGAACTTTCGGCAATTTCGGCCATCATGCCAACCATCTCCTGCATCACTTCTCCGCCTTTAATGGCGGCGCTGCTGGTGCCGGAAGAGAGGCTGTTTACCTCGCCGGCGGTCTCGGTGTTGCTCTTCACCGTGGCGGTCATTTCGTTCATGGTCGCTGCGGTTTGCTGCACGTTTGCCGCCGCCTGTTCAGTGCGGCGGCTCAGTTCGTCATTGCTGCGTTTGATGGCGTCGCTGGCGCTCAGCACGTTGATGGCCTGGCCGCTGACATCATCCACCAGCCAGCGGAACATCAGCCCCAGCTGGCCGATAGCGCGCAGCGTGACGCCAATCTCATCGACGCGATCAATCTGATCCACTTTATGGCTGGCACCGCTCGCCACGCTCAGCGCCTGACGGCACATGCGCTCCACGGGCCGCGAAATTTGCTGCTCCAGCCACAGCGTGGCCAGCAGCAGCAGCAGTGCCATACCGCCGGCGAAACCGCCCAGCGCCATCGGGGCCATACCCAGCAGCCAGACGCTGAGCAGCGAAAGCGGCAGCAGCGCAAACAGCGTGGAACGAATGCGCCAGCGCAGCGGCAGCGTTTTCAGCAGGGACGTTGCACGCCGCCAGCCGGTACCGACAATCAGTCCTTTGTGAAAACGACGTCCGCGCGCGCGCCCTTCGCGGAAATCGCGGTAGAGCGCTTCTGCCTGACGGACCTCCTCAGCGGAAGGTTTGGTGCGCACCGACATGTACCCCTGCACGCTGCCCTCACGTACCACCGGAATGGCATTGGCGCGCACCCAGTAGTGATCGCCATTCTTGCGGCGGTTTTTTACCAGCGCGGTCCAGGGTTCGCCCTGCTTCAGGGTGTGCCACATATCGGCGAAGGCTTCCGCGGGCATATCCGGATGGCGCACCATATTGTGCGGCTGCCCGTTTACCTCGTCGGGACTGAACCCGCTGACCTGGATAAAGGCGTCGTTAGCATAGGTGATATGGCTGTTGAGATCGGTGGTGGACATCAGCGTTGCGCGATCGTCGAAATCAAATTCGCGCTGGGTGATGGGCTGGTTGTTACGCATGTGTGAGTCCTTGCAAAACGCAGGCTGAGAGTAAAATCAGTAATGGTTTTTTATCTTTTCGGCAGGCTAATGCCCTGACTTTAGTACGGGCATTTAATTTTCGATCTGAATAAAGCCGGATGCGGCCATCACGGCGAGGTTTGCCGCCAGTGGCAATTGATTATCAATTGTGCAGTATGGCTGGCAGCAATGTGCGCAGGCCGCCTGACGGCGGCCTGATGTGAGAGGGGCAGATAAGTCGGGAAATCAGCTTAGATCCACGTTTCGGGTGCCGCCCCACCAGGTGAAGATAAAGCCGCCGCTCCACGCCACGATCAGCCCGGCCAGATACACCGCCATGCCGGCAAAAATACCCTGTGATGAGGTCATCAGCGGTAGCGTGACCAGCCCGGATGGGCCAAAGACGGTATTCATGCCGACCGGCAGACCCAGCCACGCCACCAGACCGATGAAGAACCCTCCCAGCGCGCCGCCCAGGCAGGCAGTAATGAACGGTTTGAGACGCGGCAGCGTCACGCCATAAATCAGCGGTTCGCCCACGCCCAGCAGGCCCGGCACAATAGCCCCTTTGATCTGCGTGCGCAGCAGCGAATGCTTATCCGCTTTGCACCACAGCGCCAGCGCTGCCCCGACCTGTCCCGCACCGGCCATGGCCAGAATCGGGAACAGGGAGTTAAAGCCCTGCGTTTCCATCAGCGCGAAATAGACCGGAATAAAGCCCTGATGGATACCCAGCATCACCGCAATTAAAAACAGCCCGGCCAGCAGGGCGCAGCCAAACGGATTATTGTTCAGATGAATGAACAGCCACGACATGGCTTTGAACAGTTCACCACCCAGCGGCATGATGACGAGAAAGGTCACCGCTCCGGTAATCATCAGCGTCAGCAGCGAGGTGAGAATCATATCCAGATTATCAGGAATGATTTTACGCAGCTGTTTCTCCAGCCAGGCGCCGAACAGCGCGGCCAGCAGCACGCCGATAATATTGCCGCGCGGGTCAATCGTCAGTCCGAAAAAATCGCTCATTCCGCTGTAATACCCCACGGTGGCATGCGGCGTATAACCCAGAATAAACAGCGAGGCGATGATGGCACCATTCACCCCCGTGCCGCCAAACGCCTTTTGCGCATTGTAGCCAATCAGGATACTCAGAAAGGTAAAGAGCCCTTTGCCGAAGACTTTCATATAGGCCACGGCGTCCTGCAGCCAGTGCGGGTGGTTGCCAGGTTGCGTCAGGTGGAAAACCTGCTCCAGCAGCGTGGCGAACCCCAGCAGCAGGCCCGCACCAATGAAGCCGGGAATCAGCGGGGTAAAGATCGTGGCAAAGCAGGCCAGAAAGCGATGCAGCGCGCTGGTCTGTCTGGCTTTCAGCTGCTGTTTCTGCGCGCGGGCGATGTGCTGCAGATCCTGCGCGGGCGGTGCCTCTGCCTGCGACAGCTGCGCCTGCAGCTGTACTGCGGCGGTCTGTGCTTTGCCAGGACCCAGCACAATCTGCAGCTGTTCGTCGTGATTGATGACGCCCAGCACGCCCGGCAGCGTTTTCAGGCGCGCCTGATCAACCCGCCCCGCATCGGCCAGCGTCAGACGCAGCCGCGTCATGCAGTGGCCACAGTGCTGCACGTTAGCCGCGCCGCCCACCGCCTGCAGGATCGCCTGCACGTCGCTTTCGGTGAGGTCAGCCATTAGTGTGCTCCTGCTGCCTGCAGCGCCTGCCGGATAAAGCCCTGGCTGTGGCTGAGCAGCGCGCTGGCCTGTTCTGCATCCAGATTTGCCAGCACCATCACAATGGCGGTTTTGCAGTGGCCGCCGCACGCTGCCAGCGCCTGCTGCGCCCTCTCCTCATCGCAGTCGGTCGCCTGCCGGACGATATTGATTTGCCGCTGAACCAGTTTCTGGTTAGTGGCTTCCACGTCCACCATCAGATTGCCATACACCTTACCGCTGCGGATCATCGCGCCGGTGGTCAGCATATTCAGCACCAGCTTCTGTGCCGTGCCGGCTTTCATCCGCGAGGAGCCGGTGACCACTTCCGGCCCTACCACCGGCGTCAGCGCAATGTCGGCCGCCTGTGACATCGGACTGTCCGGGTTACAGCTCAGCGCAGCGGTAAAGGCGCCCTGCTGTTTTGCATAGGCCAGCGCGCCCAGTACATAAGGGGTGCGACCGCTGGCCGCGATGCCGACCAGCACATCGTCAGCGGATAAGCCGATGGCTTTGACATCCTGCGCGCCCTGCTCACGGTTATCCTCGGCATTTTCAACCGCCTGCAGGATGGCCGTGTGACCGCCAGCAATCAGTCCCACCACCTGACTGCGCGGCGTACCAAACGTGGGCGGACACTCGCTGGCATCAAGGATCCCCAGACGGCCCGAGGTGCCGGCCCCGCAGTAGATTAGCCGTCCGCCGCGACGGAAGGCACGGGTGATGGCATCCACCACCTGCGCTATCTGCGGCACGATGGCTTCTACCGCCAGTGCCACTTTTTTATCTTCCTCATTGATGACGCGCAGCATCGCCTCTGTGGACAGCTCGTCAATGTTCTGGCTGGCCGGATTGCGGCCTTCGGTGATCATCTGGCTCAGATCAATTTTCATTTTCACTCCGACAAAACGAATAATTTATTCTGGAAAATATATATCACAAAGAATTGTTAATTCGTCGGGCAGCGGCAGGATTTTTTGTGTTTTGCGGTAAAGGACAGGAAACGGCCGTTCGGTTAATGGAGGAAATTTAAGCTGGCATCGGGGAGTTGTCCCTGAGCATTTATGCACAGTGTGCGGAAAATACCCGGAGCACAGAGGCATGATCGCAGGCCGGTCACCCCTTGTGCCGCGATGGATGGCACCCGAAAGGCATACACACTCTCCGCACTAAAGTGCATTACGCGCCCTCCTTTCTGATAGCAAATGATTTTCTGCCTTGAGACAAGACTTATCGACGGAATGCCAGAAAACAGAACAAATGAATATCCCTTTTTGTGCCAGCGCAAAAGCGCGGTATCCGGATTAAGGATGTCCTGACAGGAAAGGAGCAGGCATGAGTAAACGCAGCGACATTGTTGAAGGAAGCCGTGCCGCAGGATTACGCACTGGCCTGATTTATACTGAAGTACTGGGCTGGATAGACCTCGGCCACGCGCGGGGCGATGATATTCTCCGGCTATGGCAAAATATAAACGCGGGTGAAGCGTCAGGTGAATCGACGTATGATATTACTTATTCACAATCTATGGCCGATGGAAAAACAGGTTTACGCCTCGGCAAATTCATTCGCTGGCGAATCAGAAAAGGGCGCTCTTACTTTGAACGTCAATCTATAGCGCTGGCCATGATGCTGACACTCGCCGAAAAATTTGAACGGTTTCAGGGGGCATTTCCCACTAGTGCGATCACGGATAGTGGTTTTAGCGGCGAGGATCTCGTCTCTGACCTGTTAGGTTTTTATCGCGTGATGTCATGTATGAATCCTTTCCCACTGCTGAAGCCTGTGAGTAAGAAAGAAGCGTTAAAACGTTGGGACCACTATGGCGCAATCGGTCGCTGGAAAAACAAAAACTTTAAGCCTCTCCTGTTTCCGGATCCCGATCGATTTCCTGATGCTAAGCCCTATACTGGACATTTACCCGGCTTCATGAAGACTATCTCTCCCTATCGCGACTGGAAATCAGGCAATGTGGGTATTGCAACGGCTGACGGTAATTTCATACGATTTGATCGGAAAATAATGTTGTGAAGACGCGGTACAAATTATTCTTAATCGCATCAACGCTGCTGGCTGCCGGTTTAATCGGGGTTTGGCCTTATGCCACAATGAACTTCGCAGAAAGCGCCAGATATACAGAGAAGGATAAGCGGGCGTACGCGTTTTATACGCCGGAAATCCTGAAAAACCTGCCGCGCATCACGAACGATTATACATTCCGTTATACCAACGTTGGAGGGCCCGGCGAGCGGATATACGAACTGCAATTTCAGGGTTCAACCGATAAAAGCCAGATCGAGGCTTACCTTGAGAAGCAGGGATATAAAAAATCAGCGCTCTGTGATATCCAGGCCACATGCTGGACAAGCGCAGCGCCGGAAGTATCGCTGTCGGTAGCCACGTTTAAAGACCCCGCCACGCTCATTGTGTCTGTTGTGGTTAAACCCTCAGTGGAAAGCGAAACGACGGAGAACAAAGGTTTCAATCCTGCATTCTGACGCAATCCTGTGCAATATCCGCCAATAAAAGCCGCCAGACAAAACCTCTCCATGCCAGACCTGTCCGCAGATAAAAAAACCCGCCGGCTGGCGGGTTTACTGCGGTGATGACGCGGAGTGAGCGGGAACGGTTATCCGGCGTTTTGCGCGCGCAGCTGCAGCTCGTAGGCTTCCGCCTGGCGGGCATCAAACTGGTTTTCCCAGCGCGAGATCACCAGTACCGCCAGCGCGTTACCAATGACGTTCAGTGCGGTACGCGCCATATCCATGATGCGGTCGACACCGGCAATAAAGGCCAGGCCTTCCAGCGGAATGCCCACGCTGCCCAGGGTGGCCAGCAGCACCACGAAAGACACGCCCGGCACGCCGGCAATCCCTTTCGACGTCACCATCAGCGTCAGTACCAGAATGATTTCATCCGTCAGCGACAGATCGATACCGTACAGCTGCGCAATAAAGATCGCCGCAATACTCTGATACAGCGTGGAGCCATCCAGATTGAAGGAGTAGCCGGTTGGCACCACAAAGCTGGTAATGGCTTTTGGCGCACCGTAGGCTTCCATCTTCTGCATAATACGTGGCAGTACGGTCTCTGAGCTGGAGGTCGAGTACGCCAGAATCAGCTCATCTTTCAGAATACGCATCAGCGTAGTGATGCGCAGCTTGCAGAAGCGCGCCACCGCGCCCAGTACCACAAACGCAAAGAACAGAATGGCCGCATATACCAGCAGTACCAGCTTCGCCAGCGGGTAAAGCGAGGCAAAACCGAAGTTAGCGATGGTGACGGCGATTAGCGCAAACACCCCTACCGGTGCATAACGCATGATCATGTGCGTCACTTTAAACATGGTTTCGGAAATGGAACGGAATACCGTGACCAGTGGATCGCGGTGCTCAGACGGCAGCGCCGACAGCCCCATGCCAAACAGCACCGAGAAAAAGATAATCGGCAGCATGTCTCCCTTCACCAGCGAGGCGAAGATATTCTGCGGAATCAGCGACAGAATGGTGGTCACCAGACCATGTGGCGCCCCCTGCACAGCTTCCGTTGTGGCTTCGTATTTAGAGATGTCCACCGTTGCCAGCGTTGACATATCAATGCCGCTGCCGGGTTGGAATACGTTGGCCAGCGTGATGCCGACCACAATGGCAATGGTGGTGATCACTTCAAAATAGATAATGGTTTTCACACCAATCCGACCCAGCTTTTTCGCATCCCCGACGCCTGCAATGCCGACAATCAGTGAGGAAATAACAATCGGCACCACAATCATCTTGATCAGATGAATGAAGATATCGCCTGCCGGGGTAAGAATGTTAGTGATTAACCATTCACGATTGTCTGGCTGATTATGCAGCACGGTTCCGACAACAATGCCGAGAATCAGGGCAATCAAAATCTGCCAGGCCAGGGTGAGTTTAAAACCTTTCATAACGCTTTATTTCCTAAGTCAAAAACCCCTTTGCTCTGCTGCGAAGGTGCAGAAGAAATGACACACAGGGAAGTGAGCAAAAGCCCGGTAAAATAGAGGGTTATATAAGACTGCATCGGTACCGCCGTGCTGGCATATCGTGCCCGCGTGATGATGCTGCCTGAGTTGTACCTGCTGAACAGGGGCGAGATAAGTACCATTTTCACTGCGGTAAATGCAACCCCCGGGGCGATAGCTTAAATCCTGCACAGCCCGGCAGCATAAAATGCTGTTACGTCCCGAAAGCCATAACCCGCTGTTATGAAAAGTGTTAATTCAATAATTTTCCGCATAGCTATTCAATATTGCCTGGATGCTGCGCGGCGCGTTTGCTGCTAATTTAACCAGGCAACCGGCCAGATACGGCGTTCCCGTGGCGGTTTACCCCGCCGGTTTTTCCTGTTTACGCAGGCAAAAAACGCGGTTTTTCGCCTGAATTCCAGGTCGTGATCCAGACTGCAAAACAGAAACAAAGCCCCGGCACGCGCTTCAATTAACCTTTGATTGACATATGATTAACAGCTTCAAGGAGGTCAGCCATGAGCCAAATACACAAGCATCCCGTTCCTGCGGCCATCGCCGCGAATGCCCTGATTAATGCCGATCAGTATGCGGCGCTGTATCAACAGTCGGTTGACGATCCCGAATCTTTCTGGGGCGAACAGGGGAAAATCCTCGACTGGATCAAACCCTACAGCAAAGTGAAAAATACCTCGTTCGCGCCGGGCAATATTGCTATTCGCTGGTATGAAGATGGCGCGCTGAATCTGGCCGCCAACTGCCTCGATCGCCATCTGCAAACCCGTGGCGATCATCCGGCGATCATCTGGGAAGGCGACGACGCCAGCCAGAGTAAGACCCTGACCTTCCGGGAGCTGCATGCTGACGTCTGCCGCTTTGCCAATGTGCTGACCGGCCTTGGCGTGAAGAAAGGCGATGTTGTGGCAATCTACATGCCGATGGTACCGGAAGCCGCTGTCGCCATGCTGGCCTGCGCGCGCATTGGTGCCGTGCACTCCGTGATTTTCGGTGGTTTCTCACCGGAAGCGGTCGCCGGCCGCGTCATCGATTCCAGTGCTCGTCTGGTCATTACCGCTGACGAAGGGGTACGCGCCGGTCGCGCCATCCCGCTGAAGAAAAATGTCGATGACGCGCTGGATAATCCGGGCGTCAGCAGCGTGAAAAATGTTGTGGTGTTCCGCCGCACGGGTAAAGACACCGGCTGGCGCGAAGGCCGCGATCTGTGGTGGCACGAGCTGATGGCCGGCGCCAGCGATCAGCACGAACCGGTGGCGGTGGAAGCAGAACATCCGCTGTTTATCCTTTACACCTCGGGATCCACCGGCAAGCCGAAAGGCGTGCTGCATACCACCGGCGGCTATCTGGTATATGCGGCAACCACCTTCAAATATGTGTTTGATTATCATCCGGATGACATTTACTGGTGCACCGCCGATGTCGGCTGGATCACCGGTCACAGCTACCTGATTTATGGTCCGCTGGCCTGCGGCGCCACCACCCTGATGTTTGAAGGCGTGCCAAACTGGCCTCAGCCCAGCCGCATGGCTGAAGTGGTGGATAAACATAAGGTCACGCTGCTGTACACCGCGCCAACGGCGATTCGCGCCCTGATGGCAGAAGGCGACAAAGCGATAGCCGGTACCGATCGCAGCAGCCTGCGCATCATGGGCTCAGTGGGCGAACCCATTAACCCGGAAGCCTGGGAGTGGTATTACAAAAAAATTGGTGACAGCCGCTGTCCGATTGTCGATACCTGGTGGCAGACCGAAACCGGCGGCTTTATGATCACCCCGCTGCCGGGTGCCACCGAGCTGAAAGCGGGCTCCGCGACGAAACCTTTCTTTGGCGTGCAGCCTGCGCTGGTGGATAACGAAGGCAATACGCTGGACGGTGCCACCGAGGGTAATCTGGTGATTGTCGACTCCTGGCCGGGCCAGGCGCGCACGCTGTTTGGCGATCACGACCGTTTTGAGCAAACCTATTTTTCCACCTTCAAAAACCGCTACTTCAGCGGCGATGGCGCGCGTCGTGATGAAGAAGGTTACTACTGGATCACCGGTCGCGTGGATGATGTGCTGAACGTCTCCGGTCACCGCCTTGGCACCGCGGAGATTGAATCCGCGCTGGTTTCGCATCCGAAGATTGCCGAAGCCGCCGTGGTGGGGATTCCGCACAGCATCAAAGGCCAGGCGATTTATGCCTATATCACACTGAACCACGGTGAAGAACCGTCGCCGGAACTGTACACCGAAGTGCGTAACTGGGTGCGTAAAGAGATTGGCCCGATTGCCACGCCGGATGTGCTGCACTGGACCGATTCCCTGCCGAAAACCCGCTCCGGTAAGATCATGCGTCGCATTCTGCGCAAGATCGCAGCGGGCGACACCAGCAACTTTGGCGATACCTCAACGCTGGCCGATCCAGGCGTGGTCGAAAAACTGCTGGAGGAGAAACAGTCGATCACCATGCCATAAACCGGCATTCACCCGACGGAGAGCATCAGCCTGTCCCCGGCAGGCAGCTCTCCGTCACCCCCACCTTACGCCGTATGCTTTTCACCATCGCACACCCTATATAACCAGAAGATTTACCCGGTTAAATCACACATTTGTGAGATTTCTGTCTGCTTTGCCTCTGGAGAAACTGTGATGAACGAAGCCCTGAACCAACAGGAAGCTGTCTGGCAACAAATCGAAAATAATCCACGCTTTCAGGAACTGGTGCACAAGCGCCAGGCCTTCGCCCTGCTGCTCAGCCTGATTATGCTGGTGCTGTACGTGGGCTTTATTCTGCTGATCGCGTTCGCGCCCGGCTGGCTCGGTACGCCGCTGCATGCCGGCACCAGCGTGACGCGCGGTATCCCGATTGGCGTCGGGCTGATTGTGGTCTCCTTTGTGCTGACCGGCATTTACGTGTGGCGCGCCAACGGTGAGTTTGACCGCCTGACCCGGCAGATTGTCAGCGAGGTGAAATCATGAAGCGCCTCCTCTCTGCTCTCTTGGCGCTGGCCCCGGCGGGCGCTTTCGCTGCCGACGCCATTACCGGCGCGGTACAGAAACAGGCCACCAATTACGAAGCGATCCTGATGTTTGTGGTGTTTGTCGCCGCGACGCTGGGCATTACGTACTGGGCCTCGAAGCGCACCCGTTCCCGCAGCGATTACTACACGGCGGGCGGCAACATTACCGGTTTTCAGAACGGGCTGGCGATGGCCGGCGACTTTATGTCCGCCGCCTCGTTTCTCGGCATCTCCGCGCTGGTATACACCTCGGGTTACGATGGCCTGATTTACTCTCTCGGCTTCCTGGTTGGCTGGCCGATGATTCTGTTCCTGATCGCTGAGCGGCTGCGTAACCTTGGACGCTATACCTTCGCCGACGTGGCGTCCTATCGCCTGCAGCAGAAGCCGATCCGCACGCTCTCGGCCTGCGGTTCGCTGGTGGTTGTCGCGCTCTATCTGATTGCGCAGATGGTGGGCGCAGGCAAACTGATCCAGCTGCTGTTCGGGCTTGATTACCACATTGCCGTGGTGCTGGTGGGGATTCTGATGGTGCTGTATGTGCTGTTTGGCGGCATGCTCGCCACCACCTGGGTACAGATCATTAAAGCCGTGCTGCTGCTGTTTGGTGCCAGCTTTATGGCGATTATGGTGATGAAAGCCACCGGTTTCAGCTTCAATACGCTGTTTACCCAGGCCATGGCGGTGCATCCGAAAGGCGCTGCGATCATGCAGCCTGGCGGGCTGGTAAAAGATCCGGTTTCTGCGCTGTCGCTTGGCCTGGGGCTGATGTTCGGCACGGCCGGCTTGCCGCATATCCTGATGCGTTTCTTTACCGTCGCCGATGCGCGTGAGGCGCGTAAAAGCGTGTTCTGGGCCACCGGCTTTATGGGCTACTTCTATTTCCTCACCTTCATTATCGGCTTCGGCGCGATCCTGCTGGTCGGGGCCAATCCGCTGTTTAAAGACGCCAGCGGCGCGCTGATTGGCGGCACCAATATGGCGGCGGTGCACCTGGCGAATGCGGTTGGCGGCAGCCTGTTCCTCGGCTTCATTTCTGCCGTGGCCTTCGCGACGATCCTCGCGGTGGTGGCGGGCCTGACGCTGGCCGGTGCATCGGCGGTGTCGCATGACCTGTACGCCAGTGTCATCCGCAAGGGCCAGGCCACCGAACGTGAAGAGCTGCGCGTGTCGAAAATCACCGTGCTGGTGCTCGGCGTGGTGGCGATTGCGCTGGGGATTCTGTTTGAGAAGCAGAACATTGCGTTCATGGTCGGTCTGGCGTTCTCGATTGCGGCCAGCTGTAACTTCCCGATCATTCTGCTGTCGATGTACTGGTCGAAGCTAACCACGCGCGGTGCGATGGTGGGCGGCTGGCTGGGTCTGCTGACGGCAGTGGTGCTGATGATTCTCGGTCCGACAATCTGGGTACAGGTGCTTGGGCACGCCACGCCGGTTTATCCGTATGAATACCCGGCGCTGTTCTCAATTCTGGTGGCGTTTGCCGGGACCTGGCTGTTCTCAGTGACAGATCACTCCGCGCAGGGTGCGCTGGAGCGGGCAAGGTTCCGCGGACAGTTTATCCGTTCGCAGACCGGGGTGGGCATTTCACAGGGGAAAGCGCACTAAGCGCAATAACCAGGTGCGCGGCGTGCGCACCTGGCTGACCGGTCAGAAACGCAGTGATGCACCGACGTACGGACCATCTACCAGCACGTTATCTTTACGGCTGCCTTTGTTATTCAGCTCAATGTACTGATAACCGACGCGCAGGTTCAGCAGAGAAACCGGCGTGAAGCTCAGGCCGCCAGCGGCTTCCTGGTAGCTGTCGAGGCGATCAGAAAACGCTTCCGGTGCATAGTAATATTCACCGTACAGGCCCCACATGCTGTTAAAGGTGTACTGCGCGCCCGCGCCCACCGCCATCGTAAAGCCGTCACGGCCATCTTCCGGATGGGTAAACAGCGCTTTCGCGGTCGGTGCCACGCGCAGATCGCCCACATCAATGTTGTAACCCAGACCCACACCATAGGTGCTGCCGTCGTGATCGCTGCGCAGCCAGTTGCCTTTCAGGAACAGGCCCGGAGAAGTGGTGCCGAGGCCAAGGTTCAGGTTGGTGCTGTGCTCACCCACGTCAACACTGCCCTCAATTGCCTGCGCGCCGCTGCTGAGCAGGGCCAGGCCTAAAACGCTTCCGGTAACAAGTTGCTTAAACATACTAATCCACTCCATGAAGGACCATCAATTCGGCGCAAAGGGTAAACAGCACAGCGGCGGGACACAACTTTTTTTGGAAACATTTACGTAAAACAGGGTGGACGGCGCGATCAGGCCGTCCAGAGCAGATGGCTGAGCAGCGGGGCAAGGATCACTGTGACCACGCCGGAAAGCATCATCACCAGGCTGGAAACTACGCCTTCCTGCTGGCCCAGCTGATAGGCGCGCGCTGTACCGGCCCCGTGCGAAGCCGCACCCAGTCCGGCACCTTTAGCGACTCCCTGTTTAATGGCAATGCGCAGAAACAGCGCGTCACCGACCGCCATCCCAAATACGCCGGTGATCACCACAAACAGCGCAACCAAATCAGGCTGACCGCCCATCGGCTGTGCCGCCGCCAGCGCAAACGGTGTGGTAATGGACCGCACCGCCAGGCTGCGCTGGATGCTTTCCGGCAGCGTCAGCAGGCGGGCCAGCCAGACCGAGCTGCACACCGCCACGCAGGTTGCGGTAAGTACGCCAGCACTGAGTGACAGCCAGTGGCGTCTGATTAGCGCCAGGTTTTCATAGACCGGCACGGCAAAAGCCAGCGTCGCCGGGCCGAGCAGCCAGATCAGCCAGTGACTCCCGGCAATATAATCCTGCCAGCTGACACGGGTAACGAGCAGCAGCGCCACCAGCACCAGCGGCGTCATCACCAGCGGCATCAGCAACAGCGTGCGCCAGCGCCGGTACAGGCGTTTATTCAGGAAGTAAACCAGCAGCGTGATCGCCAGACACAGCAGGCTGATAACAAAATCAGTCATGGGTTAACTGCCTGCGCGCGGCGCGTGCCAGTTCATAACGGTAGAGGCGATCCACCACCAGCGACGTGGCGGCCAGCACCAGCAGCGTGCTGAGGGCAATCACCAGGCAGATGCGCCAGCCTTCGCTGCGCAGCAAATCGCTGTAGTTGACCACGGCGACCACGGCCGGAATAAAAAACAGCAGCATCTCCGCCAGCAGCCAGCTGGCACCGGCTTTCACCCAGCGCAGCGGCACAATGCGCGTCACGATGAGCGCCAGCAGCAGCACCATGCCCACTACGTTAGCCGGCAGCGGCAGATGCAGCCAGCTCACCAGCCGGTCGCTGGCGATAAACAGGCCGATGTACAACAGCAGCTGCAACGGCACGCAGACGCGCCGGAACAGCTGCGTTGCGTGCGCCCTGACGACAAGCGCCATGTAATATCTCCCTTACTGAAATCAGGACGTCAGTATAAATCCGCCGCAAAGCGTGAAAGAAATGAATTAAAATTATTCAAATCATGCCAGAAAGGAATAGTTATGGACGTTCGTGCCCTGCGTTATTTTACCGAGGTGGTGCGGCAGCAGAGTTTTACCCGGGCGGCCGAAAAGCTCTGCGTGACGCAGCCTACCATCAGCAAAATGGTGCGTCAGCTGGAGGCGGAGCTTGGCTGTTCACTGTTATTGCGTGAAGGGCGCAGGCTGCATCTGACCGACAGCGGCCAGGCGGTGTATCAGCGCGGGCTGGCGATTTTGCAGGAGTTTCAGCAGCTGGAAACGCAGCTCAGTGACATTACCCAGTTGAAAACCGGTGAGCTGCGGCTGGGCATTCCGCCCATGGTCGGTATGCAGATCACCGGGCCAATCTCCGCGTTTCGCCGGCGCTACCCGGGTGTGCAGTTAAATATTGCGGAGTTTGGCGGGCTGACGGTGCAGCAGGCGGTACTCAATGGCGAACTGGATATTGCCATTACCGCCCTGCCGCTTGAGCCGGATGTGCCGCTGGACACGCTGGAACTGATGCGCCACCCGCTCTGCGTGCTGGTGCCACGTCAGCCACAGTGGCTGGCACGCCGCAGTCTGACGCTGGAAGCGCTGGCGCAGCATCCGCTGCTGATTCTCAATGAGGCGTTTTCGCTGAACCGGCAGCTGATGAAGGCGTTTCAGCGTCAGGGACTGGTGCCGGATATCGCGGTGCGCAGCGCACAGTGGGATTTTCTGGCGGCGATGGTTCAGGCCGACATGGGGCTGGCGATCCTGCCGGAGCCGATCTGCCAGCGGCTCGATCAGCAGTCGCTGTACTGGCTGCCGCTGGAATCAGCGTTGCAGTGGCGGCTGGGCCTGATCTGGCGCGAAGGCCACTATCTGTCGCGCAGCGCCAGGGCGTGGATTGCCTGCTGCCGGGAATACTGGCCGGAGCCGCGCTAAACGGGAGGGCGACGGCGGAATAAGCAGCGGCGGGCATCGCTGATATGCCACGCCCGCCGCTGCTGCCGCGCCGCGCTTGCGACTAGGCCTCTTTTTCGATCAGCAGTGCTTCCAGCAGATCGAGATCGCGCAGCAGTTTTTGCATGGTTTCGTTGGAAATCTCCTGCGTGGCGCGCAGATGATAAACCTCGGCACGCTCGGCGCGCAGCGCGGTCAGACGGAAGCGCCGCTCAAGATTTTCTGCAAACAGCGCCTGCTCCACGTCATCTTTCCCGTCGACCCGGCGACGCAGATTGCCAATCACGCGCAGGCTGACTTCTTTCAGCAGCTCCGGATCGATATTCTCTTCGGTGTCATTTTCCAGCCGCTGCTCCATCTTGTGCAGGCTTTCGATCGCGACACCCGCCATTGCCGCCCGGGCGTTCTGGATCTCCAGCCGGTGGCCCGCTTTGTCATGGCTTTCCATACCGCGCAGCAGAATCGGCAGCAGAATCACCCCCACAAACAGCGAGAACAGAATCACACCGGTCGCAATAAACACCAGTTCGTAGCGCGCCGGGAAGGGCTCACCGCTGCTGAGGAACAGGGGAATCGACAGCACACCGGCCAGCGTAATCGCCCCACGCACGCCGGCGAAGGAGGCAATCAGCAGTTCACGCAGCGAGTAGCTGGAGAACTCCAGCGGCTTCTTCTTCAGCAGGCGCAGGCTGAGGCGTTTCATGATCCACAGCCAGCCAAAGCGCACGATCATCAGCGCAACGTAGACCAGCGCGACATCGGCGAACAGCATCCACAGATCGACATTAGGATCGGCGTTGGCCTGGGCAATCGAGGTCGAGAGGATTTCCGGCAACTGCAGGCCCAGCATCAGGAATACCATGCCGTTGAACACAAACTCCAGCATCTGCCATACGCTGTTGGCACGCAGGCGCATGGCCAGCGGCGCGCGGCGGATAATGCCGGAGCGGGTGATGGTCATGCCGGCGGCAACCGCGGCCAGAATGCCGGAGACGCCCAGATGTTCGGCGATCAGGTAAGAGGCGAACGGCAGCAGCAGCAGCAGCACGGTTTGCGTGGCCGGATCGTCACCGCTCCAGCGGCTCAGCAGACGCAGTGAACGGCCATACAGCCAGCACACCGCCACCCCTGCTGCCAGGCCGCCGATCGCGACTTTCAGGAATTCGACGCTGGCCCCGCCCCAGGTAAACACCATGGTGCCCATTGCAACCGCAACGGCAAACTTCAGTGACACCAGGCCCGAGGCGTCATTCATCAGCGCTTCGCCCTGCAGTATCGACATGATTTTTTTCGGGATGCGCCCTTCTCCGACAATACCGGAGAGCGCCACCGCATCGGTAGGCGACAGCACGGCCGCCAGCGCAAAGGCCGGAATCAGCGGAATGCCCGGCACCAGCCAGTAAATCAGGTAGCCGATACCCACAACGGTAATCAGCACCAGCACCAGCGCCAGGCCGAGGATCTCCCGTCCATGGCTGAGGAACTCATTGATCGGGGTTTTCCAGCCGTCCGCAAACAGCAGCGGCGGAATAAACAGCACCAGGAACAGTTCGGGATCAAAATCGACGTGCAGGCCGAATGTGGGCCACGCGAGCAGGGCCCCCGCCGCAATCTGGACCAGCGGCAGCGGAATCTGGAACGGCAGAATGCGCGCCGCAACGCCGGAGAGCGAGACCACCAGCGTCATAATGAGAATAGTAAAGAAGATTTCCATGCTTTCCTTAGGCGAATCGTAATGATTAAAGCGAAGTTGTTACGCTGGAAAGTGTAAAACAAAACGCCGCACTGCGGGGCAACCCGATGTGCGGCGCAGGTTCAGAAAGGGACGAATCCGCCGGGTCAGATGGCCCAGCCACCGGCATAGAAGGCCACCAGCGCCACCGCAATCACAACCGTGCCGGCGTTCAGCTTGCGCCACTCACCGGCAACCAGGCGGCCAATCACCAGCGAGGCAAAGCCCAGCATAATGCCGGTGACGATGTTGCAGGTGAGCACAATGAACACCGCCGTCAGCAGGCCCGCCATGGCATCAACAAAATCATCAAAGTCGATTTTCGCCACGTTGCTCAGCATCAGCAGTCCCACATACATCAGCGCCGGTGCCGTGGCATAAGACGGCACCAGATACGCCAGCGGGGACATAAACAGAATCAGCAGGAACAGCAGGCCCACCACGATGGCGGTCAGACCGGTTTTGCCACCGGCAGCGGTGCCAGCGGCGGATTCGATATACACCGCTGCCGGCGATGCGCCAACCAGTCCGGCGAACAGGCTGCTGAGGGAATCGCTGGTCAGCGCGCGACCGCCGTTGAGGATCTGCCCCTGATGATCCAGCAGGTTTGCCTGCCCTGCTACCGCGCGGATGGTGCCGGTGGCGTCAAACACCGCTGTCATCACCAGCGCCAGCACGCTCGGCAATACCATCGGCTGCAGCGCGCCCATGATATCCAGGCTGAACATGGCTGACTGACCGCTGGCATCTTTCAGGCTCGGAATGGCAAACAGGCCCTGGTATTTTACCGCCGGATCAAAAATCAGACCGATAACCGAAATGGCAATGATGGTCAGCAAAATGCCGCCGGGCACGCGACGCTTTTCAAGGCCAAAAATGGCCGCCAGCCCCACCAGCGCCATCATCACCGGGAACGAGGTAAAATGGCCCAGCGCCACTGGCAGGCCGGGCGCCGGGTTTTTCACGACCAGACCAATCCCGTCGGCGGCAATCAGCAGCAGAAACAGGCCGATGCCCACGCCGGTGCCGTGCGCAACGCCCATGGGCAGGTTGCGTAAGATCCAGGCCCGAATGCCGGTTACGGAGATCAGGGTAAACAGTAACCCCATCAGAAAGACGGCACCCAGCGCAACCGGCACGCTGATATGCTGCCCCAGCACCAGGCTGAAGGCGGTAAAAGCGGTCAGGGAGATAGCGCAGCCAATCGCCATCGGCAGATTGGCCCACAAGCCCATCAGCAGAGAGCCAAAGCTGGCGACCAGACAGGTTGAGACAAAGACCACGGAAGGTGAAAAGCCCGCTTTACTCAGCATGCCAGGCACCACGATGACGGAGTACACCATCGCTAAAAAGGTGGTGAGACCTGCCAGCACTTCCTGACGCACGCTGCTGCCGCGTGCTGAAATGCGGAACCAGGCGTCCAGTTTTCCACTGGCCGGGCGGGATTCGCCAGACATAATTTTTCCTCTGCGTTTTTTAAGATGTAAGTCGCCGCGCGACCGCCGTTTGCACAGATTCCTGGTGAGGGTTGCTCAGAGAGCACACAGGCAAACGATTACGCGGTCACGTATTCCCGTCAAAAAGGGGACGCGAAAAAAGGCAAACGATTATCTGGTCTTTGGGGCGGCGTTTTCAACCTTTAATCGCGGGCGTACGGGAGAATACAGCGGGTGCCAGCCGGTACGCAGCGGATTATGCAGCACGTGTGACCGGCTGGCATACCGGCCGGTCACCGCAGAAGAAACGGTTACTGGCTGAACTGAATCGGCCCACCCTGTTGCAGGGCGCGCTGCCACGCAGCACGCTGCTGCATCTCCTCCAGCCAGCGTGCGGTTGCCGGCATGGCGCTCAGGCTGCCGCGCATCTGCAGCGCCAGCAGCGGAAAACTCATCTGTACATCGGCAATGCTGAAGCGGGAACCGGCAAAAAAGGGATGCTGGCTCAGATGCTGCTCGATCACGCTGCCATGCAGCGCCAGCTGCTTATTCAGCCACGCCTTCTGGATGCCTTTGCTCATGGCAGCGCCGACCGGACGCAGCAGCCACGGCACCGGCTTCTTGCTCAGCTGCGCAAATACCAGCTTCATCACCAGCAGCGGCATCAGCGAACCCTCCGCGTAATGCAGCCAGTATCGTGCCTGTATCTGCTCGTCTTCATCATGCAGCGTCAGCAGTTGTTCGCTGTCGTACTTCAGCTGCAGGTATTCCAGAATGGCGCCGGATTCCGCCACCACGCGGTTACCGTCTGTGATCACCGGCGATTTCCCCAGCGGATGCACCTTCTTTAACGCCTCCGGGGCCAGCAGGGTATTTTCACGCTGATAGCGTTTAAGTTGATAAGGCACCGCCAGCTCTTCCAGCAGCCATAGCACGCGGTGTGAACGGGAATTTTCCAGATGATGAACAGTGATCATGCGCGGTTCCTTGCAGCTCAGGGGTTTTGCCAAGTATAGCGGATCAGCGTTTTTGCTCGTCCTGCTCCGGATCGAGCAGCACCGCACCGGACCCCTGCTGCGCCAGTCGGTCACCGGGATTGCGCAGCGGACAATCACGCATCGACAGGCAGCCGCAGCCGATGCAGCCATCCAGATCGTTACGCAGACGGGTAAGGGTTTCGATACGTTTATCCAGCTCTTCACGCCAGTGCCGGGTCAGCGCGTCCCACTCCTGCGTCGACATGCGCTTGTTCGCCGGCACATGCATCAGGCTGTCACTGACCGTCGCCAGTGGAATGCCTATGCGCTGGGCAATTTTAATGATCGCCACCCGGCGCAGGACGTCACGGCTGTAGCGGCGCTGGTTACCGCCATTGCGCGTGCTGAATATTAAGCCTTTGCTTTCATAAAAGTGCAGTGCGGAGACAGCCACGCCGCTGCGCTTCGCCACTTCGCCCGGTGTCAGCACCGGTTTCGGGTAATTGCGTTCTTTTTTCATTGCGGGCCTTTACCTCAAGTTAACTTGAGGAATTATACTCCAGCCCGACACAATTTCGAATTACACCAGGCGATAACCTTCAGAAGGATGAGGCTATGATGCAACAGGAAATCATTCATTCACTGACTAACTGGATCGATCAGAATCTGGATAAAGCACTGTCGATTGATGAAGTGGCGGCAAAATCGGGTTACTCAAAATGGCACCTGCAGCGTATGTTCCGTACCGTCACGAAACAAACGCTGGGTGGCTATATTCGCGAACGTCGCCTGACGCTGGCTGCCGAAGCTCTGCGCCAGACGCAGCGGCCGGTGTTTGATATTGCCATGCAGTACGGCTATGACTCGCAGCAAACCTTCTCGCGCGTGTTTCGCCGCCAGTTTTCCCAGACGCCAACCGCCTATCGTCACGCCATGCGCCGTCAGGCCATAGCGCAGCGTCCGCGCCTGGTTAACTTTGATTGCAATGATACGATGACCAGCTTCGCGCAGCGCACCACCGGTGAATGCTGCCCGCTGCGCTGATTCTCCTCTGCGCCCGCTACGGGCGCTCCCCGCTTTCGCTTTCCCCTTCTCTGCTTCGTTCACCTCTGCCATACCAGGTATAAATTTTGTTCAGATTTTCAAATCCAGTGATATAATGTGACCAAAGTCACACATTTCGCTGTATTAAGACGGCCGAAGGGTTTCCCCTGACCTTCCTTCTCTGCCGCCGGTGATGTCCATTGAATGTCAGGGATATTACTGATTGAACGAGGTTTGTTGCAGATGGCTACGTTAACCACCAGTCTCATTGTGATGCGCTGGGAGCTGCTCAGCGCAGTAATGATGTTTTTCGCCAGCACCCTGAAAATCAAGCTGCGCCAGAAGAGCCATCCGGTCATGGCGCTGCTGTGCGGCGGCATTGGGATTGGTATGTCCTGCTGGTTTGTCACCGGCCTGCTGGGCATTTCGCTGAGCATGGAAAATGTGAACCATTTTATGGAAATCACCAAAACCAGCTTTGTGGAGGCGATGAGCCAGGCACCTGCTGACTGGCCGATGCCCTGATTGCAGCCAATAAAAAACCCCGCTAAGCGGGGTTTTTTATTTTGCTGTGTGAGATCAAATTTTCTTCAATACGGCGGGAAGGCTGACTTCCGGTACCGCAACGCCCGGTCTCTGCGTACCGCGACGATCCTGAATCCACATATCACCCATCATCTGATTTAATCCGCGATCCAGTCCGGTAACCAGACCGGCGCCAGGCGTAAACGTCAGCTCGCCAAAGTAGATGCTTTCGCCATCGATGTACCAGTCAACGCGCACGTAATCGAAATCCGTCGCCAGCGTCTTGCTGAGCGCCAGCGCGTGCTCCAGCTGCGGCAGAATCGGCGTGACATCCAGCCCGGTGTCGCGAATTTTGTGATACGCCTCTTTGAGGTTGTTCACGTAGAAGTTCATCGACAGCAGCGGATTGCAGCGGTTGTAGATCACCTGCAGCACATACTCAAAGTTGCCATCTCGCTTGTTGAACATGTGGAATTTGTAGTCAATCGGCGCGGTTTTACCGTCACCAATGTACTTCTCCACCAGAATACGCGGCTTGATGTAGCGATAGTGAATTTCCCGCGCCTCGTTGGCAAAATCGGTTTTCAGCCAGCGATGGCAATCGCTGATAATCTGCTGCTTTTTCAGCGCATCCGGCTCTTCCAGCAGGATCTCAACCATGTTGGAGCCGTGATTGGGTTTGATAACCGTGTTCTTCCAGCTGGAGAGCGTATGCAGCGAGTGCGGATCGCTGGTCTCGTACACCAGAGGAATCAGGTATTCACTACCCACTTTCTCTGCGATGTATTCGCGCACGGAGTACTTGTCTGACAGGCGCCCGTAGTTCTGGTAATCACCGTAGACAAATTTGCGGTACAGCACCTTCTCATTGAATACTTTCGGCTCGCGCAGGTTTGGCAACTTGCGGAATTTGTGAAAGTAGTAGATGCGATCCTGATAGGCCCAGGGCATCTTCTTGATGAAGTACTGCACACTTTTTCTGAGTTCATCTTTAAATTTGAGCATTTCTGGCCTCATTTGTAGGTCTTGTAGTTGAGCGAGGAAACCTGGATCTTTTGAATGACGCCGTTTTTAAAGAAGTAATTCATTACGGTCAGGGACAGCAGCTCAGTGATGAAAACGCTCCAGGCGGCACCCATGATGCCGTAGCCCTGAATCAGCCAGTAAGACAGCGGCAGGCTGACCACCATCAGACAGATGATTTTTTTGAGCAGGTAGTTGAAGCCACCCTCTTTCACCATGTAGCGATAAGCTACGGTTCCCATTGCCGAGAAGCAGGTTGCTAACGACAGTAACGTAATGAGACTTCCGGACTGTGTGTACTCGTGACCATATAAAGCGATGATGATTTTTTCGCCGTACAAGGCGATCACCGCTAACAACAACAATGAAACTCCCATGACATAACCGTTCAGCCGCGCAGTCAGCTTGATGGCGGCCGCTCCGCGCTCGCGGAAAATCTCCGAGAAGCAGGAAGTGATGAGGGCAACCGGAATGAAAATCCACGATGCCGAAATGGTGTTGGCGGCGGCAAACAGCCCCAGATCGCGGGCGGATGCGATACCGGCCAGGAACATCTGCGCCGCTTTTACCTGTACCGAGATAAAGATGCTGGAGATAGCCAGCGGCAACCCGGCATACATCAGGTAGCGCAGATAGGTCGTGCGCTTCTCCTGCGGCGGGGCCAGATCCTGGTTTTCCCGGTAAAACCTGGCACGCTTGATGGCATACGGCACCAGCGTCACGACCACGATAGACACGGTCAGCCACAGCGGATTCAGGTGCAGCCAGGCGATGGTGAAGCTCAGGGCAAAGCCAAGCAGCAGCCCCGCCGAGTTGGCCACGGTATTCAGCCGTGAGGCCAGCCGGGCGTTGTTATAGACGCTGAACGTGTCCTGCGTAACGAATACCGACGAGATAAATGAGGCCAGCGCAAACGCGAGGAAGTTTTCCTGCATGTTGTACCAGACCCAAATCAATACCGGGATGGAGGTCAGCAGCAGCAGTACCATGCGCAGCGTGCGCGCCACGGTCATCAGCCGCAGTCCTTTGGGTGCACTTTTGCTGATGCGCTTAAACAGAATGGTTTCGGTGCCAAAAATCGCCACGGTCTGCACCATGGAGAACAGCGAGGTTGAAAACGCCATTTGCCCAAAAACAGTTGGGCCAAAGGCTTTAGCCACGTAGGAGGTCACAAATATGACGCCAAAAACCGAGACGATCTTCTCAGACATCATCCAGGCGGCATTCGACATTACGCTCAATTTCATTGACTGGTCCTTAGTATTACTTACAGCAACTGCTTTTCGGTACAACGTCCATGAAGTGAATTAACAAGCGCACAGTGGGCCTGACAAAATTTAATAACTTCAGACCAGGCTGGTCCGAAAAATGAGACTTACATCAGGGTTAAGCGAAAACATTCAGGAAAATTCCGATTAAATCTGGCGCGAAGTGCTCTGGATGTAAACGATTTCAACCTGAATTCAGGACAAAAGTTTACAGACATATCCTGTGATTTTAGCAAGCAGGCTATGCCGGATTTCCAATGATTGTCGTATTTTTCTGCATTTGGGATGGAATGAATTTATCGCAAAAACCCAAAGCCAGGAAGGCGTTCAATGGCATTCAGAATAAAATAAGATTTATCCCATGATGATATTTATTCCAAATATCTTAATTTAACCCTCGCAATTCAAATCGCGCACTTTAATACTGCATTAATACCGTTTTTGCAGTACCAGATATTAATACAGTAATTCTCATCCATTAATTGATAAGAAAGGTAAGAGCATTTATGAGAAAGTCACGATATAGCGAAGAGCAAATCACAAATGCCATTAAAGCTTCTGAAACGGGAGTGAAAGTCAGGGAGATTTGTGAAGAGCTGGGCATTTCGGAGGCAACCTTCTATAGCTGGAAGAAAAAGTTTTCCGGACTTTCCTCTGAGGAAGGCCGTCGGATCAAAGAGTTAGAAGACAAACTGCAGAATCTCACGCGTGAGCTTCAGACCCTGAGCTCCGACAAAGAGATGCTGCAAAGCGTGCTGAAAAACTTCTTTACCACGAATGAAAAGCGTCAGGCGGTTAACTTCCTGCAAACCACCTTCGACATCGGAACCCGTCGCAGCTGCCGCCTGCTGGATATCAGCCGCAGCGTTTACCACTATCCTTCAGGTTCAGATAATCGCTAACGCCCTTGATACCAATGTTATTTGACTTAATGCTGAGATTTGTTCTTACCAGAAGAGATGAAGATCATTTAATCCGGCTTTCGCCACATAACATTGCGCACCACTTTTTCCTGATGAATATTGTCACGGAATCGCTTCCTTTTTTGCGGTAAAATCGATTCACACCAGCAAAAGTCTCGCTCCGCACGCCCTTTAGACGCAGCCCAATCTCATTCCGGTGAGATTGGCGCTTCGTTTATTACTTTATCACTATTTAACCTGTCTTCATTCTGCAGCGCATTCTGTTAAGCAATCATGAACAACGCGATAAAACGGCGCGCACACTCCCTCTGTTTTGCTGTGGATCTGTCCGTTGCGCTTTAGAAATCATTATTCGTTAATCCTTTCTTCGTTTAATCCATTCAGCACCAGGAATTTTCCTGTCAGAAAACTTCATCACCTTTAAACAATAAAGGTTGAAAACCTTACCGGATGCGAAACACCCGGCTTTTATGCATTGCCCGGTTTAATATTTTTTTGCGGAGCATAATGGGAATCTTTCTTAATGGCAGGCAAAAGGCTTCACCCTTAATTGGTTTTTCCAGGCAGGATTTCAGTGCCATAAACCAATAAAAACCGCGTGTTACAGGATTTTTCAATCCGTTAAACCTGGGGTTAATCCGAATATTTTCGCTATTCAGGCAGCATTAAGCTTCGGGCTAATCCGTTTTCGCGCTTCTTAGCCGCGAATCTTTACGCTGCCTGTCGGCGGAATTATGCAAAAAAGGAATTAAAAGCCGGTTCGTTAATCCGGCATTTGTTATAAACAGCGGGGATGGCGGCGCGGTACGCCCGATACAGCGGGAAAAGAGACCCGGTCAAATTCTTAAAAGCGCGAGAAAATGGCGGCCGCTGCCGGACAGCCGCCGCATGGATTTGCGTTTAGTCCAGTACCGCCAGCTGCTGTGGTTTGATACGCACAGCGTACATCACGCCGACAATCAGGCAGCCGATGCCCAGGCTGGTGAGCAGGGGCGGCCAGTTCTGGCGGTAGATAAAGGTCCACATTAATCCGGCCAGCGTCTCAAACACAATCAGCGGCCCCATGACCACGGTCGGCAGCCGCTGACTGGCGGCGTTCCAGCACAGCGCCGCCAGCCAGGAGCAGAGTAATCCCAGCGCCAGCATCAGAACGATAAAACGCAGCGGCTGTGGGCCGAACGGCAAACTAAACGCGGGCTGCTGCCAGTGAATCTGCAGACAGACCAGCAGGCAGAACACCAGCGCCAGCGGCAGTGTCACCAGCCCCTGCGCGGTGGCCCAGCTTGACGGCTTATGCTGCGGGTGCTGACGCAGCCAGCGGGCATTGCGTAGCGGATACCAGGTCCAGCAGGCCACCGCCATGATCGCCAGCGCCAGCCCGCTGAGGTAGCGCATCAGGCTGAAATCACTCTGCTGCCCCCGCAGTTCTGCCGCATTCACGCAAACCAGACCGGCAGCGATGATAATCAGCGCCGGCGTCAGCCTTTTCCACGGCAGCCGTCCTTCAAGATGGCCGTAACAGAGATTAGCGGTAACGGTGATCACCACCGGCAGCGTACCGATGATCATGGTGGAGACGGGGGCGCCGGTGCGCTGAATCGCGCTGGCCAGACAGGCGTAATACAGCAGATTACCGATCAGCGACAGCTTAACCGCTTCAATCCAGTCTTTTCGCGCCAGCTGCTTCAGTCGCCGGCGGCTGAGCCACGCCAGCGGTAACACGATCACGCCAAACGCCAGATAACGGCCGGCGGATTGCAGCGTACCGGGGTATTCGGGGATCAGCAGCGGCACGACAAAAATCATGCCCCACATCATGCCCGCTGCCAGCGCAAACACAATTCCTGCAAACATAGAAAAGCTTCCTTTATGGCTGTTTCGTGGCAGTGTGCCGGATGGCGCAGCAGAAAGCTTGTAGCAGATTGCGGTCAGCGCGCCGGCAGCACCTGCTTCTGGAAGCGGCCCGGCGTAATCCCATAGCGGTGGGCAAACGCCCGCGTCAGGTGCGCCTGATCGCTCAGGCCAACGGCGGCAGCCACCGACGCTGCGCTTTCGCCCTGCGCCAGTCGCTGCTTGGCATCGAATAAGCGGAAAGCCATCAGCATCTGATGTGGCGTGACGTGGAAGTGCTGTTTAAAGCTGCGCAGAAAATGCCACGGAGAAAGCCCGGCCAGCGCCGCCAGCGTCTCAAGCCGCACCGGTTCCGCCAGATTTTCACGCAGAAACGCCTTCACCGTATCAAAACGGTGCGCGCCCTCCTGCCGCCGCGCGCCGCCCTGATGGGCCAGCGGACGCAGCAACGCCAGTAATTCCAGCAGCAGGCTTTGTCGCTCCAGCGAACTCTGCGCCTGCCACATTTTGGCCAGCACCAGAGAAATCGGCTGCGCCAGCTGCGCGTCGGTGCGCAGGGCGTCACTGAACCACCAGTGACGATCGCCGGTTAAGCGCGTCATCTGCTGCGGATCGATGTAGATCATGCGGTAGCGCCAGCCCTGTTCACAGGCGGACTCGCCGGTATGGAGCTCGTCGGGGTTCATCATGATCAGGGAATGCTGCGGCGCTACGTAGCGGGTGCCGCGATAGCGGAAGCACTGTGCGCCGGCCTCAATGGTGCCGATGCCAAAGGCTTCGTGGGTATGCGGTTCGAAGGCATAGCGGGAGATGTGCGCCTGATAAAGCTCAATGCCCGGCAGCTCAGCACAGTGCTGAAACTGCGCGCGATCCTGCTCCCAGGGAAAAACATCCGGCACCACGTTCACAGCTTACCTCCACGTCAGACGAGTCAGTAAGCATGCGCGGCGCGGGGGAAAAATGCAAAGCGGAATCGCTTTACCTGCCCGGGTTTGCGGGGCGACACTGACCGTTCATCAGGAGAGGAGAAGATGATGGCACAACGCACATTGATCGTCGTTGACATGCAAAACGGCGTGCTGGCGACCCCACGCTATGACCGCGCCGGGCGCTGCGCGCGCATCAACCAGCTGATCGCGGCCGCCGATCGGGTGATTTTCATTCAGCATACCGGGCCGGGGCTAACGGTTGGCACAGAGGCGTGGCAGGTTGTACCCGAGCTGGTACAGCCCGCCCATGCGCTTTACGTTACCAAAACTGCGTGCGACAGCTTCTGGCAAACCGATCTGGCCGCGCAGCTGACGCAGCATGATATTGACAGCTTTGTGATCTGCGGCTGCGCCACGGATTACTGCGTGGATACCACGATCAAAGTCGGCGTGAGCCTGGGCTATCACATCACCGTTGCCGCCGATGCGCACACCACTGCCGATCGCACCTGGGTGAGCGCCGAGCAGCAGATTCAACAATACAACGAGATATGGGCCGATTTCATCATGCCGGGCAACCCGGTAGCGGTTCACAGCAGCGATGAGATACTTCGGGCGTGGCGACCGCATTAAGCCCCTGCCTGCCGGAGAAGCGGCAATAAAAAACCCCCGCACGGGCGGGGGCTGAGACCCATTCGTCGGGGAATAATCAGAACGGAATGTCGTCGTCGAAGTCCATGGGTGGTTCGTTATTCGCCGGCGCGCTCTGCTGCTGCGGACGCTGCTGTGCGCCGCCGCTGAACTGGTTGCCGCCCTGCGGCTGCTGTGGCTGGCCCCAGCCATTGTTGTTGCCGCCGCCCTGGCCACCTGCCGGTGCACCACCGCCGGTACCGCCCTGCTGACGGCCACCCAGCATCTGCATGGTGCCGCCCACGTTAACCACCACTTCAGTGGTGTATTTGTCCTGGCCGCTCTGGTCCTGCCACTTACGGGTACGCAGCTGACCTTCGATATAGACCTGCGAACCTTTGCGCAGATACTCACCGGCCACTTCCGCCAGCTTGCCGAACAGCACCACGCGGTGCCACTCTGTGATCTCTTTGTTTTCACCGGTTTGCTTATCGCGCCAGCTCTCTGACGTGGCCAGCGTAATGTTGGCTACCGCGCCACCATTTGGCATATAGCGCACTTCCGGATCCTGACCCAGATTCCCGACAAGAATCACTTTGTTTACGCCACGACTGGCCATGTTGCTGTCTCCCGATGAGTTGATGCAGTAAGTCTAAACGACAAATTCTAACACGTCCCTCTTTAAGATAGATACTTTGGAGCGTGCTTCCAGATTTTCGCAGCCGCCATGATAGCAAAAATACTGGATATTTATTCAGTTTATTTTTTGTGCCATAATGATGCGTTTCAGCCGATTCTGCTGCCAAGGCACAATCGGCCATGCTCAATCCGGGAAAGGTGAATGGATAAGATCGAAGTCCGCGGTGCTCGCACCCATAATTTGAAGAATATCAACCTGATCATCCCACGCGATAAGCTCATTGTGGTTACCGGTCTGTCAGGTTCCGGTAAGTCTTCGCTGGCGTTTGACACGCTCTATGCCGAAGGCCAGCGCCGCTATGTTGAATCGCTTTCGGCCTATGCGCGCCAGTTTCTTTCATTAATGGAGAAACCGGACGTTGACCATATTGAAGGTCTGTCGCCCGCCATTTCCATTGAGCAGAAATCCACGTCGCACAACCCGCGTTCGACGGTCGGCACCATTACCGAAATCCACGACTACCTGCGTCTGCTGTTTGCCCGCGTTGGCGAACCGCGCTGCCCGGATCATAACGTGACGCTGGCGGCACAGACCGTCAGTCAGATGGTGGATCAGGTGCTGGCGCAGGATGAAGGCCGCCGGCTGATGCTGCTGGCGCCGGTGGTTAAAGACCGCAAAGGCGAACACACCAAAACGCTGGAAAACCTGGCGGCCCAGGGCTACATCCGTGCGCGTATCGACGGGGAAGTGTGCGATCTTTCCGATCCACCCAAGCTGGAACTGCAGAAGAAGCACACCATTGAAGTGGTGATTGATCGCTTCCGCGTGCGTGATGACATGGCAACGCGTCTGGCAGAATCCTTTGAAACCACGCTGGAACTGAGCGGCGGCACGGCAATCGTCGCCGATATGGACGACGCCGACGCGGAAGAGATGCTGTTTTCGGCTAACTTCGCCTGCCCGGTGTGTGGCTACAGCATGCGCGAGCTGGAACCGCGCCTGTTTTCGTTTAACAACCCGGCAGGCGCCTGCCCGACCTGTGACGGTCTCGGCGTGCAGCAATATTTCGATCCCGATCGCGTGGTGCAGAATCCGGAACTGTCGCTGGCTGGCGGCGCCATTCGCGGCTGGGATCGCCGTAACTTCTACTATTTCCAGATGCTGCGCTCGCTGGCTGAGCATCTGGATTTTGACGTCGAAGCGCCGTTTGAAAGCCTGAGCGATAAAGCGCGCGACGTGATTCTCTACGGCTCCGGCAAAGAGAATATTGAATTCAAATACATCAACGATCGCGGTGATACGTCGGTACGCCGTCATCCGTTTGAAGGCGTGCTGCACAATATGGAGCGCCGTTATAAAGAGACGGAATCCAATGCGGTACGTGAAGAGCTGGCGAAGTTTATCAGCAACCGCGCCTGCGCCAGCTGTGAAGGCACCCGTCTGCGCCGCGAAGCGCGTCATGTGTTTGTGGAAGATACCAATCTGCCTACCATCTCAGATATGAGCATTGGTCATGCGATGGACTTCTTCCGCAACCTGAAGCTGAGCGGCCAGCGCGCAAAAATCGCGGAAAAAGTGCTGAAAGAGATTGGCGATCGCCTGAGCTTCCTGGTGAACGTCGGCCTTAACTACCTTTCCATGTCGCGCTCGGCGGAGACGCTCTCCGGTGGTGAGGCCCAGCGCATTCGTCTGGCCAGCCAGATTGGTGCGGGCCTGGTGGGCGTGATGTACGTGCTGGATGAACCCTCAATTGGTCTGCATCAGCGCGATAACGAACGTCTGCTGTCGACGCTGATCCACCTGCGCGATCTTGGCAACACCGTGATTGTGGTTGAGCACGATGAAGATGCGATTCGCGCAGCCGACCATATTATTGATATCGGTCCCGGCGCGGGCGTGCACGGCGGTCAGGTGGTGGCAGAGGGCGATGTCCACGCCATCATGGCGCACGAAGCGTCGCTGACCGGCCAGTTCCTGAGCGGCAAGCGCGAAATCGCTGTACCCGCCGAGCGGGTGAAAGGCGATCCGTCTAAAGTCCTGAAGCTGAGCGGTGCGCGCGGCAACAACCTGAAAGACGTGACGCTGACGATCCCGGTCGGACTCTTTACCTGTATTACCGGTGTCTCCGGCTCAGGTAAATCTACGCTGATCAACGACACATTGTTCCCGATTGCTCAGCGTCAGCTCAACGGTGCCACCAGCGGTGAAGTCGCCCCATACCGCGAAATCGCCGGCCTGGAGCATTTTGACAAGGTCATCGATATCGATCAGAGCCCGATTGGCCGCACACCGCGTTCTAACCCGGCCACCTATACCGGCATTTTTACGCCGGTACGCGAACTGTTCGCCGGTGTGCCGGAAGCGCGTTCACGCGGCTACAATCCGGGCCGCTTCAGCTTCAACGTGCGTGGCGGACGCTGTGAAGCCTGCCAGGGTGATGGTGTGATTAAGGTGGAGATGCACTTCCTGCCGGACATCTACGTGCCGTGCGATCAGTGCAAAGGCAAACGCTATAACCGCGAAACGCTGGAGATTAAATACAAAGGCCGCAGCATTCATGAAGTGCTGGAGATGACCATCGAAGAAGCCCGCGAGTTCTTTGATGCCGTACCGGCGCTGGCGCGTAAGCTCCAGACGCTGATGGATGTCGGGCTCTCCTATATCCGGCTCGGTCAGTCTGCCACGACGCTTTCCGGCGGTGAAGCGCAGCGCGTTAAGCTGGCGCGTGAGCTGTCAAAACGCGGCACCGGCCAGACGCTCTATATCCTGGACGAACCGACTACCGGTCTGCACTTTGCCGACATTCAGCAGCTGCTGGAAGTGCTGCATCAGCTGCGCGATCAGGGCAACACCATTGTGGTGATTGAACACAATCTTGATGTGATCAAAACCGCTGACTGGATTGTGGATCTGGGTCCGGAAGGCGGCAGCGGCGGCGGTGAAATTCTGGTAGCCGGCACGCCAGAGACGGTGGCTGAGTGTGAGCAATCCCACACGGCGCGCTTCCTGAAGCCCATGCTGAAAAAGTAAGGTCTGTGCGCACCGCCGCGTTTGCGGTGCGCTTTTTCCGGCCTGCCCTCACGCTTTCCCCCGCATATTACCCCACACACCGGCGCTTTTTTTGCCTGTTTACCTTGCGCTTTGCAGAAACAGGCAAGAATCAGACAACTTCAGGCATATACGCCTTCTCCCCTGCTGACTATCCTTACAGCGTTCACTTTTGGCGCACCCGCGCCATTGTCCTTCAGCCTGCTGAATGGACCTCTCGCAATATACTCACGACACATCCGACTGGAGACACCATGAATATTACCCATGCCTATGCCGCACAGGACGCGAAATCCAGACTCGCCCCGTTCGACTATAAGCCGCGTGAACTGCGTGCTCATGATGTACAGATTGAAGTGTTGTACTGTGGCGTTTGCCACTCAGACCTGCATCAGGCGCGTAACGAATGGAAAAATACCCTTTTCCCGGTGGTGCCAGGCCATGAAGTGGTCGGTCGCGTCACCGCAGTTGGCGCTCACACGCATAAATACAAAGTGGGCGATTTAGTCGGCGTCGGCTGCATGGTTGACTCCTGCCGCAGCTGCCCGAGCTGTCAGGAAGGGCTGGAGCAATACTGTGAAAATGGTTTTGTTGGCACCTACAATGGCCAGGATCGCGAAACCGGCGCCATCACCTATGGCGGCTACTCCACCAGCATGGTTGTGGACGAGAACTTCGTACTGCGCGTGCCGGAAAACCTGGATCTGGCCGGTGTGGCTCCGCTGCTGTGTGCCGGTATCACCACCTATTCACCGTTGCGCCACTGGAACGTCGGCCCGGGTAAAAAAGTTGGCATTGTGGGCCTGGGCGGCCTTGGTCATATGGGCGTGAAAATTGCCCATGCGATGGGCGCACACGTGGTGCTGTTCACTACCTCGCCCTCGAAAATTGAAGATGGCAAACGCCTCGGCGCCGATGAAGTGGTGATTTCCAAAGATGCCGATCAGATGGCACAGCACGCCAACAGCTTCGATTTTATTCTGAATACCGTGGCCGCTCAGCACGATCTCAACCCGTTTATTGCCCTGCTGAAGCGCGACGGCAATATGACGCTGGTTGGCGCGCCGGAGCACGACCACCCGGCACCGCAGGTGTTCAACCTGATCTTCAAGCGCCGCAGCATTGCCGGCTCGCTGATTGGCGGCATCGCAGAAACCCAGGAGATGCTGGATTTCTGCGGTCAACATGGCATTACTTCAGATATCGAACTGATCGCCATGAACCAGATTAATGACGCTTACGAACGCATGCTGAAAAGCGATGTAAAGTATCGTTTCGTCATTGATATCAATACCCTGCGTGAAGAGTCCGCGGCCTGATCGGCCCTACTCATCATGATGGCTGGCGCCCGCAGCATGCGTGGCGTCGGCCTGTTGCCAGGAGGCATCGACCAGGTAATAAATCTGCGAATCTTTCAGCTCACCATCCAGCCACAATGTGCTCCAGTGCGATTTGTTCAGATGTTCACTGGCAAACACATCGTGATGCTCATCCCGCAGTAACTCGGCCAGCGCCGGCGAGGTTTTCAGCGACAGCGCCGGGCGACCTTTGACATCATGTACCATGGCGAACAGCACCCCATTGCTTTTAATCTGCGTGGCGTCCCAGGCATCTTTATAACTCTGCGCTGCCCCAGGCTTGCTCATGCAGTAGGTCAGCAGATCGGAAATCGTCATCGTTTATTCCCCCTGTAAAGTCGCGATAATGCGCCGCGCGCCGCCCTGCACCCGATGTTCGCCCAGCCAGATCCCCTGCCAGGTGCCCAGCACCAGCCGCCCGCGGCTAACCGGAAGCAGCAGCGACACGCCCAGCAGCGAAGATTTAATATGCGCCGGCATGTCGTCTGCACCTTCGTAATCATGCTGATAAGGCGCGTCCTCCGGGACATGACGCAGGAAATGTTGCTCCATGTCGCTGCGCACGGTGGGATCGCAATTTTCATTGAGCGTCAGCGAAGCGGAAGTGTGCTGCAACAGCAGATGTAACTGGCCGATACGCACATCGGCCAAACCGGTGAGCTGGCTGACAATCTCCTCCGTCACTAAATGAAAACCGCGCGTTTTGGCGCTGAGCGTAAGCGTTTGTTGCTGCCACATGCGAGTGTCCTTAATCAAATACACCGTTTAAGTGTGCAGCATGTCGGCAAAAGGTAAACCCTGTGGCAGGGAAAAAAGGCAGAGCGTGAACTCTGCCGTGTGGTTTAGTCGGGGAGTTTCTCCGCCAGGGCTTTCACGCCGGCGACGCTATCGTGCGCCAGCCGTTCGCCATATTCCTTATCGGCTTTATAGAAATAGGAAAGCATCGCCATGCGGCTCCGGGCGTCAGCGTTTTTCAGCGCGCGCCCCAGCGTGTTGATCAGATCGGCGCGCTCTTTGGCGCTGAACGAACGATACAGCTCACCCGCCTGCCTGAAGTTCCGGGGTTTGGTTATGGCGGCCTGTTGCGTCATGCCGCTCAGGGGCGTGTGGCTGTAGCGTGCGCTTTGCAGCTCTTCCCGGGGATAGATACGGCTTGGCTGGTAATTCACCCCTTTGTCGTCTGCGTGCTCGCTGTTCATGGCACCCGCCTGATTACCGTTGCTCACCGGAACCCGTGGCGCATTCACTGGCAGCGACAGCGCGTTGGCGCCAATGCGGTACATCTGCGTATCCGCGTAGGAGAACAGGCGCCCCTGCAGCAGGCGATCTTCCGAAGGCTCAATGCCCGGCACGAGGTTGGAAGGTGCCATCGCCACCTGCTCGGTTTGCTGGAAGACGTTATTGACGTTGCGGTTCAGCACCATCTGGCCGACCTTCACTTCCGCAATGCCCGGCCAGATTTTGGTGGCGTCCAGCGGGTTAAAATCGAATTTATCAATGTCGCTGGCGGGCAGCACCTGAATGTAGAGATCCCATTTTGGGAAGTCACGCCGATCGATGGCAGCCACCAGATCTTCGGTCATATGGCTGTAGCTGCGCCCCTGCATGGCAGCAACCTGCTGCGGATCAAGATTCCTTTCACCCTGCAGCGATTTCCAGTGGAACTTCACGTAGTGCACCTCGCCTTTCGCGTTCACAAATTTATAGGCGTGCACGCTGTTGCCGTCCATTTCGCGGTAACTTGCTGGCGTGCCCATGTTAGAAAACAGCATGGTCAGAGCGTGCGTGGCTTCCGGCACATGGGAAAAGAAATCAAAGGTGCGCGCATCGTTATCCAGATTGGTGCGCGGGTCCGGCTTGAAGGCGTGCACCATATCCGGAAATTTGATGGCATCGCGGATAAAAAACACCGGCAGATTGTTGCCGACCAAATCCCAGTTGCCCTGGCTGGTATAAAATTTGGTGGCGAAACCGCGCGGATCGCGCAGCGTTTCCGGCGAATCTTTACCGTGCACCACGCTGGAGAAGCGCACAAAAACCGGTGTCACCGTGCCGGGTTTAAAGAGAGCGGCCAGCGTCAGATCGCTGAGGTCTTTGCTGGCATGAAATTCACCGTGCGCCCCGGTGCCACGCGCATGTACCACGCGCTCCGGGATACGTTCCCGATCAAAACGCTGCAGTTTTTGAATCAGCTGCACGTCCTGCAGCAACACCGCGCCGTTACTGCCTGCGGTTTGTGCGTTCTGGTTATCGCCTACCGGCGCGCCGTTGTCGCGCGTCAGCTCGGTGGCAGCGGCGGGCAAAGCGCATGCCAGCGCGGTGAAAAAGCCGAGGGGTTTCAGTGCAAAGGGGAAATAGCGCATGGGCGGTTCCTTATTATAGAGTGACAAGCCGTCTGGTGCTGCGCATCAGAGCGAACCCGCAACGCTAATAGTGCCGCTAACAGGAACCCACAAGACCCGTCCCGAACAGGACAAAAAAACCACCCGCCGGCTGGCTGAGTGGTTCTGGTTACAGATTAAAAGCGCGGATTACATCACTGCGGCAAAGGCTTCCGCCACCTGATTGACGTTGCGGCGGTTCAGCCCGGCCACGCACATACGGCCGCTGGCAATCAGATAAACGCCGAACTCATCACGCAGGCGATCCACCTGCTGTGCGCTCAGGCCGGTGTAGCTGAACATGCCGCGCTGTTTCAGCAGGTAATCGAAATTTTTGCCCGGCAGTTTAGTGCGCAGCACGTCCACCAGCGCCTGACGCATCTCCGTAATACGCACGCGCATTGCTTCCACCTCTGCCAGCCAGCTGTTTCGCAGCGCTTCATCGTTCAGTACGCAGGCGACCACCTGTGCGCCAAAGTTTGGCGGACTGGAGTAGTTACGACGGACGGTTGCCTTCAGCTGACCCAGCACGCGAGCGGCTTCTTCTGCACTGTCGCACACTACCGACAGGCCGCCGACGCGCTCGCCATACAGCGAGAAGATTTTAGAGAAGGAGTTGCTGACCAGCGCCGGCAGACCTGCGGCGGCAACCGCGCGAATAGCATACGCATCCTCTTCCATACCGGCGCCAAAGCCCTGGTAGGCAATATCGAGGAAAGGAATCAGCTCCTGCGCTTTCAGCACCTCAACGGTTTCATCCCACTGCGCGTTTGTCAGATCGGCACCGGTCGGGTTATGGCAGCAGGGATGCAGCAGCACGATGGACTGCTTCGGCAGGGTTTTCAGCGTGGCGATGAACGCCGCAAAATTCACCCCGTGCGTCGCCGCGTCGTACCACGGATAGGTGTGCACATCAAAGCCGGCACCGTTAAAAATGGCAACGTGGTTTTCCCAGGTGGGATCGCTCACCCAGACGCTGGCCTGCGGGAAATAGCGGCGAAGGAAATCGGCACCTACTTTTAAGGCACCGGAGCCGCCTACGGTCTGAATAGCGGCAATGCGGCCCGCCTGCAGCATCGGATGGTCTTTTCCAAACAGCAGAGGCGCAATCGCGTTACGGTACGGACCAAAGCCTTCCATAGGCAGATAGAGCGATGCCTGATGCGGCTGCGCCTGCAGGCGCTCTTCCGCGGCGGCCACCGCCTGCAGCTGAGGAATAATGCCCGTTTCGTTGTAATAAAGACCGATGCTCAGGTTCACTTTATGGTCGCGCGGGTCCTGCTTAAAAGTTTCCATCAGCGACAGAATCGGATCGCCGGCATAGGCATCAACGTTTTGAAACACGGTGCAGATCTCCATGATTGGTCATATACAGGGCGTCGGTATCGTTACACTGTGTAGCGGCCGGGGCGGTGGTTCATCGCGATGATAAGGTTTAGTATCACCGCGCCCGCCACGGAGGCCAGCAGCATAGGGAGCGACACAACAAACAGCGAGGCTACCACGACGCAGGTATCCACCGCCATTTGCACTTTCCCGGCGCGCAGGCCGAAGCGATCCTGCAGCCACAGCGCCAGAATATTGACGCCGCCCAGGCTGGCTTTGTGCCGGAACAACACTATAAACCCAATCCCCATCACCACGTTACCGAACAGCGTCGCATAAAACGGATTCAGCACAGAAAAATGGATGAACAGCGGATGCAGCTGGGTGAACAGGGAAACCAACCCGACAGCGCAAAAGGTTTTCAGGGTAAATTCCCGGCCCATGCGGCGAATGGCCAGCCAGTAAAACGGCAGATTGATAAGAAAAAACAGGCTGCCAAACGAAAGCGGCGACAGGTAACTGAGGAGAAAAGCGATGCCTGCGGTGCTGCCGGTCAGCGCCCCTGCCTGCTTCAGCATCATGACCCCAAACGACACCATCAGCGTACCCAGCACGATGGCCAGCGCATCTTCAATACGGGAGTGGGGAATCCGGTCAGGCGGTAAGACGTTATCCATGGTGCGCTCTCTGTGCAAATGATGACGCTCAAATGCAAAAAATGCACCACATCGGCGGCTTCCTGTCGCCGCCGATGGGTGCCAGCGATTATCCAATTGATAACTAAGGCGCTTTATTGCAGGTTTTTGTGCATCAAACGTTATCTTTATAAGCGATTCATGCACAAATCAGGTTTTCAGTGCGCACATCCTGCGGTATTAAGGCGGATGCTGCACCAAATCAGCACATCATGCACTTTTCTGGCGCGCTTTGTGCTGCGGAATCATCATCAGGCCGTTCTCTTTCAGCCGGTTCAGCACCACCGAGGTTTTGACGTGCGCCACGCTCTGATGCCCGGCCACCAGCTGGCTGATCAGCGCGCTGAGCGCAGAAAGATCCGCTACCGCCACTTTCAGCAGGTAATCCGCATCGCCGGTGGTTTTAAACGCATCGACGATCGCCGGCTCTTCTTCAACCATGCGGTGAAAATTGTCTTCGTAATCGGGGGTGTGATTTTTCAGCCTGACCTCAATCAGCCCGACCATCCCCAGCCCCACGGCATCCGGAGAGAGGCGAGCGTGGTAGCCGAGAATGAGGTTTGCCTGTTCAAGATTAATGCGGCGACGTGAACATTGCGACGCCGAAAGCCCGACTAAATCACTGAGTTCCTGGTTGGTTAGCCGACCGTTAGATTGTAAGAGTGTCAGTATCTTAAGGTCGTAATCGTCTACCTGAGTCATTCTGTTTCCGCAGCGTTATAGGGTTCGCTTTGCTACAGATAACCTGATTAAAGCCGGGGTTGTCCAACACTATTTTCTGATGACGTGAGGTGCATGCACAAATCGTGCATGCACCCTGATAAAGCGGCTTATTCGTCGTCGTATTGCGGGCCAGCGTAGTTATCAAACCGCGACCACTGGCCGTTAAAGGTCAGTCGCACGGTACCGATCGGGCCGTTACGCTGTTTACCGATGATGATCTCAGCGATGCCTTTCAGATCGCTGTTTTCGTGATAAACCTCATCGCGGTAGATGAACATGATCAAATCCGCATCCTGCTCGATCGAGCCGGATTCACGCAGATCCGAGTTTACCGGACGCTTGTCTGCACGCTGCTCCAGCGATCGGTTAAGCTGCGACAGCGCCACCACCGGCACGTTCAGCTCCTTCGCCAGCGCCTTGAGCGAGCGCGAGATCTCCGCGATTTCCAGCGTACGGTTGTCCGAGAGCGACGGCACACGCATCAGCTGCAGGTAGTCGATCATGATCAGACTCAGGCCGCCGTTCTCGCGGAAGATGCGGCGCGCGCGCGAACGCACTTCAGTAGGCGTCAGGCCGGAAGAGTCATCGATATACATATTCTTCTTTTCTAACAGAATGCCCATCGTGGCCGAGATGCGCGCCCAGTCTTCATCTTCCAGCTGGCCGGTACGGATGCGGGTCTGATCGACGCGCGACAGTGACGCCAGCATACGCATCATGATCTGCTCGCTGGGCATCTCCAGACTGAAGATCAGCACCGGCTTGTCGCTGATCATGGCGGCGTTTTCACACAGGTTCATGGCGAAGGTGGTTTTACCCATCGACGGACGCGCGGCCACGATAATCAGATCCGAGCCCTGCAGGCCAGCGGTCTTTTTGTTGAGATCCTGATAGCCGGTATCCACTCCGGTGACGCCATCGTGCGGCGTAGAGACCAGCGCTTCAATACGGGAAACCGTTGCTTCCAGAATCTGTTCAATATTTTGCGGACCCGCATCTTTACTGGCGCGCGCTTCAGCGATTTTGAAGACGTTGGATTCTGCAAAATCCAGCAGCTCTTCACTGCTGCGCCCCTGCGGATCGTAACCGGCATCGGCAATCTGGTTCGCGACCGAGATCATCTCACGCACCACGGCGCGTTCCCGCACAATGTCGGCGTATGCGCCAATGTTTGCCGCACTCGGGGTATTTTTAGCCAGTTCGGCCAGGTAGGCAAAGCCGCCAGCCATCTCCAGCTCGCCGCGGGTTTCCAGCGATTCTGACAGCGTAATCAGGTCAATGGGCTGGCCGGCTTCCAGCAGACGCTGCATTTCGGCAAAAATCATGCGGTGTGAGCGGTTGAAGAAATCATCCGCTACCACGCGCTCCGAAACGTTATCCCAGCGCTCGTTATCCAGCATCAACCCACCGAGCACCGACTGCTCCGCCTCAATGGAATGTGGCGGCATCTTCACGCCTTCCAGCTGCCGATCGCGGGGTTCGTTCGATTTGTTGGTGGGTTTATTTCCTGCCATAGTGAATGCATTACCGATCGTGAAAGGGACGCGCAAGTATACCGTCCCGGGATGAACAATCACAGGAGTCAGAATGGCAAAGCGCATAGCGTTCAACCAGTACGGTGGCCCGGACGTGCTGCAGTGGGTCGATTTTGAGATTGCCGATCCCGCTGACCACGAGGTGCAGGTGGAAAATAAGGCGATAGGCATCAACTACATTGATACCTACGTGCGCAGCGGCCTTTATCCGGTTGCAAGCCTGCCCTCCGGCCTGGGCACCGAAGCGGCGGGCATTGTGAAAAAAGTGGGTTCCGCCGTCACGCTGTTTAAACCGGGTGACCGCGTGGTGTACTGCCAGGCTGCGGCCGGTGCCTACAGCGAACTGCACAATGTTGCAGAGGAGCGGCTGGCAATCCTGCCGGAAAGTCTCTCTTTTGAGCAGGGCGCCGCCTCGTTTCTGAAAGGCCTGACGGTGCAATATCTGCTGCGTCAGACCTATAAAGTGAAAGCCGATGAAATTTTTCTGTTCCATGCCGCTGCGGGCGGCGTGGGGCTGATTGCCTGCCAGTGGGCGAAAGCGCTGGGGGCTCATCTGATTGGCACGGTCGGCTCGGCAGAAAAAGCGCGCATCGCCAAAGATGCCGGTGCCTGGGCGACCATCAACTACCGCGAAGAGGATATTGCCGCACGCGTCAGTGCGCTGACACAGGGTGAGAAAGTGGCGGTGGTGTATGACTCCGTCGGTAAAGATACCTGGGAGGCTTCGCTCGACTCCCTGCGTCGTCATGGCCTGATGGTGAGTTTTGGTAATGCTTCCGGTCCGGTGACCGGTGTTGATTTGGGAATTTTAAACCGCAAAGGCTCACTGTTTGTAACGCGCCCTTCTCTGTTTGGCTATATCACTAACCGTGAAGAGCTGGACCGCGCCAGTGCTGAACTGTTCTCTCTTATCGCCAGCCGCGCGATTAAGGTGAATGTACCAGAGCAGCAGAAATTTGCGTTGCGCGATGCCGCGCGGGCGCATCAGGTTCTGGAGAGCCGCGCGACGCAGGGCTCCAGTTTGCTGCTGCCCTGAAAAGCAGAAATAACAAGGGCTTCCCGAAGGAAGCCCTGTTTTCTTTCTTTTTTATAGTTCGCGCTGGTTGTAGGGACAGCGGCGATGAATACGTTTTCAAATCACGGTGACTATCCTGACAGAAAACATAAGTAAAAAATATGTTTAATTGCGAATTCCTGTTAAGCAATGCCAACTCTGTGATCGCAACCGCATTTACCGCCACTCATTTCGCTCTAAGTTCCTGATTTTCCTTTTCAGCCTGTTCAGCTTTGCTTCTCCCTGCGGCGTGGTAAAGGCGCGATACAGCCAGGCGACCACCATTGCCAGCACCAGCCACGGCAACAATTTAATAACAAGCGCAAACAGTCCGCCAAGGAACATCAGCGCGGTGGCAACGACCAGTGCTGCGATAACGCCCAGCAATGAAACGCCGGTCAGCAGCAGCATCAGAAAAAAGCCGATAACAAAGACGATTTCCACAAAGGCTCTCCTGTTCAGATGACAGAGAGACTATTACAAGATGCGTGCCAGCTTTATTGCGCAGGTAACTCACTGTAATGCGGGCTTTTACGCCATTTATGCCGCGCACAACTGAGCAAATTCACTAACAGATAGTGAATTTGACCGGGGAACAGTAAAGTCACGGGCGACCAGCAGGATGATGGCAAAGAACACACAGGCGCGCTGGCGCGCGCCAGGAGAGAGAAATTACGCTTCCTGCGGGATTTTATCCGCCACCAGCGCCAGGGCCGCTTCCAGCACGCGGACATCAGCGCCGGGCTTATGCGCATTTTCACTGAGATGACGACGCCACTGACGCGCACCCGGAATGCCCTGGAACAGGCCAAGCATGTGGCGCGTCACGTGACCCAGATAAGTGCCTTTTGACAGCTCAGCTTCAATATAGGGATACATGGCGCGCACAACCGCAACCGGGTCCGCTGCCGGCGTGGTGCGGCCAAACAGTTCGCGATCAACCTGCGCCAGAATTCCCGGATTCTGATAGGCTTCGCGCCCCATCATGACACCATCCATATGTTGCAGATGCGCTTTTGCCTCTTCCAGCGTTTTAATGCCGCCGTTGATTGCCATGGTCAGCGCCGGGAAATCCCGTTTCAGCTGATAGACACGCGGATAATCCAGTGGCGGTATCTCCCGGTTCTCTTTCGGGCTGAGGCCGGAAAGCCAGGCTTTACGGGCGTGAATAATAAAAGTGTCGCAGCCGCCTTTTTCCGCCACGGTGCCAACAAAGTCGCACAGAAACGCGTAGCTGTCCTGCTCATCAATGCCGATGCGGGTTTTGACCGTTACCGGAATGCTGACGACATCACGCATGGCTTTGATGCAGTCCGCGACGAGGGCAGCTTCCCCCATCAGGCAGGCACCGAAACGGCCGTTTTGCACGCGATCGGATGGACAACCGACGTTGAGGTTGATTTCGTCGTAGCCCCGCGCTTCGGCCAGCTTTGCACACTGCGCCAGCGCAGCCGGATCGCTGCCACCTAACTGCAGCGCCAGCGGATGCTCCTCTTCGCTGTAAGCCAGGTAGTCGCCTTTACCGTGAATAATGGCACCGGTGGTGACCATCTCGGTGTACAGCAGCGTGTCGCCGCTCAGCTGACGATGGAAGTAACGGCAGTGGCGGTCAGTCCAGTCCAGCATTGGCGCGATGGAAAAACGTTGCGAAGAGAAAGTATCGGTCATGAAACGCAGTAAATCCGGAGTTAAGTGATGAGAAACTGCGCAATGATAGCACAGCAATGACGGGCGACACAGCCGCCCGTCATCGGGTGCTTAGAAGTTAAACCCGAGCTGCATCATCGCGCCCCAGGTATTGTCTTTTCCGACTGAACCGGCAAGGTCCAGATGCACGGCATTGTTAAACGGCGCAACGCCCACGCCAGCCGTAAATACATTGGTGTCGGTGGATTTCATATCGGCCCGGTAACCGGCACGCAGTGCCAGCCAGTCCAGCACGCGATATTCACCGCCCACGCCGGCGTACTGGCTGGTCTCCTGCGATTTAAAGCGTTTGGTTTCCGTTAAATCAACATCGCCGCTCAGCGTCACCGGTCCGCTTTTCCATGCCAGGCCGGTCGTGACCAGCGGACGAATCTGGTAGGTATCGCGGTAGCCATTCACCTCTTTGGTATCAATATCACGCGAAATCAGGTTCTGTCCGGTGACGCCAAAGGTCCAGTTCTCAGCAAAGTCAGTGGCGATGCCGGCATCCACGTTAAAACCGGTATCCGTGCTGCGGTAGCGGCCATTTTTCAGATCATTTTTATCGTAGTCGTACACGCTGGCGCTGTAGTTATACAGCCAGGTCTTCTGCAGTTTTGGCGTCACGCCGACGGAAACCGGATGGCCGGCGACAGTGAACTCATGCGCCATGGCTACCCCGTAATCGGTGATCAGCGCCGCCAGGCCATTGGCGCTGGAGCGCAGCGTGTTCTGATCGCCGGGAGCCGGAATACGCGTACCATCGGCCACGCTCTGCAGGTAATCAATATCGCTCTGCACCACATTGGCCCGGATATGCGCCGTTCCGTAGGCTTTCGCTACAAACGCAAACGGCAGCGTTTCGTTGGGTATGGAAACCGCCAGCGCGACACCAGCAGTACCGTTGGCTTTATTGCCGCGCAGGCCGCGTAGCTGCTCCGCCATATCTCCGGCCGCTGCTTTGACCTGCGTATAGCCTTCAAGCACTCTGGCGGGCGACAGGCTTTGGATGCTATCGCGATAGAAGTCTTCGGTATCGCGGTAACGGTTCACGGTATCGGTGATATCGTCAATGCGATCCACTAATTTGTCTTTATCGGTAATCTGTACGCCAGCTGAAGGAAAGATGATGCTGACGTTGTCTTCCGGTTGTGCTTTGGTCATCAGTGCCGGGTTCGCCAGCACCGCTGAACTCCAGGTTGACGAGGCAACCCCGGTACCGCCCATTGCATCGTTGCGGGCGTCATACCAGGTGCCGGCAGCCAGCACGGAAGAGGAAACAAATACTGCATTAAAACCAACGAGATAAGCTAACTTTTTGCGCCTGAATAAAGTCTTCACCATGAGCCTGCCATCACCTTTTGCATGTCGTGGAGCATCACGACTACGGAATAATTAATTAGCCCTATTCTGAATGCTGGCTAACGTTTTATTGCTGTGAATTGAAAGGAAATAGCACTGCTATTCGCAGAATTGGTCATACCTGAACCATTCTGCTGTTGTTTTACGCAGTAAAATGATCGTTAGGTAAACTGGTGCCAGAAATTACTTTAGGTGTTTTGAACCATAACCACTAACTGCGTGAGTTGTAAAGCAAAATGCTTAACATCCCTTTCAGAAAATTCACATACTCCAAAGGCGACCGGCCTGTAACGAGACTTAAGCATTAGAAAAAATGATTAATCTGCTGAAATTTCAGGCGCTTTCCTGTCAGGGAAGAGAAAATGCTTTCCCGGCACGGCAATCGCGAGTGTGATAAAATAACATCACCCGTTTCCAGGAGAATGCTTATGACCACTCTCACGCCCGAACAACTTCTCACTGAGGCAGAATCACTTTGCCTGGCGCGCGGCGTGCGTCTCACACCGCAACGTGCAGAAGTGCTGCGACTCATGGCCGGACAAAAGGGAGCAGTCAGCGCTTACGATCTGCTGGATCAGCTGCGCCTCAGTGAGCCGCAGGCAAAGCCGCCGACCATTTACCGTGCACTGGATTTTCTGCTGGAGCAGGGATTTATCCACCGGGTTGAATCCAATAACAGCTACGTGGTGTGCCACCATCTCGATGAGCCGGCACATACGTCGGTCATGCTGGTGTGCGACCGCTGTGCTGCGGTTAACGAAAAGCATGCGCACGGCGTGGAAAACATCATTGAGGGACTGGCAAAACAGACCGGCTTTACCCTGCGACACAGTGTGATTGAAGCGCATGGTTTATGCGGTGATTGTGCGGAAGTGGCAGCCTGTACGCAACAGGAGAACTGTCATCATGACCATGCTGCAGAAAGCGGGAAAAAAACGCGAAAAGGGTAACCGGCACATCCCTGTGCCAGGCTGATCGGCCGATCAGCGGGCAGGCGCCTCATCCATAAAGTGGCAGACCTACCAGCGGTAGTCTTTGTTGTGACTTTCCCAGTCGCTGACTTCGCGCTCGGCTTCGTCTTTGGCGTAGCCGTAACGCTCCTGGATTTTACCAACAAGCTGATCGCGTTTGCCTTCAATCACGGTGAGGTCATCATCCGTTAGCTTGCCCCATTTTTCTTTGAACTTGCCTTTGAACTGTTTCCAGTTACCGCTCGCTTCGTCTTTGTTCATCATAATCCTCCACGTCTTCCTGAGTGAAATGCGATGATCACCTGTAATTCAGGGAAAACATCGACACAACGCGCTACTTATTTGCGTCGTTTAAGATAATTATAGTAGCCGCTTCGGATTTTGCAGACGTTACAGATTAATCTGAACCCGCGCTGCGCTTATTCAGACGGTGAACCAGCTGTCATGCTGCCAGTGGCGCCGCCACATTAGCCAGAGCGTCAGACCACGTAGTGCCAGAAACACCGCCAGCGCCAGCCACAAGCCATGATTGCCCAGCCAGGGCACCGTCAGCAGCGTCACACCATATCCGGACGCCGCGATCATCATGCTGTTACGCATTTCCCGCCCGCGTGTTGCGCCGATAAACATGCCGTCCAGCAGATAACACCATACGCCTGTCAGCGGCAGAATGACCTGCCACAGCAGATAGCGATCGGCCATTTCGCGCAGCGAGGTAAGGGAGGTCAGCAGGGCCACAATCTGCGCGCCGCTGCAGGCATAAATAGCGGCAAACAGCAGAGCGACGATGCCCGCCTGACGACAGGCGGCCTGCCAGACAGCCAGTAAACGCTCACGATCGCGCGCACCGGTGGCCTCACCCGAGCAGGCTTCCACGGCGTAAGCGAAACCGTCAAGCGCATAGGCGGTAAACGTCAGAAACATCAGTAAGACGGCGTTAACCGCCACCACTTCTGGCCCGATACGCGCGCCCAGCATGGTGAGCGAAGCAAAGCAGATCTGCAGCATTAGCGAGCGCAGCATAATGTCACGGTTAAGCCGGAACAACCGGCCGGCATCGCCGCGCCAGCTGCGTTTCAGCAGGCTAAAGGTGATCCCGCGCAGGGCCAGCACGCGGACGACCATCCAGAGACCCACTGCCAGCGTGACATACTCCGCCAGCGCCGTGGCGGCGGCGGTGCCAGCTACGCCCCAGTGCAGGTGCAGCACCAGCAGCAGATCGAGCAGGATGTTCACCAGATTGCCGACAATCAGCAGCACCACCGGCGCACGCGCATACTGCACGCCCAGCAGCCAGCCCAGGATCACCATATTTGCCAGCGTGGCGGGAGCGCTCAGCCAGCGAATATGCATAAAGATTTGTGCCTGCTGCTGCACTTCCGCGCTGCCGCCCATCAGCAGGGTTGCCAGCCTACTGGCCGGCAGGCGCAGCAGCATCAGCACCATCCCGGCAAGCAGTGCAATCAGCAGCGGCTGCACCAGCGACCGGGCCAGCGCAGATTTATCGCCGGCGCCCAGCGCCTGAGCGGTAAGCCCGGTGGTGCTCATGCGCAGGAACAGCAGCAGCATAAAAATAAAACTGGTCGCGGTGGTGCCGGTGGCGACGCCACCCAGATAAACCGGACTGTCGAGATGGCCGATAACGGCAGTGTCTGCCACACCCAGCAGCGGGACGGTGATATTCGACAGGATCATCGGCAGCGCCAGCCGCCACAGTGCTTTATCGGAGGAGGAAAACAGCCGCATCAGCGCATTCCCTTGTTGACGATCGTCAGCCTGCTGATAGCGCATAAGGCTGCACAGAGGGGTTCAGGAGGCGTAAAAAGGCAGACTGCGGGCAGCACACGCGTGCTGCCACAGCGGGGGGATTACTGCAACGTGACGATCAGAGCCACTCACCGTTACGCACAATACCTACGGCAAGGCCTTCGACCGTCAGCGACTGTTCACGGGTATCCACGACGATGGGCTGGAAATCGCTGTTCTCCGGCAGCAGCTGCACAATGGAGCCCTGCTTCTTCCAGCGTTTTACGGTGACTTCGTCGTCAATGCGCGCCACGACAACCTGGCCGTTACGCACTTCCTGGGTTTTATGCACAGCGAGCAGATCGCCATCCATAATACCGATATCTTTCATCGACATGCCGCTGACGCGTAGCAGGAAATCCGCCGAAGGTTTGAACAGGTTTGCATCCACCTGATAGTGCGTTTCGATGTGCTCCTGCGCCAGCAGAGGCTCACCGGCAGCGACGCGACCGATCAGCGGCAGGCCTTCGCTGACCTCTTCTTCCATCAGCAGGCGAATGCCGCGTGACGCACCAGAGACAATTTCAATGACGCCTTTACGCGCCAGGGCTTTAAGGTGCTCTTCGGCAGCATTCGGCGAGCGGAAGCCGAGTTGCGAAGCAATTTCAGCACGCGTTGGCGGCATGCCCGTCTGATTAATATGGTCGCGAATCAGATCATAGACCTGTTGCTGCCTGCTGGTTAACGCTTTCATCCCGCCCCCTGGTTGTTTATACAGTCGCTGTGAGTATATACAGGTATTGGCGAAATGAAAACCGAAACCGGGGGAAAAATCAGCGGTTTGATGAATCCGGAATGTTTATCGCAAATGCGACCAGAGCAGCGTGATCCAGACAAACAGCGCCAGTAGAATGGCCAGCAGAACCGCCGCAGAGCCCATATCTTTCGCACGGCCTGCCAGCGGATGCCGCTCCTGGCCGATACGGTCCACTACGGCTTCAATGGCGCTGTTAAGGATTTCTACAATCATCACCAGTACGACAGAACCAATCAGCAGCACGCGCGTTATCGCTTCCACGTCCAGCCAGCAGGCGATGACAATGGCAACCAGCACAGCGATAGCCTCCTGGCGAAACGCAGCTTCATGCTGCCAGGCTGCACGCAGCCCCTGCCACGAGTAACCGGCTGCTTTTACAATTCTCTGAATACCGGTGACGTTATTTGCCATGTATGTGGAACCCTTAAGTGGTTTTGACGTCAATGTCTGGGCAGCGCGAAATGGTCAGGCCACAGATCTTCGCTGCACTTTCTGGTATGCTTGCCGCGCTTTGCTAACAAGAGGCTTCAAGTTGTCTATGTCAGGTTGGCGTAAACTCTATTACAAATTGTTGAATTTACCACTCTCTATTTTGGTAAAAAGTAAGGTCATTCCGACCGATCCGATTTCAGAACACGGCATCGATCCGACCCGCCCGGTGATGTATGTTTTGCCTTATGATTCAAAGGCAGATCTGCTGACGCTGCGCGCTCAATGTCTGAAACTCGATCTGCCCGATCCGCTGGCGCCGCTGGAGATCGATGGTGCGCTGCTGCCGCGTCATGTGTTTATTCACGACGGTCCGCGCGTATTCCCCTATTTTGTCGCCAATCCGGAGTCGGTAAAGCTGTTCCACGACTATCTGGATTTGCATCGCAGTAACCCCGGGCTGGATGTGCAGATGCTGCCGGTGGCCGTGATGTTCGGCCGTGCGCCAGGGCGTGAGGTGCAGGGCGAAGAGACGCCTCATCTGCGCATTCTGAATGGGGTACAGAAGTTCTTCGCCATTTTATGGCACGGCCGCGACAGCTTTGTGCGCTTCTCGCCAACCGTTTCCCTGCGCCAGATGGCGACCGAACACGGTACGGATAAGTCGATTGCGCAGAAACTGGCACGCGTGGCGCGTATTCATTTTGCCCGTCAGCGGCTGGCGGCGGTGGGCCCGCGTCTGCCGGCGCGTCAGGATCTATTCAATAAGCTGCTGCAGTCCAAAGCGATTGAAAAAGCGGTAGAAGATGAAGCGCGCAGCAAGAAGATTTCGCATGAGAAAGCGCAGCAGAACGCCGTTGAAATGATGGAAGAAGTGGCAGCGGACTTCTCCTATGAAGCGATTCGCGTAACGGATCGGGTCATGGGCTGGCTGTGGAGCCGACTTTATCAGGGCATCAACGTCAACGGTGGCGAGCGCGTGCGCCAGCTGGCGCAGGACGGCCATGAAATCGTCTATGTGCCCTGTCACCGCAGCCACATGGACTACCTGCTGCTCTCCTATGTGCTGTATCACCAGGGACTGGTGCCGCCGCACATTGCCGCCGGGATTAACCTGAACTTCTGGCCCGCCGGCCCGATTTTCCGCCGCCTTGGCGCGTTCTTTATTCGCCGCACCTTCAAAGGCAACAAACTCTATTCTACGGTATTCCGCGAATACCTGGGCGAGCTGTTCAGCCGCGGTTATTCGGTGGAGTATTTTGTCGAAGGGGGCCGTTCACGCACCGGGCGTCTGCTCGATCCGAAAACCGGCACCCTGTCGATGACGCTGCAGGCGCTGCTGCGCGGCGGCAGCCGCCCTATCACTTTCGTCCCTATCTATATTGGCTATGAGCATGTGATGGAAGTGGGCACCTATGCCAAAGAGCTGCGCGGTGCGGCCAAAGAAAAAGAAGGGTTCATGCAGATGGTGCGCGGGCTGCGCAAGCTGCGCAACCTCGGTCAGGGCTATGTTAACTTCGGCGAACCCCTGCCGCTGGTGAACTACCTGAACAAGCACGTTCCGGAATGGCGTGACGCCATCGATCCCATTGACCCGCAGCGTCCGGCGTGGATGACACCTGTCGTAAATGACATTGCCGGCCGTCTGATGGTGCGCATCAATGAAGCGGGAGCGGCAAACGCCATGAACCTGTGCGTGACCGCGCTGCTGGCGTCACGTCAGCGTTCACTGACGCGGGAACAGCTGATTGAGCAGCTGGAGTGCTACACGCAGCTGCTGCGCAACGTGCCTTATTCGCCGGAATCTACCGTGCCGGCGTTGAGCGCAGAAGCGCTGCTCGATCACGCCATGGGCATGAACAAGTTTGAAACCGAGCAGGACAGCATTGGCGATATCATCATTCTGCCGCGCGAGCAGGCAGTACTGATGACTTATTACCGCAACAACATTCATCACATGCTGGTGATGCCTTCCCTGATTGCCGCGATTGTGCAGCAGCACCGCGAAATCAGCGAGGCCGAGTTACTGCGTCAGGTCAGTCTGGTCTATCCGCTGCTGAAAAGTGAGCTGTTCCTGCGCTGGGACAGCAGCGAACTGCCTGCGCTGCTGAATGCACTCTGTGCCGAAATGGCGCGTCAGGGGCTGGTGTCGCAGCAGGAAGGCCGGCTGAAGATATGCGCGTCACGTTATCGTACGCTGCAGCTGCTGGCCGCCGGTATCCGTGAAACGCTGCAGCGTTTCGCCATCACGTTTGCGGTACTCAGCGCGAAACCGACCATCAATCGCGGGACGCTGGAGAAAGAGAGCCGCACGCTGGCTCAGCGCCTGTCAGTGCTGCACGGCATCAACGCGCCGGAGTTCTTCGATAAAGCAGTCTTCACCACTCTGGTACTGTCACTGCGTGACGAAGGCTATATCAGCGATTCGGGTGATGCTGATGGGGAACGCACCAATATGATGTGGCAGATGCTGGCGGAGCTGGTCACCAGCGATGTACGCCTGACCATCGAAACAGCGGTGGCACACGAATAGCCGCTGGCAGAAACACGCAGGGCGACCGTCAGGTCGCCCTTTTTTTATCGTCTCTGATGCGGCCGGCTTATCACGCTGACCCGCTCAGACTGGCGCGGCGGCCAGGCCCGATCAAAACAGATCGATAAACGGCTGTGTATTCAGCGCCACGCCGATAAACAGCACCAGCCCGACAAAGTTATTGTTGAGAAAGCCCTGGAAGCACTGCTCGCGGTTGCGCTGCGCAATCAGCTTCTGCTGGTAGACAAACAGCCCGCCTGCCACCAGCAGCGACCAGTAAAATGCCCCGTTAAGATGCAGAATCAGCCCGGTGAGCGCCATCAGTCCCAGCGTGGCAAGCTGCAGCAGGCCGATAATTAGTTTGTCGAAGCGACCAAACAGAATGGCGGTGGATTTAACCCCGATTTTCACATCGTCATCCCTGTCCACCATGGCATATTGCGTATCGTAAGCCACTGTCCAGCAGATGTTGGCAAAGAACACCAGCCAGCACACCAGAGGTAAGGACTCACTAACCGCTGCCCAGGCCATCGGAATTGCCCAGCCAAAAGCTGCCCCCAGCACCACCTGCGGCAGGTGCGTATAGCGCTTCATAAAGGGATAAACCCAGGCCAGCGCCAGGCCAATAAAGGAGAGCAGAATCGTCATGCGGTTCATGGTCAGCACCAGCGCAAAGGCCACCAGCCCCAGCACCACAAACAGCAGCTTTGCCTCTTTCTCTGATACTGCGCCACTCGCCAGCGGCCGCGATGCGGTGCGTTTGACGTGCCCGTCAACCTTGCGATCGGCGTAATCGTTGATGACACAGCCTGCGGCGCGCATCACAAACACCCCCAGCACAAAGACCAGCAGCACGGAGAGCGGCGGTACCGCCATGCCGGAAAGCCACAGCGCCCACAGCGTCGGCCACATCAGCAACAACGTCCCAATTGGTTTATCGATGCGCATCAGGCGGCTGTAAGCCTGCCACTTGCTCATAGTCAGTGTTTTTTGCACGAGTCTTATCCTTGCTCTGATGAGCGATACAGCGGCGATGCCGGTAAAAACAGTTCGGTCAGTAACAGGGGTTTGCCGGAGAGGCGCAGACGCGAGCGCCGGCCCCATAATGCCTCAATCTGGCCAGGCTCAATGAAATCACGGGTCAGTGTGGAAGAGGAGAACAGATAGCGACCCAGCGGGCGCGTCCCCAGGTGCTGCAGCATCTGCTCCGGGCCGTTCAGCGTACTTTCCGGCACCACCGTGCGGCCAATCAGCCAGGGTTCGCCATCGCCGCATAATACAATTTCACGCAGCCAGAAGCGGGCATCCGCCGGTAAAAATGCCGCCTCTGCCGGAATGTCAGCAGCCGGTACAAATGCTTCGCGCAGCAGCTTTACCGTCACCTGCTGACAATGCTGCTCAAAGCGGCGCGTCATGGAATCCTCTTCCAGCAGCCAGTCGAGCACAGCCGGCGAAAGTAAGGGGGAAGCGGCAGGCAGCCAGTGCAGTGCGCGAAGCTGGCGCAGTGCGTCGTGCGACATCAGGGCATCTCCGGAAAAAAAGTTGCCCTAGTGTAACGCACCCGCATGAACGTAGCACGACCGGTTGTGCCACCGGCCCGGCAGGCGGGTGGCTACTCGCGCTTCAGCCGGTTGCTGTTCGCCAGCCACAGCGTCACTACCAGTATCAGGATCGCGCCCGCATAACAGAGCGTATCGAACGGATTTTTATGGTCGACGATAATCAGGCGGATGATCGCCGTGATGCCGATGTAGACAAAATAGCGCAGTGGGAAGTGATAGCCCGACTGGAAATACTTCACAATCAGCGCAATAAATTCGAAATAGAGAAAATAGATCACAATGCCTTCAATCAGCAGGTAAGACGAAGCCTGCTCACCGGTGCTGAACAGCACATTGGCCAGATGGATGGTCTCTTTGCCGAGAAACACCACCAGAATAACCGCCAGTATCATCAGGCCGATATTCAGTACCCACTGCAGGACCGTCGCGATAAACTGTCCAGCCGTTGATTTTGTTGTCATTTTTACTGCGCCTTTCGTTACGGAAACCGTCAGGCGCTATCATGCTGTAATGTGATCTGAATCACAATACATCACACCTCAACCGCCACACACAGCGCGTCGTAGCGCCAGAATTCGCAGTCGCAATCAATCACCCGGTTATGCTGGTCACGATTGATGCGCGTAATCAACAGACCCGGCGTGCCGCTGGCCACGTTCAGGGCGGGCGCAGCACGCGGCGGTAGCGGCCCCGGCAGGATGGTAAAACGTGCCCCGCCGTAACGAATGCCATAGCGCTGATCGTAGAGGTCGGTCAGCGAGCACGTAAGGTCTTCGGCTAACAAGCCGGGAAAGCAGGCGGGATTCAGGTAGTGCTCAACATACAGCACTGCGCGCCCGTCAATGCGGCGCAACCGGCGGATGCGGTAAACCGTATCTCCTTCCTGCAGCTGCAGATGCCGTGCTATCGCCAGCTGCGCAGGGACTTCGCGCGCTTCAATCACCTGCGTGCTGGCCACGCGCCCCTGCTCCAGCGCCATAGCGTGAAAATGGCTGTGATGCGAAGGATTGTAGATAAGCCGCGGCGGTGCCCTGAACCAGCCGCGCCGTAATTCGCGGTAAATGATCCCCTGCGCTTCCAGCTGGCCCAGCGCCTCCCGCAGGGTAATGCGTGTGGTGGCGTAGTGTTCGCTCAGTGTGCGCTCCGCCGGCAGGCGTCCGCTGGCAAACTCACCGTTTTCAATGCGCGCGCGCAATGCGCTGGCGATCACATCTGCAGCTTTCGACGACATTTTTTCAGCCTCATTTCGGGGCAAAACTGCACTATGACAGTTCGATGACTACACTGTGACAAGGCACATCCCACGTTTTAGCGCGCGGTACCGCATGTGGAACGACGCGCCACTCCTCATTTCATCCACCCGGTCATAAAACCTTCATCTTGCCGGGCTACATTGGCTCGGTTCTTGCTGGACTAGACCAAGACGACCCACAACTTACACCCGGAGCAATCGAGATGAAAGCGTTTATCTCCTCTGTAGTAGCCAGTGCCGTTCTGCTTGCGCTGCCCGCCGCGCACGCTGCCGATAATGACCTCGCCGCCCTTGAAAAAGCCGCGCGCGCCGAGGGTCAGATTAACAGCGTTGGCATGCCAGACAGCTGGGCCAACTGGAAAGACACCTGGAACGATCTCAGCACAAAATATGGTTTGAAGCACAGCGACACGGATATGTCTTCAGCGCAGGAGCTGGCCAAATTTGCGGCAGAAAAAGAGAACGCCAGCGCGGATATCGGGGATGTGGGCGCGGCGTTTGGTCCTGTCGCCGTCGCAAAAGGGCTGGCGCAGCCTTATAAGCCGGCTCACTGGGATCAAATCCCCGCCTGGGCCAAAGACGCTGAGGGCAACTGGATGCTGGCCTATACCGGCACCATCGCCTTCCTGATTGACAAGCAGCAGGTGAAAGATGCCCCGCACAGCTGGGCCGATCTGAAAAAAGGTAAGTATGTGGTCACTATCGGTGATGTCGGTACTGCTGCTCAGGCAGCTAACGGCGTGCTGGCCGCCAGCTATGCGCTGGGCGGCGACGAAAAAAACCTTAAACCGGCGCTGGACTTCTTTGGTGAGCTGGCCAAAGCGGGCCGGCTGGGCGTGACCGATCCGGTCATCGCCAACATCGAAAAAGGGGAAATTCAGGTTGCCGTGGTCTGGGATTTCAACGGTCTGAACTACCGCGACCAGATCGATAAAAACCGTTATGAGGTGGTCATTCCCTCGGATGGCTCCGTGACCTCCGGCTATACCACCATCATCAACAAATACGCCACCCATCCCAACGCGGCCAAACTGGCGCGCGAATACATTCTCTCTGACGCAGGGCAGATTAACCTGGCGAAAGGGTATGCCCGTCCGATTCGCGCAGCGCATTTAACCCTGCCGGCGGATGTCCAGGCGAAGCTGCTGCCGCAGTCTGAATATACCCACGCGCGCCCGATCAAAGATCAGGCGGCGTGGGACAAATCATCAAAAATGCTGCCGCGCCTGTGGCAGGAAAACGTGATGATCAACATGAAGCAGTGATGCGCACCGCGCGGCTCGGTGCGCCAGATGGCGCAGTTGACAGCCGCGCAACCTGTTGCGCCGCATCGCAGCGTGCAACCTTATACAGCAAGGAACCGTCATGAAAACAATCCTGGTGGTACTGGATGGGCTGAGCGACCAGGTGGCGCAGCACGCCATGGGCTATCTGTTTGCCGAATGCCAGCAGGGCAACGGCCACTACTACCGGCTGACCTGTGAACTGCCCTCACTTTCGCGCCCGCTGTATGAATGCATTCTCACCGGCATACCGCCGGTGCGCAGCGGCATTATTCATAATGGCGTCAGCCGGTTAAGCACAGAGCGCAGCATTTTTCACTATGCGCGCGCTGCCGGGCTGACCACCGCGGCAGCGGCTTATCACTGGGTTAGCGAACTGTACAATCGGTCGCCGTTCAGCGCAGTCCGCGACCGTCACACCGTCGCCCCCGATCGGCCAATTCAGTACGGGCACTTTTACTGGGACGACCGTTATCCGGATTCCCACCTGTTTGAAGATGCCGAGAGCCTGCGCCTGAATTACGACCCCGATTTTCTGCTGATACACCCGATGAACATTGACGATGCCGGGCACCAGCATGGTCTCTCGTCGTCGCAATACCGTAACCGCGCCCGCATGGCCGATGGTTTCCTGTCGCAGTGGATGCCCGGCTGGCTGGCAGCCGGCTATCAGGTGATGGTCACGGCCGATCACGGCATGAATGACGATCGTTCTCACGGCGGTACGCTGGCCGAGGAGACGCAGGTTCCGCTGTTTGTGTTTGGCCGCGGCTTCTCGCAGCAGGCCGAGGCCGCTCCGCGTCAGACAGAGCTGTGCGGCACCGTCTGTACACTGCTTGGCGTCGCGCACGATAAGCCGGTATGCCATGCCCTGCTGGCGGAGCCGCGCGCATGAAAGGGAAAGCGCTTGCCACGCTGCTGCTGCTGCCGTTTGCATTTTTCTGGCTCGCTTTCCAGCTTGCACCGCTGCTGTGGATCGCCATTAACAGCTTCTGGAGCGATATGAACACCCGCTGGGGGCTGGATAACTACAGCGATATTCTCACTTCGCCGTTTTATCAGCAGGCGTTCCGGCTCTCACTGGATATCTCCTTCTGGTCGGCGGTGTATGGGCTGTTGGTTGCACTGATCGCCGGCTACTCCCTGCACCGGCTCGGCCCCGGGCGCTTTCAGCGCTTTTTGATGTCGTTTACCAATATGACCAGTAACTTTGCCGGGGTGCCGCTGGCCTTTGCTTTTGTGATTTTACTGGGACTGAACGGCTGTCTGACGCTGCTGCTGCGCCACTATGGCTGGCTTTCCGGCTTTAAGCTGTTCTCGCGTGACGGCATGGTGCTGGTCTACACCTGGTTCCAGATCCCGCTGGGCATTCTGCTGCTCTACCCGGCGTTTGACGGCTTACGTAAAGAGTGGGAAGAGTCTGCGGCGCTGCTGGGCGCCAGCCGCTGGCGCTACGGCTGGCATATCGGTCTGCCGGTTCTGTTCCCGGCGCTGCTTGGCACCTTTGTGATTCTGCTGGCTAACGCGCTGGGGGCATACGCCACCATCTACGCGCTGACAACCGGCAACTTCAACGTGGTGCCGGTGCGCATCGCTGCGCTGGTCTCGGGTGATATTTCGCTGGATCCCAACACCGGAGGGGCGCTGGCTATGCTGCTGGTGCTGATTATGGCGCTGATCACCGTGGTGCAGCAGTATCTGGTGCGGCGCAGCTACTATTATGCCAGCCCGCAGGAGCGCTGAGATGTCCCGTGCCGAAAAACTGTATCACCGTCTGATTGTCTGGCTGCTGCTGATTATCCTTGCGGCGCCGCTGCTGGCAACGCTGCTGTATGGCATCTCCACGGAATGGAGCAACACTCTGCTGCCGCGCGGCTTTACCCTGAAATGGCTGACCGCACTGTGGAGCGACCCGCGTTTTCTGCTGGCGCTGGGCCATTCTTTGCTGATCTGCTGCGGGGCGCTGCTGTTTTCGCTTCTGCTGGTGCTGCCTGCCATGTTTGTGATCGCTTACTACTATCCAAAACTCGACGCCCTGATGAACGTGCTGATCCTGATGCCGTTTGCCGTCCCGCCGGTGGTCTCTTCGGTCGGCCTGCTGCAGCTCTACTCTGCTTCACCGCTGATGCTGACCGGGACGCCGTGGATTCTGATTGGCTGCTATTTCACGATCGCGCTGCCGTTTATCTATCGCGCCATCGCCAACAATATGCAGGCGATCAATCTGAAAGAGCTGATTGATGCCGCGCATCTGCTGGGTGCCAGCACCTGGCAGGCAGCGCTGCTGGTGGTGCTGCCCAATCTGCGCAAAGGGGTGTTTATCGCGGTGCTGCTCTCCTTCTCTTTTCTGATCGGTGAGTTTGTATTCGCTAACCTGCTGGTCGGCACCCGCTATGAAACGCTGCAGGTGTATCTCTACAACATGCGCAATGGCAGCGGCCATTTCACCAGCGCGCTGGTGATCTCCTATTTTGCGGTGGTCCTGCTGGTTACCTGGCTGGCAAATGCCCTCAATCCTGAACGAGGCTGATCATGAGTTACCTGACTGTCACCCAACTGAACAAAAGCTATGGCCCGACCCCTATTTTTGAAGCGATCGATTTCAGCGCGGAGGAAGGCGAATTTGTCACGCTGCTGGGCCCCAGCGGCTGCGGGAAATCAACGCTGCTGCGCTGTATCGCCGGGCTGACCGGGGTCGACAGCGGCCGGATTGTCCTGCAGGGACAGGATATCGTGCCGCTGCCGCCGCAGAAGCGCACCATCGGCATGGTGTTCCAGAGCTACGCGCTGTTTCCCAACATGACGGTGGAAAAGAACGTGGCGTTTGGCCTGAAGATGCAAAAACTGCCAGGCCACGACATTCAGCAGCGCGTGAAGCAGGTGCTGGAGCTGGTGGAACTGAGCGACTTTGCGCGCCGCTATCCGCACCAGCTGTCGGGCGGGCAGTGTCAGCGCGTGGCGCTGGCCCGCTCGCTGGTAACGCGGCCGCGTCTGCTGCTGCTGGATGAGCCGCTCTCGGCGCTGGATGCCCGCATCCGCCGCCACCTGCGTGAGCAGATACGCCGGATCCAGCAGGAGCTGAAGCTCACCACGCTGTTTGTCACGCACGATCAGGAAGAAGCGCTGACGCTCTCAGACCGCATCGTGCTGATGAACCGCGGCAAAATCGTGCAGAACGGCAATGCTGAGGCGCTTTACACCCAGCCGGCCGATCTGTTCGCCGCCGGTTTTATCGGTAACTACAACCTGCTGAGCGCTGAGCAGGCGACGCGGCTCACCGGTCAGCCGTTCAGCGGTCAGGTGGCGATTCGTCCGGAATCTGTCCGGCTGTGCCCGCCACCGCACGGCATTCCGGCCATTATCCTCAGCCATAGCCTGCTGGGTAACGTGATTCGCTATCGGGTACGGGCCAATGAGGTGGAGCTGTCAGTGGATGTGCTGAACCGCAGCATGGCGGATTTACACCCCGCCGGCACGCAGACTGGACTACAGTTAGAGATGTCGACGCTGCGCCAGGTGGCTTAATTTAAACGAAAAACAGGCAACGCAGCGCGACGCAGGTTTTCTACCGGCTGCGCTTATCGCCAGGCAGACAGCCGCATGATTTTGGCCTGGCGCAAAGGAGCCTTTATCTGTGCTGACCCTGCTGAACCTTCTCTCTGCCGTCGCCCTGCTGGTGTGGGGAACGCACATTGTGCGTACCGGTATCATGCGCGTGTATGGCGCGGATCTGCGCCGTGTGCTCAGCCGCAGCGTGGAAAAGAAACCCATGGCGTTTCTGGCCGGCATCGGCGTGACGGCGCTGGTGCAGAGCAGCAATGCCACGACGCTGCTGGTCACCTCTTTTGTGGCGCAGAATCTGGTCAGCCTGACGCCTGCGCTGGTGGTGGTGCTGGGTGCGGATGTCGGCACTGCGCTCATGGCGCGCATCCTGACCTTTGATCTCTCGTGGCTGTCGCCGCTGTTTATCTTTTTTGGCGTGGTATTTTTTCTCAGCCGCAAGCAGACGCAGGCCGGACAAATGGGACGCGCGGCCATTGGTCTCGGCCTGATCCTGCTGGCCCTGCAGCTGATCGTCGCCGCCGCCCGCCCCATTACTCAGGCCGCCGGCGTGCAGGTGCTGTTCTCCACGCTGACTGGCGATATCATGCTGGATGCACTGATTGGTGCCGTGTTCGCGATTGTCAGTTACTCCAGCCTGGCCGCCGTGCTGATTACCGCCACGCTGACCGCCACCGGGGTCATTGCATTTAAAGTGGCGCTCTGCCTGGTGATTGGAGCCAACCTCGGCAGCGGTCTGCTGGCGATGATTAACGCCAGCGGCTCCAATGCCGCCGGAAAACGCGTGGCGCTGGGCAGCCTGCTGTTTAAGCTGATCGGCAGCATCGCGATTCTGCCATTCGTCGATAACCTTGCTGTCTGGCTCAGCAGGCTGCCGGTCAATGATGAAGAGATGGTGATCTTCTTTCATGTGTTCTACAACCTGGTGCGCTGCCTGGTGATGGTGCCGTTTGCTGAGCCGATGGCGCGCTTGTGCCGCCGCATGATTGCCGATGACACGGAGAATCAGACGCACCTCAAGCCAAAGCACCTCGACAGCAGTGCCCTGGATACCCCGGCACTGGCGCTGGCGAATGCGGCCCGCGAAACGCTGCGCATCGGCGATGTGGTCGAGCAGATGATGGAGTGTTTTAACCGGGTGGTACGGGGAGAGCTGCGCGAAGAGCGCATGGTGCGGCGGCTGGATGATGATGTGGATGTGCTGTATACCGCCATCAAGCTCTACCTGGCACGCATGCCGAAAGAGGATCTCGCTGACGATGATTCGCGCCGCTGGGCCGAAGTGATTGAGATGGCGCTCAATCTGGAGCAGGCCGGCGATATCATTGAGCGCATGAGTGCCGACGTCGCCGATAAATCGCTGCAGGCGCGCCGGGCGTTTTCGCCAGAAGGGCTGGAAGAGCTGAACACGCTGCAGGAGCAGCTGCTGAATAATCTGCGCCTGAGCCTGTCGGTGTTTTTGTCCCAGGATATTGCCAGCGCAAAACGGCTGCGCCGCGCCAAACACCGCTTTCGCATCCTGATCCGCCGCTTTTCTCACGCTCACGTCGAACGGCTGCACCTGAATAACGTGCAGAGTATCGAAACCAGCTCGTTGCATCTGGGGCTGCTGGGCGACATGAAGCGCCTCAATTCGCTGTTCTGCGCGGTAGCGTATACGGTGCTGGACCAGCCGGAAGATGAACGGGAAGCAGACTGAACACGCCGGCATCGGCGATTGCCTGGGAAGAACCCCTCTGCCGGCGAGCTAAGGCGCAGGGGGAAGGCGCGGATAACCGCGCAGCGAGGGAGTGTGCGGTCGCGGCGCGATGCACTACGCAGGGGGAAGACGCCGCGGCTTCGCGCGCCGGCCTCCGCCCCTGCCGGGGTGCTTCAGGACAGCAGGCTAAACGCAATCATGCCGACAATCGCACCGGTGGTTCCCAGAATGGTCTCCATCAGCGTCCAGGTCTTCAGCGTCTCGCCTTCAGTGGCGCCGGTAAAGCGGCCAAACAGCCAGAAACCGGCGTCGTTAACGTGGCTGATAATGATGGAGCCACCGCCAATGCAGATCGACAGCGCAGCCAGCTGCGCTCCGCTGTAATGCAGCGGCTCAATGACCGGCATCACCAGCCCAACGGTGGTCAGGCAGGCTACAGTGGCCGATCCCTGAATCACGCGGATAGCGCCGGAGAGAATAAAGCAGGCCAGCGCGATCGGCATGCCGGCGCCCGTCAGCGCATGACCGAGTACCGGCCCTACGCCGGAATCCACCAGCACCTGCTTAAACACACCGCCTGCGCCAATCACCAGCAGGATAATGCCCGCTGGCTGCAGCGCACTGCCGCACACCTGCATCACCTTCTCTTTATCCATGCCCTGCCGGTACGCCAGGCCATATATCGCCACCAGCAGCGCCAGCAGAATCGCGGTAAAAGGATGACCAATAAACTCCAGCCACTCATACAGACGGGAATCCGGGGTGGTAAAGCGGGCACCGATGGTTTTCAGGCCGACCAGCAGCAAAGGAAACAGAATCAGCGCCAGGCTGAAGCCAAAAGAGGGCAGCCGGCCCTCTTCGATCTGCGGCTGATGATCTTCCGGCGGTGCGCTGAAGCTGACGTGACGCGCAATCAGATTGCCGAACAGCGGCCCGGCGATCAGCATCCCGGGAATCGCCGCACACAGCCCCAGCAGGATCATCCAGCCGAAATCGGCGTGCATCTGCGCCGCCAGCAGCATCGGCGCCGGCCCAGGCAACAGGAAAGCCGCCGCTGCCGCCACGCCCGCAAACAGCGGAATAACCAGCTTGACCAGATTGTCGTGCGTGCGGCGCGCCACGGCGAACGCAATGCTGATCAACAGTACCACGGCCACTTCAAAAAACAGCGGCAGCGCACAAATCAGCCCGGCGATGCCCATCGCGTAATGCGCGCGGCTTTCACCAAAGGTTTTCAGCATACGAATGGCAATCTGATCGACCGCGCCGGTTTCATGCAGGATCTTGCCGAACATTGCGCCCAGCGCCACCACAATCGCCAGGAAACCGAGCGTGCCTCCCATGCCTTTTTGCATGGTTTCGGCAATTTTATCGAGCGGCATACCGGAGAACAGACCGGCCCCCATAGAGACTAACATCAGGGCAACGAAGGCATGCATCCGTGCTTTCATCACCAGAAACAGCAGCAGCAGGACAGAGCCTGCTGCAGTTAACACCAGCGTAGCGGTACTCATGACTAACCCTTGTTGATGGCACCCTCGATGGTTGCAACCGTGGCTGCAACAACCTCATCCAGTGAGTGATTAATATCCACCACCAGCACATCGGGCTCATCCGCCCCCGGCTCCTGCAGCGTGTCAAACTGGGTAACCAGCATCTGCGGTTTGAAGAAGTGACCTTTACGCGCTTTCAGACGCGATTCGATGGTTTCGAAATCGCCTTTCAGATAGATGAATTTCAGGTTGTGATTGCCCTGGCGCAGAATGTCACGGTAAGACTTTTTCAGCGCGGAGCAGACAATAATGGAAATTGCCTGGGTGCGCTGCATGGCAAAGGCGGCATCGTTCAGCGCCTGCAGCCACGGCTGACGATCGTTATCGTCCAGCGGATGGCCCTCCGCCATTTTCATGATATTGCTGCGCGGATGCAGGAAATCTCCGTCCAGGAAGGCGGTAGTTAACTGGTGTGAAACCTGATTGGCGACGGCAGATTTTCCGCTGCCGGAAACGCCCATCAGGATAAAGACATGGTGCGATGAAGATGGCGTTGTCATTGTTTTGCGCTCCGGCAGCTCTCCTGCCAATGTTACCGATAACAAATTCAGATTCCATTGTCGGAGTGGCTATGGAGACTGGCAACCCCTGGCCGGTGGAAAAGCGCGAAAGTGTGAGCTGACTCAAATATTCGCCAGATTCAGATGCTGCCCCCTTCCGCAATCTCAAAGCCGACATCCAGCGGCTGCGTCACGCTGCGATCGCCGCCGATACGCGCCAGCAACATGGCTGCGGCTTCCCGGCCCATACGTTCGCGCGGCGTCAGCACCGTGGCCAGCCGTGGCGTGACCACCTGGGTGATATCGTGGCCGTGGAAACCGGCAATCGCCATTTGCTGCGGCACGCGCAGCCCCTGTCGCTGGCACTCAAACATCGCGCCGACGGCAAGGTCATCGTTGGTACAAAACAGGCTGTCCGTGGCAGGATAGCGCTTCTGCGCTTCACGCAGCAGCTGCGCACCGGCGCTGAAGGAGGAGGCGTCTTCCATCATCACGCTGTGCGGCGTGAGCCCGGCTTCGCGCATCGCCTGCTCATAGCCCTGCTGCTTTTGCAGCGTACGCTCATCCAGACGCGCGCCGAGGTAAACGGTGTGACGATGGCCCTTTTTCAGAATAGCATGCGTCATCTGCCGCGCCGCTTCGACGTTATCAAATCCGACCGCCATATCCAGGCATGGCGTCACGCAGTCCATCATTTCAATCACCGGTATGCCCGCCACTTCCAGCATGCGCAGCGTGCCGGGGGTATGGGTACGCTCGGTGAGGATCACGCCGTCAATGTTCCAGCCCAGCAGCGAGCGCAGCTGCAGCTCCTCTTTTTGCGGGTTATAGCCAAAGTGCGCCACCAGGGTTTGATAGCCCGCTTCATCGGTAACGGTTTCGATACCGCGCAGGACATCGGCAAACACCTGGTTGGTGAGGGAAGGCAGCAGCACGCCGATGGCGCGGCTGGTAGCATTGGAGAGCATATCGGGCGCGCGATTGGGGATGTAGCCCAGCTCGTCGAGCGCAACGGCGATCTTTTCACGCAGCGCCAGCGAGACCTGCTCGGGATTGCGCAGGTAACGGCTGACGGTCATTTTCGTGATGCCGACGCGATCGGCAACGTCCTGTAACACCGGTCTTTTCTTCTTCATCGTATGCGCCTGAGATCAGAGATACGCTGAGTTTATCATTTTTTTGTCATGTTCAGGATTCAGGCAGGCAGAGGCAAAGGTCGCTGGCGAGCAGGCAAAAAAAAAGCCAGCACCCGGCTGGCAAAGAAACACTGGAAGCAATGTGAGCAATGTCGTGCTAACCCGGTTTGTCCGGAGACACATCCGGGCTGGCATGACAATAATAATCATTATCATTCTCGTCTGTAAACCCTTTTTGCCGGTTAATTTCCATTGACGCCCGAAGCAAATACCCTGATGTTAAAAAGGATTTTCCCGCCAGCATAAGGAGCCGCTCATGAGTCACATTGTTATTCGTCACGCGACAGCCGCCGATGCCGCGGCGCTGACGCATCTTTACAGCCAGCCGGAAACGCAGGCGAATACGCTGCAACTTCCCTATCCGTCCCCGGCCGTCTGGGAGGAGAAGCTGAACACGCAGCGGCCAGGCGTGCAGAGGCTGGTCGCAGAATATCAGGGGCAGATCGCCGGGCAGTTAACGCTGGAGGTGATGTCCGTCGCGCGGCGCCGTCATGCGGCCACATTCGGCATGGGCGTTGACCCGGCGTTTCATCGTCGCGGCGTGGGTTCGGCGCTGATGGCCGCGATGATCGATCAGTGTGATAACTGGCTGCAGGTGTCGCGCATTGAGTTAACGGTTTTTGTCGATAACCCGGCTGCTATCGGCCTGTATCAAAAATATGGCTTTGTGATTGAAGGCACCGCCACGCGTTTTGCGATGCGTAACGGAGAGATGATTGATACGCACTACATGGCGCGCATGCGGCCATTTTAGCCGATCTGCGCCGCACCGGCAGATGCCTGCCGGGCGCGGCGCAGAGGATCGGTCAGGCTCAGTAACCGGCGCTTAAATCATCCACTGAACGGGGATCGGATGCGCCATAGCGCATGCCGTCCGGGCCAATCATAATACTCTGCGTACTGCCCATTGCCGGCAGCACTTTGACATGCTGGCCTTTGGCTTCCAGCAGGCGCAGGGTGTCCGGGCTGAAGCCCTTCTCAACGCGCAGCTGATCCGGCAGCCACTGATGGTGGAAACGTGGCGCATTGGTGGCTTCGGCAACGTTCATCCCGAAATCAATGCTGTTAATCACCATCTGCAGTACCGTGGTGATAATACGGCTGCCGCCCGGGCTGCCGGTCACCAGCCAGGTTTTCCCGTCTTTCGCGATAATGGTCGGCGACATGGACGAAAGCGGGCGCTTGGCAGGCTGAATGGCATTGGCTTCACCGCCCACCAGGCCATAGACATTAGGCGTGCCCGGTTTGGCTGAGAAATCATCCATTTCATTGTTCATCAGGATACCGCTGTTGCCCGCGACGATCCCGCTGCCGAAGTAGGTGTTCAGCGTATAGGTCACCGCCACCGCATTGCCGTCTTTGTCCACCACCGAGAAGTGCGTGGTCTGATTGCTTTCATACGGCTGCAGTTTGCCCGGTTTGATCTCGGCTGACGGTCGCGCTTTGTTCACATCAATCTGCTGCGCCAGCGTTTTCGCATAAGCTTTGCTGGTCAGCGCCTGCTGCGGCACCTTCACAAAATCGGGATCGCCCAGATACTCGGAGCGATCAGCATAGGCGTATTTTTCCGCTTCCGCGATCACCTGCATGGCATCGGCGCTGCCGAAGCCCCATTTCGCCAGGTCAAAGTTTTCCAGGATGTTGAGAATCTGCACGATGTGAATGCCGCCGGAGGAAGGCGGTGGCATGGAAAACACTTCATAGCCGCGATAGGTGCCGCTCACCGGTTTGCGCTCCACGGCGTGATAGGCCGCCAGGTCGGCCTTGCCAATCAGGCCGCCATGCTGCGCCATCTCGCCGGCGATGGCATCCGCAATTTTGCCTTTGTAAAACGCATCCGGCCCCTGCTGTGCGATCAGCTGCAGGCTATGGGCGAGGTTTTTCTGCACCAGCCGGTCACCTTTCTGGTAGGGCTGGCCGTCGGCTTTATAAAAAATGGCGCGGCTGTTGTCGTGATTAATCAGGTTCTCTTTGCCATAGGTTGCGAGGTCGTCCGCCAGGGCGTCATTGACGATGATGCCGTCTCGCGCCAGCCTGATAGCCGGGGCCAGCAGCCGGCTCAGCGGCAGCGTGCCATATTTCTGTGCCGCCAGGGCAAAGCCTGCAACGGTGCCAGGCGTCCCCGAAGCCAGATGAGAAGTAAGTGATAACTTACTATCGGCATTACCCTGCTTGTCCAGGAACATGTCACGCGCCGCGCGGGCCGGTGCCATCTCGCGGAAATCGATAGCCGTGGTCCGGCCGGAGGCCGTGCGCAGCAGCATAAAGCCACCACCGCCCAGATTGCCTGCCTGAGGATGGGTAACCGCCAGGGCAAAACCTACCGCTACCGCCGCATCCACCGCATTACCGCCCTGACGCAAAATCTCGACCCCAACCTGCGTGGCCATCGCGTCCACCGACGCCACCATGCCGTGCCGGGCTTTCACCGGGTGAAAGGTGTCGCTGTCCACGCCATAAGAGATGGGCGAGGCGCTGGCTGGCGCCGCCTGTGCGCCCTGCACAACCGTGAAACTCATGAATAATGCCCAGCCAAGCTGGCGCATACCGCGCGGTTTTCTCATCCTGCCACCATCCTTTCAGTTGTTTACATTTGTTATTGATTGATGCAAGTGTTTGCTAACACGCTGAAAAAGATAACACCTAAGCCAAATTCGGTGCACTCCTGGTTTTGGCCTTTGTGATATCGCATAAACTTAGCAGTGCGGCCATGGCTGCCCGCTGGCAGTCCTTTCACACAGCAGGCCGCGTTAATGGAGGAATACCATGAAAAAATGGCTCATTGTGATTGCCGCCCTGCTGCCGCTGAGCAGCATGGCGAATATGCTGAATAATACCAGCCAGCCAAACCAGCCGGGATATAACCCCAGCCAGCAACGTATGCAGACGCAAATGCAGGTGCAGCAGCAACAGCAGCAGCAGAAGCTGCGGCAGGATCAGCAGCAGCAGAATCAGGAGATGCAGCGCAAACTGCAGGAGCGGCGTGACAGTGCCCGGGCGCGCGTGATTCAGTCGCAGCCGGGCCAGCAGAACAGCGGTAATTAACGGAAGTCGGGGCCGATAATGTCGATGCGGTCAGTGCAGATCGCATCCACGCCCCAGCTCAGCAGCTCGCGCGCCCGCGCGGGCTGATTCACGGTATACACCAGAATATGCAGACCGGCGGCCTTCAGCTGCGCGGTGCGTGCCGCATCCAGCAGCCGGTGATTGAGGTGGATCGACACGCACGCCAGCGCGCGGGTCAGCGCCTGCCAGTCGTCGTGCCACTCATCCAGCAGCAAACCTCGCGGCAATGCGGGTGCAGCCTGCATTGCCGCTTCCAGGGCGGCATACGAGAAGGATGAGAGCAGCGGTGCCGTCTGCCCCTGCCACAGGGCCTGGGCGGCCAGCGCCACCTCGCGCCCGGTCTCCGCATCCGTGCCGGTAGTGGGTTTAATCTCAATGTTCGCCATCATCTGATGCTGACGACAGCGCGCCGCCACCTCACTCAGCAGCGCCAGCGGTTCACCGCTGAACTCCCCGCTGTACCAGCTGCCCGCGTCCAGCCGCTCCAGTTTGTGCCACGGCAGGCTGCCCGCCACGCCCCAGCCATTACTGGTGCGATCCAGCGTGTCGTCATGCAGCAGGAAGATCTGCTTATCTTCGGACAGTTTGGCATCAAATTCGATCATGGTGTGGCCATACTTTGCGCCGACGTCAATCGCCGCAAGGGTATTTTCCGGTGCCAGCTTGCCGCCGCCACGATGCGCAACGATGCGCGGATAAGGCCAGTGTTGTGTGCTCATTCCAGACGCTTTCCATGGGTAGAATCAAAGAAGTGTAACGCTTCTGCCGGCAGATGCAGCCACAGACTGCTGCCCGGCTGCGGGCGTTCGCTGTGCGGTAAGCGTACCACCAGCCGGGTATGACCGATATAGCCATGCGCGAGGTTATCGGCCCCCAGCATTTCCAGCGTATCGATCACCAGCGGTACGCCGCCCGCTTCGCGGCTGCTGAGGCGAATATGCTCGGGACGAATGCCAAGCGTTACTGGCCGGTTGGCCCATTTTGCTTTGCTTTCACCCAGCGGCAGGCTGTTGAGGGCATCCAGCGTGAAACGGGAGCCGTCGCTGTTGATCTGCCCTTGCAGCAGATTCATGGCGGGTGCGCCAATAAAGGCGGCGACAAACTGGCTGGCCGGGCGTTCGTACACCTCAACCGGCGTGCCGACCTGTTCCACCACGCCTTTGTTCATTACCATCACCCGCTGCGCCAGCGTCATCGCCTCAACCTGATCGTGCGTCACGTACAGGCTGGTGGTCTGCAGACGGCGGTGCAGCAGCTGCAGCTCCAGCCGCATCTGTACGCGCAGGCGCGCATCCAGGTTGGATAACGGCTCGTCAAACAGAAACACCGCCGGTTCACGCACGATGGCCCGTCCCATCGCAACCCGCTGCCGCTGGCCGCCGGACAGCTCGCGCGGGCGGCGATGCAGCAGGTGATCCAGTTCCAGGCTGCGTGCCGCCTCCATCACGCGCTGTGCGATCTGCTGTTTGCCCATACCGCGGATTTTCAGGCCATACGCCATGTTCTCGCCGACTGTCATGTGCGGATAGAGCGCGTAGTTCTGAAACACCATGGCAATACCGCGATCCTTCGGCTCCATGTCGGTGACGCGCCGGTTATCGATATAAATATCGCCGGAGGTGACGCGCTCAAGCCCGGCCACCATGCGCAGCAGCGTCGATTTACCGCAGCCGGACGGGCCCACCATGACCATAAACTCCCCGTCGTTGATGGTGATATTCAGCGGCTGAATAATCGGGTTTTTGCCGTCATAGGTTTTTGTGACGGTCTGCAGGGTTACGGCTGCCATCTATTTCTCACTCTCCACCAGGCCGCGCACAAAGGCGCGCTGCATCACTAACACCACCACTACGGGTGGGATCAGGGTTAATAACATTGCTGCCATAACTTCATTCCACTGCGTCGGACCGCCGCTGGTGTTGATCATGCTTTTCACACCGGCGACCGCCGTGCTCAGGCTGGCATCGTTGATGATCAGAAGCGGCCACAGATACTGGTTCCAGCCGTAGATAAAGGTGATCACAAACAGCGCCGCGAGGTTGGTTTTTGACAGTGGCAGAACGATGTCCAGAAAAAAGCGCATCGGGCTGGCGCCGTCGATACGGGCCGCTTCGATCAGCTCATCCGGCAGCGACATAAAGAACTGGCGGAACAGAAAGGTGGCCGTGGCAGAGGCCATCAGCGGCAGCGTCAGTCCGCTGTAGCTATCGAGCATATGCAGGGATGAAATCACGTCCACCGTCGGGAAAATACGCACCTCCACCGGCAGCATCAGGGTGATAAAGATCAGCCAGAAAAACAGCGTGCGCAGCGGAAAGCGAAACCACACCAGCGCAAAGGCGGAAAGCATGGAGACGGTGATTTTGCCCAGCGTGATGCCCAGCGCCATGATCACGCTATTCAGCATCATCCTGCCGAAGGCGGCGCTGCCGTTGACCCCCTGCGTCCAGATATGTGAGACGTTGTCCCACAGGTGCGTGCCGGGCACCAGCGTCATCGGCACCTGATACACCGCGTCGTTATCCAGCGTCGCCGCCACAAAAGCCACATACAGCGGAAACAGAATGGTCAGCACGCCCAGCACCAGCAGGGTATGGCTGAAGATATCCAGCCCGCGTCGGTTCTCAATCATTGGTATTGCACCTTACGCTCGACAAAGCGGAATTGCAGGATGGTCAGGCCAATCACCAGCAGCATCAGCACCACCGACTGCGCAGCCGAGGAGGAGAGATCCAGCCCGGTAAAGCCTTCGCGATAAATTTTGTAGATAAGCGTGGTGGTCGCCTGTACCGGCCCGCCGCCGGTGGCGGCATCTATCACCGGGAAGGTATCAAAGAAGGCGTAAACCAGATTGACCACCAGCAGAAAGAAACTCACTGGCGTAATCAGCGGCAGGGAAAGCTGGAAAAAACGCCGCACCGGTCCGGCACCGTCGATGGCGGCGGCTTCCACCAGTGATTTGGGTATCGACCGCAGCGCTGCGAAGAAAAACAGGAAGTTATAACTCATCTGCTGCCAGATTGACGCCAGGACGATCAGGAACATCGCCTGGCCGCTGTTTTGCGCGTAGTTCCAGTTGTACCCCATCTGGTTCAGCAGGTGACTGAACAGCCCCAGCCCGGGGCTGAACAGAAACATCCACAGCACGGCCGCCACCACCGGCGCGACCGCATACGGCAACAGCAGCAGCGTCTGATAGAGCTTTTTCAGGCGGATCACGTAATCCACCAGCGCGGCCAGCAGCAGAGAAAAGAGCATGCCGCATACCGTGACCAGCGCACTGAAGACGAGGGTAGTTCCGAACGCATCCAGATAATAGGGATCGCTGAACAGGCGGCGGAAGTTATCCAGGCCGACAAAGGTGCTGGAGATACCAAAAGGATCAATGCTTTGCAGCGAATACCACAGCGCCTCTGCGGCAGGCCACAGAAAAAAGATAGCGGTGATGATCAGCTGCGGTGCCACCAGCAGATAAGGCAGTAAACGGGAGCGGAACACCGGGCGTGAAGAAGAAGACATAGCAGACTCGCCAGAAAAAAATATCGGGATGGACGCGGTGCGCCCACCCCGACAGGCCGGAGATTATTTCACCTGTTGCTCAAAGCGACGCAGCAGGTCGTTTCCGCGTTTGACGGCATTATCCAGCGCGGCCTGTGGTGTCTGTTTACCGGTCCAGACGCCTTCCAGCTCTTCATCCACCACGGTACGGATCTGCGGCATATTACCCAGACGCATGCCTTTGGTGAAAGGCAGTGGATCTTTGTTCAGCATCTGGCGCGTGGCGATATCGGCCCCCGGGTTTTTATCATAAAAACCCTGCTGCTTTGTCAGCGTATAGGCGGCGGTGGTAATGGGCAGATAGCCGGTTTTCTGGTGCCACTCGGCGGCAATTTCCGGCTGCGCAAGGAACTGCATAAACTCCGCGACACCTTTATAGGTGCTGGCGTCTTTGCCTTTCATCACCCACAGGCTGGCTCCACCGATAATGGCGTTCTGCGGTGCTTCCGGCACCGTGTCATCATACGGCATCATACCCACGCCAAAATTGAATCTGGCGTAATGTTTGATGTCCGCCAGCGAGCCGGACGAAGCCGTGGTGATCCCGCAGTCGCCGTTATAAAACTTAGAGGTCGACTCATCTTTGCGGCCAAAGTAGGTGAAATCGCCTTTTTTATTCATCTCTTCCAGCATCTGGATGTGGCGCACCTGCACCGGCTTGTTGAACTCCAGTACGGCGTCGGTGCCGTCAAAGCCGTTATTTTTGGTGGCAACCGGCAGCGCATGCCAGGCGCTGAAGTTTTCAATCTGGATCCAGCCCTGCCAGCCGCTGGCGTAGCCGCAGCTCATGCCCGCTTTACGCAGCGCTGCGGCGTCTTTTGCCAGCTCCTGCCAGGTTTTCGGTGGCTGGTCCGGGTTCAGTCCCGCTTTTTTAAACGCGTCTTTGTTGTAGTACAGAACCGGCGTGGAGCTGTTGAACGGCTGGGAGATCAGCTGTCCTTTGCTGTCGCTGTAATAGCCTGCCACCGCGGGCACGAACTGTTTCGGGTCCATCGGTATGCCTGCGTCTTTGAACACCTCATGCACCGGCACAATGGCTTTGGAAGCCATCATGGTGGCCGTCCCGACTTCGTAAACCTGCAGGATCGCAGGCGCTTTGCCGCTGCGTACCGCGGCGATGCCCGCGGCCAGGCTCTGCTCGTAGTTGCCTTTATATGTCGGTACGATTTTGTAATCCGGATGAGCCTGGTTAAAACGCTGTGCCAGTGAGTCAACTTCTTTACCTAATTCACCTTCCATGGAGTGCCAGAAAGGGATTTCGGTGGCAGCCAGCGCGTTACCGCTGAGCGCCAGACCGAGCAGCACACTCATCAGGCGGGGACGAAGCGTAAAAGCGGACATAATGTTTTCCTGTGCTTGAGGCGCGCGCGAAATCACGCATTTTTTGTTCGCGAAGTAACATGACACGGGAAAATGACGGAAAAATAACAGGTTTATGACGGAAATCTGACAGGCTGCCCGCCGTATTGCGGGAGAAAAAATGGCGGGAGGAAAATGACGCGGCCGGCCGGCGGCGTACCCTGGACGGGCCGCCGGACAGCGTACTTCCCGCGTCACACACACCCGTGCGTGGCGCGGGCTGCCGCTGCCCGACCGCCTGCTACCGCTAAGCCACGTCAGGCTCCGAGGTAGGCGCTTCTGACCGCTTCGTTGGACAGCAGCGCTTCGCCGCTGTCCTCCAGCACCACGTGACCGTTTTCCAGCACATAGCCGCGATCGGCCAGCTTCAGCGCCTGGTTGGCGTTCTGCTCAACGAGGAAGATGGTCATGCCCTCTTTGCGCAGCTGTTCGATGGTATCGAAAATCTGCTGGATAATGATCGGTGCCAGACCCAGTGACGGCTCGTCCAGCAGCAGCAGGCGCGGCTGGCTCATCAGCGCGCGGCCAATCGCCAGCATCTGCTGTTCACCGCCGGACATGGTACCGGCACGCTGCACTTTGCGCTCTGCCAGCCGGGGAAAGAGTTCATAGACGCGCGCAATGCGCTCCTGATACTGCTGACGCGAGGCAAAAAAGCCGCCCATCGCCAGGTTCTCTTCCACCGTCATACGTGAAAACACGCGGCGGCCTTCCGGCACAATCGCAATCGCCTCACGCATGATTTTTGCGGTCTGCCAGTCGGTAATGGTTTTGCCATCAAACACGATGGTGCCGCTGCTGGCGCGCGGTTCGCCGCACAGGGTGCCGAGCAGCGTGGTTTTCCCCGCGCCGTTGGCACCGATCAGCGTGACGATTTCACCCTGACTGATGTGCAGATTGATATTGTGCAGTGCCTGAATCGGGCCGTAATGGGCGCTCACTCCCTGCAACGTTAAAATCGGGTTCGCCATATTACGCCTCACCTAAATAAGCACGAATCACATCCGGATTGTTACGGACTTCTTCCGGCGTACCGCTTGCCAGCGGCGTGCCCTGGTTCACCACATAAATGCGATCGGAAATGCCCATCACCAGCTTCATGTCGTGCTCAATCAGCAGCACCGTGACCTTATGTTCACCGCGCAGTTCTGCAATCAGCGCGTCCAGCTCGTGCGTTTCCCGCGGGTTAAGACCCGCCGCGGGTTCATCAAGCATCAGAATTTCCGGGCGCGTCACCATGCAGCGCGCAATCTCCAGCCGGCGCTGCTGACCGTAGGCGAGATTGCCCGCCTGACGGTTTGCCAGCTCCAGCAAACCAATGCGCTCCAGCCAGGTGGCGGCGCGATCAAGCGCCTCGCTCTCACCACGGCGAAACGCCGGGGTTTTGAACAGGCCGGAAAACACCCCGCTTTTCAGATGCTGATGCTGCGCCACCAGCAGGTTTTCAATCACCGTCATCTCCCGGAACAGCCGCACGTGCTGGAAGGTACGTACCACACCCATGCGCGCAATTTTCTGTCCCGGCAGGCCGGCCAGCTGCTGGTCACGCAGGCGGATAGTGCCGCCGGTGGGTTTATAGAAACCGGTCAGGCAGTTGAACACGGTGGTTTTCCCCGCCCCGTTCGGCCCAATCAGTGAAACGATCTCCTGCGGATGCAGTTCCAGCGCCACGTTGTTGACGGCCAGCAGGCCGCCAAAGCGCATCATCAGGCCTTCTACGGCTAATAAAGGCTGACTCATGCCTGCTCTCCTTGTTTCGCCTGCTTCAGTTTCAGGTGCGGACGCTTCATCGGCAGCAGCCCCTGCGGACGCCAGATCATCATCAGCACCATCAGTGCGCCAAGCACCAGCATGCTGTACTCATTTAAATCACGCATCAGTTCACGCGACACCACCAGCAGAATTGCGGCGAGGATCACCGCCAGCTGCGACCCCATACCGCCCAGTACCACTATCGCCAGCACAAATGCAGACTCGACAAAGGTAAAGGATTCCGGGCTGACAAAGCCCTGACGTGCGGCAAACAGCGTACCGGCAAAACCGGCAAACACCGCGCTGATGGTAAAGGCAGTCAGTTTGATGCGCGTCGGGCTCAGGCCCAGCGAGCGACAGGCAATCTCATCTTCACGCAGCGCTTCCCATGCCCGACCCAGCGGCATGCGCAGCAGACGGTTAATCACGAACAGCGTCAGCACCACCAGCAGCAGCGCCACCAGATAGAGGAAAATCACCCGGTGATTAGGATCGTAAGCCAGGCCGGTCAGCTCGTGGAAGGTGGTCCAGCCGCCTTCTGTCACGCGACGGCCAAACTCAATGCCGAACAGGCTGGGTTTCGGGATCTGCGCAATGCCGTTCGGCCCGCCGGTGATGGCGGTGCTGTTCAGCAGCAGAATACGCACAATTTCGCCAAACCCGAGCGTAACGATAGCCAGATAGTCACCGCGCAGGCGCAGCACCGGGAAGCCCAGCATCAGGCCAAAGGCACCGGCCACGATGCCCGCCAGCGGCAGGCTCTCCCAGAAACCAAAGCCATAGTAGTGGTTCAGCAGCGCAAAGGTGTAAGCACCAATGGCATAAAAGCCGCCGTAGCCGAGCACCAGCAGACCAGACAGCCCGACCACCACGTTAAGCCCCAGCCCGAGCATGACGTAGATCAGCGTCAGGGTGGCGATATCAACACTGCCGCGTGAGACCAGGAACGGCCAGACCACCGCCGCCACAATCACCACCAGCATCAGCAGTTTTTGCTTTGGCGTTGAGCCATCAAAGCCCGGCAGCACCAGGCCTTTACCGCTGCGTTTCAGGCGATTGCTGAACAGCGGACGCAGCAGCTGAAACAGAAACACCACGGCGCAGCCGATGACGATCCAGTTCCAGCGCACCGTACCGGCATTGGCCACCACCAGACGGGTGCCGTTTAAATCGAGGCGCATCCCCATAAAGAAGGCAGCAAGCACCAGTAACATCGCCGCAGAGACCACGGCGTTAACCAGACCGAGGCGCTTCATACTTTTTCCACCTCCGGACGGCCAAGAATACCGGTAGGCATCACCAGCAGCACCACGATCAGCAGCGCAAATGAAACCACATCTTTATATTCGGTAGAGAGATAGGCGGAGGTCAGCGCTTCGGCAATCCCCAGCACCAGGCCGCCGATCATCGCGCCCGGAATGCTGCCAATGCCGCCCAGCACCGCCGCGGTAAACGCCTTCATCCCGGCCATGAAACCAATAAACGGGTTAATTGAGCCGTAAAACTGCCCGAGCAGCACACCGGCCACGGCCGCCATCGCAGCCCCAATCACAAACGTCAGTGAAATGACGCGGTCAGTGTTGATGCCCAGCAGGCTGGCCATTTTCAGATCTTCTGCGCAGGCGCGGCAGGCGCGGCCCATGCGCGAGTAGCGGATGAACAGCGTCAGCGCCAGCATCGCCAGGAAGGTGACCACCCAGATCACCAGCTGCATGGTGGTGAGCGTGGCGGCAAAGCCATTGCTTTCACCCAGCGTCCACTGGCCGGTAATCAGGCTGGGCAGCGCCAGATCGCGCGAACCCTGCGTCAGGCTGACGTAGTTCTGCAGGAAAATCGACATGCCGATGGCTGAGATCAGGGCGATCAGGCGCTTGGAGGCGCGCACCGGCTTATAAGCCACGCGCTCGATACTCCAGCCGTAAGCGCTGGAGATAATCACGGCCATGACAAAGCCGGCGGCGATCATCAGCCACGCGGTGTCGATGCCCATCATCATCAGGGCGGCAATCACGATAAAAGAGACATAGCTGCCGATCATATAGACCTCGCCATGGGCGAAGTTGATCATGCCGATAATGCCGTAAACCATGGTGTAACCAATGGCGATCAGCGCGTAGGTGCTCCCGAGGGTGACCCCGTTGAACATCTGCTGAATGAAATAGAGAAACTGCTCGGACATAATGAGGACCTGCTCTGGAGCGAAATAAATTCCCCCTGCCGTTTTCGGCAGAGGGTGAGGACAGGGAAAAGCCCGCTGTGTCAGCGCGCGGTTTCCCTGTCCTGCCCTCTCCCGCGGGAAGAGGGATAGTCTGCGTGCGGCTTATTTAACGGCGGTGGAAGAGCCGTCTTTGTGCCATTTAAAGACGCCAAATTCGAACCCTTTCAGGTCGCCTTTCGCATCCCAGTTCAGGTTGCCCATCACGGTAGGGACTGCCGCGCCCTCTTTCAGGTTTTTGGCAATCGCATCCGGCTCGTCGCTTTTGCTGCGTTCAATCCCGGCCACCAGCGACTGAATTGCCGCGTAGGTGGTCCAGACGAACGGACCGGTAGGATCTTTGCGGTTGGACGCGGTGTTGGCTTTGATGGCATCCACGATCGCTTTGTTCTCTGGCAGCTGGTCATAGCGCTTAGGCAGGGTAACGTACAGCCCTTCAGAAGCCTCACCGGCGATGTTAGACAGTGAGGCGTTGCCCACCCCTTCCGGCCCCATGAAACCGGCATTCAGACCGGCAGTTTTAGCCTGGCGCAGAATCTGGCCCAGCTCCGGGTAGTAACCCCCGTAATAGACGAAATCGACGTTCTCTTTTTTCAGGCGGGCAATCAGCGTAGAGAAGTCTTTGTCGCCAGCGGTGATACCTTCAAACAGCACCACGTTGCCGCCTTTGGCTTTCAGGGTTTTCTGCACCGACTCTGCCAGGCCCTGGCCGTACTGCTGCTTGTCATGCACCACGGCAATACGTTTGGGTTTGATCTGCTCCAGGATGTAGTTCGCCGCCGTCGGCCCCTGATCGGAATCCAGACCGGTGGTACGCATGACGTCCGCATAACCGCGCGCCGTCAGTTCCGGTGCCGTCGCCGCCGGGGTGATCATCAGAATGCCTTCGTCGTTATAGATGTCTGACGCCGGCTGAGTAGAAGAGGAGCACAGATGGCCGATAACGTATTTGATGCCGTCATTGACCACTTTGTTGGCCACCGCAACCGCCTGTTTCGGGTCACAGGCATCGTCATATTCCACGCCCACCAGTTTGTCACCGTTTACGCCACCTTTGGCGTTGATATCTTTGATGGCCTGAGCGGCACCGGTGAACTGCATGTCACCGTACTGCGCTACCGGACCGGTAGCGGCACCGACGATGGCAATTTTAATATCTTTTGCCAGCACCGCATGGCTCATGGCCAGCGCAACGCAGCCTGCCAGTAACGCGCGTCCTTTACTCATTTTCATGCGTACTTCCCCATCTGTTGTGTCGTGTCTGTGGTGTTTGGTTTATTTTTAGCCAGTCAAAGAGAGAAACTGATTTCAGAAGAATGAGTTAGCACTCTTTTCTGGCATTTTTTGTTAAGAAGACTTTATTTTTCAGGTTATTAAACAGGAACTTTCTTCTGTAAATCAACTGACACATTCAGTATTGACCGGGCCGGACAGCAGAATACTCTGGTGGTTATGGCCGGATTTTCACCAGCTTGCCAGCGCGTTATGCTGGCTTTTTCGGCGATCGATACTGGCTTACTCCACAATCCTGGCAAACAGGCTGGCGTTTGACCTCTTTTCATCGCAAAAAAGTGACAGCGCTCTGACTGTCTAAATTCGCTACACTATGCCCTTTCAGCCAGCACAGGTAAGGGTTATGAAGCTCACTATTCAGCGCATCAGCACGCTGACGCCGCAGGATCGACTGGACTTAGCGAAAATCTGGCCGCAGCAGGACATAGACCAGCTGGAAGCCAGCCTGACTGAAACGCAGCGGCTGTATGCAGCGCGTTTTAATGCACGCTTGCTGGGGGCGCTGCAGCTGGAGATTCGCGGGACAACGGGCAACATCACGCATCTGTCAGTGCGTGACGCCACCCGGCGGCGTGGCGTCGGGCAATATCTGCTGGAAGAGACGATGGCGCAGAACGGCGCGCTGGCGCACTGGTGGGTAGCGGATGACGGAGAGGATGACCAACGCGTGCGTGCAGCCTTTATGCAGGCCTGCGGCTTTCGCGCACAGAGCGACGGCTGGGTGTGTCAGACAGAGAAGTTGTGACGGCCTGGCCGGCCGGCATCGCTCTCTGCGTCATGTTTCAGGCGAGGCGCATAGCGTGAGAATATGACACGCCTGCTCCGGCACAGTCCGGTTCAGGTTACACCGCGGCTTCTTTCGCGCATAAAAAAGGGCGACCCGGTGGTCGCCCCTTCTGTGCCTGAGTTTTATCAGGCTTCGATAGCCATACGCAGTTTCTTCATGGCATTTTTTTCCAGCTGGCGCACGCGCTCGGCGGAAACGCCATACTGATCGGCCAGCTCCTGCAGCGTGGTCTTGTTATCATCATCCAGCCAGCGGGCGCGGATGATGTGCTGGCTGCGCTCGTCGAGGCTCAGCATCGCATCGCTCAGCTTGTCTGCCGCGTGCGCATCCCAGTTATCCTCTTCAATGCCATCGGCAAAGTCAGAGGTTTTATCCTGCAGATACAGCACCGGTGCCATTGGCTTGCCTTCACCGGCATCGTCGTCAGACGACATGTCGAAGGTCATATCCTGCGCCGCCATGCGGGATTCCATTTCCAGCACGTCTTTGCTGCTGACGCCCAGCTCGCGCGCCACCATTTCCACTTCATCCTGGTTGAACCAGCCCAGACGCTGCTTGGTTTTACGCAGGTTAAAGAACAGCTTACGCTGTGCTTTCGTGGTAGCGACCTTCACGATACGCCAGTTGCGCAGCACATATTCGTGAATTTCCGCTTTAATCCAGTGCACGGCAAAGGAGACCAGACGCACACCCACTTCCGGATTGAAGCGACGCACCGCCTTCATCAGGCCGATGTTACCTTCCTGGATCAGGTCTGCCTGCGGCAGGCCATAGCCGGAGTAGTTACGAGCGATATGAACAACAAAGCGCAGGTGAGACAGGATCAGCGTCTTGGCTGCATCCAGATCGCCCTGGTAATGCAGCTTCTCCGCCAGTGCTTTTTCCTCTTCTGCCGTTAATACCGGCCAGTTGTTGGCAGCCCGAACATAAGATTCCAGGTTGCCCAGAGGAGCAATCGCTAAAGTTTGCATTTCTTTGGTCATTCAAACCCTCACAAATTCAATGGAATTGCTGCACGGTTCCCTGCGCAGACGCTACAGTATGTCAGCGTCACCGGAAAACCAGAAGCAATCTGTGCTACTTGGACGTCAAAGTTATCCACAAGTTCAATTATAGCAGTGAATATTTTACGCACAGATGACGGCGGGGAAAATCGGAGCATTCCTCTGCGTCCGAAACACCAGCAGCAGAGGAACAGTATATCAAAAAAACGTTGCCAGGGGTTACTGCGGCGTAAAACGGCGTAAATGTTGAACGGTTGCCAGCCAGGCAGCAATCCAGCCGATGATAGCCGCGATCAGCAGCAGCAGCAGGCCTTCATCCCACGAGAAGCCTTCCAGCACAAAGGTCGTGCCGAACACCGAAGCCACCTGCGCCACTACCGATTGCAGGCGCAGCACCAGCACTTCGGACAAAATCAGCGAGAGCACCGCGCCGGCAAAACCCAGCAGCGCACCGCCATACAGGAAGGGCCGCAAAATGAAGCCGTCGGTGGCGCCGATCAGCTTCTGCACATTGATGGTATCGCGGCGGGCAAAAATACTGAGCCGCACGCTGTTACCAATCACCAGGAACACCGCCACCACCATCAGCAGGCCAATCATGGAGGCGATCTGGCCCACCAGCCCGGTCAGCGCCGCCAGGCGGGCGAACCAGCTGTCATCCATCCGCACCTCTTCCACGCCCTGCACTTTCGCCACCCGATCGCGCAGGTTTGCCATGGTGTCCGAATTCTGGAAGTTAAGCTTTGGCGTAATGATAGCGACCGCCGGCAGCGGATTCTGCTCCAGCATATCCATGGCGCCACCAAAACCAGACCAGTTGCGGAACTCATTCAGCGCCTCTTCGCGCGTCAGATAATTCACGTTGTCCACGCCATCCAGCTTTTTCAGCTCTGCGGTGACGTTCTCAGCGGCGGTGTCATCCAGCGCCTTATCCAGATACACCGTTAGCTGCGGCGCCGGATACCACTGCGTTGCTGCCTGACTGACGTTTTTCCACACCATGTAGCACACGCTGGGCAGCGTCAGGGAGATAGCAATCACCATCACCGTCAGTAGCGTCGCCAGCGGCTGACGATACATGTCGGACAGCGTGCCGCGCCACGCGTAGCGCCACTGCTCCTGCCAGCCGCCCTTCAGCGCTTTGCTTTTCGACGGCTGCTTCGCGGTTTTTGTCGCCGCCGGGCGCTTGTTACGTTTATTGACCATCGTGGCCTCCGTGCAGACGTCCCTGATTGAGCGTCATCACGCGGTAATGGCGGCGTGAAATCAGCCCGATATCGTGTGTTGCCATCAGCACCGTAACGCCGACGCGGTTGAACTCTTCAAACAGGCGCAGAATATCTTCAGACAACGCGTTATCCAGGTTACCGGTGGGTTCATCCGCCAGCAGCACGGCCGGTTTGTTTACCACCGCACGGGCAATGCCCACGCGCTGCTGTTCACCGCCGGAGAGCTGAATCGGGTAGCTTTTCGCTTTGTCGAGCAGGCCCACTTTATCCAGCGCGGCCGAGACGCGACGACGAATGTCTTCGCCACTGGCGCCGGAGATAATCAGCGGGATGGCGACGTTGTCATATACCGAACGATCCATCAGCAGATGGTGATCCTGGAAGATCATGCCGATCTGACGCCGCAGGAACGGCACTTCGCTGTGGCGCAGCCGCGAGATATCGTGGCCGCTGAACCAGATTTGCCCGGCGCTCGGGCGCTCAATGCCACAAATCAGCTTCAGTAAGGTACTTTTTCCCGCGCCGGAATGGCCGGTCAGGAATGCCATTTCGCCGGGACGCAGATGAAAATCCACGCCCTGCAGCGCCTGGCGGCCTCCCAGATAAGCCTTACTGACCTCTTCAAAGCGAATCATCCCAGTTATTCCTCTCGGGCAAACAGTGCCTCAATAAAGTCTGCGGCCTTAAACGGCCGTAAATCCTCGATGCCTTCCCCGACACCGATATAGCGAATCGGAATGCCGAACTGATCGGCGACCGAGAAGATCACACCGCCTTTCGCGGTGCCGTCGAGCTTGGTCAGGGTGATACCGGTCAGGCCTACCGCTTCATGGAACAGGCGGGCCTGGCTGATGGCATTCTGCCCGGTGCTGGCGTCAATGGTCAGCATCACTTCATGTGGCGCATCCTCATCCAGCTTTTTCATCACGCGGGTGATCTTTTTCAGCTCTTCCATCAGGTGCGATTTGTTCTGCAGACGGCCCGCGGTATCGGCGATCAGCACGTCAACCTGACGCGACTTCGCCGCCTGGATGGCGTCAAAGATGACCGAAGCCGAATCGGCACCGGTATGCTGCGCCACCACCGGAATGTTGTTGCGCTGCCCCCACACCTGCAGCTGCTCCACTGCCGCAGCACGGAAGGTATCACCGGCGGCCAGCATGACGGATTTGCCCTGCGCCTGATACTGACGGGCCAGCTTACCGATGGTCGTGGTTTTCCCGACGCCATTGACGCCAACCATCAGGATGACGAAAGGCATTTTGCCGGTGACGTCCAGCGGCGCATCCACTTTCTCCAGAATGCCGGCCATCTCACTCTTCAGCAGGCCGTACAGCGCTTCGGCATCGCGCAGCTGCTTACGGCTGGCCTGCTGTGTCAGGCTGGTGATGATGCGGCGCGTGGTTTCCACTCCGACGTCAGCAATCAGCAACTGCTCTTCCAGCTCTTCAAACAGCTCGTCATCAATTTTTTTGCCGCGGAACAGGCTGACAAAGCCGGAACCGAGATTTTCGCGGGTTTTTACCAGGCTGCGCTTCAGACGGGCAAAGAAGCCCTCTTTGGTGGGACGCTCCTGCTCCTGCGCGACAATTGGCGCGGCCGCCAGCGGCAGATCGCTTACGGTATCCTGCGCAGCTTCCGCATCTTCCGCATAGGTTTCAGCCAGAGCCAGCGCTTCCAGCTCTTCGTCACTGAGCGGTGCATCTTCGGCTTCCGGCTCCGCGGCGCTGTGGGGTGCCTCTTCCGCTACCGGCGTAACGACCTGAGCCGCAGGTTGCCCCTCTTTCGGCTGCTGCGCTTCTTCAACCGGCGCAACCTTTGTCAGCGGTTCCTCTTCCGGCAGCACTTCTTCAATCGGCGCAACCTCTGTCAGCGGTTCCTCTTCCGGCAGCACTTCTTCAATCGGTGCAACCTCTGTCAGCGGTTCCTCTTCCGGCAGCACTTCTTCAGTGACTGCGGTCACCGTGGCAGCAGGGCCGTCAGCCGCTGTTTCGGCATGATGCTCTGCCTGCTGCGCTGCAACCTGCTCGGTGACGGCAACGGTCTCTTCCGCCTGTGCTTCGGCGCTTGTTAACGCGCTCTCTTCAGCAGCAGGTTCCGGCGCCTGTGCGTCTTCAACAGGCTGCTCCTGCACCTGCTCTTCGGCAGGCTGCTCCTGCACCTGCTCTTCGGCAGGTGGCGACGTCGGTTCCTCTTTGCCAAAGCCCAGCCAGGAAAAAAAGCCGCGTTTTTTCTCTTTTGCCATTGTGTAACCACACTCCTCGATGGCTTATTCCCGGTAGCACGCTGTTCCCAGGGGATAAAAAATTCACTTTTCAGCGCATGAGCCGCGTAAAAATCAGGCAATTACGCGCATGATATCAACTCAGTAGTCTAACACTTTCCAGCCAGCGCACCACAGCACCCTTTTTTAACGTTTCTTCTGCCTGCTACGCCCGTTAAACTACGCAACAAATTATGACGAGTTGTGAGCGAAATGAGTAAATCCCCCCGCAACAGCAGCGCCGCCGGCCAGATTCGTATCATTGGCGGCCAGTGGCGCGGCCGCAAACTGCCGGTGCCGGACAGCGCCGGCCTGCGCCCGACCACCGATCGCGTGCGCGAAACCCTGTTTAACTGGCTGGCTGCCGATATCCAGCAGGCGCGCTGTCTGGACTGCTTTGCGGGCAGCGGTGCGCTGGGCCTGGAAGCGCTGTCGCGCTACGCTGCCTCGGCAACCCTGCTGGAGCTGGAACGCAGCGTCGCCCAGCAGCTGACGCAAAATCTGCACACGCTGCGCGCCACGCAGGGTAAGGTGGTGCAAACCAATACGCTGCAGTGGCTGAGTCAGCCAGGCGAACCCTATAACGTGGTATTCGTCGATCCGCCGTTCCGCAAAGGGCTGCTGCAGGAGACCCTGACGCTGCTGGAAAACAACGGCTGGCTGGCAGCAGACGCACTGATCTACGTTGAAAGTGAAGCCGAGCACGGCACGCCGCTGGCACCGGCCAGCTGGCACCTGTACCGCGAAAAAATTGCCGGCCAGGTGGCCTACCGCCTTTATCAACGCCAACAGGAGACAAGCGATGTGGCTTAATCTGGGACGTTTGCTGATGATTTGCGTCTGGGCTTTCCTGCTGCTTAACCTGATCCACCCCTTCCCGACGCCGCTGCGCTATTTTGTGCATGTCGCGCTGTTCTTTATGGTGATCATGCACGGCCTGCAGCTGGTGCTGCTGCGCGCGACGCAGCCGAAAGAGGGCCCCGCGCTAAGCCGGGCGACCCAGATTAAGATCTTCTTTTTTGGCGTTTTTGAACTGCTGGCCTGGCAGAAGAAGCACTATCCGAAGATGTAATGCACCGGACGCCCGCGGCGCTACTGCGCGGGCGTGAAACTCACAAAGCGCGTGCCCTGCATTTTCAGTTCACCCTTCACGCCTTTGTCCATCTGATGATAATCGCCGGCGCTGACCGCAACTTTAAAGTCGCTGGCACCGTTCAGCGGGTGAAACCCGACTTCGTACTTCATCTCTTCTGCGACAATCTCTTCGCGCTGACGCGATCGGCGATTCGGGGCAGGAAATTCGCGCTTGTTTTTTACCTGCACGCTCATGGAGCGCACCGGAGAAGCGTCATTGACCGCGGCTTCACGCCGCTGTTTGATAAACTGACGGGTCGCCAGGATGGCAATAATCGCCAGAACGATAAAAAAGATTAGCGGTGGTTTGCTCATGTTTTCTCTCGCACTTTGCGTGGACGGTGGCAAAAATAAAGACGCCAAAGCATACAACCAGAGTTGCCCGATTGTCACATTTGCCGCCGGTAACTTAAACTGAGATCGCGATTTTGGGAAAATTCATCAAAGCGGGCGTTCTGCCCGCAAAAGGGAGAAAAAATGCTTTGGTCTTTCCTTGCAGTCCTTTTTTCCGGTTGGTTGTATGTCGACGCTTCCTATCGCGGCCCGCAGTGGCAGCGCTGGTTGTTCAAACCCGTCACCCTGCTGTTGCTGGTGGCATGGGCATGGCAGGCTCCCACCCTTAACACCACGGATTACCTGATTCTGGCCGGGCTGGTGGCTACGCTGGTGGGCGATGCACTGATGCTGCTGCCGCGCCAGCAAATGCTGTATGCACTGGGCGCGTTTTTCCTCTCACACCTGCTCTACACCCTCAGTTTCGCCGCGCACATGACCATGAGTTTCTACTGGCCGATTCCGCTGGCGTTCCTGATTACGGGCGCCGTGGTGATTGGCATTATCTGGTCAAAACTGGAGGATCTGCGCTGGCCGATCTGCACCCTGATTGGTATGACGCTGGTGATGAACTGGATGGCGGCTGAGAACTACGTGTTCCGCCCCACCGACTACAGCTTTTCACTGCTGATTGGTGCGGGTTTACTGCTGCTGGCAAACATTGTCTGGTTTATTACCCACTACCGTCGTCGCTTCCGCGCTGACAGCGCAATTGTCGCCGCCTGCTACTTTGCCGGGCACTTCATGATTGTGCGCTCGCTGTGGCTCGCCTGAGGAAAATGCCGCCGGACGCTTGACTCTGGAGTCAGCTCCAGAGTGTAGCATTCAGGACGCGGGATCGTCCCGCGCCTGAATCCGGAGGTTCCATGCATCACTCTGCTCATTCCTGCGGCTGCGGCAAAGCGCACCGCAAACCCCAGCCGCTCTGTGCTGTGCGTAGCGTCAAACCCGCCCCGCTGACCATTTCCGCCGTGCAGCCCGTTTCCGCTGCTGATGACAGTCACTGCTGCGCCAGCGAGGAAGCCACGCCGGGCAGCGGCGACGATGATAGTGACAGACCGCGCGCCGGGGCCCCGTTAAGCTGGCAGATTGCCGGGATGGATTGCCCAAGCTGCGCGCGCAAAATTGAAACCGCGGTGCAGAAACTGCCGCAGGTGCAGCAGGCACGCGTCATCTTCGCCAGTGAAAAGCTGGTGGTGACGGCGCCAGAAGCAGCACGTCCGGCCATCGAACAGGCGGTAAAAAACGCCGGCTTTACGCTGCAGGCTAACGAACTGGCCGCCGCACCCCGCCGCTGGCGTGAGCACGCCGGTCTGCTGCTGCTGGCCCTGCTGATGCTGGCCAGCTGGCTGCTGAGCCAGATTTCGCCGCTATGGGGCGATCGGCTGTTTGTTATCACCACGCTGGTCGGCCTGTTGCCGATTGCCCGTCAGGCCTGGAGGCTGCTGCGCAGCGGCTCGCCCTTCAGTATTGAAACCCTGATGACGCTGGCGGCAGCCGGTGCGCTGATTATTGGCGCCCATGCCGAGGCGGCCATGGTACTGCTGCTGTTCCAGCTGGGTGAGCGGCTGGAGGCCTGGGCGGCAACCCGCGCACGTCACGGCGTGACAGCACTGATGGCGCTGCGTCCCGATACCGCCACGCGCCTCTCCGGCGGGCAGCGGCGGCAGGTGGCGCTGGCGGATCTGCGGCCGGGCGAAACCATAGAGGTCGCCGCCGGGGGACGGCTGCCGGTGGATGGTGAACTGCTGCACTCGCGCGCCAGCTTTGATGAAAGCGCGCTGACCGGCGAGTCTTTGCCGGTGACGCGCGAACCCGGCGAAACCGTGATGGCGGGAGCGACCAGCGTCGATCGGCAGGTGACGCTGAAAGTGGTGTCGGCGCCCGGTCACAGCGCTGTCGATCGCATCCTGCATCTGATCGAAGAGGCAGAAAGCCATCGGGCGCCGGTTGAACGCTTTATCGATCGTTTCAGCCGGATCTATACCCCGGCGATCATGCTGCTGGCGCTGCTGGTGATGGTGCTGCCGCCGCTGCTGGGCGCGGGCGCATGGCTGCCGTGGATTTACAAAGGGCTGACGCTGCTGCTGATCGGCTGCCCGTGTGCGCTGGTGATTTCGACCCCGGCGGCGATTACCTCCGGTCTGGCGGCAGCGGCACGCCAGGGCGTGTTGATCAAAGGCGGCGCGGCGCTGGAACGGCTCAGCCGCATTCAGACGCTTGCCTTCGACAAAACCGGTACGCTGACGGCAGGCCGGCCGCAGATCATGGATATCACCCCTTTCGGCTCGCTCAGCGCAGCGCAGCTGCTGCGTCTGGCTGCCGCCGTTGAACAGGGTGCCAGCCATCCGCTGGCGCGGGCGATCGTCTCCGAAGCCGAACGCCAGCAGCTGGCGTTGCCGCAGGCGCAGCAGCAGCAGACGCTGGCGGGCAGCGGCATTCGTGCGCAGATTGCCGGCGTAACCTATCAGCTGCTGACACCGCGTGATGTGAGCACGCTCAGTGACGCGCAGCGGCAGGCCGTGACGCAGCTGGAAAGCCAGGGGAAAACCGTGGTCGTGCTGCTGGACGACAGGCAACCGCTGGGCATGCTGGCTCTGCAGGATCCGCTGCGGGACGACGCGCTGCCAGCGCTGCAGGCGCTGAAAAAGCTCGGCATCAGCAGCATCATGCTGACTGGCGACAATCCCCGTGCGGCGGGCACCCTTGCAGACGCGCTGGGCATTGCCTGCCGCGCCGGTTTATTACCCGCCGATAAGGTAGACGCTGTGCGTCAGCTGGGGACACAGCAGTCGCTGGCGATGGTGGGGGATGGAATAAACGATGCACCGGCTATGAAGGCCGCTACGCTGGGTATTGCCATGGGCAGCGGCACCGATGTGGCGCTGGAAACCGCGGATGCGGCCCTGACGCAAAATCGCCTGCGGGTTCTGCCGGATGCGGTGACGCTGGCACGGCGTACGCGCGCGATTATTCGTCAGAATATCGCGCTGGCGCTGGGGCTGAAGGGCATTTTCCTGGTGACCACGCTGCTGGGCGTCACCGGACTGTGGCTGGCGGTGCTGGCCGATTCCGGCGCCACCGCGCTGGTGACAGCTAATGCCCTGCGGCTGCTGCGGCAGCAAAAGCCGCAGCCCTGAACTCAGACGTTTTCGCCTTTCTGAATCAGGTACTGGTACGGCAGCGTGTCGGTCTGCTGTGCCAGCAGCCTGTGCTCCATGAAGCGGCAGAATCCGGGAATATCCCGCGTAGTGGCCGGATCGTCGGCAATAATCAGCAGGGTTTCACCCGCTTGCATGCCGCGCACCGTTTTGCGCACCATCATCACCGGCTCGGGGCAGCGCAGACCCTGCGCATCAAGCGTATGGTCTGCCGCTGAAAAGGAATCGCTCATGTTTCTCTGTCTTTGATCAGGGTGGGCGCTCATTCTAGCGCGCTGGCGTGGCAGCGCAAGGCGATAACGATTGCGTTAAAATTAACCATTGCATTCGTTGCGCAACGCGCTAAGATGCCGACCGATTTTTACTACACTGGCTTCTTACTCACCCTGTTCGGGTTTACCCGACGGCAGCGTGGTGTGTCATGCATTTAGCGCTGGCCTGCTGTGTTGAGAAGAAGATGGGTTCCCTCACCCCAGCATTAAAAAGGTACAAGATGCTTAACTTTTCTGTGCGTCAGCGCATGCATGCGCTGTTCTGGCTGTCGCTGTTCCATTTGCTGGTGATCACCTCCAGCAACTACCTGGTGCAGCTGCCGATTTCTATCTTCGGCTTCAACACCACCTGGGGCGCTTTCAGCTTCCCGTTTATCTTCCTCGCCACCGATCTCACCGTGCGCATTTTTGGCGCGCCGCTGGCCCGTCGCATCATCCTCGCGGTGATGATCCCGGCGTTGTTTATCTCCTACGTCATCTCCTGCGTGTTTTTCCAGGGCGAATGGCAGGGCTGGGCCTCGCTGGCGCAGGTCAACCTGTTTGTGGCGCGCATCGCCTGCGCCAGCTTTATGGCGTATGCGCTGGGGCAGATTCTGGATGTGCACGTGTTTAACCGTCTGCGCAAACTGCCGCAGTGGTGGATTGCGCCGGCCTGCGCCATGTTTCTCGGCAATATCAGCGATACGCTGGCCTTCTTTTCTATCGCTTTTTATAAAAGCCCGGATCCCTTTATGGCGGCGCACTGGGTGGAAATCGCACTGGTGGATTACAGCTTTAAAGTGCTGATCTGCATGATTTTCTTCCTGCCGGCTTACGGCGTGTTGCTGAATGCCGCGCTGAAACGCCTGGCCGAGCGCAATAGCCTGCGCCAGATGAATTTCGGCTAATTGCACGTAGACGAAACGCCGTTGCACGCTAAGATTTCCTGACAAAGCGCTGGTTGCTTTTGGCAACTAAATCCGCTTGTATAACGCCTGATTAGGATCTGATGAAAGGGATAAGAATGCGTAACTTAGTGAAATATGCGGGTATCGGCCTGCTGGTTATTGGCCTTGCCGCCTGCGACCAGAAGAAAGATGACGCAGCGGCGAATAACAGTGGTGCCACGGCCAGCCAGTCAGCGCAGACCGTTAACCTGATGGACGGCAAGCTGAGCTTCAGTCTGCCTGCCGGCATGTCGGACAAGAGCGGCAAATTGGGCTCGGAATCCACCAATATGCACGTCTATGCCGATGAAACCGGACAGCGCGCCATTATTGTGATTGCCGGCGATCCGACCAGTGAATCGCTGGATACGCTGTCTCAGCGTCTGGAACAGCAGCAGCGCAACCGCGATCCGCAGCTGCAGGTGGTGTCAAATAAAGCCGTAACGCTGAAAGATCAGCCTGCCCAGCAGCTGGATACGGTGATTTCTGCCAACAATCAGACCTCCTGGTCCTCCGTGATTCTGGCAAAAGTGGACGGCAAACTGGTTACGCTGCAGATTACCCTGCCGGCTGCAAATCAGCAGCAGGCGCAGAGTGATGCAGACGCCATTGTGAAGAGTATTACCCTGAAATAACGGAACAGACGACGGAGAGGCGCAACGCATCGTGCCTTTCCGACGCGTGATGTTGGCCGGTCAGCGTGTGCGGAATACCCTGTCGACCAGGCTATTTTTGCCGCGCGTTTGCGCTGCGGCTGAGCAGGCATACAAGGGCAACAGCGTGCGGCCGATACAGGTCGCAAGCTTCATGTCGCCCGGCGCGATCCGCATCCTTTCTTACTCTCAGCCCCTTTCGCGTCCGCTCTCGTTGCTTGTGCCATCGCGCCCGCAGCGGTCGGGCCTGAAGCCGCGGGCCTGAAGCCGCGTCCCTGCTGACAGAGGCGCTGTACCTCTCCTCTGTCAGACAGAGCCTTTTTTCAGGCCGGTACCGTTACAACCTTACCGGTGAAATATGCCAGATCTCGTCGGCGTACTCCTGAATGGTGCGGTCAGACGAGAAATACCCCATGTTGGCAATATTCAGTGCCGCCCGGCGCTGCCACTCTTCCGGCTGGCAGTAAAGCTGGTCCACCTTATCCTGGGTATCCACATAGCTGCGGTAGTCCGCCAGCAGCTGATAGTGATCGCCAAAGTTCACCAGCGCATCGAACAGATTGCGATAGCGCTCCGGCTCCTGCGGGCTGAACACGCCGCTGGCAATCTGCGTCAGTGCCTGATGCAGTTCCGCATCCTCTTCGTAATATTTACGCGGGTTATAGCCCTCTGTACGCAGCTTCTCCACCTGCGGCGTGGTGTTGCCGAAGATGAAGATATTCTCTTCGCCCACGTGCTCGCGCATTTCAACGTTAGCGCCATCGAGGGTGCCGATGGTCAGCGCGCCGTTTAGCGCAAACTTCATGTTACTGGTACCGGAGGCTTCTGTACCCGCCGTGGAGATCTGCTCTGACAGATCCGCCGCCGGGATAATGATCTGCGCCAGGCTGACGCCATAGTTCGGCACAAACACCACTTTGAGCTTATTTTTCACCTGTGGATCGTTGTTGATCACGTTGGCCACATCGTTGATCAGGTGAATGATGTGCTTGGCAACGCGATACGCTGACGCCGCCTTGCCGGCAAAAATATTCACGCGCGGCACCCAATCCGCATCGGGATCGGCTTTGATGCGGTTATAGCGCGTGACTACGTGCAGCACGTTCAGCAGCTGGCGTTTGTACTCATGAATTCGTTTGATTTGCACATCAAACAGCGCGTGCGGGTCCAGTACGATATCCATGTTTTTTGCCACCCACTCGGCCAGGCGCTTTTTGTTGGCAAATTTGGCAGCGGCAATCTGTTCAATAAACGCCGGGTAATCAATGTGCGGCGTTAGCTCGCTCAGCTGGCTGAGATCGGTGCGCCAGGTGCGGCCAATGGTGTCATCCAGCACTTCAGACAACGCCGGGTTCGCCAGCGCCAGCCAGCGACGCGGCGTCACGCCGTTGGTTTTATTGCAGAAACGGCCCGGGAACAGGCGGGCAAAATCGGCAAACAGCGACTGGACCATCAGGTTGGAGTGCAGCTCCGAAACGCCGTTCACCTTATGGCTGACCACCACCGCCAGCCAGGCCATGCGCACGCGCCGGCCGTCGTTTTCATCGATGATGGAGATGCGTGCCATCAGCTCCCAGTCATCCGGATAGTAATCCTGGATGGTTTTCAGGAAGTAGTCGTTGATTTCGAAAATGATGCTCAGGTGGCGCGGCAGGATCTTACCGATCATATCCACCGGCCAGGTCTCCAGCGCTTCGCTCATCAGCGTATGGTTGGTGTAGGAGAACACCTGGCAGGTCACTTCAAATGCATCATCCCAGCTGAATTTATGCTCGTCGATCAGCAGGCGCATCAGCTCCGGAATGGCCAGCACCGGGTGGGTGTCATTGAGGTGAATGGCAATTTTATCGGCGAGGTTGTCCCAGGTTTTATGCATCTGCCAGTGACGATGGAGAATATCCTGCACCGTCGAAGAGACCAGGAAGTACTCCTGACGCAGGCGCAGTTCGCGGCCTGAATATGTAGAGTCATCCGGGTAGAGCACGCGCGACACGTTTTCCGAGTGGTTTTTGTCTTCCACCGCCGCAAAGTAATCCCCCTGGTTAAATTTCCCGAGGTTGATTTCGTTACTGGCCTGCGCGCCCCACAGCCGCAGCGTGTTGGTGGCGTCGGTATCATAACCGGGGATGATCTGATCGTAGGCCATCGCCACGATCTCTTCGGTCTCTACCCAGCGCACGCGGGCACCTTCATGCTGCAGGCGGCCGCCGAAGCGCACTTTGTAACGGGTGTTGTGGCGCTGGAACTCCCACGGGTTGCCATATTCCAGCCAGTAATCCGGCGATTCGCGTTGCTGGCCGTCAACGATATTCTGTTTAAACATGCCGTAATCGTAACGGATACCGTAGCCGCGTCCCGGCAGACCCAGCGTGGCCAGTGAATCGAGGAAACAGGCCGCCAGACGGCCCAGACCACCGTTACCAAGACCGGGATCGTTCTCCTCTTCCATCAGCTCGCTCAGATCCAGGCCCATCTCATCCAGCGCCTGATTGAGATCGTCATAAATGCCCATCGCCAGCAGTGCGTTGCCCAGCGTGCGCCCCATCAGAAACTCCATCGACAGGTAGTAGACCTGACGTACATCCTGTGACAGCTGCGCACGGCTGGAACGCAGCCAGCGCTCCACCATGCGATCGCGCACGGCCAGCAGAGAGGCGTTCAGCCATTCGTGCTTATTTGCAATTGACGGATCTTTGCCAATCGTAAACATCAGCTTATACGCGATTGAGTGCTTAAGCGCCTCAACCGTCAGGGTGGGTGAGGTATAGGTGAAAGGTGCATTCATATCCGGTATCCCAATCTGTCGTTACAGCAAACGTTGATAAAGATCGCGGTAGGCTTGTGCGGCCACCTGCCAGCTAAAATCCATGCCCATGGCCTGACGCTGTACGTATCGCCAGAGCGACGGGCGTGACCACAGCACAAAGGCGCGCCGGATAGCCCGCAGCAGTGACCAGGCATTGCTGTCTTCAAAGCTGAAACCACTGGCGACACCATCCGCAAGGTTTTCCAGCGAGCTATCCTGCACGGTATCCGCCAGGCCGCCTGTCCGGCGTACCAGCGGCAGCGTGCCGTATTTCAGACCGTACAGCTGGGTTAAGCCGCACGGCTCAAAGCGGCTTGGCACCATGATGACATCCGCGCCGCCCACAATGCGGTGTGAAAAGGCCTCGTGATAGCCAATCTGCACGCCGACGCTGCCCGGGTGTTCTGCCGCTGCCGCCAGGAACCCCTGCTGCAGCTCTGCGTCGCCCTGCCCCAGCAGCACCAGCTGGCCGCCCTGCGCCAGCAGACCCGGCAGCGCTTCCAGCACCAGATCCAGGCCTTTCTGTTTGGTGAGACGGCTGATAACACAAAACACCGGAACTTTATCGTCCACTTTCAGGCCCATAGCAATCTGCAGCTGGCGCTTGTTCTCGGCTTTGCTTTCCAGCGTGTCGCGGTCGTAGCGTGCCGTCAGCAGCAGGTCATGCGCCGGGTCCCAGATGCCTGGATCCACGCCGTTCAGGATACCGCTGAGCCGGCCCTCTTTCAGCCGCTGTTCCAGCAGCGCTTCCATGCCGTAGCCAAACTCCGGGCGGGTGATTTCCAGAGCATACGTCGGGCTCACTGCAGTAATGTGATCGGCAAAAAACAGGCCCGCTTTCAGATAGGAAATCTGCCCGTAAAACTCCAGCCCGTGCATGTCGAAGTATTCCGCCGGAATCTGAATCTCTTCCAGATGCCGGGCGGAAAACAGCCCCTGATACGCCAGGTTATGCACGGTGAAAACCGTTTTGGCCGGGCGACCGCGCGCGGCGATATAGGCCGGGGCCAGACCGGCATGCCAGTCATGCGCATGCACAATGTCCGGACGCCAGTAGGTATCCACGCCGCTGGCGAGTTCCGCCGCTATCCACCCCAGCAGCGCAAAACGCAGGTAGTTATCCACGTAGGCAAACTGTGACGTATCGTGATAGGGACTGCCGGGACGATCGTACAGCCCCGGCGCATCAATTAAGTAAATGCCAACGCCATTAAACTGGCCAAACAGTAAGCGTACCGGACCGGCAAAAGTCTGTAACTCCGCCACGATTTCGGTATCAGGAATTCCTTTACGCAGATCCGGAAACGCGGGGATCAGCACCCGCGTATCCGTACCATCGGCTATTTGCGCCTGAGGTAGTGCGCCGACGACATCAGCCAATCCGCCGGTTTTCAGCAACGGAAAAAGCTCTGAACAGACATGTAAAACCTGCATCCTGAACCCCTATTGTGTTATCGCCCGCGTTCCACGCGGCAATGTTTTATGCCCTTTCGTCACTTATTGACCCGCGGTGGCCAGTCTGGCCAGCATGGCGCGCGTCACCAGAACGATGCCCTCTTCTGAACGGTAAAAACGGCGACTGTCTTCGTCAGGGTTCTCGCCAATCACCATGCCTTCCGGGATTACGCATGCGCGATCGATCACGCAGCGCCGCAGTCGGCAGGAGCGGCCAATTACCACATCGGGCAGCAGCACCGAAGAGTCGATATTGCAAAATGAGTTAATCCGCACGCGCGGAAACAGCACCGAATTCACCACGACCGAGCCGGAGATAATGCAGCCGCCCGACACCAGCGAGTTCATGGTCATGCCATGACTGCCGGAGCGATCCTGCACAAACTTGGCCGGCGGCAGCGGCTCCATATGCGTCCGAATCGGCCATTCATGGTCATACATATCCAGCTCTGGCGTGACGGAGGCCAGATCAAGATTCGCGCGCCAGTAGGCTTCCAGCGTGCCGACATCGCGCCAGTACGGCTCGGCGTTTTCGTCGTTCTGCACACAGGAGAGCGTAAAGGAGTGCGCGTAAGCTTCGCCGCTGGCGACAATCTTCGGCAGCAAATCCTTGCCAAAATCATGGCTGGAATCGGCAATCTGCAAATCCTCTTCCAGTAACTGATAAAGATAGTCGGCATTGAAGACATAGATACCCATGCTGGCCAGCGCGCGGCTGTCATCGCCGGGCATCGCAGGCGGCACGGGCGGTTTTTCCACAAAATCCACCACGTTGTTTTCCGCGTCCACCGCCATGACGCCAAACGCCGTTGCTTCCTGCAGCGGCACCGGCAGACAGGCAATGGTGCACTTCGCGCCGCGATCGACGTGATCAAGCAGCATGCGCGAGTAATCCATTTTGTAGATGTGATCGCCCGCGAGGATCACGATGTACTGCGCGTTATAGCGGCGAATAATGTCGAGGTTCTGCGTTACCGCATCCGCGGTACCGCGATACCAGTGTTCGGTCGAGGCACGCTGCTGGGCCGGCAGCAGATCGACAAATTCATTCATCTCTTCGTTGAACAGGGACCAGCCGCGCTGAATATGCTGCGTCAGCGTATGTGACTGATATTGCGTAATGACGCCAATGCGCCGGATGCCAGAGTTAATACAGTTGGACAGCGCAAAGTCGATGATGCGGAACTTGCCGCCGAAATGCACGGCGGGTTTGGCACGTTTGGCAGTCAGATCTTTCAGGCGCGTACCGCGCCCGCCAGCAAGGATCAGGGCAACCGTTTGAGCAGGAAGCTGGCGTGCCAGCATTAAGTGATCGGTTCTGTCTAATTTCACCATGTCTGACTCCTTATGATTGCTTCAGGAACACACACACGCCGTGTGCGGGCCCGTGCCAGACAGTTGTCAGGATGGGGTTCTCTTCCCCGGCGAAAGGAGGAATGGCACGCCACTCTCCGTCTGGTAAGGCAAGGTTACTCACCGAATCCGTGGCGTTGATCGTTAGTAACCAGCGGCCGGAGAGCAGGATCTGCATTCTGTGCGTCCCCTGTTCCCACTCATCCTGTTGCAGTGGTTTGCCGCTGGCATTCAGCCACTGCACATTGCCATCGCCCTCCTGCCACCAGCGATCCGCCGTCAGCGCCGGAATCTGCTGGCGCAGGCGAATTAACGCGGCAGTGAAGTCGATCAGTCCCAAATCATCCTGCTGCCAGTCCAGCCAGGTCAGCTGGTTGTCCTGACAGTACGCATTATTGTTGCCGTGCTGGCTGTGTCCGCGTTCGTCACCGGCCAGCAGCATCGGCGTGCCCTGCGCCAGCAGCAGCGTGGTCAGTAACGCATGCACGCTAAGACGTCGCCGCCCGGCAATATCCGGATTAACCTGCAGCCCTTCCTGCCCGTGGTTGCAGCTGAAGTTCGTGCTGCTGCCATCGCGGTTATCTTCCCCGTTGGCCTGATTATGTTTGTGGTTGTAACTCACCACGTCGCGCAGCGTGAAGCCGTCATGCGCGGTAATCAGATTGATACTGGCATGCGGCAGACGGCTGTGCGGCTGAAACAGATCGCTGGAGGCGGCAAAGCGGCGGGCAAAGGCACCGTTATTCAGCTCGCCATGCAGCCAGTAGCGGCGGGCAGTATCACGGAAATGGTCATTCCATTCGCTGAACGTCGCGGGAAACTGCCCCACCTGATAGCCGCCTGGCCCGATGTCCCACGGCTCTGCAATCAGTTTCACCTGCGACAGCACCGGGCAGGCCGCCAGCGCGGTAAACAGCGGCGCATCCTGGCGGTAGTCCGGGGTCCGCCCCAGCACGCTGGCCAGGTCAAAACGAAAACCGTCCACGTGGCAGGTTTGCACCCAGTAACGCAGCGCATCCAGCGCCCAGTTCATCACCTGCGGGTCACTGAGGTTGAGCGTGTTACCGCAGCCGGTCCAGTTCTGATATGCGCCGTTTTCTGTCAGCCAGTAGTAGCTGGCGTTGTCCACGCCGCGCAGTGACAGCGTCGGTCCTATCTCTTCCAGCTCCGCCGTGTGGTTAAACACCACATCCAGAATCACCTCAATGCCTGCCGCGTGCAGGGCTTTAACCGCCTGCTGAAACTCGCGCAGCGGGTTATCACCGGCGGCGTAACCGGGATGCAGTGCCCACAGCGCGAACGGGTTATAGCCCCAGTAATTACTCAGCCCGAGACGCTGCAGGCGCGGTTCACTGGCAAAGGCCGCCACCGGCAGCAGCTCCAGCGCGGTGATCCCCAGCTGACGCAGGTAGCTCACCATAGCAGGATGCCCCAGTGCCGCATATGTCCCGCGCAGCGTTTCCGGAATTTCCGGATGCTGCAGCGTGAGCCCGCGCACATGCGCCTCGTAAATAATGGTATTGCCCCAGGGCGTACGCGGTGCGCAATCCTCTTCCCAGTCGAAGTCATCAGCGATAACCTGCGATTTCGGTGCTACCGCGCCGCTGTCCGTCTCGTCCCGCTGCCACTCACCGCCGGCCAGGCAGGGAGCGTCAGCCACCGTGCCGCAGATCGCACGGGCGCAGGGATCGACCAGCAGTTTCGCCGGGTTAAAACGGTGCCCGCGCTCAGGCTGCCACGGGCCGTGCACCCGATAGCCGTAACGCTGGCCGGGCTTCAGGCCCGGAAAATAGCCGTGCCAGATATCGCCGCTGCGTGCCGGCAGAGCAAAGCGCTGCTCGGCGCCCTGCTCGTCAAACAGGCAGAGTTCTACCTGCTGCGCATGACGGGAGAACAGCGTGAAATTCACGCCGCGCCCGTCATAAGACGCGCCTGCTGGCGAAGGCTGGCCCGGCTGGAGCATCAGTCTGCCTCCCGCACCAGCCAGAGGGTGGCCAGCGGCGGCAGCGACAGACTGAGCGACTGCGCGCGTCCGTGGCTCGCGATCGCCTCGGTGTGCACAATGCCGTGATTACGCACATCGCTGCCGTGATACTCATGCTGGTCGGTGTTCAGCACTTCGCGCCAGCCGCCGGCCTGATTCACACCAAAGCGATAATGGTGCCGCGGCACCGGCGTAAAGTTACTCGCCACAATAACCTCGTTGCCTTCGCGGTCGCGGCGCACAAAGATAAATACCGAGTTCTCATGGTCATCCACCACCAGCCATTCAAAGCCGTTGGGGTCGAAATCCAGCTGATAAAGCGGGGAGAAGTGGCGATAGCTGTGGTTGAGATCACGCACCAGCCGCTGCACGCCATGATGCCAGTTATCACCGCCTTCCAGCAGGTGCCAGTCAAGGCTGCTGTCGTGATTCCATTCGCGCCCTTGTGCAAACTCGTTGCCCATAAACTGCAGTTTTTTGCCCGGGAAGCCCCACATCCAGCCGTAATAGGCGCGCAGGTTGGCAAACTTCTGCCACGGATCGCCGGGCATTCTGTCGAGAATCGATTTTTTCCCGTGCACCACTTCGTCATGCGACAGCGGCAGAACAAAGTTTTCGGTGTAGTTGTAGAGCATGCCGAACGTCATCAGCTGGTGATGATAGCGGCGGTGCACCGGGTCCAGCTTCATGTAATCCAGCGTGTCGTGCATCCAGCCCAGGTTCCATTTGAACCAGAAGCCCAGCCCGCCATCTTCAGAGGGTCGCGTCACGCCCGGATAATCTGTGGACTCTTCCGCCACGCTGATGGTGCCCGGCGCAGCGCGGCCCAGCGTGCGGTTAGTGGTACGCAGAAACGCGATCGCTTCCAGGTTTTCCCGGCCACCGAGGTGGTTAGGCACCCACTCTCCCTCTTTGCGGCTGTAATCGCGATAGATCATGGAGGCCACCGCATCCACACGCAGGCCATCAATGCCGAAACGCTCACTCCAGTAAAGGGCATTACCCGACAGGTAGTTACTGACTTCACGGCGGCCAAAGTTGTAGATCAGCGTGTTCCAGTCCTGATGAAAACCTTCACGCGGGTCGCTGTGCTCATACAGTTCAGTACCGTCAAATTTGGCCAGCCCGAAGTCGTCGCTCGGGAAGTGGCCCGGTACCCAGTCGAGCAGCACGTTGATACCGGCATCGTGCGCGGCGGCAACAAACTGGCGGAACTCGTCGCGCGTGCCGAAACGGCGCGTTGGCGCGTACATGCCCAGCGGCTGATAGCCCCAGCTGCCGTCAAACGGATGCTCGTTAATGGGCAGCAGCTCGATATGGGTAAACCCCATCTCTTTCACGTAGGGGATGAGCTGTTCGGCCAGCTCTTTGTAGCTCAGCCAGAAGTTGTTTTCCGTGTGGCGGCGCCAGGAGCCGAGGTGCACCTCGTAAATGGAAATTGGCTGATCGAAGCCGTTAGCGCGTTTACGCTGCGGCGGCATCTCCGTCTTCGGCGGCAGGCCGCAAATCATGGAGGCCGTTTGCGGACGCATCTGCGCCTCAAACGCGAACGGATCGGCTTTGATACGCAGCTGGCCGCTGGCATCCATGATTTCATACTTATACAGCTGGCCATTCACCGCACCCGGCACGAACAGCTCCCAGATACCCAGCTCACGGCGAAAGCGCATCGGATGGCGGCGACCATCCCAGAAGTTGAACTCTCCGACCACCGACACACGGCGGGCGTTGGGTGCCCATACGGCGAAGCGCGTGCCGTTTACACCATCAATGGTGGTGCCGTGCGCGCCCATGGTTTCATACGGGCGCAGATGCGTGCCTTCGGCCAGCAGCCAGGCATCCATCTCTGCCAGCAGCGGCCCGAAGCGATACGCATCGTCAATTAAGTTCTGCTGACCGTGCCAGTTGACCGCCAGCTGATAGCGAAAAAAGTTTTTGCGGCGTGGAATGACGCCACTGAAAAAGCCGCGCGAGTCGAGGCATTTCAGCTGGGCGCATTTGCGGCCGGTATTGGTTTCAATGACCCAGACTTCAGACGCATCCGGCAGTAATGCGCGGACTTCCAGACCCTGCGTGGTCTGATGCATCCCCAGCAGCGAAAAGGGATCGGCATAATTCCCGGCAAAAAGGGCATTGATCGCATGGCGATCGGGAAGCTCTGACATGACTTTCTTCCTATGATTTTTGCGCAGGCGACCGCAGAGACAACATTGCCGCTGCTGGTGCGCTGCTTTTCATTGAGCCATACATACAGCAGCAAACAAGGACACCGTCCATGGGAAAAGTTCTGCCGTGTACAACAACTATTCGATTCGCAAAGTAAAAACAGTTAACAACCGGCACATCACTGTTAAATCATAGCTTGGGGCTGGCAGAAGCCAGGGTGGATCGCAAAAAATTCTTAACGGGCGAGCAAAAAGGGGAAGCGGATCACTTGTCGGGCGCAATTTGCGTTAAAATTTGCACACCGCCAGCGCAAAAAAAAGCCGGGAAACCCCGGCCTGTCTGGATTCGCGTTACGCTTAGTCAATCAGCAGACGCAGCATGCGACGCAGGGGTTCAGCCGCGCCCCACAGCAGCTGATCGCCCACGGTAAAGGCGGAAAGATACTCCGGCCCCATATTGAGCTTACGCAGGCGACCCACCGGCGTTGTCAGACGGCCCGTGACCGCCGCAGGCGTCAGTTCACGCATCGTGATATCACGGTCGTTCGGCACCACTTTTACCCATTCATTATGCGAAGCCAGCAGCTGTTCGATCTCATTCAGCGGCACATCTTTCTTCAGCTTCAGGGTAAACGCCTGGCTGTGACAGCGCAGCGCACCGACGCGCACGCACAGGCCATCCACCGGAATGGTGTGGCGGGTAGAAAGAATCTTGTTGGTTTCTGCCTGGCCTTTCCACTCTTCGCGGCTCTGGCCATTATCCAGCTGCTTGTCGATCCACGGAATCAGGCTGCCCGCCAGCGGTACGCCGAAGTTATCCGTTGGCAGCGTGCCGGAACGGGTAAAGTCAGTCACGCTACGCTCGATGTCGAGAATGGCGGACGCAGGATCCTGCAGCGAGGTCGCGACGTGGTCGTGCAGCATGCCCATCTGGGTCAGCAGCTCGCGCATATGGCGCGCGCCGCCGCCGGAAGCGGCCTGATAAGTCGCCACCGACGCCCACTCGACCAGGTCGTTAGCGAACAGTCCGCCCAGCGACATCAGCATCAGGCTGACGGTGCAGTTACCGCCGACAAAGGTTTTAATGCCGCTGTCCAGGCCCTGACGAATGACCTGGTGGTTAACCGGGTCGAGGATAATGATGGCATCGTCTTTCATGCGCAGCGTGGAAGCCGCGTCAATCCAGTAACCCTGCCAGCCGCTTTCACGCAGCTTCGGGTAGACTTCACTGGTATAATCGCCGCCCTGGCAGGTGATGATAATATCCAGCGCTTTCAGCGCCTCAATATCAAAAGCATCCTGCAGCGCACCAGCAGACTTACCGCCAAACGCTGGCGCAGCCTGACCGAGTTGCGAGGTGGAGAAGAAGACCGGATTGATCATATCGAAATCACGTTCTTCGCTCATGCGTGACATCAGCACAGAGCCGACCATGCCGCGCCAACCAATAAAACCTACATTCTTCATTTTCTGTCCGTCTCAGGAGCTCTGGCCGAGGCCTGTATGGTGCGAGTAAAAGATCTGATGCGCCAGGCGCGTCAGTCTGCGTAATTCAGGTTTACCTGGGACCCTCAACTCTACAAAATGCAGCACTTCTGGCAAGTGAATTAATTCGATTACGCTAACTTTTTCAGCAGTACAACTAATAACGGCTGCCGCCGCTCTGAAGGGATGGTTTACTAATAATGACTGAGATGATATCCGCGACCATATTGCTGCTGTTGATCATGGACCCGCTGGGCAACCTGCCGATTTTTATGTCGGTACTGAAGCATCTGGAGCCAAAGCGTCGCCGGGTCGTGCTGATGCGCGAAATGCTGATTGCGCTGATTATCATGCTGCTGTTTCTGTTTACCGGCGAGCGCATTCTCGCGTTTCTTAATCTGCGCACCGAAACCGTCTCTATTTCCGGCGGCGTGATTCTGTTTCTGATCGCCATCCGCATGATTTTTCCTTCTGCCGAGAGCAGCACCAGCGGTCTGCCCGCCGGCGAAGAGCCGTTTTTAGTGCCGCTGGCGATTCCACTGGTCGCAGGCCCCTCTCTGCTGGCTACGCTGATGCTGCTGTCGCATCAGTATCCTCATCAGATGACACATCTGGTGGGCGCGCTGCTGATTGCCTGGGGGGTCACGGTAGGAATTCTGCTAATGTCCGGCCTGTTCCTGCGCCTGCTGGGTGATAAAGGCGTCAACGCGCTGGAGCGGCTGATGGGCCTGATTCTGATTATGCTGGCAACACAAATGTTTCTGGACGGGATTCGGGCGTATCTGAAACTGTAGCGTTTCGCATGCTGGCGGATCTGCGGATTCGCTGGTGGCCCTGGCGGGCTGACGGGAACAGTACCACGATGCTTCGAATCGCAACGCAGAGTTCCATAAAACACTCATGATAATGTTATAAAAAATAGTGGTCCAGATAATAAAAATGGGTTGCCTGTTTACAGGCAACCCTCATGAAAAGTGGATAAGCTCTTTATAAACAGTGCAGTACCACGAATAACAGGAGTCAATCACTGTTATCTCCTGGTATCCAATAGCCAGGATTTAGGATTTTTTATTGTAAGCGACTCTAATCATTAGTTATAATCCACCTGCTCAAGGAGGATGACGCGATGAACAATATTGAATCTTATAAAGGAACCGGAATATTCATTATCGTCGAACGGATCTACAACCGTGATGCGCTTAACTGGCATGGTATTGGCGCCTCGCTGCTCCAGGTCCACCGAATGGTTTACCAGCTTTATCGCAAACAGGACGTGTATCCCGAAGGTAAAAAAATCACTGCAGATAACATTTCCTTGTGGCAGCGAATAAAAATATTATCTGGTGCACATCTCATTCAACACAATTCCGCTGATAATGATACCCGGTTCGCACTTGATTATGCGGGCTCTACCTTCAAAGGAACACCTGTTAACATACCAGGCCTGAATTGAAAATCAATACCAGAATTCCTGACTAAAGAATACAAATTACCAACCGGAAGGATAATAGCATAGGGTCAGAATCCTATCTCAAACATTAATCTTTATGGGCGACCCGATATAAAATTTGTCATGGGTAGCGGTGGAAAAGACGATCCCGTAGCTGCAGCTAAATACGAAATGAGCACTCGACAGCTTAAACCTGTCGATATGATTCATGAATTACCTTCGCTAATGCGTGAATTGTCGTTATTGAGGTAAAGATGAAACTTCTCATGATCTACATTATCACTGGCACGCTGTTTGTCGGATTCGGATATTTATCATTTGATTATTTCATTGGTCTGTACCTCGACGTATTTTATGGCATTACCAATGATATCCGTGAGATAGTTACCGCGCCGATTCTGGTTGCTCTTTTTTATCTGGTATACTATGTTGCCAGCATTGCACTGCTCAGAAAAATAAAAAAAATTACGCCAAAAAAAGAATTGGCATTTCAATTATTTTTTTAATTGCTAACAGTTTGCTATCTCTGTTCTGTTTTAAAGCATCCCTCTTGAGAGTTGCAGAAAACCCGGGCAAAGCCACCCAACTCTTACAGGTTGATAATCTGAGCCTTGCTACAGCGTATGCTTTAGCAGCCTTGCTGTCTCTCATCATTTTTGTGGTGGTTAGAATAAAATGGCGCTGACATTCTTATTAACATCAATAAAGAATGGATTGATAAAGACATTTGATTATAGCGGCAAAGATAGCCGCTTAGACTACATCATTTTTATGATATTTCAGATTATCTGGTTTTGCTGTTATCTCAATGTGTTCGCTTCATCCACAAATGAAATAGCATGGATTCCTTTACTGCTTTTTGTTTTTCCATCGCTGGCTTGTGGCAGCAGAAGAATAAACGATGCGGGATACTCACGGGGGGTGTTTATTCTTTTGATCGTTGCGCCTTATTTATTGTTCCCCTTTCTGGCTTTTCCTGCATCAGTAAAAAAAGAATAAATCGGACTGACCAATGAAAGGGTCAGCCAGGTGTTTGCATATCTATAAAAGGTGAGAATTAGCGCGCCAGTCGGATATTGTTGAATCACCATTTATGACGTAACGCTGTCCATTGAGCGTTTGCGGTCGCCATGAATGGCGACCCGGTTATTGCCCGTTTTTACAGGGTGCGCATTTATGCGCACCGGTATCAACAGGCCGATGTGCGTAACCGATTGTCTTTAATAGCGACCGATATGCATGACCCGTTATTTCTGCTTCTTCTCTATCGCTTTACCCGACCAGTAGCCCGCCAGCAGGGAACCGGACAAATTGTGCCACACCGAGAACAGCGCGCCGGGCAGTGCAGCCAGCGGTGAGAAGTACAGTTTGCCCAGCGTGGCGGCCAGGCCGGAGTTCTGCATGCCCACTTCCAGCGCCAGCGTCCGGCAGGTGGATTCGTCAAACCCAAACAGCTTGCCACCCCAGTAGCCGCCGAGCAGTCCAATGGCGTTGTGCAGGATTACCGCTGCGATCACCATCAGCCCGACCGAACCGATAAAGCTCTGGCTGCCTGCCACTACCGCGCTGATGATCAGCAGAATGCAGACCATCGAAAACGCGGGCAGCCAGGGTTCCACACGCCGCACCACACTGTTCATGCTGTGGTGAATCATCAGACCCAGGCCAATCGGAATCACCACGATTTTCACTATGCTCAGCAGCATCCCAACCACATCCACCTGAATGTGCGTGTCGACATAAAAGCGCGTCAGCAGCGGTGTAGCGAACACGCCCACCAGCGCCGAAACCGAGGAGATGGTGACCGAGAGCGCCACATCGCCCTTCGCCAGATAAATCATCACGTTGGACGCGGTACCGCTGGCCACGCTCCCCACCAGAATCATGCCGGCAGCCAGATCGGGCGGCATCTGAAACAGTTTTGCCAGCCCCCAGGCAGCCAGCGGCATTACCAGGTAGTGCAGGAAGGTGCCGGCAATGACCGGTGCCGGGCGTACCAGCACGCGTCTGAAATCATCAATGTTCAGCGTGACGCCCATGCCGAACATAATCAGCATCAGCAGATAAGTGACCCACGGTCCGATGCCGAGGAAGGTAGAAGGCGAAAAGTACGCGGCTACGGAGAGCAGTACAGCCCAGAGCGGAAACAGGCGGGTGAGTCTGGCGAGCATGAAGAGATGTCCTTACGATTTTATTTAACTGAAGAGTGCCACCAATAAAATTGCGTGCGGGGAACGGCCGCCGCAATCCGTGCCGAATCATAACATTTCATGATTGTCTGCGCGGGCAAGGCGGCGAAATGCCGACGCGCTGCTGCAGATAGCCCGTCAGGCACCGCCATTACGCTGGCATTTGTCTGAAACAGCGTCAGGCTGCGCAGCAGACATAAAAAAAGCCGGACAATGTCCGGCTTTCATCAGGCAGAGCGGGGATTACGCACCAAACAGGTTCTGGTGCAGCGCACGCACCACTTCTTCGGCATCCGGCGTCGGCACCAGGAAGCAGAGGTTATAGCTGCTGGCCCCGTAGCAAATCATGCGCAGGTTGAAAGGCTCCAGTGCGCCAAACACCTCTTTGCCCACACCACAGGCTTTGGACAGGTTGTTGCCGATAATCGCCACCAGCGCGAGGTTCTCTTCCACCTCTACACGGCACAGCGAGGAGAGTTCCGTCAGCAGCGCCTGGGTCAGCAGGCTGTCGCTGCTGCTGGTGGAGCCGGTGGTATCCAGCGTCAGCGCCACGTTAACTTCCGAGGTGGTGACCAGATCCACAGAGATGTTGTGACGCGCCAGAATGGCAAACACCTCGGCGAGGAAACCATGCGCATGCAGCATATTCGGGCTATGCAGCGTCAGCAGGGTTTGCTTACGGCGCAGCGCCAGCGCGCGGAACAGCGGCGGATTGGGTGTTTCATTGCACACGCGCGTGCCGCCGGCCGCCGGGTCTTTGCTTGAGCCGACAAACACCGGAATGTCGCTGCGCACGGCCGGCAGCAGCGTCGCCGGGTGCAGCACTTTCGCGCCGAAGATCGCCATCTCCGCCGCTTCTTCAAAGCTGATCTCTTCAATACGCTTCGCCGTTGGCACCACGCGCGGGTCGGTGGTGTAAATGCCGGCCACGTCAGTCCAGATATCTACGCGCGCGGCGTGCAGCGCTTCGCCCAGCAGGGCCGCGGTATAATCGCTGCCGCCACGGCCCAGCGTGGTTGTCCGGCCCTTGCTCTCACTGCCAATAAAGCCCTGCGTGATCACCAGCGCTTCACTGATACGCGGCGCCAGCTGTGCGGCGCAGAGCGATTGCAGCGTGTCGACGTCAGGCTCAGCGCGGCCAAAGCGATCGCTGGTGCGCATCACTTTACGCACGTCGAACCACTCAGCGTTGATCTGACGCTCGCGCAGAATCTCAACGAACAGCAACGTGGACATCAGCTCGCCATGGCTGACCAGTTCATCGGTCAGGGCTGCAGAGGTGGCCAGCGCCGCGGCTTCCGCCAGCATCAGGATATTTTCCAGCATGCGGTCAATCTCCTGACGGATAACGTCCGGAGCCTGTAAACGATCGATGATGGCGTATTGAATGGTGCGGATTTCATCCAGCAGGTAAGCACGCTGCTCCAGCTCCTGGCCCTCCGCCAGGGAGACCAGCAGATTGGTGATACCGGCAGAGGCGGAAAGCACCACTAAGCGTGTATTCGCATCGGAAAGAACAATATCCGCGCTGCGGTTCATGGCATCGAAATCGGCAACGCTGGTGCCGCCAAATTTTGCCACGATCAACGATTGAGACATGTAACAAAACCTCGTGTCAGGTTATCTCCTCCCATTCGCGGAAGAGAAGATCGGGTAACAGCCTTGGCACAAGAGAAGAGCAGAATTGGACAGACAAGATCAGGAGATGAGTCACCAAAAGCACTTCACCTTGCGAAACGTCCGACTGCGGACGTTTCTGGTGACAACCCAGAGGATTCAGCCCCTGCAGCCGACAGCACAACACACCGCGTGTTGCGCCACCTCGGCGTCGCACCCCCTGATGTGTTCTCGCTGGATACGGTTCCTCGAACACACTGCCTGGGCGACGCGCCTCTTCTGGCTTGCACCCGAAGGTGCAAGTCGCGGGCATAAATTATCGATTAATTGTTCTGCTGTCCAGCCTCGCGGCGCGTGGGAAAATCATTTTTACACTTACGCTTGCGCATTGCAGAGCAAACGCCGTGCCGGGCGGCAGCCTAAAGTTAAACGCGGCAGCCCGTGATGCCGCCTTTTGCTGACGCGGCGCAGCGTTTCCTGTGGCTTTTCAGCCGATAATCGCGGGCGGATTTACCTGAAACACGGCGCAGCTTATGACAAATTTTTTCCTTTCAGTTGCAACTGTGGTCATACTGAAACGCGAATTGTTTAGGGTATAGCTTGTAAGCCGTAAGTGAAGCTAAGCATGCCGGGCCAGCAGGATGCGCCCGACGGGAATGACGGTTCTACTATCAACAAGAGTGTTGCCATGAAAAATATCAATCCGAAACAAACCGCAGCCTGGCAAGCGCTGCAGCAGCATTTTGAACAGATGAAATCGGTGCAGATTGCCGACCTGTTCCAGCAGGATGCCGATCGTTTTGCGAAATTCTCTGCCACCTTTGATGATCAGATGCTGGTGGATTTCTCAAAAAACCGCATCACTCAGGAAACCCTCGACAAACTACAGGCGCTGGCAAAAGAAACTGATTTAGCCGGTGCGATTAAATCCATGTTTTCCGGTGAAAAAATTAACCGCACCGAAGATCGCGCCGTGCTGCATGTTGCCCTGCGCAACCGCAGCAACACGCCGATTCTGGTGGATGGCAAAGACGTGATGCCAGAAGTCAACGCGGTGCTGGCGAAGATGAAAGCCTTCTCTGAACGCATCATCAGCGGGGAATGGAAAGGCTACACCGGCAAGCCGATTACTGATGTGGTGAACATCGGCATTGGCGGCTCTGACCTCGGTCCGTTTATGGTCACCGAAGCGCTGCGCCCGTATAAAAATCATCTGAATATGCACTTCGTTTCCAACGTGGATGGCACCCACATTGCCGAAACGCTGAAAAACCTTAGCCCGGAAACCACTCTGTTCCTCGTGGCGTCGAAAACCTTTACCACTCAGGAGACCATGACCAACGCCCACAGCGCGCGCGACTGGTTCCTGAAAACCGCCGGCGACCAGCAGCATGTAGCGAAGCACTTTGCGGCGCTCTCCACCAACGGTAAAGCCGTGGCGGAATTTGGTATTGATACCGACAACATGTTTGAGTTCTGGGACTGGGTAGGTGGCCGCTACTCACTGTGGTCAGCAATTGGTCTGTCGATCATTCTGTCGATTGGTTTTGCCAACTTTGAACAGCTGCTGAGCGGCGCGCACGCCATGGATAAGCACTTTGCCACCACGCCAGCGGAGCAAAACCTGCCGGTCCTGCTGGCGCTGATTGGTATCTGGTACAACAACTTCTTTGGTGCCGAAACCGAAGCGATTCTGCCTTACGACCAGTACATGCACCGCTTTGCCGCCTACTTCCAGCAGGGCAACATGGAGTCCAACGGCAAATATGTGGATCGCAACGGCCATCCGGTGGATTACCAGACCGGCCCGATTATCTGGGGCGAGCCGGGCACCAACGGTCAGCACGCCTTCTATCAGCTGATTCACCAGGGCACAAAACTGATCCCTTGTGATTTCATCGCGCCGGCCCAGACGCACAACGCGCTGGCCGATCACCATCAGAAGCTGCTGTCGAACTTCTTTGCGCAGACTGAAGCGCTGGCGTTTGGTAAATCGCGTGAGACAGTGGAAAAAGAGTTTGCCGATGCCGGTAAATCCGCCGAATCGGTAGCCCATATCGTGCCGTTCAAAGTGTTTGAAGGTAACCGCCCGACCAACTCCATTCTGCTGCGTGAGATCACGCCATTCAGCCTCGGTGCGCTGATTGCGCTGTATGAGCACAAGATCTTCACCCAGGGTGCCATCCTCAACATCTTCACCTTCGATCAGTGGGGTGTCGAGCTGGGCAAACAGCTGGCGAACCGTATTCTGCCGGAACTGGAAAACGACACGCAGATCAACAGCCATGACAGCTCCACCAATGGCTTAATTAATCGCTACAAATCCTGGCGTTAATTGCCTTCTGTGCTGACAGCAGGGCGGCCACGCGGCCGCCCTGTTTATCCCTGGCACATTTCCCTCTGCCGGCGTCTCCTCCCGCCCTGCCTCGCTTAGAAAATTCTTAAAGTGACCTAAGGAAAATCGGAAGATCGCGTTATTGCGTGCCCCTGCATACGGTTAAAAATGGTCCTGATTTACCGCCTTCTGATGTGTATCCTGCTGATTATTAAAGGGCTTGCGTAACAGACATTTCAGGAAAATCTGATTATTCCTATTCCGTGCCAGTTTTTAATGCAAAAGCACAAAATCCTGCTGTAGCGTGCGCAACAGTGTAAAGATGCCATCCAGCGCAAAAAGCACAATGATTAAAAGCAGCTATCGCCAATTCGCCTTATTTTTCACCAGAATCATCCCGACCAAACGCCCTCTTTTCCTGATGCTGAACTCTGGTAATTTGTTGCCCTATACTGAGTCCGCCCGAAATCCGGGTACATCCTTCATTCATTTCAATGCAGGAAACGTAGTGATGAAAAAACTTATGGTTGCCGGTGCAGCCCTTCTTTACGTTGCCGTCTCTTCTGCCGCGATTGCCGCGCCGGAAGAAGCGGGTGCTGCAGCAGGCGCGCAGGCGGGAGCAATCTCGTCCGGTGCGACCACCGCTGTCGGTATCGGCGCGCTCGGTGCGTTAGTGGGCCTCGGCATCGCCGCTGCTGGCGGGGGTGACGGCGCAAATACCGGTACAACAACCACCACAACAACGAGCACCACTCGTTGAGGTAACACCTTTAAACATAACCACACTGTCGTGTGGTTATTTTTTGCTTTTTGGTTCGATTTAGACAGGGATACACAGTGCGCCGACTCTCTTTGCTGCTGCTTTGCCTGCTGCTGCAGGCCTGTACACAAACGCAAAAAGGCCTCGAACAGACCGTGATGCTGGCCATCAGCGGTCCGGACGATGTCACCGTCACCGATCAACAGATCGCCAACCTGCCCTACGCCAGCATGTATGCCCGGGTGAATAACGGCCCGCGTATTTTCGTGGTGCTGGGCTACAACGAAAACGACCAGCAGAAGTGGATCACCCAGGATAAAGCCATGCTGGTGATGCAGCATGGCCGGCTGGTGAAAACGCTGGGACTGAGCAGCAATCTTGAGGCGGTCAGTCAGCTGGCGCAGGACCCTCTGGCGGATGCGCTGCACCTGCAAAATGGTGCCCGCTGGACGCGGGTGGTGCAGTGGCGCGAGCAGTCACAGCCCCGCGCGGCCACGGCGACCTCCACCTTTGCGCGCGGCGACGATACCGTGCTGAACCTGGCAGGCGAGCCGGTGCCGTGCCGCGTCTGGCACGAAACCGTACGCATCGACAGCCTGGGTGCAGAGTGGCAGAACACCTTCTGGATCGCAAACCGCGACGGCATGGTATTACAGGCGCAGCAGATGCTCGCCGCTGATCAGTATCCCATTGTCACCACTATTCTGAAGCCGGCAAAATCATGAAAAAAATTATTCCTCTGCTGGCCGCGCTGGCCCTGAGCGCGGCAGGATCGGCACGGGCGGATGGCGACGTGACGGTGCACGGTGTCACCGCAGGCCACCTTGATCATGTACAGACCCTGAGTCAGCTGGTTACCCGCTCTGCGCTGCAGACCTGGTGGCCGGGCACCGTTATCGCTGAGCGCAGCGCAACCGCTGTGGCACAGCAGCAGCAGCAACAGCTGCTGGCCGATCTACGCGCCTGGCAGGCTGACAGCGGTGCTTCGCTGGCAGCGACTATCGGCTCGGTCATCCGTCAGCTAAGCGCGGTGAAGGTCACCGGCCGTCAGTTCACCTCACTGGATCCGGACTGGGTGCGCCTGCGCCCGGAAGCCAACCGCACGCTGGAAGGCAGCTACGACCTCTATACGCTGGCACAACCGGATCAGGTGCTGGTGCTGGGTGCGCTGAGCAAGCCGGGCAACGTGCTCTGGCAGCCCGGCCGTACGGTGCGCGAATATCTTGCTGAGCAGGATCGCCTGCCAGGTGGCGAGCGCAGCGTGGCCACGGTGATTGCCCCGTCCGGCGAAACGCATCAGGTCCCCATCGCCTACTGGAATCAGCGTCACGTTGAAGTGGAGCCCGGCAGCATCATCTGGCTTGGCTTCACCTCATGGAGCCTGCCCTGGGGCCAGGCTGATTTGAATGCGCGCATGCTCTCCGTTCTGACTCACCGGATTCCAGACTGATGAAAAAACAACTTATTATCAGCCTGCTGGCTGCTTCTGTCTCTGCGGCCTGCCAGGTGCAGGCGGACACCTGGCCACAGCCGGTTGGCCCTTCACAATCGGATTTTGGCGGCGTTGGCCTGATGCAGACGCCAACAGCGCGCATGGCCAGAGAGGGCGAATTCAGCCTGAACTTCCGCGATAACGATCAATATCGCTACTATTCCGCGTCGCTGCAGCTGTTCCCGTGGCTGGAAACCACCGTGCGCTATACCGACGTGCGGACGCGTCGCTACAGCGCCGTGGCAGATTTCAGCGGTAACCAGAGCTACAAAGACAAGGCGTTCGACGTCAAACTGCGGCTGTGGCAGGAGAGCTACTGGCTACCGGAAGTGGCGGTTGGCTCACGCGATCTGGGCGGTACCGGCCTGTTTGACAGCGAATATCTGGTCGCCAGCAAAGCCTGGGGGCCGTTTGATTTCACCGCCGGGATTGGCTGGGGATATCTGGGCAACAGCGGCAGCATTAAAAACCCGTTCTGCTCCTACAGCGACAGCTTCTGCAACCGTACCGGCGGCGGCACAGCCGGTGCGATTAATGGTTCGCAGATGTTCCACGGCCCGGCCGCGCTGTTTGGCGGGGTGGAGTATCAGACGCCATGGCAGCCGCTGCGCCTGAAGATGGAGTATGAAGGCAATAACTATCAGGATGACTTTGCCGGACGGCTGGCGCAGCGCAGCAAGGTCAACGTCGGGGCTATTTACCGCCTTACCGACTGGGCAGACATCAACGCCAGCTACGAGCGCGGCAATACCTTTATGTTTGGGGTAACCGTACGCACCAACTTTAACGATCTGCATCAGCCCCATATCGACAATGACAAACCGGCTTATCAGCCGCAGCCGCAGGGTGAACTGCTGGAGCCGACGGTGGTGGCGAACCAGCTTACCGATCTGAAATACAACGCCGGGCTGAGCGGCCCGCGTATTCAGACCAAAGGGCATACGCTGTACGTTTCCGGCGAGCAAACCCGGTATCGCGATACCCGTGAAGGTGTCGATCGCGCCAATCGCATCATCATGAATAATTTGCCTGCCGGCATTGATACCATTGATGTCACCGAATCGCGCTTTAACATGCCGCAGGTGACCACGCGCACTGACGTGGCCAGCCTGCGCAATTCGCTGCAGGGCTATCCGCTGGGGCATGAGCAGCCGCTGCAGCAGACGCGCGGCAACCCGGTGGAGGTGGAGCACTCCGAACAGGGCTATTTCATTCGTAAAGAGCGCCTGGATTACAGCCTGTCGCCGGTGCTGAATCAGTCCGTGGGCGGCCCGGAAAGCTTCTACATGTATCAGGTTGGCGTCATGGGCAACGTTGACTACTGGCTGACGGATCACCTGCTGGTGGGCGGCAGTCTGTTTGGCAACATCGCCAACAATTATGACAGGTTTAACTATAACGGCGCGCCAGCCGATTCGACCCTGCCGCGCGTGCGCACCCATATCCGCGATTACGTGCAGAACAACGTTTACGTTAACGATCTGCAGGCCAACTACATGCGTTACCTCGGTAACGGTTTCTATGGCCAGGTGTATGGCGGCTATCTGGAAACCATGTACGGTGGCGTGGGCGGTGAAGTGCTGTATCGTCCGGTGGACAGTAACTGGGCGCTGGGTCTCGATGCTAACTATGTGAAGCAGCGTGACTGGGACAACATGATGCAGTTCACCGATTACAAAGCCCCGACCGGCCACCTCACCGCCTACTGGCGTCCCTGGTTCAGTCAGGATGTGCTGGTGAAAGCCAGCGTCGGTCAGTATCTGGCGAAAGATAAAGGGGTGACGCTGGATGTATCGAAGCGCTTTGACAGCGGCGTTATGGTGGGCTTCTACGCCACCAAAACTAACGTGTCGGCCCAGGCGTACGGCGAAGGTGACTTCACCAAAGGGTTCTATATTTCGATTCCGATGGATCTGTTTACCGTGACGCCAACCCGTGGTCGTGCGCAGGTGAACTGGGTGCCGCTGACGCGCGATGGCGGTCAGATGCTGGGTCGCAAATACCAGCTGTACGATCTGACATCAGACCGCGACGCACGTTTCAACTAAAGCACTGCGCGGGGGCAACCCCGCGCCATGTTCCTGCGGTGCATGGCCGGGCGTGCCCGGAATACCGTACAGGCAGGCCGGACTGCCGCCGGGCCGCCCAAAGGCGCAGCGCAGGCAGCGGTTACTCGGCGTCGTAGCCCAGGTTCGGGGCCAGCCAGCGCTCTGCCTCACTGACACTCATTCCTTTGCGCGCCGCATAATCTTCCACCTGATCGCGCTGAATCTGCGCCACGGCAAAATAGCGGCTCTCCGGGTGGCTGAAATACCAGCCAGCAACCGACGCGCCCGGCCACATGGCATAGGATTCAGTCAGCTTCATACCGGTGTGTTTTTCGACGTCCAGCAACTGCCAGATCTGCGCTTTCTCCGTGTGTTCCGGGCAGGCCGGATAGCCAGGCGCCGGACGGATACCCTGATAGTTCTCGCGAATCAGCGCCTCATTGCTCAGGTTTTCGTGGGCGGCGAAGCCCCAGATGACCTTACGCACCCGCTCGTGCAGATACTCGGCAAAGGCTTCTGCCAGGCGGTCCGCAATCGCCTTCAGCATGATCTTGTTGTAATCATCGTGCTGTCTGTCGTATGCCTCTGCCAGCGCATCCTCTTCCAGACCACCGGTGACGGCAAACGCCCCGAGGTAATCAGCTTTGCCGCTGAATTTTGGTGCCACAAAGTCGGCCAGACAGTAGTTGGCGAAGTCGGTTTTTTCCGTCTGCTGCCGCAGATGATGGCTGACACACAGCACGCGATCGCGCTTTTCGTCGGCGTAGATTTCAATGTCATCACCCGTGCGGTTAGCCGGGAAGATCCCCACCACGCCGCGCGGGGTGAGTGCGCCGCTTTCGCTCAGCCGATCCAGCATGGCATTGGCGTCAGCAAACAGACGTTGCGCCTCCTCACCCACCACCTCATCTTCCAGAATGCGCGGATACTTACCGGCCAGCGACCAGGTCATAAAGAATGGCGTCCAGTCAATGTAGTTGCGCAGCGTGGCAATGCTGGCTTCGACCGGCGTGACGCCCGGACGATGGGCCACCGGCGGTGTGTAGCTCGTCCAGTCGATGGCGTAATCATTATCGCGCGCGGCCTGCAAACTGACCGGCGGCGTGCGCGGTTTTTTGCGCGCATGCTGGATACGCACCGTCTCATACTCTTTGCGCGTGCGCGCCACAAAATCCGCTTTCAGCGTCGGCGACAACAGCGCTGACACCACGCCCACGGTGCGGGACGCGTTCTGCACGTAGACCGTCGGGCCGCTGTAGTTTTGTTCGATCTTCACGGCGGTGTGCGCTTTCGATGTGGTTGCGCCGCCAATCAGCAATGGCAGGGTAAAGCCCTGGCGCTCCATCTCTTTCGCCACGTTAACCATCTCGTCGAGCGAGGGCGTAATCAGCCCGGAGAGACCGATAATGTCCGCCTGCGTTTCGAGAGCGGTTTTCAGGATCTTTTCGCCTGGCACCATGACGCCAAGATCGATGATTTCGTAGTTATTGCACTGCAGCACCACGCCCACGATATTTTTACCGATGTCGTGCACATCCCCTTTCACCGTCGCCAGCACGATTTTTCCGTTGCTGCTGCCCGCCGCTTTGCTGGCCTGAATAAAGGGCTCCAGATAAGCCACGGCCTGTTTCATGACGCGCGCGGATTTTACCACCTGCGGCAGGAACATTTTCCCCTCGCCGAACAGATCGCCGACCACGTTCATGCCAGCCATCAGCGGCCCTTCAATCACCTCAATGGGACGGGCGACGGCCTGCCGCGCTTCTTCGGTATCCTGCTCAATAAACTCGGTGATCCCTTTTACCAGCGAATACTCCAGGCGCTTTACCACATCCCAGCTGCGCCACTCCGCCTGCTGTTTTTCCTGTTCGCCGTCACCTTTGCTGCCGCGATACTTTTCCGCCAGCGCCAGCAGGCGCTCCGTGCTGTCATCGCGGCGGTTGAGGATCACATCCTCGACGGCGTCGCGCAGTTCGGCAGGTAAATCGTCATAGATGGCCAGCTGCCCCGCATTCACAATGCCCATATCCATGCCGTTGCGGATGGCGTAATAGAGAAATACCGCGTGGATCGCCTCGCGCACCGGTTCATTACCGCGAAAGGAGAAGGAGACGTTAGAGACGCCGCCGGAAATCATCGCGTGTGGCAGCTCGCGTTTGATATCTTCGCATGCGCCGATAAAGTCCATGGCATAGTTGTTATGCTCTTCAATGCCGGTGGCAACCGCAAAGATATTCGGGTCGAAAATGATGTCTTCCGGCGGGAAACCCACCTCTTCGGTCAGGATTTTGTAGGCGCGGCGACAAATTTCGATTTTGCGCGCGCGGGTATCCGCCTGCCCTGCTTCATCAAACGCCATCACCACCACCGCGGCACCGTAGCGTCGCACCTTGCGGGCATGTTCGATGAACGGCTCTACGCCCTCTTTCATCGAAATCGAGTTCACGATGCCCTTGCCCTGAATACACTGCAGACCCTTTTCGATCACTTCCCATTTTGAGGAGTCAATCATAATGGGCACGCGGGCGATATCCGGTTCACCGGCAATCAGGTTAAGAAAGCGCACCATGGCGGCTTCCGCATCCAGCATGCCTTCGTCCATGTTGATATCAATGATCTGCGCACCGTTCTCCACCTGCTGCCGCGCCACGTCCAGCGCTTCACTGTATTTTTCTTCTTTAATCAGGCGTTTAAACCGGGCCGAACCGGTCACATTGGTGCGCTCACCGACGTTGACAAACAGCGAGTCAGCCTGAATATTCAGCGGTTCCAGACCGGACAGGCGGCAGGCCACCGGAATCACCGGTAGCGCACGCGGAGCCACCCCTTCCACGGCAGCGGCCATCGCGGCGATGTGTTCCGGCGTGGTGCCGCAGCAGCCGCCGATAATGTTAAGAAAACCGGCGCGCGCCCATTCGCCAATCTGCGCAGCCATAGTGGCCGCATCCAGATCGTACTCACCGAAGGCGTTAGGCAGGCCGGCGTTAGGGTGTGCCGTGACATACCCTTCCGCGATGCGCGACAGCTCCTGCACGTACTGACGCAGCTCATCCGGGCCGAGGGCGCAGTTCAGGCCAAACGACAGCGGCTGTGCATGGCGCAGCGAGTTGTAAAACCCTTCGGTGGTCTGGCCGGAAAGCGTGCGGCCCGAGGCGTCGGTAATGGTGCCGGAGATCATCAGCGGCAGCGTCACGCCCATGGCTTCCATCTCTGTCTGCACGGCATAAATCGCCGCTTTGGCGTTAAGCGTGTCGAAGACGGTTTCGATCATAATGATATCCACGCCGCCGGCGATCAGCGCATGAGTGGATTCCCGGTATGCGTCCACCAGCTGGCTGAACGTGATATTGCGAAAGGCGGGATCGTTCACATCCGGCGAGATCGAGCAGGTGCGGTTGGTCGGGCCGAGCACGCCAGCCACATAACGCGGCCGATCCGGGGTGCGGGCCGTCCATGCGTCCGCGCAGGCGCGCGCCAGCTTTGCCGCTTCAAGGTTGATCTCAGCGGAGAGCGCTTCCATGGCGTAGTCCGCCATGGCAATCGGCGTGGCGTTAAAGGTATTGGTTTCGAGAATGTCGGCCCCGGCGGCCAGGTAGGCGTGATGGATCTCGCGGATGACCTCCGGCTTGGTCAGCACCAGCAGATCGTTGTTGCCCTTTACATCGGCAGGCCAGTCGGCAAAGCGGCTGCCGCGAAAATCCTGCTCGCTCAGGTTATAACTCTGGATCATGGTGCCCATGCCGCCATCCAGAATCAGGATGCGCTGTGCCAGCTGCTGATGCAGCATTGCTGTTTTGTCGCTCACTCTCGCCCCGCCCACGTCATCGATCTGGCTGAATGCCAGCGAATCATACTGGCACAACTTTCTCAGGAGCAAAAGCCAGCGGCGGTGCAATGTGACAGCACGGTGAGGTTACAGATCCGACCAGTAAGGGAGGGTTTGCATTCAGCGCGTTTGAAACGAAAATGGTTTCCACATTTACAGCAAACGTGGAGACGTTATGGCAACCCCGGTTCCCGCCAAACGCGGTAAAAAGCCCCGCACTTCTGGCGCAGCCAGCGCCCCTGCCGGTGGCCAGGTGCAGTCCCTGACGCGCGGCCTGCGTCTGCTTGAGCTGATTGCGGAATCGCATGGCAGCGTGGCGCTGACCGAACTGGCGCAGCAGGCCGGTTTGCCCAATTCCACCACGCACCGCCTGCTGACCACCATGCAGCAGCAGGGCTTTGTGCATCAGGTGGGCGATCTTGGGCTCTGGACCATTGGCTCTCATGCGTTTGTCGTTGGCAGCAGCTTCCTGCAGAGCCGCAACTTACTGGCCATCGTGCATCCAATCCTGCGCCGGCTGATGGAGGACGCAGGCGAGACCGTTAACCTGGCGGTGCTGGATCTCAGCGACTATCAGGCGGTAATTATCGACCAGGTGCAGTGCACCCAGCTGATGCGCATGTCAGCACCGATTGGCGGCAAACTGCCGATGCACGCTTCCGGCGCCGGCAAAGCGTTTCTTGCCCACCTGACCGATGAGCAGGTGACCGCCCTGCTGCATCAGAAAGGCCTGCATTACTACACGCCGAAAACGCTGATGTCGCCGCACAGCCTGAAAGAGAACCTGACGCTGATCCGCAAAATGGGCTTTTCGCATGATGACGAAGAGCACGCGCTTGGCTTGCGCTGCGTGGCCGCGCCGATTTATGACGAACACGGCGAACCCTTTGCCGCTATCTCGATCTCCGGCCCGCTGGCGCGTATGACCGACGACCGCATTACCGAACTGGGGGCGCTGGTGATCCGCGCCGCCAGACAGGTGACGCAGACCTATTCTGGCCGCTAAGCCGCCACCGTGGCATAGCGCGTGCTAAAGCGCTGTGCCGTGCGCCAGGCGATCACCTCTTCAATATGTCCGGCGCGGATGCGCGCCTGCAGTGCCCGCCACCAGCCGGCATCAAACAGCTGCGGATGCAGCGCCTGCAGCAGCTTTCCGGTCGCCGGTTCGCTGCACAGCGCATAGCGAAAGGTTTCCGGGAAGACATCGTCCGGCCCAACGCTATACCAGGGTTCGGCCTGCAGCTCATCTTCTTCATAGCGCGCAGGCGGCACATCGCGGAACACCAGTTCGGTCATCGGACGAATTTCATCGTAATCGTAGAACACCACGCGCCCGTGACGCGTCATGCCGAAGTTTTTAAACAGCATATCGCCAGGGAAGATGTTTGCCGCCGCCAGCTGACAGATGGCATCGCCGTACTCTTCAATGGCGTGCTGGCGCTGTTCTGGCGTGGCCTGCATCAGCCACAGATTGAGCGGCTCCATGCGGCGCTCCAGCCACAGGTGTCGGATAATCACCACATCCTCCCGCAGCTCGATTTTCTCCGGAATATCGCGTTTGAACTCCGCCAGCAGTGCGTCCGGGATGCGCGCCCGCGGCAGCGCAAACGATTCGAACTCCTGCGTATCGGCCATGCGCCCGACGCGATCGTGCTCTTTCACCAGCCGGTAGCAGGCGCGCACCTGCGCATCGGTGACCTCTTTCTGCGGGGCGAAACGGTCTTTGATCACTTTGAACACACGATCAAATCCTGGCAGCGTAAAGACCAGCATCACCATACCGCGCACGCCGGGCGCAATCGTGAACGCCTCCTGACTGTGGGCCAGATAGTGCAGATATTCGCGGTAGCATTCGGTTTTGCCGTGCTTCTGACAGCCAATCGCCATATAGCGCTCGGCCACGGTTTTCCCCGGCAGGATGGGCTGCAGCCACGCCACCAGCGCCGCCGGTACCGGGGCATATACCATGAAGTAGGCGCGTGCAAAGCCGAACACGATGCTGGCGTCGTTGCTGTCAGTCAGACAGGTATCGATCCATAAGCGTCCGGCGTCATCACGCTGAATCGGCAGCAGGCACGGCACCATTCCACCGTCACTCAGCTGCAGGCGGGCAACAATCCAGGCGGTTTTGTTGCGGTAAAACAGTTCACTGGCGACATCCAGCGTGGCATGTGCCAGCTGTGCCGCACTGAACTGTTCGTGCAGGTGGCGCACAATCCAGCCGATATCGCGCGTCTGATCCTGCCACGGCAGGCGCAGCGGAATGTCATCCAGCAGCTGTCGCAGCGTCTCCTGCCAGCTCTGCTGCCGCCGGTACAGGCGTGACAGCGGCCGCTGCGGCATCGGCGCGGGCGCAACCGGCTGCGAAGGAAAGATAAACAGGCGCTCCGGCGACATATCGTTATGCCCCTGCAGGCGGCAGTAGACAGAGTTGAAAAAGCTTTCGGCAATTTCATGGCGCGGATAACCCGGCAGCAGCGTGGCATAGTGGTTTTTGACCCGCAGCCAGAAGGCCGCGTCCCAGTCCGCCATTTCATTGAGAATGCGTAACTGGTTTGCCACCAGCCCAACGTGATGGTCATACAGATGAATGCGCGCTTTCATGGCCTGCTGCACGGCCTGCCAGTCTGCCTGCTCAAAGCGCTGCTGCGCACCGGCGGTGATATCCAGGAAACGACCATACTGAGCATCAAAGCCCTGCAGAATGGTCTGGGCGATCAGAGACTCTCTGGGTGACATCGGCATCGCTCCGGTAAACAGGGCCCCTCCCTGGGCCAGCGTGACGGATCAGAACTGGGCGGCTTCGGTAGAGCCTGTCAGCGCGGTAACAGAGGATTCACCGCCCTGGATCACCGTGGTGATACGGTCAAAGTAACCAGTGCCCACCTCCTGCTGATGAGAGGAGAAGGTGTAGCCCTGTTCGCGGGCGGCGAACTCCGGCTGCTGCACTTTTTCCACGTAATGGCGCATACCCTCTCCCTGCGCGTAGGCATGCGCAAGGTCAAACATGTTGAACCACATGCTGTGGATGCCGGCCAGGGTAATGAACTGGAAGCGATAGCCCATCTCACTCAGCGCCTGCTGGAAGCGGGCGATCGTGCGGTCGTCGAGATTCTTTTTCCAGTTGAACGACGGCGAGCAGTTATAAGCCAGCAGCTTGCCCGGATACTGCGCGTGAATCGCTTCGGCAAAACGCTGTGCCAGCGCCAGATCCGGCGTGGAGGTTTCACACCACAGCACATCGGCGTAAGGCGCATAAGAGAGGCCGCGGCTGATGGCCTGCTCAATGCCGGCGTGGGTACGGAAGAAACCTTCGGCGGTACGCTGACCGGTGATAAAGGGCGCATCACGCGTGTCGCAATCGGAGGTGATCAAATCCGCAGCATCCGCATCGGTACGGGCGATCAGCACTGTCGGCACGTTCATTACATCAGCGGCAAGGCGCGCGGCAACCAGCTTCTGAATGGCTTCCTGCGTGGGCACCAGCACTTTGCCGCCCATGTGACCGCACTTCTTCACTGCCGCCAGCTGATCTTCAAAATGCACCGCACCGGCGCCGGCCTGAATCATCGCTTTCATCAGCTCAAAGGCGTTGAGCACGCCGCCAAATCCGGCTTCCGCATCAGCAACAATCGGCAGAAAGTAATCAATGTAGTCCGCATCGTCCGGCGACAGCCCGCTGGCCCACTGAATCTGATCGGCCCGCTGAAAACTCTGATTGATCCGCTCCACCACGCTGGGAACAGAATTGACCGGATAGAGCGACTGATCCGGATACATTTGACCTGCCAGGTTGGCATCTGCCGCCACCTGCCAGCCAGAGAGGTAAATGGCTTCAATGCCGGCTTTGGCCTGCTGCACCGCCTGACCGCCGGTCAGCGCGCCGAGGCTATTGATATAGCCTTTACGCGCCGTGCCGTTCAGCAGTGCCCAGAGTTTGCGCGCGCCGCGATCGGCGAGGGTACAGGCGGGATTGACCGATCCGCGCAGGTTAACCACATCTTCCGCCTGGTAAGGGCGCGTAATCCCCTGCCAGCGTGCATCCTGCCAGTCTGCTTGCAGTTGGGCGATCTGTTGTGTACGCATGTTCATAGAAGTCTCTCCGGCATCAGGGCAGCAGGCGGTAGCCTGGCAGCGTAAGGAAGGGAACCAGCTGGTCGTCAGTGGTGATCTGTGCCATCAGCGCAGCGGCATCTTCATACCGGCTCTGCTGCCAGGCGCTATTCCCCAGGCGCTGCCGCAGCGCGGCCAGCTCTTCCTGCAGGAACTGCTCAAAAAGCGCCGCTGTCACCAGCTGGCCATTGCTGAGGATTTGTTTGTGATGAATCCACTGCCAGATTGACGTGCGGGCGATCTCAGCCGTGGCCGCATCTTCCATCAGCCCTTCAATCGGGACGCAGCCATTGCCGCTGATCCAGGCTTCAAGGTACTGCAGTGCCACGCGGATATTGGCGCGCATGCCCGCCTCGGTGCGCTGTCCGCGACAGGGACGCAGCAGGCGTTCGGCGGTAACGGGTGAATCCTGTTCGCGGCTGATGTGCAGCTGGTTTGGCTGGGTGCCGAGCTGATGGTCAAACACCGCCATGGCAATGTCAGCCAGACCCGGATGTGCCACCCAGGTGCCATCATGTCCGTTGCTGGCTTCGCGCGTTTTATCTTCCTGCACTTTTTGCATCACCCAGGTATTGCGCTCAGGATCTTTAGCCGGGATCAGCGCCGACATGCCGCCCATCGCCAGCGCGCCGCGACGGTGGCAGGTGCGGATCAGCAGGCGTGAATACGCGTCAAGGAAAGGCTGATCCATGCTAATCTGCTGGCGATCCGGCAGGATACGATCGCTATGCTGCGCCAGCGTTTTGATGTAGCTGAAGATGTAATCCCAGCGTCCACAGTTCAGGCCCACCACGTGATCGCGCAGTTCCCACAGGATCTCATCCATCTGAAATACCGCCGGCAGGGTTTCGATCAACACGGTGGCTTTGATCGTACCACGCGGCAGACCGAAACGATCTTCGCTGAAGCGGAAGATTTCGCGCCACCAGGCCACTTCGCTGGCGTGCTCCGTTTTCGGCAGATAGAACCAGGGCCCGTGCCCTTTTTCCAGCAGCGCTTCCGCGTTGTGAAACAGATACAGGGCAAAATCGAACAGGCCGCCCGGTATGGCTTTGTCACGCCACTCCACATGTTTTTCATCCAGATGCAGACCACGCACGCGACACATCAGCAGCGCCGGATCGGATCGTAGCTGATAGATCTTGCCGGTTTCGCTGGTGAACTGCAGCGTACCGCTCACGGCATCACGCAGCGTCAGCTGTCCGTCAACCAGCTTTTGCCAGGTGGGTGCCAGCGAATCTTCGAAATCCGCCATGAATACATTGACGTTGGCGTTCAGCGCGTTGATCACCATTTTGCGATCCGGCGGACCGGTGATCTCGACCCGGCGATCGCGCAGCAGCTGCGGTATCGGGCGCACCTGCCAGTCACTTTCACGAATGGAAGTAGTTTCCGGATTAAAGTCCGGTAAGCGACCACAATCGTACTGCTGCTGCCGTTGCTGACGCGCTTTCAGCAGCCGTTCACGCTCGGGGGCAAAACGCGCGACCAGCGCGTGCAGAAAATCGATGGCCTGCGGCGTAAATAGCTGTTTTTCCGCGGCTGTGAAGGGCTGGCTGAACGTCAGCGTAGGGTTGATTACCGTATCTGTCATGCGGGCTGCCTCCTGTTTTGATCCGCTTTGCAATAAGTGGATCGTTTTGTAGGGTTTTTTTTAACCGGCAAGATCAGAGCATAATCATTTCGATTTTATTTTCAAAAACTATTTCCATTTTTTCTGAGTTATCACGATATCCCATTGAATATGCATTAATTTAATTGCCCGAATTAAAGGCAATAACTTCCACTGGATTACAGGCATAAAAAAACCGCGACAGTGGATGCTGTCGCGGTGGAAGACCTGAGGAGGCGCGGGCTGGCTTATTCGAGCGTAGGGTTCATATGCCGCAGATCGAATGGCGTGATTTGGTAAACATAGTAGTTTAACCAGTTGGAAAACAACAGGTTGCCATGACTGCGCCAGGTAGCACGCGGTGGCAGCTCCGGATTATTGTGCGGGAAATAGTTGTAAGGTATTTCCGGTTGCAGGCCCGCTTCATAATCACGATGGTATTCACCAGACAGCGTCAGCGCATCGTATTCCGGATGGCCGGTAACGAACGCCAGGCGCTTATCTTTGCTCGCCATCAAGTATGCGCCGGTGGTTTCTGATTCGGCGAACAGTTCGAGATCGGTGTAATCACGAATCAGCTGGCTGGGAAAATCCGCGTAGCGCGAGTGCGGCGCCAGGAAATTATCGTCAAAACCGCGCGTCAGCAGGGCATGCGGATGCAAAATCTGGTGCTCATATACGCCGGATAATTTGGTCTGGCGTGTCTGCTTGGGAATGCCATACAAAATGTTAAGCGCGGCCTGCACGGCCCAGCAGACAAACAGCGTGGAGGTGACATGCTCTTTGGCCCAGTGCAGCACACGCTGAATCTGCGGCCAGTAGGCCACATCATTAAAATCAACCAGCCCCAGCGGGGCGCCGGTAACGATCAGACCATCAAAGTTGTCGTGCTGAATGTCTGCAAAATTGCAGTAAAAGTTATTCAGATGCTCTGTCGGGGTATTACGTGATTCACGGCTGTCGATACGCAGCAGCTGCACATCGATCTGCAGCGGTGAGTTCGACAGCAGACGCAGAAACTGGTTTTCCGTCTCAATTTTTTTTGGCATCAGGTTGAGGATAAGCACTTTAAGCGGGCGAATTTCCTGAACACTGGCGCGCGATGAGGTCATCACAAAGACGTTTTCATTGCGTAAAAAGTTTACTGCCGGTAATTCGTCGGGAACCCTGATTGGCATAACCTGCTGACCTCTTACTGATAACCATATAAACGTTTAGACATCCAGATGCCCGAGATTAGCCTGGCCTTCGCCCGATGTCGAGTCTTCATGCAGTTTATGAAAATGTTTCAGCTTAAAACAGGATTACAGGCGAACTGCACGGTTTGAACCGGTACAGTCAGGCAGGACAGGATCTGCAGGTTACTTTATGAGGTGAAATAAGGTCGCAGGGAGGATGAATTAGCAAGGATGCCTTGTCGGTCAGAAAATAGCACCGGCGCTGCCGGCATTAACCAGCGTGCATATCCCGAGACAGGGCATTGAACGTTAAAGTGAGTGAGCGGCGCGGGACATTTTGCAGTCAGGACAGAAGGTAGCATTTATCGCGCTGGCGTGGCTGCGCCTGCTGAATGCTTTGAATGATTAGGGAAGCCGGGCATTTTCCGGCCGGGCCGGGTGGCCGCCTTCATTACGCAGCTGGCCTGGCCCTTCTGAATGTCCTGAGCAAGTAAGGAGGCCGGATATTTCCTGGCCTGGTCAGACGACCGCCTTTATCGCGCGCCAGCGCGGCGCGCACCCGCTGAATACTTTGAGTCAGTGAGCGGCGCTGGACGTTTTCCTGCTGGTGCAGGTGGCAGGCTTTATCGCGTGCCGGCGCGGCGCACACCTCCTGAATGCCCTGAGCAAGCAAGGAGGCCGGATACTTTCCCGCCGGGCCGGGTGACAGTCCTGACAGGCTTTATCGCGCAACAGTGTGGCTGCACCTGCTGCATGATGACAGTAGTGAGGGGGCGGGCATTTTCCGGCCGGCGCCGGTGACAGCCTTTATCGCCCGCCTGCTGCTGCGTGCGGCGGGCGGGCCTCTGCCGGGTTAATCCGGCTACAGTTTACCCGATCGGGCCGCGCCGCGCGGGACTTTTCGCGCCCGCCGGGGCGCTTTTCCCGGCGCGCGGACGTAAAAAAGCCCTGAACTCGCGTTCAGGGCTTCTTCACCTGTTGGATGCCTGGCAGTTCCCTACTCTCGCATGGGGAGGCCCCACACTACCATCGGCGCTACGGCGTTTCACTTCTGAGTTCGGCATGGGGTCAGGTGGGACCACCGCGCTAGTGCCGCCAGGCAGATTCTGTTTCGTCCGCGCCGCCCAAAGCCGCGCAGACCAGTCCGTGAACAAGGCTGAAAATTTTTCCGGGTACCGCAAAACGCCTCTGGCGTTGTAAGGTTAAGCCTCACGGGTCATTAGTACCGGTAAGCTCAACGCATCGCTGCGCTTACACATCCGGCCTATCAACGTCGTCGTCTTCAACGTCCCTTCAGGACCCTCGAGGGGTCAGGGAGAACTCATCTCGGGGCAAGTTTCGTGCTTAGATGCTTTCAGCACTTATCTCTTCCGCACTTAGCTACCGGGCAGTGCCATTGGCATGACAACCCGAACACCAGCGGTGCGTTCACTCCGGTCCTCTCGTACTAGGAGCAACCCCCCTCAATTCTCCAGCGCCCACGGCAGATAGGGACCGAACTGTCTCACGACGTTCTAAACCCAGCTCGCGTACCACTTTAAACGGCGAACAGCCGTACCCTTGGGACCTACTTCAGCCCCAGGATGTGATGAGCCGACATCGAGGTGCCAAACACCGCCGTCGATATGAACTCTTGGGCGGTATCAGCCTGTTATCCCCGGAGTACCTTTTATCCGTTGAGCGATGGCCCTTCCATTCAGAACCACCGGATCACTATGACCTGCTTTCGCACCTGCTCGAGCCGTCACTCTCGCAGTCAAGCTGGCTTATGCCATTGCACTAACCTCCTGATGTCCGACCAGGATTAGCCAACCTTCGTGCTCCTCCGTTACGCTTTGGGAGGAGACCGCCCCAGTCAAACTACCCACCAGACACTGTCCGCAGCCCGGATAACGGGCCTACGTTAGAACATCAAACATTAAAGGGTGGTATTTCAAGGATGGCTCCACGCGGACTGGCGTCCGCGCTTCAAAGCCTCCCACCTATCCTACACATCAAGGCTCAATGTTCAGTGTCAAGCTATAGTAAAGGTTCACGGGGTCTTTCCGTCTTGCCGCGGGTACACTGCATCTTCACAGCGATTTCAATTTCACTGAGTCTCGGGTGGAGACAGCCTGGCCATCATTACGCCATTCGTGCAGGTCGGAACTTACCCGACAAGGAATTTCGCTACCTTAGGACCGTTATAGTTACGGCCGCCGTTTACCGGGGCTTCGATCAAGAGCTTCTCCTTACGGATAACCCCATCAATTAACCTTCCGGCACCGGGCAGGCGTCACACCGTATACGTCCACTTTCGTGTTTGCACAGTGCTGTGTTTTTAATAAACAGTTGCAGCCAGCTGGTATCTTCGACTGGCCTCGGCTCCGGGAGCAAGTCCCCTCACCTACGCGCCAGCGTGCCTTCTCCCGAAGTTACGGCACCATTTTGCCTAGTTCCTTCACCCGAGTTCTCTCAAGCGCCTTGGTATTCTCTACCTGACCACCTGTGTCGGTTTGGGGTACGATTTCGTGTTACCTGGAGCTTAGAGGCTTTTCCTGGAAGCAGGGCATCAGTTACTTCAGCTCCGTAGAGCCTCGTCGTCACGCCTCAGTGTTAAAGAAGACCGGATTTGCCTGGTCTTCACACCTGCACGCTTAAACCGGGACAACCGTCGCCCGGATAACCTAGCCTTCTCCGTCCCCCCTTCGCAGTAACACCAAGTACAGGAATATTAACCTGTTTCCCATCGACTACGCCTTTCGGCCTCGCCTTAGGGGTCGACTCACCCTGCCCCGATTAACGTTGGACAGGAACCCTTGGTCTTCCGGCGAGCGGGCTTTTCACCCGCTTTATCGTTACTTATGTCAGCATTCGCACTTCTGATACCTCCAGCAGCCCTCACAGGCCACCTTCTGCGGCTTACAGAACGCTCCCCTACCCAACAACGCATTCGCGTCGCTGCCGCAGCTTCGGTGCATGGTTTAGCCCCGTTACATCTTCCGCGCAGGCCGACTCGACCAGTGAGCTATTACGCTTTCTTTAAATGATGGCTGCTTCTAAGCCAACATCCTGGCTGTCTGTGCCTTCCCACATCGTTTCCCACTTAACCATGACTTTGGGACCTTAGCTGGCGGTCTGGGTTGTTTCCCTCTTCACGACGGACGTTAGCACCCGCCGTGTGTCTCCCGTGATAACATTCTCCGGTATTCGCAGTTTGCATCGGGTTGGTAAGCCGGGATGGCCCCCTAGCCGAAACAGTGCTCTACCCCCGGAGATGAGTTCACGAGGCGCTACCTAAATAGCTTTCGGGGAGAACCAGCTATCTCCCGGTTTGATTGGCCTTTCACCCCCAGCCACAGGTCATCCGCTAATTTTTCAACATTAGTCGGTTCGGTCCTCCAGTTAGTGTTACCCAACCTTCAACCTGCCCATGGCTAGATCACCGGGTTTCGGGTCTATACCCTGCAACTTAGCGCCCGGTTAAGACTCGGTTTCCCTTCGGCTCCCCTATGCGGTTAACCTTGCTACAGAATATAAGTCGCTGACCCATTATACAAAAGGTACGCAGTCACCCCATAAAGAGGCTCCCACTGCTTGTACGTACACGGTTTCAGGTTCTGTTTCACTCCCCTCGCCGGGGTTCTTTTCGCCTTTCCCTCACGGTACTGGTTCACTATCGGTCAGTCAGGAGTATTTAGCCTTGGAGGATGGTCCCCCCATATTCAGACAGGATACCACGTGTCCCGCCCTACTCATCGAGCTCACAGCCTGTGCGTCTTCGTGTACGGGGCTGTCACCCGGTATCGCGCGCCTTTCCAGACGCTTCCACTGACGCACAAGCTGATTCAGGCTCTGGGCTCCTCCCCGTTCGCTCGCCGCTACTGGGGGAATCTCGGTTGATTTCTTTTCCTCGGGGTACTTAGATGTTTCAGTTCCCCCGGTTCGCCTCGTTAACCTATGTATTCAGTTAACGATAATGCATAAATGCATTGGGTTTCCCCATTCGGACATCGACGGCTGTAGCGGTTCATATCACCTTACCGTCGCTTTTCGCAGATTAGCACGTCCTTCATCGCCTCTGACTGCCAGGGCATCCACCGTGTACGCTTGGTCGCTTAACCTCACAACCCACAGGCGTTTTGCGCATGTGAATCGCGAAAATCTCGGACCCGGACGCTCCGCCTTATTTCCTGTTACGGGGAAATACGCGGCGCGTTCGTTTCAAATTTTCAGCTTGTTCCGGATTGTTAAAGAGCAAATACTTCGCAGTATGCTTATGCAGCACACTCTGAAGTGTTTTTCAGGACTGTATGGTGGAGCTAAGCGGGATCGAACCGCTGACCTCCTGCGTGCAAGGCAGGCGCTCTCCCAGCTGAGCTATAGCCCCATGCAGTCACTGCAGAAACCGTCTACTACCACTCAACCGAGTATATTCCCTGAGGAATATCATTCGTGCTCAGGCAGGGCATGTTTCCGCGAAGCATAGTGAACTATGCGAGCCGGAGACATAACGCAGCATGAGTGCGAATATGGTAGGCCTGAGTGGACTTGAACCACCGACCTCACCCTTATCAGGGGTGCGCTCTAACCACCTGAGCTACAAGCCTGTAGAGGTTTTTCTGCTCGTTACTTTTCTATCAGACAATCTGTGTGAGCACTGCGCGGGAAGGTATCTTCAGGTAAGGAGGTGATCCAACCGCAGGTTCCCCTACGGTTACCTTGTTACGACTTCACCCCAGTCATGAATCACAAAGTGGTAAGCGCCCTCCCGAAGGTTAAGCTACCTACTTCTTTTGCAACCCACTCCCATGGTGTGACGGGCGGTGTGTACAAGGCCCGGGAACGTATTCACCGTAGCATTCTGATCTACGATTACTAGCGATTCCGACTTCATGGAGTCGAGTTGCAGACTCCAATCCGGACTACGACGCACTTTATGAGGTCCGCTTGCTCTCGCGAGGTCGCTTCTCTTTGTATGCGCCATTGTAGCACGTGTGTAGCCCTGGCCGTAAGGGCCATGATGACTTGACGTCATCCCCACCTTCCTCCGGTTTATCACCGGCAGTCTCCTTTGAGTTCCCGGCCGAGCCGCTGGCAACAAAGGATAAGGGTTGCGCTCGTTGCGGGACTTAACCCAACATTTCACAACACGAGCTGACGACAGCCATGCAGCACCTGTCTCAGAGTTCCCGAAGGCACCAAAGCATCTCTGCTAAGTTCTCTGGATGTCAAGGCCAGGTAAGGTTCTTCGCGTTGCATCGAATTAAACCACATGCTCCACCGCTTGTGCGGGCCCCCGTCAATTCATTTGAGTTTTAACCTTGCGGCCGTACTCCCCAGGCGGTCGACTTAACGCGTTAGCTCCGGAAGCCACGCCTCAAGGGCACAACCTCCAAGTCGACATCGTTTACGGCGTGGACTACCAGGGTATCTAATCCTGTTTGCTCCCCACGCTTTCGCACCTGAGCGTCAGTCTTCGTCCAGGGGGCCGCCTTCGCCACCGGTATTCCTCCAGATCTCTACGCATTTCACCGCTACACCTGGAATTCTACCCCCCTCTACGAGACTCAAGCCTGCCAGTTTCAAATGCAGTTCCCAGGTTAAGCCCGGGGATTTCACATCTGACTTAACAGACCGCCTGCGTGCGCTTTACGCCCAGTAATTCCGATTAACGCTTGCACCCTCCGTATTACCGCGGCTGCTGGCACGGAGTTAGCCGGTGCTTCTTCTGCGGGTAACGTCAATCGGCAAGGTTATTAACCTTACCGCCTTCCTCCCCGCTGAAAGTACTTTACAACCCGAAGGCCTTCTTCATACACGCGGCATGGCTGCATCAGGCTTGCGCCCATTGTGCAATATTCCCCACTGCTGCCTCCCGTAGGAGTCTGGACCGTGTCTCAGTTCCAGTGTGGCTGGTCATCCTCTCAGACCAGCTAGGGATCGTCGCCTAGGTGAGCCGTTACCCCACCTACTAGCTAATCCCATCTGGGCACATCCGATGGTGTGAGGCCCGAAGGTCCCCCACTTTGGTCTTGCGACGTTATGCGGTATTAGCTACCGTTTCCAGTAGTTATCCCCCTCCATCGGGCAGTTTCCCAGACATTACTCACCCGTCCGCCACTCGTCACCCGAAGAGCAAGCTCCTCTGTGCTACCGTCCGACTTGCATGTGTTAGGCCTGCCGCCAGCGTTCAATCTGAGCCATGATCAAACTCTTCAATTTAAAGTTTGATTTGCTGCAACGAGTGCAGCGATGCTCTGTGAATTAAACTTCGTAATGAATTACGTGTTCACTCAGCAGAGTCTTGATATTTTTTCAAGCCCGGAGGCTTATGATATCAATCCCGTGAGTGCCCACACAGATTGTCTGATAAATTGTTAAAGAGCGGTGCGACGCGGCGTACTGCCTGCTGTCGCGAGGTGGCGTATATTACGCTTTCCTCCTTCAGAGTCAACCTCTTTTTCAGAAGTTTTTCTCCGGCGGAAGTTCTTAGCGAAGCTTCCTGTCAACACCGCATTCCGTAAGCCGTTGTGCCGTGTCGATGGAGGCGCATTATAGGGAGTTGTTCGGCGCACGCAACCGCTAAATTCAATAAAAACAACCGTTCGCTGCATTCCACAGCAAAAGGCCGCCTTATACCCACTTACACACAAACTTATCCACATAAGCGCCGCCGGATAAATTTAGGCGAGCATCGCGCAAACGTTTTCGCTACAATGCCCGGCGACGTCAGGGACGCCCCTTTTGGGGCGTTACATGAAGCAGGTGCGCTTTTCTATATAGAAGAAACGCTAAGCTTGATGTAACGCTCTTATTTACGCGAAACAAAGCCAAGGGATAAAACCACCATGCAACAACGTCGTCCAGTACGCCGCGCTCTGCTGAGTGTCTCAGACAAAGCCGGTATCCTCGAATTTGCTCAGGCCCTCTCTCGTCGCGGTGTTGAACTGCTCTCCACAGGTGGAACTGCGCGCCTGCTGGCAGATGCAGGCCTGCCCGTTACCGAAGTGTCTGACTATACCGGCTTCCCGGAAATGATGGATGGACGCGTTAAAACGCTGCACCCGAAAATTCATGGCGGCATTCTGGGACGTCGCGGTACTGACGACGCAATCATGGCAGAACACGCTATCCAGCCTATCGACATGGTGGTCGTTAACCTGTATCCCTTTGCGCAGACCGTTGCCAGACCAGACTGCAGCCTGGAAGATGCGGTAGAGAATATCGATATCGGCGGCCCGACCATGGTGCGCTCCGCGGCCAAGAACCATAAAGACGTCGCAATTGTGGTGAAGAGCAGTGACTACCCCGCCATCATTGCTGAGATGGATGCCAACGAACAGGCGCTGACGCTGGAAACGCGTTTTGACCTGGCGATTAAAGCCTTTGAACACACGGCCGCTTACGACAGCATGATTGCCAATTACTTTGGCAGTCTGGTGCCGGCTTATCACAGTGACAGCCAGGCCCCGGCCGGCCGTTTCCCGCGCACCCTTAATCTGAACTTCATTAAAAAGCAGGATATGCGCTATGGCGAGAACAGCCATCAGGACGCCGCCTTCTATATAGAAGAGCAGGTTAGCGAAGCTTCGGTGGCCACGGCGCAGCAGGTACAGGGCAAAGCGCTCTCCTATAACAACATTGCCGATACCGATGCCGCGCTGGAGTGCGTAAAAGAGTTTGCCGAACCCGCCTGCGTTATTGTTAAACATGCCAACCCATGCGGCGTTGCCACCAGCACAACGATCCTTGAAGCCTACGAACGCGCCTATAAGACCGATCCCACTTCTGCTTTCGGCGGCATCATTGCGTTTAACCGCGAGCTGGATGAAGCCACTGCGCAGGCGATCATCAGCCGTCAGTTTGTGGAAGTGATCATCGCGCCTTCAGCCAGCGAGGCGGCACTGCGTGTCACCGCGGCCAAACAGAACGTGCGCGTGCTGGTCTGCGGCCAGTGGCAGAGCCGCGTTGCCGGACTGGATTTCAAACGCGTTAATGGCGGCCTGCTGGTACAGGACCGCGACCTCGGAATGGTGGAAGCCAGCCAGCTGCGCGTGGTGACTCAGCGTCAGCCTACCGGACAGGAGCTGCAGGATGCCCTGTTCTGCTGGAAAGTCGCAAAATTCGTGAAATCCAACGCCATTGTCTATGCGCGCGATAACATGACCATCGGCATCGGTGCCGGCCAGATGAGCCGTGTCTATTCCGCCAAAATTGCCGGCATCAAAGCCGGAGACGAAGGGCTGGAAGTGAAAGGCTCTGCGATGGCATCTGATGCGTTCTTCCCGTTCCGCGACGGCATTGATGCGGCCGCGGCTGTCGGCATTACCTGTGTTATTCAGCCTGGCGGCTCAATTCGTGACGAAGAAGTGATTGCTGCCGCTGATGAACACGGCATTGCTATGATCTTCACCGACATGCGCCACTTCCGCCATTAAGTATCAGGAGCAGCAACAATGAAAATTTTAGTGATTGGTAATGGCGGGCGTGAACACGCACTGGCATGGAAAGCCGCACAGTCACCGCTGGCTGAAACCGTTTTTGTCGCGCCGGGTAACGCAGGCACGGCGCTGGAACCGCTACTGCAGAACGTCGCCATCAGCGCGACGGATATTCCCGCGCTGGTGGCGTTTGCGCGTGAGGAAGCGATCGATCTGACGATCGTCGGGCCGGAAGCTCCCCTGGTGATTGGCGTGGTCGATGCCTTCCGCGCTGCCGGTCTGAAGATCTTTGGACCGACCCAGGCCGCAGCACAGCTGGAAGGATCAAAAGCGTTCACCAAAGACTTTCTGGCACGTCAGCAGATCCCTACTGCGGAATACCAGAACTTTACCGAAGTGGAACCGGCGCTGGCGTATCTGCGTGAGAAAGGCGCGCCGATTGTCATCAAAGCCGATGGTCTGGCCGCCGGTAAAGGCGTGATCGTGGCGATGACGCTGGAAGAAGCGGAAGCCGCCGTGCAGGATATGCTGGCGGGGAATGCGTTTGGCGATGCCGGCCACCGTATTGTGATTGAAGAGTTTCTGGACGGCGAAGAAGCCAGCTTTATTGTCATGGTCGATGGCGATCATGTACTGCCGATGGCCACCAGCCAGGATCACAAGCGCGTCGGCGACGGCGACACCGGCCCGAACACCGGTGGCATGGGCGCCTACTCGCCTGCGCCGGTGGTCACGGATGAAATCCACCAGCACGTGATGGATCAGATCATCTGGCCAACCGTTAACGGTATGAAAGCCGAAGGCAATACCTATACCGGTTTTCTCTATGCCGGCCTGATGATCGATAAAGCCGGTCAGCCGAAGGTCATTGAGTTTAACTGCCGCTTTGGCGATCCGGAGACCCAGCCCATTATGCTGCGCCTGCAGTCGGACCTGGTAGAACTGTGCCTAGCCGCGGTGGAAGGCAAGCTGGATCAGCAGACCTCGCAGTGGGATCCGCGTCCGTCGCTGGGCGTGGTGCTGGCGGCAGGCGGCTACCCGGGCAATTACAACACCGGCGACATCATCCACGGTCTGCCGCTGGAAGAAGTGCCGGACGGAAAAGTGTTCCACGCCGGCACTGCGCTGCAGAATGACAATGTTGTAACCAGCGGCGGTCGCGTGCTGTGCGTCACCGCGCTGGGCGATGACATCGCCTCAGCGCAAAAGCAGGCGTATGCGCTGGCAGAGTCTGTCTCCTGGGATGGCAGCTTCTGCCGCCGTGATATTGGCTACCGCGCGATCAATCGCCGTTAAGCCCGGGCGGCGGTCAGGCGACCGCCGCTATAAATCACTCTCCGTGGGCTGCCAGCGGCACTCGTCATCCGGCGTGGCGCGCAGCAGCTGAATACCTTCCGGCGCCTCCAGCCAGGAAACGCTCAGCCGTGATGATTGCCGCTGCTGCTGCCGGTCGAGTGACGCCAGCGTATCGCGGTCAAACCCGACCGTCACCACCCTGCCTTCGCAGTCGCGTACCTGATTACCGCCCAGCCAGTGGCCCTGACGCAGCAGCACCCGCCCGCTCAGCAAGGCGTTACTTTGTGCCAGCATCCGCTGTGCATCAAAACGATACAGCGCAATACTGTCGCTGCTGACCGCTTCGCGTCGTCCGGACAGCTGACGCTGCATAAAGTTGAGATTGCCCTGATGATCAAAGCGCAGCGTGACGTCGTCCGGCTGTTTGCCGGTTACGTGCCGTTCCACGCTCAGCAGCTGATCGCCCTGCCAGCTGTAGTCGGTGGTTTCCCTGCTGTCGCCATTAAAGGGGGTGTAGACAGTGCGCAGATGAACGGCCTGATGGTCACCGTTTTTACGCCAGATGCGCACGGTGCCGCGGTCGGCAAGATAGCCGCTGGCGGAGAAAGCCGGAAGATCGGGAGTGGCATGGCAGCCGGTGAGCAGAGCCCCCAGCAGCAAGGCGCAGACGCGCTGAGAAACAGTAGTCAGCATGGCAGGCCCCGGTGACAAAAAGGGGCGAAAACGCCCCTCTTTTAAAGCTAAACCGCGATGCGGGAAACTTACTTAACAGCGTCTTTCAGCGCTTTACCAGAAACGAACGCCGGCACGTTAGCTGCAGCGATTTTGATCTCTTTGCCAGTCTGCGGGTTGCGACCGGTACGCTCAGCGCGGTGGTTCACTTTAAAAGTACCAAAACCAACCAGTTGTACAGCATCACCTTCTTTCAGAGACTCAGTGATCGCAGCCAGGGTAGATTCCAGCGCAGCTTTAGCCTGGGTTTTAGACAGGTCCGCTTTCTCTGCGATCACATCAATCAGTTGAGTCTTGTTCATAAGTTATCCTTAAAGTGTATTTATCGCCTGCTAAGCAACGAGTGCGAGGGAAAAGCCATATTCTGGCACTCTTCAGCCTGCACGCACCGATAGCCACAATTTTCAGCCCCCCAAATGTAGACCAGACAGGGGGCCGATGTGAAGCCTCCAGGCTCGGTAATTCGGGCCTGAAGTCACGTTTTCTCGCCTTATTGCTGAAAATTTATACCGATGTTACTGATTCCCGCTTCACGCAGGTCTGAACGCAACCCTTTGATCAGTTCGAGGTCCCGTTCCTCGCAGTCTGCGAGCAGGCGGAAAATCTCCCACTGCAGATCCCATTCGTCAATTACCGCCTGGTTTTCACGCAGCTCGTCGTCGCTCATTTCGCGACCGGCCTGCGTCATTTCCAGGATGGCGACGGTGGTAATTGACGTGCGGCTGACCTCAATAGCGTGCTCCAGCGTTTCGCCGCTCAGCTGTGCGTGCAGGACTTCACTGAGCGCCACGCAGGCATCAATCGCCGGGTGAACACCGTAAACGTCAAAATCATCCCCGTTCGGGATTGCCGCTTCCAGTTTCTCCAGCTGGCTGTCGAAATTGATTTTGGCATCCTTCACCGTCAGGCTTTCCCAGACCAGATCAAGAATACGGCGATAAAGCTGCGCATCGGCGAATCCGGTCTGCTGACAAAAGGCCCAGTAATTCGGGAACATTCGCTCACACAGACAGGCCATAAAAGTCATGTGCTGCCAGCTTTCCAGCTTCGCCAGACGCAAATGGACGGGGTTCTGTAACATCAAACTTACTCTCGGTAGATTAGCTGGCGGCAGTGTACCGCAAAAGCCGCAGACAAACAGCGTCAGCGCGCATTTTGCCACTTCATAAAAGCGGGCCGGCCGGAGGCTACCGCATCGGCCCAGCGGGTGGGCTCCGGCAGACGATAACCCGCCATGCAGGCTTCCACCCAATGCAGTGCGCTGTCGAGGCTGACGCGATGGCCCGTCGAGACAAACAGCGGGTTGCAGCGCGCTTTACTGCGCCATACCCAGCCAATCTGTTCTCCTTTGTCCATCAGCGGCTGCCGGCTGCCGGGCGTCGGGTCGAGATCGGCAAACCGTCCGCATAAGCGTTTTTTGGCCACGCCAATGGTCGGCACATCGATCAGCGAGCCGAAATGCGCTGCCACCCCCAGGCGACGCGGGTGGGAAATGCCGTGCCCGTCCACAAACAGCAGATCGGGCTGCTGTGAAAGTTGCTGCCAGGCGGCCTGCAGCGCCGGGATTTCGCGGAAAGAGAGAAAACCGGGGATATACGGCATGGTGGTGGCAATGCGCGCAATGCGATGCTCCACCAGCGTTAATGAAGGGTATTCCAGAATAACCAGCGCGGCGCGGGTCACCTCACCGCCCTGTTCAAATCCGACATCGGCACCGCCAATCAGGCGCGGCGGCATGACATCAAAGTCATCCTGCCGCACTACATGAGCGGCGCGTTGTAACTGTTCCTGACGTAGTGCGGCTAAATCCATGCTTATTCCTGATGATACTGTCGTGACAAACGATGCACCGCCTCGACAAACGCCCCCGCATGTTCGGGTGGCACATCCTGATGGATGCCGTGGCCGAGGTTAAATACATGCCCTTCGCCTGCGCCAAAGCCTTGCAGAATGCCAGCGACTTCCTGCTCAATGCGCGCAGGCGGTGCATACAGCATAGACGGGTCCATGTTGCCTTGCAGCGCCACTTTGTGCCCGACACGGCGACGCGCATCAGCGATATCGGTGGTCCAGTCCAGTCCCAGCGCATCGCAGCCGGTCTCTGCCATCGCTTCCAGCCACTGCCCGCCGCCTTTGGTGAACAGGGTGATTGGCACGCGACGCCCTTCGTTTTCATGCAGTACGCTATCAACGATTTTATGCATGTAATACAGCGAAAACTCGCGGTAATCCCGACCGGTCAGCACGCCGCCCCAGGTGTCGAACACCATTACCGACTGCGCACCGGCTTTGATTTGCGCGTTCAGGTAAAGAATGACGCTATCCGCCAGTTTGTTCAGCATCGCATGCAGCGTCTGCGGATCGGCGTACATCATTTTTTTGATTTTGGTGAACGCCTTGCTGCTGCCACCTTCAATCATGTAGGTAGCCAGCGTCCACGGACTACCGGAAAAACCGATCAGCGGTACTTCACCCTTGAGGTTATGGCGGATGGTGCGCACGGCATTCATCACGTAGCCCAGCGCGTCTTCCGGATCGGGCACGGGCAGTTTGTCTACATCCGCACGGCAGGTAATCGGGCGGGAGAAACGTGGCCCTTCGCCGGTTTCAAAGTACAGCCCCAGTCCCATCGCATCCGGAATGGTCAGAATATCGCTGAAGAGGATCGCCGCATCCAGCGCATAACGGCGCAGCGGCTGCAGGGTGACTTCACACGCCAGCTCCGCATTCTTACACAGCGACATAAAATCACCGGCCTCGGCGCGGGTGGCTTTGTACTCCGGCAAATAGCGTCCGGCCTGGCGCATCATCCAGACAGGGGTAACATCTACCGGCTGGCGCAGCAGGGCGCGCAGATAACGATCGTTCTTCAGTTCACTCATAATGGGCTCTCTCATGCTAAGGGCGGCAGTGTAGCATTTTCAGGCCGCGCTGGCGCGGCACAGCGCCACCGTGTCTTCAATCAGCCGGCGTGCGACAGTGCCCGGCGGTGGCAGTAACGGCAGGTCGTCGTAGCGGAACCAGCCGGCATCCAGCAGCTCTTTGCCGTCATGCTGCAGCTCACCACCGTCGTATTCGGCCATAAAGGCCATCATGAGCGAGTGCGGGAATGGCCACGGCTGGGAGGTCACATAGCGCACATTTTTCACCCGGACATTGCTCTCTTCCATCACTTCCCGCGCTACCGCCTGCTCCAGCGTTTCGCCGACTTCAACAAAACCCGCCAGCACGGTGTAGATGCTGTTGCGATGACGGGCGTGATTTGCCAGCAGGATCTCTTCACCGCGGCGGATCGCCACGATAATGCAGGGCGCAATCTGCGGATAGTAGCGTTCATGGCAGTGGTGACACAGGCAGGCGAACTCGCGCTTACTGAACTGCATTTCATGACCGCAGTATCCACACCAGCGATGCGAACGGTAAAATTCTGCCAGCTGCACACCGCGTCCGGCCAGCTGGAACAGGCCGACATCTTCGTCGATCAGCTGACGAACAGAGGCCATGCTTTCCGGACGCGCTTCACGTATCAGCCAGACATTTTCCCCCAGCCATTCGCCGATCTGCAGTCCCTGACAGCCCACCAGACCAAATTCTGCGGCTAAGCCATGCGGCAACGCGCCCTGCGGCAACCAAAGTTTCTGTTCCGAGCTGACAATCCACCAGCCAGCGTCTACGCTTGAGATCTCACGTTGCATCTTAATCGTTGTCCTTAGCGTCAAATGGCACGCTGAAATCATGCTGTTAAGTGTGTGTAATAAACAACTATAACTCACCTGGAGTCCCGTATGCTTACCCAGTTAGATAACCTGACCAGGCGTGTAGGTGGCGGTAATGAATTCGTCGACGCCTGGTTGCGCGACCGCCGGCAACTGCTTGTTGCTTACTACGCTTTAATTGGCATGAAGCCGCACAAAGAAGCGCTGAGCGCGCTGGATGAAGAGGCGCTGGACGGTTTCTGTCACTATCTGGTCGACTATCTCTCTGCTGGCCACTTTGGTATTTATGAACGCATCATCAAAGAGATGGAAGGCGACAGCCCGATGATTGCGTCCGCACAGATTTTTCCGGCGCTGGAGAGCAACACCGACCGCATCATGCAGCTGTATGACAGTCATCTGCAGCAGGCGATCAATGACGACAACTGCGTGGATTTCCAGCAGGCGCTGTCGGAAGTCGGTGAAGCGCTGGAGTCGCGTTTTACCCTGGAAGATAAACTGATTCAGCTTGCCTGGGATAACCAGCTGGCGCGCCCGCCGGTCGCCAACGACAGCACCATTGCCCGTCCCGCTTAAGCCGGCGCGGTGGTAAAAAACTTGTGATTCCTGAAAACCCCTCTTATGCTGAGTGGGTTTTTTTATGCCTGCCAGAGGCATAACGTTGGGGGTGTCGCTGCAGCAGCGGACACCCTGAGACGTACACCTTGTCGGAGTGCCCTATCGGGCTGAGACCGTTCATTCGGGATCCGCGGAACCTGATCAGGTTAGTACCTGCGAAGGGAACAAGAGTAGTCAGTATCAGCGTGTGGCTGGCGTTCCGCCGGTAACGGCACGCTTACTCCTTCCGGACTCCGGACAAGCAACTTCCCCTTAATGACAGGAAATTTGCTATGTCTGATGCTAAACCTTCTCGTCGCGAGCAACGCGCCCGGGCGCAGGAATTCATTGATTCACTGCAGGGAACCGCGTTCCCCAATTCAACGCGTATCTGGATCACCGGCAGCCGGCCGGATATCCGGGTGCCGATGCGTGAAATCCAGCTCAGCCCTACCCACACTGGCGGTACGAAAGATCAGCCGCATTACGCCGAAAATGAACCAGTGCCGGTCTATGACACCGCCGGCGCATATGGCGATCCGGCGGCGGCCATTGATGTCCATCGCGGCCTGGCGAAACTGCGCGCCGGCTGGATCGAAGAGCGTGGCGACAGCGAAACGCTGCGCCAGCAAAGTTCCGCCTACACCCAGCAGCGTCTTGCCGATGACGGCCTTGACCACCTGCGCTTTGAACACCTGCCCCAACCGCGCCGCGCCATTCGTGGCCGGCGGGTTACCCAACTGCACTATGCGCGCCAGGGCATCATTACGCCCGAGATGGAGTTTATTGCCCTGCGCGAGAACATGGGCCGTGAACGCATTCGCAGCGAAGTGCTGTTACAGCAGCATCCGGGCCACAGTTTTGGCGCGCAGCTGCCGCAAAATATCACCCCGGAGTTTGTCCGCCAGGAAGTGGCCAGCGGCCGCGCCATTATTCCGGCCAATATCAATCACCCGGAATCGGAACCGATGATTATCGGACGAAATTTCCTGGTGAAGGTTAACGCCAACATTGGCAACTCTGCGGTCAGCTCCTCAATCGAAGAGGAAGTGGAAAAGCTGGTGTGGGCAACGCGCTGGGGGGCGGATACGGTAATGGATCTCTCTACCGGCCGCTATATCCATGAAACGCGCGAATGGATTCTGCGTAACAGTCCGGTGCCCATTGGCACCGTGCCCATCTATCAGGCGCTGGAAAAAGTGAACGGGATTGCCGAAGATCTGAGCTGGGCAGTTTTCCGCGACACGCTTCTGGAGCAGGCAGAACAGGGCGTCGATTACTTTACTATTCACGCGGGCGTACTGCTGCGTTATGTGCCAATGACCGCGAAGCGCCTGACCGGTATCGTTTCACGCGGCGGCTCGATCATGGCGAAATGGTGCCTGTCGCACCATCAGGAGAACTTCCTGTATCAGCACTTCCGCGAGATTTGCGAAATCTGCGCCGCTTACGATGTCTCGCTGTCGCTGGGCGACGGTCTGCGTCCGGGTTCAGTGCAGGATGCCAACGATGAAGCCCAGTTCGCCGAACTGCGCACGCTGGGCGAGCTGACGCAAATTGCCTGGGAATACGATGTACAGGTGATGATTGAAGGCCCGGGTCATGTGCCAATGCAGATGATTCGCCGCAATATGACCGAGCAGCTGGAACACTGCCACGAAGCGCCATTTTACACGCTTGGCCCTCTGACCACGGATATTGCGCCGGGCTACGATCATTTCACTTCCGGCATTGGTGCCGCCATGATCGGCTGGTTTGGCTGCGCCATGCTGTGCTACGTCACGCCGAAAGAGCATCTGGGCCTGCCCAACAAAGAGGATGTGAAGCAGGGGCTGATTACCTACAAGATCGCTGCCCACGCGGCCGATCTTGCCAAAGGCCATCCCGGCGCGCAGATCCGCGATAACGCTATGTCGAAAGCGCGCTTTGAATTTCGCTGGGAGGATCAGTTTAATCTCGCCCTTGATCCGCATACGGCACGCGCTTTTCATGATGAGACACTGCCACAGGAGTCCGGCAAAGTGGCGCACTTCTGCTCAATGTGTGGCCCGAAATTCTGCTCAATGAAAATCACCCAGGAGGTGCGGGAATTTGCTGCCCGCCAGGAAGCGGAGGCGCAGCCGGTGGCGATCGGCATGGCACAGATGTCCGATGCCTTCCGCAGCCGCGGCGGCGAACTCTATCACGCCGCCGATGCCCTGAAAGAGGAATAATCATGACACACGCTTTTCCCGCGACCGCCCCGCAGCTGGGGCTCTATCCGGTGGTCGACAGCACGGCGTGGATCGCACGCCTGCTGGACGCCGGGGTGCGGACTATCCAGCTGCGCATTAAAGATCGTCAGGAGCATGAGGTCGAGGAGGCGGTGCGTACCGCCATCGCGCTCGGCAAACAGTATCGTGCCCGCCTGTTTATCAACGATTACTGGCGGCTGGCTATTCAGTATCAGGCTTATGGTGTGCATCTTGGTCAGGAGGATCTGGAGGTGGCCGATCTGGCTGCCATTCGTAACGCCGGCCTGCGTCTGGGGATCTCCACGCATGACGACGCCGAACTGGATCGCGCGCTGGCGCTGCGCCCCTCTTACATTGCCCTTGGCCACATTTTCCCGACGCAGACCAAAGAGATGCCTTCCGCACCGCAGGGCCTGACGGAACTGAAGCGCCATCTGGCGCGCTTACCGCATATTTCTACCGTCGCCATTGGCGGAATCACACTGGCACGTGCGCCAGAGGTGAAAGCCACCGGCGTCGGCAGCATTGCGGTGGTGAGCGCGATTACCCAGGCGCCGGACTGGCGTGCTGCCACCCGGCAGCTGCTGGATATCGCAGGCGCCGGAAGCGGGATCGCAGAGACGCCGTCATCTTCTGTATCCGGATAACGAAACGCGGAATCCGTTGCACAGCCTCAATCTTCAGCACTGGTACCGATACAGGAGATCGCTAAAGTAAGCCTGCCCGCTGTCGCTTGCAGCGGGCCAGGGCTGGCTTCCCCGACTCTCTGTCCGGCCCTGCCCTTCACGCTAATCCGTCACGGAGGAAGCAGGTGCATCGGTACTGGCTGCATGCATCGCACGCTCAATCGCCGCGCCCAGCTGCGCCACCGCCCGCTCGGTCTGCGCATTCATCGGCAGGCCATAATTCAGACGCAGGCAGTTGCGGTATTTCCCCGACGCCGAAAACAGCGATCCTACGGCGACCTGAATATTCAGCGCCCGCAATTCAGCATTCATCCGCACGGCGTCAAACGCTTCCGGCAGCTCAACCCACATCAGAAAACTGCCCTGCGGCCGCGACACGCAAATGCCGCAGGGAAAGTAATGACGCACCCAGCAGCTGAAGGTTTCATAGTTGCGCTGATACACCTGACGCATGCGGCGCAGGTGCGGCAGGTAGTGCCCCTGGCGGATAAACTCCGCCACCGCGTGCTGCGGCTGCGTTGCCGTCGAGCCGGTGCCGATGTATTTCATGTGCAACACGCGATCGCGATAGCGCCCCGGCGCGACCCAGCCCACACGCAGACCCGGTGCCAGCGTTTTAGAAAAGGAGCTGCACAGCAGCACGCGGCCATCCATATCCAGCGATTTCAGGGTAATTGGCCGCGGATACTCCCACGCCAGCTCGCCATATACGTCGTCCTCAATGATGGCGGCATCGAAGCGTTGCGTCAGCGTCAGCAGCGCGCGCTTGCGTGCTTCCGGCATGATAAAACCCAGCGGGTTATTGCAGTTGGGCACCACCACCACGGCTTTGATTGGCCACTGTTCAAACGCCAGCTCAAGGGCTTCAAGGCTGATGCCGGTTACCGAATCAGTCGGGATCTCAATCGCCCGGATGCCGAAGCCGCGCAGCGTCTGCATGGTGCCATGAAAAGCCGGCGATTCGACGGCGATAATATCGCCCGGCTCGCAGACCGCACGCACCGAGGCCGACAGCGCCTCATGGCAGCCGGTGGTAATAACAATATCCTCCGCCGTCAGCTGACAGCCGCTGTCGATGGCGAGGCGCGCGACCTCTTCGCGCAGGGCCGTCACGCCCAGCAGACTGTCGTAGTTAAGCGTGGCGATATCCTGCTTCTGCGCCTGGCGCGCCATGATTTTCCATAGGGGTTTCAGCGTTGGCTGTGATAAATCCGGCATGCCACTGCCGAGCTGCAGGGTATCGCCGCCGGTCCGGCTGCTGAGCAATTCCAGCACCGCGTCCCACTGCGTGATCTCAACCGGGCGCTGCACCGGTCGCGTCAGCGCAGGCACCGGCGGGGTGGCTTTGCGCGTGGCCACGAAATAGCCGGAACGCGGCTGCGGCACAATCAGCAGCTTCTCTTCCAGCAGATGGTAGGCCTGCTGCACGGTACTGATGCTGACGCCGTGTTCCAGACTCAGGGTACGCACCGAAGGCAGTCGCTCGCCGCTACGGTACAGCCCCTGTTCAATACGGTCCGATAACAAACAGGCCAGATGCTGATAGCGCGTCATTGTGTGCCTCTTTCAGACAGGAGTGACCGGAAAACCGGTACAGATGAAAGGCTTTTCTACCATTCAGATAGGGTGAAAGGCAATCTGTATGCAGAAGATATGTTTTTTTTGCGTCTGTATTGCGCAGTGCGATCAACGGAGAATGGGCCTCATACATCACACTGAGGACGAAGATTATGGAATTCGATCAGAATCGGGCCGCAAAACCGTTTAACGTCACGTTACCGGATATGTTGCGTGGGTTAGTACGCGTAGTGAAGCGCTGGCACGCGAAACGGCAGACCCGTCTCTTGCTGGCGAACCTGAGCGACGCGCAGCTGCGCGATATTGGCCTGACGCGACAGGATATCGATCGTCAGTGCTAAGAAACGCCGGGCGAAAAAAAACCCTGCCGGAGCAGGGTTTTTTATTGGTCAGCTGACGCAGCAGACGATTACTCGTCGTCGCTTCCGCCCAGACCTGCGTTCAGCAGTTCAGCCAGGCTGGCAGAGGCTTCATCCGCAGTAACCTGCGGTGCTGCCGGTACTTCGCCTGCCTGACGGCGACGCATACGATCCTGATGGTAAGCGTAACCGGTACCTGCCGGGATCAGACGACCCACGATAACGTTCTCTTTCAGACCGCGCAGTTCATCGCGCTTACCTGCTACTGCGGCTTCGGTCAGGACACGGGTGGTCTCCTGGAACGATGCTGCAGAGATGAACGACTCGGTTGCCAGAGACGCTTTGGTGATACCCAGCAGATCGCGCATGTAGGTTGCACCGATTTTGCCGTTCGCTTCCAGATCGCGGTTGGAGATCTTGATACGAGAGACTTCTGCCTGCTCGCCTTCCAGGAACTCCGAGCTACCCGCGTTCATGATGGTCGCTTTACGCAGCATCTGACGCACGATGACTTCGATGTGCTTATCGTTAATCTTAACGCCCTGCAGGCGGTAAACTTCCTGCACTTCGTTGGTGATATAACGGGTCACCGCATGGACGCCACGCAGACGCAGGATATCGTGTGGTGATTCCGGGCCGTCAGAAACGACGTCACCGCGTTCAACACGCTCACCTTCGAATACGTTCAGCTGACGCCATTTCGGAATCATCTCTTCGTACGGATCGCTGCCATCAACCGGCGTGATCACCAGACGACGCTTGCCTTTGGTCTCTTTACCGAAGGAGATAATACCGCTGATCTCCGCCAGGATAGCTGGCTCTTTCGGACGACGCGCTTCGAACAGATCCGCAACGCGCGGCAGACCACCGGTGATGTCCTTGGTACCGCCAGATTCCTGCGGCACACGCGCCAGGGTATCACCCGAGCTGATCTTGACGCCATCTTCCAGCTGTACAATCGCTTTACCAGGCAGGAAGTATTGCGCAGGCATATCGGTACCCGGGATCAGAACGTCGTTACCGTTGGCATCAACGATTTTCAGTGCCGGACGCAGGTCTTTACCACCCGAAGTACGCTCTGCGGAATCCAGTACCACCAGCGATGACAGACCGGTGAGGTCGTCAGTCTGACGGGTAATGGTCTGACCGTCGATCATATCGGTAAAGCGGATGAAACCACCCACTTCAGTGATAACCGGCATGGTGTGTGGATCCCAGTTCGCTACGGTTTCGCCCGCGGCAACCTGCTCGCCATCACCTTTCGCCATCACTGCACCGTAAGGCACTTTATAGCTCTCTTTGGTACGACCGAACTCGTCGATCATTTTCAGCTCAACGTTACGCGAAACGATAACCAGCTTCCCGGAGGAGTTGGTTACTGACTTGGCGTTGGTCAGCTTGATAGTACCTTTGTTCTTCACCTGAATGCTGGATTCAGCAGCCGCACGCGATGCCGCACCACCGATGTGGAACGTACGCATCGTCAGCTGAGTACCCGGCTCACCGATGGACTGTGCTGCGATAACGCCGATGGCCTCACCTTTGTTGATGATGTGACCACGTGCCAGATCGCGACCGTAGCAGTGTGCACACACACCGAAGTCGGTTTCACAGCTTACGACCGAACGCACTTTAATGGCGTCAACGGAGTTCTCTTCCACCACGTCACACCAGTGCTCATCGATCAGGGTGTTACGCGGGATCAGAATGTCCGCAGTGCCCGGCTTCAGCACGTCTTCTGCCGTTACACGGCCCAGCACACGCTCACGCAGCGGCTCTTTAACGTCGCCACCTTCGATGACCGGAGTCATCATGATGCCTTCGAACGTGCCACAGTCATCTTCGGTCACAACCAGGTCCTGCGCCACGTCAACCAGACGACGGGTCAGATAACCGGAGTTTGCGGTTTTCAGTGCGGTATCCGCCAGACCTTTACGCGCACCGTGCGTCGAGATGAAGTACTGGAGTACGTTCAGACCTTCACGGAAGTTCGCGGTGATTGGCGTTTCGATGATGGAGCCATCTGGCTTCGCCATCAGACCACGCATACCTGCCAGCTGACGAATCTGTGCCGCAGAACCACGCGCACCGGAGTCGGCCATCATGTAAATGCTGTTAAACGAAACCTGCTGCTCTTCTTCACCGTGACGGTTGATCACCGTTTCAGTCTGCAGGTTATCCATCATCGCCTTGGAGACGCGTTCGTTCGCGGCAGCCCAGATATCGATGACTTTGTTATAACGTTCACCAGCAGTTACCAGACCAGACTGGAACTGTTCCTGGATCTCAGCCACTTCCGCTTCTGCTTCGGCGATGATTTCCGCTTTCTTAGCCGGGATAACCATATCGTCGATACCGACAGACGCACCTGAACGGGCTGCGTAAGCAAAACCGGTGTACATGGTCTGGTCAGCAAAGATAACGGTCGGCTTCAGGCCGAGGATGCGGTAACAGGTGTTCAGCATCTTCGAAATGGCTTTTTTACCCAGCGCCTGGTTGACGATGGAGTAAGGCAGACCTTTCGGCACGATCATCCACAGAATCGCACGGCCAATGGTCGTGTCGATCAGGCTGGTTTTCGCAACGAGCTCATCCTGCTCATTTTTGGTGTACTCAGTGATACGCACTTTAACGCGCGCATGCAGCTCGGCCTGGCCTGCGCGATAAACACGCTCAGCTTCTTTCGGGCCGGTCAGCACCATGCCTTCGCCTTTGGCGTTCACTTTGTCACGGGTCATGTAGTACAGACCCAGAACAACGTCCTGTGATGGAACAATGATTGGCTCACCGTTCGCTGGCGACAGAATGTTGTTGGTTGACATCATCAGCGCACGCGCTTCCAGCTGGGCTTCCAGCGTCAGCGGTACGTGAACAGCCATCTGGTCACCATCGAAGTCGGCGTTATAAGCCGCACAAACCAGCGGGTGCAGCTGGATCGCTTTACCTTCGATCAGAACCGGTTCAAACGCCTGAATACCCAGACGGTGCAGGGTTGGTGCACGGTTCAGCAGGACCGGGTGTTCGCGAATCACTTCGTCCAGGATATCCCAGACTACCGCTTCTTCACGCTCAACCATTTTCTTGGCAGCTTTGATGGTGGTAGCAAGACCACGCAGTTCCAGCTTGCCGTAGATGAACGGTTTGAACAGCTCCAGGGCCATTTTCTTCGGCAGACCGCACTGATGCAGACGCAGGTATGGACCTACGGTGATAACCGAACGACCGGAGTAGTCAACACGTTTACCCAGCAGGTTCTGACGGAAACGACCCTGCTTACCTTTGATCATGTCGGCAAGCGATTTCAGTGGGCGTTTGTTAGAGCCGGTGATGGCACGACCGCGACGGCCGTTGTCCAGCAGGGCATCTACCGCTTCCTGCAGCATACGTTTTTCGTTACGTACGATGATATCTGGCGCAGCCAGATCCAGCAGACGCTTCAGACGGTTGTTACGGTTGATTACGCGACGATACAGATCGTTCAGATCCGACGTAGCGAAACGACCACCATCCAGCGGTACCAGCGGACGCAGATCTGGCGGCAGTACCGGCAGAACGGTCAGGATCATCCACTCTGGCTTGTTGCCAGACTGTACGAACGCTTCCAGCAGTTTGATACGCTTGGTCAGCTTCTTACGTTTGGTCTCAGAGTTGGTTTCGTTCAGCTCTTCACGCAGCTGCTCGCACTCCTGCTCCAGATCCATATTTTTCAGCAGCGCCTGGATAGCTTCCGCACCCATCTTCGCGTCGAATTCGTCACCGAACTCTTCCAGCGCGTCAAGGTACTGCTCTTCCGTCAGAATCTGACGTTTTTCCAGGTTGGTCATGCCGCCTTCAACAACCACGTAGGATTCGAAGTACAGCACGCGCTCGATATCACGCAGCGGCATATCCAGCAGCAGGCCGATGCGGGATGGCAGTGATTTCAGGAACCAGATGTGGGCCGTAGGTGAAGCCAGCTCAATGTGGCCCATACGCTCACGACGCACTTTGGTCTGCGTGACTTCAACGCCACACTTCTCACAGATCACACCGCGGTGTTTCAGACGCTTGTACTTACCGCACAGGCACTCGTAATCTTTTACCGGTCCGAAAATACGGGCGCAGAAAAGACCGTCACGCTCCGGCTTGAAGGTACGGTAGTTAATGGTTTCCGGCTTTTTCACTTCACCGAAGGACCAGGAACGGATCATGTCTGGCGAAGCCAGCGCAATTTTGATCGCGTCAAACTCTTCGGTCTTAGTTTGCGCTTTCAGAAACTTAAGTAAGTCTTTCACGGATTAGCTCCCGTCGGAGTGGAACTCTCAGGGACGCACACCGAAGTGCACGTCCCATAACCAGTACTTGCGAGTGCTTACTCGTCTTCCAGCTCGATGTTGATACCCAGCGAGCGAATCTCTTTCAACAGTACGTTGAAGGATTCCGGCATGCCCGGTTCCATCTGATGGTTGCCGTCGACGATGTTTTTATACATCTTCGTACGACCATTCACGTCATCAGACTTAACAGTCAGCATTTCCTGCAGGGTATACGCGGCACCGTATGCTTCCAGTGCCCACACTTCCATCTCACCGAAGCGCTGACCACCGAACTGCGCCTTACCACCCAGCGGCTGCTGCGTAACGAGGCTGTAAGAGCCGGTAGAACGTGCGTGCATCTTGTCGTCGACCAGGTGGTTCAGTTTCAGCATGTACATGTAACCTACGGTTACCTGACGCTCGAACTGCTCACCGGTACGGCCGTCGAACAGGGTGATCTGACCGGAAGAAGGCAGGCCGCCGAGCTGCAGCAGCTCTTTGATTTCGATCTCTTTCGCACCATCGAACACTGGCGTTGCGATTGGCATACCTTTTTTCAGGTTCTCAGCCAGACGCAGCACTTCATCGTCCGAGAAGGTGTTCAGGTCAACTTTCTGACGCACATCCGTGCCCAGGTCATAAGCACGCTGGATAAACTCACGCAGTTTGGCGACTTCTTCCTGCTTCTTCAGCATTGCATTGATTTTCTCACCAATGCCTTTAGCCGCCATCCCGAGGTGGGTTTCCAGAATCTGACCGATGTTCATACGTGACGGTACGCCCAGCGGGTTCAGTACGATATCGACCGGCGTGCCGTTCTCATCGTAAGGCATATCTTCGATCGGGTTGATCTTGGAGATAACACCTTTGTTACCGTGGCGACCTGCCATTTTGTCACCCGGCTGGATCTGACGTTTAACGGCCAGATACACTTTGACGATTTTCAGCACGCCTGGTGCCAGATCGTCGCCCTGAGTGATTTTGCGACGCTTGGCTTCGAGTTTCTTCTCAAACTCGTGCTTCAGCTCGTCATACTGCTCAGCCAGCTGCTCCAGCGCATTCTGCTTCTCTTCGTCAGTCAGGCCGAGTTCCAGCCAGCGCTCACGAGGCAGTTTTTCCAGCTTCTCTGCTTCCACGCCGCCGGCGATCAGCACAGCCTGGATACGGCTGAACAGACCCGCTTCAAGGATCTGCAGTTCTTCCGACAGGTCTTTTTTCGCCTGCTTCAGCTGCATCTCTTCGATTTCCAGCGCGCGTTTGTCTTTTTCCACGCCATCGCGGGTAAAGACCTGAACGTCGATAACGGTACCAGACACGCCGTTCGGTACGCGCAGTGACGAATCTTTAACGTCAGAGGCTTTTTCACCGAAGATCGCACGCAGCAGCTTCTCTTCCGGCGTCAGCTGAGTTTCACCTTTCGGCGTCACTTTACCGACCAGAATGTCGCCACCGGTCACTTCCGCACCGATATAAACGATACCGGATTCATCCAGTTTGGAGAGCGCAGCTTCACCCACGTTCGGGATATCCGCGGTGATCTCTTCCGGCCCCAGTTTGGTGTCACGCGACACGCAAGCCAGTTCCTGAATATGGATGGTGGTGAAACGGTCTTCCTGAACAACACGCTCGGAAACGAGGATGGAGTCTTCGAAGTTGTAACCGTTCCATGGCATGAACGCCACGCGCATGTTCTGACCCAGCGCCAGTTCACCGAGGTCGGTAGACGGGCCGTCAGCCAGCACGTCGCCACGCTCGATTGGCTCACCCAGAGAGACACACGGCATCTGGTTGATACAGGTGTTCTGGTTAGAGCGGGTGTACTTGGTCAGGTTGTAGATATCAATGCCCGCTTCGCCCGGGTACATCTCATCTTCGTTAACTTTGATAACGATACGGGATGCATCCACGTACTGAACGGTACCACCACGTTTCGCCACCGCGGTTACACCGGAGTCGACCGCAACAGCACGTTCCATACCGGTACCGACCAGAGGCTTGTCCGCACGCAGGGTGGGTACTGCCTGACGTTGCATGTTCGCACCCATCAGGGCGCGGTTAGCATCATCGTGCTCCAGGAACGGGATCAATGACGCACCGACGGAAACGACCTGCTGGGTCGAAACGTCCATGTAGTCAACCTGATCGCGGCTGAACAGGCTCGATTCACCTTTGCTACGGCAGGTGACCAGATCGTCAACAAAGCTGCCATCTTCTGCCAGGTTGGTGTTCGCCTGCGCGATAACGTAGTTACCCTCTTCAATCGCAGAGAGGTAATGAATTTCATCGCTGACTTTGCCATCTACAACGCGACGGTACGGCGTCTCAAGGAAGCCATATTCGTTGGTCTGCGCGTAAACAGACAGGGAGTTGATCAGACCGATGTTCGGACCTTCCGGCGTTTCGATTGGGCAGACGCGACCGTAGTGAGTCGGGTGTACGTCTCGCACTTCGAAGCCGGCACGTTCACGGGTCAGACCGCCCGGACCCAGTGCAGAAATACGACGTTTGTGCGTAATTTCAGACAGCGGGTTGTTCTGGTCCATGAACTGGGACAGCTGGCTTGAGCCAAAGAACTCTTTCACCGCCGCCGAAATTGGCTTGGCGTTGATCATGTCCTGCGGCATCAGGGTGTCGAGGTCGCCCAGAGAGAGACGCTCTTTCACCGCACGCTCTACACGCACCAGACCTACGCGGAACTGGTTTTCGGCCATTTCGCCAACGGAACGAATACGACGGTTGCCGAGGTGGTCAATATCATCCACTTCGCCGATACCGTTACGGATTCCGATGAGCTTCTTCATCACTTCGATGATGTCGTCTTTGCTCAGAATACCGGAACCTTCGATCTCATTGCGCAGCAGAGAACGGTTGAACTTCATGCGGCCTACCGCAGAGAGATCGTAACGATCTTCTGAGAAGAACAGGTTCTCAAACAGATTTTCTGCCGCTTCACGCGTTGGCGGCTCGCCCGGACGCATCATACGGTAGATCTCAACCAGCGCGCTCAGGCGATCGTTGGTTGGGTCAACACGCAGGGTCTCGGAGATGTACGGGCCGTGATCCAGATCGTTAGTGAACAGCGTTTCAATGCGCTTGTGACCGGACTGGCTCAGTTTTGCCAGCAGATCCAGTGACAGTTCCATGTTCGCCGGAACAATCAGCTCACCAGTATTCAGATCGATGTAGTCTTTCGCGACCACTTTGCCTGCGATGTACTCAACCGGCACTTCGATATGCTGAATGTTGTCTTTTTCCAGCTGACGGATATGACGTGCAGTGATGCGACGACCTTTCTCAACGTAGACCGTACCGTTGGCTTCGATATCGAAGGAGGCGGTTTCACCACGCAGGCGCTCAGGCACCAGTTCCATCTGCAGCTTGTTGTCGCGGATTTCAAACACCACTTTTTCAAAGAACAGATCGAGGATCTGCTCAGTGGTGTAATCCAGCGCGCGCAGGATGATACTGGCCGGCAGCTTACGGCGACGGTCAATACGGACGAACAGGTTGTCTTTCGGGTCAAACTCAAAGTCGAGCCATGAACCGCGGTAAGGGATAATACGTGCGTTATACAGCACTTTACCGGAAGAGTGCGTTTTACCCTTATCGCTGTCAAAGAATACGCCAGGACTACGATGCAGCTGAGAAACGATAACACGCTCAGTACCGTTGATAACAAAGGTACCGTTGTCGGTCATGAGCGGAATTTCGCCCATGTACACTTCTTGTTCTTTAATGTCTTTTACGGTGCCTTCCGGCGCTTCGCGCTCGTAGATCACCAGACGCAGTTTCACGCGCAGCGGTGCTGAGTAAGTCACGCCACGGATCTGACATTCAGTTACGTCAAAGACAGGCTCACCCAGGCGGTAGCTGACATACTGCAACTCAGAGTTGCCGCTGTAGCTCGCGATTGGGAATACGGAGCGGAAGGCTGCTTCCAGACCGTACTGGCCTTCTGGATCTTGCTCGATAAACTTCTGGAACGAGTCAAGCTGGATAGAAAGGAGATAAGGCACATCCAGAACTTGTGGACGTTTACCAAAATCCTTACGAATACGTTTTTTCTCGGTATAGGAGTAAACCATAGGGTTCCTCAGCTAGCTGACAAGTCGACCCACGCTGTCCGTCCTGAAGGGACAGTTCATGCAACACTATTTTGTTTTTCATGCGATGCGCGGCACCCCATGCAATACATCTTTCTATCACTCTTAAATCATTTCATCGCCGTTGCGCAGGCAGGGAACCCTCACAGGAAAGCGATATATTAAGGCGTCGATAGAAAAAGATATTGAAGAGAAACAATGGACAAACAGTGCGAAACGCCATCGTTCCCCTGTAGCGCAAAAAGGCTGGTGACCAAAAAGTCACCAGCCATCAGTCTGATTACTCAGACTGCAACCCGAAGGTTGTCTTACTTAACTTCAACTTCAGCGCCAGCTTCTTTCAGAGCAGCTTCAAGTGCAGCTGCGTCGTCTTTGCTGATGCCTTCTTTGATTGCAGCTGGAGCAGCTTCAACCAGGTCTTTAGCTTCTTTCAGGCCCAGACCAGTTGCGCCACGTACTGCTTTGATTACTGCAACTTTGTTCGCGCCAGCCGCTTTCAGGATAACGTCGAATTCAGTTTTCTCTTCAACAGCTTCAGCCGGGCCAGCAGCTACAGCTACAGCAGCAGCAGCAGACACGCCGAATTTTTCTTCCATAGCAGAAACCAGCTCAACTACTTCCATTACGGACATAGCTGCAACGGCTTCCAGGATTTGATCTTTAGTGATAGACATAACAATTGTTCCTAAGAATCGGTAAAAGTTTATACGTTAGCAAGTACGAAGAAAAAGAATCTGGCCTTAAGCCGCTTCTTTTGCGTCGCGAACAGCAGCCAGAGTGCGGACCAGTTTGCCAGCAGCGGCTTCTTTCATGGTCGACATCAGACGTGCCAGTGCTTCTTCGTAAGTCGGCAGCGTTGCCAGACGGTCAATTTGTGCCGCCGGGATCAGCTCACCTTCAAAGGCTGCAGCTTTGACCTCAAAGTTTGCATTCGCTTTCGCGAACTCTTTGAACAGACGAGCAGCAGCGCCCGGGTGTTCCATCGAGTATGCAATCAGGGTCGGACCAACAAACGTGTCTTTCAGGCACTCGAAAGGAGTACCTTCAACAGCGCGGGTCAGCAGGGTGTTGCGAACAACACGCATGATAACGCCAGCTTCACGACCTGCTTTACGCAGTTCAGTCATTTTATCAACGGTCACGCCACGGGAATCCGCAACAACCGCTGAAAGCGCGCCTTTGGCTACTTCGTTAACTTCAGCAACAATTGCTTGTTTGCCTTGAAGATTTAATGCCATTAGCTTTGCTCCTGGATTTGACCGGGAAAAATTTCCCGGAACTCACTTCACTTACACACCCGAGGGTGATAAGCGCGTTACACGGTGAGCAGAATCCAGTGAAGAAAAAAATTCTTTTTGGTTCTGTCACCGTCTACGCAGGAAATTAAGCAGCGTCTCCGGAGAGAGTTTGCTCCTGCGGTCTTGGACGGAGGCCAGGATCAGGCCTGGCTCCAACCTTAATGACTGATTAATGAAGCGATTAAACTTCACCGCTCAGCCATTATGAATCTGGGTTCTGTGCTGACACTTCAGCCAGAACAACGGGCGTAAGATTCTAGATGAATTTTTCGCCCGTTACAATAGCAATTAGTTTGCTGCTGCGTTCAGACCAGCCTGGTCAACGGCAACGCCGGCGCCCATGGTGGTAGAGATGCTGACTTTCTTGATGTACACGCCTTTCGCCTGTGAAGGTTTCGCTTTTTTCAGCGCAACCAGCAGGGATTCCAGGTTTTCTTTCAGTTTGTCAGCATCGAAATCCACTTTACCGATGGTGGTGTGGATGATGCCGTTTTTGTCGTTACGGTAACGAACCTGACCGGCTTTAGCGTTTTTAACCGCTTCAGCAACGTTCGGCGTTACAGTACCGACTTTCGGGTTTGGCATCAGACCGCGTGGGCCCAGAACCTGGCCCAGCTGGCCAACAACGCGCATTGCATCCGGAGAAGCAATAACAACGTCAAAGTTCATTTCGCCTTTCTTGATCTGGTCAGCCAGATCTTCCATACCTACCAGCTCAGCGCCTGCAGCTTTAGCAGCTTCAGCGTTTGCGCCCTGGGTAAATACGGCAACGCGGACGGAACGGCCAGTACCGTGTGGCAGTACAGTTGCACCACGTACGTTCTGGTCAGATTTACGTGCATCGATGCCGAGGTTAACAGCAACGTCCACGCTCTCTACGAATTTAGCGGTAGCCAGTTCTTTCAGCAGAGCAACAGCTTCGTTGATGTCGTACTGTTTGGTCGCATCAACTTTGTCACGGATCACGCGCATGCGCTTGGTCAGCTTAGCCATTTCTTAGTCCTCCACTACCAGGCCCATGGAACGAGCAGTACCTTCGATAGAGCGAGTCATCGCTTCTACGTCAGCACCAGTCATGTCCGCAGCTTTGGTTTCTGCAATTTCACGCACCTGAGCACGCGTTACTTTACCGACTTTGTCTTTGTTCGGCTTACCAGAACCAGACTTGATGCCCGCTGCTTTTTTCAGCAGAACGGCAGCCGGAGGCGTTTTGGTAACGAAGGTGAAAGAACGGTCGCTGTAAACGGTGATAACAACTGGGGTCGGCAGACCTTTTTCCAGTGATTCTGTTTTGGCGTTGAACGCTTTACAGAATTCCATGATGTTAACACCCTGCTGACCCAGAGCCGGACCAACTGGTGGGCTCGGGTTAGCCATACCAGCTGCAACCTGCAGCTTGACGTAGGCTTGTACTTTCTTGGCCATGATAATTCCTCAATTGGGTTATAGCGCCTGACTGACAGGCTCCCCGTGGTAACGATTTACACGCTGTTGCCAGCGCATAAAAACAAAAGGCGCGAAATTATAGGTAAATTTCGCGCCTTCCGCAAGAGCTAAAAAACAGGCAAAAAGGTTAACCTTTCTCCACCTGTGCAAAATCCAGTTCAACCGGCGTTGCACGACCGAAGATGGATACCGATACCTTCAGGCGGCTTTTCTCGTAATCCACTTCTTCGACCACACCGTTGAAATCGGCAAATGGACCGTCGTTGACGCGCACCATTTCGCCCGGTTCGAACAGCGTTTTTGGACGCGGCTTATCACCGACCTGCTGCAGGCGGTTCATGATCGCATCGACTTCTTTATCGCTGATCGGTGCCGGACGATCAGAGGTACCACCAATGAAGCCCATTACACGCGGTACACTGCGCACTAAGTGCCAGCTGGCGTCATTCATCACCATCTGTACCAGTACGTAACCAGGGAAGAATTTGCGTTCGCTTTTGCGACGCTGACCGCCACGGATTTCAACGACTTCTTCAGTCGGCACCATGACTTCGCCAAACAGTTCTTCCATGTTGTGCAGTTTGATATGCTCTTGCAGCGACTTCGCTACGCGGGCTTCAAAACCGGAAAACGCCTGAACGACGTACCAGCGTTTTTTTGGAGCTTCAGACATCTCAGAACCTCAGGCCAGTAATAAACGATACCAGACGGACCAGAATACCATCCAGCCCCCACAAAATCAGTGACATCACGGCGGTAACCGCGGCAACGATTAACGTGGTGTGCAATGTTTCCTGGCGAGTTGGCCAGATGACCTTACGCATTTCGGTTCTTGCTTCACGTGCAAAAGCAACGGTTGCCTTGCCTTTGGTTGTCAGCAACGCAATGCCGCCTGCCGCAGCGATCAGCACGACCACAGCCAGCGCGCGTAAAGGCAGTGTTACATCGCGATAAAGGTAGTTACCGACGATTGCTACCAGCAGCAATGCGATCACAGCCACCCACTTTATCGCTTCCAGGCCGCGCCCGCTCCCTTGAGCTTCGGTATTCGCACTCATAAACCAACCTGCCACAATAATTCAGAAACTATTCTGCCCCGCAGAGCGAGGCATCCAAACCGAATGAGCTTTTGGGGCGTAACTCGGTATCCAGCGCTGTAAAACCAGAGCCTGTCTCAGCAATGATTATGATCGAAAATCACTGATGAGCCAGGTTCTATGTAACAGCGTACAAAAAGGGCATCAAATGATGCCCTTTCCGTGTGCATTGCGTCAAATATTATCGCAATTAAGCGATAACTTCGGCTACAACGCCCGCGCCAACGGTACGACCGCCTTCACGGATTGCGAAACGCAGACCCTGGTCCATCGCGATTGGGTGGATCAGCGTAACGGTCATTTTCACGTTGTCGCCTGGCATAACCATCTCAACGCCTTCTGGCAGTTCGATGTTGCCGGTCACGTCAGTGGTACGGAAGTAGAACTGTGGACGGTAGCCTTTGAAGAACGGAGTATGACGGCCGCCTTCGTCTTTAGACAGAACGTACACTTCTGATACGAACTTGGTATGTGGCTTGATGGTGCCCGGCTTAGCCAGAACCTGGCCACGCTGGATCTCTTCACGCTTGATACCACGCAGCAGAACGCCGCAGTTCTCGCCTGCCTGACCCTGGTCCAGCAGCTTACGGAACATCTCAACACCAGTACAGGTAGACTTGGCGGTGTCTTTGATGCCGACGATTTCAACTTCGTCGCCCACTTTCACGATGCCGCGCTCAACACGACCGGTCACAACGGTACCACGGCCGGAGATGGAGAATACGTCTTCGATTGGCAGCAGGAACGGCAGGTCGATTGCACGAACCGGATCCGGGATGTAGGTATCCAGGTGGCCAGCCAGCTCAACGATCTTCGCTTCCCACTCAGCGTCGCCTTCCAGTGCTTTCAGCGCTGAACCGCGAACGATTGGGGTGTCGTCGCCCGGGAAGTCATACTGAGACAGCAGGTCACGCACTTCCATCTCAACCAGTTCCAGCAGCTCTTCGTCATCAACCATGTCGCACTTGTTCAGGAACACGATGATGTAAGGAACGCCAACCTGACGACCCAGCAGGATGTGCTCACGGGTCTGAGGCATCGGGCCATCAGTCGCAGCAACAACCAGGATCGCGCCGTCCATCTGCGCAGCACCGGTGATCATGTTTTTCACGTAGTCGGCGTGGCCCGGGCAGTCAACGTGTGCGTAGTGACGGCTTGGGGTTTCGTATTCAACGTGAGAGGTGTTGATGGTGATACCACGAGCCTTCTCTTCCGGCGCGTTATCGATCTGATCGAAAGCACGCGCCTGGCCGCCGTAGGTTTTAGCCAGAACGGTGGTGATTGCAGCAGTCAGGGTGGTTTTACCGTGGTCAACGTGACCGATGGTGCCCACGTTTACGTGCAGTTTGTTGCGTTGAAATTGCTCTTTAGCCATCGCTTGTCCCTCTAAGACACGGATATATCAAAGATATCGTCACATCAACCAGGCAAAGCCTGATGTTAGTTTTACAGAGAGAGAATCAGGAGAGAGATAAAGGAAGTGGTGCTGATACCCAGAGTCGAACTGGGGACCTCACCCTTACCAAGGGTGCGCTCTACCAACTGAGCCATATCAGCACATCTGGAGCGGGCAGCGGGAATCGAACCCGCATCATCAGCTTGGAAGGCTGAGGTAATAGCCATTATACGATGCCCGCATCCTGGAACTCGGCTACCTGTTCTTTCTGTAGCTTATGAATAATAAAAGAAGACCTTCTATTATTCGAGTCAGTCAGAGTTTCTGACCAACGTCGATTACGCTACTGCGTAATCTGAATTCGGAGGTGAGAGAAGAACTCACCCATCAGGTAAACGCTTTATCTGATGCTCAACACGTTGGTTGAGATGGTGGTGGGAGAAGGATTCGAACCTTCGAAGTCTGTGACGGCAGATTTACAGTCTGCTCCCTTTGGCCGCTCGGGAATCCCACCTACTTGATGGTGCCGGCTACCGGAATCGAACTGGTGACCTACTGATTACAAGTCAGTTGCTCTACCAACTGAGCTAAGCCGGCATCAAGTGACGCGCATTCTAGGAAGACCGGCGACAGGATGCAACAAAAAAATCGCTAAAATTGCGCTATCGCTTACTATTTGTGCAAACACCCGCAAAATCCACTTCACCGGGCGTATTTTTGCGCAGTTGCGGTATGAATTTGCGCCAGTCTTTTTATCTGCGAAGAGTGAGCCGCAAAGCAGGTATACAGGTGAGAGTAGTGACGTCGGCCTTTTTAATTCTCTGTTCGTCGTTTTTTTCGTTTTATCCGTAGCCATCTTTGTCACTTGTGCAGAATTGTGCCGACAGGCATTCACCCTGCCGCTATGACAAACCGCTTTTTCGCCGTAAAGCATAAAAGGCAGTAACAGGCGACTGAGTATGAATAAAAATGCGTGCAGGCTTACGAAAGCGTGCTGAGCTTTATCATTTTACTTCTTTTTAAAGTCTCTCTGGTGTTACCCTCCTGCCCATTGTTTTCGTTAAATTACCCCTGTGACGTGCACTCGGGTTCGACACATCGCTGTATGCCTGTTGCTGCAAGGTGTTGATGAGCCAGAATTTGCGGTCAGATGCATGCTTATGAGTAAAAAAACGACGCCACTGACAACGCCCTATTTGCAATTTGATCGTCAGCAATGGGCTGCGCTGCGTGACTCAGTACCGATGACGCTGGCAGAAAGCGAAATCGAACGACTGCGCGGTATTAATGAAGATCTTTCTCTGGAAGAAGTGGCTGAAATTTATTTGCCACTTTCGCGCCTGCTTAATTTTTATATCAGCTCTAACCTGCGGCGGCAGGCGGTGCTGGAGCAATTTCTGGGCACCAATGGCCAGAAGATTCCCTATATCATCAGCATTGCCGGCAGTGTTGCCGTCGGAAAGAGTACCACCGCGCGCGTTCTGCAGGCGTTGCTGAGTCGCTGGCCGGAACATCGAAAGGTCGAACTCATTACAACGGACGGCTTTCTTCATCCTAATGCCGTGCTCAAAGAGCGCGGGCTGATGAAAAAGAAAGGCTTCCCGCAATCCTATGATATGCACCGGCTGGTTAAATTTGTCTCCGATTTAAAATCGGGTGCCAGCCAGGTTACCGCTCCGGTTTATTCTCACCTGATTTACGATGTCATTCCTGATGGCGATAAAGTGGTACAGCAGCCGGATATTCTGATTCTTGAAGGCCTCAATGTGCTGCAAAGCGGTATGGATTATCCGCACGATCCGCATCACGTCTTTGTTTCCGATTTCGTCGATTTTTCTATTTATGTCGATGCGCCGGAAACGCTGCTGGAGAGCTGGTATATCAACCGCTTCCTGAAGTTCCGGGAAGGCGCCTTTAGCGATCCGGACTCTTACTTCCATCACTATTCACAATTGCCGGAAGAAGAAGCGGTAAATATTGCGCGTGGGCTGTGGAAAGAGATTAACTGGCTTAACCTGAAAGAAAATATCCTGCCAACGCGTGAGCGCGCCAGCCTGATTATGACCAAGTCTGCCGATCACGCGGTACAGAACGTCAGGCTGCGCAAATAGCCCTGTAAGGTGGCCTCTTATCGCCTGGCCCATCCCTGCTTCAGCAGAATGACCTGAAAGGCCGTGGTGCAGGGATCAGCGCATTTGCCGGCAACCAGCAGAGTCGCCACTGCTTTGCCGTTAAGGCAGATGCCGGTTGGGGCCGATCACGGTTAAGCGATGCCTTATACGGACAGTAAAACGGCCTGCGATTGCAGGCCGTCATCCTGATACTCTGTGGCGTTCAGTGAGGCTTATGTGCCCGGGCGCAGCGAGATTTCACCACCAACCCAGGATTTGATCTCACCATCCTGCTCCAGCAGCAAACCACCCTGCTGATCGATACCGCGTGCGATCCCGTGCACCTCGCGATCGCCAATCAGCAGTTTGACCGGACGATTAATAAAGTTATCCAGCGCTTCCCAGCGCGTGATGAACGGCGCCAGGCCGTCGCGCTCAAACAGCGGCAGCGCTTCACGCAGGCTGTTAATCATTCTGGCGGCCAGTTGATTACGATCGATCTCAATACCGGCCTCCTGCAAATTAATCCAGCCCTGATTAATTTCCGCTGTCCCCTCGGCGCGCATCATCAGGTTAATGCCCGCGCCCATCACAATCTGCGCCGCATCACCGGTTTTACCTGTCAGCTCAACCAGAATACCCGCCAGTTTGCGGTCGTGCAGGTAGAGATCGTTTGGCCATTTAACCCGGACGTCAGGCGCGCCCAGAGACTGAATCACCTCTGCCATCACAATGCCGATCACCAGGCTTAGCCCCATTGCGGCCGCCGGCCCCTGATCCAGACGCCAGTACATAGACATATAAAGGTTGGCACCAAAAGGTGAAAACCACTTACGCCCGCGGCGTCCGCGTCCGGCCTGCTGATATTCAGCGATACAGGCATAGCCTGAGGTGAGTTGATCCATGCGGTCCAGTAGATACTGATTCGTGGAGTCTATTACCGGGATAACATCCAGATTAGCCTGCTGCAGCTGCGCGCGGATAGCCGCCTCATCAAGCAGCTGAATCGGCGCAGGCAGGCTGTATCCTTTCCCCGTCACGGTATAGACATCCAGACCCCAGCTTTTCAGAGTCTGAATATGTTTGTTGATTGCCGCGCGGCTCATGCCAAGCGCTTCACCCAGGTGTTCACCGGAATGAAATTCGCCATCCGCCAGTAGCGCAACCAGTCTGAGCGGGACGCTTTGATCTTTCATGCAATTACCTCGACAGCGTTACGCTCACCCTGCGCGCCGATAAAGCGCACCTCAGGTTCCAGCCATACGTTGAACTTCTCGCCTACTCTGCTGCGCACATAACGGGCCAGCGCAACGATATCCTGTGGCGTGGCATGATCTTCATTAATCAGTACCAGCGCCTGCTGGCGGTGCACTGCAGCACCGCCTATCCGGTGGCCCTTCAGCTCACACTGATCAATCAGCCAGCCAGCGGCCAGTTTGACCTCGCCATTTCCCTGTGGGTAATGCGGCATGCCCGGCCACTGCGCAAGCAGTTTTTCCGCCTGCTGAGCAGAGATAAGAGGGTTTTTGAAGAAACTCCCGACGTTACCGGTGATACGTGGATCGGGCAGCTTACTGCGGCGCATCTGACAGACCGCGTTAAAGACATCCCAGGCCGATACGGTGGCCGGATTCAGCTTCGTCAGATCGCCATAGCTCAGCACTGGCTTCCATTGCCTGGCCAGGCGTAAGCCAACGGCCACAATGACGTGCTGATCTTTAAGCAGATGCTTGAATACACTGTCGCGATAGCCGAACTGGCATTCGTCACGATGCAGGCGGACAATCTTTTCCGATGACAGGTGCAACACGTCAACATAGTGGCAGATATCTTTGAACTCTACGCCATAGGCGCCTATGTTCTGGATCGGCGCAGAACCGGCCATACCGGGGATCAGCGCCAGATTTTCCAGGCCGGGAATGCCTTTCTTCAGCGTATATTCAACCAGCTGATGCCAGTTTTCACCGGCGCCGGCATGCAGAATCCACGCCTCATCCTGTTCTTCAAGCGTCATGCCTTTGATGGCATTGATGACCACGGTGCCAGTAAAGTCTTCCAGAAACAGAACATTACTGCCTTCACCCAGTACAATAAATGGCTGTTGCTGCGCCTGGCTGCGCTTCCAGGCTTCAAGAATGACATCTGCACTCTCGGCGGTGACCAGCGTGCGGGTGTGAATGTCCAGAGACAGGGTGTTGAATGCTTTGAGTGAGTGAGCGTGGCTGAACATGCGGCGGCCTTTACTGAGTTAATCCGGCCACAGTTTACCCGATCGGGCCGCGCCGCGCGGGACTTTTCGCGCCCGCCGGGGCGCTTTTCCCCGGCGCGCGGACGTAAAAAAGCCCTGAACTCGCGTTCAGGGCTTCTTCACCTGTTGGATGCCTGGCAGTTCCCTACTCTCGCATGGGGAGACCCCACACTACCATCGGCGCTACGGCGTTTCACTTCTGAGTTCGGCATGGGGTCAGGTGGGACCACCGCGCTAGTGCCGCCAGGCAGATTCTGTTTCGTCCGCGCCGCCGAAGCCGCGCAGACCAGTCCGTGAACAAGGCTGAAAATTTTTCCGGGTACCGCAAAACGCCTCTGGCGTTGTAAGGTTAAGCCTCACGGGTCATTAGTACCGGTAAGCTCAACGCATCGCTGCGCTTACACATCCGGCCTATCAACGTCGTCGTCTTCAACGTCCCTTCAGGACCCTCGAGGGGTCAGGGAGAACTCATCTCGGGGCAAGTTTCGTGCTTAGATGCTTTCAGCACTTATCTCTTCCGCACTTAGCTACCGGGCAGTGCCATTGGCATGACAACCCGAACACCAGCGGTGCGTTCACTCCGGTCCTCTCGTACTAGGAGCAACCCCCCTCAATTCTCCAGCGCCCACGGCAGATAGGGACCGAACTGTCTCACGACGTTCTAAACCCAGCTCGCGTACCACTTTAAACGGCGAACAGCCGTACCCTTGGGACCTACTTCAGCCCCAGGATGTGATGAGCCGACATCGAGGTGCCAAACACCGCCGTCGATATGAACTCTTGGGCGGTATCAGCCTGTTATCCCCGGAGTACCTTTTATCCGTTGAGCGATGGCCCTTCCATTCAGAACCACCGGATCACTATGACCTGCTTTCGCACCTGCTCGAGCCGTCACTCTCGCAGTCAAGCTGGCTTATGCCATTGCACTAACCTCCTGATGTCCGACCAGGATTAGCCAACCTTCGTGCTCCTCCGTTACGCTTTGGGAGGAGACCGCCCCAGTCAAACTACCCACCAGACACTGTCCGCAGCCCGGATAACGGGCCTACGTTAGAACATCAAACATTAAAGGGTGGTATTTCAAGGATGGCTCCACGCGGACTGGCGTCCGCGCTTCAAAGCCTCCCACCTATCCTACACATCAAGGCTCAATGTTCAGTGTCAAGCTATAGTAAAGGTTCACGGGGTCTTTCCGTCTTGCCGCGGGTACACTGCATCTTCACAGCGATTTCAATTTCACTGAGTCTCGGGTGGAGACAGCCTGGCCATCATTACGCCATTCGTGCAGGTCGGAACTTACCCGACAAGGAATTTCGCTACCTTAGGACCGTTATAGTTACGGCCGCCGTTTACCGGGGCTTCGATCAAGAGCTTCTCCTTACGGATAACCCCATCAATTAACCTTCCGGCACCGGGCAGGCGTCACACCGTATACGTCCACTTTCGTGTTTGCACAGTGCTGTGTTTTTAATAAACAGTTGCAGCCAGCTGGTATCTTCGACTGGCCTCGGCTCCGGGAGCAAGTCCCCTCACCTACGCGCCAGCGTGCCTTCTCCCGAAGTTACGGCACCATTTTGCCTAGTTCCTTCACCCGAGTTCTCTCAAGCGCCTTGGTATTCTCTACCTGACCACCTGTGTCGGTTTGGGGTACGATTTCGTGTTACCTGGAGCTTAGAGGCTTTTCCTGGAAGCAGGGCATCAGTTACTTCAGCTCCGTAGAGCCTCGTCGTCACGCCTCAGTGTTAAAGAAGACCGGATTTGCCTGGTCTTCACACCTGCACGCTTAAACCGGGACAACCGTCGCCCGGATAACCTAGCCTTCTCCGTCCCCCCTTCGCAGTAACACCAAGTACAGGAATATTAACCTGTTTCCCATCGACTACGCCTTTCGGCCTCGCCTTAGGGGTCGACTCACCCTGCCCCGATTAACGTTGGACAGGAACCCTTGGTCTTCCGGCGAGCGGGCTTTTCACCCGCTTTATCGTTACTTATGTCAGCATTCGCACTTCTGATACCTCCAGCAGCCCTCACAGGCCACCTTCTGCGGCTTACAGAACGCTCCCCTACCCAACAACGCATTCGCGTCGCTGCCGCAGCTTCGGTGCATGGTTTAGCCCCGTTACATCTTCCGCGCAGGCCGACTCGACCAGTGAGCTATTACGCTTTCTTTAAATGATGGCTGCTTCTAAGCCAACATCCTGGCTGTCTGTGCCTTCCCACATCGTTTCCCACTTAACCATGACTTTGGGACCTTAGCTGGCGGTCTGGGTTGTTTCCCTCTTCACGACGGACGTTAGCACCCGCCGTGTGTCTCCCGTGATAACATTCTCCGGTATTCGCAGTTTGCATCGGGTTGGTAAGCCGGGATGGCCCCCTAGCCGAAACAGTGCTCTACCCCCGGAGATGAGTTCACGAGGCGCTACCTAAATAGCTTTCGGGGAGAACCAGCTATCTCCCGGTTTGATTGGCCTTTCACCCCCAGCCACAGGTCATCCGCTAATTTTTCAACATTAGTCGGTTCGGTCCTCCAGTTAGTGTTACCCAACCTTCAACCTGCCCATGGCTAGATCACCGGGTTTCGGGTCTATACCCTGCAACTTAGCGCCCGGTTAAGACTCGGTTTCCCTTCGGCTCCCCTATGCGGTTAACCTTGCTACAGAATATAAGTCGCTGACCCATTATACAAAAGGTACGCAGTCACCCCATAAAGAGGCTCCCACTGCTTGTACGTACACGGTTTCAGGTTCTGTTTCACTCCCCTCGCCGGGGTTCTTTTCGCCTTTCCCTCACGGTACTGGTTCACTATCGGTCAGTCAGGAGTATTTAGCCTTGGAGGATGGTCCCCCCATATTCAGACAGGATACCACGTGTCCCGCCCTACTCATCGAGCTCACAGCCTGTGCGTCTTCGTGTACGGGGCTGTCACCCGGTATCGCGCGCCTTTCCAGACGCTTCCACTGACGCACAAGCTGATTCAGGCTCTGGGCTCCTCCCCGTTCGCTCGCCGCTACTGGGGGAATCTCGGTTGATTTCTTTTCCTCGGGGTACTTAGATGTTTCAGTTCCCCCGGTTCGCCTCGTTAACCTATGTATTCAGTTAACGATAATGCATAAATGCATTGGGTTTCCCCATTCGGACATCGACGGCTGTAGCGGTTCATATCACCTTACCGTCGCTTTTCGCAGATTAGCACGTCCTTCATCGCCTCTGACTGCCAGGGCATCCACCGTGTACGCTTGGTCGCTTAACCTCACAACCCACAGGCGTTTTGCGCATGTGAATCGCGAAAATCTCGGACCCGGACGCTCCGCACTTATTTCCTGTTACGGGGAAATACGCGGCGCGTTCGTTTCAAATTTTCAGCTTGTTCCGGATTGTTAAAGAGCATATATCTCAGACGTGACCCGCAGGTCAGTTCTGAGATACATCATGGAGACACCTTTCACCTGTCACCGAACAGTTGGCGTCCCCTAGGGGATTCGAACCCCTGTTGCCGCCGTGAAAGGGCGGAGTCCTAACCGCTAGACGAAGGGGACACAAGGGTGTCACGACTTCGCAGCCGTCCTGCTCATTACTTTTTCTATCAGACAATCTGTGTGAGCACTGCGCGGGAAGGTATCTTCAGGTAAGGAGGTGATCCAACCGCAGGTTCCCCTACGGTTACCTTGTTACGACTTCACCCCAGTCATGAATCACAAAGTGGTAAGCGCCCTCCCGAAGGTTAAGCTACCTACTTCTTTTGCAACCCACTCCCATGGTGTGACGGGCGGTGTGTACAAGGCCCGGGAACGTATTCACCGTAGCATTCTGATCTACGATTACTAGCGATTCCGACTTCATGGAGTCGAGTTGCAGACTCCAATCCGGACTACGACGCACTTTATGAGGTCCGCTTGCTCTCGCGAGGTCGCTTCTCTTTGTATGCGCCATTGTAGCACGTGTGTAGCCCTGGCCGTAAGGGCCATGATGACTTGACGTCATCCCCACCTTCCTCCGGTTTATCACCGGCAGTCTCCTTTGAGTTCCCGGCCGAGCCGCTGGCAACAAAGGATAAGGGTTGCGCTCGTTGCGGGACTTAACCCAACATTTCACAACACGAGCTGACGACAGCCATGCAGCACCTGTCTCAGAGTTCCCGAAGGCACCAAAGCATCTCTGCTAAGTTCTCTGGATGTCAAGGCCAGGTAAGGTTCTTCGCGTTGCATCGAATTAAACCACATGCTCCACCGCTTGTGCGGGCCCCCGTCAATTCATTTGAGTTTTAACCTTGCGGCCGTACTCCCCAGGCGGTCGACTTAACGCGTTAGCTCCGGAAGCCACGCCTCAAGGGCACAACCTCCAAGTCGACATCGTTTACGGCGTGGACTACCAGGGTATCTAATCCTGTTTGCTCCCCACGCTTTCGCACCTGAGCGTCAGTCTTCGTCCAGGGGGCCGCCTTCGCCACCGGTATTCCTCCAGATCTCTACGCATTTCACCGCTACACCTGGAATTCTACCCCCCTCTACGAGACTCAAGCCTGCCAGTTTCAAATGCAGTTCCCAGGTTAAGCCCGGGGATTTCACATCTGACTTAACAGACCGCCTGCGTGCGCTTTACGCCCAGTAATTCCGATTAACGCTTGCACCCTCCGTATTACCGCGGCTGCTGGCACGGAGTTAGCCGGTGCTTCTTCTGCGGGTAACGTCAATCGGCAAGGTTATTAACCTTACCGCCTTCCTCCCCGCTGAAAGTACTTTACAACCCGAAGGCCTTCTTCATACACGCGGCATGGCTGCATCAGGCTTGCGCCCATTGTGCAATATTCCCCACTGCTGCCTCCCGTAGGAGTCTGGACCGTGTCTCAGTTCCAGTGTGGCTGGTCATCCTCTCAGACCAGCTAGGGATCGTCGCCTAGGTGAGCCGTTACCCCACCTACTAGCTAATCCCATCTGGGCACATCCGATGGTGTGAGGCCCGAAGGTCCCCCACTTTGGTCTTGCGACGTTATGCGGTATTAGCTACCGTTTCCAGTAGTTATCCCCCTCCATCGGGCAGTTTCCCAGACATTACTCACCCGTCCGCCACTCGTCACCCGAAGAGCAAGCTCTCCTGTGCTACCGTCCGACTTGCATGTGTTAGGCCTGCCGCCAGCGTTCAATCTGAGCCATGATCAAACTCTTCAATTTAAAGTTTGATTTGCTGCAACGAGTGCAGCGATGCTCTGTGAATTAAACTTCGTAATGAATTACGTGTTCACTCAGCAGAGTCTTGATATTTTTTCAAGCCCGGAGGCTTGTGATATCAATCCCGTGAGTGCCCACACAGATTGTCTGATAAATTGTTAAAGAGCGGTGCGACGCGGCGTACTGCCTGCTGTCGCGAGGTGGCGTATATTACGCTTTCCTCCTTCAGAGTCAACCTCTTTTTCAGAAGTTTTCTCCGGCGGGGTGAATCGCTTCACGCCCTGCTGAGCCGCCTGCGTTGCCGCTTTGCCGTCTCAGTGGTGGCGCATTATAGGGACTTCATTTCTGCTGACAAGCGTTTATTGCAAAAAAATGATCGTTCGTCCTAAATTTCACCACTACGCTCTATTTCCCAACGATTTGCCTGGAATTTGCGCAAAATCCCGGGCAAAAGCAGCCACTTTCTGCCAGTCCGTATATTCCACTTCTTTACGCGTATCCGTTTCGCCGCCTGTCATGCGCATGATGAACTGAATCATGATGCGATCAAACCAGCGATAGCGCGGATAACGCAGCGCGCCGGCGAACACGGCACAGCAATCGGGCTGCCAGGGCGACTGCGCCAGGAACTTACGCGTATACGCATTCGTCTCCGGCGTACTTTTATCCGCTTTACGCGCGGTCAGGTTAACGCTGAAGAAACCACTGACGCGCTGCTGCAGCTCGCGCTGATGGGTAGTGACAAACTGCATCAGCACCGGCTGAAAATGACCATAGCGAATCGAGGCGCCAATCAGCACGCGATCGTACTGCGGCCAGTCCACGCGCTGCGTCTCTGCCATATCCAGTACATCGCACAGCTGCTGGGGTGCCAGCGTCTGCGCAATGCGTGCTGCAATTTCACGGGTTTGCCCGTCACGGCTGGAATAAAGAATCAATGCTTTCATCGCTCAGTCCTGTGTCTGTTATTCACGCCAGAAGGTTGGCGTGAACAGCACCAGCAGCGTGAACACCTCAAGGCGCCCAAACAGCATGGTGGAAATCAAAATCCATTTCGCTGCGTCATTCATCGTGGCGAAGTTATCCGCGACCACGCCCAGCCCCGGTCCCAGGTTATTCAGCGTTGCCGCGACGGCAGCAAATGCTGAAAAGTCATCCACGCCGGTGGCAATAATCGCCAGCATGCTGAGCAGGAACACTAAAGCATAGGCAGAAAAGAAGCCCCACACCGCTTCGAGAATCCGTTCCGGCAGTGCACGGTTTCCCAGCTTAATGGTGTAAACCGCATTGGGATGTACCAGACGTTTCAGTTCACGTGACCCCTGCTTGAACAGCAGCAGGATGCGAATCACCTTCAGGCCGCCCCCTGTCGAGCCCGCCATGCCGCCAATGAATGCGGAACAGAGCAGCAGCACCGGCAGAAACAGCGGCCAGCGTGCAATACTGTCGGTAGTGAAGCCCGCCGTAGTCGCCCACGACACCACCTGGAAAAACGCCTGATTCAGGGTTTGCCAGCCGCTGTCGTAAACGTTATGCAGCCACAGCACAAGGGTGCAAATCACCACCAGCGTGAACTGCACGCCAATAAACATGCGGAACTCCGGATCGCGCCAGTAGACCTTCAGATTGCGACCGCTCAGTAAAGAAAAGTGCAGGCCGTAATTACAGCCGGAGATCAGCAGGAAAATGGCGACGATGGTATTGATCGTCGGGCTGTTGAAATAGCCGATACTGGCGTCATGGGTTGAGAACCCCCCAATCGCAATGGTGGAAAAGCTGTGGCCAATCGCATCGAACATCGGCATACCTGCCAGCCACAGCGACAGCGCGCACACCACTGTCAGCAGCACATAGATCAGCCAGAGCGTCTTGGCCGTTTCGGCGATACGCGGACGCATCTTATTATCTTTCAGTGGCCCCGGCATTTCGGCGCGGTACAGCTGCATACCGCCCACGCCAAGGATCGGCAGAATGGCCACCGCGAGCACAATGATCCCCATGCCGCCCAGCCACTGCAGCATCTGACGATAAAACAGAATGGCTTTCGGCAGCGTATCCAGCCCCACCAGCGTTGTTGCGCCGGTGGTGGTTAATCCGGAGAAGGATTCAAAGAAGGCGTCAGTGATGGTGAGATGCGGCTGCTCGGCAAAGATAAACGGCATCGCCCCTACGCTGCCCAGCACCGTCCAGAACAGCACAACAATCAAAAAACCTTCGCGTGGCTTCAGTTCGGTTTTTTGCCTGCGGTTTGGCCACCACAGCAGCGAACCAATCACAATGGCCAGCATAAAGGTCTGACTGAACGCCCGGCCGGCACCGTCGCGGTAGATCAGCGCGACCAGGCCCGGCACAATCATTGTCACCGAGAAAAGAATGACCAGCAGGCCCACGATGCGGGTAATGGCGCGAAAATGCATTCAGCCGTTTCCTTTAAACAGATGCTTTAGTTGTTCAGCGGGATCAGCGTCAGCGCGCCCCGGCTGTAATCAGAGAGGTTATGCGTAAAGCCATCAATCTGCGGATACGGCAGCGCCAGGCGCAGCGTAATACGATCCTGATAATGGCTCTCTTCCACCCTGCCGTCAAAGCGCTGCAGCAGCCGCTCGATATCACTAAGCTGGGCATACTCACACTGCAGGGTAAAATGCTGCATCGGGATTTTACGCTGACGCACCAGCTGTTTCAGCCCCTGTTGTACGCCGCCGCCATAGGCTTTCACCAGCCCGCCGGTGCCCAGCATAATCCCGCCATAGTAGCGCACCACCACAGCGGTAATCTCACCGACGCCGCTACCCATCAGCTGGGCCAGCATCGGTTTGCCTGCCGTCCCGGAAGGTTCACCATCATCAGAAAAACCCAGCTGCTGCGAATCATCCGGCGCGCCCGCCACCCACGCCCAGCAGTGATGACGCGCAGCGGGATGCGCGCTTTTCACCTGCTGTACAAAATCGCGCGCGGCCTGAACACCGTCGGTATGGGCCAGCAGGGTAATAAAACGGCTCTTTTTAATGGTTTCCTCGCTGAGACTCACCGCCTCAGCAGGAATATCGTAAGCGTCCATCAGGCCAGATGCAGATCGCGCGTCATATTTTCGATGCGGTTGGCATGAATGACCACGTTGTCCTCAATGCGGATACCGCCGTACGGCTTCAGTGCATCAATCGCCTGCCAGTCAAAGTGCTGACTGAATCTGCCGCCGCGCAGCTTCGCCAGCAGTGAATCAATAATATAGAAGCCAGGTTCAATGGTCAGCACCATGCCGGGCTCCAGCACGCGCGTGCAGCGCAGATAAGGATACTGCGCCGGTGCTGCCAGATGGGTACCGGCATCATCCTGCATAAATCCGGCGACATCATGCACCTGCAGGCCCAGCGGATGGCCCAGGCCATGCGGCATAAATGGCCCGGTGAGATCTTCTGCCACCAGCGTCTCTTCGGTCAGCCCTTTAACCAGCTCAAATTTCAGCAGCAGCCGCGCAATACGCTGGTGCATCTGCAGATGGTAATCGGTATAGCGCACCCCGGCTTTCAGCGTGGCAATCAGCGCCAGCTCTTCCTTGTTCATCGCCTCCACCATCGCGGCATAGCGCGATTTGCTCTGCGCCGCATAGCTGCGCGTCAGGTCTGCGGCATAGCCAAGGTATTCCGCACCCGCATCAATCAGGAAACTGTGGCGTTTGGCCGGCGGCTGATGATCCAGCCGGGTGTAGTGCAGCACGGCGGCATGCTCGTTCAGAGCGATGATATTGCCATAGGGCACATCGGTGTCGCGGTGTCCGGTGGCAGTCAGGTAAGCCAGATTGATGTCGAATTCACTCATCCCGGAGAAAAAGGCCTCTTTCGCAGCGCGGTGTCCGGCCACGGCCAGCTTCTGCGCTTCCCGCATACAGGCCAGCTCATAATCCGTTTTGATACTGCGGTGGTAATGCAGGAAATCGATCACCCCTTTAGGGTTAACGCGCTCGCTGTGAATGCCCAGCTGTGCCGCACGCGTCGGAACCGGGCCAATATAGGCCACATTGTCACGCTGTGCCGGCAGCTGCTGCGCAATGTCGTCTGCCTGCTTCAGGCCGATGATTTCAATCTCGCTGGTCCAGAAGCTGTTCGGCAGCGGCTCAACGTTATGCCAGTAATCTACCGGCGAATAGAACCACAGCTTCGGTTTATTCACGCCATCGATCCACAGCCAGCAATGAGGCACCTGCGTCACCGGCACCCAGGCTTTAAATTGCGGATTCACCTTAAACGGATAGTCATGATCGTCGAGAAACACGGTCAGCAGCTCGCCGGAATGAATCAGCATAGCGTCAAGCTTAAAGCGCGCCAGCACCTGCTGAGCACGCTGCTGCAGCGTCGCAATGTGCGCGTGATACAGGGTTTTCAGTGAATCCATGGACTTGTCTCCGATGTCGCGAAAGTGGCCGCAGTGTAGCACAGCCGCGCACGTGATGGCGTACCGCCCGCGCTGTGATCGCCGTATCAAATAAGCACACTGTTGTTTGCAAAAAATTAACACGCCGCCCACACTCCCTGTCATCTGGTATGACCAGATCACTTTTCGCGGTTTCAGGAGACAGACATGCTCTACCAAGGCGATACCCTTTCCGTTCACTGGCTGGATGATGGCATTGCCGAGCTGGTTTTTGACGCGCCAGGTTCGGTGAACAAACTCGATACAAAAACCGTGGCCGCTTTAGGCGAGGCGCTGGGCGTACTGGAGCAGCAAACCGCACTGCGCGGGGTACTGCTCTCCTCAGCGAAACCGGCCTTTATTGTCGGTGCTGACATCACAGAATTCCTGTCGCTGTTTGATGCGCCGGAAGCGCAGCTGAGCCAGTGGCTGACCTACGCCAACAGCATTTTTAACCGGCTGGAAGATTTGCCTGTCCCCACGCTTGCCGCGATTGATGGTTACGCGCTGGGCGGCGGCTGCGAATGCGTACTGGCCACGGATTTCCGCGTGGCGACGCCGGCGGCCCGCATCGGCCTGCCGGAAACCAAACTGGGTATCATGCCGGGCTTCGGTGGCAGCGTCCGTCTGCCGCGCCTGTTGGGTGCGGACAGCGCGCTGGAGATCATTGCTGCCGGCAAAGATGTTGATGGCCACAGCGCGTTAAAACTGGGCCTGGTGGATGCCGTGGTCAGCAGTGAAAACCTGCGCAGCGCCGCGCTGACCATGCTGCGCGATGCTATCACGCAAGGCAGCTGGCAGGCGCGTCGGGCACCTAAGCTGGCTCCGCTGAAGCTCAGCCCGATTGAAGCCGCGATGAGCTTCACGCTGGCGAAAAGCCTGGTGATGCAGACTGCCGGTAAACATTATCCGGCTCCCCTTAGTGCCGTGAAAACCATCGAAGCAGCGGCCGGACTGGGGCGCGATGATGCGCTGAAACTGGAAACGGCGGCGTTTGTCCCGCTGGCGCAAAGTGATGTCGCGCGCGCGCTGGTGGGGATCTTCCTCAACGACCAGTACGTCAAAGGGCTGGCGAAGAAATATAGCGCAGCCGCCGGGACACCGCAGCAGGCAGCCGTGCTGGGTGCCGGCATTATGGGCGGCGGTATTGCCTACCAATCGGCATGGAAAGGCGTGCCGGTAAAAATGAAAGACATTAATCCGCAGGCGCTGACGCTCGGCATGACGGAAGCCAGTAAGCTGCTGAATAAACAGATGGCACGCGGCAAAATTGACGGTGCCCGGCTGGCCCAGGTGCTGACCACCATTCAGCCCACGCTGGACTACGCCGGTTTTGAGCGCGCGGACGTCGTGGTGGAAGCGGTGGTGGAAAATCCGCAGATCAAAGCCAGCGTGCTGGCGGAAACCGAGCAGCAGCTGCGTGAAGATGCGATTCTTGCTTCCAACACCTCAACCATCCCCATCAGCCAGCTGGCTCAGGCGCTGCAGCGGCCAGAAAACTTCTGCGGCATGCACTTCTTTAATCCGGTGCCGCGCATGCCGCTGGTTGAGGTGGTCCGCGGCGAACGCACCGCAGAAGCGACCCTCGGTAAAGTGGTGGCGTGGGCCAGTAAAATGGGTAAAACGCCGATTGTGGTCAATGACTGCCCCGGCTTCTTCGTCAACCGGGTGCTGTTCCCCTATTTTGCCGCGTTCAGCTTGTTGCTGCGCGACGGTGCCGATTTCCGGCAGATCGATAACGTCATGGAAAAACAGTTTGGCTGGCCGATGGGGCCGGCATGGCTGCTGGACGTGGTAGGCATTGATACGGCACATCATGCGCAGCAGGTGATGGCGCAGGGTTTCCCGTCACGCATGCAGAAAGCCTATCGCGATGCGATTGACGTGTTGTTTGAAGCCAAACGTTACGGGCAGAAAAACGGCCTGGGCTTCTACCGGTGGGAAGAGGACAAAAAAGGCAAAGCGCAGAAAAAAGCGGATGCGGCAGTGGACGCGCTGCTGGAGCCGGTATGCGAAGCAAAACGCGTCTTCAGCGACGAAGAGATCCTGAACCGCATGATGCTGCCGATGCTGCATGAAGTGGTGCGCTGCCTGGAGGAGAACATTATTGCCTCGCCGGCAGAAGCGGATATGGCGCTGGTATATGGCCTTGGCTTCCCGCCGTTCCGCGGTGGCGCCTTCCGCTACATGGATACGCTGGGCATCAGTAATGTGGTCGATCAGGCCAGACGTTACACCGCGCTCGGTCCGCTGTACGCCCTGCCTGCGCTGCTGACTGAAAAAGCGCATCAGCACCAGCGATGGTATCCCGCCGCCCAACCGATTGACGCAGCGGCGCTGCAAAGCGCCTGAGGAAGAATGATGGAAAAGGTTGTAGTTGTTGATGCAGTCAGAACGCCGATGGGACGTTCCAAAGGCGGCGCGTTTCGTCAGGTGCGCGCCGAAGATCTCTCTGCGCATCTGATGCGTGCCCTGCTGAGCCGCAACCCGGCGGTAGAAGCGGCGGCACTGGATGACATTGTCTGGGGCTGCGTTCAGCAGACGCTGGAACAGGGCTTCAACATTGCCCGTAACGCGGCTCTGCTGGCGGAGATTCCGCATCGCGTGCCGGCCAGCACCGTCAACCGGCTGTGTGGCTCATCCATGCAGGCGCTGCATGACGCCGCGCGCGCTATTATGGTGGGCGATGCACACAGCTGCCTGATTGGTGGTGTGGAGCATATGGGCCATGTGCCGATGAACCACGGCGTTGATTTTCATCCCGGGCTGGGGCGCACCGTAGCTAAAGCGGCCGGCATGATGGGGCTGACCGCAGAGATGCTGGCGCGTATGCACCACATCAGCCGCGAACAGCAGGATGCTTTTGCGCTGCGTTCACATCAGCGCGCCTGGGCTGCCACGCAGCGCGGGGATTTCCGTCATGAGATCGTGCCCACTTACGGCCACGATGCCGACGGCGTGCTGAAACGCTACGAAAGCGATGAGGTGATTCGCGAGGATACCAGCGCGGAAGGTCTGGCTGCGCTGCGCCCGGCGTTTGATCCGGTCAACGGCACGGTCACAGCAGGCAGCTCCTCCGCGCTGTCGGACGGCGCCGCGGCGATGCTGATCATGAGCGAAAGCCGCGCACGCGAGCTGGGCCTGACGCCGCGCGCCCGCATTCGCAGCATGGCCGTGGTGGGCTGCGATCCGTCGATTATGGGTTACGGTCCGGTGCCGGCCAGCAAGCTGGCGCTGCAGCGTGCCGGCCTGACTGTGCAGGACATTGATCTGTTTGAGCTTAACGAAGCGTTTGCCGCCCAGACGCTGCCGTGCATCAAAGATCTGGGCCTGCTGGAACAGCTGGATGAGAAAGTGAATCTGAACGGCGGGGCGATTGCGCTCGGTCATCCACTGGGCTGCTCCGGCGCCCGCATCAGTACCACGCTGCTGAACCTGATGGAACGGCGCGACGCGCAGTTCGGGCTGGCCAGCATGTGTATTGGTTTGGGTCAGGGCATCGCCACGGTGTTCGAACGCGTTTAATCAGGACGCCGCAAAAACGGCGCCGCAACAGGCCTGCAGACACCTGTTGCGGCGCGCCTGATGACGCTGCCCGCCTTCAAATGAAGGCGAACGCGTCGCCAAACATCTGTGCTTCCAGGGCGCCGCGCTCGCTGCAGAAGCGTTCACGGGCAATCTTGGCCATCTCAAACCGCCCGGCAATATAAATGTCGTGCCCGCTCAGGCTGGCGTAATCCTGCATTACCGCTGTCAGCACCGTGCCGCTGCGTCCGTGCCAGTTTTCAGCCGGCTGCTCGACCACCGGAATCACCTTCAGGTTCGGATGCTTCACGGCCAGCGCATCCAGTTCATCCAGATCGTACAGATGCATCAGTTCGCGACCGCCCCAGTAAATGGCGATGTCGCGGTCCGGCTGCTGCGCCAGAGCCGTCAGCAAAATCGACCGCGCATAAGAGAAACCGGTCCCGCCGGCAATCAGGATAATCGGCCGGTCGCTCTCCTCCCGCAGCCACGCCTCGCCGTGCGGCATATCAACGGTAATCTGACGATCGTTTTTAATGCGATCCATCACCGCCATGGCGTAAAGATTGAGATCGGACGCCCCGATATGCAGCTCAATGATGTCTTTTTCCATGGGCGTTGAGGCCAGCGAGAACGGGCGCTTATCGCGCTCGTCCATCACCACCATCAGATATTGCCCGGCGCGAAAGCTAAAATCCGCTGCCGGAATCAGGCGAACGCGGTAAACCGTGTCCGTGATGGCTTCAACCGAGGTTACTTTGCAGCTTAACGTCGTCATACATGTCCTTTTTGATGATTCTCTGCAGCCGTTAGCGCTGCGGCGGCTCAGTAAAGATGGCTAATTCATCCCAGATGGCGTCAATCCGCGCCGTCACCGCCGGATCTTTCACAATCGGCGTGCCCCATTCGCGCTGGGTTTCGCCCGGCCACTTATTGGTAGCATCCAGTCCCATCTTTGAGCCGAGGCCGGAAACCGGCGAAGCGAAGTCGAGATAGTCAATCGGTGTGTTCTCGACCAGTACCGTATCACGCGCCGGGTCCATGCGCGTGGTGATTGCCCAGATGACGTCATTCCAGTCGCGCGCGTTGACGTCGTCATCGCACACAATCACAAACTTGGTGTACATGAACTGACGCAGGAACGACCAGACGCCAAACATCACGCGTTTGGCATGACCGGCATACTGCTTCTTGATCGTGACCACCGCTAACCGGTATGAACACCCTTCCGGCGGCAGATAGAAATCCACAATCTCCGGAAACTGCTTAATCAGAATCGGCACCAGCACTTCGTTCAGCGCCACGCCCAGTACCGCCGGTTCATCCGGTGGACGGCCGGTATAGGTGGAGTGATAAATCGGGTTACGCCGCTGCGTCACATGCGTCACGGTAAACACCGGGAAGCTGTCTACTTCATTGTAGTAGCCCGTATGATCGCCGTAAGGCCCTTCCGGCGCCATATCGCCCGGTTCGATATAACCTTCCAGCACAATTTCCGCACTGGCCGGCACTTCAAGATCGCAGGATACGCACTTCACCACTTCGGTTTTGTTGCCGCGCAGCAAACCGGCAAAGGCGTACTCAGAGAGCGTATCCGGCACCGGCGTCACGGCCCCGAGAATGGTAGCCGGATCGGCACCCAGCGCGACGGCCACCGGGAAACGCTCGCCCGGATGGGCTTTGCACCACTCCTGAAAATCAAGCGCGCCGCCGCGATGCGACAGCCAGCGCATGATCACGCGGTTTTTGCCTATCACCTGCTGGCGATAAATTCCCAGATTCTGCCGCTCTTTGTGCGGCCCGCGTGAAACGGTCAGCCCCCAGGTGATCAGGGGAGCGGCATCGCCCGGCCAGCATTTCATTACCGGGATGCGTGTCAGGTCGACCTCTTCGCCGCTGAACACCTCTTCCTGGCAGGGCGCGTGGCGCAGACGTTTGGTTGGCATGTTCAGCACCTGTCTGAACTGCGGCATTTTGTCGAACAGATCGCGAAAGCCTTTTGGCGGCTCCGGCTCTTTCAGAAAGGCCAGCAGCTTACCGACTTCGCGCAGCGCGCTGACATCTTCCTGCCCCATGCCCATGGCCACGCGTTTCGGGGTGCCAAACAGGTTGCACAATACCGGCATTGCGTACCCTTTCGGGTTTTCAAACAGCAGTGCCGGGCCACCGGCACGCAGGGTGCGATCGGCAATTTCCGTCATCTCCAGCTCAGGATCAATCTCCTGAGTGATGCGCTTTAACTCACCACGCTGTTCAAGCAGCGAAAGAAAGTCTCGTAAATCCTGATATTTCATGCGGCGTTAGCTTCCGGCCAGAGTGAATCGGGAATTATATACCCAAAAGCTGTCAGGCTGCAGGCAGGTCATCCACCTGCGGGCCTGCGGCCGGTACGGGTAACCTCCGGCGCAGGGCAACCTGAAAGATAATTGGTCAACATGGGTGACTTCTGCGTCAGGCGGGCTGGCAGGAAAACGGCACCAGCGGCTGCAGCGCCAGCACATCGTGATATGCGGCTACCGGCTCGCCATGACGGAACAGTTTAAAATCTTCTCCGCGCGCGCTGTAGTAGCGCAGACGGTTATCGCTGACGTGCAGAAAGCTGGCTTCACGCAGCGCAATCACTGATTCCTGTGGATTGACGGCGCAAAATTCGGCCAGCCGCTCATCGCGGGTTTCGCCCATATGGCCGCTGACGTGCGCATCCAGATAGTGCGGGTTGATCTGCACCGGAAACAGGCCCAGCGCAGGCAGTACCACGCTGCTGCGCACCGGCATATCGTTTGTGGTGCGGATAGACGGTGTCGCCACGTTACACCCGGCGCTCCAGCCCACATAGGGAATGCCGCGCTCGCGCACGGCACGCTGGATTGCCACAATCAGCCCCAGTTCATGCAGCATCTGGTTCAGCAGCCAGGTGTTTCCGCCGCTGACGACAATCAGTTCCGCCTGCTCAATCGCCGCCACCGGCGAGGCAAAGGTGTCAGGGGTACGTACCTCAATCCCCAGCGCATCAGAAAGCTCGCGCGCCCGCGCCGCGTGGTCGCCACGAATAATGGCGTAAGGCACCAGCACCGCAGAACGGATGCCGCACCGGGCAATCATGGCGTGCAGCTGCGGGTGGGCATAGCTCAGCAGCGGTGCATCCTCTGCCACCCTGCCATTACTCAACAGAAACAGTTCCATCAGCCACTCCTTTTCTTCGCCTGCAAGGCTGGCAGTCTGATACAGAGCATCATCAGCCGTCAATTTTCTTGCGCACAGCCGCGCAAAAGACGCATCAATCGGATAATTCGCAGAGATTTTTACTGCGCGATCGGGTTTCCATCGGCCGATGCGCTATAACTCTGACAGCAGGTTTGGTATTCTTAGCGTCCGTTATTTGGGAGCAGTTATGGAATCCTGGTACTTACTCTATTGCAAGCGTGGACAGCTGTTACGCGCGAAAGAGCATCTTGAGCGGCAGGAGGTAACATGCCTCAGCCCGATGATCGCTCTGGAAAAGATCGTGCGCGGTAAACGCACCACCGTGAGTGAACCGCTGTTTCCCAACTATCTGTTTATCGAATTTGATCCGGAAGCCATTCACACCACTACCATCAGCAGCACGCGCGGCGTCAGCCATTTTGTGCGCTTTGGTGCTATGCCCGCAACGGTGCCGCATGATGTGATTGAAGCGCTGCAAACGGATACGCCGCAGATTATGCTGGATCCGGAGACGCCGCAGGTGGGTGATGAAGTGCTGATCACCGACGGCACCTTCGAAGGGCTGCGCGCTATTTTTGCCGAGCCCGATGGCGAAACCCGCTCCGTGCTGCTGCTCAACCTGCTGAACAAACAGGTGATGCGCAGCGTGGATAACAAGCAATTCCGTAAAGTTTAAGCCAGTCTGAACAGCTGACGCGCGTTGTGATCGACACGTGCCCCCAGCGTTTCCGCCGCTTCCCCGCGCCAGTTCGCCACCTGCTGCACAATGTGCGGCAGGAAACAGGGCTCGTTGCGGCGCGAGGTCGGACGCGGACGCATATCCCGCGGCAGCAGATAAGGGGCATCGGTCTCCAGCAGCAGCCGCTCTGCCGGGATCAGCGGTAACAACTCACGCAGTTCCATACCGCGACGCTCATCGCACACCCAGCCGGTAATGCCCACCGACAGCCCCATCGCCAGACAGGCTTCCAGCTCTTCTCGCGTGCCGGTAAAGCAGTGCACGACGGCACCTGGCAACCGGGGCAGCCAGGGCTGCAGCACCGCAGCGAAACGCGCATGGGCTTCCCGGCAGTGCAGGAAAACCGGCAGCTGCAGTTCGGCTGCCAGCGCCAGCTGCGCATCAAACGCATATTCCTGCTGCTCATGTGCCGCCAGATTGCGGTTAAAATCGAGACCGCATTCCCCAATCGCCACGACCTGTCCGTTTCCGGCCAGGCGGCGCAGTGTGCTGGCCGTTTCGGCCGACCATTCGCTGGCATGATGCGGATGCACGCCGGCGGTTGACCAGCAGTAGCCCGGGTGCCGCGCGGCCAGCTGGCTCGCCTGCTGGCTCTCCAGCGCATTGGTGCCGGTGATTAACAGGCCGGTGACGCCTGCTTCGCGCGCACGTTTTACCACCTGATCGCGATCTTTTGCGAATTGCGTGCTGGTCAGGTTTACACCGATATCAAACATGTTTTCTCCTCACAAGATTCCGGGCGGGCCAGGCCGCGGCAGCGGGCCACCCATGCGACAGCCAGACGCGCCGCGCCAGACTTGGCCTGCCGCAGATAGACAAACCGCCCTGACGGGCGGTTTAAGTGAATGTCGTCCCGCACACGCGGGGTGTCCTGCATTAAGGACATCAGGATTCCGGGTTCTGTTCCTCGCCGTCCACAGCCTTGCGCCCTTTACCCACGTAATAGCGGGAGAAGAATACGCCGACTTCAAACAGGCAGTACATCGGAATAGCGAGCAAAGTTTGCGAGAAAACGTCCGGCGGTGTCAGCAGCATCCCGACCACGAAAGCGCCAACCAGAATGTAAGGACGCTTCTTTTTCAGATCTTCCGGCGTGGTGATGCCTGTCCAGCAGAGCAGCACAATCGCAATCGGCACTTCAAAGGCCACGCCAAATGCCATGAAAATCGTCATCACAAAATCGAGATAGTTCGTGATGTCAGTGGCAATGGTCACGCCCTGCGGCGCGGTTTTGGCAAAAAATCCAAACGCCAGCGGGAAAACAATGAAGTAGGCAAAAGCGACGCCAACATAAAACAGCAGCGTACTGGAGAACAGCAGCGGCATCACCAGCCGGCGCTCATGGCGATAGAGGGCCGGCGCGACAAAGGCCCATACCTGATACAGGATCACCGGCACGGCGAGAAAGACCGACACAATAATTGTCAGCTTGATGGGCGTAAAAAACGGTGACGCCACATCCGTGGCAATCATGCTGGCCCCGACCGGCATCTGGCTGATCAGCGGCGATGCTACCGCGTGATAGATGTCATTGGCGAAGTACACCAGACACAGGAAGATAACAAAGACCGCGATAATGCAGTTCAGCAGACGTTTACGCAGCTCAATCAGGTGGCTGATGAGCGGTTGGGTATCTTCAACGGCCATGTTTATCGTTCATCTTTAACAGAAGGAGACGCAGGGGTAGCGGTGCTGGCCGGGGCCGGTTCCGCCGGTTGTGGCGCCTGCGGGGGCGCGCTGGCCTGCTGCTGAGCAGCGGCAGGTGAAACCGGCGGCTGTGGCGTGGCCGGCTGAACCGGCGCTGGCGGCTCAGGCTGTGCCACCGGATGCGGTTGATGAATGGTGTTGGCTTCATCTTCCGCTTTTTCGATATCAATGCTTTGCTGCACAGAGCGCTTCATGGAATCCGCGGTTTTGCGCAGCTCTTCCATCGATTGTTTGAGCTCCGGCGAGAGCGTGCCGCGGCCCGCCTCTTCCACTTTCTTCAGGCTGTCCTGCAGCTCCTGCAGTTTCAGCTCCTGCGCCAGTTCGTTCTGCACGTTGGCGGCCAGCGAGCGGATAGCCCGGATCCAGCCCACCACGGTTTTCACCGCAACCGGTAATCGCTGCGGACCCAATACAATCAGCCCGATCACGAACACCAATACCAGTTCACTAAAACCAATATCGAACACAGTTATACCTTACTTATCCCGGGCGTCGTCTTTGCTCGCCGGGTTTGGCTGTTTGTCTGCCAGCGTTTTGGCGTTGAAGTCAGCGTCCTGCTCTTTCGGGTGATCCTTTTTGTCGTCTTCATCACTCATGGCCTTTTTGAAGCCGCGAATTGAAGAGCCTAAATCCGAACCCAGATTACGGAGCTTATTGGTACCGAACAAAAGAACAACAATGACGGCAATGATTAATAATTGCCAGATACTGATACCGCCCATGAGATATGCCTCTGATATTCTGTGAAAAACGATTAACTGTAGCGCACAGAAAGTCCGTGTGTGCCCGGACTTTAGCCTGCGACATTACGCGATTTGCCCCAGGCAGACAATCAGTTTGTCTTGCGCCAGCCGACCAGCCAGGTAACGATGCCGGCGGCAAATAACAGCGCCGGAAAGAAGTCCCAGTCCGGGCGGCTCAGCAGCACTGCGGTGCCACTTAATAACAGTGTAGCCCCTACGCCAAACAGGTAGCGCGCCTGATGATGCCGCGTGCGCTGCGTGCTCATCTCTGTCGCCAGCTTGTCCACACTGTGCTGCAGTAACTTGTGATGGCGCAGGCTGTCGTAGAAAAGCTCCGGCAACTCCGGCAGTTTCTCCGCCCAGAATGGCGCTTTGTCTTTTACCGCCCGCAGCAGCGCCGGAATACCGATCTGATCTTTAATCCAGTCTTCCAGGAATGGCTTCGCGGTTTTCCACAAATCCAGCTGCGGATAAAGCTGGCGGCCGATGCCTTCAATATACAGCAGCGTTTTCTGCAGCAGTACCAGCTGCGGCTGCACTTCCATATTAAAGCGCCGCGCAGTGTTGAACAGATTCAGCAGGACGTGACCAAACGAAATTTCGGCCAGCGGCTTCTCGAAAATCGGCTCGCACACCGTGCGGATGGCAAACTCGAAATCCTCGACGTTGGTGTCCGGCGGTACCCACCCCGAATCCACGTGCAGTTCCGCCACTTTGCGATAGTCACGATTAAAGAAGGCGATGAAGTTTTCGGCCAGATAGCGCTTGTCTTCTTTGTTCAGCGAGCCAACGATGCCGCAGTCAATGCCGATATATTGCGGATCTTCCGGGTGCTCGTAGCTGACAAAAATGTTGCCCGGATGCATATCCGCGTGGAAGAAACTGTCGCGGAACACCTGGGTAAAGAACACCTGCACGCCGCGCTCGGCCAGCAGCTTCATATTAACGCCATGCTGCTCCAGCGTTGCTACATCAGAGATCGGAATGCCGTAAATGCGTTCCATCACCAGCATGGATTCGCTGCAGTAGTCCGAGAACACTTCCGGCACGTACAACATTTTGCTCTGCTCAAAGTTACGCCGCAGCTGAATGGCATTCGCCGCTTCACGCAGCAGATTGAGTTCGTCGATCAGCGTTTTTTCGTAATCGCGCACCACTTCCATCGGTCGCAGACGACGTCCGTCCGGCAGCAGGCGCGGTACCCAGCGCGCCAGACGGTAGATCAGCTTCATATCCGCTTTGATCACCGGCAGGATGTCCGGGCGAATCACTTTGATCACCACTTCGCGGCCGTTGGATTTGAGCGTGGCGGTATGAACCTGCGCAATAGAGGCCGACGCCAGCGGTTTAATATCGAAATCATCAAACCAGGTTTCTACCGGACCGCCGATTGAACGCTCAATCTGCGCTTTGGCTTTGACGCCATCAAACGGCGCCACGCGGTCCTGCAGAATCGCCAGCTCATCAGCAATACGCGGCGGGAACAGATCGCGGCGCGTGGAGAGCATCTGACCAAACTTGATCCACACCGGCCCCAGCTGTTCCATTGCCAGACGCAAACGTGCGCCCATTTCGGCTTCTTTGTGCCGGTTCGGGATCCAGAACACGCAGCGACGCCACAGGCGCAGCGGCAGCGTGAGCCGCATATGGGGAATAAGCTCATCCAGACCGTAGGTCAGGAAGATCTTGATGATGAAGTATAAGCGCCGAATTTCTCCCAGCGTCATTTCGCCTCCAGCTGTGCTAAACGCGCATCTAACGCATTAAGCGAACGTTCCACGGCTTCCACCTCTTCACTCAACCACGCCAGCTCCAGCGCACCCGGTGCCACACGCCACTCTTCCGTCAGCGCCTGGCCCAGATAATCCTGCCGGCGGGAGACCTGCTGCTGTACGAACCGGAATGCCTGCTGCGCGGCCTGGCTGAGCCCCTGTGCGGCGATATCGCCGACCCACGGTGCAAGGTATTCCGCCGGATCCAGTTCCGCCAGATCCATCAGCGCAGAGAACTGCTGCACAACCTGCAGATCGCCCTCCACGTTCAGCTCACCGCTGCGGATCAGAGTGGTCAGCTGCTGGCGATCGCGCAGCTTCGGCAGCGTGCTGAAACGCAGACTGACGCTGCAGTCACTGCTGTCCTGCCAGTCGCTCAGCACGTCAAGCTGGTTTTCACTGAATACCAGCACCAGCGGAAAATCCAGCTCCTGCAAACGCAGCAGCAGCACTTTGCCCGCCAGGCGCTGACGCGCAGCCTTCAGGCTGCGATCGCGGTAGAGGATGCGGTTCAGGGCGGTTTCAAGACCGCCGGTGATGAGAGGGGTGAAAGTCATGATCAATCAGAACTTAAAGCCGCGATGCAGCGCGACAATGCCGCCGGTCATATTGAAATAGGTGGTGTTTTCAAACCCGGCATCATTCATCATCGCCTTCAGCGTTTCCTGGTCCGGATGCATGCGAATGGATTCAGCCAGGTAGCGGTAGCTTTCCGCGTCTTTCGCCACCAGCTGACCAATGCGCGGCAGAATATGGAACGAGTAGGTATCGTAAGCTTTGCTCAGCGGGTCAAGCAGCGGTTTGGAAAATTCCAGCACCAGCAGACGGCCGCCTGGCTTCAGGACGCGGAACATGGAGGCCAGCGCCTTCTCTTTTTCGGTAACGTTACGCAGTCCGAAGGAGATCGTGATGCAGTCAAAATAGTTATCCGGGAAGGGTAATGCTTCGGCATTCGCCTGCACGTAACTGACATTGCCCGATACGCCAAGGTTGCGCAGCTTTTCGCGGCCCATCTTCAGCATGGAGCTGTTGATGTCTGCCAGTACCACCTGACCGGTTTCGCCAACCAGCCGGGAAAATTTCGCCGTGAGGTCGCCGGTGCCACCGGCCAAATCCAGCACGCGCTGACCGCGGCGCACGCCGCTGCTGTCAATGGTAAAACGCTTCCAGACGCGATGGATGCCGAACGACATCAGGTCGTTCATCAGGTCATATTTCGCTGCGACCGAGTGAAACACGTCTGCGACTTTGTCGGCCTTTTCGCTTTTAGCGACGGTCTGAAAGCCAAAATGGGTAGTTTCCTGCTGTGATTCATCTGCCATCGGTTTTACCTGTTCCACAAACAATACTTCCCGAAGTGTATCAGAGTCGCGCGATCCGAGCACGCCACCCACACGTTATTCATTGATGCGCCGCAGGGAAGCGGCGGCGGAATCCGCTGCGTTTTCATCGGAATCGTCTGCGTCATCCCACCTCTCATCCTCGCCTTCCGGCTGCGCCTGCGTAGCGAGCTGTGTATTAATGGGCCGCTTGATTTCCACGCCCAGCGTGCGGAATGCTTCGCTTTGCGCGATCAGGTTGCCGCGCCCTTGCGCCAGCTTTTTCATCGCCTGCTGATAGCTCTGCTGCGCTTTGTCGAGGTTGTTACCGATGCTGCTCATGTCATCCACAAACAGCCGCATTTTGTCATACAGCCGCGCCGCGCGATCGGCAATGCGCTGCGCGTTGCGGCTCTGATGCTCATAGCGCCACAGGTTATTGATGGTGCGCAGCGCCACCAGCAGCGTGGTCGGGCTGACCAGCATAATATTTTGCTGCAGCGCTTCGCTAATCAGCTCAGGCTGACGGTCAATCGCCAGCAGGAAAGCGGGTTCAACCGGAATGAACATCAGCACGTAATCCAGCGAGCGCAAGCCGGGCAGCTGCTGGTAATCTTTTCGTCCCAGCAGACGAATATGGCCGCGCACCGCACTGATGTGTGCCTGGATCGCCTGTTCGCGCGTGGCTTCATCATCCGCGTTAAAGTAGCGTTCGTAGGCGATGAGCGTCATTTTGGCGTCGATCACCACGTCTTTGCCCTGCGGCAGACGCACAATGACATCCGGCTGCATTCTGCCCTGCTGCTCCAGCTGCACACTGACCTGCGTCTGGTATTCATAGCCTTCGCGCAGGCCGGAGGCTTCCAGCACGCGGCTCAGCACTACTTCACCCCAGTTACCCTGAATTTTATTGTCGCCTTTCAGCGCCTTGGTCAGGTTGATCGCTTCCTGCGCCATCTGCGCGTTCAGCTGCTGCAGCTGACGGATCTCATGCGCCAGCGTATGACGTTCACGCGCCTCCTGGCCAAAACTGTCATTGACCTGACGACGGAATCCGTCGAGCTGTTCGCGCAGCGGGGTGATCAGGCTGTTAAGGCTTTGCCGGTTCTGTTCGTCAACGCGCCGTCCGCTGTTTTCAAAGATGCGGTTGGCCAGGTTTTCGAACTGGGCAGTCAGGCGCTGTTCGCTGTTGGTCAGCAGGCGCTGCTTCTCCTCAGCGGCGAAGCGCGTCTCTTCCAGACGGATAGTCACTTCGCGCAGTTCAGCTTCCTGCGCGCTGTTTACTTCCAGCTGATTACGCAGTTCGCGGCTTAACTGCTCGCTTTCACTGCGCCAGTAGTCCAGCTGCTGCAGCCGCTCCTGCGCCGCGCTTAGCGTGCCGTGCAGCTGGCGCAGCTCATGCTCGCGCTGCTGAAGCTGCTGCTGCAGTTGCGCAGACTGCTGCTGCTGACGCTGCAGCGCCTCTTCCAGCAGTCTGCGCTCGGTCGTAAAACTGGCAAGCTGATGGCCCGCCCGCAGCTGGGCAATAATCCAGCCAATGCCGATACCGGCCAGCGCCAGCGCGCCGCTAATGATAAGTTGCTGATCCATAATTCCCCCGCGGATCGTCTCGCTGGGGAAGAAGGTAAAATCCCACTGTATGAATGTCCAGAACAATCATACAGGCGGGGCATTTCACCGGCAGCGCTACAGCGCGCGCACCGTCAGCTCGCCCGCTTTCCACGCATCAATCAGAAAGAACGGCATCGCCAGCGTCCATTCGCCCGTGTTATGAACCTTCGCGGGATAGCACCAGCTGTTGCCGCCATAGGTAATTTCCACCTGCTGCTGGCCACTGACGCTGTTTGCCACTTTACCGGCCATGCTGGCGAAACCGGCATTGCTGCCCACGTGAAAGCTGTCGGTCTGCCAGCGAATCGGCGGATGCGCAGGCCACGGCTGAGCATGATGGAAGTGAAAGAGCTCATCGTGGTTCAGCACGCTTTCACGCACCGTTGGCCACAGCGCCACTTTGAGAAAGTACTGATCGGTGAAACGTTCGCTGCCCTGATACTGCGCGATGAAATGACGCATCTGCTGCTCTGCATTGTGAAACACGCCGTGGCACCCACCCCACATGCCGGCCAGCAGCAGTTCGGTATGCGAGAAGTAGTCACGCATATGGTGGAACCAGTAAGGCGAAGCCAGCCAGGCTTGCACCGCTGCAACCTCCCGCTCGGAGAGCAGCGAGTCAGCATCGCGCACGATAAAACGTTTTACCGTCGGATCGTCGATAACCAGAAAACGCCACAGCGTCGGGAAAAGGGTTTTTTCATGTGACATATCCACCAGCTGGCTGTTGGGTTGCGCCAGCCGCTGCCGCACATGCGCCGGCACGCTGTCGTCGAGATAGATACGGCATACCCAGTCGGGATAGAGTTCCCGCGCCACTTCGACGTTTTTTATCAGCGTTTCGCAGTAGCGCGGCTGGCCGCCATACAGGCTGAAGGCAATCACATTTTCAGTGGGATTATCACGATTTATCGCTGGCGGAGCGGTCGCAGGCAGCGGCGCTTTCGGCCCGCTGCTGAACCTGGCGTCAGCAAGCGTCAGGGATTCCAGGCCGTAACGCGCCACTTCGTCATGCTTACCCAGCCAGCCACACACTTCCGTCAGGCCATCCAGCCAGGTTTCTGAAGCCTGCGCGCGCTGCGCCGCCGGTGACTGATAAATCTTCTGGTAGATTTTATAGGATTTTTTATGCTCGCCGGTACGCATCAGCGTCAGCGCGTAATCACTCAGCACCTGCATCTGATGCGGCATAAACCGCAGCACTTCTTCGCAGCACTGGCGGGCCTGCAGATAATCAGCGGCCGCCATGGCCTGGCGAAACCGCGCGGCGGCGCTTTCCATGCGCGCCTGCGCCGCTGCGGGGTTAGGATGAAAAGCCGGACGTGGGACAGAAACCGTTTTGCGCATAAGAAATTTCTCAGATTAGCGGAAATTGCGCGCATTCTAATCAGGCAATTACGGAGCGCCCTATAAGTCTGGTCTCGATTTCATTCCCTGACTGACGCACTACAGCAAGCGACGTGCGGCGTCGACCACAATCTTCACCGCATCGCTTTCGGTCTGCTTCATGGTGGCCGCATCCGGGATCTCTTTCTGCGTGCGATTCACGATGACGCCCGCCACCATGCCGGCACGCAGTCCCTGACTGGCGCACATGGTTAACAGTGTAGCGGATTCCATTTCATAGTTGAGCACGCCCATCGCCTGCCACTCTTTCATCGAGCCCTGGAAACGGCTGACCACGCGGCCGGAGAAGGTGTCGTAACGTTCCTGCCCCGGGTAAAAGGTGTCGGAAGACGCAGTAATGCCAATGTGCGTCGTGGCACCACATGCCTCTGCTGCCGCGACCAGCGCTGTGGTACAGGCGAAATCGGCGACGGCCGGGAATTCCATCGGGGCAAAGTGCAGGCTGGCGCCATCAAGACGCACGGAGGCGGTCGTTACCAGCACGTCGCCCACGTTAATGTGCGGCTGAATCGCACCGGTCGTGCCCACGCGCAGGAAGGTGCGAACGCCAAGCTGTGCCAGCTCTTCGACCGCAATCGAGGTTGACGGGCCACCGATACCGGTTGAGCACACCACTACCGGTTTACCTTCAATCTCCGCCAGCCAGGTGGTGAATTCACGATGGGAAGCCAGATGCTGCGGGTTATCCATCAGTGCGGCGATCTTTTTTACGCGCTCCGGATCACCAGGAACAATCGCCAGCGTGGCTCCTTTCAGATCGGCTTTGGTGATGCCAAGGTGGAAAACGTCAGACTGGGCCATAACAGACTCCTGGATAATAAAAGGGATAAGCGCGCCACTTTACGTCAGCCGCCCGCATAAATATGTGACTGGTTTCACTATCAATAATGAAACTTACATTAAAGCTAAATCTAAATGAGATCCAAATCACACAAAACAACTCTGCTCACCGGGATTGCTACAAGCAGTGCTGTGTCGTCAGCGCGGGCAGTGTTAATAGAGAAGCGGCTCCTGTGATCCTGCCCGCTGTACCCTGCATCAGCCTTGCCGTGCGGCCAGGCTATAGTTACGTGATTGCGCACCTGTCAGCATGGAGAGAACAATGAAAACCGAAGACACTATGCCACAAAATCCGGCAACTGACGGCTTTGCACCGGCAGTTCAGCCTACCGCCGGCAGTACCATTATCACACACAGTGAAGAGATTCATGCCGGCGAAACCTCGGTGCCCAGCCAGGGCGAAAACCTGCCTGCCTGGTACGCCCGGCCAAAAACTTTTGAAGGCACGTTGCCCGTCGTGCTGGTGGTGCAGGAAATTTTTGGCGTTCACGAGCACATCCGCGATATCTGTCGCCGTCTGGCGCTTGAGGGTTATCTGGCGGTGGCGCCGGAACTCTATTTCCGCGAAGGCGACCCCAGCGACTATCACGATATTCCGACGCTGTTTAAAGAGCTGGTCAGCAAGGTGCCGGATTCGCAGGTGCTGTCCGATCTTGATCACGTTGCCAACTGGGCAGCGCGTCACGGCGGCGATATGCGTCGTCTTGGCATTACCGGCTTTTGCTGGGGCGGCCGTATCAGCTGGCTGTTTGCTGCGCACAATCCGCAGGTGCGCGCCGCGGTAGCCTGGTATGGTCGGCTGGAAGGGGAAAAGACCCTGAAGCAGCAAAAACACCCCATCGATGTCGCCACCGATCTCAACGCACCGGTGCTGGGATTATATGGCGGGCAGGATGACAGCATTCCGCTGGAGAGTATCGATAAGATGCGCCAGGCGCTGCATGCCGCCAATGCCAAAGCGGAGATCGTGGTTTATCCGGAAGCGGGTCACGCCTTTAATGCCGATTATCGTCCGGGTTACCACGCTGAATCAGCGCGGGATGGCTGGCAGCGCATGCTGGCGTGGTTTAAGCAGAACGGTGTGGTGGCTGACGACCGCTAAGCCACAGGGCGCCCGTGCGCCCTGAGCTGTCCGGCGTGGCGGCGTCCGGCACGCCGCGCAGGTTCCGCTCACGTCGCGGTGCCGGACGCGGTGCCAGCCGCGCCCGTTTCACTCTCTGCTGCACCCTGCATTTATCCCCGCCGCCTGCCTGCATGAGATGTTTAGCCGTCCAGATGTTTACACATCTATATTCTGCAGGTACTGTATGCCACTCAGGCGCAATTTGTTTACTCCCGATGTGAAGGACGCTCATGATCGAACTCAAACACCTGCGAACGCTGCAGGCGTTACGGAACACCGGCTCATTAGCCGCCGCCGCCGCCCAGCTTCATCAGACGCAATCGGCGCTGTCTCACCAGTTCAGCGATCTGGAGCAGCGGCTTGGTTTCCGGCTGTTCGTGCGTAAGAGTCAGCCGTTACGCTTCACGCCGCAGGGAGAGATTTTGCTGCAGCTGGCTGAGCAGATTCTGCCGCAGATTCAGCAGGCGCTGCAGGCCTGCCACGAGCCGCATCAGACCACGCTGCGCATCGCCATTGAGTGCCACAGCTGTATTCAGTGGCTGACGCCGGCGCTGAACAATTTCCGCCAGAGCTGGCCACAGGTGGTGATGGACTTTAAATCCGGCGTGACCTTTGATCCTCAGCCCGCGCTGCAGCAGGGCGAGCTGGATGTGGTCCTGACCTCCGACATTCTGCCGCGCAGCGGCCTGTTTTACTCGCCTATGTTTGATTTTGAAGTGCGGCTGGTGCTGGCACCGGATCATCCGCTCGCGCAGCAGACGCATATCACCCCGGAAGATTTGGCGGATGAGGTGTTAATGATCTATCCGGTGCAGCGGCAGCGTCTGGATGTGTGGCGTCATTTCCTGCAACCGGCGGGCATCAGCCCGGCGCTGAAAAGCGTGGATAACACCCTGCTGCTGATTCAGATGGTGTCAGCGCGCATGGGCATCGCCGCGCTGCCACACTGGGTGGTGGAGAGTTTTGAGCATCAGGGACTGGTGGTGACGCGGACGCTGGGCGAGGGCTTATGGAGCCGCCTGTATGCCGCCGTGCGCGACGGCGAACAGCGACAGCCGGTGATGGAAGCCTTTGTGCGTTTTGCCCGTCAGCATGCCTGTGAGCATCTGCCCTACGTGCGTGATGCCTCACGCCCCGGCTCGCTGCAGCCGCTGTCATCCTGATACCGCGGGCGACCCCGGTCGTCCGTGCTGTTATCCCTGCCCGGCCTGCACTATAATGCGCCGCCTTAATTCGCGACCCGGAGAGTTTCACCATGACCAATAACGATGTTCTGCGCAGCGTGCGCTATATGCTGGATTTAAGCGACAGCAAAGTGGTGGAGATTTTTGCCCTGGCGGGAAGCGAGGTGCCGCTGGAAGATGTGCAGGCGTGGCTGAAAAAAGAGGATGAAGCGGGGTTCCGTAAACTGCCCGACGTGCTGATGGGTTATTACCTTAACGGGCTGATTTTCTACCGCCGCGGCAAAAGCGAGGATGCGCCAGCGCCTTCGCTGGAGCGCCGCATGAATAACAATATCTTTCTGAAGAAGCTGCGCATCGCCTTTGCGCTGAAAACCACCGATATCCCGGAGATTCTGCTGAAAGCGAACTTTAAGGTCTCGCAGGCGGAAATCGGGGCCATCTTCCGCAACCCGGACCACAAAAATTATCGCGAATGCGGCGATCAGATTCTGCGTAACTTTCTCAAGGGCCTGACGCTGCAGCTGCGCCCGGCCACTCCGGCAAAAAAGGCGTAAGCGCGAACTGAACGGCCGGCCGGACCGGCCAGGCTGTCGCGCTGGCCTGGCGGCTCAGTGGCGGCTGTTACCCACCACCCAGCGCTTATGCACATAGAGCGAGGCGAAAATTACCACCGCCCCGGCAATAAAACTCGGCCAGTGCGGCCGCTGCTGCCAGATTGCCAGGTTTACCAGCAGCCCCGCCGGCACATGCATATTGTTCATGATACCCAGCGTGCCGGCGTCTACCTGGGTCGCGCCATAATTCCACATAAAATAGCCCAGTCCGGAAGCGGCCACACCCAGCCAGACCAGAATGCCCCACTGCAGTGAGGTTGTCGGCAGCTTGTGAGGATTGCCCCACAGGGACCAGGCAAGCGCCGCAATCAGCACCGCCCCCAGATAGAACCACGAAAACGCGGTATGCTGCGGCATTGGCCGGGTTTCCTGCAGGCGCTTGTAGCCAACCATCCCGGCAGCGAAACAGAGGTTAGCCGCCTGCACCAGCAACAGCCCCAGCCAGAAGTGATCGCTGACTTTGTCATAACGGATGATGGCCGCCCCCGCCACCGCCAGCAGCGCGCTGAACGCATAGCCAATCCGCAGTGGCCGTCTGCTGAGCAGATCGTAAATCAGCGTCACATACAGCGGCGTCATGACGGTGAACAGCAAAAATTCTGACACGCTGAGATACAGATACGCCTCAAAGCTGATCAGATACATGATGCCCAGTTGCAGCATGCCCACCAGCATATACAGCAGCAGCGTTGACGGGCGGTAGCCGCGCCAGCGCAGAAAAGGCAGGAACACCAGCGCAGCCAGTCCCAGACGCATCAGCACCGAAAACCAGGTATCCACCTGTCCCGCCAGGTATTCGCCAATCAGACTAAAAGAAAATGCCCACAGAATGGTGGTAACGATCAGTAACAGCACGGTAAAAGATCCAGAAATCCATGAAGCCGCTAGTGTAAACAATGTCAGGCGACCGGGCTGGAAAAACTGGTTGACAACTGGTCATATTGACAGCAAACAGAGCGGACAGGTAATCCCCTGCGCGTAAAGAGGCCAGACCGGCTATGACAACAGGCTGCACGGCGCAGCGGATTTTCGCCCGCACGGACGCCTTTTTACCCGGCGCACATCCGACACTTTCTGGCGCTTTTCGCGCCCGATTGTCATAAAACTGTAACAGTTGTGTCAGCCGTCACAGTAACCCCGCCGCGCCCTCACTATCCTTTGCGCGCAATGGAAACCGCGATTTCCAGGCTGATTTACCCCTTTTCTGCCCCAACCTGCTGGGAATAAATACCAAAAGTGCGCCCTGGAGGGCCCTGTTCATGTTAAGTATCTTTAAACCTGCACCGCATCGGCCACCGGTGGCTGATGATCGCGTTGATCCGCTCTACCGCCGCCTGCGCTGGCAAATTTTCCTTGGTATCTTCTTCGGCTACGCTGCCTATTATCTGGTCCGTAAGAACTTCGCGCTGGCAATGCCTTATCTGGTCGAGCAGGGATTTTCCCGTGGCGATCTCGGCTTTGCCCTTTCCGGTATCTCTATTGCCTACGGTTTTTCCAAATTCATTATGGGTTCGGTCTCCGATCGGTCCAATCCGCGCGTCTTCCTGCCTGCCGGATTAATTCTGGCGGCAGCGGTCATGCTGTTCATGGGCTTTGTCCCCTGGGCCACCTCCGGCATTATGATCATGTTTGTGCTGCTGTTTTTGTGCGGCTGGTTCCAGGGAATGGGCTGGCCGCCCTGCGGTCGCACGATGGTGCACTGGTGGTCGCAGAAGGAGCGCGGCGGCATCGTATCCGTCTGGAACTGTGCGCATAATGTTGGCGGAGGGATTCCGCCGCTGCTGTTTCTGCTGGGGATGGCGTGGTTTAACGACTGGAAAGCCGCGCTCTATATGCCGGCGTTCGCCGCTATTCTGGTCGCCGTCATCGCGTTTGCGCTGATGCGCGACACGCCGCAGTCATGCGGGCTGCCGCCGATTGAAGCCTATAAAAACGACTATCCGCCTGACTATAACGCCGCGCATGAACAGGAGCTGACCGCAAAGCAGATTTTCATGCAGTATGTGCTGCCCAATAAGCTGCTGTGGTACATCGCCCTGGCCAACGTATTTGTCTACCTGCTGCGCTACGGCATTCTCGACTGGTCGCCCACTTACCTGAAGGAGGTGAAGCACTTCACGCTGGATAAATCCTCCTGGGCCTACTTCTTTTACGAATACGCCGGCATTCCCGGCACGCTGCTGTGCGGCTGGATGTCCGATAAGGTGTTCCGCGGTAATCGCGGGGCGACCGGGGTGTTCTTTATGACGCTGGTGACGCTGGCGACCGTGATTTACTGGCTCAATCCGCCGGGCAATCCGGGCGTTGATATGGCCTGTATGATCGTTATCGGTTTTCTGATTTACGGCCCGGTGATGCTGATTGGCCTGCACGCGCTGGAGCTGGCACCGAAGAAAGCCGCAGGCACCGCGGCGGGCTTTACCGGCCTGTTTGGTTATCTGGGCGGATCTGTCGCGGCCAGCGCCATCGTGGGTTATACCGTGGACTATTTCGGCTGGGACGGCGGCTTCCTGGTGATGATTGCCGGCTCGGTGATGGCGGTACTACTGCTGCTGCTCACCATGATCAATGAGCATAAACATAAAGTATCGCGGGCATGATAGCGACGGGTAGCCGGTCAGGCTGCCCGTCTGTTGCTGCGGTAGCCGGAAACGGCCGCCGCGCGCTTACGCCAGAAACAGCTTGCGCAGCGTGTGCGGCACGGCATCCTCGGCGTTGCTGCCAATCACTTCCAGCGTCGGCAGCGTCTCTTTCAGCCGCTGGTGGGCGTTGCGCATAATGCAGCCTTTGCCCGCCATACTCAGCATCTCCACATCGTTCATGCCGTCGCCAAACGCGATGCAGGCTTTCAGCGAATGGCCCAGCTGCTTCGCCACCGCTTCCAGCGCATGGCCTTTGGAGACGCCGCCGGCCATCACTTCCAGGCAGGTGGGCAGCGAGAAGCTTACGTTCACCCGATCGCCCCAGCGCGCTTCGATAGCCTGCTCCAGTGGAATCAGCCGCTGCGGATCCTCACAGGTGAAAAACACTTTGCTGATACCGTCCGTCGCCAGCATGCCGGGCTCATACACCTGATAGGTGAACACCGACTCGCGGAAGAAATCCACTTCATCCGGATCGTGACGGCTCATGAACCATTCATCATCGCGATAAACGTGGGTGAGAATCCGGGCATCCTGATACTGCAGGGCATACAGTTCGCTGGCGATATCCGCGTCCAGGTTATGGCTGAACACCAGCTCGCCTTCGGCGTTGTGCACGCGTGCGCCGTTTGAGGTGATCATATACGCCGGAATACCCAGCTTGTCGCGCATCTGTCCGACGTCGATATGGTGACGACCGGTGGCAAAAACAAAGTGGACGTCGCGCGCTACCAGCTGCTGCAGCGTGGTGCGCGTGAACGGCGTCAGGCGATGATCGGGGGAAAGCAGCGTGCCATCCAGGTCGGATGCAACGATGTGGTACATGTCAGCCTCGGGTATTGGTGTCAAAAGGGTCATTCAGGAAACGTGGCGCTCGAAGAAATCGACCACCGCGTTAAGCGCTTCGGCACGCATGGCGTCTGTTTCAAACAGGATCTCGTGACGCGCGCCCTGGATTACGTACGGTGTGGTGCCCTCACACGGATGTCCTGCCGCGGCCATCGCCGTACAGAACATATCCTGCGAACGGTTATCCACCACATCGTCTTCACTCGCCTGCAGCAGCAGCACGGGCGTGGTGATTTTATCGGCCTGGCTGATGATGCTGCGTCCGGCCTGGATGCCTTCACGCACCCAGTGAAAGGTTGGCCCGCCGACGCGAATGGCCGGGTCATCGGCGTAGAAACGCAGATTGCGGCGATAGCGCTCGCGGCTGTGCGTCAGGCGGTTGATGCCAAACGGGTGAGCACGCCAGCGGCCGGTGCCCGGCGCATAGCCGTCGCGCAGAACCGGTAATTTTTCTGCCCAGTCGAGAATGCGGTGGGCCAGAAACGGCGGCAGCGGCAGCACGATGCCAAACATCGGGGCGCAGAATACCGCTGCGTGAAACGCCTGCGGCTGACGCGCCAGAAACAGCGCCAGAATCGCGCCACCCATCGAGTGCGCCAGTACGTAGCGCTGCTGATAATGGTGGCCGACGATCTCTTTCAGATAGAGCGTTTCCAGATCGTCAACATAGTGGCTGAACGCCGCCACATGACCGCGATGTGAATCCGGCAGCAGGCGGTCGGAACGGCCCTGGCCACGGTGGTCAATGATCACCACATCATAGCCGCAGTGGAACAGGTCGTACGCCAGTTCCGGGTATTTGATATAGCTTTCAATGCGACCGGGAACGATCAGGATGACACGATGATGGTGCGGTGAGGTGAAACGGGCATAGCGAATCTTCAGGTTGCCGACGCCGGTAAACTCACCCTCTTCACGCTGACGCCAGAAGTCGAGCAGCGGGCCGGTGGCAAAGGCAGAAAACCCTTTTTCCCGTCCGAGCCAGCTCTGTTTATGCTGCTGCATCCGTCCCCCTGAAAAAAACGTCCCGCGCGGGTTGTCGCTGAATAGCCTGCCGCGATGTTCTGGCGTATTGTGTCACACTTCGCTCTCTTCAGGGAATGTCACGCATGACCATTGAATGGTGGTTAACCTATCTGCTTACCACAACCATCCTCAGCCTCTCACCCGGCTCAGGGGCCATCAACACCATGAGCACGGGCATCAGCCACGGCTATCGCGGGGCGGCAGCATCCATCACCGGTCTGCAGCTTGGCCTGGCGGTGCATATTGTGCTGGTGGGGGCCGGTCTCGGTGCGCTGTTTTCCCGCTCGATGCTGGCGTTTGAGGTGCTGAAGTGGGCCGGTGCCGCTTATCTGGTCTGGCTGGGCATTCAGCAGTGGCGCGCCGCGGGCGGTATCGATCTGAATGCGGTGGCGAAAGCCATGCCGCGCCGTCGCCTGTTTCAGCGCGCCCTGCTGGTCAACCTCACTAATCCCAAAAGCATTGTGTTTCTGGCCGCGCTGTTTCCGCAGTTTATTTTGCCGCACCAGCCGCAGCTGATGCAGTACCTGGTACTGGGCGTGACGACCATTGTGGTTGATGTGATTGTGATGATTGGCTATGCCACGCTGGCAACGCGTATTGCCGGCTGGATCAAAGGGCCAAAGCAGATGAAGCTGCTCAACCGGATATTTGGCGGGTTGTTTATGGCGGTAGGTGCGCTGTTAGCCAGTGCGCGGCGCATCGCCTGATGCGCAACCGGGTGCAGCTGTTGGCGCACCCGGTAAAGCAGACGTTAGCGCGAAATAATCAGATGAATGCCGAAGCCGGCAAACAGCACGCCCGCCATGCCGTCGACCCATTTCGCCATGCGCTGATATTTCTCCCGCATCCACGGCAGGGCAAAAATGGCGGCCACCAGCGTAAACCACGCGAAGGTTTCCCCGATAATCAACAGAAACAGTCCCCAGCGCGCCATCGTTCCCACATCATTACCCACAAACAGCGAGAATACGCTGCCGAAGTAGATAATCGCTTTCGGGTTGGAGAGATTGGTCAGGAACCCCTTCAGAAAGCTCATACCGCGTTTCGGCAGTGCCACTTCCGGGGGCGCGCTCTGCGGGTGACGGTGACGCTGCCGCGCCGAGCGCAGCAGTTGCCAGCCCATCCACAGCAGATACAGCCCGCCGCCCACCATGATAATCTGATGCAGCCACGCCATTTTCTGCAGGATCAGATGCAGGCCCATCAGGGCAACGCCGGCCCAGATCACAATGCCCAGCGTAATGCCAAGCACGCCCATCATCGCCTCTTTGCGTGACCGGCTGGCGGCCGTCTGCGATACAAAAAAGAAATCCGGCCCCGGGCTCATCAGCGCCACCAGATGGACCAGCGCAACGGTAGCAAATAACATCAGCATGCGTTAATTCCCTTATTCTTCATCAAGATGTTCTTTAATCATTACCAGAAACGGCCGGCCAAAACGCTCCAGTTTGCGATGCCCGACGCCGTTCACGCTGAGCATTTCTGACGCGCTGACCGGCAGCTGCTCGGCCATTTCTATCAGCGTGGCGTCGTTGAACACCACGTACGGCGGAATATTCTCTTCATCGGCAATGGCTTTGCGCAGCTTACGCAGTTTGGCAAACAGCTTGCGATCGTAGTTGCCGCCATACACCTTTGGCGCACTGCTGCGGCTTTTCACCGTGGCCACGCGCGGCACCGCCAGCATCAGCGGCACTTCCGCCCGCAGCACCGGCCGTGCGGCTTCCGTCAGCTGCAGCGCCGAATGCAGCGCAATGTTTTGGGTGACCATGCCCAGATGAATCAGCTGACGCAGCACGCTGACCCAGTGCTCCTGGCTCTGGTCCCGGCCCAGCCCGTACACCGGCAGTTTGTCGTGGCCGTTGTCGCGCAGCCGCTGATTGGTGGAGCCGCGCAGCACCTCAACGATATAGCTCATGCCAAAACGCTGCCCGGTGCGATAAATCACCGATAGCGCTTTCTGCGCTTCCACCAGCCCGTCGTAGCGGCGCGGCGGATCGAGACAGATGTCGCAGTTGCCGCAGGGCTGCTGGCGACCTTCACCAAAGTAGTTCAGTAGCACCAGGCGGCGGCAGGTTTGCGCTTCGGCAAATGCCCCCATCGCATTGAGCTTGTGGCGCTCAATGTCCTGCAGTGGCCCCGGCGCTTTCTCTTCCAGACATTTGCGCAGCCACGCCATATCCGCCGGATCGTACAGCATCATCGCTTCCGCAGGCAGGCCGTCACGCCCGGCGCGGCCGGTCTCCTGATAGTAGGATTCGATGTTGCGCGGGATATCAAAGTGCACCACAAAGCGCACGTTGGGTTTGTTGATCCCCATACCGAATGCCACGGTCGCCACCACGATCTGCAGGTCGTCACGCTGGAAGGCTTCCTGCACGCGTGCCCGCTGTTCACTGTCGATACCGGCATGATACGCCCCGACGCTGATGCCACGGCTCTGCAGGCGCGCTGCGGTGTCTTCTACCTTGGCACGGCTGTTACAGTAGATGATGCCGCTTTTGCCGCGCTGATCCTGCACATAGCGCAGCAGCTGATCGGTGGGTTTAAATTTCTCCACCAGCGTGTAGCGGATGTTCGGCCGGTCAAAACTGCTGATCTGAATCAGCGGATCGTGCATCTGCAGCAGATGCGCGATGTCGTTGCGCGTGGTTTCGTCGGCGGTCGCGGTCAGCGCCATCACCGGCAGATCCGGGAAGCGCTGGCGCAGCTGGCCAAGCGCACCGTATTCCGGGCGGAAATCATGGCCCCACTGCGAAATACAGTGCGCTTCATCTACGGCCAGCATCACCGGATTCCAGTGGTGCAGGCTGTCGAGGAAGTTGTCCATCATCAGCCGTTCCGGCGCAATGTACAGCAGCTTCAGTTTGCCGCTGCGGCAGTCAGCAAAGACCTGCTGCTGCTGCTCCCGCGTCTGCGTTGAGTTCAGGCACGCCGCCGCCACGCCGTTGGCCAGCAGCTGGTCAACCTGATCTTTCATCAGTGAAATCAGCGGAGACACCACCAGCGTCAGCCCCTCGCGCACCAGCGCCGGAATCTGATAGCACAGCGATTTGCCGCCGCCGGTTGGCATCACCACCAGACAGTCACGCCCGGCAAGGGCGGTTTCAATGATGGTTTGCTGACCCGGACGGAACTGCTGGTAGCCGAAGGTATCCTGTAATACCTGCTGCGCCAGCGTTTCCTGATTAAGCACTGCCGATGTTGCCACGGTAATCCTGTTTTGACTGGTTAGAACAGATCGTTCAGCGTAACGCCTACGCCCAGGCGCGTCTGGCGATGGTTATAGTCGATAAGCGATTCGCCATAGCCGCTGAACAGCTGCGTATAAAAACGCACATGTTCGGTGATGGGATAGCTCCAGGCGAAGGTTGCGCCGCCATAGCCGCTATTCCAGTTGTAGTTGCCTTCCACGCTGAAAATACTGTCGCCCAGCATATAGCCAAGCTTCGCGCGGTAGTAACCCATGTATTTGGTGATGTCCGGATTGTCGTCATTGCTGGCGCTCTCCGGCAGGCGGTACCAGGGCTTGATCTCCGCCAGGAAATTGCCGTTTTCCGCCATCAGACGGGCATAGACCCGGTTCCAGCTGCGGGATGTCGGATCGCTGCGGCCGTTCGACTCATGGTTCAGGCCCAGTTCGACATCGCGCAGCGTCCAGCCGCCCAGGGAGTAATCGGTCGCCCAGCCGAGGAAAATCTGCGGCTCATAGTTGGTTTCACGGAAAGGTGACGATGCGCCGCGGTTCGACAGCTGCCACCACGAACGCTGAGTATAAGATGCCGCCAGTACCGAGTTGTCGCCCAGAATGCCACGCCACAGTGGAAATGCCAGGCTGAGCTGGAATTTTACTTCATCTTTTTTCGCTTTGTCTGCCCAGCTGTAAGAAGAGATTGCCTCTTTATTCATATCGCTGGTGTAGGTGTAAAGCAGGTAGTTGTTTTCATAAGGATAAAGCACGAACGGGTTATCGTGTTTTTCCAGCAGGTTAGCAATAATGCTGCCCTTCACTGCCGGTGCGTCATGCACCTCTTTGATGGTGGCTTCATCAGCCTGCGCCAGCGCAGGCATGGCTAATGCCGCGGCCAGCAAGGCGTATTGCTTACGCATAAAATTCTCCAGTGCGCTGCTCAGGGATATCGTCGGGGCGACGGTGTAAAAAGCAGGTCATTCTACACGCAAAGCGGCGGGTTGATTAGCCTCGTTTTCGGAAACTGGAAAGCCGCCGGAACGCGGCATAATATACACAATTCTTTAACATCTGAAGGCCAGGAATTATGTCATCTGCGATGCTGACACAGCAGGAAGCGCGCCGGCTGATCGGCGAAATTTTTGTCTACCACATGCCGTTTAATCAGGCGCTGGGTCTGGAGCTGGATCGGCTGGAGGCCAGCTACGCTGAACTCGGCTTTGCCAATAAAACCATGCTGGTGGGCAATGCCGCGCAGCAGATTCTGCACGGCGGGGTTATTGCTTCCGTGCTGGATGTGGCTGCCGGGCTGGTGTGCGTCAGCCATGCGCTGTCGCGCCAGGAGAGCATCAGCGAAGCGGAGCTGCGCCAGCGTCTGTCCCGTATGGGCACGATTGATATGCGCGTAGACTATCTGCGCCCCGGCCGCGGTGAACGCTTTGTTGCCGCCAGCAGCCTGCTGCGTGCCGGTAACAAAGTGGCGGTTGCCCGTGTGGAGCTGCACAACCAGCAGGGCGATTATATCGCCACCGCTACCGCCACCTATCTGATTGGTTAACCCCGTGCGGCGCGCTCTGGCCCGCCGCCTTACCGGAAAACAACATGGATTCGCAACAAACCCGCCACGGCATTTTTTATGCGCTGGGCGCCTATTTTATCTGGGGCATTGCCCCGGCCTACTTCAAGCTGATCAGGGAAGTACCGCCCACGGAGATCATGACGCATCGCGTAATCTGGTCAGCGCTGTTTATGCTGGTGCTAATCACCGTCAGCCGCGGCTGGCACCAGGTGCGCAACGTCATCGCCCAGCCCAAAAAAGTGCTGCTGCTGGCGTTCACCGCGCTGACTGTTGGCGCTAACTGGCTGCTGTTTATCTGGGCGGTGAACAATCAGCACATGCTGGAAGCCAGCCTGGGCTACTTCATCAACCCGCTGATTAACGTTGTGTTTGGCATGCTGTTTCTGCGTGAGCGCTTTCGTCGTCTGCAGTGGCTGGCGGTCGCGCTGGCGGCGACCGGCGTGCTGGTGCAGCTATGGCAGTTCGGTTCGCTGCCGGTGATTGGTCTGGGGCTGGCGCTGAGTTTTGCCCTCTACGGGCTGGTGCGGAAGAAGATTCAGGTTGATGCGCAGAGCGGTATGCTGATTGAAACCGCCTGGCTGTTTCCGCTGGCCGCGCTCTATCTGTTCGGCTTTGCCGACAGCGCCACCAGCCACCTCAGCGCCAATCCGCTCAGCCTGAATCTGAAGCTGATTGCCGCCGGCATCATTACCACCATCCCGCTGATGCTGTTCGCCGCCGCCTGTGCGCGCCTGCGGCTCTCGACCGTGGGCTTTTTCCAGTACCTCGGCCCGACGCTGATGTTCCTGCTGGCGGTGCTGTTCTATGGCGAAAGCCTGACGCCGGACAAAATGGTTACCTTTGGTTTTATCTGGCTGGCGCTGGCGCTGTTTATCCTTGACGCCGTGCTGTTTTCAGCGCGAACCCGCGTGCGCAAAGCGTGAGATAAAACGCGCCATCGCCGGGCCGGTCAGCAGAATGGTGAACAGGCGCAGCGTCTGTAGGGCCATGACAAAGGCAATGTCGACCCGGCTGCCCGCGGCAATGATCGCCACCGTGTCCAGCCCGCCCGGGCTGGTGGCGAGATAGGCGGTCATCAGGTCAACATGCAGCACGCGCGTCAGCATCCATGCCAGGCCGCCGCACAGCAGCATCAGGCCAATCACCGATGCAATCATCTGCGGCAGCGTGCGCAGCGCCAGCAGGAAAATCGGCCGGGTAAAGCGCAGCCCCACGCTCCAGCCAATCAGCGCATAGGCCAGCGCCAGCAGCCACTCCGGTACCTGCAGGGTAGCCACCCCGGTGCCCTGCAGCGTGGCACCCGCCAGTGCCGGCAGCAGCAGCGCGCCGGAAGGAATACGCCATCGCTGTCCAAGCCACGCACCCGCCACCATGACCAGCAGCGTCAGCAGAAAGCCACTGTGCAGCGCCGGGAACCACAGCGTCTGCGCCGTGTCGCCGTCGCTGCCGAGGCCAATGCGCGCCACCACCGCCGCCGCCGTGGCGACAAACAGCACGCGCAGATACTGCATAAACGCCACCAGACGCACGTCCGCGCCAAAATCGCCGGCCATTGCGACCATGGCCGATGCGCCGCCGGGCGACGATCCCCATGCGCCGGTGGGTCCCGGCAGATCGCTGAAGCGGACCAGCAAAAAACCGGAGAGCCCGCTGGCGGCCAGCGTCAGCAGCAGCACGGCCAGTACCACCGGCCAGTCCTGCAGAAGCGGGGTGAGAATCGAAGGAGAGAGGCTCTGACCAATCATGCAGCCCAGCACCGCCTGCGCCAGCACGAAAAAACGTTTATCGATGCGCACCGTAGCACCGCACAGGCCCATAACGGTGCCCACGATCATCGGGCCCAGCAGCAGCGCCGCTGGCAGGTGAAACAGCTGGAGCACAAGGCCCAGCACAAGGGAAGCCGTCAGCAGTAGCGTCCACTGCAGCCGCAAAGAGAAACGCGTCATAAGGTGGCAATCAGAAAATGAGCAGAGGCAACAGGTTAGCAGATTTGCGTCAGCGCGTCAGAGCAGGAACCCATCCGCCGCGGAAAGCAACGGAAGCAAGGCGCCTTAACGCCGGGTGCGCGCGGCTGCGCACCCGCGCAGATTAGAGCCAGTTTTTACGTTTGAAGTAGAGGTAGGGAGCCAGGCCGGCGAGGATCATCAGGCCAATCGCGCCCGGATAGCCAAAGCTCCACTTCAGCTCCGGCATAAACTCGAAGTTCATACCGTAGCTGGAGGCCACCAGCGTAGGCGGCAGGAACACCACGGAGACCACCGAGAAGATTTTGATAATGCGGTTCTGCTCGATGTTGATAAAGCCCATGGCCGCCTGCATCAGGAAGTTCACCTTCTGAAACAGCGATTCGTTATGCGGCAGCAGCGATTCGATATCGCGCAGGATCTCCCGCGCCTGCTCCAGCTGATTTGCCGGCAACCGCGCTTTACGCACCAGGAAGTTCAGCGCGCGCTGCGTATCCATCAGACACAGACGCACCTTCCAGCCGATGTCTTCCAGCTCGGCAAGGCGTGACAGCGCGTCGTCGTACTCTTCGCCCTGCTGACCTTCCATGATGACGCGGCTGAGTTTCTCCAGCGCGCTGTAAATGTTCTCGATCTCATCCGCCAGCTGTTCGATTTTGGTTTCAAACAGATCCAGCAGCAGCTCATAGGCGTTGCCGTCACTCAGCTGCTGGTTGCGCGCACGCATGCGGTAGAGGCGGAACGCCGGCAGTTCACGCTCACGCAGCGTATAAAGGCGATCTTCGCGAATGGTAAAGGCCACCGTGGAGTTGCCGGCGTGGTCTTCCGCATCTTCGAAGAAGAAGAAGGAGTGAATATGCAGGCCATCTTCGTCTTCGAAGAAACGTGCCGAGGCTTCGATGTCTTCCAGCTCAGGTCGCGTGGCCAGGCTCTGCCCCAGCTCGGTTTGCACGCGCTCACGCTCGCTGTCATCAGGTTCGATCAGATCGACCCACACCGAGGTGTTCAGGTTATCGTTATGGTCTTCCAGCTCAATACGCGTCAGACGATCGCGTTCAAGTTTAAATGCGCTCAGCATAGCAATACTCCCCATTGCAGATGGAATGGGACAAGGCGGTGAACCGGTGCACCAGAGGCACAACGGGCACGGCAAAGCCTGAACGCGGAAACTTTCGCTTCAAGGGTAAATCAGTGCTGACTCATGCGACGGGATAGAAAAGGGAGGTCGCTGATAACCGCTAAGGCTACCAGCGTAAAGAGGTAGCCTTAGATGTTCCTGTTAACCAGGGGGTAGAGCCAGCATCGACTGGGCGCGTCCAAGGCATTGTCCTCTCATGATAATAGTGCGCGCATGTTACGCTGAGACGAAAAAGTCGTCAAGGTAGCGCAGCCGCACTAGAGGGTTTCCAGCCGGGCATAAGCCGCCACCAGCCATTTGATGCCCTGCCCCTGAAACGCAACCTGCAGGCGGCTGTGTTCGCCGCTGCCTTCCAGGTTAACGATGGTGCCTTCACCGAACTTCGCATGCCGCACGCGCTGGCCGAGCGTGAAACCACTGTCATTTTTCGCCACCGGCGTGCCCATGCGCTGATGGCTGACCGGACGGCTGACGCTGGCGCGCAGCCGCACTTCCTCCACGCACTCTTCCGGCAGTTCGCCGATAAACCGTGATGGGCGGTGATACACTTCCTTACCATAAAGCCGGCGGGTCTCGGCGTAGGTCAGCGTCAGCTTCTGCATGGCGCGCGTTACGCCAACGTAGGCCAGACGTCGCTCCTCTTCCAGCCGCCCGCCTTCATCCAGCGACATCTGGCTCGGGAACATGCCCTCTTCCATGCCGACGATAAACACCTGGCTGAACTCCAGCCCTTTGGCCGAGTGCAGCGTCATCAGCTGCACCGCATCCTGCCACTTGTCCGCCTGGCCTTCACCGGCCTCCAGCGCGGCATGGGATAAGAACGCCTGCAGCGGCATCAGGTCTTCATCTTCATCCTGATAGCTGAACTGGCGCGTGGCGGTGACCAGCTCTTCTAAGTTTTCGATGCGCGCCTGGCCCTTTTCGCCCTTCTCCTGCTCGTACATCAGCCACAAGCCGGAGTCTTTGATTACGCGGTCGGTCTGCACGTGCAGCGGCATCTCTGCTGTTTCACTGGCAAGTGCATCTACCAGCTCGCAGAAGCGCTGCAGCGCCGAGGCGGCCCGTCCGGCCAGCGCTTTGGCCTGCAGCAGCTCACGCGTCGCCTGCCACAGCGTCAGCTGACGTTCGCGCGCCGTCTGGCGCACCACGTCCAGCGTGCGATCGCCCACGCCGCGCGTCGGCGTGTTCACCACGCGCTCAAAAGCCGCATCGTCATTGCGATTCGCCAGCAGACGCAGATAGGCCAGGGCGTCTTTGATCTCCTGGCGTTCGAAGAAGCGCATGCCACCGTAGATGCGGTACGGCATGCTGCCCTGCAGTAACGCCTCTTCCAGCACGCGCGACTGGGCGTTGCTGCGATAGAGAATGGCGCAGTCCTGCAGCGCGTTGCCGTTCTCATGCCAGGTTTTGATGCGGTTAACGACATAGCGCGCTTCGTCCAGCTCGTTGAAGGCGCAGTACAGCGCAATCTTTTCGCCGTCGCTGCCGTCCGTCCACAGCTCTTTACCCAGACGGCCATTGTTATTGGCAATCAGGGCGTTAGCCGCTTTCAGAATCGTATTGGTCGAGCGATAGTTTTGCTCCAGGCGAATCGTCTCTGCGCCAGGGAAATCCTGCAGAAAACGCTGAATGTTTTCGACCTGCGCGCCACGCCAGCCATAAATGGACTGATCGTCATCGCCCACAATGATCACCCGGCCACTGTCGCCGGCCAGCATTCGAATCCACGCGTACTGGATATTGTTGGTGTCCTGAAATTCATCCACCAGGATATTGCTGAACCGCTCGCGGTAGTGATGAAGAATCTGCGGTTTATTGAGCCACAGCTCGTGCGCCCGCAGCAGCAGTTCGGCAAAATCGACCAGACCGGCCCGGTCGCAGGCTTCCTGATAAGCCTGATAAATGCGCAGCCAGGTTTGCTCTACCGGATTGCCATAGCTTTCGATGTGTTTTGGCCGCAGACCTTCATCTTTTTTGCCGTTGATGTACCACATCCCCTGACGCGCAGGCCACTGCTTCTCATCGAGATTCATCGCCTTGATCAGGCGCTTCAGCAGGCGCAGCTGATCTTCGCTGTCGAGAATCTGGAAATCCTGCGGCAGACCGGCATCCAGGTGATGCGCGCGCAGTAAACGGTGCGCCAGACCGTGGAAGGTACCGATCCACATGCCGCCCTGGCTGGTACCGATCAGCTGTTCGATACGATGGCGCATTTCTGCCGCCGCTTTGTTGGTGAACGTCACCGCCATGATGGAGTACGGCGAGCAGTTCTCCACCGACAGCAGCCAGGCGATGCGGTGCACCAGCACGCGCGTTTTGCCACTGCCTGCTCCGGCCAGCACCAGCAGGTTGCTGCGCGGTGCGGCGACCGCCTCGCGCTGTTTATCATTCAAGCCGTCAAGCAGATCAGAAACGTCCATAAGTACCGTTCTCGCAAGGAGTGTGAGGCGTATCCGGCATCCTTCGATGGGCAGCCGGGCGGCGCGCCGTGGCGGCTATCCGTCAGGTAACCGGGCCGGCCGCTCGCGGCTCGCGCGACGGCAAGCCGAAGGATGGCAGATACAACTGTATAAATTTACATGCGTGGATTATAACAGCGAGGTCAGCGATGCCAACTGATGAATTTCCACATGCGGCACCTGACGTGCATCCGCCATCTGCATCAGATTGCCGCCGCGCAGGTTGATCCAGCAGGCCTGCAGGCCGGCGCGCAGCGCACCGGCGACATCGGTGGTGAGATCATCACCAACGTGCAGTATCTGTCCCGGCGGCAGGGCCAGCCGCCCGGCTGCAAGGTGATACATATCCTGCCACGGTTTCGCCCGTCCATGCGGCCCGGCGCGCAGCGCAAAGTGAAAATAGTGGCTGATACCCAGTTTTTCCGGGTCAGCATTACCGTTGGTGATGGCCACCAGCGGCACGCGTTCAGCCAGCCAGGCCAGCGTCTGATGCGTCTCTTCCGGCATCTCTACCACGCTGCGCCACTGATGAAACACCTTCATCACTTCATGCGAACCTGCCGTGGCTTCCGCCGCGGGCAGCCCGACGTTGCTGAGCGCCAGCTCCACCGAGCGGCGACGCCATTCAGACACATCGTGATAAATCTCCGGCTCGCGTGCCAGCAACTCATCACGCAGCGCCTGATACTGCGCCGGGGTAAAATCACGCAGTGCCGGATGATAAGCCTGCAGCGCGGCGTGGGATTCCAGCGCGGTCTTGCGGATCACCGGATGGTTATCATACAGCGTATCGTCGAGATCAAAGGTGATCGCGCGGATCGCGCCGAGCGGACGATAAAACTTCATTAAGACTTCCCTCGTTTGGCACGTGGATGCGCTGCATCATACACCGACGCCAGATGCTGGAAATCCAGGTGGGTGTAGATCTGCGTGGTGGAAAGGTTGGCGTGGCCAAGCAGTTCCTGTACCGCGCGCAGATCGCCGCTCGATTCCAGCAGATGGGTGGCAAAAGAGTGACGCAGCTTGTGGGGATGAATGTGGCTGGCAACGCCCTGTTTGATGCCCCATTCGGCAAAGCGCTTTTGTACGTTACGCGCGGAAATGCGGCTGCCGCGCGTGGAAACAAACACCGCATCATCCTGAGGCGCAAAACCACTGCGCAGCGGCAGCCAGTGCTGCAGCCAGGTCACGGCGGTGCCACCAATCGGCACGCGGCGCTCCTTGCTGCCTTTACCCACCACCCAGACTTCGCCGGCCTCCAGATCCAGATGGCGGCAATCCATCCCTGTCAGTTCCGACAGACGCAAACCGCCGCCGTACATCGTCTCCAGCATGGCGCGATCGCGCACCGCCAGCGGGTCGCTCAGGTCGATTTCCAGCAGCTGACTGACTTCATCGACATCCATATTTTTAGGCAGATGGCGTGCGTTGCGCGGGGTCGCAATGCCTTTTGCCGGATTGGCGCTCAGCATGCCCTGGCTGACCTGCCAGTCGAGAAAGCTGCGCAGCGCCGACATGCGTAACGCCAGGCTGCTGGCCTGCAGGCCGCCGCGCCGGCTGCGGGCCGCCAGCTGGCGTACCTGTGCCGGTTCCAGCTGCGTCCACGCCGTCAGGCGCATCTCATCGGCCATGGCGATGATTGCCTGCAGCTGACGGGCATAATTTTTTTGCGTAAGCGGGCTGAGCTGGCGTTCAACTTTTAGATAACGCAGAAAGCCCTCAACGGCCGGCAGCAGCGGGCTGGGGCTGCTCATGCCCGTTCAACCCAGCGCGCCAGCAGGTCCGGCAGCATTTGTGCCAGATGCTGCAGCAGCAGCGTGCCCATGCCCGCCTGATAGTGCTGATTGTCCCGGCTGCTGAAGATCAGCACGCCCAGATCGCCGCGCTCACCCATCAGCGACATCGCCACTGAACCGATGGCTTTGCCCTGCGGCAGCAGCAGCAGCAGCTCCGGGCCGTTCAGGCTACCGAGGTAGTGGTGTTCATGACCAAAGCGCTGAATGCGCAGCGGCTCAAAAGCCTGCCGGGACAGGCCCAGCTGGGTAAAATCAGAGGGCGCACCAATGTGCCATTTGTCGCTGAACAGCCGCACGTTCGCCCCCGCCAGCCCCAGCTCGCGTGCCCAGCGATGCAGGCGCGTCAGCATCTCCTGCAGGCTATCCGCCGCCGCCAGGTGGCTTTGCAGCGACAGCAGGCGATCAAACAGCTGATGGTTAGCCGTGGCCTGCTCCATCAGCAGCGTAATCTCCTCTTCCAGCTGCTGGATATGGTTGCGCTGGCGCGCCATGTGCCACTCCACCAGCGACACGCTGCCGCGCACCGGATGCGGCACCATCATCTGCTCAACCTTACGGGCGTTCCGGATAAAGAAATCGGGGTTCTGGCGCAGAAAAGCGCTGACCGAGTGATCGTCCAGCAAAACCGGGCTATCGGTTTGCTCGTCGATATTTTTCATAGATGAATAAACCCATCGTAAACATGTGTGGCCGGACCGGTCATAAACAGGGGCTGTCCTGGCCCTTTCCAGGCGATATGCAGCGTGCCGCCGGGCAGATCGACGCGCACATTCTCCGCCAGGATGCCCTGCTGAATGCCGCACGCCACTGCGGCACAGGCGCCGCTGCCGCAGGCCTGCGTTTCGCCGGCACCGCGTTCATACACGCGCAGGCGAATGTGCTCCGGATTGACCACTTCCATAAAGCCAACGTTGACGCGTTCCGGGAAGCGTTCATGGCTTTCCAGCGCCGGCCCCAGCGTTTCCACCGCTGCGGTTGTGACGCTCTCCACCTGCATCACGCAGTGCGGATTACCCATAGAAACGGCACCAAACATCACCGTTTGCTCGGCAACGCGCTGCAGATAGAGGTTTTCTGCTTTGTTGGCACGCAGGGGCACCTGCTGCGGATCAAAATTGGGTTCACCCATATTCACGCGCACCAGCTCTTCGCTGTTAACGCTGAGCACCATGCGTCCGGTCTGGGTGCTGACGCGGATGTCGCTTTTGTTGGTCAGCCCTTTCAGCCGCACAAAGCGGGCGAAGCAGCGCGCGCCGTTGCCGCACTGCGCCACTTCACTGCCGTCAGCGTTGAAAATGCGATAGTGGAAATCAAGGTCCGGATCGTAGGGCGGCTCGACGATCAATAGCTGATCAAAACCGATCCCCAGATGCCGATCCGCCAGCCGGCGAATCAGTTCCGGCGAAAAAAAGACGTTTTGCGTCACGGCGTCCACGACCATGAAATCGTTACCGAGACCGTGCATTTTCGAGAACTGCATTTTCTGCTCCGCCGGGTTGCTCATTACGTTTAGTTCGCTTGCGTACCAGCAGATTTGCCGGTCACCAGACCGCCGGTGTCAGCCTGCTTTGCCGCTTTTTGCTGCTGCGCAGTAGCCTGCTGACTCTGGGGTTGTGACTGATCTTTGGGCGGGAAATACAACGGTCCTTTCAGGCCACAACCTGCCAGGCTGACCAGCGCCAGCGCCATGCCCAGCTGGCTCATCACTCGTATCATTCTGTCTGCTCTTTTTGTCCAAATCCCAGCTGCTTATCATCGCAGTTGACGATGTAAAAGCAACAGGAAATATCCGGCAGTCAGTGTGAGGCGCGGCGCAGTTCCGTGCAGCAATACGGGCGGGATCAGTGCATCTGATAACGCGGCTGGAAGTCGCCGTTGTCGTTGTCCGGCTGCGTGGCGCACAGCTGCGTCAGCGTCTGGCTGCGGAACGGAATCACCTGGAAGCGATCGCCGGTGTTCACAATCTGATAGAACTGCGGCAGGTTGAAGTTAATAAAGCTGGAACCGTAGGTAAAGCGATCGTGCGACGATGAATAGAAACGGCTGACGTCACGAACCAGCTCTTCTTTGCTGCCTTCGCAATGGTGATAGACCTCAACGCGATTGGTCTCATCAAGGATATAAATGTTGAAACCGCGATCGTCGCTGGTGTCTTCAAAGAAGAACTGAATAATGCCTTCACTGGCGTAGCCGTTAACCACCGGCGGCAGCGGCGTCTGGTTCGATTCGACTTTGATCGACAACCCGTGCAGTTTGTTATTGGAAATCGCACCGTAGAACTCGACGGCGTTTTCCAGCTTCTGCACCGAGACACTCATACGTTCAAAGAACAGGCCCCAGGTCTGTCCGGCCATGCGCAGGGCTTTGAAGCGTCCCGGCTCCTGACGCGTACTCGACAGGCGCAGCTCAATGCATTCAGAGACCAGCTGCTGCACGCGGGTGCGAATCAACCCGCGCAGATGCTGGCTGTAGCAAAATACCTCAACCGTATCCGGCGGGGCGGCATCCTGATGCATTTTACCCAGAATGGTCTTCAGCGCGTCGATCATCGCCTGCTCGCCGCTGAAGTGCAGCGTGCGCACTTCATTCCAGGAGTTGCGATAGAGCAGGTCAATGCTGCCAATCAGGCACTGCTGCTGCTGACCGAAGCTGAACACATCCAGCTTGCGGAAATCAAAATGCACCACCTGATTACGGAATGCGGAAGTTGGATCGTGCTCCAGATTGACGATAATCGCCAGGTGACGAATTTCGCACGGGCTGTAGAGCGCTTTCGGCGTAGGCGCAGGCAGGCGCAGCGGGAAGTGTCCCGATACGTCATTTACCAGCTCCTGCAGGCGCGGCAGATCGCACAGCTCGTTGCCCTTCATATGCAGGCGGGTTTTACGCGTCAGCAGACCGTTGAACCACGCCCAGGCCACCAGCTTGTTAAGATAGCGGTTATATTCCAGCGGCTGATGGCTGATGATGGAGCTCATGTCCGGCGCCTGATTGTACAGATACCAGCCCGCTCGGTTGGCGCGCCCTTCAGGCACGTGAATAAAGGTCAGGTTCTCTTCGGAGAGATCGGGCGAGATCTGCGGGTTAACCAGCGTCACCTTTCCCGGCAGCGCTTCAAACGCAGCATACAACTTACGCGTCAGCACGCCGATATCCTGCGGGCTGGCGCTGACGCTTAAATTGTTGCGACGGGCAAAACGGATCAGGTTGCGATAACTCTGCATCATCGCATCCAGCAGTTCATTGTGCGCTTCGCGGACACGCTCAATTTTCCACTGCGCGCGGTTATCCAGCACGGCGAGTTTGTCATCATCCCAGCCCCACGCTTTCACCAGCTGCGACAGAATTTCCCGCCGCCAGCCGGAACGCGAATGCGGCTCTTCGCTGGAGAGCTTCTCGCACACTTTCAGATAGAAACAGCGACGAACTAAATCAAGCCGCGCCGTATCTTCCACGCTGGTTAGGTAACGCGTGACGCGCTCCAGCATCATGCAGTAAGGATCGAGGCCGAAGCAGACAATTTCGCCGTCGTGCAGGCGCTGTTTGATATCCATCGCCAGCAGTTGCGTATTCGGGTATTCCCAACTGTACGCCTCCAGCAGCAGGGTTTTCAGCACGGCTTTGTAGGGCGAATCGATACTTTTATACAGCTGCCACAGGCTGGCACCGAAGTACTCTTCTGCCGATAGCGTGCCAAGGCCGCCCAGGTCCAGCCACTCATTGGGCGTCAACACGCCCTGCGAATAGAGCGACATCACGTAATCGTCGTAGTGATGCTCCTCATCGCCTGGCACCATATTCCACAGAATGCGTTTCCCGGCCATGCGCACGGCTGTACGGTAAAACTCATCCAGCAGCAGGATGTGCTGGGTTGAACCACAGTCTTCACCGCCCAGGCTGCCGCTCTCGTTATGGCGGAAACGGTTTTCGTCGATCAGGAAGAAACTCACTTCCACACCCATCGACACACACCATTTCTGCAGCAGCGTACACTTACGCTGCAGATTGAGGCGCTCTTCATTATCCAGCCACGACTGATGGCACACCCAGATATCCAGATCGGACACGCTGTTCTGCCCGACAGAAGAGGTGCTGCCCATGGAGTAAATGCCGGTGATTGGGCGTTCACCGTTTACGGCCGTGCTGAGGTCAAGCGGCTGATCGCCGGCTAAGGCCTGTAATAACTGCTGCTGGTTTTCATCAGGCGTGAAGAAGCTGACGCCGTGGGGAACGCTACCTTCAAGGTAACCCGGCATCAGCGGATGATGATAATGCAGTAATGTTGGCAGCAGACTGTAGACGTGCTGGAAAGCAGGTCCCATGGCAGCCAGTGCGCGATCGACACGCAGCTGGTTAATTGCATCCAGTCTCTGTTTCAGTGTCTCAATGTAGAGGTACAAGACGTTTCGCCTGATTGTCCCAGTGTTAAGCACCCTGTTTCCACAATCTGCCGCTTAATAATAAAGATGTCGGGCAAATTATTGCTGGAAACGTGATCAATCTAACACCTGGAAGATTGACCGTAAAGAAAGTTGCGCTACCTGACAGTTTAGCACGTTCCGCACGTCGTCCTGCTTTTTATGACTTCTATCCCGGATTGTCGCGACCGTTCACGCGGGCGCGGGTCCGGGATGGCGGCCTTTTCAATCCGTTGAAACTGACAGCATTCCCCTATCGATGATAGGATAATCGATGAACGATCAAAATGGTTAACAGCATGTTAAACAAAATTTTCAGAATTGCTACCAGACAAAGTCCTCTTGCTTTATGGCAGGCACAATATGTCCAACAGCGCCTGATGGCGGCTCACCCCGGCCTGCAGGTTGAGCTGGTGCCGATGGTGACCAAAGGGGATGTGATCCTGGATACGCCACTGGCGAAAGTGGGCGGTAAGGGATTGTTTGTCAAAGAGCTTGAGCTGGCGATGCTGGAAAACCGCGCCGATATGGCGGTGCATTCGATGAAAGATGTCCCGGTTGATTTCCCGGAAGGTCTGGGGCTGGTGACCATCTGTGAGCGCGAAGATCCGCGCGATGCCTTCGTCTCAAATCACTATCACTCTGTTGATGAACTGCCGCAGGGCGCAGTGGTGGGAACATCCAGCCTGCGCCGTCAGTGCCAGCTCAGCGCCCGCCGCCCTGACCTGGTGATCCGCTCCCTGCGCGGCAACGTGGGCACGCGCCTCGGCAAGCTGGATGCCGGCGAGTATGATGCCATTATTCTGGCCGCTGCCGGACTGAAACGTCTGGGGCTGGAGGATCGCATTCGCCAGGCGCTGCCTGCGGAACTCTCGCTGCCTGCTGTGGGCCAGGGCGCAGTCGGCATTGAATGCCGCCTTGATGACGATGCCCTGATCACGCTGCTGCAGGCGCTGAATCACGATGATACCGCCGTCTGCGTACGGGCGGAGCGCGCGATGAATACCCGCCTGGAAGGCGGTTGCCAGGTGCCCATCGGCAGCTTTGCCGTGCTGGAAGATGACCAGCTGTGGTTACGCGGTCTGGTGGGTGCCCCCGATGGCAGCCAGATGGTGACCGGCGAACGTCGCGGCCCGCGCGATCGCGCGACAGAAATGGGGATTTCGCTCGCTGAAGAGCTGCTGGACGGCGGCGCGCGCGAGATCCTGCGTGACGTCTATCAGGGGCAGCCGCCAGCATGACCATTCTCGTGACCCGACCGGAACCCGCCGCCAGCGAACTGGCTGCACGCCTGCGCACGCAGGGCAAGCTGGCGTGGACGCTGCCGCTGATTGAATTTACCCCGGGTCGCGATTTACCCCAGCTGCCGCAGCAGTTAGCTGCTCTGCAGCCCGGAGATTTGGTCTTTTTACTCTCGCAGCAGGTGGTGCATTTCGCCCAGCCTGCGATGCAGCACAGCGCCAGCGCATGGCCGGCGTTTCTCGACTATTATGCGATTGGGCGCAGCACCGCACTGGCGCTGCATACCGTCACGAATCTGAAAGTAGACTATCCTCATGCGCGGGAAACCAGTGAAGAACTGGTCCGCCTGAACCGACTGCAGCAGGTCAGCGACAAGCGCGCGCTGATTCTGCGCGGCAGCCCCGGACGCGAATTGCTGGCGGAAACGCTGATCGCACGCGGCGCACAGGTGCAATACTGTGAATGCTATCAGCGCTGTGAGAAGCATTATGATGGCGCTATTGAGGGCCGTCGCTGGCGCGATCGTGGCATTACTACCCTGGTGGTAACCAGCGGCGAAATGTTACAACAACTGTTTGCGCTGTTTCCGCCGATTGATCGTCGGGAATGGCTACTGCACTGTCGATTAGTGGTCGTCAGTGAACGTTTGGCTACCCAGGCCGCTGAACTCGGCTGGCAGGAGATTGTGGTAGCCGATGGTGCCGATAACGATGCGCTGCTGCGCGCGTTACGCTGAACTTAACAATGGGATGAGCCATAATGACGGAACAAAAAGCCGCCTCCGCCATGGTTGAAGAGACCACCCCAGCGGACACTTCCCCGACGCCAGAAACCCCGCCGCCGCGTGACAACAAGCGCGATGGCAAAGTGCTGAGCGCGGTGGCAATTGTCATTGCGCTGGCGATGGGTGCGGGACTTTACCTGAACGGGAAACACCAGGCCGACTTACAGGCTCAGACTAATCAAAACCTTAGCGAACAGCTGAGCGCCCTGCAGCAGCAACTGGGCAGCGACAAACAGCAGCTGACACAGCAACTGGCCAACGCCAATACGGCGTTACAGGAAGCGCGCTCCCGCCAGGATAACAGCGCCAAAGAGCTGGAAAGCCTGCGTGAGAAGGTTGCCACTATTTCCGGTAATGATACGCACACCTGGCTGCTGGCGCAGGCGGATTACCTCGTCAAACTGGCGGGCCGCAAACTGTGGAGCGATCAGGATGTCACCACCGCGGCAGCGCTGCTGAAAAGCGCGGATACCAGCCTGGCGGAGATGAACGATCCCAGTATCATGAATGTGCGCCGCGCACTGACACAGGATATCAGTTCCCTGTCGGCGGTCAGCCAGGTGGATTATGACGGCATTATCCTCAAGCTGAACCAGCTGTCGAACGGCGTGGACAATTTGCGTCTGGCAGATAATGACAGCGATGATTCGCCGATGGATGCCGACGGTGGCGAGCTGTCCAGCTCCCTGCACGAATGGCGGCAGAACCTGGTGAAGAGCTGGCATAACTTTATGGATGACTTTATTACCATCCGTCGCCGCGATAACACGGCTCAGCCGCTGCTGGCACCGAATCAGGATGTCTACCTGCGGGAAAATATCCGTTCGCGCCTGCTGATTGCTGCCCAGGCGGTACCGCGCCATCAGGACGAGATCTACAAACAGTCGCTGGATGCGGTCTCAAGCTGGGTTCGCGCCTGGTACGATACCAACGATGCCGCCACTAAAGCCTTTCTCGCCCAGCTGGATGAACTGAGCCAGCAAAGTATCTCAATGGACGTGCCGGAAACCCTGGAAAGCCAGGCGCTGCTGGAAAAACTGATGCAAACGCGCGTGCGTAATCTGCTGGCGCAGCCTGCTGCTGCGGCCGATCAACAGGGAGGCTAAGCATGCTGAAAGTATTGGTGCTTTTCCTGCTGCTGATCGCCGGCATTGTGCTGGGGCCGATGATTGCCGGCCATCAGGGCTACGTACTGATTCAGACCGACAACTGGAATATCGAAACCAGCGTGACCGGTCTGGCGATCATTCTGATTCTCAGCCTGCTGGTTATTCTGCTGGTGGAGTGGATTCTGCGTCGCCTGTTCCGCACCGGCGTACGTACCCGCGGCTGGTTTACCGGACGTAAGCGTCGCAGCGCGCAGCGTCACACGCAACACGCCCTGATGAAGCTGGCCGAAGGGGATTATCAGCAGGCTGAAAAACTGCTGTCGAAAAATGCCGACCATGCCGATCAGCCGGTGGCCAACTACCTGCTGGCGGCTGAAGCAGCACAGCAGCGCGGTGATGAAATCCGTGCCAATCAGCACCTTGAGCGCGCGTCGGAGCTGTCAGAAAACGACACGATCCCGGTTGAGATTACCCGCGTGCGTTTACAGCTGGCGCGCAATGAAGATCATGCAGCCCGTCACGGCGTGGATCGCCTGCTGGAAGTGGCGCCGCGTCATCCTGAAGTGCTGCGGCTGGCGGAACAGGCCTATATCCGCACCGGCGCCTGGGGCGCACTGCTGGACATTCTGCCGGCGATGCAAAAAACCCGGGTTAATGACGAAACTCAGCGCAACGCGTTGCAGCAGCAGGCCTGGCTGGGTCTGATGAATCAGGCCATGGCGGATCAGGGCAGCGAAGGGCTGAAAAAATGGTGGCAAAGTCAGAGCCGTAAAACGCGGCAGGAGACCACGCTGCAGGTGGCGATGGCAGAACACTTAATCGAGTGTGACGATCCTGATACCGCGCAGAGCATTGTGCTGGAAGGCCTGAAGCGCCAGTACGACGACCGCCTGGTATTGCTGATGCCGCGGATCAAAAGTGGCGATCCCCAGTCGCTGGAAAAAGCCCTGCGCCAGCAGATCAAACAGCATGGTGCCACCCCGCTGCTGCACAGCACGCTGGGTCAGCTGCTGATGCGACACGGTGAATGGCAGCAGGCGGCAGAGGCTTTCCAGCAGGCACTGGCGCAGCGCCCGGATGGATTCGATTACGCCTGGCTGGCAGATGTTTATGACCGCCTGCACCGTCCGGAAGATGCCGCGAAAATGCGGCGTGAAGGCCTGTTACTGACGCTGAAGAGTAACGGCAATCCATAATTGTATGCTTGTTGTATTTGTGCACGCCGGGCTTGTCCCGGCTTTTTTTTGCCTGCAAACCGCGCCGTGCGCCAGACAACAGATAAAAAAACACCTGCCAGCAGCAGGTGTAAGATCAGGTCGGTAAGACAACTGATGGTATCCGACTCAACGTAATGTCCTTCTAACTGCAGTAGCGCGTGCACGTTACTGCCAGGCGGACAACGGATACCGTAAGGGGCTCTGCATCATTCCCAGGTTTATGTCGCCGCAGCGAACATAAGAGGTGGAATGAGCATCTACGCGCTAAGTATTGCACAAGGCGTGCCAGCCGGAAGAAAAAACAAATAAATAATTATAAATCAATTAGATAAAACAAAGATTATTTTCACGGTAATGAAAGGTGTAGTAAAACAGCAACAGGCCGGCTGAAAGCTGTCACCTCCAGGCGACAGGCAGTGTCGGAAATTGTCATTACTCTCTAAATCAATAGCTTATATGTCTCATTACGACGACAACCGGATAAGATTTTGACACCGGACAGGCTACATGACGTTCGCAGGTTTCCGGCTGACATGCAGGCAGGGCCCTTCTGTTCGCGCACACCCGACAGTCATCAGCCGGGCAGTTAATCCGGTCGTCAGGACGGTAAGGGGATACGTGCGGCATACGCAGCACAGACGATCAGAGGTGGAACAGCGGTGATTCTCGCCTTCCCTGCTTCAGCCGTTTTCGTTTGCTACAGACAAAAAAACCCGCCTTTCAGGACAGAATTTTCAAAGAGGGCCGGCGGAAGAGGATAACGCCTCTCTGTGAGCAGCGCCCTTCAGGCTATGGCTGATGCCATACTGTCTCGCTTCGCCCGGCGCACACCGCCTGCGGCAGCGCGCATTCTCTTTACCACAGACGAAAAAAAACCTGTCTTTTCAGACAGGTTTTTCGAAAATGGTCGGCGAGAGAGGATTCGAACCTCCGACCCACTGGTCCCAAACCAGTTGCGCTACCAAGCTGCGCTACTCGCCGATTTTTTACTGCTTTACTGCTTTACTGCTGTATCGTTTTGCCTGGTGCGAAGAGAGGGACTTGAACCCTCACGTCCGTAAGAACACTAACACCTGAAGCTAGCGCGTCTACCAATTCCGCCACCTTCGCATGTCCCAGCAAAATCTGGGGTGGCTAATGGGACTCGAACCCACGACAACTGGAATCACAATCCAGGGCTCTACCAACTGAGCTATAGCCACCATAATTCTGGTGCGTAAGCTTTCGCTTACTATTCACTGCATAACGCGGTTAAAACCAACCACCGAAGCTCTTGCGCCCAAACAAAATGGCGCGCCCGACAGGATTCGAACCTGAGACCTCTGCCTCCGGAGGGCAGCGCTCTATCCAGCTGAGCTACGGGCGCGTAGCGCCGTTGCGGATGGGCATACTACGGATTTGACTTCGGACTGTCCAGTGCTTTTTTAGAAAAAAATCCCGTTTGCTTACGCTTTGTGCATTCCGTCGATAAATAACGCAGTTTACGCGCTTAACCCGCCGGAATTGCTGCAATAATCAGCACGCCTCACAGATCGCCACGCCAGTGATAACGCAGGTATTTCAGCAATTTTAACTGACGGCGCAGGCGTGAAGGCTGGCGCAGCAGGCGATAAAGCCATTCCAGCCCCAGATTCTGCCACAGTCGCGGTGCACGAGGCACGTGGCCGGTAAACACATCATATGTGCCGCCAACGCCCATATAAAGCGCATGAGGCCAGTGCTGACGACAGTCGCGCATCAGCAACTCCTGCCGCGGCGAGCCCTGCGCGACGGTAACAATCTGCGCCCCGCTGGCGGCAATACGCGCAAACAGCGCTTCGCGCTCTGCAGGCGCAAAATAGCCATCCTGACTGCCAACAATGTTGACGTTCCACTGACGACGCAGCTTTGCGCAGGTCTCCTGCAGCACCTGCTGGCGTCCGCCAATCAGAAACACGGGCGTGCCACGCTCGCCCGCGCGCGCCATCAGCGCTTCCCACAGGTCCGCACCGGCTATCCGGTTCACATGAAGCTGCGGATATTTTTTCCGCAGCGATCGTACGATGCTGATGCCATCGGGGTATTTGAATTCCGCTTCCGCAATCAGCGCCCGTAACTGCGCATCCGCTTCCAGCGTCAGCATTTTCTCAGCGTTGATGGCGACCAGTGTGCCGCTGCGCGGCACGCCGTGCGGCATAAGAAAGTGGACGAAGCTGTCCATATCACTGAACGCGTGAAGATCGACGCCGCGCAGGCGATAGCGCGGCTTATCGGTTTCCATGATCTGACATTCCCGTTGTGCCCGCAGAATAAGTGGGGCGAGATAAAACCGGCTCGCGCCGCGGACGGATCAGACCCGCCCGCGCCAGCAGCCAGTAAAGCAGCCTGGCTACCCACAGACAGGCAGCAAAAATCAGGCAAAAGAACACCACGCGTGACCCGAAGGCATCCAGCCCTTCGCGTGCCAGCACGATCATATTAAACACCGCCCCGAAACAGAAACTCTGCAGAATGGCGCCGCTGTAGCGATTACTGGCGTCACACCCCTGCTGGTACAGGTAATCGAAGCCCTTCATCAGCAGGCCCACGGCGATGGCCCCGAGCGGGATAAACCCCACGCCGCCCATTATCAGCAGCGAGCCCAGCAGCGTAGGGGAAATCGCCAGTCCGGAGTGGTTGTTCAGCACTTCCCAGGTAAAATAGTTGGCGCTGTTGAGCACCATGGCAGGACGATCCGGCCACAACCAGCCGGGGATAAAGACATAAAAGTCACGCCAGAGGGGGGCCAGCCCCTGGAAATCAATTTTGTCGTAATTCTGCAGCAACAGCGCCAGATTCTCCCACGGCGAAAAGGTATCACGCGTCAGATAGAGGAAGGTATAGAAAGCCTCGTCGCCCGCCACGTCCAGATTGTAGCGGCGCAGCGCCAGCCAGAACATGCCGGTAATCGCCATCACGCCTGCACCAATCAGCATCCACAGCGTAATCCAGCCGCGGGTAATACCAATAAACAGGAACAGCGCAAACGCGATGATGATATTGGCGCGCGTCCCGCCCACCAGCGCATAAGTCAGTAAACCAAACGCCACCGTTACCAGCAGAAACAGCAGCCACTGTCGCCGGGTCGGATTCAGAAAGTAGCGAATCAGCATTGCCGGGATAAAAAAGTAGAAGAAGCGCTTGAGCGCCACGCCGGAGACATCGCTGGAGAAAATCTGATTGTAGGCAGAGAGCCGGAACAGCAGCAGGCCATTATGCATGAAGAACACCGTCACGGTGCCCGCCGCCACCAGGGCCAGCAGCAGACAGGTGAGATGCGTTTCTACCCGGTTCATCTCCAGCCAGGGTTTACGCGGCGCGGCCTGCACCGGTCGCAGCCGCACTTTATAGCTGACGTAATAGATCGCATAGAAGCTGGTTGCCGCCAGCAGCGCCTGCAAAAGAAACGCCGGCGGCACCACGTTTACATTAAAGCGAAACACCAGCACGCTGGTCAGCGGAAAACCAAAATAGAAGGTCAGCAGAAACAGCAGGGTAAAAAACAGATGGAAATTAAAGCGTACGCGCCGGAACTCCCGCCAGGTCAGCGTCAGAATGAAGCCCAGCGAGAACAGATACACCACCAGCAGACCACTAAACTGCAGCAGGTTCATGTCATCTCCCTTTCACTCAGCGTCAGCGCCTGTCGCCATCCGTCCAGATAGCCCGGGGCAAAAAAGGCAATCGCTGATTTATCGCACGCCACCAGCTGGCGTCTGGCTGCGTCAATGCGCGCCCGATCGAGCGGATCGCTGCTGAACAGCACCGGCAGGCCCTGCTCGCTTACATCGCGCCAGAATGGATTTTTGCGGTTCAGCACAAAGGGCACGTTCGCCTGAATCAGCAAACACAGCGTGCCGATGCCCTGCTGACGTTCGAACATAAAATAGCCGAGCTGACAGCGACTGAGCAACGCCAGATAGGCGTTAAAATCGATGTTGTCGCGCAGCAGCGTCACCTGACCACCCGGAAACAGCCGCTGCGCGGCAGTATCAATCTCATCAATATAGTCATAGTTGCTGGCCGGATAGCCCAGCGGGATCAGGATCTTCACCTGTTCACCAAACTGGTCGCGAATCGCCTGCAGCCCTTCAATATGACGGTTGCTGCGATCGCCCGAGTTACCCAGCAGAATCGTCAGCCCCTCCTCCTGCTGCGCCACCGGCACTGCTGCTTCCGGCATGCGAGCAGGAAAATAGAGCAGCGAAGCCGGGACGCGCGGATGGCGCTGCTGGAAGAAGTGCAGATCGCCACGGGTGGCGAACACCCGCGCCACGCGCCCCTGCGCCAGACGGCGTAGCAGATAGAACAGGCGGTATTTCAGGCCTGCGCCCTCTTCATATAAATCCGCGCCCCAGACGTGCCAGAACGCCTGCTGACGGCGCAGTTTGCCACTGAGCAACGCCAGCCACAGTCGCGGGTTAAACTGACCGTGAAAAAAGAAGCGCTGCGTCCGGTCGGCGGCCTGTGCGATGACCGCACTGGCCAGCGCCCGCTTGCCGGGATAGACCTCAATCTGCAGATGCGGGTAAGCGTTCAGGCTTTCCGGCGCCGCAGAGGCCACCATAAAGCGGCGCGGCGCGTCAGTGGGCATGTCGACGCTCATCACGTCGTTAAAGAAGCGCAGTACGGTGTGATTGTGATGTGGGATATCCGATCCCAGCACGTGAATTAACGTCATTTTTTCCGGCAATAAATCAAAAAGGCACCACAACACAGGGCGAAATAGAGCACATAGGTCGCCATATAGGCCTGCACGGCACCGGTTGTGCCATGCAGGGGGATAAGCCAGTGGGAGAAGGCGGTGAGCAGTGTGAACTGGCTCAGTTCCGTCAGAATATAAAAGCGCAGCGAGGCTTTGGCGATCACCAGGTATCCGAAAACATAGGCGCCGACTTTAAAGACATCGCCCACCAGTTGCCAGATAAACAGATCGCGCATCGCCGTGAACTGCGGTGAAAACAGCAGCCAGATCGCTACATCGCGCAGCAGCCAGACGCACAGACTTGCCGCAGCCACCGCCGGCAGGACAAAACGCAGCGCGCGGCCGATCTCCCGGGCTATCTGCTGTTTATCCTCCAGCTTTGCCAGCGTCGGCAGCAGCCAGACGCTGAAAGTGGCGGTGATAAACTGCAGATAAGCGTCGGAAATGCTGGTGACGCCCTGCCATAAACCCACCTGCGCCCAGCTCTGCTGTTCTGCCAGCAGGTTTCGCATCATGACCCACGCTACCGGCAGGGTCACAGCAGTCATCAGCGCCATCAGGGTGAATTTTGCCAGACTGCGCGCCAGCGAAGGCTGCCACTGCGGCTTCAGCCAGCAAAGCGGCAGCACAGCCTGATGGCGCCGCAGCATCCACAGCGCTGGCAGCGCCAGCAACGCAGGCACCAGCGCCAGGCCGACCAGCGCGCCGGCATAGCCGCCTGTCCACCAGCACAGCACATACCCCAGCACGCCGATCAGGCTGCCGGCGATCAGCGCCAGGGCATTACCGCGCGCGTCGCGAAAGCCCTTTAGCAGTGCCAGCATCAGGTTGGCCCAGGCGATACCCAGCTGCAGGAATGCGACAATGCGCACCACCCCCTGATAACCCGCATGGCCGAACAGGGCCTGGCTGATGGGCGCGGCCGCCAGCAAAAACACCAGCGCCAGCAGCGTGGAGAAACCCAGCACCATGGCGGATGCCGTGCCGGTGACAGCGCGCAGCTGCGCCGGATCCTGCCGGGAACGGGCAACCCAGCTGGTGACGCCGTTGAAAATGCCCGCTCCCGCCAGAACCCCCAGCACGGTAATCAGCTGCCGGAAGTTACCGGCCTGACCGACCCCTTCCGGGCCAAAGCTGACCGCCAGCAGTTTGACGACCAGCAGTCCCGCCACAATTTTTACCAGCGTGGAAGAGGCGGTCCACACTGATGCGCTGGCTAACGACATCAGGCGAAAAAGCTCAGCAGCGAACTGATCACGGTGCGCTGGTTGTTGTCCGTCAGGTTATAAAACAGCGGCAGACGCAGCAGCCGTTCACTTTCGCGCGTGGTGAAGGTGTCATCACCGTGAAAACGCCCGAAGCGTTCACCGGCGGGTGAGGAGTGCAGCGGAATGTAGTGGAAGACCGTGAGGATTTCCGCCTCTTTCATCCAGTTAATCAACGCCTGACGATCGTCGCTGTCGCGCAGTTTGAGGTAGAACATGTGCGCATTATGGCGACACGCGTCCGGGACTGCCGGCAGGGCAATCCGACCGGTTGCCGCCAGCGGCTGCAGCGCCGTGTAGTAGCGCTGCCACAGACGCAGGCGCTGATCGTTAATGCGATCAGCCACTTCCAGCTGCGCCCAGAGCCAGGCCGCCTGCAGATCAGACATCAGATAGCTGGAGCCGATATCACGCCAGGTGTACTTATCGACCTGACCGCGGAAAAACTGGCTGCGGTTAGTGCCTTTTTCGCGAATAATCTCTGCACGCTCAACCAGTCTGGCATCGTTAATCAGCGTGGCACCGCCTTCGCCGCCCGCCGTGTAGTTTTTGGTCTCGTGAAAACTGAAGCAGCCGATGTGGCCGATGGTGCCAAGTGCCCGGCCCTTATATTGCGACATCACGCCCTGCGCGGCATCTTCAATGACCATCAGCTGATGCTTCGCCGCGATCGCCATGATGGTGTCCATTTCACAGGCAACGCCGGCGTAGTGCACCGGCACAATGGCGCGGGTACGGGCGGTGATGGCGGCTTCAATCCGGGTTTCATCGATGTTAAGCGTGTCCGGCCGCACATCCACAAACACGATAGTGGCACCGCGCAGCACAAAGGCATTCGCCGTAGAGACAAAGGTGTAGCTCGGCATGATGACTTCATCGCCGGGCTGAATGTCGATCAGCAGCGCGGCCATCTCCAGCGAGGCCGTGCAGGAGGGCGTCAGCAGCACTTTTTTACTGCCAAAGTGCTGCTCCATCCACTGCTGGCAGCGGCGTGTAAACCCACCGTCGCCGCACAGCTTGCCGCTGGCCATGGCCGACTGCATATATTCAACTTCCGTGCCCACAATCGGGGGCGCATTAAACGGGATCATCAGGCTTTCCTGTAAAACCAGTACGCGGTGCTTTCCAGCCGCGCACCGCTGCGTAAATAGAGGCGCATGGCCGTAAGATTACTGAGCTGGGTGGCCACACGCAGCCGCTCCAGCTGCCGGACACGGCCCCAGTCGGCGGCGGCCAGCAGCAGACGCTGCCCGACGCCTTTGCCCTGAGCGTCCGGTAGTACCGCCAGCAGGCCGATACGCACATCGCCTGCCACTTCACGCATGGAGACATAGCCCTGCAGCGCCCCCTGCTCATCGCAGGCGATCAGGCACTGGTTATCGAAGATGCCGCGCACCGCGTTCTCAATCCACTGCGCATAAAAGCGCCCGCTGTCGTCTGCATCAAACCAGGGTGCCCGGAACCGGCTCTGGCTGAATGCCGCCGCCGCTGCGGCGCGCAGCGCCGGAATCTGCGCCTCACGCGCAATGCGCACGCCGGTTTGGCGTTCGGTACGCTTGATGTTCAGCGCCAGGTCCGCTTCCCCTTCTACCAGCTGAAAACCGTGCAGGCTGAGCGCATCGATCACGGCGGTACGCTGCGCCGGCACTTTCACCTGCAGCAACGCATCGGACTGCGCAATGGCACCGGCCAGCGGCAGCGCGCCGTCCAGTTCGAGCCGCGCCACCGGCTGACGGAAGAAATCACTTTCCCAGGCGAGCGGGTTAATATTGACGTGGACGGGCATGTAAAATATCCAGCAGATACTGGCCGTAACCAGTTTTGGTCAGTGCCTGGGCGGCGGTCAGCAACTGCTCATCGCTCAGCCAGCCATTGCGCCAGGCAATCTCCTCCAGACACGCGATCTTAAAGCCTTGCCTTTTTTCCACGGTCTGCACGAACACACTGGCGTCAATCAGACTGTCATGCGTTCCGGTATCCAGCCAGGCAAAACCGCGTCCGAGCAGCTCAACTGACAGTTCGTTCTGCTCAAGGTACATTTGGTTAATGGCAGTGATTTCCAGTTCGCCGCGTGCCGATGGCGTTACCTGTTTGGCAAACTCCACCACCCGATTGTCATAAAAATAGAGGCCGGTAACGGCCCAGCGCGATTTGGGCTGAGCAGGCTTCTCTTCAATCGACAAGGCGTTGAAGTCGTCATCGAATTCCACCACGCCAAAACGCTCCGGGTCCATGACCTGATAGGCAAACACCGTGGCACCCCGACTGCGTGCCGCGACTTTTTTCAGTTTCGGGCTAAAGCCCTGACCGAAATAGAGATTATCGCCCAGCACCAGACAGCAGTTGTCGTCACCGATAAACGCTTCACCGATGATAAAGGCCTGCGCCAGCCCCTCCGGATTTGGCTGCTCGGCGTAACAAAGTTGCAGGCCAAATTCACTGCCGTCGCCCAGCAGCCGCTCAAAATGCGCACGATCTTCGGGTGTGGTGATGATTAACACCTCGCGAATCCCTGCCAGCATCAGCACCGACAGCGGATAATAGATCATGGGCTTGTCGTAAACCGGCAGTAATTGTTTGGAAATTGCCCGGGTAATCGGGTGCAGGCGCGTGCCCGAACCGCCCGCTAAAATAATGCCTTTCATCACCGCTTCTCCTGCATCGTGGCTCAGCGCGGCGTTGTTAAGCCGAGGCGCTCACCCCGGTAGCTGCCGTTGAGAATAGCCTGCCACCATTGTGGATTTGCCAGGTACCACTCCACCGTTTTGCGGATGCCGCTTTCAAAGGTTTCCTGTGGTGTCCAGCCAAGCTCGCGCTCAATTTTACTGGCATCAATGGCGTAGCGAAGATCGTGACCAGGACGATCGGTGACAAAGGTAATCAGATCGCGATAGCGGGTGATGTCACTGCTGCGCTGCCGGGGGGCCAGTTCGTCCAGCAGGTCACACAGGATTTCCACGACGTCAAGATTACGGCGTTCGTTGTGGCCGCCAATGTTGTAGGTTTCGCCCACTTTGCCGCTGCTGACCACGGTGTACAGCGCCCGGGCATGATCTTCGACATATAACCAGTCACGAATCTGGCTGCCGTTGCCATAAACAGGCAGTTTTTTCCCCGCCAGCGCATTGATGATGGTGAGCGGGATCAGCTTTTCCGGGAAGTGGTAAGGTCCGTAGTTGTTAGAGCAGTTGGTGACAATGATCGGCAGACCATAGGTCCGCATCCAGGCCCGGACCAGGTGATCGCTGCTGGCCTTACTGGCTGAATAGGGACTGCTCGGCGCATACGGCGTGGTTTCAGTGAAAAACGTGTCTGTACCGTGCAAATCGCCAAACACTTCATCGGTAGAGATATGGTGGAAAATAAAGCCTTTTTTGCGCTCGTCGGCCATGCCATTCCAGTAATGCCGCGCGGCTTCCAGCAGGTGATACGTCCCGACGATATTGGTTTCAATAAACGCCCAGGGACTGTCAATGGAGCGATCAACATGGCTTTCCGCCGCCAGATGCATGATGCAATCCGGCTGGTACTGCGCAAGGATGCGGTCCAGCGCTGCGCGATCGCAAATATCCACCTGCTCAAAGGCAAAGCGCGGATTGTCCTGCACCGGTGCCAGCGAGGCCAGATTGCCGGCGTAACTCAGCTTATCGACGACCACTACCCGATGATCGGTACTTTCTGTCAGAAAGCGAACCAGCGCTGAACCGATAAAACCGGCTCCGCCCGTAATTAAAAACTGTTTCATTGCCATATACCTTTGGTATCAACGATCCAGTGCTGCGTCACCTGCGCGCGATCAAGGGCGCGGAACTGAGCGTGATCAACCAGCATGACCAGAATATCGGCGCGCTGCAGGGCTTCTGCGGCGCTAACCAGCGTGGCGTGTTGCGCGAGGGCTGCCGGCAGCGCGGCGATGTGCGGCTCAACGGTCAGCGTGCTGCCGCTGTGCCATTCGGCGATACGTTGCGCAAGGCGCAGCGCCGGGCTTTCGCGTAAATCATCAATGTCAGGTTTGAACGCCAGGCCAAAACAGGCGATGGTGACGTCGCTGGCCCGCTTGTTGCTGGCCGTCAGGCACTCCGCCAGCGCCTGCCTGACCTGATCCAGCACCCAGTCAGGTTTGGCATCATTGACTTCGCGCGCGGTGCGAATCAGCCGCGCCTGCTGCGGATTCTGCGCGATGATAAACCAGGGATCGACGGCGATGCAGTGACCGCCTACCCCCGGGCCCGGCTGCAGGATATTCACGCGCGGATGGCGGTTAGCCAGCGCAATCAGTTCCCACACGTTAATCCCCTGTTCCGCACAAATCAGCGACAGCTCGTTGGCAAAGGCGATATTCACATCGCGGAAACTGTTTTCGGTCAGCTTGCACATCTCTGCCGTGCGCGCATTGGTTTCCACGCAGTGACCGCGCAGAAAAATACGATACAGCTCGCTGGCGCGGGCCGAACAGGCTGGCGTCATGCCGCCGATCACCCGATCGTTTTCCAGCAGTTCCACCATCACTTTGCCTGGCAGCACCCGCTCCGGACAATAGGCAATGAACACATCCGGTTCATCGCCATGTTGCGGGAAGCGTAAATCCGGACGCGCATCGGCCAGCCAGCCGGCCATCTGCTCGGTCGCGCCTACCGGCGAGGTGGACTCCAGAATCACCAGATCGCCGGCTTTCAGAACCGGCGCAATCGAGAGGGCTGCCGCCCGGACGTAACTCAGATCGGGCTGATGGTCACCAGTAAAGGGTGTGGGAACGGCGATCAGAAACGCATCGGCGGCTTCCGGCTGCGTGGTGGCACGCAGATTACCGTTTTGCACCGCCGCGCGGACCACGTCGCCCAGATCGGGCTCCACGATGTGAATATCGCCGCGATTAATGGTCTCCACCGCACGCGGACTGATATCCACGCCGATGACTTTTTTCCCCCGTGAGGCAAAAACGGCCGCGGTTGGCAGCCCAATGTAACCCAGTCCGATAACGGAAATGGTGGTAAAACGCATAGTTAAACTCTGTTTTGTTTGAGTGCCTGCAAAATACGCGCGCAGGCATGGCCATCGCCATAGGGATTATGTGCGCGGCTCATCGCCTGCCACGCCTCGTCATTCTGCAGCAGCAGGCTGACTTCAGCGACAATGGTTTCGATATGGGTGCCGACCAGCTTCACCGTACCGGCGTCAACGGCTTCCGGCCGTTCGGTGGTGTCGCGCATTACCAGCACCGGTTTGCCCAGCGACGGCGCCTCTTCCTGAATGCCACCCGAATCGGTCAGGATGAGCCATGCACGGTTCATCAGCCAGACAAACGGCAGATAATCCTGCGGCTCAATCAGAATGATGTTTTCAATACCGCTGAGGATGCGGTTAACCGGCTCGCTGACGTTAGGATTGAGATGCACCGGATAGACAATCTGCACCTGGGGATGCTGTCGCGCAATGCGCGCCAGCGCGCTGCAGATGCGCTCAAAGCCGTCTCCAAAGCTCTCACGGCGATGGCCGGTAACCAGGATCAGCTTTTTATCTTCAGCCAGGAACGGATAGCGCGACGCCAGGCGTGCGTTGAGTTCGGCATCGTCCAGCACGCGGTCGCGTACCCACAGCAGCGCATCAATCACCGTATTACCGGTGACGAAAATACGGGCATCCGGCAGATTTTCCCGCAGCAGGTTTTGCCGTGAGTTTTCCGTTGGCGTGAAGTGATAGTTTGCCAGATGACCGGTCAGGGTGCGGTTCGCCTCTTCCGGCCACGGTGACATCAGGTTGCCGGTGCGCAGCCCGGCCTCCACATGTCCGACCGGAATCTGATGATAGAAGGCGGCAAGGCTGGCGGCGAGGGTGGTCGTGGTGTCGCCATGCACCAGCACCACATCCGGCTGGAAATCGGCCAGTACGGTTTTCATCCCCAGCAAAATGCGGCTGGTGATTTCGGTCAGGCCCTGTTCAGGGCGCATAATATTCAGATCATAGTCCGGCTGCAGCCGGAACAGACGCAGCACCTGATCCAGCATCTCGCGATGCTGGGCGGTCACGCACAGGCGCGATTCAAACGCAGCATCCTGCGCCAGCGCCTGCACCAGCGGAGCCATTTTGATCGCTTCAGGGCGCGTGCCAAATACGGTCAGAACTTTCACGCTGATTCTCTTAGTGACTTGTGGCTAATGCGGCGCGCGGACGACGCACCAGCGCCACCCCTGCCCCAACCAGCGCACCAATGATACCCCACATCACCATCATAAACAGGCGGCGCGGGCTGTCGCGCGTGACCGGTTCTTCTGGCGTACGCAAATAGCGATAGGTCTGGAACTGTTTATCCAGCTGCGGCCCGGCCTGCAGCGTGCCCAGCATCGCCCTGTTTTGATCATAGCTCAAATCGTAAGCAGGTCCGCTGGCCTGCAGGGTGTCCAGCTGCGCCTGCAGCATGGACTGCCCGAGCAGAAAACGATCGCTGTCCTGCAGGGCTTCGCCATTGGCGGGGGCGCGGTTTTCCCGAATCCCCTGCTCACTTGCCACTTTCAGCGCCTGTTCAATGCGCTGACGCTGACGATCAAACACGGCCTGCGCGACCGCCTGCTGGCGATTGACCTGCGCCTGAAGCTGCACGCTGCGCGCCTGCCAGGCGCCTTTCAGTTCGTCATTGAGGTGCCGTGCTGCTCTTTCGCTGGCGTACGCAATGTACTGGCGCAGCAGGTTATTGGCATCGCTGGCGGTTTCCGCTACCAGCTTAATGTTATCCTGCGTATTGTGCGCGGCATCGGCGGGCGTGTACTGGATATTGATGATCAGATCGTCCAGCAGGGCGGCATCATTGTGCGCATTGCCGCTTTTACGGCTTTTGAAATAGTCCGTCTGCTGCCAGAAGTCGCGACGCGTATCCCAGGACGCCAGCTGCATCGTAAACTCCTGGTACACTTCATCCATTACCGTCGGTGCAGGGGTGCTCAGGCTGACAGTCTGATTACGGATATCCAGATTATTGAGGAACTGCTGCTGCACAAAGAATGCACCCAGCATATTGACGGTGGGGCGATCGGTTACGGCGGTCGAACTCCAGGACTGCTTCATCACCAGCGAAGCCAGCCATGCCAGCAGCGCAAACAGCAGCGCCAGGCCGATAATCCAGCGCTTCCCACGCCATAATGCGCAGCCGAGGCCGCGCACGTCCAGTTCGTTCTCCACAACGACAGAGGTCATAACAAAAGAATCCTTATCCGGGTACTTATCTGGGTGTCTGTTTTTTCTCTTCACCGCTGTGTTGCCAGCGACGTTTTATCCGGCGAATTTTACGGGCTACGCGCCAGGCGTGTTTCAGGCAATAACCGTAGAGGAGGAACGCCATCAGGAAAAGCAGCAGCATCACCCACTCAGGAATAAACGCCAGATACTCTCCCAGTACGCCAACGCCTGCCAGCAGCGCGGCAGCGACGGTGATCAACAGGAACGCCTGACGGGAAGTAAACCCGGCACGCATGATGAGATGATGAATGTGCTGACGATCGGCAGAAAAGGGGCTCATGCCTTTACGCAGGCGACGGTACATGATCGCCACCATGTCCATCAGCGGGATCGCGATCAGCCACAGCGCGGTAACCGGCGTGATGGGGTGGCTTAACCCCTGGGTGGTTTCCAGCAGAATCCAGATAATAGTGAAACCAATCATGGTGCTGCCGGCATCGCCCATAAAGACTTTGTAGCGGCGGCCCAAAAACCCCAGATTGAGCAGAATATAAGGGATGGTGGCGGCAATCATGGCAAAGCACCACATCGCCAGGCTGCTCTGGCCATCCAGATAGAGGATGATACCCATCGCGGCAAACGTGACGCTGGATAACCCGCCCAGCAGGCCATCAATACCGTCCACCATGTTAAAGGCATTAATGGCAGCCCAGACCGCAAACAGCGTGAGCACGTAGCCAAACGGGCCGACGATAAGCTCAACCGGCCCGATAATAAAGCCGAGACTCAGCAGATACAGCTTGGCGCCCACCATCATGACAATCGCAACAGCCGCCTGCACCATGGCGCGGATTTTCACGCTGATATCAAAGCGATCGTCAAGCGCACCCACAAAAACCAGCACACCGGCGCAGCCAAGATACAGCAGGGAATGGGGCAGATAATAATTTGAGATCGCGAAAGCGAAGCAGATCCCCGCATAAACGGAAATGCCACCGACTAAAGGAATCGCGCCATGGTGTCGTTTTCTGGAGTTAGGCGTGTCCACCAGCCCGATTCTTTTGGCTGCTTTACGGGCAAAAAACAGGAACGCTAACGAAAAAAGAAAAACCAACCCCAGTTCTGTACCCATAGTGAGTAAATTCACATCAACGCTCTCAGCTAAAACTGTGGACAACAATACGCCAGAAACGCGTTATTGCCGTATATCCCTGCTCTGAATTCTGAAGCAACGTGCGTGGCTGCTGAAAAAACCATCGCCTGCTGCATCAGTCTTTATCATTGCTTCCTGACTGGCATAATCCTAATGCGCACGAATGAAAAACGCCACGTTAAGACGTGGCGTCGGGCATAAATCCGGGCAATTTGTGCGGGGTGACCCCGCACCGGGCAAAATTACGAGCGTTTCATCATATCGAAGAATTCGTCGTTGGTTTTGGTCATTGCCAGTTTATTGATGAGGAATTCCATCGCGTCAATTTCACCCATTGGATGGATGATTTTGCGCAGAATCCACATTTTCTGCAGTTCTTCCTGCGAGGTGAGCAGCTCTTCTTTACGGGTACCGGAACGGTTGTAATCAATGGCCGGGAACACGCGTTTTTCTGCGATTTTACGTGACAGGTGCAGTTCCATGTTACCTGTACCTTTAAACTCTTCGTAAATCACTTCGTCCATCTTCGAACCGGTATCCACCAGCGCAGTCGCGATGATGGTCAGGCTGCCGCCCTCTTCCACGTTACGTGCCGCACCGAAGAAGCGCTTCGGACGATGCAGGGCGTTCGCGTCCACACCACCGGTCAGCACTTTACCGGAGGCCGGTACCACGGTGTTATAGGCACGCGCCAGACGGGTGATGGAGTCCAGCAGGATGATCACATCTTTTTTGTGCTCAACCAGGCGCTTGGCCTTCTCGATAACCATCTCCGCGACCTGGACGTGACGTGATGCTGGCTCGTCGAAGGTGGAGGCGATCACTTCGCCTTTTACCAGGCGCTGCATCTCGGTCACTTCTTCCGGACGTTCGTCAATCAGCAGGACCATCAGCACGCAATCCGGATAGTTGTACGCAATGCTCTGTGCAATGTTCTGCAGCAGCATGGTTTTACCGGCTTTCGGCGGTGCCACAATCAGACCACGCTGCCCGCGACCAATAGGGGAAGCCAGATCCAGCACGCGGGCGGTCAGGTCTTCGGTTGAGCCATTACCGCGCTCCATACGCAGACGGTTGTTTGCGTGCAGTGGCGTGAGGTTTTCGAACAGAATCTTACTGCGCGCGTTTTCCGGCTTGTCGTAGTTAACTTCGTTAACTTTCAGCAGCGCAAAATAGCGTTCACCTTCTTTTGGCGGGCGGATTTTGCCAGAGATGGTGTCACCAGTGCGGAGGTTGAAGCGGCGGATTTGGCTGGGAGAAACGTAGATATCATCGGGACCGGCGAGGTAGGAGCTGTCTCCGGAGCGGAGGAAACCAAATCCGTCCTGCAGTATCTCCAGCACACCATCACCGAAGATGTCTTCGCCGCTCTTCGCGTGTTGCTTGAGGATGGCGAAAATAATGTCCTGTTTGCGCATACGCGCCAGGTTTTCCAGCCCCATATTTTCGCCGAGAGTAATCAGCTCAGAAACCGGCGTATTCTTTAATTCGGTAAGATTCATAGTGATGGGTTCTTAAACTCGGGGTAATTCTCGAAATGTTTGTCGTGAATGGTATGGCAAAAATTCCATGCCTGTTAATGGCTCTTTTTCAACTGTGCTCGACGATTATCGTCAGGTGTGGCGATAGGGAGCGTTGAGACGGTCGAAAGGTGTTGCCGAATGTGCTAGCCGTCAGATTGCCAAACCACGAAAACGTTCAATGCGAGCGGGGTCTGACAAGGGAAATCTTTAGATGCAAACTACAAAGGTAAGTGCGTAATGCAGTGAGGTCAAATTAGCACGCCTGAAGGGAGACGTCCAGCAGTGGCGAAAAAATTCGCCACTGCAGAACGCACGCCGGGATCAGGCCAGGTTAGCGTTCAGGAACTCTTTCAGCTGACCTTTAGACAGCGCGCCCACTTTTGTCGCCGCCACTTCGCCGTTTTTGAACAGCAGCAGGGTCGGGATACCGCGGATACCGTATTTCGGCGCCGTACCTGGGTTGTCATCAATGTTCAGCTTGGCGATGGTAAGCTTACCTTCGTACTCTTCTGCAACTTCATCGAGAATCGGGGCGATCATTTTGCAAGGACCACACCATTCAGCCCAGAAATCAACCAGCGTCACACCGTCGGCTTTCAGCACGTCAGTGTCGAAACTGTCATCGGTCAGGTGAACGATTTTATCGCTGCTCATGTTTAACTCCAAAGATTATGCCTGGCGAATTGGCGTAAAATATACCAACGTAGGTTGACTTTATTTCATCGGATACGCTTTCGTAAAGCGATAGTAAGCTGATATTCTACCACACTATGAGCAAAACACACTTAACTGAACAGAAGTTTTCCGACTTCGCCCTGCACCCACAGGTGGTGGAAGCCCTTGATAAAAAAGGCTTTCATAATTGCACGCCCATCCAGGCGCTCGCGTTGCCTTTTGCGCTTTCAGGGCGTGATGTCGCGGGTCAGGCGCAAACCGGTACCGGCAAAACGATGGCGTTCCTGACGTCAACGTTTCATCATCTTCTTTCTCACCCTGCGGCTGAAGGTCGTCAGATTAATCAGCCGCGCGCGCTGATTATGGCCCCGACCCGTGAGCTGGCCGTGCAGATTCACGCCGATGCCGAGCCGCTGGCGCAGGCCACCGGGCTGAAACTGGGCCTGGCTTACGGCGGTGACGGCTACGACAAACAGCTGAAAGTGCTGGCTGACGGCGTCGATATTCTGGTCGGTACCACCGGTCGTCTGATCGACTACGCCAAACAAAATCACATTAATCTCGGTGCCATTCAGGTCGTGGTGCTGGATGAAGCGGATCGCATGTTCGATCTCGGCTTTATCAAAGATATCCGCTGGCTGTTCCGCCGCATGCCGCCGGCTACGCAGCGTCTGAGCATGCTGTTCTCCGCCACGCTCTCTTATCGCGTGCGTGAACTGGCGTTTGAACACATGAACAACGCCGAGTATGTGGAAGTCGAACCCGAGCAGAAAACCGGCCACCGCATTAAAGAAGAGCTTTTCTATCCGTCAAACGAAGAGAAGATGCGTCTGCTGCAGACCCTGCTGGAAGAAGAGTGGCCGGACCGCGCCATTGTTTTTGCCAACACCAAGCATCGCTGTGAGGATATCTGGGGCCATCTGGCCGCAGACGGTCACCGCGTCGGGCTGCTGACGGGCGACGTGGCGCAGAAAAAACGCCTGCGTATCCTGGACGACTTCACCAAAGGCGACGTGGATATTCTGGTGGCAACCGATGTTGCCGCGCGCGGTCTGCACATTCCGGCCGTTACCCACGTCTTTAACTATGATCTGCCTGACGATCGCGAAGATTACGTGCACCGTATCGGCCGTACCGGTCGTGCGGGTGCCAGCGGGCACTCCATCAGCCTGGCGTGTGAAGAGTACGCGCTGAACCTGCCTGCCATTGAAGAGTATATTGGCCACGGCATTCCGGTCAGCAAGTACAACAGCGAGGCACTGCTGAGCGATTTACCGCCGCCGAAACGTCTGCAGCGTAGTCGTTCCGGTAACGGTCCACGTCGTGGCGGTAACAACACTAACCGTCGGGGCGGCGCACCGCGCAATAACAACCGTAAACGTTCGGGTTAAGCACACATGCTAAGCGCATCGTCACTCTATGCTGCGATTGATCTGGGATCTAACAGCTTTCACATGCTGGTGGTGCGCGAAGTGTCCGGCAGTATTCAGACCGTCGCGCGTATCAAACGTAAGGTACGCCTGGCGGCCGGCCTCGACGCCAGTAACCAGCTCTCCACCGAGGCGATGCAGCGCGGCTGGCAGTGCCTGAAACTTTTCTCCGAACAGCTGCAGGACATTCCTGCCGATCAAATCCGCGTGGTGGCAACCGCCACGCTGCGGATTGCCCGCAACGCGCAGGATTTCCTCACCCCGGCTGAATCCCTGCTTGGCTGCCCGGTCAACGTCATCAGTGGCGAAGAAGAAGCCCGCCTGATTTATCAGGGCGTGGCGCACACCACCGGCGGCTCCGATCAGCGTCTGGTGGTCGATATCGGCGGTGGCAGTACCGAACTGGTCACCGGCGAAGGCGCGCACGCCACCACTCTGTTCAGCCTGTCGATGGGCTGCGTCACCTGGCTGGAACGCTTCTTTGGCGACCGGCACCTGACCCGGGAGAATTTTGCTCAGGCGGAACAGGCGGCGCGCGACATGATCCGTCCGGTGGCTGCGGCACTGCGTGAGAAAGGCTGGCAAATCTGCGTCGGCGCCTCCGGCACCGTACAGGCGCTGCAGGAGATCATGGTGGCGCAGGGCATGGACGAGCGCATCACGCTGAGCAAGCTGCAGCAGCTGAAACAGCGGGCGATTCAGTGCGGTAAGCTGGAAGAGCTGGAGATTGAAGGCCTGACGCTGGAGCGCGCGCTGGTCTTCCCGAGCGGGCTGTCGATTCTGATCGCCATCTTCCACGAACTGAATATTGAAAGCATGACGCTGGCAGGCGGTGCGCTGCGCGAAGGGCTGGTCTACGGCATGTTGCATCTGCCGGTGGATCGCGACATCCGCAGCCGGACGCTGCAGAACGTGCAGCGCCGCTTTACCATTGATGTTGATCAGGCCGGACGCGTGCGCCAGCTGGCTGAGAGTTTCTTTCGTCAGGTCAGCAGCAGCTGGAAGCTCGATCAGCGCTGTCGCGACCTGCTGCTCAGCGCCTGCTCCCTGCACGAAATAGGCCTGAGCGTTGATTTCCGCCAGGCGCCCCAGCACGCGGCCTATCTGATTCGTCACCTCGATCTGCCTGGATTTACCCCGGCGCAGAAAAAAATGCTGGCCTGCCTGCTGCAGAACCAGAGCGGCAGTATCGATCTCGCTCTGCTGACCCAGCAGAACGCGGTGCCGCCGCGCATGGCAGAGCGGCTGTGCCGCCTGCTGCGCCTGGCGATCATCTTCTCCAGTCGCCGGCGGGACAACACGCTGCCGGCAGTACGGCTACAGGCGGATGATGACGCGCTGCATCTGACGCTGCCTGCGGGCTGGCTGGAGGCGCATCCTCTGCGTGCTGAACTGCTGGAGCAGGAGAGCCACTACCAGTCCTATGTGCACTGGTTACTGACCATCGCGTAACAGGCGCGGCCCGCGCCTGTTGCCTGACGCTGGCTCTGCGCCAGTCCGCCCGATCCCTCACCCTTTTCGGGCGTTTTCCAGCATGGCACGCAGGCCGGCAACCCGCGTCTGGCCGGTCTTCATGCGCTCCTCCGCACTGACTACCTTCTTTTCACGCTCCCACACCACATCGTCCTGCGGCAGCTCAAGCAGAAAACGGCTGGGCTCAGGGCGTACCAGCTCGCCATACTGCCGCCGTTCGCGGCACAGCGTAAACGTCAGCTCTTTCTGTGCCCGGGTAATGCCGACATAGGCCAGGCGGCGCTCCTCTTCGATGTTGTTCTCATCGATACTGCTCTGATGCGGCAACAGGCCCTCTTCCATGCCCACCAGGAACACATAGGGAAACTCCAGGCCTTTTGAGGCGTGCAGCGTCATCAGCTGAACCTGATCCAGCTCCTCGTCGCTTTCGCCGCGCTCCATCATGTCGCGCAGAGTAAAGCGCGTGACCACCTGCGCCAGCGTCATCGGTTCGTTCAGCTCATCGCCTTCCAGCATCTCCGTCATCCACTGAAACAGCGTATTGACGTTCTTCATGCGCATTTCAGCGGCCTTCGGGCTGCCCGAGGTTTCAAACAGCCAGCTCTCATAATCAATGCCGCGAATCAGATCGCGTACCGCATTCACCGGCTCACGCTCTGTGAGCTGTACAATCTCGTTGAGCCAGTGGGTAAAGCGCTGCAGATGCTCCAGGCCGCGCCCGGTCAGCGTCTGCGCCAGCCCCATATCAAAGCTGGCATTGAACAGGCTCTTATTACGCAGCGTGGCCCACTCTCCCAGCTTCTGCAGCGTGGCCGGACCAATTTCGCGGCGCGGCGTATTGACGATGCGCAGAAACGCGCTGTCGTCTTCCGGGTTGGTCAGCACGCGCAGGTACGCCAGCAGGTCTTTGATTTCCGGACGGGAAAAGAACGACGTACCGCCGGAAATACGATAAGGGATGCGGTTCTGCATCAGCAGCTTTTCAAACACGCGCGACTGATGGTTGCCGCGGTAGAGAATCGCATAATCCTTGTACTGGGTTTTGTGGATGAAGTGATGGGCGATCAGCTCGCCGGTGACGCGCTCCGCTTCATGGTCTTCATTATTCGCGCTCAGCACCTTCAGTTCGCTGCCCACGCCCAGCTCGGAAAACAGGCGCTTCTCAAACACGTGTGGGTTGTTAGCGATCAGGATGTTTGCTGCCTTGAGAATACGCTGTGAAGAGCGGTAGTTCTGCTCCAGCTTCACCACTTCCAGCGCCGGAAAATCCTCTTTCAGCAGCACCAGGTTTTGTGGCCGCGCGCCGCGCCAGGAGTAAATCGACTGGTCGTCATCGCCCACCACGGTAAAGCGCGCCCGCGCACCCACTAGCAGTTTTACCAGCTCGTACTGGCTGGTGTTCGTGTCCTGATATTCATCCACCAGCAGATAGCGAATGCGCTGCTGCCAGCGCTCGCGCACTGTCTCATTGCGCTGCAGCAGCAGCGTGGGCAGCAGAATTAAATCGTCGAAATCCAGCACGTTGCACGCTTTCAGATGCTGATCGTACAGGCCGTAGCAATGGGCGAAGATCTGATCGCGCTGTGATTTCGCCCTGCCTGCCGCGCCCTGCGGATCGACCAGGTCATTTTTCCAGTTGGAGATGGTCGAAATCAGCTGTTGCAGCAGGGTTTTGTCCTCTTCCAGCCACTGTTTTGTCAGGTTTTTCAGCAGCGCCAGCTGGTCCTGATCGTCAAATAGCGAGAAGGTGGACTTCATGCCCAGTGCCGCATATTCCCGTTTTATGATCTCCAGACCCAGCGTATGGAAAGTGGAGATCATCAGGCCGCGCGCCTCTTTGCGGCCAAGGGTTTGCGCCACGCGCTCTTTCATCTCGCGCGAGGCTTTATTGGTAAAGGTCACTGCCGCGATATGGCGCGCCTGATAGCCGCATTCGCGAATCAGATGGGCAATTTTGTTGGTGATAACGCGGGTTTTACCGGAACCCGCCCCCGCCAGCACCAGGCAGGGGCCGGTGACAAATTCGACAGCTCGTTGTTGGCCGGGGTTTAAACGCATAAGGTAATTTCACTCAACCTATTGAATTATCTGGGATGGTTCCCTGCATCGTACAGATTGCAGCAAGGCGCAAAGGGCGTCTTCGCAAGCTTACCGGGGTAAGTGACCGGCGCGGGCACGCGCGGCCAGCGCCTCTGCAATTTGCAGCATGACGGGGATATAATGCGCCGCACATTATACATAACCGGAGAGCATCATGGCGAAAACCGCGGCGGCTTTACATATCCTCGTCAAAGAAGAAGCACAGGCGAAAGCGCTGCTGGCGCAGCTGGAAAAAGGTGCCAGTTTTCAGCAGCTGGCAAAAAAACACTCAACCTGCCCGTCCGGGCGCAACGGCGGCGATTTAGGGGAGTTTCGCAAAGGCCAGATGGTACCGGCCTTTGATAAGGCGGTATTTACCTGCCCGCTGCTGACGCCGTTCGGGCCGGTAAAAACCGCTTTTGGTTACCACATCATCAAAGTGCTGTGGCGCAACTGATTATTTGCTGTTTTTCATCTGCTGCAGCACGGTGCTGCACTGATTGGCATCGGTTTCGCTTGGCGAAATCAGCGCCAGCAGCGCTGCCGCCGGTGCCACCACCGCACCCAGCGCGACGGCTGCCGCGCCGCGCGCCAGCAGCGGGCCGGCTTTGACACCGGCATCCGGGTTTTTAAAGGTGCCGCGCACGTACAGCGGTGAGCGCAGGGTGATGATACGAATGCCCTTGCTCTCCGGATTAATCGACAGATCCAGCCGCTCGGTGGCGAAATTCGCGTTACCGGTGACGTTAATCACTGCATTTTCTGTATCAAAGATAAACAGCTGTGGCGTTGCCACACCCTGACGCACCGTGAGATTGGTCGCCGCACAGTTAATGCGCACCTCATCATCACCAAACAGCTTGCCCACCACATAGTTGCCGACGTTCAGCCCGGCAATTTCCATCAGGCTGCGGCTGATCAGCCCATCGTTCATCAGCAGCTTCAAATCGCCGTTGCTGGTTGCCAGCAGATCCGCCACCGAATTTCCGCTGCCGGTTAAGCTGGCGTCACCGTTCAGCTGGCCCAGGCTGCGCTGCATGGCGGTAACACCGGGGAACAGCTGACGCAGTTGCAGCTTGCGCGCATGCAGATCGGCACGGCCGCGCATCGGGCTGCGATTGCCTTCCAGACGAATGGTGGAGTTAATGTTGCCGCCCGCCATGCCGAAACGCAGCGGGTCCAGTAGCAAATCGCCGTTTTTCAGCTGCAAATGGGTGTAAAGATCGCTCAACGGCAGCTTGCTGCTGTGTTCAATACGCTTGCCGCTGAATTTCACATCGGCATCCATCACGTCCCAGCTTTGGGTGTCAAAGCGATCGTGCGGCAGCACGCGATCTGCCGGCTGCGCGGCGTCATCGCCGCGCTGTGCTTTGGCCTGCGCGGTTTTATCACTGCCTTTGCCGGATTTCACGCCAATCAGCGGCCCCAGATCCGCCATGCGCAGCTGCTCAGAAGTGAGTTCCCCGGTCAGCGACGGACGCGGTTTGCCCTGCCGGTAGACCAGCGAACCGTGAATATCGCTGTCGCCAATGTGACCATTGAATTTTTCGTAACGGTACAGCGCGCCCCGGGCGTCATTAAAGCGCGCAATCAGATGACCATCCGTTTCGTACGGAGGCGTATCCGGCAGCAGGACGCCGGTTAAGCGGTACAGATTCGCCAACGTGTCGCCGGAAAAGCGCAGGCGCAGATTCAGCCCACCAAGGTTAAGCGGGTCCTGCAGCGTGCCGTCAGCGCGCACGCGCGTGGTGCCATTGCGCACGTCCAGCTGTAGCGGGAACGGGGTGGTTTTGCTGCGCAGCGACAGCATGCCGCCAATTTTGCCCTCGCCGTCGAGCTGCTGTTTGTTATAGGTGCCGCTGGCCTGCCAGCCAAACACAAAGTCACCCGCCCCTTTTTGCTGGTCGCTGCCGCCCGCCACCTGCGCATACGGCACCGGCTTGCCCAGCGGATTAATCTTCACGGTAACGTCCGCGTCATTGACAGCATCGCGGTAGCGCAGCGTACCCTGATCAAACAGGATATTATCGAGGCGGAAAGACCACGCCGACGGCGGCGCAGCGGGATCGCTGTTTTCACTGCTGGCGAGGTTAAAGGTCCAGTTGTTTTTTTTATCGGCGGTCTGCACCAGCCGCGCATCCGGCTGCTGCATCTTGATCCACGGCAGGTACACTTCTTTGTGCAGCAGCGCCAGCGGCGCCAGCGTGGCTTCCACACGCTGTAAATGCACCATGGTCACATCCGGAATAGCGGGCGGATTGCCGAGCATCACATCGTCAGCGTGCACCTGCGGCCACGGCACCCAGCTGCGCCAGCCGGGCTCTTCCCGGTTGCGCACCCAGGCCACGCCCAGATCGCCGCGAATCGCAAACGGCCGGTTCAGCTCTGCTGAGACTTTCTGGTTGATGGTTGGCTTCAGGCGATTCCAGTCAAAGGTGGCGATAATGACCACGACCACCACAACCAGCAACAATAAAATCCCAATGATCCAGCTGACAATTTTTCCCGTGCGCGACATTTTTCCTTCTCCATGCCCTTCCTCGTCCTCTTAAAGATAGTCGAGACGCAGGGGAACGGGATCAGGGAAGCGACAGCACCAGCGTTTCCAGCTGGCTGAACGGCAGCGGACGGGAGAAAAAATAGCCCTGCGCGGCCATGGCCGGCGAAGCCTGTACCTGGCGCCACTCCTCTTCCGTTTCCACCCCCTCCACAATCACGCCATTGCAGTAGCGATTGATCAGCGACAGCAACATAGAGAACAGCGAGCGGCCTTCATCAGAAGCCCGCAGCAGCATAAAGAGTTCGCGCGAAAGTTTAATGTAGTCATAACGCAGCTCGGTCAGCGCGGAGAAGTTAGCCATACCGGAGCCGAAATCATCCAGCCACAGCGGGCCCAGCTCTGGCATCTGCGCCACCATCTCCTCCTGCGGCAGCGCGTGGTGCTCGGTCAGTTCAAAGCGTACCCACGGCAGCTGCGCGATCAGCGTACGGATCGCCGCGTGCTGCTGAATGGCGATGAGCGAAGGGCCGTCAATGTTCACCGAAGCCACCAGCTGATGCTGGTGGAAAAACGGCGACCACTGCAGCAGCAGTTCCAGCTGCTCCTGCACGATCGCCAGCCGCTGCTTTATGGTCATCGCATCAAAATAGGTTTCCGGCGAAAGGCGCTTTTCCGGCGCTAAGGGGTGCGTGACAGCGGTCAGCAGTTCAATGGCCAGCAAGCGCCCGGAGACCTGGTAAATCGGCTGGAACGTGTAGCAGCGCTGGCACTGCTGCCAGAAGAGACTGGTTTCCTGATGTCGCGCAAGCTCATGAGAAGAAGGCAGCCGATGAATCAAATTCTTCATCACCATGGTTTTTTCCTGATTGGTGTTGCGTGCCGCGGGCAGCCTCACAGCGGCAAATATCGGCTATCCCCTGGATAACAGTAAGGGTCTGATCCGTCACAGAAGCGGTTGAGTCTAACAGCGCAGCGGGAGCTTAATCGGCAAAACAGACCGTGCTTTAGCCGCTAAATCACGCTAAAACGGCCGGTTTCCGCCTTAAGTTAAATTAAAACGCCGTTTTAAAAAATATTGACGGCTGCCATACCAGACGCGAGACTGTGAGGCAGATTTCCACTACAGGCCGAACACCATGACGCAGAAAAAAATCGCCGTGATTGGCGAATGCATGATTGAACTGTCCGAAAAAGGCGAGCATATCAAACGTGGCTTTGGCGGCGACACGCTCAACACCGCCGTCTACCTGGCGCGTCAGTCTGACAGCCGGCAGCTGCGCGTGGATTATGTCACCGCTCTTGGCACTGACAGCTTCAGCGATCAGATGCTGGCCGCCTGGCAGCAGGAACAGGTGCAGACGCAGCTGATTCAGCGCCTGGCGGATAAAATGCCCGGCCTGTATTTCATCGAAACCGATGCGCACGGCGAGCGCACCTTCTGGTACTGGCGCAGCGATGCCGCCGCACGCTTCTGGCTGGATACGCCGCAGGCTGAGGCAATCTGTCAGCAGCTGGCGCAGTACGATTACCTCTACCTGAGCGGCATCAGCCTGGCGATTCTGCCCGCGGCCAGCCGGGAAACGCTGATGACGCTGCTTGCCCGCTGCCGCCGCAACGGCGGTAAGGTGATTTTTGACAATAACTACCGCCCCCGCCTGTGGGCCGACCGCGCCAGCGCGCAGCAGGCGTACCAGGCCGTGCTGCAGCACACCGACATGGCGTTCCTGACGCTGGATGACGAGGAGATGCTGTGGGGCGCTCAGTCCGCTGACGCCGCAATAGCCCGGACGCGCGCCGCGGGGGTAGCAGAGATTGTTATCAAGCGCGGGGCAGCGCCCTGCCTGGTTGCCTGCCACGACGCGCCGCTGCAGGAGATAGCCGCAGTACCGCTCGCCAGCACGCAGATTGTCGATACCACCGCCGCCGGTGACTCGTTCAGCGCGGGCTATCTGGCAGTGCGCTTAGCCGGGGGCGAGGCCGCCCAGGCTGCGGCAAACGGGCACCGGCTCGCCAGCACGGTGATTCAGCACCGCGGCGCCATTATTCCGCGCGAAGCCATGCCGCCAACGGCCTGACAGACGGCAGGTGCCGCGTTCACAGCCCGTCAGCGTGGCGCGCACCTGCTCTGGCCAGACCCGCTAAACGCATTATGATTACTGACACAACAGCCCGGTAAATTTGGCTTATTGCTTTAGAATGCTCGGGTAATTTTTGTTACGGCAGCGCAGCTGCCAGCCTGCCAGCCGACCCGCCGTCGCCACTTCACTCCCGCTAATCAAAATCGCTTAAATTCAATGGATTATGCAGCGCTGAGTCGCTGCCAGGCATAGTCCGAATCTGCCATAAAGCGCAGGATTCGGCTGGACGCGCGCCGCGAAAAAGACCATCTTTTAATCAACAATAGCAGGATGCTGTTACGCCGGCCGCGAACACAATAACGACAACTCGCCTCGCTCAGGACAGGTTTATGCACACAGAAATTATCAATATCTGGCCGCACGGTGATGCGCCAGGCGCGAGTGATTCGCGCGCTCAGCCGCAAATTGTCGATCTTGCGAAAGAGTATGAGCCGTACGATCGGGCGGCAACAGGCGTACGCTGCCCGGAAATGGCTATCTGGCATCCGGAAACGTCCAACGGCATTACGCTGCTGGTTGCACCGGGCGGCGGTTATCAGCGCGTACTGATAGACCGCGAAGGCAGCGCACTCGCTACCTTCTTTACTTCCATGGGCTATACGCTGGCGGTGATGACCTATCGCCTGCCCTATGATGGTCATCATGAAGGCGCGGACGCGCCGCTGGCAGATGCGCAGCGCGCGCTGCGCGTGCTGCGGGAGCGTGCGCAGCGCGGTATGAATGGCAAGTACATCGTGATGATGGGTTTCTCTGCCGGCGGTCACGTGGCGGCCAGCCTCGGCACCCGTTTCAGCGAAAAGCTCTATCCGGTGCAGGATCAGGCCGACAGCCTCTCGCCGCGTCCCGATGCGATGGTACTGATCTATCCTGTCATCAGTATGCGTGACGGTCTGGCGCATGAAAGCACCCGCACCCGTCTGCTGGGTGCCTGGCCGGATCAGAAAACCATTGAGGCGTATTCGCTGGAAACCCGCGTGCACAGCCAGACGCCGCCCACGCTGCTTATCCATGCCGCTGACGATGAAGCCGTCTCGGTTAACCACAGCATGGTGTTTTTCAGTGCGCTGCGGGAACACAAAGTACCGGCAGAGATCCATTTTTATCAGAAAGGCGGCCACGGCTTCGGCATCCGCGGCGTGGCCGATTTACCGCTCGCCAGCTGGCCAATGCTGGTGACCGAATGGCTGCGCGCCAAAACCTGAGGCCGAGCCCGGCCCTTGTGGCCGGCGCAATCGCGATCCGCCATCAACGGCGGACGCGAACGGCCACGGCGCAGCACCGTGCCCGATGCGAAAAACCGCGCCGCTTAGCCGGCAGGCGAGGCGGCGTCAGCCGGTGCGGTACTGCCGTCAGTTTTGGTGGCGTCATCGGCACTCAGCGGGGTCATGACTTTGTCCCAGCTATCCTGCAGCATCTTCACATTGGTTTCGGCTTCACCCTGCGGCTGAATCAGCACCATGGTCAGTTCCTGCGTCAGCTGCTGGCGCAGTTCCTGATTCAGCTGCTCGCGCGTCAGGCCGCTGAGAAACGCCTGGCGCAGTTTCTGATACTGCTCCGGTGCAATGTCCACAACCGCATTCTGCTGCGAACGCAGACGCTGCCCCATCAGGATATCGGTATCGGTGCGCGCGTAGGTGGCAAACAGCTTGTTCAGCTCCAGCAGCTTTTGCGCCATCAGGGCGTCAAACTCCTCCTGCGGCAGCCCTTTATCGCGTACGGCGGCCAGCTCTTTCGCCACCTGATTCATATTCTGCGCCAGCGAGGCGTTCGGGCTGTCCATGTTGATGGAACACTGCGCGCGCTGAAACAGCACCCGGCAGTCAAACCCCACCTGCACGCTTTGCGCTTTGCTGTCCGCCAGCGCGCGCTGCACGTGCCAGAACAGCGCTTCCCGCGCCAGATCGCTCTGCCAGTAGCGCTGCAGATTCTGCGAATCACGAATAGGCTGCCACGGCGTATCCCAGACCAGCGACAGCCGGTCCTGCGCCATGCCGCCGTTGACCAGGTTTACCGGCTGGTGCGGCAGGGGTGACAGCGTCGGCAGCGGTGCCGGTGACACGCGCTTGCCGGTGAGCGGTGAAAACGCTTTGTTGATTTGCTCCGCCATGCTGCGGCTGTCCACGTTGCCGACCACATACAGCGTCATGGCATCCGGGGTGTACCACTGCTGATAAAAGCTGTATAGCTGGGCAATATCCACCGGCGCGCGCGGCTGCTCGCCCGGGTCGTGCGCCAGCATGGTGGAACCTTTCAGCCGGTAGCGCCACCACACATCCTGGGTATTGGGCGGCCAGGTGGCGATCGGATCGGAAGCCGCGATCGCCGTTGAGACCACCTGCTCATTGATGGCCATTTTGCCCGCCGTCGCGGCCAGCCAGCTCAGCGCTTCTTTCAGCAGCTCCGGCCGGTTATTGGGCAGGCTCAGGTTATATTGGGTGTAATCGTAGGACGAGATAGCCGGCGGCAGCGGGCGCTGCGGATCCATGGCCTGTTGCCATAATGCGCGCTGCTGATTGGTGTCCAGCGCGGTGTTATGCACCATCGCCAGACGCGGTAATAAGTGGCTGAAGCCGGTCTGCTGCGCGCTCTCCACCAGCGAACCGGTGTTGACGATCAGACGCAGCTCGATGCGATCGCTCGGTCGCTGCGGCGTGGTCAGTAACTGCCAGCTGAAACCGTTGTCCAGCTTACCTTCCTGCCAGGCGGGATCGGGCTGAAGTGTTTCGGCGTGCACGCCGAAGCCGGATGCCGCAAGGATCAATCCGCCAGCTAAAAGCCGAATTCTGGTGCCCTGCATGTGAACCCCTACTCAAACAGATAAACGCTCGTTAGCGCGGCATAGGCGGCCCCTTTTTAGGTAGCCGCTGCGGCGAATGACCGCCACGTTTATTTCACGACAGAGTGTTTGACCACAGGATGGTCAGGATGTCGCGCCACGAGGAAAAAAATCAGGAAAAAAATCAATGGGGTTTATTATGCAAATGCCCGCTGTCAGGGCAAGCGACAGCGGGCATTTCACGGGAAATTAGCGAAATTAGCGGATTACGCGCGGGTATGTGAAGCGTTAGTGACCTTTTTCGCTGAAGAAAGCGTCGATTTCATCTGCTGCTCATCCAGCTGGCCGACCCACTTCGCCACCACCACTGTCGCCACACCGTTGCCCACCAGATTGGTCAGCGCACGGGCTTCCGACATAAAGCGGTCGATCCCCAGAATCAGCGCCAGGCCTGCCACCGGCAGATGCCCGACCGCCGACAGCGTGGCCGCCAGCACGATAAAGCCACTTCCGGTCACGCCCGCCGCGCCTTTCGACGACAGCAGCAGCACAACCAGCAGCGTGATCTGGTGGAAGATATCCATATGGGCGTTTGTTGCCTGCGCAATAAACACCGCCGCCATCGTCAGGTAAATCGAGGTGCCATCCAGGTTGAACGAATAACCGGTTGGAATCACCAGGCCGACCACCGATTTTTTACAGCCAAGCTTCTCCATCTTATCCAGCATACGCGGCAGCGCAGACTCCGAAGATGAGGTGCCCAGCACAATCAGCAGCTCTTCTTTGATGTAGCCAATAAAGCGGAAGATATTGAAACCTGCCCAGCGTGCAATCGCGCCCAGCACAATCACCACAAACAGCACGCAGGTGATATAGAAGCAGACAATCAGCTGGCCCAGCTGCACCAGCGAACCGACGCCATATTTACCGATGGTAAAGGCCATGGCACCAAAGGCTCCGATCGGCGCGAGGCGCATGATCATGTTGATGACGCCAAAGATCACTTTTGAGAAGCTGTCGATGACGTTGAACATCACCGTGCCGGCGTTGCCAAGGCGATGCAGGGCGAAGCCAAACAGAATCGCGAACAGCAGCACCTGCAGGATGTTACCGCTGGCAAATGCACCGATAACGCTGTTCGGGATCACATCCAGCAGGAAGGCGACCACGCCCTGCTGCTCTGCCTGCTGGGCATAGACGGCGACCGCTTTGGCGTCCAGCGTTGCCGGGTCAACGTTCATGCCGGCGCCGGGCTGGATCACGTTCACCACCACCAGGCCGATGATCAGCGCAATGGTACTGACAATTTCAAAATAGAGCAGCGCCACTGCGCCGGTCCGTCCAACTGCTTTCATGCTCTCCATGCCGGCAATACCGGTCACCACCGTACAGAAAATCACGGGGGCGATGATCATCTTGATCAGCTTAACAAAGCCATCGCCAAGCGGCTTCATCTGCGCGCCTAACTCAGGGTAGTAGTGGCCTAACAGGACGCCGATGCCGATGGCAACCAGCACCTGAAAGTAGAGGCTTTTGAACAGTTTCATAACAGGTGTCCAGGTATTGACGGCATTCACCGCCATGGTTATTGGAGACGCATGCGGCAAGCCGTCCGGAAGCGTATGACCTGACCGATGGCGAGGAAAATAACACTCCGTTAACAGGATTAGTATCCCCTTACATTCCTTACAAAAGTTACAAAACTCTAACTATGAACTGAAACGCTTCAGCACCCCATCAGGGCGCAATTGTGTAAGGAAAATCAATAAATAAGGTGATTATTCTGCGGGTGATGAGCTGTTCAGCCAGCGGTGATTGAATACCGTGAGCGGCAGAGCTTCTGCGTAGAGATAGCCCTGACCGAGGGTGATACCGCGCGCCAGCAGCCAGTCGCGCTGCTCGGCCGTCTCGACGCCTTCGGCAATCACATCAAGGTGAATGATTTCCGCGATCGCGGCGACAATGCGCACCATGGTGTCGTCATCCGGCAGTGCGGCAACAAAACTGCGATCCATTTTTAACTTATTCACCGGCAGCGCTTTGAACTGGTGCAGATAGTTGAGGTTGGAATACCCCATGCCGAAATCGTCCAGCGCCACCGCCACACCGGTTTGCTGCAGCGAACGCAGCAGCGCCATCGCCTGTTCCGCATCGCCCATCTGCGCGGTTTCAGTAATCTCCAGCACAAAACTGCCGGGTGCGATGCGGTGCCGCTCCAGCAGACCCTGCAGATGGCTGACCATGCTGGCATCGCGCAGCTGCATCGCGGAAATATTCACGCTGAGCGGAAGATGAATGCCGCGCCGCTGCCAGCCGGCAATGATGCGGCACGCCTCTTCAAACACCCAGCGGCCGATGGCGGAAATCACGCCGATCTCCTCCGCGCTGGCAATAAACTCTTCCGGCAGGCCATAACTGCCATCCGGCATGCGCATGCGCAGCAGCGCTTCGGCGCCGGTCAGCGCGCCGGTTGCCATATTAATTTGCGGCTGCAGATAGAGCGTGAACTGCCCTTCCTGCAACCCCTGCAAAATGTCGTGCTCCTGCGTCAGCCGTTTCTGCGCGCGCTCGGTGAGCGCCGGATCAAAGAACAGAATCTGGTTCTTGCCGTGATGGCGTGCAGACATCATCGCCGAGGTGGCGCGGTCCAGCTGTTCGCCGGCGGAGAGCGTGGCGTCATCGTGCAGCGCCAGGCCAATACTGGCATTGGGCCGCAGCTGCAGCTGGTGCAGGTTCACCGGCTGGTTAATGCGCAGCATCAGGTTGCGCGCCAGACGCATCGCGCGGAACGGGTTGTGCGCGCGCTTCATCAGCAGGGCGAAGTCGCTTGGTCCGGTCTGCGCCAGCAGCGTGTGGTCATCAATGGTGCTGCGAATCTTTTCCACCAGCGTCAGCATCAGCGTGTCGCGCTGTTCATCGCTCAGTACGCCGTTGGCTTCCTGCAGGGTCTCAATGCGAATGGCCATCAGCCCCCACGGCTGGCGTCCCTGATAATGGCGAACGTGCTGGTCCAGCAGCGCCAGAAACAGCGCACGGTTGGGCAGGTCGGTCACGGCCACGTGCGTGGTCAGACGGCTCATTTCATCGTGAATCGATTCCAGCACCTGCTGGTTGCGATTGTAACTGCGGATCAGCATGCCGATTTCATCATCCCGGTGGTCAGGCGGCAGCGCCAGCTTATGGGTGAGGATGGCCGGTGGTGGCAGCTCCTGCAGCTCACGCGAGATATGGCGCAGCGGATGGACAATCAGGCGGTTAATACACCAGCTGATGGCCACGGAAAGGATCAGGGCCAGCAGCAGATAGGTGGTGATCATGGTGGAGAGCGTGCTGAGCAGGAACTGGTAAACCCGTGAAGAGTCCGCCTGCAGCACCAGATAGGCAATCGGCTTCGGCAATCCGCCGCGCTCGACGGAATAGAGCGGCAGCGTGATTTGCACCGGCAGCTCAAACAGCCGGGCAACCAGCCGCGGCACCGGCTTTTCCGGCGCAAAATCCGCGTGCAATGCCTGGAAGGCGTTGGGCAGTACCACATCGGCGCGCGATAAAATGCCGGCGGGTTTCAGGGTGTTGAGAATGCGCTCCGCCTGCGGAATGTCCGCTTTCAGCACCGCTTCAGAGAGCGGCTGCCGCACGGTATGCGCCACGTTTTCCATTTGCTGGGCGTAGTCGACTCTGCGCTGCTGCACAAAGTGGAATAACTGGATAACGATAAAGATACAGATAGTAATCAGCGCCACGGCGGAAACGGTGGCCATCTGCTTTATCGTGAGCGAGCGACTGACGCGCAACAAAAATTCTCCTGGCTGCAGTGAGCGATGGTAGTGCCTGAAATGCGCAGCAAGTATATCCCAGGTCAGCGGGTATGTGCGCCGGGATCAGGGGGAAAATCGCGGAAGTGAACGCCTTTGTGCGACGTTTCGGAATTTTAACGCTGCCGGCCGTGCGGCAGCGTGTGCGCAAAGAGGCGGCAGGCAGCCCCGGCTGCCTGCCTGCTAAAGCTACTGCGGATAAGCCACCCAGTCGCCGCCATTCAGGCGGATCCAGGGTTTGCCCTGATACATCATGACGACGGCGTTGTCGTTTTCCGAAACCACCGGCGTCTGCGGCAGATGATCCGTCAGCACCGACATATTGACGTTTGGCGCGTTAAACACCTGGCCATCCACCACGCGCGACACCAGCTCAGAGATCGCCAGCAGGCTGGTCGGGGTATCCACATTCAGCGGCTGTCCCTGATGCGGGGCTTTCATACCGACAAATTTAATGCCCACCGGTACGTGCGTAATGGACGGACTGGGAATGTCACGCAGGCCGGACATCTGCATTTTGTCTCCCTGCAGCGCCGCCCCGTGCTCCGGCACGACCAGCACCATCACGCGGCGCCCCGATTTCTCCAGATTGGTCAGGAAAGTATCCAGCTGATCAAACAGCACTTTGGCGCGTGGCTGCCAGTCAGCGGTACGAGTGCTGCCCAGCTCGCGCGTGCCGTCATGCAGCGGGATCAGGTTGTAGAACGTGGCGCTGCGCGCATCGCTGCTTTTGCTGCGCTCGTCGAGCCAGCGCTGCATCAGCTGGCCGTCGTTAAACACCGGCGAACCATCGAACGACGTCAGCTCCGGCGCGATACCTGTCTGCGACATCAGCGGCGCCTGCATGTTGCCATCCTCGCGCAGCTCTTTGAGGTAGTTACCAAATACGCCGGTGTGGTCCATCATCAGCTGCTGCCTGAAGCCCAGTCTGGCGAGATTATCAAACAGGTAGCAGCGCTGGTCGGTGGTTTTATACAGATCGCTGTGGGAGGTCTGGCCGCAGCTGGCGCGCAGCAGCCGGATGCCCGCCGGGCCGCTGTAGCCGGTCGCGGAGTTGTAGTTGTTGAGCACGATATCAAAATGGCGCCACAGCGGATGATCGCGCAGCTGCGCCACGTCAATATCTGACCACGACAGCGAACAGATGTTGATCACCAGAATATCAAACGGCTGCGAATCCGCCGGCAGCGCATCGGGGAAGTGCGTGACGCGCTGACGTTCGCTGTCATAAAAACGGTTAAGCCACGCCGTCAGGTTGGCGCTGGTGGGCGGCGCAGACTGACCCAGCCCTTCCGGCGTTTTCGTCAGTGCCGGTTGATCGTTCAGCACCACCGCTGGCGCGGCGGCTTTGCCCGGCAGCAGGTTCAGCGACGGACCGGCAAGGGTCAGCACGTTGAGCCAGATCAGCGCCAGCGAGACCAGCACGGTAACGCGAATCCACTGCGCCACAAACAGGTAGAGCACCAGCAGTACAAAAGCGGCGCCGATCATTTCCCAGTTAATAAAGCGCGCCAGCAGATCCAGCAGATAAGCCGCCGAGAAGCCAGCAAGCTGACTGCCCTGACTCAGCAGTGAATTCAGCCCCGGCAGCCAGGTATCGTGCCAGAACAGCGCAAAGCCCACGGGCAGAGAGATCCACTGCCGCACGCGGTGCAGACGCGCAGAGGGGAGTGGAAACAGCAGCCAGGCCAGAAAGACCAGATTGCTCAGAGCGTGAAAATTGAGATAGCCGTACCACAGCAGGCCAAATTTGAGCAGAAAATAGACATTCCAGCCACCCAGGCCGCGCCAGTGTGCTGCAGGCAGCCTTGCAGAATTGTTATTCATGTTTATCCGTTTTGGTCGATTGACGATGCCACAGCCCTTCGGCTTTCAGCGCGCGCGTGGGCAGCAGACGCATCAGCAGGCTGTTGCTGCGGCGCGGCAACCAGCGCAGCCACAGCGATTTGAAAAACAGCAGAATCAGCAGCAGCAGAATGGCGATTTGCACCCAGTCCATCAGGGTCATACGCGATCTCCTTCAATATCCAGACTGAAAGGCTGCGGCGTTTTCGCGACGTCGGCATGCGCGGCAGGTGCGGCTGTGGCGTCGCTGATCGGAAGCGCCGCCGTGACATCCCGCTGCGCCGCCGGCGTCAGCTGGCGCACGTTGTCCACTTCGGCCAGAATCTGGTTGTCCGCGAACCACACCATCCGGTTACTGAACAGCTCGTCGTGCGGCAGGGAAAAAATCGACTTCAGCGCAATGTCCAGATCGTTAAAGCGACAGGAAGAGAGGAACAAATAGAGGCGATCGCCCACCAGCGTGACCAAATCGCCAAAACGGCGCGGTTTGCACAGCGTAAGTACCTGTTCCGGTTTCAGCTGAGGCACCGGACGCAGCGCCACCATCAGCCCTTTATCGTTTTCCGGCAGCAAAGTATTGGCCATCAGCTGCTGCACCGCTGCGCAGAAGCGATCCAGCGCCAGCCAGCCCTTTTGCTGCAGAGGCTGCAGGGCCTGCATCAGCGCCGTCAGATCGGCCGGTACATGGCGGGTAAACTGCTGCCCCTGAATGCCTTCCAGCGTGGTCAGGAAGCGCGACAACGTGGCGCTGCCGGGTACAATGACATTGACGCCGCAGGCCAGCAGCAGGCGTTCATCGCTGTAACGCAGGCTGGTGTGCAGTTCACGCACCACGATTTTCAGCGCATTGCCGCGCGATCGCCGCAGGCTGTGGACCAGCCTGGCCAGCGCCTGAATATCCTGATTGTGGGCCAGACTAAAGATGACGGTGGCGGCGCTGGCCTGCTGGGCTCGCGTAAACACCGCTTCATTATCATTAAACAATTCCCACTGGGCGGAGAGCGGCGGTGCGCCTTCCAGCACGCCCTGCTGAGCAAGAAACTGATGCTCATCATTCAGGCTGAGTGGCGCAGTCTGCTGCTTTTCTTTTTCCGCGATAAAGTTATTTTCAATACAACTCAAACGGATAGCGCGATCCGCCAGCAAATTATCCCCGGAATACCACCAGTTAATTCGATATTGCCAGCTATCCTGCTGAAAATCTAAATGTGCCACGCCGTCAAGCTGACGAAAATAACGCGGCAGATGATTGCGCAAATGAATTATTGTCGTACCGGCGGTCATAATAAGCAGCGTCATTTGTTTTTTGATCAGCAGACGACGCAGCCCTTTAATCCACAGCGTCATCTCCTGTGGCGAGAATTTACTCCACACGGCTGCCTGCGTATAAAACAGCACCAGCCCATTGCGCTTATTCAGCACGCGCGCAAGGTCATTCTCCAGCTGCAGCAGGCTGGCTTTATCGGACGGCAGGGAAAAGAGCGGAATGCGGGCCGGGCCAGCGGCCGGATCGGGCGTAAGCAGCGCGCGCGGGGCCTCATCAGCGCTGATCAGCGTGGCGGCCTCCTGCTGGCTGATGACCTGACGCAGCAGGGTTCGCGCATCCTCAGGACGCTGGCTGGTAATCCAGTAAAACCCTGGCGATTGCAGAGTAATTAATTCCTGCTGAACCTGTTGCAGGCCAAGGGCATAGCGATTTTTCATATTTGATTCGCGATCAGGACAATCCAGGCTAGTTTAATATAGACGGCGACGATTGGAACTGCTGAAATAAAAAAAGCTTCGCCGGAACAACTCATTTCGATGTCGATGCGCCGCATCGCTCACTTCGGTTCAACCGCCGGCAAAAATAGCGTTGCGCTCCCTGGATTGTCTTTTTTGATGGCAAAACGTAATGAAAACAGAAAATGCTTTTTCGCTGATCGCTTCTGCCAGTGAAGATCAGGATGATATTAATGCGCTGAGCGCTGCCTTTGGGCTGAAAGCCTTTCGCTACATTGATATTGCGCGTGAAGCGCGGGTAAATACCCTGCTGGCGCGCTGGCCCCTGCTGCGTGAAATGCTGGACGTTGCGGAGCGCGAAGACGAATGCCGGTAATTGCGTTACAGGGACTGCGCGGCGGCTGCGGTGCGACCGCCCTCAGCGCAGCACTGGGCTGGGCGCTGCACCGGCTGCAGGCGTCCGTGCTGCTGATTGATGCCTCACCGGCGAATCAGCTGGCTGCGCACTTTAATCTGCCGCTGGATCACGCGCCGGGCTGGCTCCCTGCCCTGCTGGAACAGCAGCCGTGGCAGCACAGCGCGCAGCGCTACCAGCCGGGGCTGGATTTTCTGCCGTCAGGCCTGCTGACGCATCAGCAGCGCTTATCGTTACCGCAGGCGCCAGCCACCCTGACCGCCCCGCTGCTCAATGCCTTACCGGCCCTGAAAAAGCGCTATCAGTGGATTATTTTCGACCTGCCGGCGGAACCGCTGCCGTGCCACGCGCCGCTTTTGCAGGCAGCCGATCGCCTGCTGCAGGTGCTGACGCTGGATGCCAATTGCCAGCTGCGCCTGCACCGTCACGCCTTCAGCGCGCCGACGCTGTTCCTGATCAACCAGTTCAACGCCAACAGCCAGCTGCAGCAGGATCTGCATCAGCTGTGGCTGCGTTCCCTGACGCATCTGATTCCGCAGGTGATTCACCGCGACGAAGCGCTGGCGGAAGCGCTGATGATGAAGCAGCCGGTGGGTGAATACCGGCCGCATGCGCTGGCCAGCGAGGAGATCAACACGCTGGCGAACTGGCTGCTGCTGCACGTGGCCGGAGGTGCCGCGTGAATCCGCTGCGCTGGCTGCTGGTGCCGCCGGTCTGGCAGGCGCTGCAACAACGCGCCCGCACGGCGCGCACGCACGGTGCCGGCCGCCTTACCGTGGCGCTGCACCTCGTCTGGTGCGTGCTGGCCTGGTCGCTGCTGCGGCTGGAGTCGCCGGGCTGGCAGTCGATCCTGCAGCAGCGTCACCGCTACTATCCGCAGATTTCACCGCTGCGCCCGCGCCCGCTGGATGCCCTGCGCTATCTGTTACAGAGCCTGTGGCTGATGCTGACGCTGCCGCAGGGCAAGCGCGTGCGCAGCGGGCGTCAGCGCTTCAGCGGTCTGTTCCGCTGGCGACACCGGCTGTGGCACTGGCTTGACCGGCTGCCGGCGCGTCTTGTGGCCAGTGGCGTGCCCGATCGCGCCGAGCAGCAGCTGCAGCGCTTGCCGCTGCGCCTGCGCCAGCTGCTGTTTATTCTCACCGCGCTGGTGGCCAGCCTGCTGGCGCTGCTGTGTATCTCGCAGCCGTTCAGTATCACCACGCAGCTGGTGTTTGTGCTGTTACTGTGGGGGCTGGCCATGCTGGTGCGCCGCGTGCCGGGCCGCCTCGCCACCATGATGCTGATTGTGCTGTCACTGACCATCTCCTGCCGCTATTTGTGGTGGCGTTATACCGAAACGCTCAACTGGGACGATCCGCTCAGCCTGATCTTTGGCCTGCTGCTGATTGCTGCAGAAACCTACGCCTGGACCGTTCTGGTGCTGGGCTATTTTCAGACGCTGTGGCCGCTTAACCGGCAGCCGGTTTCCATGCCGCCCGCCATCGACAGCTGGCCGTCGGTGGACATTCTGGTGCCCACCTATAACGAACCGCTCAGCGTGGTGAAACCGACGATTTATGCCGCGCTGGGCATCGACTGGCCGCAGGATAAACTGAATATCTTTCTGCTGGATGACGGCACGCGCGCTGAGTTTCGCGAATTTGCTGCCAGCGTCGGCATTCACTATGTAGTGCGCGCCACGCATGAGCACGCCAAAGCCGGCAACATCAACCACGCGCTGAAAACCACCTGCCGCAGCGAATACGTCGCGATTTTCGACTGCGACCACGTGCCCACGCGCTCGTTCCTGCAGCTGACGCTGGGCTGGTTCCTGAAAGATCCGCGTCTGGCGATGCTGCAAACGCCGCACCACTTCTTCTCGCCCGATCCCTTTGAACGCAACCTCGGCCGTTTCCGACAGACGCCCAACGAAGGTTCGCTGTTTTATGGCCTGGTGCAGGACGGCAACGACACCTGGGACGCGGCCTTCTTCTGCGGCTCCTGCGCAGTGCTGCGCCGCACGGCGCTGGATGAAATTGGCGGTATTGCGGTGGAAACCGTCACCGAAGATGCGCATACCTCACTGCGCCTGCACCGCCGGGGCTACACCTCGGCGTATATCCGTATTCCGCAGGCCGCCGGGCTGGCCACCGAGAGCCTGTCGGCGCACATCGGCCAGCGTATCCGCTGGGCGCGCGGCATGGTGCAGATCTTCCGCCTTGATAATCCGCTGTTTGGTAAAGGGCTGAAGCTGGTGCAGCGCTTATGCTACGCCAACGCCATGCTGCACTTTCTGGCGGGCATTCCCCGCCTGATCTTCCTGCTGGCACCGCTGGCCTTTCTGCTGTTCCACGCGTACATCATTTATGCGCCGGCGCTGGCGATTGCCATCTACGTGCTGCCGCACATGGTGCATACCAGCCTGACCAACTCACGCATTCAGGGCCGCTGGCGTCACTCCTTCTGGAGCGAGGTGTACGAAACCGTGCTGGCCTGGTACATCGCCCGGCCAACCACGGTCGCGCTGTTTAATCCGCACAAAGGCAAGTTTAACGTGACGGCCAAAGGGGGACTGGTAGAGCAGCGCCATCTCGACTGGGTGATCACCAAGCCGTATATGCTGCTGGTGCTGCTGAACATCGCCGGTATTGTGATGGCCTTCTGGCGCATGGCGCACGGCCCGTCGAATGAAATTCTCACCATCTGGGTCAGCCTGGTGTGGGTGATTTACAACATGATCATTCTTGGCGGCGCCGTGGCGGTCTCGGTGGAAGCGCGGCAGATTCGTGAAGCCCACCGGGTGGAGATTGCCATGCCCGCGGCCCTCGCCCGCGGTGACGGCCACATGGTGCCCTGCACGCTGCGCGACTATTCCGATGGCGGCGTCGGCGTCGAACTGCGTGAAGCGGATGCGCTGAAGGAGAACGAAACCGTCTCGCTGCTGCTGCGCCGCGGTCAGCAGGAGTTCAGCTTCCCGTGTCAGGTGCAGCGCGTGTTTGGCCGCCGTGCCGGTATCCGCCTGCATCAGCTCACCACGCAGCAGCACATCGAGTTTATCCAGTGTACTTTTGCGCGCGCCGATACCTGGGCGCTGTGGCAGGACGGCTTCCCGGAAGACAAACCGGTGCAGAGCCTCGCCGACATTATGGTGCTGGGTTTTAAAGGTTATCTGCGACTGGCGGAGTACGGCCCTGCGCCGATGCGCCGCCTGTTCCGCGGCCTGACCGTACTGTTGCGCTGGCTGGCCACGCTGCTGCCGCAGGGCGTGAAACCGTTGCCGGCCTCCGGCAAAACCGATTTTTATTAAGTTGATGATACGACCATGACGAGAAAACTGAGCTGGTTCACTGCCCTGCTGCTGGGCACCGCTTCTCTGGCCCACGCTGCACCGCAGCCAGTGACAGCCGACACGCCGGCCGCCGCCGCGTCTGCCCCCCTCACGCTGGCGTCTCCGCCTGCGGATGCCAGCGCACCGCTGCGCGACAGCCAGCTGCTGTTCAGCCAGGTGGCACCGCCGCCCGGTAGCATCACCCTGCGCGGCACGCAGCCCGACAGCCAGATTGAATTTGGCGTACGCAGCGACGAAGTGGTGACGCGCGCGCTGCTGACGCTCAGCTACCGTCCGTCACCGGCGCTGCTGCCGGTCCAGTCACAGCTTAAGGTCTACCTTAATGATGAGCTGGTGGGGCTGGTGACGGTCAGTGCCGATCAGGCCGGAAAAGAGAACCAGACGCAGCTGCCGATTGACCCGCGCTTTATCAGCGATTTCAACCGCGTTCGCCTCGAACTGGTGGGCCACTATGCCAACGTCTGCGAAAACCCGGCCAACAGCACCATCTGGATGGACATTGGCAAAGAGAGCAGGCTGGATCTGACGCTGCAGAAGCTGCCGCTGAAAAATGATCTGTCACACTTCCCGGAGCCGTTCTTTGACGCGCGCGATACCCGTCCGCTGCAGCTGCCGATGGTATTCAGCGGCCCGCCGGATCTGACGCAGCAGCGCGCGGCGGCAATCCTTGCCTCCTGGTTTGGCAGCAAAGCGCAGTGGCGCGGCCAGTCCTTCCCGGTGCTGTATAACCAGCTGCCGTCGCAGCAGCACGCGGTGGTGTTTGCCACCAATGCGCAGCGTCCGGCCTTCCTGCAGAATTTACCGCCGGTGGATAAACCCACCGTGCAGATGATCAGCCAGCCGGATAACCCGTATCAGAAAATGCTGCTGATTACCGGCCGCGACGATAACGATCTGATTACAGCCGTTGAAGGCATCGCGCAGGGCGAACTGCTGCTGCGCGGCGAAAGCGCCACCATTGATGAGGTGAAGCTGCTGGCACCGCGCCAGGCGTACGATGCGCCGAACTGGGTGCGTACCGATCGCCGCACCACCTTCGGCGAGCTGGCGCAGTACGCGAATCAGCTGCAGGGCGATGGATTACAGCCCAATCCGATCAGTCTGACGCTGAACCTGCCGCCGGACCTGTTCCTGGTGCGCGCGCGCGGCATTGATATGGATCTGATCTACCGCTACACCTCACCGCAGCAGCAGGACGGTTCACGACTGGCGGTACACCTTAACAATCAGTTCATGCAGGACTACCCGCTGACCAGCAAAAGCACCGCCGGACAGCAGCTGATGCGCCTGCCGCTGATTCAGGGCCTGCAGGACAACAGCCGTCAGCTCACCATTCCGGCGCTGCGTCTGGGGGCGGTCAACCAGCTGCGCTTTAACTTTGATTATGCCAATACCTTTGTCGGCGGCACGGCCGATGGTCGCTGTGAGACCGTCACGCCGGTGGATCACCATGTTGTGGTCGATGATCGCTCCAGCATCGATTTCTCCGGCTATCGTCACTATATCGAAATGCCGTCGCTTGGCGCCTTTGCCAATGCCGGCTTTCCGTACAGCCGCTATGCCGATCTGGCGCAAACGCTGGTGCTGGTCGGCGTGCAGCCGGATGCCGGCGCGGTCAGTACGCTGCTGAATACCCTGGGCAATATCGGTGCCCAGACCGGCTATCCGGCCCTGCGCGTACAGATGAGCGATGACTGGAGCAAAGCCCGTGCGCAGGATGCCGATCTGCTGTTGATCGGCACACTGCCGGCGGATCTGCAGGGCAACCCGTCGATCAACCTGCTGGTGGATCGCGCCCGCAGCTGGATCAACATGCCGGCACGCCCGGTCAGCGCAGAAAGCGCCCCGCTTACCGCCAGCGATCGTCGCGTGGAAAGCCAGACCGGCATCCGTTCTAACGGTCCGCTGGGCGCGATTGTCGGCTTCCAGTCCCCGTTCAGCGATCAGCGCAGCGTTGTCGCGCTGCTGGCGGATAGCCCGCGCGGCTGGGCGCTGCTGAACAACGCACTGCTCGACAGCAGCAAGCGCGCCGCGATGTACGGCTCAGCCAGCGTGGTGCGCGAATCCGGCGTCGCCAGCGTCCGCGTCGGTGATACCTACTTTGTTGGTCACCTGCCGTGGTGGGAGCGCGTCTGGAATCAGATGGCAACGCATCCGGTGTGGCTGGCGCTGTGTGCCGTCGCCGTGGTGCTGCTGTTTGCCCTGATGGTGTGGCGTCTGATGCGGATGGTCACGCGCCGCCGCCTCTCCGGGCTGGATGAAGATGAATAAGTTACCCCTTGCGCTGCTGATCGGCGGCGCGCTGGCGGGCATTGCCAGCGCCGCCCCCGGGCCGGAGGTGGCGCCGGTGGCGTGGCTGCTGATGCAAATCCGCACCGGTGAATCGACCAATAAATATGACCTGGTGCAGCAGTCACTGTACCGGCTGGAAAAAATTGACCCGGATAATCCGCAGGTGCTGGCAGCACAAATCCGCATGGCGCTGCGCCAGGGCGATCGCGACAAAGCCCGGACGCTGCTGGATACGCTGAAACATAACGCCCCGGACGATCCGGCTACCCGCGAGTCGGAAGCCGGCCTGCGGCTGGTCAGTGATGAAGGCCGACAGCAGTTGCAGCAGGCGCGTCTGCTGGCAACCGCCGGCCGCATAGAGGAAGCCCGAACCGCGTGGGATGCACTGTTTCACGGCGTCTTTCCCGATGTGAACACCGCGCTGGAGTACTGGCGGCTGGTAGCCCGTCTGCCCGGACAGCAGCAGCTTGCCCGCCAGCAGCTGCAAAGTCTGGAGCAGCGTTATCCCGGCAACATCGGCGTAGAGCTGCAGCTGGCGCGCATGGCGTTTGAGCAAAATCAGCCGGATGACGCGCTGCGCCAGCTGCGGCAGCTGGCCAACCGCGACGGCGGACGCGACGCCGCAGCCGAACTCTGGCTGCAGCAGATCCAGAATCAGCCGGTCAGCGATGCCACCGTCGCCAGCCTGAAGCAGTATCTGCAGGTGTTTACCAGCGGCGACGCGCAGCAGCGCGGCGAGGAACTGCTGGCACAGCAGCAAAAACTGCTGGCCGATCCGGCTTACCGGCAGCGTATGCGCGGGCTGGCGCTGGTCAGTAACGGCGCCGGGGCGGAGGCCATCCCGACGCTGCAGGCGGCGCTGAAAGCCAATCCCGATGACGCCGATCTGATGGGTGCCATGGGCCAGGCTCAGGCGCGGGCGAATAACCGCGCCGCCGCCATCGACTGGCTGCAGAAAGCGATTCAGGCCGGCCAGGCCAGCACGCAGATTGGCAAATGGCAGTCGCTGTTACAGACCAATCGCTACTGGCTGGCGATAAATAACGGCGATGCGGCGCTGAAAAAAGGCGATCTGGCCGGCGCGGAAAATCAGTATCGCAGCGCCAGCGCGCTGGACAGTCAGGACAGCTGGGCACTGATCGGCCTGGGCGACGTGGCGCTGGCGCGCAAAAACGCCGCGCAGGCGACACAGTTCTGGCAGCAGGCGCTGCGTCTCGACAAAAGCAACAGCACCGCTCAGCGCCGGCTGACCGATCTGCACAACAGCGAAGTGCTGGCGCAGGCCGACGCACTGGCGCAGCAGGGAGAGTGGGCGCAGGCCGCCACGTACTATCGCCAGGCGTGGCAGAACAGCCCGGACGATGTCTGGCTGGCCTGGCGTTTCGCCGGCGCGCTGCGTAACAGCGGCGCGGCAGCGCAGGGCGCACAGCTAATGGAAACGCTGGTCCGCCAGCATCCGCAGGACCCGGCCGCGTACTATGTCCAGGCGCTGTGGCTGTCGTCAGATAATCAGGATGATGCCGCGCTGGCGGTGCTGCACCGCCTGCCGGAAGCGCGCTGGGATAACAACATGCGTGAGCTGAATCAGCGGCTGACGCAGGATAAAGTGTTTGCGCAGGCCAGTGCGCTGCGCGAGCGCGGTGACGAACCGGCGGCGCTGGCGCTGCTGCAGCAGCAGCCCGCTTCCGTGCGTCGCGACATGCTGCTGGCCGACTGGGCGCTGGAACGGGGCGATGCACGCAGTGCGCTGGCCGGTTATCAGCATATTCTGCAGCAGGATAACCGGAACAGTGACGCGGCGCTCGGGCGCATTGAAGCCCTGCTGGCGCTGCAGCGTCCGGCAGAGGCGCGCCACGCCCTGGCCACTCTGCCCGAGCCCGGAGCGCCGCAAAGCCTCAATACGGGCCGCCGCATTGCCCTCGCGTGGCAGAACAGCGGCGACCCTGTGCAGGCGCAGCAGCGGTTTACCGCGCTGAAACGTCTGGCGGAGAAGACGGCACCCTCGCAGGAGAAGGCGCTGGTGTATCGCGATGCTGCACGGCTGGAAGCGCAGCAGCAGCAGCCTGACCAGGCACAGCAGGATTACCGGCTGGCGATGGTCGCCAGCGCCATCACCCCGGCGGTGCCGGCCTCCGGTGCAGACTACACCCGTCTGACGCGCAATCAGCCAGCGGATGACTGGCTGAAACGCAGCATTCGCAGCGATGCTGCCGACCTCTATCGCCGGCAGGACACCACGGTGACGCTGGAGCAGGACTACTCCCGCGATAAAGGCAACGGCGGCACATCCGATTTTACCGCACACACCACGATGCTGCAGGCTGAGACGCCGCTGGCTGACGGGCGCGGCTTTGTCCGCGTCGATCAGGTGCAGGTCTCGGCAGGCACTTTCAGCACCACGGATAACAGCCATAGCGCGCTGTTTGGCAGCTGTAATGATGCCAGCGCCGGTGGCTGTCGCCGCGACTTTACCCAGCGCGATACCGGCACGGCGCTTGGCGTCGGCTGGCAGAACGATCGCTGGTCCGCCGATATTGGCACGACGCCGCTGGGCTTCACCGTGACCAACTGGACAGGCGGCGTGAGCTGGAAAACGGACGTTGACGATCTGGGCGTGACCTTCACCGCGTCACGCCGGCCGATCTCCAGCTCGCTGCTGGCCTTCGCCGGTGCGAGCGATCCCGCCACCAATGGCGGGAAAACCTGGGGCGGCGTGGTGGCAACCGGCGGCGGCATCGGCCTGAGCTACGACAAAGGCGGCGCACACGGCGTATGGGCGGATATCAGCGCGCATCAGATCAGCGGGGAGAACGTGGCGGATAACAGCCGTGAACGGCTGATGGCGGGGTATTACTACAAGCTGATTAACGCGGATAATCAGCGCGCCACTATCGGCCTGAACAGTATGCTGTGGCATTACCAGAAGGATTTAAGTGATTACACCTTTGGTCAGGGCGGCTATTACAGCCCGCAGCAGTATTTCTCGCTGGCGGTGCCGCTGACCTGGCGACAGCGCACGGAGAATTGGTCGTTTGACCTTGGCGGCTCCGTCTCATGGTCACGCTCGCGTACCGCCGGGCAGGCGCGCTATCCGGTCAATCCGGGCTTCACGCTGGCGTCCAACCCGGTTTCTGCCAGCAGCAGCGGCAGTGGTTTCGGTTATACCCTGCAGGCCACCGTGGAGCGGCGTATTACCCCGCACTGGTCGGTGGGGCTGGCGATGGATATTCAGCAGGCGAAAGATTACACCCCGAGCCACGGCCTGATTTATCTGCGCTACTCAATGGCGGGCTGGAACGGCGATCTCGATCTGCCGCCGCAGCCGCTGGTGCCTTACGCCAGCTTTAAATAACGCCGGAAAGCGGATCGGCGGACGTCAGCAGCCCGTCCGCCGGTGTCGCAGCGGTTAGTGCTTCTCCTGATACGCCAGCCAGGTCAGCAACTGCAGGCTGGCAGAGAAGTAGTTCTGCTGCGGGGTGAGCTGGTCGGTCAGATATCGGGTTTCATTCAGCGTCAGATCGCGCACCGCCGTCAGCCCGCCGTCCATGTTATAGGGGGCCGGCGTATTGGCGAGCACATCAAACCAGGCTGGCGTGCTCTGCCGGGGATAGCCCTGCCAGACGCGCTGGAACGGCACCAGACGCAGGCTTTGCGGATCGTACCACCAGATATTCAGCGGCACGCGAATGGCGTCATAGCTGAAGCGGTTTGAGTACCCCAGCGCCGGGGCCAGCGATCCATCGGCGTTCAGCGCCACCCAGTCCAGCGGCAGCCCGGTTTTACCAAACTGCATTTTACCCAGCAGCGTCATGCCGTCGTCGATCAGGCTGTTCCACACGCGCAGATGGCTGTGCCGGGCAAACTCGCGCCATGCGGTAAACAGGAAGTAAGAGGGATTCAGCACCACATAGCTGGTTTTGTTGAAGCCCTGCGCACCCGGCAGCATGACGGTATAGCCGGCATAGCTGATCACCGTGTGCTTCACCACCGCACGCTGAATACGATCGGACGCCTGCTGATAATCACCACCCCACTTCTGCGCCGCGCGCTGCAGTGCCCAGGCGATCAGCACGTTCCCGTCGGCGGCATCATTCTTATCGGCAACCGGATCGCTCGCGTCCGGCGTATAGCGCCACCAGAACAGATCGTTTTGTGGATTACGCAGATGCGTGCGCGTCCACTGCCACAGCCGATCAAAGGTGGCGCGATCGTTATTGGCCACCGCCAGTAACATACCGTAGCCCTGACCTTCCGTATGGCTGACATTGTTGTTTGCCGTATCGATAATGCGGCCATCGTCGCGCATAAAACGGCTTTTATAGGTACTCCAGCCGTCGGCGGCTGCCTGCGCACTAAAGCACATCACCATGAAACAGAGCATCCACTGACGCCATAAGCGCATCATTTTCATCACAGCATCCTATTGATAACGGTAGTGCAGCGCACCGCCGTCGATTTTTTCAAACGTAAGCGGCACCGTCGCGCTGCCTCCCTGTGCCCGCAGCCAGCAGGCATACAGCCCCGCCAGCACCGCGCTGAGCGCCCGCTGCCAGCGGGCCGCCGTCAGACTGCTGTCGCCCTGCGGCAGCGCATGGTGCTGCAGCAGAAGCGCATTTTCCAGCGGCTGCAGCTGCACAAAGCCCCAGTTGAAGCGCGCCAGCTGCAGGTTCATCTCCCGTTCCAGATCCTGCACGGTGCGCGCCTCAGGCAAAGGATAGCGTGCCCCCAGCAATTCACCCGTGCCGGTGAGGAAACCTTCCGCTTCCTCGCCGGCATTGTCCAGCATACTTTCAATCATCACGCTGACCAGATCAAACCAGCCTGGCTGGTGCGGATGGCTGGCACGCGCGGCCTGTTGCTCGCTCATTAGTGATCTCCAAACAGATAACGGAAGTACAGGCTGGCTGTGCTCTCGTTGTAGTCGCCAAAGGTGTCGTAGCCCAGCTGGCCGCCCACGGTCACATCTTTACTGACCTTATAATCGGCACCGGCGTGCAGGTTATAACCGATACCGTTTTTGCTGCCGCCGCTGTAGTAGGCGCTTTTCACGAAGCCGCCGTCGGCCAGCGTTTGCAGCTGGGATTGCAGCGTTGGATCGTTCGGGAAATACGCACTCTTATCCTGACTGTAGGACTGATAACCCACCGAGCCGCCGACATTGACCTTCAGATCGTCAAATTTGCGGCTGAAGTCGATCGGGAAGGAGATGGCCGCATAGTTCTGCGGGCTGAAGTAGCCGCCCTGGCCGTAGCTGAAGTAACTCAGGTTTTTCGAGAAGTCCATCCACGACAGGCTCATCCCCACCTTCAGTTCGCGATCGTCACCGTGGAACGGCCGCAGATAGGCACCCGCGGTCGCCTGCACGCTATTGTTGCTGGCAACGTTTTCGCCCTCATAGCGGTAAGCGCCACCGCCCGCGTAAAAGCCGGCGTCACCGTTGTCATAGCTCAGCAGCGCGTTCGCGCCGTTCTTCGTGACCTGACCCCACCGCTTGCCGCTGGTTTTATCTTCAGCGCCCACATAGGAGAGCAGGCTATCGGTCATGGCGCGGCGCTCACCGGTCAGGATCAGCGTAAGGAAATCGGTCAGCTTCGGCGACCACTGCACGCCTCCCACCAGCGTCGTCAGATCCTGGCCCAGCGGCGTGCTGCCGAGGTCGATACGGTAGCTGTCGCCTTTGAGTGCCATGTTCAGCTCTACGCCAGACGCCTTCTGCGCATCGGTACTGGCTGAGGGCGCATCGTTGACGCTGGCCGCGCCGGCGGCCACCACCTTGCCCTGTACCAGCGCATTGCTGCCGAAGCGCCGCCACGCATCGCCGGCGGCGCTGCCGGCGGTGAGCGATACCGGCGTCAGCGTAAAATCAAACCGCGACTCGCCAAAAGGCACGGTTGAGAATGTCAGCGGCGCTTTGGCTTCGGTCAGCTTGCTCAGGCCCGATTCGCCGTCGCGACCGCGTACCTGCATCTGCCCCTGCGCCCAGGTGCCGGTTTTTTCCTGCAGGTCAGCCATCATGCTGTCAATCTGGCGCAGCGTCTGGCTTTGTTGCACGGCTGGCGAACTGGCCGCCAGCGTGGTGTTTTCTGCGGTGTGGGCCGCCGGGGCTGTCTGCCACGGCATCACCACGCCCGCCGCGGATGGGGAAGCGGTGACCGGTGACGCACCGCGATTGATAAACGGATTGTCGGCCAGTACCAGACCACCCGCCACCGGCACACTGCCGGTCTGTGCCCCCGCCAGACCGGTGAGCTGCGCCCGCGCGGTGCGCAGATAGCGTATCGCCAGGCTGTGCTCGCCGTTGGCTTCCGCCACGCGGGCCAGCAGCAGCAGGCGGGCTGGCGTCTGCTCCTCTTTCAGGCCGCGCGTCAGGCCATTGGCTTTGCTGACATCATGCTGCGCCAGCGCCACATCGATCGCGCCAGTGCGCGCATCCTGCGTCGGCGTATCCTGCGTCATCAGGTAGTCATACACCACGCCCGCCTCTTTGTTCATCCGGCCGGACTGATACAGGCGCGCCATGGCGAACATCAGATCGCGGTTCTGCGGATCGTGCTGCAGTGCGCCCACCAGCTTGTCGTACGCGGCGGCATACTGTCTCTGCTCACGCAGGCGATCGACCTCGTTGATCAGATAACCGTTGCGGATCCCCGCCAGCTGAGCCGGCGTACTGCGTGCCTGCAGTTCCGGGCTGTTGAGAAAGCGCTGCGCGTCATCGCTCAGACCCGCCTGGTTCAGCACGGCGATCTGCGCGGCATAATCGCCGGCATTGCCCTGTACGCCGCGCTGCATATTGCTCTGCACCACCGCCACCGCGCGGGTGAGATCGCCGGCTTTTGCCAGCTTTTGGGCCAGATTGCCGGCATCGACCGGATTCGCAGGCGGCGCGGCCGCCAGCGCGCGCAGCGTGTTTGCCGCGGCGGCGTTCGCGCCCTGCGCCAGATACTGATCGGCGGTAGCCATCTGCAGATTAAAGTTGACGCGCTGTGCCAGTTCGCGCATGTCGCGGTTTTTACTGGCATCAGGAATGCGAGCCAGCAGCTGGCTGGCCTGCTGCCAGGCGCCGCTTTCGCTGGCATTCAGCGCACCGGCATACAGCTCGCTGAGGCCGGCACCGCTGCGCATCACCGGCTGCATCACCGTTGCCGCCATCATGTTATCGCCCCGGGCGCGGTAGAGGCGCGCCAGATCGAGACGCAGCCAGCCGTCAGCAGGATAACGCTGTATGGCGCTGTTCAGCGTGGCGATGGCCGCGCGGGTGTCGCCTGCCGCCAGCAGACGTTTTGCCTGCGCACGCAGCGGATCGCTGCTGCTGCCGCGCGGCGCCACGCTCTGGCGCACGCTTTGTGGCAGCGAGTCCAGCAGCGTGCTGGCTTCAGCGCTGCGGTTCTGCTGCCGCAGCACGTAGAATAAGCCTTCCCGGGCGCTGCGGTTTTCGGCGTCGCTCTGCAGGATAGCGCGATAGGTCTGCTCTGCCTGCTCAGGCTGATTGCTGCGGCGCAGGACATCGGCGCGGAACAGTTTCGCGGCCACGCCTTTTTCACCACTGGCCTGCGTCAGCGGTTCGCTCAGCGCCAGCGCACCGGCGCTGTCACCGTTTTTCAGCGCCTGCTGCGCGCTGGCCAGCTGCGCGTAAAAACGCGCATCTTCGGCCTGCTGCTGACGCGTCTGGCTCTGATCGCCGCCCATTTGCGCGGCGCGGGTCAGGTAATCCGCCGCTTCTGCATAGCGCCCGGCACGCTGCGCCACGTATCCCAGGCCGGCCAGGGCATCGGCATCCTGCGGATTCGCCTGCAGCACTTTTTCGAAGCTGGTTTGCGCGTTGCTGACATCCCCGCTGTTCAGCGCGCTGAAGCCCGCCCCTTTCTCGGCGCCGCCGACGTTTTTCCGGTAGTACTCCAGCACCGCGTTATCCTGCGGGTGACGCTGCTGCCAGGTCTGGTACAGTGCAGCATCGGCAGCCTGCGGTGCCAGCCACAGCAGCGCCTGGCGCAGGGAGCGATCCGCCTCCGGATTGCCATCCGCCATGCCCGCCAGCAGGGCAATGCCCTGACGACGGGTGGTTTCCTGATACGTCAGCGCCTTGCCCAGCGCCAGCTTTGCCCCGGTATCCTGCGGATGCGCGGCAGCGAACTGCTGTAGCGCATCCACCGCCTGCGGCAACAGCGCGCGGTCACCGGCCATGGTCAGGTAGTATTCCGCCGCCACACCGGGTGGCGGTTCGTTGCCGCTGAAGGTATTACGCCAGGTTTGCAGCGCCGCCGCGATATTGCCGCTGCGTGCCTGCTGACGCGCCAGCGCCAGCTGGGCCTGCGGGATATGCTGTATCTGCCGCGCGTTATCCAGCTCGCTGAGATGCGGATCGTTGGGTGAAGCGGCACTGAGGCGCGCACGCCACTGCGCGGCTTCTGCATTGTTGCCGCCCTGCTGCGAATAAAGCGCCAGCAGGTATAACGCCTGGGGGTTAGCGGGTTCAACCATCAGCACCTTCTGCAGCGCGGCGTTGGCCAGATCGTCATGCGCCTTCTGGTGCCAGTAGGCAGCCTGGTCGAACAGCGCCTGCAGTGCAGGGTTGCTGCTCTCTGCCGCCAGCAGTGGCGCAGTGAATGCCAGCGCGCCGCCCAGCAGCAGCGCCTGATGAATACCGGCACTTATCCGATGTTTTTTCATTATTGTTATCCTTACTTCCGGCCGGACTGACGCCGGGCGTCAGGATTGAGACGTCGCCACGCGTGGCGTTTCAGCATCACCCAGGTCGCACTGCCCGCCAGCGCCGCCAGCAGCAGGGCCGCCAGCGCCATCAGCACCGAATGCTGACTGGCGTACCACACCACCATCATGTACCACGGCATTTCGCCGCTCGGGAACTGCGGCCCCACGCGGAAGCTGCGGATGCCGTTCTCATCCGTGATGATGGCGGTATCGCCACGAATACCGGCGTTGATGCGCGCTGCGTCCAGGTCATCATGCAGGCGCAGCAGTTGCTGATCGCTGGTGGCTACGGTCATGACCACCAGCCGATCCGCGTTCCACGGTGAGCGGTAGCTGACAAAACCGCGCCACGCTTCGTTAGACGAGAAGTAGCGATCGGCATCCAGCGGCTGGCGGCTCCAGTCGCCGGTCAGCCAGGCGCGCAGTTTATCCCCGCTGCCAGGCTCTTTTACGCCCAGCGTATTGCCGCTTAACGTATAAGCGGTGTGGGCCAGCATCTGCCGGGTAAAGGCACTGTTCTGCAGGGTGCTGACCGCCAGCACATCGCTGTGCTGCAGACGCGTCAGATGGGTGCCGCCCGCCGGCAGGCCAAACAGCACCTGGTTCAGCGTCAGCGGAACGCCGGTGGCTTTACCGGCGCGTGAAGCCATATCCAGCAGCGTGGCAATCTCGGCGTCGCCGGGTTTTTCCGGCAGCAGCAGCGTGGTCTGCGAGAAGTCCGCCAGGCGCGAGAACGGGAACGAGGCCCCGACGAAATACGCCAGATTCGGCAGCAGACTGAAGTGACGCGTGTGGCTCAGATCGATCCACGCATCCTCTTCAATCCGGCTTTTGATGTTGTTGTTCAGCAGCACGCCGCATGGCGCATCCGCTTTGGGCTGGATGTTGAAGTAGAGCGCCAGTTGGTTATCGCCGTAGATCAGATACGGCTCCAGCTTCAGCGTGTACTGCTCCTGGCGCGCATCGCCACCCAGCCGGTGCCAGGCGCTCTCCAGCAGGCCCACTTTATTCACCGATAGATTACGCAGGAAAGTGCCGTTCAGGGTGACATTGAGAAACGAGCTGGACTCGTCGATCCAGCTCTCCGTCGGGAAGCGGTAGTGCAGGCTGACCGGAATGGTGTCGCCGTCCCAGAGGAACAGATCCGGCGCGGCGCGGAAGTTCACGCTGAGCGCATCGTGCCAGATGCCGGTGGTGGTCAGGCTTTGATCTTTACGCAGCAGTTCGCTCAGCCGCACCGGGCGGCTGGTATTGATCCAGCGCGGCGCGTCATACGGCTGGCGCGCCGCGATTGGCTGCGGCTGAACGTGCAGGCTGCTGGCATCGGTAGTCAGCGGCTGGGTGGTCAGCCGGTTTGCCGCCTGACGCAACTCTGCCTCATCACGCCCGACCACCAGCAGCAGTTTGTACACCGGGTTATTTGGATTATCAATCACCTGCAGCAGCGGGCCGCCGCTGTCCGGCAGCGTAACGGTGCCGATTTTCTCTCCCGGATGTCCTACCAGGATGCCGTTCTGATCCGGCAGGTCGCCACGCATCACCGGGAAACGGATACCGCGATAGTCGGACTGAATCCCCAGCCACGACGCCACCAGCGCCGCAGCGCTGACGCTGTCAGGCGTGACGTTGGCAGCGAAGCCAAAGCTGACGCTGGCTGGCGTCATGCGCTGCACGTCAATAAATGGCCGCGGGAAGTTACGCAGGCTGGTGCCGATGTTCAGCTGCTGGCCCTCAAGGCTGAGCGTGGTTTTGGGCAGAATCGTTACCTGATACTGCTGCGCGCTCTCTTTTTCACACAGCAGTTTGTCAGCATCGTTGATTTTGAAGCTGAGGTTGTTCGCCGAAACCACCATCGCCGCCGGGATATCCAGCTCATATTCGCTGACATCGCTGTCGGCCGCGCCCAGCGGCAGCGTACCGAGCGGCTGGCCGTTGAGCATCAGCTGCAGCGAGGTATTGCGCGCCGCCAGCGCTGTCGAGACGCGCAGCGCCAGGTTCAGATGGGCGTTGGTGATGACTTCATCACCCGGCAGCGTAAAGACGATGCCGGATTGCAGTTGTCCGCCGGTCAGGGTGATGCCCTGCTTCTGGCCCATCTGCGCGACGGAAATGGTGCTGCTGACCGGCTGATTCAGCGCAACGCTCTGCGCCCCGCTGTCTGCAGTGGCGACAACCGGCGCGGACAGCGCGGGCGTAGCTCCCTCACCGGCCCCGGTCAGGTCAGCGGTCGGTGCCGTCTGCGGCGATCCACCTGGCTGTATCGCCGCCGCGCCAGGCGCGCTTTCGGCGGCCGGGGCGGCAGCCGATAGGCTATTTTCCTGTGCCGGCACCGCAGGCGCGCTTCCTGCCGCCGGGGCGACAGCTGATACGCCGGTTTCCTGCGCCGGCACCGCTGGCGCGCTTTCTGCCGTGGGGGCGGCCACTGATACGCCGGTTTCCTGTGCCGGCACCGCTGGCGCGCTTTCTGCCGTGGGGGCGGCCACTGATACGCCGGTTTCCTGTGCCGGCACCGCTGGCGCGCTTTCTGCCGTGGGGGCAACCGCTGATACGCCGGTTTCCTGTGCCGGCACTACAGGCGCGCTTTCTGCCGTGGGGGCGGCCGCTGATACGCCGGTTTCCTGCGCCGGCGCCGCAGACGTGCGCGCTGGTGCGGACAGCGTTGCGGCTGGCGCATACGGCGTCGCCCCGGCGGCCTGCTGCAGCTGCGCGTCAGCGTGATTCTCCAGACCCTGTGGCGGTGGCACCTCAGAGAGCGCCGCACTGTCCTGCGTGACCGGCAGTGTTTCCGCCCGGGCGGGGGCCAGCAGCGTGCTGACCAGCGCAGCCGCCAGCCAGGTTTGCGTCAGTGCCTTCATACTGCGCGGTCCTCTTTGACGGCGGAGGCGCTGTCAGGCTTACGCTTCTCACGGCGATCTTTCCAGCTCAGCCAGAACAGCTCAAAGACGGTACGGATAATGGTGGCCAGGGAGACCAGCGGGTTATCCTGGCGATACTCCGGCGCAATCCATGCATCGGCGCGCGCCAGTACCACGCGCACCAGTTCGCGGCGACGTGCCAGCGGCATATCGCCGAAGCGCAGCCGGATGGTCTCTTCGTCACCGGAAATTTTGCTTACCGGAATGGTGATGGTGCCGGATTTCAGCAGCAGATCGATCTCTTCAATCTCATCGTGCGCGTGGCGGTTATCCGGCGCATCCAGCTGTGCCCCGCCCATCGACAGGTCGCTGGTGCGGGTGCGCGAAGAGATGCCGCTGGCATAGTGAATCACCGCCGGGATCTGGACATCTATGCGAATGGTTTTACGCACCTGCCGGGTTTCGCGCGCCACGGCAATCGCCGCCATCAGGATAATCAGGCTGAACACGGCCCAGCCGACGTTAAGGGCAATGACGTAAGGGTCGACGCCGAAATAGGTATGGGCAACCGCACGCACCACGCCCGCCACGATGCCAGCCGACAGCAGCACGGCAACGATCACATGCGGACGCACAATGTGAAAATCAAAAAAGCCCTGATCAAGCAGGCCGCCTTTGTCGGTCACGTTAAATTTGCCGTGCTTTGGCGAAAGCAGGGTCAGCAGCGTCGGGATCACCAGGTGGAAACACATCACGGTTTCGTAAATTTCACCCCAGAAGGTGTAGCGGAACCGGCCGTTCATGCGTGAGTTAACATACAGCGACAGCACCAGGTGCGGCAGGACGTAAGCAAATATCAGCGAAGCCGAAGAGTGGATGATATTCAGGTTAAACAGCAGATACGCCAGCGGCGCGGTGAGAAACGCCACGCGCGGCAGACCAAACTGGAAGTGCAGCATGGCGTTGAGATAGCACAGACGCTGCTGCCACTTCAGGCCGCGACCAAACAGCGGGTTGTCCACGCGAAAAATCTGCGTCATGCCGCGAGCCCAGCGGGTACGCTGGATAACGTGCAGGCCCAGACGCTCGGTTGCCAGCCCGGCAGCCAGCGGAATCGCCAGAAACGCCGAGCCCCAGCCGCGCCGCTGCATTTTCAGCGCGGTGTGCGCATCTTCGGTGACGGTTTCCACGGCGAAGCCGCCAATCTCTTCCAGCGCACTGCGCCGGATCACCGCACAGGAGCCGCAGAAGAACGTGGCATTCCAGTTATCGTTGCCCTGTTGCACCGGGCCGTAAAACAGTGCGCCTTCGTTGGGAATGCTGCGTGCCGCGCGCAAATTACGCTCGAACGGGTCCGGCGAGTAGAAATAGTGCGGCGTCTGCAACAGCGCCAGCGTTGAATCTTTCAGGAATGCGCCCACCGTGGCTTGCAGGAAGGTGCGGGTAGCCACGTGGTCGCAGTCAAACACGCAAATCAGCTCGCCTTTGGTCAGGGTCATCGCATGGTTGAGGTTGCCGGCTTTGGCGTGGCGGTTGTCGTCACGGGTGATGTAGCCAACGCCGACATCCGCAGCAAAGACCGCAAACTCGCTGCGCTTGCCGTCATCCAGCAGATAAATACGCAGTTTGTCACGCGGATAATCAATACACTGCGCCGCCAGCACCGTATCGCGCACCACGTCGAGGCTTTCGTTATAGGTTGGCACATAGACATCGACCGTCGGCCACAGGCTGATATCCTCCGGCAGCGGCGCAATGGTCCGTTTTAATGGCCAGGTGGTTTGCAGGAAACCCAGAATTAAAATCAGCCAGACATACAGCTCGGCCAGATATAAGCCAATACCCAGAATGGCTTCAATTTCAGAATTAAATTGCAGCGTCTCGGTGGTGCGCCACCAGATATATCGGGTCGACATCAGCGCAGAGAGAATAACCATTACCAGCGTTATTTTGCGGCTTTTGCTGAAGCCCAGTAAAAACATCATCCCGATGCTTATCAGGCCAAAAATATATTGTTTCTGGCTATCCATAGGCGTGATGACGATTACCGCCGCCACCGGTGCAAGCACCAGCAGCAGCAGGTAAAACCCGAGTTTACTCATGATTCACCCTGAAGAAGCTGCGTTGTTATTATTTCCGCCAGGCCGCAACCTGGCCGGGTATTAATATTTACTGCGAATCGGTGCCTGAACTTCGCCATTACCGACGTGAATATGCAGGATATTGGCCACGCGTTTTGCCACCAGCTCGATATCAAACGCGGCCGCTGAGGCAGGGCTGAAATCATAAACAGATTGCTGTGCCGCATTGGCTTCCGCGACGCTTTCATCACGGTGAATCACGCCCAGTAAATTTTCACCGAGACGCTGCTGCATAAATGCCGTGACTTCGCGACTGATATTGCGGCGATTATCACTCTGGTTCAGCACGAAATAGTGGCCATGCCGGGCGTTGAGCGGCTGCCCTATCATGCGGTGATTTTCAACCTGTGGCAGCAGCGACACCGATGCGGTATCGGCCAGCATCACCACCATATGCATATCGGCAAGCGCCTGCATGGCTTTAAGCGCCGGTCCCGGTCCCGGCGGGAAATCGGCAATGATCACCAGACCGGGATAATTCAGCACGGTATCCAGACCGCGCCGCAGAAAGTGCGGATCTTTTGCCAGATTCTCTTCAAAACGTTCGCGCTGCGCCTCGGTCACTTCACCATAGGGCAGCACAAAGATGTTGCCGCCGGTGGTAAGAATGGACTGGCTCCAGTCAGCCTGCTCATCAGCGCGCGCCACATACCCGCGGCCATCCTGCAATGGCACGCCAAAATGCAGGCGCAGCGCATTCTGCACGTCAAAATCGATGGCCAGCACCTTGCTCCCGGCACGCGCCAGGCTCCAGGCGAGGTTGGCCGCCAGGGTGGTTTTTCCGACTCCCCCTTTTGGCGAGCAGACACAAACTAACGGCATAACGCAATCTTCTCCAGTAGCGGTTTCAGTGGCGTGTCTTTGGATAACGGCGCCGACTCCGCCGTGCGGGAACGGAACAGTGCCCCAAACCGCGAAGGTGCCGGCGCGGCCGTCGGCTGAGGTGCCGGTGCGGCGGCTGCCAATGGAGGCGGTACGGCGGTCACTGCCGCTGCGGACACCGGCGGCGGAAATAGCGCGGTCGCCTTCTGCGGCGCAACGTGCGTGACGCTGGCGATCGGCGGTGCGGCGGCGGCAGGCAGCGTTGGTACGGCGGTCACTGCCGCTGCGGAAACCGGCGGCGGAAACAGTGAGGTCGCCGTCTGTGGCGCGACGTGTGTGACGCTGGCGATCGGCGGTGCGGCGGCTGCCGGCAGCGTTGGTATGGCGGTCACTGCCGGTGCGGACACCGGCGGCGGAAACAGCGAGGTCGCCGTCTGCGGCGCGACGTGCGAGACGCTGGCGATCGGCGGCGCGACAGTCACTGCCGGTGCCGCGGCGGGCGCGGCCGCGGCAGACGCCATAAATTCATAACCGCGAATCGGCTGGGGCTGTGGCAGATCGATACGCTGACCGCGTCCCAGCTCTGGCGCGTCGTCGCTTGCCAGCTGCCGCATGATCGCCCACTGGCTGTGCCCGACGTCCTGCGCCTGACCCGACATATCTTTAAAATCGATATCCAGCGTTTGCGTCTTTTCTTTGAATCGCTGCAGATCGTCGTAATTCTTCATGCGCGGAGCCTGCTGAAACGGGGGGTGAATTTTTCCGCGAATATATCACAGGCATTTAAAGACAGTGAGAAAATTCTGATTAAGAAAAGCACACCATCAATAAAAGTGTTTAATCATTAAGATTAAAAAAGCCCGATAGCAGCCGGACAGCAGTAATTAATATGGCTGAATTAATTAATGATAATTAACTGAAATGAGGCGGTGAGAATTACAGGCTTAAACTGCTGAATTTTAAATTAACGCAGCCAACTGACGGATTTTAAAGCGTAGCGACAGCTATCACATAATTCTGTCATGATGTCTGATTTGCCTTAACGCTTTATATCCTGGCAGGGATTAATTACCCACAGTTGCAGCAGGGTAATATTTTCCGCCACAGGTGTTATGCACGCTGGCGGTCGGTTAATTTTTTTTAACTATGCCGGGCGGGTGGCGAAAATGAAAAAGGCTCCCGAAGGAGCCTTTTTTTGCCGCAGGGGTTGCTGTCAGGGCAGTTCTGCCGGCTGATGCTCATCCTGGTCCACGGCGAAGCAGGCGATTTGCTGGTCACCGTACTGCTTCAGTTTTGGCTGCAGCTGAACACAGGTGCCGAAACGACGCCGGCAGCGGGCGTTGAACGCGCAGCCCGGCGGCGGATTCAGCGGGCTGGGCAGCTCACCGGTCAGCTTGATGCGCTCACGGCGATCGTCCGGGTTGAGGCGCGGCGTGGCAGACAGTAACGCCTGCGTATAAGGATGGCGGGGATTACTGAAAATCGCCTCTTTGCTGCCCTTTTCCACACAGCGTCCCAGATACATCACCATGACTTCATCGGCGATATGCTCCACCACCGACAGATCGTGCGAGATGAACACATAGGACAGCCCGAGATCCTGCTGCAAATCCATCATCAGGTTGAGCACCTGAGCGCGCACCGAGACGTCCAGCGCAGAAACCGGTTCATCCGCAATCAGGACATCCGGATCGAGCATCAGGCCGCGCGCGATGGCGATACGCTGGCGCTGACCGCCGGAAAACATGTGCGGGTAGCGGTCGTAATGCTCGGTTTTCAGGCCGACTTTCGCCATCATCTCCAGCGTTTTTTCACGCCGTTCCGCTTTGCTCAGCGTGGTGTTGATGATCAACGGCTCTTCCAGAATCTGACTGATTTTTTTCCGCGGATTGAGTGAGCCATACGGGTTCTGGAACACAATCTGGATTTTCTGCCGGCGCAGCTTTTGCGCCTGCGGATCGTGTTTCAGCAAATCCTGACCGTGCCAGAAAAGCTGCCCTTCGGTCGGCGTTTCAATCATGGTCAGCAGACGGCCCAGCGTGGATTTTCCGCAGCCGGATTCGCCCACCACCGCCAGCGTTTTACCGCGTTCCAGGTTGAAGGAGACGCCGTCCAGCGCTTTGACCAGACGCTCCTGGCCAAACAGGCCTTTCTTCACCGGGTAGTGTTTTTTCAGGTCAATTGCCTGCAGCAGGTACGCCTGCTTCGTGTTATCAGGATTCATAAGTCGGTCTCCCGGCATCATCCAGTGGGAAGTGACATTTGGACTGGCGGCCCGGAATATCGCGCAGCTCAGGTTCTTCAGTTCGGCAGCGATCGGTCACGTAGGGGCAGCGCGGGTTCAGCAGACAGCCGTTCGGGCGATCGTACTTGCCCGGCACCACGCCCGGCAGCGACGCCAGACGCGCTTTATCGGCTGCAAACTCCGGCAGCGCACGCAGCAGCGCCTGGGTGTAAGGGTGACGCGGCGCTTTAAAGATATCCGCCGCTTTACCGCTCTCCACAACCTGACCGGCGTACATCACGATAATGTGCTGTGCGGCTTCCGCCACCAGCGCCAGATCGTGGGTTATCAGAATCAGCGCCATGTTCTCCTGCTTCTGTAACGCCAGCAGCAGTTCAATGATCTGTGCCTGAATGGTCACATCCAGTGCGGTGGTCGGCTCATCGGCAATCAGCAGTTTGGGCTTACAGGCAATGGCCATGGCAATCATGACGCGCTGGCTCATCCCGCCGGAAAGCTGGTGCGGATACACGTCCAGACGCGAAGCCGGATCGGGAATACCCACCTGCTCCAGCAGATCGATAGCCCGCTGACGCCGCGTGCGTTTGCTGCCGCCCTGATGCACCTTTAGCGCTTCCATAATCTGGTAGCCCACGGTGTAACACGGGTTGAGGCTGGTCATCGGGTCCTGGAAGATCATCGCCACTTCCGCGCCCACCAGCTGGCGGCGCTCTTTTTCCGAAATACGCTGCAGGTCACGCTGGTTGAACTCCAGTTTGTCTGCTTTTACGCGGCCGGGATAATCAATCAGCCCCATGATCGCCAGCGAGCTGACCGATTTACCGGAGCCGGATTCCCCGACAATGCCGACAACCTGGCCCTGTTCAACCTGGTAGCTGATACGGTCTACCGCCCGGAACGGTGTTTTTTCGTCGCCGAAATGCACCGACAGTTTTTCTACATTTAATAACGCCATCTCGGTGCCTCTTTACTGCTTGAGTTTCGGGTCGAGGGCATCACGCAAACCATCGCCCATGAGGTTGAATGCCAGTACCGTCAGCAGAATGACCACGCCAGGGAAGGTGACGACCCACCAGGCGCTTTGCGCATACTGCAGCACGTCGGAGAGCATGGTGCCCCACTCCGGCGTTGGCGGCTGAGCCCCCATACCGAGAAAGCCTAACGCCGCCATATCAAGGATGGCGTTAGAGAAGCCCAGCGATGCCTGCACAATCAGCGGTGCCAGGCAGTTAGGCAGAATGTTGATGAACATCTGGCGCAGCGTACCGGCGCCCGCCACGCTGGAAGCGGTAACGTAATCACGGTTGACTTCCACCAGCACGGCGGCGCGCGTCAGGCGGATATAGTGCGGCAGCGCCACAAACGTCAGCGCCAGCGAGGCGTTGACAATCGACGGTCCGAAGATGGCAACCAGTACCAGCGCCAGCAGCAGGCTGGGCAGCGCCAGCATGATGTCTACCAGACGCATAATAGTGGCATCCACCACACCGCCGAGATAACCGGCCATCAGACCGAAAATCACGCCGAGGATCAGGGAAAGGACCACCACCAGGCACCCCACCAGCAGTGACAGGCGTGCGCCAAACATCAGACGCGACAGGATGTCACGGCCCACATCGTCTGTCCCCAGGATATAGCTCCAGCTGCCGCCTTCCTGCCATACCGGCGGATGCAGCAGCGCGTCACGGAACTGCTCGGCCGGGCCATGCGGTGCCAGCACATCGGCAAACAGCGCCACCAGCAGCATCAGAATGATGTAAACCAGGCCCGTTACGGCGCCCTTGTTGCGTTTGAAATAGTGCCAGAATTCCTGAATCGGGGTCATCGGCTTCGGTGCAGCGCTTGCGCTTACGGGATCAACAGCAGACATGATTCCCCCTTATTTCTTATGACGAATGCGCGGGTTCACCACGCCATACAACAGATCAACCAGCAGGTTGACCAGAATAATCAGGATGGCGACCAGCAGAACGCCGCCCTGCACGACCGGATAGTCACGGCGCTGCAGCGCTTCGATCAGCCAGCGACCCAGTCCCGGCCAGGAGAAAATGGTTTCGGTCAGAATCGCACCCGCCAGCAGCGTACCGACCTGCAGACCAATCACCGTTACCACCGGCAGCATGGCGTTACGCAGCGCGTGCACCACGATGACGCGCATACGCGTCAGCCCTTTGGCGCGCGCCGTGCGGATGTAATCTTCCCCCAGCACTTCCAGCATTGAAGAGCGCGTCATGCGCACAATCACCGCCAGCGGAATGGTGCCCAGCACGATGGCCGGCAGGATCATGTGCATGACGGCGTCTTTGAAGTCGCCCTCTTCCCCCCACAGCAGCGTATCAATCAGCATAAAGCCGGTGAGCGGATGGCTGTCGTCAAGGAAGATGGTGTCACTGACGCGCCCGGAGACCGGCGTCAGGTTGAGCTGCACCGACACCAGCATGATCAGCATAATGCCCCACCAGAAAATCGGCATGGAGTAGCCGGTCAGCGAGATGCCCACCGCCGTATGATCAAAAACAGAGCCGCGCTTCACTGCCGCCAGTACGCCAACCGGAATGCCCACGGCAACGGCGAAAATCATGGCGCAGATGCCCAGTTCCAGCGTGGCTTTAAAGCGCGGCACGAACTCATCCCATACCGGGATACGGCTTTTCAGTGAGATACCCAAATCGCCGTGCAGCACGCCGTTGATATAGGTGATGTACTGTTTCCACATCGGCTGATCGAGGCCAAACTGCGCCATCAGCTGCGCGTGGCGTTCAGGCGTGATGCCGCGCTCGCCTGCCATGATCAGCACCGGATCGCCGGGGATCAGATGCACAAACGCGAAGGTCAAAAGTGTGATACCGATAAACGTTGGGATGACAAGGCCCAGACGTCGGAGTATGAATTGCAGCATAAGCCGGATTCTCAGTCATTTCCCGTAGCGCGCACGCCAGGGACTCTATTGCTCACAACACGCCACCGGCGCAGCCGGACGCGGCGCAGGAAGCGCTTCAGTAAAAGACGTTAGCCGGAAAAAAGTGCGGAATGCGGGCGGCGCAGGGGCCGCCCGAGGGTCAGCAGCGCTGACCCGGACCGCGGTCATCCGAAAGGTTATTCCTGGATATCGACGTTTTCGAAGTGATGTTTACCTAATGGATCAACCACATAGCCAGAGACTTTCTTGCTCACCGGCTCGTACACCGTCGAGTGGGCAATAATCAGCGCCGGTGCCTGGTCATGCATCACAACCTGTGCCTGCTTGTAGAGCTCAATACGTTTGTTGTGATCGGATTCCGCACGCGCTGGCTGGATCAGATCTTCAAACGGCTTGTAGCACCAGCGTGAGTAGTTGGAGCCATCTTTCGCCGCCGCACAGCTGAACAGGGTAGCGAAGAAGTTATCCGGATCCCCGTTGTCACCGGTCCAGCCCATCATTACGGTCTGGTGTTCACCGGCTTTCGCGCGTTTCAGGTACTCGCCCCACTCATAGGTCACGATTTTGGCTTTCACACCAATTTTTGCCCAGTCAGCCTGCACCATCTCTGCCATACGGCGGGCGTTCGGGTTGTACGGACGCTGGACCGGCATGGCCCACAGATCGATGGAGAAACCGTCCGCCATGCCTGCTTCTTTCAGCAGCGCTTTCGCTTTCTCAGGATCGTAAGCGTAATCTTTGACGTCGTTGTTGTAACTCCACATTGTCGGTGGAATCAGGTTCTTCGCCGCCTGGCCTGCGCCCTGATAGACGGCGTCAATGATGGCCTGCTTGTTCACCGCCATGGTCAGCGCCTGACGCACTTTGACGTTATCCAGCGGTTTTTTCTCGGTGTTGAATGACAGATAACCGACGTTCAGACCAGGCTGTTCCATCAGGTTAATTTTGCTGTCTTTCTTCATGCTGGCGATGTCAGCCGGATTCGGGTACGGCATCACCTGGCATTCGCCTTTCTGCAGTTTGGCATAGCGCACCGAGGCGTCCGGCGTGATGGAGAACACCAGGCGATCGATTTTCGGTTTGGTGCCCCAGAAATCCGGGTTCGCTTTATACAGAATGCGCGAGTCTTTCTGATACTGCTGCAGCACGAACGGACCGGTGCCGACCGGATTGAGGTCCAGCTTCTCTGGCGTGCCGGCTTTCAGCATGTTGTCGGCGTACTCTTTCGACAGAATGGAGGCAAAGTCCATCCCGAGATCGGCCAGGAATGGAGCTTCGGAACGGGTCAGCGTGAAGCGAACCGTGTAATCATCCACTTTTTCGATTTTGCCGATCAGCTTCGGCATGTCCATGCCTTCGAAATATTCGTAGCTGCCGCCGGAAACACCGTGATACTTGTTGTTTTTGTCGAGTTGACGCTCAAAGGAGAACACGACGTCATCAGCGTTAAATTCGCGGGTTGGCTTGAAATCTTTTGTGGTTTGCCACTTCACGCCTTTACGCAGATGGAAGGTATAGGTTTTACCATCTTCGCTGATGTCCCATTTCTCTGCCAGACCGGGCTGCAGTTCAGTGGTGCCGGTTTTGAACTCCACCAGGCGGTTATAGATTGGCACTGAGCTGGCATCATAGGTGGTACCCGAGGTAAACAGCTGCGGGTTGAAGCCTTCCGGTGAACCTTCTGAGCAGTAGACGAGCGTTTTCGCCTGGACACCGGCAGCGACGGTCATAGCAATCAGGCTAAGGCCGACCTTCAGCATCCTGGATTTAGCCAGGGAGTTGATCATGTTTTGCTCCATTGTGATGTGATGTTGTGTGCGTCGCCCGACCTCTGATTTTTTTATGCGGTTCGGGCAGGTCAGTTATGTCATGACCAAAATGCGAGCGGTTATTGTTGTTGCACTGACACCGTAGAATCTGCCAGGCAGTGCCGTCTCTGCATCCTATTGAGGCATCAATTTGTCAACAGTTGCAATGAACGTCAATACAACCTGGTGTTATTTACACAGAGTGTGAGTAAGTGCAAGCAACGATAAAAAACAGCGATCGCGGCTTAAGCCAGGGTTTATAAAGGTCATTAAGCGCTCAGCACCGCGTGATTATCTGGCAACAAGGCATAATGACAGTGATTATCACCGCTAAAAAACATCTTAAAGTTATCGGCAAACGTTGAATATCTGAACGATTACCCGTGCGTTATCACGTTCATCCAGCGAAATATGCTGGTGAAATGGCATAAGTAATCAGCAAAAAGCACAAGCCGGTCATAAGCAGAATGTGTCGCGAATTAAGCCGGGGTGGTCTGATGCATCAAGGGATGGCGCGTGCTGGTAAAGGATAATAAGGTTTATCCCGGGGATGCGATCCGGAACGCGTAAATTGATCACTTTAGCGGCCGGTTTCAGCCTGTAAAGAGAGACCAGTTTGCTGTCCTGATGAAAACAACGACAGAACCCGACAAAGGGGGAGGATGGCAGACGGCGGCGTGGCGCGTGCGGCTGACAGACGGGACGAGACAGCGGCTTTACGGCGCCGTTGCGTATCGCAGCCTGACGGACACAGCGTGGCTTTACCACAGACGAAAAAAAACCTGTCTTTTCAGACAGGTTTTTCAAAAATGGTCGGCGAGAGAGGATGACGCTTCTCAGGAGAAGCGCCCTTCGGGCCGTTGCTGACGCAACGTTGTCTCGCTTCGCCCGGCGCAAACCTCCTTCGGAGGTGCTCATCCTCTTTACCACAGACGAAAAAAAACCTGTCTTTTCAGACAGGTTTTTCAAAGATGGTCGGCGAGAGAGGATGACGCTTCTCGGGAGAAGCGCCCTTCGGGCCGTTGCTGACGCAACGTTGTCTCGCTTCGCTCGGCGCAAACCTCCTTCGGAGGTTCTCATCCTCTTTACCCCAGACGAAAAAAAACCTGTCTTTTCAGACAGGTTTTTCAAAGATGGTCGGCGAGAGAGGATTCGAACCTCCGACCCACTGGTCCCAAACCAGTTGCGCTACCAAGCTGCGCTACTCGCCGATGGGGGCGAATATTACTGCCGCGATCGGGGAGCGTCAATCCCTTTTCCCCAAAATCCGCCCGATTGCCTGGAAAGCAAGCAGCGCCTTAGCGCCGCTGGCTCAATAAGATTCAGGCACGAATTACAGCGGCTTCGCCGTGGCAGGTTTTGCGGGTGCCTGACACCAGTTATTTGCTGCGTTGATCCCGCCATCCGGAGAGCTGTAACCCAGGCAGCCAAGAATGGTGTCAAACAGCTCCACATGACGATGGGTCTTGCCGACGCGCTGCTGCGCCTGCAGCCGCTCGAAGTTGCTGCGATTGGTTGGATCCGCCAGATACTTATCTGAAGCCCAGACCATCATCGGCACGCGGAACTGTTCCGGCGGAGCCATCTCGCGCGGGGTGCCGTGCAGGTGCATATTCTCGCTGATTGACTCGCCGTGATCGGCCGCGTAGAACACAATCGCTTTCTTATCGCGCAGCTGATCCAGCACGCTGTCCAGCATGGTATCCACATACAGCACCGAGTTATCGTAGGCGTTAATCAGCTGGGCTTTGCTGCACTTCTCATCCACGCCCAGACACTCCGGCTGATAGCGCGCAAAACTGCGCGGGTAACGCTGCGAGTAAAGGTAGTGCGACCCCTTGGTATGCAGCACCACCAGATGCTTGCCTTTCGGGAAACGCTGCAGCGAAGCCTGTAATTCCGGCACAAGCAGCATATCGTCAACCGCTTTACCCTGATTACGCTTCTCTGAGCCAATCTGCTCACGGAAGGAGAAGTTATTCACATCGGCGTTATCGTAGAACCACACCTCGCTCTGCATGGCGAACAGTTCTGAGGTAAAGCCCAGCTCTTTCATCACGGCAAAAATGTTCTGCTCTTTCAGCGTGCGGCCTGGGTTATCCATGGTGCCGCCTTCCCGCACGAACATACAGCGCAGCGACAGCTTGGTCGCGGTATCGCACGACTCACCGCGGAACGCGACAAGGTTTTTCTCTTTTGACAGCTTCGGCGTGGTATCGCGGTCATAACCCAGCATGCCCATGTGATCCCAGCGGGTGGTCTCGCCAATCACAAACACCACATAGGTATCATCAATGCCCGGAGGCGCGACGTAGGTGAACTTCTTCGCCGGATCGAACAGCTCCTGCCCGTCAATCTGCTCGTCTACTTTCGTCCAGGCAAACAGCCCCAGCGCGGCAATCCAGTTTGACGGCAGGTACGAATGTGCCACCACCCCACCGTAGCTGGGCAGATCGATATTCGTGATCTCTTCGTTGGCTTTTTGCAGCTTGTCGAAATAGCGGATCGGCAGCCAAACCAGCGCCACGCTCAGTAGCAGCACCGCTATTGGCTTCAGGCGCTGGCCTGGCGTTTTCAGCTGCTCGATTAACGTCATACGCAAATTGTTGCGCCAGATCAGCAGCAGCGGTATGGCACTGATTAGCACCATCCACAGGATGAAATGCAGGCCCACCACTTCTTTCGATAAATCGATATCCGTGGTCATCACCGACGCGACGATGCCATAGCCAATCACCACGTTGAAGAAGGTCATGTAATAAGCGGCCGCCACCGAGATCACCACCAGCAGGCTGGCAATGACGCGGTAAAACCACCTGCCGCCCAGCGAAAGCAGCCGCATCAGGAAGAATGTCAGCAGCACCGCAGCGGTCACTTCTGCCGCAGCAGAGAGCCAGTTGGTGCAGGTGGATTTCGTGAGGAAGCCGTCAAAACGGCGATAAAAAATCGGTAAATTCAGTAAGATACCGAGGTACAGCGCCAGCCACAAAGAGAGCTTCTGCTGCGTTAAGCTTTTAATATAATTCATCTAATTTTCTGTTCCCGACCTGGTGTCGATGTTGCAACCACAGGTGTGACTGTATAAAGACAGCAAGGTTCGCTTTCAGAGTGGAAAAGCGTGACGTCTCGAGCAGGATCGGGATGAATCTGAGCCGAAGTAACCGCGATGACGCATGAAGCGCAGCAGTAGAACATTTAACCAATGGTAAGACCAGAAAATTTTTTAACGCACACCGACAGGCGGTTTTGCTGAAAGGCAAAAGGCCCCCGCAGGAGCCTTTCAGCGCTTTATCAACCTTCGTTGATGATGTTCAGCGTCACATCAATATTGCCGCGCGTGGCGTTGGAGTATGGACACACGATGTGCGCCGCATCCACCAGTTTACGGGCTTCTGCCGCATCCATCGCCGGCAGATGGATGTTCAGTTTGGCTTCAATACCGAAACCGTTGGGAATCGCACCGATACCCACTTCGCCTTCAATCCAGGCCTCTTTTGGCATCGCGATTTTATCGCGGCCCGCCACAAACTTCATCGCGCCGAGGAAGCAGGCAGAGTAACCGGCAGCAAACAGCTGCTCCGGGTTAGTCACATCGCCGCCGGCACCGCCCATCTCTTTTGGCACGCCCAGTTTTACGTCCAGCACGTTGTCAGAAGAGGTGGCACGACCATCACGGCCACCGGTAGCTTTGGCTTTTGCGGTGTAAACAACTTTCTCTAAAGACATGATAACCTCACTATTCGCTATATAATCGCACGCTATTTATAAGCGCAAGGGTAAACTGCATCAACGGCTGCCACCGCGGTGACAGCCTGCTTCATTATGTCGCCTGATTCAGGCTGCTGCGTAAATCGTCCAGCTGCTGCTTCAGCGCCTGCAGGGTTGCCGGGTCGCAGGCGGTCGCACACTGAATGGCCACAGGAATACCGACCGCTTTCGCCTGCAGCGCCTGCCCTGCTTCCGTCAGCGTCACAATCACCTGACGCTCATCCTGACGGGAACGCTGACGGCGCAGCAGACCGGCGCTCTCCAGCCGCTTCAGCAGCGGGGTCAGCGTCGCCGAATCGAGAAACAGCTGCTCGCCAATCTCCGATACCGTCACCCCGTCCTGCTTCCACAGCACCAGCATCACCAGATACTGCGGATAGGTAATCTCCAGCGGAGCAAGCAGCTGGCGATAAACTTTATGCATAGCGAGGTTCGCCGAATAAAGCGCAAAACAGAGCTGCTGATCAACCGGCAGTAGCGTCTGCTGCACTTTTTTGTCATCTTGATTACTGTTCATGCGGTTCAATATAGATAGCGCGCTAGATAATTGCAACCTACTTCTCCCGGGAGAGTGAAAAAATGCGTGATTCACTGGAAGAGCAGGCGCGCCGCTATGCCACGCAGGCGCATGCCGCTGCGGGTCAGCGTCGCAAATATACCGACGAGCCCTATATCGTTCACCCGGCGGCCGTGGCCGAGCTGGTGCGCAGCGTCACTGATGATGAAGAGATGATTGCCGCCGCCTGGCTGCATGACACGGTAGAAGATACACCCAGCACCTTAACGGATATTGAACGTCATTTCGGTGCGCGCGTAGCGCAACTGGTAGATATGCTGACAGACAGCGCGCAGCCGCAGGCCAAAAACCGTGCGGCACGCAAACTGGCCCACTTTCGCCACACCGCGGATGCGTCACCGGATGCCCAGACCATCAAACTGGCCGATATCATCGATAACACCCGGGCAATTGTGCAGTTTGATCCCAACTTTGCCCGCGTCTATCTGGTGGAAAAGCAGGTGCAGATCCAGCTGCTCAGCCAGGGCAATCGCACATTATGGCAGCAGGCCGATCACATCATTGCCCAGGGCATCAGACAACTGGCGCAGCCACCGCACAGCGTGCCGGAAAGCTGGTTTGTCAAACAGGCAGCTAAATACGGTGGACTGAGCTAAAAAAAACCCGCCGTGCAGGCGGGTTCAGCGATCCGCCAGTCGCACTTATTCCAGCAGCTGACGTCCCAGATAGGGGTTCGCCTGCAGCAGTTTCATCAATTTACGCGCCGTAGCGGAGGGGCGCGTACGTTGCGCTTCCCAACTCTTCACTGACGAGACGCTCACCCCCATCACGCGGGCAAATTCATCCACCTGCATGCCGGTCATCTCACGTAAACGCTGTGGCTCGGGAACTGAAACCGTGTTAAGTGCAATTTCTGATACGGAAGGCTGTGCATCACGTGTCAAAACAATTTGCTCAAGGCTGCTGAGTAATTCGACCATTGGGTCTTTTATTTCCATAGAGAACTCCTTAAAACTCACTATGAAGCACATGAAAGTAGAGAGGTAAGCGCCACCAGGCGCTGAAAACCGGACCTTGTCAGGCTGTATCCCGCAGCGGTTTATGCGTTATGGTTATGAAACCGTTACGGGACACAGCCTGCTGCGCACTGTGAAAACATATCAGTGCAATGCAACAATTGACCGGGTTACTAAGTATGATCCAGATCCCGGACTCTGCTGCGTAAATAATGATTATTTTTTGATCTTAGTTATGCCAGAACGATCCTGCACACTTAAACCTCTGTCACCAAAGCCATTCCCTGGATCGCCACAGCGTTTAGCGTCATAGCTTACTGAGCAAAATCAGCGCCAATCTGCTATCTCTATGAAATTACTTGTTAAGCCGTAAAAGCCGCAGGTGTTGCTGTCCGCCCGTGCACAATAACGCAGCAATGTTGCACCTGGATGAAGCACACGGAGAACCCACTATGCTCAATCTGGATTACAACATCAGTTATGCTTCGCACCGGGTTCCGATGATGGGACACAACGCGGTAGCCACCTCTCAGCCGCTGGCGGCCCAGGCGGGTATACAGATGCTGCAGCAGGGCGGCAACGCCGTGGATGCCGCGATCGCCACCGCAATGGCGCTGACGGTGCTGGAGCCGACCGGCAACGGCATTGGCAGTGATGCCTTTGCGATTGTCTGGGATGGCCAGCAGCTGCACGGCCTTAATGCCTCCGGCCGCGCCCCCGCCGCGTGGAATCCGGCCCGCTTTGCCGGGCTGAGCGCAATGCCGGAGGTGGGCTGGGAGGCCGTCACGGTGCCCGGTGCCGTCTCCGCCTGGGTGACACTGGCCAAACGCTTTGCCCGCCTGCCGCTGACGCAGCTGGCGCAGCTGGCGCAGCCGGCCATTCACTACGCCAGCCGCGGATTTCCGGTATCCCCGCTTATCGCGCATCTGTGGCAGCGCGGTTATGACAAATTAAAGCATCAGCCCGGTTTCGCGGCCTGCTTTGCTCCACAGGGCCGGACGCCGCGCGCTGGCGAGTTGTTCCACAACCCGGACCAGGCGGCCACGCTGCAGAAAATCGCTGCCAGCGGCGGTGAAGCCTTTTATCGCGGCGAGCTGGCTGAAAAAATCGTGGCGTTTGCCCGGCAGCATGGCGCAGCGCTGAGCCTGGCCGACCTGCAACAGCACCGTGCCGACTGGGTTACCGTGCTGTCACGTCCGTTTGCCGGTGGCACCGTTCAGGAGCTGCCGCCTAATGGGCAGGGCATCGCCGCGCTGATTGCGCTGGGCATCCTTGAGCAGTGGGAGATTGGCCGCTATGCGCCGGATTCGGTGCCGTGGCTGCACCTGTCAATTGAGGCGATGAAGCTGGCGCTGTGCGACCTGGAACGTTATGTCAGCGATGCCGATCATCTGGAATTTCCGGCAGAGCACCTGCTGAGTGACGCCTACCTGCAGCAGCGCGCGCAGCTGATCGACCCGGAACAAGCGGGCGATTTTACTTTCGGCGCGCCCCGGCAGAGCGGCACGGTCTATCTCTCCACGGCAGATGCCAGCGGCATGATGGTCTCATTTATTCAGTCAAACTATATGGGATTTGGTTCCGGCGTGGTGGTGCCGGGCACCGGCATCAGTCTGCAAAATCGCGGCTGCGGTTTCTCGCTCGACCCGCAGCATCCTAACGTTGTGGCGGGCGGTAAACGCCCGTTCCACACCCTCATTCCAGCCTTTGCGCTGAATGGCGCAGGCCAGCCGCTGATGGCCTTTGGCGTCATGGGCGGGCCAATGCAGGCACAAGGCCACCTGCAGCTGGCGCTGCGCATTATGCAGCATAAGCAGAACCCACAGGCTGCCATCGACGCGCCGCGCTGGCGCGTCGTGCAGGGCCGTGAAGTGGTGATGGAAACCGGTATCGATCGCAACGTGCTGGCCAGGCTGCGTGCGATGGGGCATCACATCACCCTCGAGGATCCGCTGCTGGGCTACAATTTTGGCGGCGCGCAGGCGATCGTACGCGATGCGCAGGGCTTTTATATTGCTGCCAGCGAAAGCCGCAAAGACGGACAGGCACTGGTGTACTGAATCCTCCGGCCGCCCGTTGTATGCGCTCTGCCATTGCACTATTCTTTAGGACCTTTCTCACCGAAGCAAATATTGCCATTTTGTCACGACAGGAGTTGAAACATGGCGTCAGGAATTTCCCGCATCTGGATGCGTACCGGCCTGCTGATTGCCGGCGCGCTGGTCGTGCTGCAGCTCACTGCCTGTGGCGATAAAGAGGCTGACCAGCGTAAGGCCTTCAACGATTTTCTGCAGAACACCGTCATGCGCAGTGGTGAACACCTGCCCAGCCTGAGTGAAAACCAGAAGCAAACTTTCGGCAATTACGCCGGCGATTACGCCATCCTCTACAGCTTCTCTCAGCAGGTGAATCAGGCCGTGGAACAGGGCATGCGTCCGGTGGTGGATGAGCTGGCAGCGATTCGTGTGCCGCAGGATTACCTGACCCGTCGCGACAGCCTGCGTCAGGCCAGTGGCAATCTCAGCGTGCTGACCCAGCAGATTCAGAGCGCCAAAATGCAGGCTGACAGCAGCAAAGCAACGCTGAAACAACCCGACGACGTGAAAAAAGTGTACGACAGCGTGTACGCGAAGGTGGTGACTCAGCCAGCCAGCACGCTGATCCCGCTGCTGCCGAAGCTGCAGGCGCTGAGCCAGGCGGCGGTCCAGACCGGTGATTATTTGCAGTCACAGGGCCAGCGCGTCAGCTTTAACGATGGCGGCGTCCAGTTCCCGACGCAGGAACAGGCCAGCCAGTACAATGCCCTGATGACCGATCTTTCTGCCAACGCGCAGGCGCTGACCCAGGCCCAAAATGCCGTGCAGGGTGGCCTGCAGTAAACCGCATCGCGGGCCGCGATCGTGCTGCCCGCTTTTCCGCTTTTTCGTTACTTCCTTACAGCGTAGCGGCGCACCGCCGCAGAGTGTGATCAGGCGCATTTTTAACCAAAAATAGTTTGTGACCTTCGTCACATTTAATAAACAAACCGGCCCTGATTAAAGGTGATTGCCGTCACGTTTTCCCGCCGTTTTGGTCACCTTTTACGCCTTCGTTGCTTTCTTACAGGGTATTTTTGTGATCAAAGTCACTTTATATCCCCCTCTTCACCCCGCCTTAGCGTGATCTGAATCACACTTATTCCGGGCTCTACGCAGCGCAATAAACTAGTGCTAGAGTCCGCGTGCATACAGTAATGCCACGGCCCCCGCCGTAACGTCTCAACAAAAACAAACGCGCTCTCTTATTGCAGCGCGTCTCAATAAGGGGTGGGTTTATGTCCTCATCAGTCAAGGTCAAGGTTCAGAGCTTTGGTCGCTTTCTGAGTAATATGGTGATGCCTAACATCGGCGCGTTTATCGCCTGGGGTATCATCACTGCACTGTTTATTCCAACCGGATGGATTCCTAACGCGACGCTGGCAAAACTTGTCGGCCCGATGATTACCTACCTGCTGCCGCTGCTGATTGGCTTTACCGGTGGTCGTCTGGTGGGCGGCGATCGCGGTGGCGTGGTGGGTGCAATCACCACCATGGGGGTGATTGTCGGTGCTGACATGCCGATGTTCCTCGGCGCCATGCTGGCCGGTCCGCTGGGCGGCTGGGCTATCCGTTCGTTTGACCGCGCGGTTGATGGCAAGATCAAAAGCGGCTTCGAGATGCTGGTGAATAACTTCTCCGCTGGCATCATCGGTATGCTGCTGGCGCTGCTGGCTTTCCTGGCAATTGGTCCGCTGGTGGAAGGCCTGTCGCACATTCTCGCCGCAGGCGTGAACCTGATGGTGCAGAATAACCTGCTGCCGCTGACCTCCATCTTCGTGGAACCGGCAAAAATTCTATTCCTGAACAACGCGATCAACCACGGTATTTTCTCACCGCTGGGCATTCAGCAGGCCAGTGAAGCCGGTAAATCGATCTTCTTCCTGATTGAAGCCAACCCGGGCCCGGGCATGGGCGTGCTGGTGGCTTATATGATTTTTGGTCGCGGCAGCGCCAAACAGTCTGCGGGCGGTGCCGCCATCATCCACTTCCTTGGTGGTATTCATGAGATCTACTTCCCGTATGTGCTGATGGCGCCGCGCCTGCTGCTGGCGGTGATCCTCGGCGGTATGACCGGAGTCTTTACCCTGACGCTGCTAAATGGCGGCCTGGTTTCTCCGGCTTCGCCAGGTTCCATTCTGGCCGTGCTGGCGATGACGCCAAAAGGCGCGTATTTCGCTAACATTGCGGCCATCACCGCAGCCTTTGCGGTCTCCTTCGTGGTCTCCTCTATCCTGCTGAAAACCAGCAAAGTGAAAGAAGATGACGACATTGAAGCTGCCACCCAGCGCATGCGTGATATGAAAGCCCAGTCCAAAGGCCAGGCGGCTGCCGGTGCACCGGTCGTGGCCGACGCACACAGCGTGGATGTCAGCCACGTGCGCAAAATCATCGTTGCCTGTGATGCCGGTATGGGTTCCAGCGCGATGGGTGCAGGTGTGCTGCGTAAGAAAATCCAGGATGCGGGTCTGAGTTCTGTCTCCGTGACCAACAGCGCGATCAACGCCCTGCCAGGTGATGTGGACCTGGTGATCACGCACCGCGATCTCACCGAGCGCGCGATGCGTCAGGCACCTCAGGCGCAGCATATCTCACTGAACAACTTCCTCGACAGTGCGCTCTACAGCAACCTGACCGAGCGTCTGATGGCCGCTAACCGCAGCGAAGCCCACCGCGAAAGCGTGCAGTCGGCACTGGCAGACAGCTATGACGACGGCAGCGCAAACCTGTTCAGACTGGGTGCGGATAACGTCTTCCTTGGCCTGAATGCCAGCAACAAAGAGCAGGCGATCCGTTTTGCCGGCGAGCAGCTGGTGAAAGGCGGTTACGTTCAGCCGGAATATGTGGAAGCGATGCTGGCCCGTGAAAAACTGACGCCAACCTACCTCGGTGAGTCAATTGCGGTGCCGCACGGCACGGTTGAAGCCAAAGACCGCGTACTGAAAACCGGCGTGGTATTCTGCCAGTATCCGGCGGGCGTGCAGTTTGGCGACGAAGCCGATGAAGTGGCGCGGCTGGTTATCGGCATTGCGGCCCGCAATAACGAACACATTCAGGTGATCACCAGCCTGACCAACGCGCTTGACGACGACAGCGTGATTGAGAAGCTGGCAAACACCCATAACGTGCAAGATGTGCTGGACCTGCTGTCGGGCAGAGCTGTCAGCGCGTAACCGCAACGTTGTATTCCCCGGGGCGGGCAAGCCCGTCCCCACTTTCCGGGGCGGACATGCCCGCCCTTTCGTCATTTGATATGGGTCAAATTTATGAAAGCGTTACATTTTGGAGCAGGCAACATCGGCCGGGGTTTTATCGGTAAGCTGCTGGCGGATGCCGGTATTGAGCTGGTGTTTGCTGATGTCAATCAGGTGGTGCTGGACGCCCTGAACGCCCGTCATGCGTATCCGGTTCATGTGGTCGGCGAACAGGCGAAAGTGGAAACCGTCACCGGCGTCAGCGCCGTTAACAGCACCAGCGACGCTATCGTCACGCTGATTGCAGAGGTGGATCTCGTGACCACAGCGGTTGGCCCGCAAATCCTTGAACGCATTGCGGGCAGCGTGGCGCAGGGGCTGGCCAAACGCAGCGACAACGGTAATACGCGTCCGCTGAATATCATTGCCTGTGAGAACATGGTGCGCGGCACCAGCCAGCTGAAACAGCATGTAATGAAAGCACTGCCGGACGCGTATCACGCCTGGGTTGACGCGCACGTGGGCTTTGTGGATTCTGCGGTGGACCGCATTGTGCCGCCATCCGATGCCGGCAGCCACGACCCGCTGGAAGTAACCGTGGAAACCTTCAGCGAGTGGATCGTTGACCAGACCCAGTTCAAAGGCGATCGGCCGGACATTCCGGGCATGGAACTGACCGACAACCTGATGGCGTTTGTCGAGCGTAAGCTGTTCACGCTGAACACCGGCCATGCCATTACGGCTTATCTCGGCCAGCGCGCCGGACATGCCACCATTCGTGATGCCATTCTCGACCCGCGCATTCGCACGGTGGTGCAGGGAGCGATGCAGGAGAGCGGCGCGGTGCTGATCCAGCGCTACGGTTTTGAGGCCGACAAACACGCGGCCTACATTCAGAAGATCCTGACGCGTTTTGAAAACCCCTATCTGAAAGATGACGTTGAGCGCGTGGGCCGTCAGCCACTGCGTAAGCTCAGCGCCGGCGATCGTCTGATTAAACCGCTGCAGGGCACCCTGGAGTACAACCTGCCGCATGAAAACCTGGTGCAGGGCATTGCTGCAGCGATGCACTATCGCAGCGAAGCCGACCCGCAGGCGCTGGAACTGGCGACGCTGATCGCGCAGAAAGGCCCACAGGCCGCGCTGGCGGAGATCGCCGGACTGGCTGCCGATAGCGAAGTGGTCGCCTCAGTGGTGAGCGCTTACGACGCTATGGCATAATGCGCGCCTTTTAGAAGTCAGAATCGGGCACGGTTTTCAGCGTGCCCGTCGACGGTAGCTGAACGATGCAGGCAATGATGGAAGAGAAGCAGGCTTTTGAAAACCGGGTGCTTGAGCGCCTGAACGCCGGTCGTTCGGTGAGAAGCTTTCTGATCGCCGCTGTCGAACTGCTGGCTGAGGCCGTGAATCTGCTGGTTCTGCAGGTGTTCCGCAAGGACGATTACGCCGTGAAATATGCGGTTGAGCCGCTGCTGCTGGGTAACGGTCCGCTGGGTGAGCTGCCGGTACGCCTGAAGCTGATTTACGGTCTGGGCGTCATCAACCGGCACGAATACGAAGATTGTGAGCTGCTGCTGGCGCTGCGTGAAGAGCTCAATCACGACAGCAGCGAATACCGCTTTACCGATGATGAAGTGCTGGGCCCGTTTGGCGAACTGCACTGCGTGACCGCCTGGCCGCCGAGGCCGGACTTCACCCAGGATGATGAACAGCTACGCACCATGCAGCAGCAGCGCTATCTGCAGATGGTGCGCTCCACGATGGTTCTGTCACTGACGGAGCTGATCTCCCGGATTTCCCACAAGCAGGCGTTTAAAAAGCCTGCGGTCTGAACACGCCGCGCATGGCATCATCCCCGTCCGGCGGGGCAATTTGCCGACCGCAACTTCGCTCTGCTGCCAGAACAGCGCAATTTGATGTATCCTTTGCCTGTTTTCCTTAACGAGTTTCCCCGATGAAAGAACAAGAAAAAGCCGAGATTAAACGTCTCAGCGACCAGCTGGACGCCCTGAACCGCAAAGAACCCCAGCTGCTGGAAGCCGGCGACGCCGAAAAACTGGGCGCGCTGCTGAAAGAGAAAGAGAAGCTGGTGCAGGAGATTGAGCGCCTGCGCAACGTGCGCGTTGAGAAGCTGAGCAAAGAAGCCCAGCAGCTGCAAAAGCTGCCATTCAGTCGCGAAATCACCAAAAAAGAGCAGGCGAATATGGGTGCGCTGAAAAAAAGCGTGCGCGGCCTGGTGGTGGTTCACCCGATGACCGCGCTGGGGCGTGAGATGGGGCTGAAGGTGATGACCGGCTACGCGAAGCAGCCGTTTTGATCCGCTTTACGCGGCGTGCGCCACGTCGCGTTCCGCACCTGCTGCCTCCCTGACCTGGGCAATCAGCGTGTCCAGCAAGGCATAGCGACGACGGTACTCCGCACGCTTCTTGCTGGCAATCTCCTCCAGCGCTTTCCGCTCCAGGCTCAGCGGCAGTGTGAACAACTTATCGGCCCGCGCCGTGCCGCCCAGCGACAACCAGAACTCACTGTAGCTGGCAAAGAATTTATCGCCTTTGCTGTGACGATACCGCAGGCTGCGGAACACGTGGCTGTCATCGCCGACGGCGACAATCGCTTCTGCGCCACATTGCGCACCCAGGATAAACAGCGCTTCCATCAGCAGACGTTTTGGAAACAGGCCGTGCGCCGCTTTGGTCGCTTCGCGAATCACCTCTGCCGGCACCTGCTTACGCGGTCCCTGCAGTCCGCCAATCATCAGCGTGCGTTTTTGCTGCTGCCTGATAAGGGAGAACGAGAGTGAAGCGATGGTCATCTCCTGATAGCGCAAAATCAGCGTAATTTCACCTTCACGATCGTAATAGCCGGAACAGCAGTCAATAACAAACTGCTCGTCATTTTTGCCGGTAAAGCTGGCAATATGCGTGTTGGTCGGGCTTAACAGCAGCTGACGCAGCCTGTCGTCAGCAAGCTGTTCCATTAACTGATAATGATCGAGAATCGCCTGCGCACGCTGCGCCACGCTAAAGCCGGCGCACAGATACGGGCGGTGCGGTTTAGCTGGCAGCAGGCCCTGGCTGTGCAGCAGCGCCGGCAGAAACGAGAGCTGTGACAGCTGGTGAAGATAATGAAACGTCGTCACCGGAAATACCGCCGACCTTAACGCAAATTTCAGGCGAAAGCGGGCACTGTTCCACAGTTTATCCGGACGGAACTTTCCACTGATTAAAGGCAAAAACAGCGCTGCCGACGAAATGGTATTCGGCTCAGAATGTGTAATCGTAGACATAATTATTTTTTACGTTGCGGGATAACCTGAGGCCACTATATGCCCCGGATTATCAACGGCGAGTTAATCACCAATCCGCAAGGAGCCGGACTCCCGTTTCGTTTAACCTTGGTTTATATTTTTTATATTCAGGCCGGTACGAAAACAGGCGCGCATAAGCGGCGGGAGCGCGGCGGGAGACAGGCGCTGTACGGGCTGAGCCGTAGCGACACGGCCTGGCGCGGCATTATCAGAGCATAGCGCCCTGCTTTTCACCGTTAAGCGCGCAGCACGCATTCCCCGGCCGGCTAAAGAGCGCTTTTTATATCCGGCTTTATTTCAGCACGTTGATTTATTCGCTGTGAACGTTATTTGTTAATAAAAGCTGAACCGCAAAGCGTGAATATATGCCAGCGCACAAATACGCTTTAAATCAGCACTGCACGCTACGGTTATATGATCTCACTGATAAAAAAACACCCCGCCAGCTCAGCGCCAGCGGGGTGTGAATATATCGCTTTGCACCGGCATAGCGGTGAAAGCAGCGTCAGGGGTGCTTATTTTGCAGCAGCGAAACGCGCGGCCGCTTCGTCCCAGTTCACAACGTTCCAGAACGCTTTGATGTAGTCAGGACGCTTGTTCTGATACTTCAGGTAGTAAGCGTGCTCCCACACATCCAGACCCAGGATTGGGTAGCCAGATACGCCGGCGATCGCTTCGCCCATCAGCGGGTTATCCTGGTTTGCAGTAGAGACCACGGCCAGTTTGTCGCCTTTTTTCACCAGCCACGCCCAGCCGGAGCCGAAACGGGTTGCAGCCGCTTTCTCAAACTCTTCCTGGAATTTCTCGACGCTGCCAAAATCTTTTTCGATCGCGGCTTTCAGGTCGCCCTGCAGCGTGGTGCCGGTTTTCAGGCCTTTCCAGAACAGGCTGTGGTTAGCGTGGCCGCCCGCGTTGTTACGCAGTGGGCCTTTTTTGTCTGCAGGCAGCTGATCCAGCTTAGTGATCAGTTCATCAACCGGCAGATCGGCGAATTCGGTACCTTCCAGCGCCGCATTGGCGTTGTTTACGTAGGTCTGGTGATGTTTAGTGTGATGGATTTCCATCGTCTGCTTGTCGAAGTGCGGTTCCAGTGCGTCGTAGGCGTACGGCAGGGATGGCAGTGAATAACTCATGTTCTTCCTCTCCATTTAATGTTTTGCAGCACATCTTTACCGGTGTGCCGCGTAAGCAGTCGGATCATTATAGTTAAAATCATGATCCGGAAAAGGGTTATCAATGCCTTAGAAACGATAAGGATTTGATCAATCTGGCAAAAGGTGCGCACGCACGGTTACCCCTGGCCGTAGCAGCCGCGCTGTGCTGTTACCGTCCGAGTTCACTCAGCGACCGATCCAGCGCGCCCACCAGCCAGTCGATATCCTGCACCTGGAACGCCAGCGGCGGACGCAACTTCAGCACGTTGCCATAGGGACCCGCCACGGAAGTCAGCACCCGGTGCTCACGCAGCTTCTCAATCACATCCAGCGCCAGCGCTTTATCCGGCGTTTTGCTGGCGCGATCGGTTACCAGTTCAAAACCGATGAACAGCCCGGCACCGCGTACATCGCCGATGCATTCATGCCGATCCATCAGCTTCTGCAGCTCCGCCAGCAGCTGTGCGCCCACCACGCGACTATGCTCCTGCAGCCCCTCTTCCTGAATCACAGTCAGTACCGCCTGCGCCGCAGCCATCGCCACCGGATTGCCACCAAAGGTATTGAAGTAAGGAATGTCATCGCTGAACGCAGCCAGCACGTCGCTTTTGGCCAGCAGGCCGGAGACCGGAATGCCGTTGCCCATGGGTTTGCCGGTCGTCACTACATCCGGTACCACGCCGTGACGCGCAAATCCCCAGAACGCGTCTCCGGTGCGGGCAAAGCCTGGCTGGACTTCATCGGCAATAAAGATACCGCCGTTTGCGTGCACGACATCCACCGCTTTCTGCAGGAAACCCGGCGGATTGGGCAGGACGCCGTCCGAAGAGAAGATCGAATCAGCGAGGAATCCGGCGAATTTAATGCCGTGCGCTGTCAGATCGTCGATCTGCTGCTGAATCTGCCCGGCAAACCACTCCCCGAGATCCGGCGCATCAACACGGTAGGCATCCGGGGGGGGCACCAGGCGGGTGGTTGCGGCCAGCGGTTGCCCGCTGCCCAGCGCCGGTGAGGCACCGGATGTGAGATCGCTGGTGCCGTGATAGGCCTCCTGCGACACAATAATCCCGGTGCCGCCGCTCCACGCCCGCGCAACGCGAATGGCAAGGTCGTTCGCTTCCGAGCCGGTGCACATATACATAGCGCGGTCGATCGCATCCGGCGTGGTTGCCAGCAACGCTTCGGTATAATCAAGAATACGTTCATGCAGATAGCGGGTGTGGGTATTCAGCATTTTCATCTGCTGCGTCACCGCGTCAATCACCGCCGGATGGCAGTGCCCGATGCTGGCCACGTTGTTATACACATCCAGATATTTGTCGCCTGCCGCATCCCACAGATATTGGCCTTCACCCCGCACCAGGTGCACCGGCTTGCGATAAAACAGACGATACGACTCGCCCAGCACTTTGCTGCGTTTCTCCGTCAGCGCCCGCGTAGCGGCATCCAGACCGTCAGCATGTTCGGCACGAAAACTGTTGGTGTCCATGATGGTAGATCGTGTAGCCATGGTAACTCCCGTTGCGAAGGGTGGAGAGGCATAAATAGTGACCGTTATCGCTATCATGCCTGTCCGCGCAGAAAATGCAACCAAATACACAAATACAACCAAATGCACATGACGACAGGATGACACTCAGGTAAGCTCGCAGGCCAGAAACCCGTTCACAGAGAAAGGCCATGCTGCAGGAAACCCGCTTACACCGCATCCGCGCCCTGCTGACCACTCAGCATCAGGTCAGCACCGAGCGCATCATTAAAGAACTGGGCATTTCGCGCGAAACCGCGCGGCGCGACATCATTACGCTGGAAGCGCAGGGCTTAGCCCGCCGGGTGCATGGCGGTGTGGTGGCACCTGACAGCCAGCCGGAGCCGCCGCTGCAGGTTCGCCGTAATGCCCAGGCCAAAGAGAAACGCGCGATTGCGGCAGCGGCCGTGCAGCACCTGCAGCCAGGCCAGACATTATTTCTGGATGCCGGCACCACCACCACCATGCTGGCTGAAGCGCTGCGCAGCATGTCCGGCCTGACAATTATCACCAATAGCCTGCAGGCGGCGCTGGCGCTCAGTGCCGCCGAGGAACATGAAACGCTGAATAATCAGGTGTTGCTGCTGGGCGGCATGATGACCGCAGGCGCGCAGCAGACGCGCGGCGAGATGACCGTGGCCGACATATACCGCTATCGCGCCGATGTGGCGCTGCTCTCTCCGGTTGGCATTGATGCCAGTCAGGGTGCCAGCAGTTTTCATCCTCATGAAGCCGCCATTGCCCGCGCAATGGTGCAGCAGGCCGGTCGCACCATCCTGCTGGCCGATCACAGTAAGCTCGGCGTGGTAAGCCGTGTTCAGTACGCGCCGGTGGCGGAGATTGATCTGCTGATTTGTGACGGTGGGCAGGCGAGAACGGGGGCGCTCTCTGCCCTGCAGCAGGTACTGCCGCAGGTCCAGGTGGTTTAACGCAGGCGCTGCGGATGCGTATAAATCGTCGCCCGTCCCGGTTTACTGAACCCGACCAGCGTCAGGTTACAGCGTCTGGCGACATCCACGGCAAGCTGCGTGGCAGCGGAAACAGCAAACAGAATCTCTACGCCGCACATGGCCGATTTCTGTACCATTTCATAGCTGGCGCGGCTGGACACCAGCACCGCGCCCTGCTGCCAGCCGCACTGGCTGCGATAGCCCAGCAGTTTATCCAGCGCCACGTGGCGGCCCACGTCCTCACAGCCGCCCTGCAGCTCACCCTGCGGCGACATCCACGCTGCGGCGTGCGTGCAGCCGGTCAGATTGCCCACCGGCTGATAGTCGCGCAGCTGCGCTAACGCCGTATCGAGCTGTGCCAGCGCGAAGGTTTGCGTAAACGGCAGCGCAGGCACGGGTTTGCCTATCTGATCAAGCTGCTCAACGCCACACACGCCGCAGCCGGTACGCCCGGCCATCGCGCGACGCTGCGCCTTCAGCGCCATGAAGCGCCGGCTGGAGAGTTCGATCTGCACTTCAATGCCGTTGCAGCCCGGCACAATATCCATGCCGAAGATCTCCTGTGGTTGCGCAATAATGCCTTCCGAGAGCGAGAAACCGAGCGCAAACGCTTCCAGATCGTCGGGCGTTGCCATCATGACCACGTGCGAAATGCCGTTATACACCAGCGCAACCGGCACTTCCTGCGCCAGCCAGTCGCTTTCTGCTTCGGTCAGGGCGTCCCGCTGCCACACCGTTGTCTGGCTCAGACCTGCGATCTCATTCACATTCTGCTCACTTTTCTGCTGTTTCGCTTTCACTTCTCTCGTCTCGCATAACACCCACATTAAAGTAGTGGTAATATCCGGCCGATATTACCTCAATCTTTCCTGGATCGGGGCGACCCGAATCCAGCCCGCGCTAAAGATAATAATTTACAGCAATGTCGAAGGGATTAACCATGAACGTCAGCCGAAGAAAATTCTTCAAAATCTGTGCTGGCGGTATGGCAGGAACGACGGCTGCGATGCTCGGCTTTGCGCCGGACGTCGCGCTGGCGGAAACGCGGCAATACAAATTGCTGCGCGCCCGTGAAACCCGTAATACCTGTACCTACTGCTCAGTTGGTTGTGGCCTGTTGATGTACAGCCTTGGTGACGGTGCCAAAAACGCCAGAGAAACCATTTTCCATATCGAAGGGGATCCGGATCATCCGGTGAGCCGCGGCGCGCTGTGCCCGAAAGGCGCCGGCCTGCTCGATTTTGTTCACAGCGACAGTCGCCTGAAATACCCGGAATACCGTGCGCCTGGCTCGGATAAATGGCAGCGCATCAGCTGGGATGACGCCTTTGATCGCATTGCCCGGCTGATGAAAGCCGACCGCGACGCCAACTTTATTGCGCAGAACGCCGCAGGCGTGACCGTTAACCGCTGGCTCTCTACCGGTATGCTGTGTGCGTCTGCTTCCAGTAATGAAACCGGCTACTTAACCCAGAAATTTACCCGATCGCTTGGCATGTTAGCGGTCGACAACCAGGCACGCGTCTGACACGGACCAACGGTAGCAAGTCTTGCTCCAACATTTGGTCGCGGTGCGATGACCAACCACTGGGTCGACATCCGTAATGCCAACCTGATTGTTGTGATGGGCGGGAACGCCGCGGAAGCGCATCCTGTGGGATTCCGCTGGGCGATGGAAGCCAAGATTCACAACAAAGCCAAACTGATTGTTATCGATCCGCGCTTTACCCGCACGGCGTCGGTGGCAGATTTTTATACGCCGATTCGCTCCGGTACCGACATCACCTTCCTGTCGGGCGTACTGCTGTGGCTGATTCAGAATGACAAAATCCAGCATGAGTATGTGCAGGCTTATACCAACGCCAGCCTGATTGTGCGGGAAGATTTTCATTTTGAAGATGGCCTGTTCAGCGGCTATGACGCGGAAACCCGGAAATACGATAAAACCAGCTGGAACTATGAGCTGGGTGAAGACGGCTTCGCCAGACGCGACGACAGCCTGAGCCATCCGCGCTGCGTGTGGAACCTGCTGAAGCAGCACGTCAGCCGCTATACGCCAGAGATGGTTGAGCGCATCTGTGGTACGCCGAAAGCGGACTTCCTGCACGTCTGTGAACTGATTGGCGAGACCAGCGCGCGCGATCGCACCACCTCATTCCTCTATGCACTGGGCTGGACGCAGCATTCGGTTGGGGCGCAGAACATCCGCACCATGGCGATGATTCAGCTGCTGCTGGGCAATATGGGCATGGCAGGCGGTGGCGTGAATGCGCTGCGCGGCCACTCCAATATTCAGGGCCTGACCGATCTCGGCCTGCTGTCACAAAGCCTCACCGGCTACATGACGCTGCCGTCTGAAAAGCAGACCGATCTGCAAACCTATCTCACGGCCAACACGCCCAAAGCGCTGCTGCCGGGCCAGGTCAACTACTGGAGCAACTACCCGAAATTCTTCGTCAGCCTGATGAAGGCGTTTTACGGTGATAAAGCTCAGGCGGAAAACAGCTGGGGCTTCGACTGGCTGCCGAAGTGGGACAAAGGCTACGACGTCCTGCAGTACTTCGAGATGATGTCGCAGGGCAAGGTCAATGGCTACCTGTGCCAGGGCTTTAACCCGGTGGCGTCGTTCCCGAACAAGCGCAAGGTTATCGCTTCGCTGTCGAAGCTGAAGTTCCTTGTCACTATTGATCCGCTGAACACGGAAACCGCCACCTTCTGGGAAAATCACGGCGAGTTTAACGATGTGGATCCGGCGAACATTCAGACTGAAGTGTTCCGCCTGCCGTCTACCTGCTTCGCCGAAGAGAATGGTTCAATCGTTAACTCCGGCCGCTGGCTGCAGTGGCACTACAAAGGTCAGGACGCACCCGGTGAAGCGCGAAATGACGGTGAAATCCTTGCCGGTATCTATCTGCGCCTGCGTGAAATGTACGCCCGTGAAGGCGGTGCACTGCCCGATCCGGTGCTGAACATGAGCTGGAACTATCTGACGCCGGAAAACCCTGCGCCGGAAGAAGTGGCAATGGAGAGCAACGGCAAGGCGCTGACGGATATCGTGGATGACAAAGGCACCGTGCTGGTGAAAAAAGGCCAGCAGCTCAGTACCTTTGCCCATCTGAAAGATGACGGTTCCACCAGCAGCGGCTGCTGGATTTTTGCCGGCAGCTGGACGCCGGAAGGCAACCAGATGGCGCGCCGCGACAACACCGATCCTTCCGGGCTGGGCAACACCCTGAACTGGAGCTGGGCGTGGCCGCTTAACCGCCGCATTCTTTATAACCGCGCCTCCGCCGATCCGCAGGGCAACCCGTGGGATGCGCGCCGGCAGATCCTGAAATGGGATGGCAGCAAGTGGGGCGGCATGGATGTGCCGGACTACAGCGCGGCCGCGCCGGGCAGCAATGTCGGCCCGTTCATTATGCAGCCGGAAGGCATGGGTCGCCTGTTTGCGCTCGACAAAATGGCCGAAGGACCGTTCCCGGAACACTACGAACCGTTTGAAACGCCGCTTGGCACTAACCCGCTGCACCCGAACGTGGTCTCAAACCCGGCGGCGCGCGTGTTTAAGGACGATCTGGCTGCGATGGGCAAAGCGGAGCAGTTCCCGTATGTCGGCACCACCTATCGCCTTACCGAGCATTTCCACTACTGGACCAAACACGCCCGGCTGAACGCCATTGCACAGCCGGAGCAGTTTGTTGAGATCGGTGAAAAGCTGGCGCAGAAGCTGGGCATCGCCCAGGGCGATACGGTGAAAGTCAGTTCGAATCGCGGTTATATCAAAGCCAAAGCGGTGGTGACCAAGCGTATCCGTCCGCTGCAGGTGGACGGTAAGACCGTGGAAACCATCGGCATTCCGATTCACTGGGGCTATCAGGGCGTGGCGAAGAAAGGCTTTATCGCCAATACCCTGACGCCGTTTGTCGGTGATGCCAACACGCAGACGCCGGAGTTTAAGGCGTTCCTGGTTAACGTCGAGAAGGTGTAACGGAGAACGACTATGGCTTATCAATCACAGGACATTATCCGCCGCTCCGCCACCAACGGTTTCACGCCTGCCCCGCAGGCGCGTAACCATCAGCAGGAAGTGGCGAAGCTGATCGACGTGACCACCTGTATCGGCTGCAAGGCCTGTCAGGTCGCGTGTTCAGAGTGGAACGACATTCGCGATGAGGTGGGACATAACGTCGGGGTGTATGACAACCCGGCTGATCTGACCGCCAAATCCTGGACGGTGATGCGCTTTTCTGAGGTGGAGGAGAACGGCAAGCTGGAGTGGCTTATCCGCAAGGATGGCTGCATGCACTGCGCCGATCCCGGCTGCCTGAAGGCCTGCCCGTCCGAAGGCGCGATTATTCAGTATGCAAACGGCATCGTCGATTTTCAGTCAGAACAGTGCATCGGCTGCGGCTACTGCATTGCCGGCTGTCCGTTCGATGTCCCGCGTCTGAATAAAGAGGACAACCGCGTGTATAAATGCACGCTGTGCGTCGATCGTGTCAACGTCGGTCAGGAACCGGCGTGCGTAAAAACCTGCCCGACCGGGGCAATTCACTTTGGCAGTAAAAGTGATATGCAGGCGCTGGCTGCTGAGCGCGTTGCCGAACTGAATACGCGCGGTTACGCCAATGCCGGGCTGTACGATCCGGAAGGCGTGGGCGGCACACACGTGATGTATGTTCTGCATCACGCCAATAAGCCGCAGCTGTACCACGGCCTGCCGGACAACCCCAGCATCAGCCCGGCGGTGACGTTCTGGAAAGGGATCTGGAAACCGCTGGCGGCGATCGGCTTTGCGGCCACCTTTGCCGCCTCGGTGTTCCATTATGTCGGCGTGGGCCCGAACCGGGTCGATGAGGACGAGGACGAAGAGCTGCACAAAAAAGAGGAGCGCAAATAATGAAAAAGCGCGATCGTCTGGTGCGTTACAGCGCACCGGAACGCATCAATCACTGGATTGTGGCGTTCTGTTTTGTGTTTGCCGCGCTGAGCGGACTGGGTTTCTTTTTTCCGTCGTTTAACTGGCTGATGCACGTACTGGGCACGCCGCAGCTGGCGCGCATTCTGCACCCGTTTGTCGGGGTAGTGATGTTTGCCGCCTTTATCATCATGTTCTTACGCTACTGGAAACAAAACCTGATCAACCGCGAAGACCTGATGTGGGCGAAAAATATTCACAAAATTGTGCGTAACGAGGAGGTCGGCGATACCGGCAAATACAACTTCGGGCAGAAGTGTGTGTTCTGGGCTGCTATCATCAGCTTAGTTTTGCTGCTGGCGAGCGGAATTGTTATCTGGCGTCCATACTTCGCCGGTGCCTTCACTATTCCGCTGATTCGCGCCGCTCTGGTGGTGCATTCGGTCTCGGCTGTGGCCTTGATCGTGGTGATTATGGTGCACATTTATGCGGCTCTGTGGGTCAAGGGCACCATTACCGCCATGGTTGAGGGCTGGGTGCCGGCTGCGTGGGCGAAGAAACATCACCCGCGCTGGTATCGCGAGCAGCGTCAACGCCACACACAACAGGAAAAACGCCCCTGATGAGTATTCGCATCATCCCGCAGGACCAGCTGGAGAAGAGCGATAAAAGCACGGCGGAGCAGATTCCGCCGTTACTTTTTCCCCGGCTGAAAAATCTCTACAGTCGCCGGGCGGCGCGTTTGCGCGAGCTGGCGGCGAAAAATCCGCTGGGCGATTATCTGCGCTTTGCCGCCGTGATTGCCCAGGCGCAGGAGATCGTGCTGTATGACCATCCGCTGCAGCTGGATTTGCGGCCGCGTCTGGCCGAAAGCGCCGCGCAGGGCAAACCGCCGCTTGATATTCATCACTACCCGCGTGATGCGCACTGGCAGCGCCTGCTGCATTCGCTGATCGCGGAGCTGAAACCGGAGATGAGCGGTCAGGCGCTGGCAGTGCTGGAGAATCTGGAAAAAGCCTCTTCCAGCGAACTGGAAACGCTGGCCAGCGCGCTGCTGGCGGGCGAGTTTGCGCAGGTCAGCAGTGATAAAGCGCCGTTTATCTGGGCTGCGCTCTCGGTGTACTGGGCGCAGATGGCCGCCATGATCCCTGGCAAAGCGCGCGCCGAATACGGCGAGCATCGCCAGTTTTGTCCGGTGTGCGCCAGCGTGCCGGTGACCAGCGTGGTGCATATGGATATCGGCCAGCAGGGCCTGCGCTATCTGCACTGCAATCTGTGTGAAAGCGAATGGTACGTGGTGCGCAGCAAGTGCTCCAACTGCGAGCAAACACGCGATCTGCACTACTGGTCGCTGGACAGTGAAAAAGCAGCGGTCAAAGCCGAAAGCTGCGGCGATTGTGGCACCTACCTGAAGATGCTCTACCAGGAAAACGATCCGGCGATTGAACCTGTGGCGGACGACCTGGCTTCGCTGGTGCTGGATGCCCGCATGGAGCAGGAAGGATTTGCACGCAGCAGCCTGAACCCGTTTATGTTTCCCGGCGAGTAACCGCCCGGGCTGGCACGGATAAAGACGCACCCTGCCACCCCTGTGGTTACCAGGTTGCGCGGTATGGCGACGGTGACGCCCCTACACCACACTCCTTCATCACGGAGGCTCTAATGAAACTGATTGGCAGTTATACCAGCCCGTTTGTGCGAAAAATTTCAGTGATTCTGCTGGAAAAAGGCCTGGTGTTTGAGTTCGTCAACCACTCTCCGTGGAGCGAAGACAGCCCTGTCCTGCAATACAATCCGCTGGGCAAAGTGCCGGCGCTGGTCGATGATCAGCAGCTGACCTGGTTCGACTCCGCTATCATCGCGCAGGCGATTGAACTGCGCGGTGAGGCCCCTGCGATGCTGCCTGCCGATCCGCTGCAGGCGCTGCAGGTATGCCAGCTGGAAAAGCTGGCTGACGGCATCAGCGATGCGGCGCTCGTGATCGTACGTGAGCAAATGCGCCCGGGCGATCAGCAGTCAGAAGAGGTGCTGCTGCGCAACCGGGAAAAAATTCAGCGCGGCCTGGATGCGCTGGAAACCGCGGCTGCCCAGGGCGAACTGCTCGGCAGCGATACGCTGAATCTGGCCGATATCGCCACCGGCTGTATGCTGGGTTATCTCAATTTCCGTCGCGTGCTGCCCAACTGGTGCGTTAACCGTCCGGCGCTGGTCAGGCTGGCACAGAGCCTGTTCGAGCGGGAAAGCTTTGCCCGTACCGTACCGCCAGCCAGCTAAGTTGCCGATGAAGAATCTGTACAGTCAGTTACCCGCTATTGATACCCTGCTGCGCGATCCGCATCTGCAGCCGCTCATCGCCGAAACCGGCAACGCTTTTCTTACCCGCCTGCTGCGTCAGTTGCAGCAGGAAGCGCGCGAACATATTCAGCGCCAGCACGCCCTGCCCGACTGGCATGAAAACTGGCCGCAGGAGGCGATACGCCGCGCGCAGCGGCAGCAGCGCAGCGCCCTGCGCCCGGTGTTTAATCTGACCGGCACCGTGCTGCACACCAATCTTGGCCGGGCCGTGCTCAGCGACCGCGCAATCGCGGCGGTGACCGCCTGTCTGCGTCAGCCGGTGACGCTGGAGTATGCGCTGGACGACGCCGCGCGCGGCCATCGCGATCGCGCCGTCAGCGCGCTGCTGTGCGAGCTGACCGGGGCGGAGGCGGCCTGCATCGTAAACAATAACGCGGCCGCCGTGCTGCTGATGCTCGCCACACTCGCCGCGGGACGCGAAGTGGTGATGTCGCGCGGCGAGCTGGTGGAGATTGGTGGTGCATTTCGCATTCCTGACGTCATGCGCCAGGCGGGCTGCCAGCTGGTGGAAGTCGGCACCACCAATCGTACCCACCTCAAAGATTACCGTGCCGCCATCGGTGAACACACGGGCCTGCTGATGAAAGTGCACACCAGCAATTACCAGATCCAGGGCTTTACCCATGCGGTAACAGAACAGGAGCTGGTCACGCTGGGCGAGGCGCATCAGTTGCCGGTCATCAGCGATCTTGGCAGCGGCTCCTTAATCGATATGACCGCTTACGGCCTGCCCGCAGAACCGATGCCGCAGCAGCTGATTGCGGCGGGCGTAAGCCTGGTGAGTTTCTCCGGCGATAAACTGCTGGGTGGCCCGCAGGCCGGAATCATCGTGGGCAAAAAAGCGCTGATCGACCAGCTGCAGCAGCACCCGCTTAAACGCGCCCTGCGCGTTGATAAAATGACGCTGGCCGCGCTGGAAGCCACGCTGCAGCTCTACCGCCAGCCGGAGACGCTGCAGGAGGCGCTGCCCACGCTGCGCCTGCTGACGCGCCCTGCTCATGAGATTCTGCAGCAGGCAGAACGTCTGATGCCCGCACTGGAACAGGCGTGGGGTGCGCAGTTTGCTGTGGCGATCGCCCCCTGTTCATCACAGATCGGCAGCGGATCGCTGCCGGTTGACCGCCTGCCGGGCTTTGCTATTACCTTTACGCCGCACAGTGGCCACGGCAGTGAACTGCAGACACTGGCACAGCGCTGGCGCACGCTGGCACGGCCGGTGATTGGCCGTATTCAGGAGGGCAGGCTGTGGCTTGATTTACGCTGCCTTGATGACGAAGCCGCACTGATTCAGGCATTAGTACCATGATTATCGCGACCGCAGGACACGTTGACCACGGCAAGACCGCGCTGTTACAGGCGCTGACCGGCATCAATGCCGATCGGCTGCCGGAAGAGCAGCGGCGCGGCATGACTATCGATCTCGGCTATGCCTACTGGCCGCAGCCAGCCGGTCATACGCTGGGGTTTATTGACGTGCCGGGCCATGAAAAATTTCTGGCCAACATGCTCGCCGGGATCGGCGGCATTCATCACGCACTGCTGGTGGTTGCCTGCGACGACGGGATTATGCCGCAGACGCGCGAACACCTGCAGCTGCTCAGCCTTGCCGGTCAGCCCCCGCTCAGCGTGGCCTTCACCAAAGCCGATCGCGCAGAGAACGCGCGCATTGCGGAGGTGCAACAGCAGGTGGCACAGCTGACACAAGCGCTTGGCTGGCCTGACGCGCCGCAGTTTGTCACCAGCAGCCACACCGGCCAGGGCATCGACGCGCTGCGCGAGCACCTCAACGGCCTGACGCCACCGGCATACGATCGCCGTCGCCGCTTCCGTCTTGCCATCGACCGCGCGTTTACCCTGAAGGGCACCGGTCTGGTGGTAACCGGCACAGCGCTGGGCGGCGAGGTCAGCGTCGGCGATAGCCTGTGGCTCAGCCGTCTGAATGTGCCGCTGCGCGTGCGGGCGCTGCATGCCCAGAATCAGCCTGTCAGCCGGGCACAGGCCGGCCAGCGTATTGCCCTGAATATCGCCGGTGAGGTGGAAAAAGCGCAGCTTTGCCGGGGCGACTGGCTGCTGCAACAGCCGCAGCCAGAAGGCACACAGCGGCTGATTGTCGCGCTGCATCTGCTGCAGCCCCTGAAAAGCGCCTCGCAGCCGGTGCATATCCACCATGCCGCCAGTCACGTTACCGGTCGCCTGACGCTGCTGGAGGACGGGCTGGCAGAACTGGTGCTGAATGCACCGCTGTGGCTGGCAGAGCAGGACCGGCTGATTATCCGCGACAGCAATGCGCAGCACTCGCTGGGCGCCGGGCGCGTACTGCTGCTCAACAGCAAAAAGCGCGGCAAGCGGCAACCGGCTTACCTGAGCTGGCTGCGGCAGCTGGCCGCGGCCACGGACGAAGGCAGCAGCCTGCGCGCGCATCTCAGCCACCAGCCGGTGCCGTCTGCGGATTTTGCCTGGGCACACCAGCTCACCGCACCGGCGCTGGACGCGCTGCTGACGGATATCGCGCCGGTACGGCTGGGCAGCATGCTGATGGATGCCGCTCAGAGCAGCGACTGGCAGCAGCGGTTACTGGCGGCGCTGGCGCATTTTCACCAGCATCATCCGGAGCTGCCGGGTATCGGCTACGATCGCCTGCGGCGCGTGGCGCTGCCGGATCAGCCCGCCGGGCTGGTGCTGGCGCTGATCGACCAGGCGCTGGCGCAGGGTCAGCTGCAGCAGAAAAACGGCTGGCTGCATCTGCCCGACTTTGAACCGCACTTTAGCGCGCAGGAAACGGCGCTGTGGCAGCAGGTGGCGCCGCTGTTTGGTGACCAGCCGCTGTGGGTGCGGGACATTGCCACCGCGCTGCAGCAGGATGAAGAGACCATCCGCAGCCTGCTGCTGACCGCCGCGCGCCTTGGTCATCTCACCGCGATCGTGCGCGATCGCTACTACCGCAGCGAGCAGATCCAGATCTTCGCCGATCTGATACGCCAGCGTGCCGCCCAGGGCGGCAGCACCAGCGCCGCCGATTTCCGCAATCAGCTTGGCACCGGCCGCAAAGTGGCCGTGCAGATTCTGGAATTTTTTGACCGCAGCGGCTTTACCCGCCGGCGCGGTAACGATCATCTGCTGCGCGACGAACGGCTTTTCACCGCGACCGCCCGCTGAAAGCGGCAATAAAAAAGGGGCGAATCATCGCCCCTTGTTGATGTCGCAGACCGCTTACTGCAGCAGGGAAATATCCGCCACCTGCAGGAACAGCTGACGCAGCTGCGCCAGCAGGGTCAGGCGGTTGATACGCACGGCTTCGTCATCCGCATTCACCATCACGTTGTCGAAGAAGTTGTCCACCGCTTCGCGCAGCTGAGCCAGTTCCACCAGCGCGTCCTGATAACGACCTTCCGCAAAATACGGCTGCAGTTTGTCACCGAGAGCCGTGACAAAGGTCGCCAGCTGGATTTCGGCATTCTCTTTCAGCAGCGAAGCCTGCACGCTGTCATTCAGCGGTTCACTGGCTTTCGCCAGGATGTTAGAGACGCGCTTGTTCGCTGCCGCCAGTGCCGCCGCTGCGTCCAGCGTCCGGAAGTGCGATACCGCTTTCATGCGGGCATCGAAATCCGCCGGACGGGTTGGACGACGCGCCAGCACGGCCTGAATGGTATCGACGCTGTGGCCCTCTTCCTGATACCAGGCGCGGAAACGCCCCAGCATAAAGTCGATGACATCGTCCACCACGCTGGCGTTGCTCAGTTTGCTGCCGTAGAGACGCACCGCTTCTTCGGTCAGCGTTTGCAGATCCAGCGGCAGGTTCTTCTCAACGATAATGCGCAGCACGCCCAGCGCCGCACGCCGCAGCGCGAACGGGTCTTTATCCCCTTTCGGATGCTGGCCAATGCCGAAGATGCCCGCGAGGGTATCCATTTTGTCCGCAATGGCTACCGCACAGGCCACCGGGCTGGAAGGCAGATCGTCACCGGCAAAACGCGGCTGATACTGCTCATTCAGCGCAACCGCGACGTCTTCTGCTTCGCCATCATGACGGGCATAGTGCATCCCCATCACGCCCTGCGTGTCGGTGAACTCGAACACCATGTTGGTCATCAGGTCACATTTGGACAGCAGACCGGCACGGGTGGCGTGATTCACGTCGGCGCCAATCTGCGCGGCGATCCAGCCTGCCAGCGCCTGAATGCGGTCGGTTTTGTCACGCAGCGTGCCCAGCTCTTTCTGGAACAGCACTGTCTCCAGCCGCGGCAGGTTATCTTCCAGGCGCTTTTTGCGGTCGGTGTTGAAGAAGAACTCGGCATCCGCCAGACGCGGACGCACCACCTTCTCGTTACCGGCGATGATCTGCTGCGGATCGCGGGATTCAATGTTGGTGACAAAAATGAAGTGCGGCAGCAGCTTGCCGTCAGCGCCATAGACCGGGAAGTACTTCTGATCACCTTTCATGGTGTAAACCAGCGCTTCAGCCGGCACGGCAAGGAACTTCTCTTCGAATCTGGCGGTGAGCACCACCGGCCACTCGACCAGCGAAGCCACTTCTTCCAGCAGGCTGTCACTCAGATCGGCGGTGCCGCCGAGCTGCCGGGCTGCCGCTTCCGCGTCAGCTTTGATTTTGGCTTTACGCGTGGCGAAATCCGCCACCACTTTGCCGCGCTCCTGCAGCAGCTGCGGATACTGATCGGCATTATCCAGCGACAGCGTCTGCTCGCCCATAAAGCGGTGACCGCGAATCACGCGATCGGACTGCACGCCCAGCAGGGTGGCAGGAATCAGCTCGTCGCCCAGCAGCAGCGTGACGGTGTGGACCGGACGCACGAACTGCACGTCGCTGGCTCCCCAGCGCATCAGTTTAGGGATCGGCAGCTTGCTCAGCGCCGTCGCGACCATGGCCGGCAGCAGCGCCTGCGCGCTTTCACCTTTGACCAGCGCACGATGCACCAGCCATTCGCCTTTGTCCGTGCTCAGGCGTTCAGCCTGATCCACGGTAATGCCGTTGCCGCGCGCCCAGCCTTCGGCAGCTTTGGTCGCATTACCGTCCGCGTCAAACGCTGCGGCAATCGCCGGGCCACGTTTTTCTACTTCGCGATCCGGCTGGGCGGCCGCCATTGCTGCCACTTTCAGCGCCAGACGACGCGGTGCAGCAAACCAGCTGACTTCGCCGTGCGCCAGGCCGGCGCTGTCCAGCTCAGCGGTGAAGTGCGCCGCAAAGGCTTCCGCCAGCGTGCGCAGGGCTTTCGGAGGCAACTCTTCGGTGCCAATTTCCACCAGGAAAGTTTTATCGGTCATGGCTGCCTCTTACTTATTACGGTTGCACATAGGGAAGCCGAGCGCCTCGCGGGAGGCGTAATAGGCTTCGGCCACGGCTTTCGTCAGGGTGCGGATACGCAGGATGTAACGCTGGCGCTCGGTCACGGAGATCGCCTTGCGGGCATCCAGCAGGTTAAAGCTGTGTGCCGCCTTCAGGATGCGCTCATACGCCGGCAGCGGCAGCGGTTTTTCCAGCGCCAGCAGCTGCTGGGCTTCTTTTTCATACTGCTCAAAGCAGCTGAACAGGAAATCCACGTCCGCGTATTCGAAGTTATAGGTCGACTGTTCCACTTCGTTCTGGTGGAACACATCGCCATAGGTGGTTTTGCCGAACGGACCGTCGCTCCAGGTCAGATCGTAAACGCTGTCGACGCCCTGGATGTACATCGCCAGACGCTCCAGACCGTAGGTGATTTCGCCGGTAACCGGCTTACACTCCAGGCCGCCCACCTGCTGGAAGTAGGTGAACTGCGTCACTTCCATGCCGTTCAGCCACACTTCCCAGCCAAGACCCCAGGCACCCAGCGTCGGGTTTTCCCAGTTGTCTTCTACGAAGCGGATGTCGTGCACGGTAGGATCGATACCCAGCTCTTTCAGCGAACCCAGGTACAGCTCCTGCAGGTTGTCCGGGTTTGGCTTGATCACTACCTGGAACTGGTAGTAATGCTGTAAACGGTTCGGGTTTTCGCCGTAGCGGCCATCGGTTGGACGGCGTGACGGCTGCACATACGCGCTCGCCATCGGCTCAGGCCCGATAGCACGCAGACAAGTCATAGGGTGTGAAGTGCCAGCGCCCACTTCCATGTCCAGCGGTTGGACAATGGTGCAGCCCTGACGCGCCCAGTAATCCTGCAAGGTCAGGATCAGGCCCTGAAAGGTCTTGGTATCAAACTTTTGCATGTTGAATTCGCACGCGATACGGGTGGATTTAAAAAGAGTCCGACAGTATACCCTTTGACCGCGCATTGTGCAGCCGGAAATCCTGCCGCGCCGCGCGCGGGTGAGGGTTGGTTTAACAGAGTGATCTGAATTACCGCCGCGCGGGTTGTTGACGTGCAGCGCAGTGGCTACTCTTGCTGCGCACGCCGGACCCATGAGGAAGAGATGTCACAAAAGATTAGCTGGATAGATAACTTACGTGCGGTCGCCTGCCTGATGGTGATCGTCATTCACACCACCACCTGGTATATCACTGGCCCGACCGCTGTCACCGGCCTTAGCTGGGATGTCGCTAATGTGCTCAATGCCGCATCGCGCGTCTGCGTGCCGCTGTTTTTTATGATTTCAGGCTACCTGTTCTTTGGTGAACGCAGCGCGCAGGGACGGCATTTGCTGCGCATCGTGCTGTGCCTGCTGTTCTACAGCGCCGTGGCGCTGGCCTATATCACCTGGCTGACGCCGATCAGCGAAGGCCGCTCGCTGCTGAAACTGCTGCAAAAACCGGTGTTCTACCACCTGTGGTTTTTCTTCGCCATTATCGGTATCTACCTGCTTTCCCCGCTGATTCAGGTAAAAAGCGTCCGGCCGCGCTATGTGGTGATGCTGGTGATGGTGCTGGCGGTGATTGCAAATCCCAATACTGTCAGCCAGTCACTGGGGCCGTTCCACTGGCTGCCGGTTAACCTCTATGTCAGCGGCGACAGCATCTACTACCTGCTGTATGCGCTGCTGGGCCGGGCGATCGGCTGTATGGAGACGCAAAAACGTGGCGTCAGCTGGCTGGCCGGGCTGGGTTTTATCGCCTGCGTGGCAGGCATTGCGCTGGGCACCCGGCAGCTGCTGAAGATCAATGGCGCGTTCAATGACACCTGGTATCTGTATAACGGGCCGCTGGTGTTTATCGCCGCCATCAGCCTGCTGGTGCTGTTTAAAAATGTGCTAAACAGCCGCCCGCTGCCGCTGCTGGCCACGGTGTCCCGCTATTCGCTGCCGGTTTACGGCTTCCACGCGCTGTTTATCCACTATCTGCGCACCCATCACTACGATGACATGTCGCGTCCGTGGCTGGATCTGCCGTGGATCTTCGGCGCGACGCTGGCCGGCAGCCTGCTGCTGGCCATGCTGTTACAGCGCCTGGATAAACGTCATCTGGTGAGCTGATCGTCCCAGCGCTGTCGCGCCCGCCGCAGCTGACGTGCCGAGGAGAATCCGGCCGCCAGCGCGGCTTTTTCCGCCGCCTCGCCCTGTTGCTGACGCTGCCGCGCAATCCCCAGACGCAGCTGTTCATGGTATTCGCGCACGCTAATCCCGAGATGCTGACGAAACAGCCGCGTCAGGTGCCGAGCGCTGACATGCGCCCGCTGCGCCAGCGCGTCCAGCGACCAGTCATGTTCAGGATGGGCAATCAGCGCGTCCTGCGCCCGGTGAAGCGCCGGATGCAAATGATGGCGATAGCGCAGCCACGGCGACAGCTGCGGATCGTCGCCGGCGCGGCGGAACCACACCACCATTTCCCGCGCCACCGCCAGCGCCTGCGGCGCGCCGCACAGACGATTAATCAAGTGCAGCGCCAGATCGATACCGGCGGTAATGCCGGCGCTGGTCCAGATGCCCTGATGCTCAACGAACACCCGATTCTCTTTTACCCGCGCCGCCGGTGCGGCGGCCCTTAGTCGTGACAGCACATCATGATGGGTGGTGCAGGCCACACCATCAAGCAATCCCGCCTGCGCTGCCAGCAGCGCCCCGGAACAGATGCAGACCAGCGTGATGCGCTGGCTGTGGATGGCGCTGTGCTGCTGACGCAGCCAGTGACGCGCGGCGGTTGCCGCTGGCGTATCCAGCCAGACGCGGGAATCGCACACGCCGGGCACCAGCAGCAGACTGTTGTCCGGCAACTGCGCGGGCAGCGGTGCAATGTCCGCCAGCGTCATGCCGGTGGAACAGCGTACAGCGGGCTGCGGGCCGATGTAGTGCAGGGAAAAATGTCCGCCGGCCAGCTGCAGGGTTTCCGCCGGGCCGGTGAGGTCAAGCGCCATCACGCCAGGCAAAACAAGGAAATAGACGGGCTGTGGCATAGCGGCTCCTGAGTGATAAGCGGTGTGCGGCTTTTCGCCGGCGGGCGGAGTATCGCTGCCCGATCCGGCCATAGGTTATGCCGCACTGCCCCTCATCATACTCAGGTAAGCTGCACTTTCACGCCCTTTCCCGGCCATCAGGCGGTCAAATCAGGACATCAGCGGCAGCAGCTGCTGATACAGGCGGGCAAACAGCGCACGACGCGGCTGGTATGCCTGACAGCGCGCGGCGTCGGGCTGATGCCGCTGCGCCAGTTGCGGCACCGGCAAAGGCGTGTCCGGATCGAGCGCCTGCTGTGCCAGCCGCGCCGCGCCCAGCGCCGGCCCCACTTCGCCACCGTGGCAGTAGTCCAGCGTCAGCCCGCTGATGTCCGCCAGCATCTGTCGCCAGTACGCGCTGCGCGCACCGCCGCCAATCAGCATCACCGTCTGCGGCCGGACACCACACTCATGCACCGCGTCCATGCCTTCCGCCAGCGCAAAGCCTACGCCCTCCAGTACCGCGCGAGCCAGCTCCGGCCGGCCGTGCTGATGCGTCAGGCCAAAGAAGGTCCCCTGCGCCTGCGGATTGTTATGGGGCGTTCGCTCACCGGAGAGGTACGGCAGAAAGAGAGGCAGCGGCGTAGCGTCACGGGCGCTTTCCGCTTCTGCCAGCAGATGCGGCACGTCGTCACAACCGGTCAGCGCGGCTGCCCAGTCAAGACAGGCGGCCGCGCTCAGCATGACGGACATCAGATGCCAGCGCTGCGGCAGTGCGTGACAGAAGCTGTGCACGGCACGCTGCGGGTTACTGAGGTAGCCCTCGCTGACGAGAAAATAGACACCGGAGGTGCCGAGCGACAGCATTCCCTGCCCCGGCGCCACCATGCCCACGCCCACGGCGCCGGCGGCATTGTCGCCACCGCCCGCCACCAGCGGCACCGGTGCCATTCCCCAGCGCGCAGCGATATCCGGCAGCAGGGTGCCGGTGATCTGATTGCCTTCGCAGAGCTGCGGCATATGGCGGCGATCCAGCCCGCAGGCATCCAGCATTACGTCGCTCCAGTCGCGCTGCGCCACATCCAGCCACAGCGTGCCCGCCGCATCCGACATGTCGGTGGCAAAGTCGCCGCTCATCCGCCAGCGCAGATAGTCTTTCGGCAGCAGCACTTTGGCCACCCGGGCAAAGATCTCCGGCTCGTGCTGCTGCACCCACAACACTTTGGGCGCGGTGAAGCCGGGCATCATCAGGTTACCGGTGATCTGACGCGCAGCGGCCACCCGCTGCTCCAGTTCATGGCACTGCGCGGCGCTGCGCCCGTCGTTCCATAGCATGGCCGGGCGCAGCACGCGATGGCTGGCGTCCAGCAGCGTGGCGCCGTGCATCTGGCCGCTGAAACCGATGGCCGCTACGGCGCTGAGATCGTGCTGCTGCGCCAGCGCCTGCATGGCCCGATCGGTGGCCTGCCACCAGCTCTCCGGGTCCTGCTCGCTCCACAGCGGATGCGGGCGCGACACCTGCAGCGGGGCACTGGCACTTGCCTGCACCTGCCCCGCGGCATCCAGCAGCACCACTTTGACGCCAGACGTCCCTAAATCAATGCCGATAACCATGCCATGCTCCTGAAGGGTCAGAAATCATAAAGATAGCGGTTTACCAGGTTTTCCAGCTGCTCCTGGCGTCCGCTGCGATGCTGCGGATTCAGCTGCTGTTGCTGAGCATGCGCGGCCAGCGCGGCAAGTGAAAACTCGCCTTTCAGAATTTGCTGGCCGAACTCGCCATTCCAGCCGCTGTAGCGCTGCGCAACGCGTTTATCCAGCTCACCGTCGCTGACAATACGCGCCGCCACTTTCAGTGCCAGGGCCATCGTGTCCATCGCGCCAATGTGACCATAAAACAGATCGTATTTATCCGTGCTCTGGCGGCGCACTTTGGCGTCAAAATTCAGGCCGCCGGTGGTAAAGCCCCCGGCCTTGAGGATCTCATACATCACCAGCGTATTCTCTTCCACGCTGTTGGGGAACTGGTCGGTATCCCAGCCGCACTGGCTGTCGCCGCGGTTCGCGTCAATCGAGCCAAAGATACCCAGCGCAATCGCCGTCGCGATTTCATGATGGAACGAATGGCCGGCCAGCGTGGCGTGGTTGGCTTCCACGTTCACCTTGATCTCTTTCTCCAGACCAAACTGTTTCAGGAAGCCGTACACCGTGGCCACGTCATAATCGTACTGATGTTTGGTGGGTTCCTGCGGTTTCGGTTCAATCAGCAGCATGCCCTGGAAGCCGATTTTGTGCTTGTGCTCCACCACCATCTGCATGAAGCGGCCAATCTGCTCACGCTCCTGGCGCAGATCGGTGTTCAGCAGGGTCTCGTAGCCTTCACGGCCGCCCCACAGCACGTAGTTTTCCCCGCCCAGCGTTTGCGTCGCCTGCATGGCGCTGCAGACCTGGCTGGCGGCCCAGGCAAAAATTTCCGGATCCGGGCTGGTTGCCGCCCCGGCCGCATAGCGCGGGTGGGTAAAGCAGTTGGCGGTGCCCCACAGCAATCTGACACCGGTTTCCTGCTGTTTTTCCAGCAATTTATCGGTCATCTGTGCCAGATTTTCGCGGTAGCTGTGCAGCGAATCACCTTCCGGTGCCACGTCCACATCGTGGAAGCAGTAGTAAGGCACGTTCAGCTTGTAGAAAAACTCAAACGCCACATCCGCTTTCTGCTTTGCCAGCTGCAGCGCATCGCCGTGCTTCTGCCACGGCCGGTCAAAGGCACCGACGCCAAACATATCGGCACCGTTCCAGCAGAAGGTGTGCCAGTAGCAGGCGGCAAAGCGCAGATGCTCCGCCATGGTTTTCCCCAGAATCACTTCCTGCGGGTTGTAGTGGCGAAACGCCAGCGCATTGGTGGTTTTCGCCCCTTCATAACGAACGCGCTCAAGCTGGTCGAAATAAGCGTGCATGGTGTGCTCCTTAGCATCAGACCCGAATGGTCAGCAGTGAAGCGTTATATTGCGGATGCGTGACGGCCCGGCTCAATTACGATATTTCACACTCAACTTAAGATAATTATTATTTGTGCGGCAGCTCGCAAATCCATGTATTTATTTCATTGCGGCGCGCGACACAGTGCGCGGACAAGCCTTACCCGCCGTTACGTCAAAATATCGATCGCGCTCAAAGAATAGGAAATAAACAAAAAAACGTAATAGCAGGATAAAAATCAGTAATTGATGTTGCCGTCGTGTCGGGTCAACAATTCATCCGCCTGGTTCATAGCCTTACAACGACAATAGCCTCAACCTACAGGATGACCATGATGAAAATGAAACACACGCTGTTAGCCCTCAGCGCTGCGCTGGCCCTGTTCAGCCACGCTGGCGTGGCGAAAGAAGTGAAAATCGGCATGGCGATCGATGATTTACGTCTGGAGCGCTGGCAGAAAGACCGCGATATCTTTGTAAAACAGGCAGAAACCGCCGGGGCAAAAGTATTTGTGCAGTCCGCGAATGGCAATGAAGAGACGCAGATTTCGCAGATTGAGAATATGATCAATCGCGGTGTCGATGTGCTGGTGATCATTCCTTATAACGGTCAGGTATTAAGTAATGTCGTTGCCGAAGCGAAACGTGAAGGGATTAAAGTATTAGCCTATGACCGCATGATAAATAACGCCGATATTGATTTTTATATCTCATTTGATAATGAAAAAGTGGGCGAGCTGCAGGCGGAAAGTATTGTGAAGCAGGTGCCGAAGGGCAACTACTTTTTAATGGGCGGATCGCCGGTGGACAATAATGCCCGCCTGTTCCGCGCCGGCCAGATGAAAGTGCTGAAGCCTTACATTGATAACGGCAGTATTAAAATCGTCGGCGATCAGTGGGTTGATGCCTGGCTGCCGGAGAATGCTTTGAAAATCATGGAAAACGCGCTGACCGCCAACAGCAACCATATTGATGCGGTCGTGGCCTCGAACGATGCCACCGCCGGCGGGGCCATCCAGGCGCTGAGCGCGCAGGGGCTGGCAGGCAAAGTGGCCATTTCCGGCCAGGATGCCGACCTCGCCGCCATCAAACGCATCATGAACGGCACGCAAACCATGACGGTTTACAAACCGATCACCGAACTTGCCACAGAAGCGGCGAAAATTGCGGTGGAACTTGGCGACGGCCAGACCCCGTCCAGCAACAGCAAACTCAATAACGGCCTGAAAGAGGTGCCTTCACGCCTGCTGAAGCCGATCCCGGTTAATAAAGACAATATTCAGAGCACCGTGGTGAAAGACGGCTTCCACAAACAGAGCGAACTCTAAGCGCGTCATCCGCGAAGGAGCACACCGATGCTGCTGGAAATGAACAACATCACCAAGCGTTTCGGCGCAGTAAAAGCGCTGGATGCGGTAAACCTGCGGCTGGAAGCCGGTGAAGTGATGTCACTGTGCGGTGAGAACGGTTCAGGTAAATCCACGCTGATGAAAATCCTGTGCGGGCTTTACCCGCACGGTGACTTCGACGGCGAGATTTATTTTGCCGGCGATCGCCTGCAGGCGCAGACCATTCGCGACATGGAGCGCAAAGGGATTGTGATCATTCATCAGGAGCTGGCGCTGGTGCGGCAGCTGACGGTGATGGAGAACATTTTCCTTGGCGCTGAGCTGGGGCGCTTTGGCCTGGTGGATGACGAAACCATGACGCTGCGCTGCCAGCAGCTGCTGGAGCGGGTCAGGCTGGACGTGCGGCCGGAGACCCGGGTGGGCGAACTGGGCCTGGGTCAGCAGCAGCTGGTAGAGATTGCCCGGGCGCTGAACAAGCAGGTGCGGCTGCTGATTCTGGACGAGCCAACCTCTTCGCTGACGGAGCAGGAAACCGAGGTGTTGCTCAGCATTATCCGCAACCTGCGTGAGCACGGCATCGCCTGCATCTACATCTCTCATAAGCTGAATGAAGTGAAAGCCATCTCCGACACCGTGTGCGTGATTCGCGATGGTCAGCATATCGCCACGCGACCGGCGGCCGGGCTGAGCGAGGATGACATCATCACCATGATGGTGGGCCGTGCGCTGACCGCGCTCTATCCGCATCAGCCGCATGCGATCGGCGAGACGGTGCTGAAAGTGGAAAACCTGACGGCGTGGCACCCGGTGAACCGCCACATCCGCCGCGTGAACAACGTCTCCTTTAGCCTGAAGCGTGGTGAAATCCTCGGTATCGCCGGATTAGTCGGCGCGGGCCGGACCGAAACCGTGCAGTGTCTGGCAGGCGTCTGGCCCGGTCGCTGGCAGGGCGATATCTGGATCAATGACCAGCCGGTCAGGATCACCGATTGCCGCGCGGCGATTGCGTTGGGTATCGCCATGGTGCCGGAAGATCGGAAAAAAGATGGCATTGTGCCGCTGATGAGCGTTGGCAAAAACATCACGCTGGCGGCGCTCGATCAGTATACGCAGCGCCTTTCCACGCTGGATGACGCCCATGAGCAGCAGGCGATTAACGAGGCGATACGCCGTCTGCGGGTAAAAACCTCGTCGCCGGATCTGGCCATTGGCCGTCTGAGCGGCGGCAACCAGCAGAAAGCGATTCTGGCGAAATGCCTGCTGCTTAATCCGCAAATCCTCATTCTGGATGAGCCCACGCGCGGGATTGATGTAGGCGCGCGCCAGGAGATTTATCTGCTGATTAACGCGCTGGTGCAGCAGGGCATCGCGGTGATTGTGATTTCCTCCGAGCTGCCGGAAGTGCTGGGCCTGAGCGACCGCGTGTTAGTGATGCATGAAGGGCAAATCAAAGCCGATTTGATCAACGATAACCTGACTCAGGAGCAGGTCATGGAAGCCGCCCTGCGGAGCGAACATTATGCTTAAAACCGAAAGTACCCGCAGCCTGTCCGGTACCCCGGGCAAGCCCTCGCCAGGCAAGTTTCCCCGCCTCAATCTGCAGGTGCTGGTGATGCTGGGGGCGATTGTGCTGCTCGCCCTGTTCTTTACCTGGACCACCGATGGCGCGTGGCTCAGTCCGCGTAACGTCTCCAACCTGCTGCGCCAGACGGCGATCACCGGCATTCTGGCGGTAGGCATGGTGTTTGTCATCATCTCAGCGGAGATCGATCTCTCTGTGGGGTCGATGATGGGCCTACTGGGCGGCGTAGCGGCCATCTTTGACGTATGGCTCGGCTGGCCGCTGCCGCTGACCATTGTGGTCACGCTGGTGCTCGGCCTGCTGCTGGGTATGTGGAACGGCTGGTGGGTTGCGTACCGCAAAGTGCCGTCGTTTATCGTCACCCTCGCCGGCATGCTGGCGTTTCGCGGCATTCTGGTTGGCATTACCGATGGCACCACCGTCGCGCCGACCACCCCTGCCATGTCGCAGATTGGCCAGAGCTACCTGCCAGGCGGCGTCGGGTTTGGCTTCGGCGTGGCCGGGCTGGCGCTGTTTATGTTCTGGCAGTGGCGGCTGATTTTACGCCGCCAGCAGCTGGGTCTGGCGCAGCCTGCCCTGACCGGCACCGTGGCGCGTCAGGCGATCACGGCGGTGGTGATCCTGGGTGCCATCTGGCTGCTGAATGATTACCGCGGTGTACCGACGCCGGTGCTGCTGCTGGCGCTGCTGCTGCTGGGCGGCATGTTTGTTGCCACGCGCACCGCTTTTGGCCGGCGTATTTATGCCATCGGCGGCAATCTGGACGCGGCGCGGCTCTCCGGCATTAACGTAGCCCGCACGAAGCTGGCCGTGTTTGCTATCAATGGCGTGATGGTGGCGATTGCCGGGCTGATTCTCAGCTCGCGCCTCGGTGCCGGTTCGCCGTCGGCCGGGAACATTGCAGAGCTGGATGCGATTGCCGCCTGCGTGATCGGCGGCACCAGCCTGGCGGGCGGTGTCGGCTCGGTGGCGGGGGCTGTCATGGGCGCGTTCATCATGGCGTCACTGGATAACGGTATGAGCATGATGGACGTGCCCACCTTCTGGCAGTACATCGTCAAAGGGGCCATTCTGCTGCTGGCGGTCTGGATGGACACCGCGACGCGCCGCCGGGTGTAATCGCGTGGGCGATCACACTGTGGCGCAAACAATTTCAGCTGCCTTTTCTGTCGTGCTATGCAATGCGCAAAAGGTCTGAGGAATCGCGCCACTATGCAAGAGAAACGCTATCGCATTACGCTGCTGTTTAACGCCAACAAGGTGTATGACCGTCAGGTGGTCGAAGGGGTGGGAGAATACCTGCAGGCTTCGCAGACAGACTGGGATATTTTTATCGAGGAGGATTTCCGCTGCCGCATTGAGAATATCCGTGAATGGCTGGGTGATGGCGTGATCGCCGATTACGACGACGATTCCATTGCCAGCCTGCTCAGCAATGTCACCGTGCCGATTGTCGGCGTCGGCGGCTCTTACCATCGCGAGCAGGACTATCCGCCGGTGCATTACATCGCCACCGACAACGCGGCGCTGGTGGAGAGCGCCTTTCTGCATCTGAAAGAGAAAGGCATCCACCGCTTTGCCTTTTACGGCCTGCCGGCCGCCAGCGGTAAGCGCTGGGCGCGCGAACGTGAACATGCGTTTCGTCAGCTGGTAATGCGCGAACGTTATCAGGGGGTGGTGTATCAGGGCATGGAAACGGCCCCGGAAAACTGGCAGCACGCCCAAAACCGGCTGGCCGACTGGCTGCAAACCCTGCCGCCGCAGACCGGCATCATCGCCGTGACCGATGCGCGCGCCCGCCATTTGCTGCAGGCGTGCGAGCATCTGAAAATCCCGGTGCCGGAAAAACTCAGCGTGATTGGCATTGATAACGAAGAGCTGACGCGCTACCTGTCACGCGTTGCCCTCTCCTCTGTGGCCCAGGGCACGCGCCAGATGGGGTATCAGGCTGCCAAGCTGCTGCATCGTCTGCTGGATCAGCAAACCCTGCCGCTGCAGCGCATTCTGGTGCCGCCAGTCAAAGTGATTGCCCGCCGCTCAACCGATTTTCGTTCACTGCGCGATCCGGCAGTGATTCAGGCGATGCACTACATCCGCTTTAACGCCTGCAAAGGCATTAAGGTGGAACAGGTGCTGGATGCCATCGGCATGTCGCGTTCGAATCTGGAGAAACGCTTTCGCGATGAAACCGGCGACACCATTCATGCGATGATCCACCGCGAAAAGCTGGAAAAAGCGCGTGAGCTGCTGGCTTCTTCTTCGCTGAATATCAATGAAATATCCCAGATGTGCGGCTACCCTTCGCTGCAGTACTTTTACTCGGTATTTCGCAAAAGCTACGACACCACGCCGAAGGAGTATCGCCAGCATCACGGCGAGAAAGTGCAGTAAGCGCATTGCAATGACGCGTTTGCCGCGATTTAGCGCTATACTGCGCGGCATCTTCTGAGGAAGATCGTCGTCTCCGGTGAGGCGGCCGGATTTCAAATCCGGTTGGGGCCGCCAGCGGTCCCGGGCAGGTTCGACTCCTGTGATCTTCCGCCAAAATTCCTCCGCAGTCATCCGAAAACGTCTAAAAACCCTTTGTTTTCAATATATATAGTAGACAACTCATCCGTAACCGTCCGACAAGTTCTCCCTGAATCCATGAAAAATATGTATAGTGATGTGTATAGATTTTTTATACACATTTTTGACTTATACTCATGGCACTTACAGACATACAAATCAAACGAGCAAAGCCTCAAGACAAACCCTACACAATTAACGATGGACAAGGCCTGTCATTACTCATCAATCCAGACGGCTCAAGGCTGGCGTTTCCGCTTTCGTTTTGCAGGTAAAGCGCGGCTAATGTCATTTGGCAGCTACGACCTTGTGAGCCTCGCAGAAGCACGTGAGAAACGCGATACAGCTCGCAAGCAGGTAGCAAACGGCATAGACCCAGTAGAAGAGCGTAAAGCCCAAAAACTGGCACAGCAACTCTCAACAGAGAATTCATTCGAAGCCATATGTCGAGAATGGCACACCAACAAAGCTGACCGCTGGACAGTGGCCTATCGCAAAGAAATCATTAAGACATTTGAACAAGACGTGTTTCCGTTCATTGGTAAACGTCCTATCAGTGAAATCAAACCGTTAGAACTGCTTGAAGTATTGAGACGTATAGAGAAGCGTGGAACACCAGAGAAGACCAGAAAAGTGCGCCAAAGATGCGGCGAGGTCTATCGCTATGCAATCATAACTGGGCGCGCAGAATACAATCCTGATCCTGATTTGGCTATTGCTTTAGCCGTTCCGAAGCAAAAGCATCATCCATTTTTATCCGCTGAAGAGTTACCTCATTTTATTCGGGATCTTGAAGCGTATACCGGCAGCATCATCACTAAGAATGCGACAAAAATCGTCATGCTGACCGGTGTACGAACCCAAGAGATGCGCTTTGCTACATGGGATGAGGTTGACCTTGAGAAAGGTATATGGGAAATCCCCGCTGAACGTATGAAAATGCGTAGGCCTCACATTGTTCCTTTATCTACTCAAGTAGTTGACCTCTTCAAACAGCTCAAACCTATTACCGGCCATTACCCTTACATCTTTATTGGCAGGAACAACCGCAGTAAACCGATCTCGAAAGAAAGCGTATCGCAAGTGATTGAGTTACTTGGTTACAAAGGACGTGCTACAGGTCACGGTTTTAGACATACAATTTCGACAATCCTACATGAACAGGGATTTGATAGTGCATGGATTGAGATGCAATTAGCTCATGTAGATAAAAACAGTATTCGTGGGACTTATAACCATGCGCAATATCTTGAAAATCGTAGAGATAGGCTGCAATGGTATGCTAATTACTTTTATATCAGTTGAAAGGATGGATGTATCGCATGGGTAAGCCGCTAGCGACGATCATGACTTGGGATGATGATACTTGGGAAGAGTTTATACATGATTGGTTAACAGAATGTCACACCGTGAAATATATTACCCATGAAAGACTTGGAGGGGCTGGGGATAAAGGTCGAGATATAGTTGGTTTTATAACTGATCCTCATATAAAGAATTACATTTGGCATAATTACCAATGTAAGTTCTATTCAAAAAGACTTAGTTTTTCTGATGTGGCTGATGAATTTGGAAAACTCATTTTTTTTACAAAAAATGGAGATTTCCCAACCCCCGAAAAATATTATTTTGTAGCTCCAAAAGATCTGTCTACTACTTTTTCTGAATTACTAAGAAATCCTAGTTTGCTAAAAAATAAGATCTTAAATGTTTGGGAGGAAGCAATAAGTAAGAAAATCACATCGACACAGACAATCCCATTAACACAAGATTTGATTGATTATATTAACAATTTTAATTTTGATATTTTTTACTCACTCCCATTATCCAAGGTTTTGAGTGAAATAACAAAGACACCTCTGTATTTTAAGTACTTTAACGAAATGTTCTACGCTAGAGATTTCCCAGAATTCACACCGACTTATGATCCTTCAATTGAGTCAGTATATGTTGGGCAGTTGTTAGATGTTTATTCCGAAGTTTCTCCTGCTGGAAAGATGAACTTAACAAATCTAATCCCCCCTTATAGCAACCATTTTAAAGGGTGCAGAGATGATTTTTATTTTGCTTCATCGCTCAGTCGGTATATAAGGGATTCCTTTGTTGAAGATAATTTCAAAATATTGAAACGTTACATTACATCATCTATTGAAAGCGAAATTTACAAAAAACATAGTAACTCGTTTGATAGATGTAATGAAATTTTAAGGCAAGCATCTCTGACTACTATATCACACCCTGTCTTATCAAAGATATGTGAAGTCCCTGATAAAAAAGGGATTTGTCACCACATGATTAACGATGGGGATTTGCAATGGAAGATATAAAAAAAATGAGTTTATATAACTCTCAAATTGAAATGTCCATTAGGATCGCCAAGATTCTTATGGGATTTAATCCTACGGGATTAAGTATTGAAAAAATTATATGTGTAGACTTTATTGTTCTCAACTTAAACGATTTCATCCCGACTCAGGATAGCCTTCACCCTGCAATTCCTAGACGAGATACTCAACTGGCTATTACACGAAAAACATTTACGGAGTCTCTCGATTTAATGAAGAAATATAAAATAGTGAAAGAGATATTTACCGAAGATGGAATTATATTTGCAGTGACAGACAAGACTTTTTCATTTACGAACGCTATTCAAAACGAGTATATTTTAAAGATGGAAAAAAATATACAAATTACGAAAGAGCATTATGGCTTTCTAAATTTCGGTGAAATGAAGGAGTTAGTAGCGTCAAAATTTGGGAGATTAGATATGGAGAGCCATTATGAACCATTACTTTAAAATTAAAAGAGTAGTAATAAAAGGAAGCATTGTCCCTCCTGTTTTAATTGAATTTGGCCAAAAACTTACAATTATAACTGGTGGTTCTGATTCAGGGAAAACATACTTTTATAACTTGATTCGCTATCTTTTTGGCAATGATGATTTTGAGAATGCTGGTATTAATGAGGCGAGGGATTATGATAGCGCTCATATAGAATTTTCTATTGGAGAAAAACCATATTCTATTGAAAGAGAATTACATAATAACAGTGAATACAAATTGTATTCTGGATGGGGGGACACGATAGACCCAACCACTTTCATTCAAAAAATAGTAAAAAGCAGCAACTCTAAAAATAGTTTCAACTCAATTTTTTATGACAAACTACAATTTAAAAAAGCCAAAGTTAGGGTAAATAATAGTGGTGGAGTCAACAGTTTTAATTTAGGAAGTGTTTTTAATTTCTTTTGTATAGATGAAATTAGAATATTGACTGGAAAATCATTGCTGCTTTCTGAGCAGTATACAGAACAAACCAAGAGCAAGTCAGAATTCAAGTTTTTACTAACGCAAAGAGATGATGCATTAATTGGCGAAGAAAAGCCTAATAAGAAAGCGAAAGGTTTTTTAAAAAAACAAGTAAAGGAATTAATTGAAGAAATAAGCAGAGGGTTGACTTACCCTCATATGACATTGATAGAAATACACGATGAATTGATAAATATTGAAGAACAGCTTGAGATCGTGGCTCATGAAATTAATGCTTTGCTTGAGAATTATAGTGAAAAAATAGAACTGATAAATGATATAAAGGATGAGATTTCTCATTTGCAAAAAAGAGAAAGTTACTTATCAATGCTAATAAATAGATTCTCAATGCTTAGGGAATGTTACCTTTCTGATTTGCAGAGAATTGATTCCATTTCACAGGCAGCATTCTTCTTAGATAACTTTGTTGAGGAATTATGTGATAACTGTGGTCACACAATAAACAAATCCTCAGAAATAAGTTATGAACAATATCTCTCATCATGCATTGCAGAATATAAAAAAATAGGATCGCAACTTAACGGATTAATCAATTCAATAAAGTCTAACGAAAAAGAATTAGAACATGTAAAAGAATCCATTGGTGATAGCTTAAAAATATTAGATATAGAAATGGAAAGCTATGAACAATTGCACAATATTGATTTAAAGCTTTCCAAGAAAAAAATGGATGATCTGTATGCTTTGAAAGAAGTATTCTCAGCCGATTATTCCAAGCATAAAATAATTAACTCATTAGAATCTAAGGGCGACGACATCGACAGCGATGTTTATGACGCAAGTACTTTTGATAATTTAGATCCCAATGAACTCAATGAATTGGTTGAGGAGTTCAAAGATTTACTTAACGCAATTAGATTTAATTCAAGCTCAGAAAACATTGTTGTGTTTGATGATGTTTCATATGATTTTTTCATCAATGGAAAAGCTAGGTCTCTATACGGAAAAGGTAGTCGCGCTGTAATATATGCTTGTTTTGTAATTTCTCTAGCGGAGTGTTTAGCCAAAAAAAATAACCCACAGATAGGCTTTGTCTTATTGGATAGCCCACTGGTAACTCACTTTGATAAAAAAAGAGAAATTAAAAAATCAGAAGTTAACCCCACATCATTGACGGATGCATTTTATCAAAATTTGATAGATACAGAGTTAAATGTCCAAGTTATTTTAATTGAGAATAAGGGTCCAAGTTTTGCAGTTGAAAACGATGATTATGTCAAATTAATTGACTTGAATTATGAAGGCTCTACAGGAATATTCCCTAAGCGTTTTTAAAATTGATAACGTAGCGTGGCGCGCAATGCTCTCCCTGACACGCCTGCCCGCTTAAGAGGTCGCTTTTAATGCAGGTGCATGAACCGGCTCAGGCCGCGCCGGTACTGGTGTTGCGTGGGATAAAAAATACGGGGATTTGCATGCAAAACCATGCACCTTATGGATGCATGGCTTTTTTTCGGCAAAATTGGCGAGATTTCCGGGGATTTTTTGACGGGCTACTGCGCGGCAAGTTCTGCGCGTTTACGGCTGTAATTCTGGTTTTGTGCAGGGGTGAATTTTTCACGATGATCATCCCGCGAAGCCGTATTAGGCCTGAATCCGATGGCCGTTAAAATGTCATTATCCAGTGCGGAATAATTAATTTTTTCACCGGTGGTAAGCCAGACCTGCAACGCTTCATGCAGATAATCGACCGAATGCTGTATCAGAAAGTTTTTTACAGCAGGATGCTGGTCGTTATATTCCATCAGTTCGGGGGCAAGCGCGGCGGCCAGCTCTGCACCATGCGCCTGCATAAACTCATGCAGCCGGTTACGGATACTGATGCGCTGTACGTCCTCATGCGAACGGATATAGCGACCGGCCGACTGATTAATTTCCCATTTTTTCACGTCGATAATATCGTGCAGCGTTTGCAGGCACCGGGGCTGTGAACATCGCCGGTAATAAGCCCTTCGCGGTATTCCTGCTCAGCCTCCACCAGTTCAGTTTTATGGTTCAGCCAGGTGGTTTTATTGTTCTGGCAGGCTTCATAAGCCTGCTCCAGCGTTAATGTTGTCATCAGGTGTCTCCGTGGTCGCTACAGGCTTTGTTTTCGGGCTTTCCCGGAATGCGCCGCGATAAATTCATCACCCGCTAAATCAGTGTTTGAAGGGCGCTGAATGACTGAGTCAACCGATTCCATCGTCCTGAACGTGGCGGAGCACATAACATTCGTGCACTGGTAATAGAGCTGTTTGACTGTTTCGGACAGATAGCGACTGGTACGGGTATGCGCCGGACCTTTGCAGAACGGACAGTACATCATGACAGCAGCCCCCGCGCTTTCAGGTCATCCTCACGCACACGCAGTTTGTCAAAGAAGGTTTTGCGCTGACCAGTGGTCACCGCGACACCGTAATTCATGTGCGGCAGGGTGTCAGCCGACAGCCCAGTTTTGTACAGCACCGGCTCATCTGCCAGACGAATATGGCGGTCGTTTACCGCACGCTCAAGCCACGCTGTTACCTCCTGCATGACCGCCTTATCCGGTTTAACATAACCCTGAATACCCACGGTATTCGCCAGCGGATTACCCAGCGCCAGCATTTTTAGTTTCATCGCCCGGACAAGTGCGCCGCAGGTATCACGCAGCGCGTTCTCCAACTCTTTCCCGGCGTACTGGCTGAGCACGTTGTGATGCGCCTGACGGTATGCTCTGGCCGTGCCGTCACATGCGCCTTTCAGACGCTCGCATTCATAACCGAGTACCTCAGCCAGCCTGTCGCACTCCTGCACCAGCTCACGGGAGGCCACGCGAGCCAGATGCTGTTGTTTCAGCTCATCCGTCAGCACTGCCCCACCGGCACGGAATGCAGTGCGCCATGCGCTGGCATCACTGCCGTTTTCCTGTTCAAGCTCAGCTTTCTGCTCAGCGGTTCGGGTAATGGCCGTGGTGGTGTCATCCATCTGACGGGCGTTTTCCAGATGGGCAGCTCTGGCCATTGTTTACGGGTGAGGTTGAATAGCCACCCGCTTAACCTGAACCCTTCGCTTTAACGCGCGGCCTGTTGTTTAAGGCGTCGCGGTGCCCGGCCGCCAGCCGGTACGCGTCAGTCAGTGCTTATTCTGCGTAACCAGACTGCTCTGCCAGTCACTGAACAGCGTCAGCCAGTTTTTAACCGGCAGGTTTTGCTTCATGCCGGTGCCAAAACCGTGTCCGCCCTGCTGAAACAGATGCAGCTCAGTCGGTACATGATTTTTCCGCAGCGCATCGAACAGACGCAGCGCATTCTGCGGCGAGGCGGTGCCGTCGTTCAGCGCCTGCACCAGGAAAGTGGGTGGCGTCCGGCCGGTTACGCGATCTTCCTGAGAATTCTGCTCAATCAACTGCGGGCTGAGCGACTTGCCATACAGCGCTGCGCGCGTACCCGGATGGGTTACGCCATCCTTCAGCGACACCACCGGATAAATCAGCGCACTGAAATCCGGACGCGCAGAGGTCTGGTCCTGCGCATCGGTCGCCGGGTAAGTGGTCTCATCCGGGTTATTGCTCAGGTTGGCGGCCAGAAATGCGCCGGCCGAAAAGCCCATGACGCCGATACGATCGGCTGCCACGTTGTAGTGCGCGGCGTTAGCGCGAATCAGGCGCATGGCACGCTGTGCGTCTGCGAAAGCGTGATTGCGATTATCGTCTGAGCCATCACGCGGGAGGCGATAAATTAAAATAAATGAAGCATATCCTTTCTGGCTAAGCACTTTCGCCACGTCCAGCCCTTCAAGGTCTTTCATAATATAAGAAAAACCCCCACCGGGAATGATTAGCACCGCCGAATGATTATTTTTTCCGGCAGCCGGAACATAAATCATTTGCGGATTATCAACCTGGGTAACCGCGCGGTTATTTACCGCCGGGTTTTTACTGAAGTTAATAAACTTATTATTTCCTGGCGCTTCGTGGGGCCAGATCGGAATTTCCTGACTGGCAAAAGCAGCGGGTAACCAAATCACAGTGAGTAACGCCATTAACCGCGGAAAAAACATCACACCTACTCCCGATGTTGAGTAAAAACAGCCACAAAGCCAAATTTCACCGCCGTTCTGGCGCGGCTCCGTCGCACTTCCCCATGAGATACAGAAAAAAGTTGTGCTAAAAATCAGGCAAACCCCGACCATAGCAAATAATAATAGTGATGCGCAGTGAATATAATACCGGCCCAGGAAAAATTAGAATTTTCTCATGTTTACGTTAACAAGGCCGTATGTTATAAGTAAATTTTAAACTATAAGAATCCGTGACCATGGGAATTTACTGGATCATAAGTCTTGGCCTGACTTTCGTCGCTATTGTCGAAATCATGTTAAGTAAAAAGGAAAACACAGCACAAATCAGGACATGGCTTTATTTTGTTGCCGCATTAGTACTTATTACTTTCGCCGGTATTCGTGGCCTGGGAACCGGTCTTGATGACTTCCAGTATCGCGATTTTTATGCGCAGTTTATCGATAAAATTATCATCGAGGGCTTCTGGCGTGCGGTAGTGGAGTTCCGCTATGAACCGATGATTTACGCCATCGCTGGCGTAACGCGCATTTTCACTGCCAACCCCGATATCTTTATCTTTGTTTTTGCCCTGCTTGCCGTGGGCGTCAACGCGCACTACTTCCGCAAGCTGACGCCGCTGCCGCTGGTCGCGCTGGCGGTCTACTCAGCGCACCTGTTCATTAACAAAGATATGAACCAGATTCGCTTCGGCTTGTGTTCGGCGTTTTTGCTCGGCTTTCTGTACCACATGTCGCGCCGCAGTAAATCCGGTATGTTCACCACCTTCATCCTCTCCTTTATCAGTCACGCAACGGCGATTGTGGCGCTGCTGATCCCGATGGCGATGGTGATTCGCAAAAACAAATACATCCCGATTATCATTGTGCTGGCCAGTCTGCCGCTGGCGTTTCTCGGCAGTTCGGCGCTGATCGCCGCGCTCTCCAGCCATCTGGGCTCGCTGGGCGACAGGGCCATGGGCTATGCCGATGCCGATTCCCGTCAGGAGCAGGGGATTTTTACCCTCTCTAACCTGAAGAATATCGGTTTCGTGTTTATTTTCAGCTACATGCTGCTGAGCGATAAGATCAAAAACTTCGATGCGGAAAAGTTTAATACCTATTACATCCTCGTCGTCACTTTCGCTATCGGCAGCGGCATGAGGATGGCACTGCAGGATTACGCCTCGGGTGGTCGTCTGGCGAACTACCTGCTGCAGGTGGAGCCGGTGCTGATTTCCCTGTGCATCTGGGAGACGCAGAAGCTGAAAAAGGTGCTGGCCACCGCGGTGACGATTCTGATGGTGCTTTACTATCTCTACTACAATACGGTGTCGAGTAAACAGTCGATTGTCGGTTACGAGGTATCGCGAACCTTCCAGCTGTTTAAATAAACCCCGATAAAACGCTAACCAAAAGGTTAGCGTTTTTTATTTATACAGCGCCGGACATATCCACCAGGGAAATTCTGAATATGGCGCACGCCCTGCCGATTGCTTGATTTTTGCTGCTTTTAAACCTCTAATAGTTCCTGTCTGCTCGCAGATATTCATTAGTAAGATTATTCTTAACTCCCCAGGCTAAGTCTTTCATGGCTTTTCATGGCGCAACGTCACTTGATGAAAGAATGCTGACATGAACGAAAAAAACAATTTTGACATCGTAAGGCTCTCGCTGGCTTTTATCGTTATGCTGGTGCATTCCGCTGAGGTTACGCGCAACGCGGATATCCGTTTCCTTGCACATTTTTTAAATAGTGACTTTGCCGTAAAAGGATTTTTCGCAATAAGTGGTTTTCTTATTGCAAAAAGTTACTTAAGAAGTAAATCGCTGACCTCTTATTTTGTTAAACGTGCGCAGCGTATTTTACCGGCTTATATTTTTGTCATCGTTATGTGCTTTGCCATTGGCATGTGCCTGACCACATTACCGCTGATGGATTTCCTGAAAAATAAAGAGACGCTGAAATATTTAGTTGCGAATTTCACCTTCCTGAACTTTATTCAGCCCTCCCTGCCGGGTGTGTTTACCGATAACCCGAATCAGCCGATGGATGGCTCGCTGTGGACCATTAAAGCCGAGCTGACGCTGTATGTCCTGCTGCCGTTTATTGTGCCGCTGCTGAAAAAGAGCCCGCTGAAAGTGTGGGGCGTGATTTTCGTGATCTCCTGCGCCTGGTTCTTCTATTTCACCGCGGTATATACCGGTGCCAAAGCTGACACGCTGGCGAAACAGTTTATCGCGCTGTCATCTTACTTCTTCTTTGGCAGCCTGCTGGCGGTGCACCAGCCGACGTTTGACCGGCTGAAGGAGATCACCATCGTGTCGCTGGTGCTGTTCCTGCTGTTCAAGAACACCAATTACGCCTTCATCATTGAGCCGGTGGCGTTCTCTTCGGTGGTAATTCTGTTCAGCACCAACCTGTGTAAAGAGATCAAAATCAGCCAGTATGGTGACCTCTCCTACGGCATGTATCTCTATCACTGGCCGATTATTCAGGTACTGCAGCATTTTGGCGTGTTTGATACCAACGCCTTCCTCGGCCTGCTGATGGTCATTGTACTGACGCTGGCACTGGCGTGGCTGTCATGGCATCTGCTGGAAAGCCGCTTCCTGAAGCGTGCCCATCACGCCCAGCCTTCCATTGTGCCGAGCGTGGCACGCGACTAACCCCCACGGCCGCCAGCGATGGCGGCCGTGCTGTCTGTCGGTTAAAGCAACGGATGTGGCGCCGGGCGCGTGTCCGGGGCTGCCGGCAGCAGTGCCCTCCACTCTCACGGCGCAATCAAAACCGCTTCATCACCCGGTGATTCAGAGGGTGCCGCCCGCGGATAAGCGGTAATGCAGATTTACCTGCTCAAGGGTGGGCTGCCGGTGAATCTTCTTCAGCACAATCTCCGTGGCCACTTTGCCCATCTCGAAGCGCGGGGTCACCACGCTGGCCAGCCTTGGCGTGGTGGCCTGCCCAATCTCCAGTCCGTGAAAACCAGCAATCGCCAGCGTGCCGGGGACGGCAATGCCAGCCGCCTGACACTCCTGCAGCACGCCGACCGCCAGATCGTCATTGGTGCACAGAATCGCATCCATCTGCGGATAGCGCTGGCGCGCCAGTGTCATCATATCGGTGCCAACCGAAACCGATGACACCTGGTTGGGCACGATGCGCCCGGCGGGCAGAGCGGCGGCCGCCAGCGCATCGCAGTAGCCGGCGTAACGCTGCTCGTCGCGATGATCGGACATCGCGCCAAAGTAAATCACGCGCCGCTTTCCGCTCGCCAGCAGCATCTGCGTCATGTCATACCCGGCCTGATAATTGTCGAAACCGACGTTAATGCGCCCGCGAGCCTGCGTCATGCCCATCACTTCAGCCACCGGAATCGTGGCCGCATTGAGGTATTTTTCCGCACGCAGGGTGTGCACCGATTCCGTCAGGATCAGCCCTTTGATATCCAGCGCCAGCACGGTGGCGATCTGCTCCTCCTCGCGCTGCGCATTGTAGTCGTAGTTCACCACCAGCGTCTGGTAGCCGTGTGCACGGGTGACCGATTCGATACCGGCCAGCACATCAGCAAAAATCTGGTTGTGAAAAGAGGGGATCAGCACGCCAATGCGCGGCGGATTGGTGCGGGATGCGGAGGCGCTGTTGTCTGCGACATAACCTATTTCCGCAATCACGCGGGCAATGTTCTCTGCCGTTTCGCGTTTAACTTTTTCCGGCGTGCGCAGGTAGCGGCTCACCGTCATCTTGGTGACGCCGGCCAGCGTGGCGATATCGTCCAGGGTGATGCGCTGCGTTTTCATTGCGCTTTCCGCAAAGGGGGCCTGTGAATCAACCTATTATGCCCGCTGGCCGGGAGAAAAAGAACCTGCGCGCCGCCTCTGCCGGGGTCGCTGTGGTACCGAACGGAAATTTCATTTTGCCATTCCGATCCGGCAGCATTTTTCAGGCTGCTGCCGACCATGCTGATAAAAAACCTCTCATTTCAGCCCGCTGTCCGGTTGATGGCGGTCACATTCTGCGCCATTTTCGCCACCGCATTCACAGTTATCGGAAAAAATAATCCAAAAAACATCATTTAGAAAATATATTCCATTAAGACGCCGGGCGGCACCGCCGCGCTTCGGTACACCGCGCTTTTCGGACATGCAGCGTCCGGGCTGTAAAGACAAGGGGCTTAACATGGATACCAGGCAAAAACGCTACAACATGAAGTATGTCATTCTCTGCTGTACCGTCGCGGCCTTTGGCGGCCTGCTGATGGGATATGATTCCTCGATTATTTCCGGCGCCATTGAACCGCTCAGCGAATATTTTCAACTGACACCCGCCGAAACCGGCTGGGCAGTTTCAAATATTCTGCTTGGCAGCCTGGCAGGCTGCTTTATTGCGCCACGCCTCAGCGACAGGCTGGGCCGTAAAAAATCACTCGCCATTACCGCACTGCTGTTTACCGTTTCGGTTGTCGGCACCGCCATTGCCCATAACTTTACGGTGTTTGTGCTGTTTCGTATCGTCGGCGGACTGGCCATTGGACTGGCTTCGGTAATCTCGCCGATTTATCTCGCGGAGCTTTCGCCGTCGCGCTTTCGCGGCCGCACCACGGCGCTGTATGCCGTCTGCTGCGTGGGCGGACAGTCGGTGGTGCTGCTGACCAACTACTACATTACAAAATTCACCCTGCCTGATGTGATGATCGCCCTCGGCTGGCGCTATATCCTTGCCACGGCTCTGGTGCCCTGCGCCCTGTTTATGCTGTTTATCGCGTTTATCCCGGAATCGCCGCGCTGGAATGTGCTGAAAGGGCGCGATAAGGAAGCGCTGGACACGCTGAGCAAAATCTCGAATCGTGCTCACGCAGAGAGCGTGTTTAAGGAGATCAAACAGTCGTTTGCGGCCCAGCACACCGGGCAGCACAAAGCGCGTCTGCGTCTGGACAAGACCACCGTGCCACTGCTGGTGATCGGCATCGGGCTGGCGGTTGGTAATCAGATCAGCGGTATCAACGTGATCCAGTATTTTGGCCCGACGCTGCTGAAAAACGTTGCCGGCAGCACGGATTCGGCGCTGCTGCAGACCTTCTGGCTGTCGGTGTGCCAGTTTATCGGCGTGCTGGCCGGTATGCTGCTGATCGACAAAGTAGGGCGCCGCAAACTGCTGCTGCTGGGTGCCATGACCTCCTGCATCTGCCTGAGCTACTCCTTTACCGCGTTCTATTACAATCTGTCAGGCATGCTGGCGGTGGTCGGTCTGTTTGCCTATATGATCTTCTTCGGCATGACCTGGGGCCAGATTGTCTGGACGGTGCTGGGAGAAATCTTCCCGACGCAGATCCGTTCCCTGTGCGTCGGCCTCTCCATCTGCGCCATGTCGCTGGCCAACTTTGTTATCAGTTCTGTGTTCCCGATCATGAACAGCAATCCTCAGCTGCTGGCGCTGTTCCACGGCGGTTTTCCGCTGCTGCTGTTCGCCATTTTCTCGCTTGGCATGTACTTCTTTACCTTCCGCTATCTGCCGGAAACGGCGGGTGTCTCGCTGGAAAAAATTCACGGACTGGTGCTGGAGAAGTTCAACGTCGAGGCAGAGGTGCCGTCGGGTCTGTCAGCGGCCCAGGATCGAACCTCTTTTGATCTGCCGCGTCACTGAGGCAGCCTCAGCGCGCAAGGTCATTAACTGACGGCGCGCTCATACTGCTCAATCACCGCCAGCGCCAGCCCGTTGGCGGGATCGATACGCTGCGGCAGAAAATGCAGCGTGGTATGGGCAAAGGTGAAAGCCAGCGTGCTGGCCTGCGCCGTCTGCTGCACCGCCTGTACAAAGGCAGGGTGCGCGTTGAACGGGCCATCAATAATGATGCTGGCCGGATTCACCAGCTGCATCACCTGGCTGAGCGCATGGCCAAGATGCGCGCCGGCGTCACGCAGGATGGCGTTCACAATCTCCGGCTCGCTTTCACGGTTCTGCCAGCGCAGGCCCGTTTTGCGGCGCGCCAGCTGCTGCTGGATGGCAGGCAGGCTGACCAGCGTTTCCAGACAACCCTGCCGGCCGCAGCTGCAGCGCACGCCGTTGGCCTGCACCGCCAGATGCCCGATTTCGCCGGCCGTCCAGCTGCTGCCGGTAAACACTTCGCCCTGCTCTACCAGCGCGCCGCCCAGGCCTTCGGCAATACGCAGATAGAAGTGACTTTGCGTTTTATTCAGCTCCAGCTGCTGCACCGCCAGCAGAGACGCCGCCTTCACATTGTTCATGATGCGTAAGGGCAGCGTGCAGCTGTCCTGCAGCGGCCTCAGCACGTCCACATCGCGCCAGCCGAGGTGGGCCGCAAAATGCACCCGTCCGCGCTGCGGATCAATAATGCCGGGAAAGCCAAACGCCACGCCCAGCAGTTCCGGGTGCGCCGCGCGCAGCGTCTGGCACACTTCGCCCAGTTCGTTTAGCAGCGCCCCGGCATCGGCGGTTTCGGTACGCCACGTCTGCTCGGCGACCACCTGAGAAAAATAATCGCAGACGCGCCAGTGAATGGCCTGACGCTCTACCATGATGCCCGCGCTTTTCAGCTTTTCCGGGCGCAGTGAAATTTCGATTTTCGGCCGGCCGGCGGCAGCCACGCTTACCGGGCCAAGCTCGCGGATCAGCCCCTGCGCCAGCAGGTCATCGATGATCAGGGAAACGGTGTTTTTGCTGAGATCCAGCGCCAGCGCCAGCTCCTGGCGTGAGGTGACGCGGGTCTTGCGCAGCTGCGTCATGACCCGCTTGAGATTATTGCGTCGAAGTAATGCTGGACCTTTCCCGGCTGCTTTCATCGCACCCTCACCAGACAAACAGTTAAGGGATAAGTTTAGCAGTCCGGCGCGCCGGCTAACCGGCGGATGAACCGACGTTTTTACGGCGTCAGTCGCAGATTACAACTTAATATTCATCGCCGCGGACGCGGCTGCGATAGCTTTCCCAGTCGAAACGCACCCACAGGCTGTTACCAAGGCGCATGCGGTCCATGACCCGCTCGCCCAGCAGTGCATTCATGCCGGCCGGATCGAGGTTGGAAAGCATACCGGTGGGCCGCTTGGACGATGAGCGGCGATCGACAATCTGGTTGATGATCACTTTTTCGTAGCGTGACTCACTCTGCATGCCAATCTCATCGATCACCAGCAGATCAACATGACTGAGATCCTGCAGCAGCCGCTCTTCCGTGATGTCACTGCCGCCGCTGAAGGTGCCTTTCATGCTCGACATCAAATCGGCTACCGTGACGATCAGCACGCTTTTACCGCGGATAATCAGGTCGTTACCGATTGCTGCCGCCAGATGATTTTTGCCGGTGCCCGGGCGGCCGGAAAACACAAAGCTGGCGATGCTGTTATCAAAAGCGGCGGCATACTCGCGCGCCAGACTGAGCGCCTTGCGCTGGCCGTCGTTTTCCACGCGATAGTTATCAAAGGAGCAGTTCATGTGCAGCTCACGGATGCCGGAGCGCCCCATAATGCGCTGCATTTTCATCGCCCGGTTTTCGCGCATAATGGCTTCCGAGCGCAGACGGCCCTGCTCCTGATTCCACGCCAGCAGCTCAGCACCACTTTTGAATTTGGGCTGAATATCCGCTGGCATAAACTTTTTCAGGCGACTGAAAAGATCGTTTGGCGTTTTCATTACTCACCTCGAAACCCATCGGGAATATCGTAATCGGTATTGCTGACCTGGGTGACATCACGCTTTGGCTGGCCGCCGTTTGCGGCGCGATTCATCTGCACGCTGCGCGCCAGCTTCTGCTGCCACTGCACATGGTGAAACAGCCGCCCCTCAGCCTGCCAGTAAGCCACGAACGCGGCCAGCTCTGCCGGCGTCACCGGCTCACTCAGCGCCACGCCCCAGATGGCCGCCTGACGCTGAAAATCGCCGTCCGGCTGCCAGCCCGGATACATGGCAAATTTACCCGCCGGCACCGGCACCGGGGCGGCTTCGCTGTGAAACAGGCTGTCATCCAGCGCGACGTCGCTGGGCTGCTGCGCCGCCGCTTCCAGCGCCAGCAGGTGTGCCAGACGCTGCGGTGTCAGCGCATAAAACGCCGGCGCGTTATTGTGCAACACAGCCAGCGTGCCGTTATCGGCCTGCTGTAACGTGGTGAGCGGATCCTGGCAGAAGCCATCCAGCCCGACCAGCGTAGAAGATAAGATTTTAACTGACATGAGGAAACCTGACGTTGAGCAACCTGACACGCCGATGACCCCGGCGCTAAGCGCTCAGTGTACCTGTTTTAGCACCGGGGATCGCGATAAATGGCAGGGAATTAGCGTGACGCGGAGTGGCTCAGGTTACGGAGATTCTCCCTAACCCGGCGCGGGGCGCGCACCGCCACCGGCTGCGGACGGGTTTGCCAGACATAGCGCAGCGACGCCACCAGGCACAGGCTGTAACCGAACAGCTCGCTGCCCTCTTCAGCCATATTTTTGACTACCCGGTTATAGCCCTCCAGCATCAGCTGCTGCCACAGCGCATGCATACCAAACAGGCGCGAGAACACCAGCACTGCCAGCAGGCCGGCTGCCATCATCTGCCAGCTGCGATGCTGCAGCAGCGCCGCCAGGCCGGGCAGAATCTGCCGCGGTTCGCGCAGGGCCAGCGCAAAGCAGGCCGCCGTGGTCGCCAGCGCAAACCAGACCCAGGCACCGTGCTGCACCAGATCAAACAGGAAATCCAGCTCGCGAATCAGCATGCAGCTGTAAAAGCCGCCCACCAGAATCAGCGCGCTGCGCTGCTGCGGGCGTTGCGCCGCCGCAAGGAAAAACAGAGCCGCGATCAGCGCCAGCATGCCTTCCTGCGTGCCCTCGGTAAAGGAGGTTTCATGCACCGCATCGTGCATCCAGTTGACGTCGATCCAGACCATCGCCATACAGAAAGCCAAAACGATTCCACTGATGAGAAAGACCGCCAGTTCGCGGCTAATAAGAGTAATATTTTCACGCATAACGTTACCAAAATAAGAAAAATAATTAGCGCGCTTATTATATTTTCCTCAGTTCTGGCCACTTCGCTTTTCATGCCGCTTCAGAAGCTGGCGCTGACGCCCAGGCTGTAAATCTGCTGCTCACCCGTGCTGTCTGCGCCCGTCTGGGCAAAAGAGGTGAAGGCCGCCAGATTGCGGCCAAGCGGCAGGCTGGCGCCCACGCTGACATCCATCCAGTTGCTTTCGCGGCCCGCTTCCCCGGCATCGATGCGCGCCGCAGTCGGACGATCGTCGTTAAGCTGATAGCTGTAACTCACCTGCGCCCAGGGCGAAATCCAGCCCAGCGCACGCTCCACGCGCCAGCCGAAGGAGGCAATGTGACCGGCGTTATTGCTGTCCACCCGTTCACATTTCGGACAGCTTAAGCGGGAATCATCCACCGCAAACTGTGCCACGGGTCCGGTGCTGATACCGGCATTCACGGGCATAGACCAGCCAGCGGAGTAGCGACTGGCCAGCGGCGCGCTGCCGGCACTGCCGGTGTCCGTATGCAGTACGAAGCCGCTGTCACCGGGTGCGCGCAGAGCCGCCTCAAGCAGGCCGCTGTCGCTGCTCTCCTCCCACACCAGGTGATTACTGAATACTTTTTCGGCCAGAATGGCATTGTAATCCGGCGCACCGCGCGGGTCTGCCTGATCCCAGGCAGAGGCCGGTGCAGCCATAAAAAGCAGCCATACGCTGCTGAAAGCCAGCGCGAGAATGTGCTGGCCTGTCCGCTGACTTTTCTGCAACATGAATGACTCCTGACGAGCCGGATAAGAAATGAGCCTGATTTTTGATCCGGGCCAGCCGCGCAGGCCAGGCGTGCCCCTGTCAGTAACAGCGTGGCAGCAATGCCTGAATAAAACCTTAACGGGCGGCAGGCGGCACCGCATTGATTAACTATTAATCGATTCCGCAATACGTCAAGCAATGAATGGTTTTTTCTTATGTAAAGGGAGTGAGGCAATGCAGCGATGTGGCTGGGTAACCGCTGATCCGCTCTATATCGCGTACCATGATAGCGAATGGGGTATCCCGCAAACTGATAAGCGAGCCTTATTTGAGATGCTGTGCCTGGAAGGGCAGCAGGCCGGGCTCGCCTGGATCACCGTGCTGAAAAAACGCGAAAACTACCGGCGAGCGTTTCACGGCTTTGACCCGCACGCTATCGCGCTGATGGATGAAGCCGATGTCATGCGCCTGCTGCAGGACAGCAGTCTGATCCGCCATCGCGGTAAGCTGGAAGCCATCATCAGTAATGCCCGGGCGATGCTGGCGCTGGAAGCCACGGGCAGAGACTTTTCGCGCTTTATCTGGTCTTTTGTCGATAATCAGCCGGTTTTACACCATTATGCCGATTACCGCGCGGCCCCCACCACCTCGGCCCCTTCTGTTGCGCTGTCGAAGGCGCTAAAGAAGCACGGTTTTAAATTCGTCGGTCCGACAATCTGCCACGCATTTATGCAGGCCTGTGGCCTGATTAACGATCATCAAACCACCTGTTTCTGCCATCCCGATAATCTTTAACGCAAAAATTTACATTTTCAGACAGCACCTCACCTGTTTCCCCATTATTGAACGGCATAATATTGCCGTTTTGGGGTCTGTTTCCCCGTTAAATCTGTGAGGGATTTTCCATGAAAAAGCGTGTATTGACGCTGGCCTTGTTATTAAGCGGCAGCGTAGCGCTGTCGGGCTGTACCACTAACCCTTATACCGGCGAATCTCAGGCCGGAAAATCCGGCATCGGCGCCGGGCTCGGCGCTGTGCTGGGCGCAGGCGTAGGCGTACTCTCTTCGTCGAAAAAAGATCGCGGCAAAGGTGCGCTGATTGGTGCCGCTTCCGGTGCAGCGCTTGGCGGCGGCGTCGGTTATTACATGGACGTACAGGAAGCGAAACTGCGCGACAAAATGCGCGGTACCGGCGTCAGCGTGACGCGTCAGGGCGATAACATCGTGCTGAACATGCCGAATAACGTCACCTTTGATTCCAGCAGCGCCAACCTGAAACCGGCCGGTGCCAACACGCTGACCGGCGTGGCGATGGTGCTGAAAGAGTATCCGAAAACCGCGGTAAACGTGGTGGGCTATACCGACAGCACCGGTTCACGCGCGCTGAATATGCGCCTGTCGCAGCAGCGTGCAGACAGCGTGGCCAGCGCGCTGGTTCTGCAGGGCGTGGCGCAGAATCGCCTGCGTACCCAGGGCATGGGCCCGGATAACCCGGTTGCCACCAATAGCACTGAAGCAGGGAAAGCGCAGAACCGCCGCGTGGAAATCACCCTCAGCCCGCTGGGCTAAACGGCTGGCCGGTCTGCGCCCGCAGATCGGCTTTTTTTCGCGCCTTTTGGCAATTATTGACCTGCTATAATTCAGAAAGCGCTCAAAAAACACCAGAAGATAGAGCCGCCGAAAACTTTATGCTAGCGTGATCGCAAATCGATCAGCGGAACCTTCTCATGTCTCTCAAAGCGATTGCCGCCACGCTCGGCTTATCCGTGACCACCGTAAGCCGCGCGCTTAATGGCTTTGATGATGTGGCGGAAGCCACGCGTAAACGCATCATTGAGGAAGCAGACCGGCGCGGCTATCGCCCGAATGCTGCCGCGCGCCGGCTGAAAACCGGCCGGGCGAACGCCGTCGGGCTGGTGTTTCCTGTCAGTAACGCCACTCTCAATGACAGCTACTACAGCGAAATGCTGCTGACACTCGACCAGCGGCTTGCCCGGCATGAGATCGACCTGCTGTTGCTGCCCGATAAGCCGCAGGATCAGCAGCGTACGCTGCTGCGGATGTTGCGCAGCGGGGCGCTGGATGCGCTGATTGTCACCCATACCACTCCGCACGATCTGCGTCTGCTGCGCCTGCAGCAGAAGGGGTTCCGCTTTCTCACGCTGGGCCGCAGTACGCTGCCGCAGCCCTACGCCTGGTTTGATTACGATAACCATGCCGGTACGCTGCTGGCTGCTCAGCATGCGCTGCAGCAGGGGCATCAGCGGCTGGCCTATCTTGGCGGCAATGAGCCGGGCACCTATATCCTGGAACGCCGCCGGGGGTTTATGGATGCGCTGAAACCGCATCGTCCACCGCCGCAGGTGGTGGCACTGCCGCCCACCCGCCGCGCCGGTTATCAGCAAACCTGCGCCTGGCTGGCGCAGGGCGCGCTGCCGGATGCCATCATCACCGACTGCAGCCCGCTGGGTGAAGGCACCGCGATCGCGCTGCAGCAGGCCGGCCGCCTCAGCGGGCCGCAGGCCGTGGCGCTCTACGTCTATGATGGCCTGCCGCATGACTCCATTGTTGATCAGCCGGTCAACGCCATTCTGCAGTCTTCGCAGCAGCGTATTGGTGAATGCGTCGCCGGCATGGTGCTGGATCTGCTGGAAGACCGGCCGGTGGCGCAGCTGCAAACGCTGTGGCAGCCAATATTACGCCTGACTTCTGACGCACAATGATTGCGTGCCACCGGCGCTGTGATAGTCTTCGCCTGATGCAATTATTCAGGTGTACGTAATGAAAACCAGGCCGCCACGAGCCACAATCAGTGACGTTGCCCGCACGGCACAAACCGGTAAAACCAGCGTTTCCCGCTATCTCAACGGTGAAGTGCATCTGCTTTCGCCCGATCTCAAAGCCCGTATTGAACAGGCCATCGCCGCGCTGAATTATCGTCCCAGCCAGATGGCGCGGGGACTAAAGCGCGGGCGCACGCGCCTGATCGGCCTGATTATTGCTGACATCACCAACCCCTACTCTGTTGATGTGCTGAGCGGCATTGAAGCCGCCTGCCGCGCTCGCGGCTTCACGCTGCTGATGTGTAATACCAACAACGAAGTGGATCTGGAGCAGCACTATCTGCAGCTGCTCAGCAGTTACCAGGTTGAGGGTATTGTCGTCAACGCGGTCGGAATGCACGAAGCGGTGCTCAACCGCCTGCAGCAGTCAATGCTGCCGATGGTGCTGATCGACCGTAAAATTCCCGATTTTGCCTGCGACGTGGTCGGCCTGAACAATCCGGAAGCGGGACAGATTGCCACCCAGCATCTGCTGGATAACGGCTATGACGCGCTGCTGTTTCTCAGCGAGCCACTTGGCAGCGTGAACACCCGTCGCGAGCGTCTCGCCGCCTTTTTCGACACGGTAAAGCGGGCGCCGCAGGTGATTGCAGAAAACGCTGAAGTCCCGCTGCATCAGCCTCAGCCGCTGGAACAGGCCCTGCGCGCATTTCAGCAGCGCCATCCTGACAGGCGCTGCGCAGTAATGGCGGCGAACGGTGCGCTGACGCTGCAGGTGGCGCGTGCTCTGCAGCGCCTGACGCTGCGCTGGGGCGAACACATTGGCCTGCTGGGTTTTGACGAACTGGAGTGGGCGGCACTGGCTGGCGTAGGTATAACCACACTGAAACAGCCGACCTGGCAGATCGGCTATGCCGCGCTGGAACAGGTGATTGCCCGCATTGAAGGCAGCGAGCAGCCGGTCAGCGAACGGGTTTTCTCTGGCGAGCTGATCGTGCGCGGCTCCAGTCAGCCACTGCGTTAACTTTCCCTGGTTCTGGCTCACTTCGTGAGCATGATCATAATTCCGCACTCTGCTGCTTCCCTTTGGAACCGGTTCCATTAAGCTTTTTATATCAAATTACCGCGCAATGACCGGTTGCCATGCAGGGCGACCCGGTGAAAGACGAAACCCGCGATCGCGATGGAAGGCGATGACCACGGAAGGTGAACCGGCGCAGGCACGCGCCGGTGTCGCAGGATAGCAGGCCAGTGGATGCTCAGCCTGATGGCGTCAGGGAGGATGCATCTACCGGACAGCCGGCATGGATCGCCGGCCACGCTGCCGCAGCAGTCGATCTCAGGGTGCGCAGTGATGCGCACCGGTATGCAGTGATGAACGCCCCTGCGCCTGCCGCAGGGTGCGTTTTCATCCACAGCGGTAATCAGCACAGCACATCGGGCGGACGCGTCACCGCACGCCTTCGCCGCGGAGGAAGAATGAAGAAACCGGAAATTATTGTGGTCACCGCTGCCTATGGTGCGCAGCAGGTGGCAGAGATGGGTGGTCAGGCGGCGCTGCTGCCGCTGATTAAAGCCGCCGGCGCCGATGGCGTGGAAATCCGCCGGGAGTTGTTCAGCGGCAATGCGCTGAGCTTTCTGCCCGCACTCGGGCATTCCCTGCGTCAGCATCAGCTGACCGCCAGCTATTCGGTGCCGGAATCGCTGTGGCTGGACGACGGCGCGCTCAACCCGCGCCTGGCGCAGTATCTGCAGGAAGCAGAGCAGCTGGGCGCACAGCGCCTGAAACTGGCGCTGGGACACTATGTGGATCTGCACGCGCGCCAGCTGGCTGATGTGCTCGCCACCTCTTCCGTCACGCTGGTCATTGAAAATGACCAGACGCCTGACTGCAGGCTGGCACCGATGCTGCGCTTCTTCCATCACGCCTGCGATGCCGCCCTGCCGCTGGATATGACGTTTGATATGGGCAACTGGCTGTGGACCGGCGAAGACGCGTTACAGGCGGCGGCACAACTCAGCCGCTATGTCAGCTACATTCATGTTAAGGCGGCGGTGCCGCACGGTGACAGCTTCCGTGCCATCGCGCTGGACGAAGCCGGAGACAGCTGGCGTACCCTGCTGCATGCGCTGCCAGCCGATGCGCCGCGCGGCATTGAATTCCCGCTGCAGGGTGACGATTTAGTGGCGGTCACACGCCATTATGTCGACCTGCTGCGTGCGGTGTAAGGAGCTTATCATGACACACTCTTCTCAGCTGGACGTGGTCACCATCGGCGAAGCGATGGCGATGTTTATCGCCCGGCAAACCGGCGATCTGGCCGCCGCGGACCAGTTTGTTAAACGCATTGCCGGTGCTGAACTGAACGTGGCGATTGGTCTGGCCCGTCTGGGTTTGCAGGTTGGCTGGGTCAGCCGCGTCGGCGATGACAGCTTCGGCCGCTTTACGCTGCAGCAGCTGGCGAAAGAAGGCGTGGATCACCGCTGCGTGACGGTGGATAACCGCTACCGCACCGGTTTCCAGCTGAAAGCGCGCGTTGAAGATGGTTCCGATCCGGAAGTGGAGTATTTCCGCAAAGGTTCGGCAGCCAGCCATCTCTCACCGGAAGATTTCAACGCCGACTATTTTGGCAGTGCGCGCCACCTGCACCTGAGCGGCGTGGCCGCTGCGCTCTCTGACAGTTCACTGGCGCTGGCCAGCCACGCCGCGAAAGAGATGCGCGCGCGTGGCAAAACCATTTCCTTCGATCCTAATCTGCGCCCGGTGTTATGGCGCAGTGAAGAAGAGATGCGTAAGCAGCTGAACAGGCTGGCAGAATATGCCGACTGGGTGCTGCCGGGCGAAAAAGAGGGGCTGATTCTTACCGGCTACCGTCAGCCGGAAGCCATTGCCGATTTCTACCTCGACAAAGGCGTCCGCGCGGTCGTGATCAAAACCGGCTGCGACGGTGCCTGGTATAAAACGGCTGACGGCGAAAAAGGCGTAGTTGAGCCGATTCGCGTGGAGAACGTCGTGGATACCGTGGGCGCAGGCGATGGCTTTGCCGTCGGCGTCATCAGCGCGCTGCTGGAAGGGAAATCGCTGCCGCAGGCCATTCTGCGCGGCAACAAAATTGGTTCACTGGCGATTCAGGTTGCCGGTGACAGTGAAGGCCTGCCGACGCGCGCTGCGCTCGGCGATTATTAATTTAACGCACCAAAACGGATCGATGTAGATACCCTTAATCTGTCCCTACAACACTATTATTTTGAGGCGCATCAACAGAATGCGCCCGCCTCAACCAGAGGAGTCACCCATGAAATCGCAGACAATCGCGCCAAAACGCTGGTGGTTTATCATGCCCATCGTGTTTATCACCTACAGTCTGGCGTATCTGGACCGGGCGAACTTTAGCTTCGCCTCTGCCGCAGGGATAAACGACGATCTCGGCATTACCAAAGGCATGTCATCGCTGCTGGGTGCCCTGTTCTTCCTTGGCTACTTCTTCTTTCAGATTCCCGGCGCGGTCTATGCCGAGCGCCGCAGCGTAAAAAAACTGATTTTCTGGTGTCTGATTCTGTGGGGCGGCTGCGCCTCGCTGACCGGTATCGTCAGCAATATTCCGATGCTGGCCGCCATCCGTTTTGTGCTGGGCGTGGTGGAAGCAGCCGTGATGCCGGCGATGCTGATTTACATCAGCAACTGGTTCACTAAATCTGAACGTTCGCGTGCCAACACCTTCCTGATTCTCGGCAACCCGGTCACCGTACTGTGGATGTCGGTGGTATCGGGTTATCTGATCAACTCGTTCGGCTGGCGGGAAATGTTCATCATCGAAGGCTTCCCGGCGGTGATCTGGGCGATTGCCTGGTGGTTCCTGGTGCAGGATAAGCCGGCTCAGGCCAAATGGATGAGCGATGAAGAGAAAGCCGCGCTGCAGGCGCAGCTGCAGAAAGAGCAGGAAAACATCAAGGCCGTACGCAACTATGGTGAGGCGTTCCGTAACCGCAACGTGATCATCCTGTGCATGCAGTACTTTGCCTGGAGCATCGGCGTGTACGGCTTCGTTCTGTGGCTGCCGTCTATTCTGCGTAACGGTACGCAGATGGGCATGGTGGAAGCGGGCTGGCTGTCGGCGGTGCCTTATCTGGTCGCGACCATTGCCATGGTCGTGGTGTCGTGGGCCTCCGATAAAACCCAGAACCGTAAACTGTTTGTCTGGCCGCTGCTGCTGATTGGGGCGCTGGCGTTCCTCGGCTCGTACCTGGCAGGCTCCAGCAATTTCTGGCTCTCCTATGCGCTGCTGGTGATTGCCGGCGGAGCGATGTATGCGCCGTACGGCCCGTTCTTTGCCATCATTCCGGAAATGCTGCCGCGTAACGTTGCCGGCGGGGCAATGGCGCTGATCAACAGCATGGGTGCGCTGGGTTCTTTCGTCGGCTCGTGGATCGTAGGCTATCTTAATGGTGCTACCGGCAGTCCGGCCGCCTCATACATCTTTATGGGTGCCGCGCTGCTGGCGTCCGTCTGGCTGACGCTGATTGTCAAACCGGCCACCAGCAAAACGCCGCCCTTTCACGGTGTAAAGCCCGCTTAATTCGTCAGGAGGCCAGCAGGCCTCCTCAGCATTTTACAGGGAGCAACGAATGAAACCTGCTGTAATCCTCTACAAAAGCCTGCCCGCTGACCTGCGGGCAAAGCTGGATGAACATTTCAGCGTAACCGAAGTGAAAGATGTGACGCCGGAAACGGTGCGTCAGCATGCGGAGCAGTTTGCTGCTGCGCAGGGCCTGCTGGGTTCCGGCGGCAAAGTGAATAGCGACCTGCTGGCCGCCATGCCGGCACTGCGCGCCTGCTCTACTGTGTCCGTAGGGTATGACAATTTTGATGTGGATGCGCTGAATCAGCGTCACGTGCTGCTGATGCACACGCCAACCGTGCTGACCGAAACCGTGGCCGATACCATGATGGCGCTGGTGCTCAGCACCGCCCGCCGCGTGCCGGAGCTGGATAAATGGGTGCGCGACGGCAAGTGGCAGAAGAGCATCGGCCCGGCGGAGTTCGGCGTAGATGTGCACCATAAAACGCTGGGTATCCTCGGCATGGGCCGTATTGGTCTGGCGCTGGCACAGCGCGCGCATTTCGGCTTCGGCATGAATATTCTGTATAACGCCCGCCGTCAGCATGAAGAAGCCGAGACCCGCTTTGGCGCGCGCGCCTGCGATCTGGAAACGCTGCTGAAAGAGAGCGATTTTGTCTGCATCAGCCTGCCGCTGACAGAGCAGACGCATCACATGATCGGCGCGGCGCAGCTGAAGCTGATGAAGCCGAGCGCCATCCTGATCAACGCCGGACGCGGTCCGGTGGTGGATGAGCAGGCGCTGACCGCCGCACTGAAAGACGGCACGATCCACGCCGCCGGTCTGGATGTGTTTGAAGTGGAGCCGGTTCCGGCAGACGCAGAGATCCTGACGCTGCCGAATGTGGTCGCGCTGCCGCACATCGGCTCAGCCACGCACGAAACCCGTTATGGCATGGCGCGCGACGCCGTGGAGAACCTGATTGCCGCGCTCAGTGGCCGGGTGGAAAAAAACTGCGTTAACCCGCAAATCCTCGGCTGAATCCCGTACGGAAGCCATTGCGCCTGCCCGCAGCGGGCGCTATGGTGGTTTCCCCATTCGCACTCACATTATTTTTACTTCCTATGTCTTTTTCTCAGTTCGGCGACAAATTTACCCAGCACACCGGCATCTCACGTCTGATGGAAGACATGGGAGAAGGCCTGCGCACGCCCGGCACGATCATGCTGGGCGGCGGCAATCCGGCGCAGATTCCGGCCATCAACGATTACTTCAGCCAGCTGCTGCTGCAGATGCATCAGGAGGGCAAGCTCAGCGAAGCGCTGTGTAACTATGACGGCCCGCGCGGCAAAACGTTGCTGCTGGAATCCCTTGCCGCCCTGCTGCGCGATGAGCTGGGCTGGCAGGTTACGCCGCAGAACATTGCGCTGACCAACGGCAGCCAGAGCGCGTTCTTCTATCTGTTTAACCTGTTTGCCGGCCGCCGCGCCGATGGCAGCCGCAGGCGCGTGCTGTTTCCGCTGGCGCCTGAGTATCTTGGCTATGCGGATGCCGGGCTGGAGGAGGATCTGTTTGTCTCTGCCAGACCCACCATTGAGCTGCTGCCGGAAGGCCAGTTCAAATACCACGTGGATTTTGACCACCTGCCGCTGAATGACGATGTGGGGTTAATCTGCGTCTCGCGGCCGACCAATCCGACCGGCAACGTGATCACCGATGAAGAGCTGCTGCAGCTTGACGCGCTGGCACAGCAGCACGACATACCGCTGCTGATTGATAACGCCTACGGCGTGCCGTTCCCCGGCATCATCTTCAGTGAAGCGCGCCCGCTGTGGAACCCGAACACCATTCTGTGCATGAGCCTGTCAAAACTCGGTCTGCCGGGTGCCCGCTGCGGCATCATCGTTGCCGATGAGAAAACCATCAGCGCGATCGGCAACATGAACGGCATCATCAGTCTGGCACCGGGCAGCATGGGGCCGGCGCTGGCGAATGAGATGATTGTACGCGGCGATCTGCTGCGCCTGTCGCAGGAGGTTATCCGCCCGTTCTATCAGGATAAATTGCGCGAGACGCTGGCGATTCTGCGCCGTTATCTGCCGGAGGATCGCTGTCTGATTCACAAGCCGGAAGGGGCAATTTTTCTCTGGCTGTGGTTCCGTGATTTACCGATCACCACCGAGGCGCTCTATCAGCGGCTGAAAGCGCGCGGCGTGCTGATGGTGCCAGGCCACTTCTTCTTCCCGGGCCTGGAACAGGCGTGGCCGCACACCCATCAGTGCATGCGCATGAACTACGTGCCGGAAGCCAGCAAGATTGAGCGAGCGGTTCAGATCCTGGCCGAAGAGCTGGAAAGCGCGTTTGCCGGTTAATCCGTACCTGCGTGCCGCAATTCTGCAGCGCGCAGGCTTTCGCGGTGCGGCGGGCTTATTGTGACGCGGGTAATGACAGCTGGCACCACTGTGCCAGCTGCTGAATTGCCTGCTCCACCTCTGCATTCCAGCCAAACCCGGCGTTCAGCCGGAAACAGTGATCGTAGCGGTGATCGGTGGCGAATATATGCCCCGGCGCAATACCAATCCCGGCATTGCGCGCCTTAAGAAACAGCGCACGCACATTCAGCGCCTGATGCGGCATCGTCACCCATAATACATAGCCGCCTTCCGGATCAGAAACGCGCGTCCCCGGCGGGAAATAACGCAGCACGGCCTGACGCATCTGCTGTATCTGCTTTTTCAGTTCGCGCCGCAGTTTGCGCAGATGGGCATCGTAGCCGCCGCTGCGCAGCAGTTCCGCGATGGCGGCCTGCGAGAGCACCGACGTGCCCATGCTGGTGGTGTATTTCAGGGAGGCGATTTTGCGCATGTAGTTCGCACTGTGCACCCAGCCGATACGAATACCGGGCGCCACGGTTTTGGAGAAGCCGCTGCACAGAATGGCGTTCGGACTAAAGGCGCGCATCGGAAACGGACGACGATCGCCAAACGCGGTGTCGCCAAAGATATCATCTTCGATAATCACCACGTCATTCTCGTCCGCCTGGCGCGCAATGTAGGCTTTCTGCTCATTGGGAATGCTTTTACCCAGGGGATTATTGATGTTGCTGATGGTGAGATACGCCTGCACCGCTTTGCGCTGAAATAACGCGGTGAGTTTCTCCACGTTGACGTACCCTTCCGGCCCGGCCTCCACTTCTATGACGCGCAGATTCAGATTGTGCAGCATCTGCAGCAGCACGAAATAACAGGGTGACTCTACCGCCACAATATCGCCGGGCCGGGTGGTGGCGCGCAGCGCCAGCGAGATGGCCTCAATGCAGCCGTTGGTAATTAAGATGTCGTCCGCGCTGATATTGCAGCCATACTCCACCGCGCGGCGGGCGATCTCATTTTTCAGCGGCGCATAGCCGGTGCCTTTCACCGTATTGCCCAGCAGCGCCGGTTTGCTGTAGCCCATCTGGCGCATCAGCAGACCCAGCTTTTTTACCGGATAAAGCGCGATATCACCGTTAGCGAGATCGAGCCGGACGCGACAGTCCGAGCCCAGCATCGCCAGATGCAGCTCCGTTTGCTCATCCAGCGGTGCCACCTCGCGCGGCTGCTCGCTGAACAGCGCCGGGACTTTTTTCTCTGCCACTCGCGGCGCCACAAAAAAGCCCGACTTCGGGCGCGCCACCGCATAGCGCTCATCCTCAAGCGTGCGTAATGTTTTCAGCGCCGTGGTCATGCTGACGTTGTACTGCGTGGCCAGCGTGCGCACCGAAGGCAAACGGCTGTCCGGTGCCAGCGAACCGCTGTGGATCGCCTGTTTTATCTGCTCAGCAATCTGGCGGTAGCGACTGCCCTGACTCTCCTGTTCACCGCTTACATCCGTCATCTGTTCCACCCCATATCGTACTGATCTGTGCGTTTCCAGCAGATTACATTCAAAGTACTTTAGGCTGCATCAGTTAATTCCGCCGCAGACACGCATGCTGTTGCATCTTCGTGGCCCCTTTTCTGCCCATTGCCCGCGGTCCGGCAGTGGCCATTTTATTAGCCAAAGGATGAAGTAAAAAATGCATAATCTGTCCGCCATGATGAGAGACATTGAAGGCTATCTGACGCCGGCAATTATCGAGTCTGCCCGGCACTGTTCCCGCCGTCTCCTGGCCGCCCTGCCGCGCCCTGCCCAACCGGCAGAAAACCGCGTCCTGCTTGCCTACGGCGGCGGTAAAGACAGCAGCTACATGGTGGCGTATGTGCGCTACATTCAGGGCCTGATCTGGCAGGCGCACGGCACCACCTTCCAGCTGCGCATCAGCACCAACCGACATGCCGCCATGAGCGACAGCGTGATGGAGAATATCGATCGCGTCTATCGCGCCCTGCACATCCATGATGATGCGTTCACCGAGTGTCTGGTCACCGATGGTCTGCAGATCCGCCCTTTTGCGCGCCACCTGCCGATGCCGGAGAGCGTGCGTCAGCAGAACCGCAATGATGTGCTGATGAATGGCCATCGCTTCCGCGCCGACGCGCGCTCCACGTTCTGTAACGCCTGTAATCTCAGCATGGTGAACTCGTTTGGTCTGGCGGCCCATTACGACGGCGGCGTTGATGTCATCATCACCGGTGATTCACCGCAGGAACAGACAGCCTACCTTGCCTGGGCGCGCCACCTTTCCCGGCTGTTTGCTGCGCCAGTGGCCGATAAATCGCGCGGCTTCAGCGGCTTTCTGCAGACGCTGGACGGCGTGGCGGAACGCTACTTTACCGACATATACGGGGCCGACCAGGTGACGCCTGCGCACCGCATTACCTGGCAGCTGCCGCGCGATCCGCTGTTCTTCAACATCTATCAGGACACCGCTTACGAGGCCGGTGCGCACTGGGCGCTGCTGACCGAATTCATGCACTTCCGCTTTGATGAGCTGATGTTCAGCTTTTCCGAATCGGACTGCGGCAACCCCACGTTAATGGCACATATTCGCGGTCTGCGTGCGGAGACGCTGTTACAGCGCAGCTACGCCGAAGGCATTCGCGAATATGTGCGCTTTGCGCTGGGCCTGATGCAGCAGAAAGACTTTCCGCCCCCGCTGATCGCGGAGATGGCGGCACGCTATCAGGATGAGGCGGCGATCGCCGCCGCGCGTCAGCGTGCCGCGCAGTTTGCGCAGGACGCGTTTGGTCTCAGTGAAACGCAGCTGGTGTGCATGATCTACTCACCGTTTATCGCCGAAGGCCAGCAGCTCAGCGCCTGGCTGCAGCAGCTGCCGCTGGCACCGGACGAGCAGGCGGTGCGCGCGCTGCTGCGTGGTGACAGCAGCGATGTGGCACTGGCGCACCAGCTGACACAGCTCTCCGGCCTGACACTGGCACAGATGCGTCACTGCTGGCGCAGCGCGCAGGTCAGCTCGCTGCTGGAAGGGGCGCGCGGCGATGCGCTCTCGCGCGTGCTGCGTTTTGACCCGCACAAAGCGGTGATTCAGGTTAACAACGGCGTACTCCAGGACAGAGTCACCGAAGTGATTTCCGGGCGGTAACCCGGTAAGGCGACGCAATGAGAAAGATTTTTCTGCAGATTGGTGCCACCCGTGACGGGCAAAACCCTTACTGCGCGGTGGCAAAGCGCGACGGCTATTTTACCGTGCTGGCAGAAATGGGCGATTTTGTGGATTACCAGTCGCTGAGTATCCCGCTGCCGTTCGATCTGATTGTGCGTCTCGATCGCCCGGAGAATCCGTGGGAAGTCTTACAGGCTTACCTGCATGCCGGCCTGCTGGAACACCCGCAGGTGGTCCTGGCCGGATTCGAAGCCTATAACGCCAGCGCGGCACGCGTGCGTGAACTGCTGGCCGGGCCGGATGCCGGTCCGGGGTTTATTCCGCCGGATAAATATGCGCAGCGTATGGCGTTGCGCAAAGCCTGGCCGCACTTTCCGCAGCCGGAGTTTCGCTTTTTCGCCTCCCCGCTCAGCATTCGCGATGCGCGTGAGGCGCTGCTGTATCCCTGCGTGATTAAACCGGTGGATGGCGGTGGCGGGCTGGGGATCTGGCTGGTTCGCGAAGCCAGCCAGCTGGATGCCGCTATCGACAAACTGCTGGATACCGTCAACTACGGCGGACGCGGCTTTAGTGGTTTTATCGTTGAGAGCTGGCTGGCGGGCGACGAATACTCACTGCAGGGCGTGGTGGCAAACGGTCACCCGGTGGCGCTGACCTGCTGCCAGAAGGTGATAGAACAGGCCATTGATGCCGACGGCTGCATCAGCTTTTATGAATCCGGCCATGTCGCCACCGCCGCACAGCAGCTGCCCGCCGCCTTTACCCGTCTGATGCGCTTCTGCTGCGCCACCTTTGGCTATCAGCGGGGTGCGTTTCATATTGATTTTATTGTGGTTAACGGTGAACCGCACTTTGTGGAAATGGGATTCCGCCTGTCCGGCATGGGCGTGGTGAATCTGGTGGAGGAGGTCACCGGCATCAACTGGGCCGATGTGGCGTTTCAGGTAGAAGCCGGGCGCGACCTGCCTGCGCTGCACTTTCCGGTACAACCTCAGGCCGTTGGCCGCCTGCGGCTGCGTCAGCGCGCGCAGTGTGAAGCAGCGGAGGCCTGGATTGCACAACACCAGCGCGGTCAGCTGCTGCCGGCGCTCAAGCTGCCGGCGCTGGCGGTGACACCGCGCTCCTCGCTCTACGCCGATCTGACGCGCCATGCCGGTATTCTTGCCACCCTGCGCCTCAGCGCCGCCCGGACCGATGACGTGCTGGCAGTTTTTCACCGGTTCCCTGCGAGCCCGGCTTTTGTTTCACGGAGAGATTTACAATGTGCAGAATGATTCTGGCACACGGCCAGTTTGACGCCGCTGCGGTACTGGATGCGGCGCGCGCCATGAGCTGCGGCGAAACTGCCTGTCACGAAGGCCCCATCAAACAACACCCCAACGGCTGGGGCTGCCTGTGGCTGGAGCAGGGGCACATCCGCACCCTGCATGGCACCGGCAGGTTCGCCGATGCGCTGCCGGATATCGATGTTGATCGCCTGCAGCACAGCCGTTTTCTGGCAGTGCATGTCCGCCACGCCACGCTGAGCAAAAATCAGGGCATCGCTTTTTCGCATCCGCTTTCCCGCACCAGCGGTGAGACACAGTGGTACATGATGCATAACGGTTTTCTGCCCACCGTATATGCGCAGCTGGGCATGGCGGCCTCGCAGTTTGATTCCGCAGAGTATCTGGAATACATCGTCGACCGCATTACGCCTGCAGACTTCACGCGTGATTACCTGCGCGCAAAGATGGCGCAGGTTGCCCCCGGCGGCAGCGCGGCCAATGCCATTTTTGTTACCCGGCACAAGGCCTGGGCATGGCAGTGGCACCCGCACGACACGCCCTATCCCGACTATTTCACCCTGCATCGTTGCCAGCAGAGCAACCGCATTTACATCGCTTCTGAACCTGTTTCAGCACTGGGCACGGCGTCTGAATGGCACCGTATGAGCAACCATGAACTTCATGAAATTCCTTTTGGAGAGTGAACAGCATGGCCATTTTTAATCAGATTCGCATTATCAACCCGCAGATGTACGTGGAGAGCACCTGGCTGGATGACATCGTGACCGCACGCGTGCCGCTGCTGGTGCTGCGCAACTTCCTGACTCCGGAAGCCCGGTGCGCGGTGGTGGCGGATTTACAGCAGTGTCGCGAACAGGTGCGGGTATCGCACTACCCGAATGGCGCGCTGACCACGCTCGGCCCTTATCTGGCAAAACACACTGCCGCCCCGGAAAACTATTTTACCGAGCTGCGCGATATCCAGCCCGCGCTGCCGGCATCACTGCATCATCTGCGCGCCGACGTCTATGAGTGGGTGCGCCATGCGCTGCGTCTGGAAAGCCTGCAAACCGCCAGCGAACCCGCGCTGGGTGAGTATGCCGGTTCCATTGTGCGCTTCCACGCGCACGGCGTCGCCAATCCGCTGCATAACGACAACATTGTGCGCGATGCTGCCGGCAGCGACCTGGCAGTGACGCACATTCTGCATCAGCTGAGCTGCGTGGTGTGCCTGCAGGAGTGCAACGCAGGCGGTGCGCTGCGCATCTTCAATAAAAAATGGCAACCCGCTGACGAGCATTTCAAAACGCCGGGCGAGCTGGGCTACCAGCGTGGCGTGCTGGCGGAGAGCGAAACCTGCGAATTCGCGCCGCGCAGCGGGGATATCTATCTGTTTAATCCGGCGTTTTATCACGAGATTGATCGCGTGGAAGGCGATACGCGTATCACCATGGGCTTTTTCTTTGGCCTGACCGACAAAAAAATGAAGCACGCCATTGCCTGGAGCTAATTCCGGCCTTCGACGAGGAGAACATCATGACAACCTACGACAAAGTTATCGCGTTACTGGATACGCATCAGGCCCGCTATCGCGTGGTGGAGCACGAGGCGCTGGGGCAGACGGAAGCCATCAGTGCCCTGCGCGGCAATGCGCTGCATCAGGCGGCGAAAGCGATGGTGCTGGAAGTGGCGATGCCGGAGGGGGCCGCCCCGCGCTTCCTGCTGGCGATTGTCCCCGGCGACTGCAAAATCAATTTCAAGAGCGCGGCGCGTGCCATCGGCGGCCGGAAATCAGGTTTTGCCGCGCCGGAACAGGCGCAGGCGCTGACGCAGTGCGTAATGGGTGCGGTGCCGCCGTTTAGTTTTGATGACCGGCTGGCGCTGTGCGTCGACGCCCGGCTGAGCGAAGTCGGTACGCTGTGGTTTAACGCCGGCGCGCTGGATCGTTCGGTGGCGCTGGATGTAAATGATTACTTCCGGATAGTGGGTGACGCCTGTCAGGCTGATATTGCGACACCGGTAACCGCGGCGGCCTGATTGCTGCAGGAAGGGGATGTATGTCTGTTAAAGATATGATGCTGGCGCTGTGCGTGGTCGTGGCATGGGGCGTGAACTTTGTTGTGATCAAACTCGGCCTGCAGGGTATGCCACCTTTTTTACTGGCAGGCCTGCGTTTTAGCCTGGTGGCGTTTCCGGCCATCTTTTTTGTGAAGCGGCCGCAGATACCGCTGCGCTGGCTGGTGGTGTACGGCATGACCATCAGCTTCGGGCAGTTTGCTTTTCTGTTCCTCGCCATCAAGCTGGGCATGCCTGCCGGGCTGGCTTCGCTGGTGCTGCAGGCGCAGGCTTTCTTTACGCTGCTGCTGGGTGCGCTGCTGCTGGCGGAAAAACTGCGCTGGAACCATATCGTCGGTATCCTCGTGGCCACGCTTGGCATGTTCATGCTGGCCACCGCCGGTATGGAGGGCCAGACAACGGCTGGTATTACGCTGACCACCATGATGCTGACGCTGGCGGCGGCGCTGTCCTGGGGGCTGGGAAATATCACCAACAAGATCATTCTGCGCAACCGCAAGGTGCCGGTGATGTCGCTGGTGGTGTGGAGCGCGCTGGTGCCGGTGGGGCCGTTTTTTGCCTGCTCGTGGTGGTTTGACGGCGAAGCGGCCATGGTCAGCAGCCTGATGGGTATTTCGCTGCAGACCGTGCTGGCTCTGATTTATCTGGCGTTTGTTGCCACTATCGTGGGATACGCCATCTGGGGCAATCTACTCAGCCGCTATGAAACCTGGCGCGTGGCACCGTTATCCCTGCTGGTACCGGTGGTTGGCATCCTCAGCGCCGCCCTGGTGCTGGATGAAACCTTGTCCGCTCAGGAGGTGCTGGGCGCCTCTGTCATCATTCTCGGCCTGCTGGTGAACGTGTTCGGCGGCATGGTGAGTCAGCGCTTTCTGGTAAGAACCTGAGCGGCCGTTGCCGTCCGGCCCATAAAAAAACGCCGCATTGCTGCGGCGTTCATTTTTACTTCATTATCCTTATTTCAGGATTTCAATCCGGCGCGGTTTCGCCTCTTCAGGGACGATGCGTTCCAGATCAATGCTTAACAGACCCAGTTCGAGACGCGCATCGCGCACCACGATGTGATCGGCCAGCTGGAATTTGCGCTCAAAGTTGCGCTCGGCGATGCCCTGGTACAGGTACTTACGTTCCTGTTGTTCCTCAGGATGCGCGCCGCGCACCACCAGCATGTTGTCGTGGGCAGTGATGTCTAACTCGCTCTGGGCAAATCCTGCTACGGCGATGGTGATGCGATAGTGGTTCTCATCGACCAGTTCGACGTTGTAAGGAGGATAGCCTCCGTTTGCCTGGTTCTGACCGGACTCAAGCAGGTTGAACAGGCGGTCGAAACCGATAGCAGAACGATAAAGCGGAGAGAGATCAAAATTACGCATAATAAGACTCCTGATAATCAGCAAGTTTTGGCAACCTTCCACCATGGACAGGTTGTCCGATGCGCTGTGTCCCTGACGGCAACAGCAGCGCGACCGTAGCTTAAAGATGGGTGCATCAGCGTCGCTTTCAAGAGGCAATGCGTATTTTTTTACAGCAATACTGACGAGATGACGTACACTCAGGGGACACTTCATCTGATAATACAGACCGTGCCACAGAGCATGCTGCAGTCAGATGACACACTTCAGCCAGGGCGATGCCATGACTGTAGGGATGATAATGATGAAGATGATGAAACGCTTTCCGCTTACGGGCCTGCTGATTTGCTGCGCCTGCGCTGCCTCGGGTTGTTCCAGCGTGATGTCTCATACCGGCGCCAGTCAGGGCTACTATCCCGGTACGCGCGCCAGCGCGGCGTTGCTGACCGACGATCAATCCAGCTGGGCGATAAAACCGCTGGCGCTGATCGATCTGCCGTTTTCAGCCGTGATGGATACGCTGCTGCTGCCGTGGGATTATTTCCGCGCCGATGACGACAAAACCCTCGATTCGCCGCGCGAGCGGGTGCTGCAAAGTGAAAAGCTGGCTGGCACCGAAGCCAGCCTCGCCACCGCAGCCGCTATGCCCGGGCACTGACGCAGAACAGCTGACGCCAGCCGTCGATCTCCCGCATATAGGCGATCTGCTCACCGTCCGGTGACCACACCACCGCATCGCCGCACGGCGGCAGTGCGCTGCGCGGTGTCAGACGCGTGCAGTGACCCGTGGCGACTTCACAGCGCATCACGCTGTTGTCACAAACAAACGCCACCGCGTCTCCGGCTGGCTGCCAGCTGAACGCAGACTGAATACTGCTGTGCAACCGGGTGATCTGACGTGGCGCACCGCCGTCGGGTGCCACGGTCCAGAGCTGAATCACACCCTGTTCATCTGCCAGTAAAAAGGCAATCGCGCTGCCGTCCGGCGACGCGCGCAGCCAGTGGCGCGGCTGCAGCGCCAGGCCGTGCGTGTGCGTAATGCGCCGTTGCCGGACACCGGCGGGCGGAGCCGGCAGCTGCTCCGGCGTCCCCTCGAGCGGCGCAGTGCCGGCGCGGGCGTAATCCGCCAGCGCGTCGGGTAAATCCACCACAAACACTTCCGGTACCTTCTCTCCCTGGGCGTTACGCGTATCGCCAATAAACGCAATCGCCCAGCGCTGCCAGCTGCCGTCTGCTTTCTGATAGCCGCGGTCGCCGATCCAGCACTCCTCATAAGCACGGTCAATCTCATCGCTGCCCGGGCGCGGGTCGCGCTGTGTCTGGCTCACCAGCACACAGTAATGGCTGCCCGCGTACTCACGCGGATGCTGTTTTGGCGGGGACACCGGATGCAGCGGAACCGCCACGCCCACATTGCGCAGATCCTCACGCGGGTCGCGCTCGTGCATAACGTGATCGTTATAGGTGAAACTCAGGCGTGATCCGTCCGGACTGAATACGTGCACATGGGACCCCCCGCGCAGCGCACCGGGCGTATAGGGCGCGGTAATATCGCAGGCATCAAGGTTTTCCGCGATACCCTGCTGCACAATCACCCCGCGCCGGTGGTGAAAATCGTAGTGCCAGTGAGCATCCGGATGTTCAGGGCCGTGAATACAGACATAGCGCGGCGGCAGATCGGGACTCACCGTCACCACCCCCACATGCGCACCGTCGCGCGCCTGATACAGCACCTCCACCGCGCCGGTGGTCACCTGAACGCGCTCAATCGTCAGGCCAGTAAATGAGGCGCCGGAAGGCCGGACGTCAAACGCCAGCCACTGGCTGTCGGCGGTCCAGACATTGATATTGGTCAGTTGATGATGGCGCTGTGCAAAAGTGAGTTGTTTTTCTGACATGGACCGGCTTCATTCCCGCAAAGGACAGACAAATTTCGCAATTCCGCCACGGACTGCCGCCCTGTTACTGCTGCAGATGGCCGGACGCGATGGCGCGTAGCGCAGGCCTGGCAGATGAGCCGGCCTGCAGACGTTTCTGCCGGGCTTACAGCACAAGCTCTTCAATGGCGTGCGCCACACCCTCTTCCATATTGGTTTTGGTAACGAACTGCGCAATGTTCTTCACTGATTCAATCGCATTTCCCATGGCCACACCGGTTCCGGCGTATTCAATCATCGCCAGATCGTTCTCCTGATCGCCAATCGCCATCACTTCTGACGGCTGCAGACCGAGCTTTTCCGCCAGCATTTTCACGCCATAACCCTTGTTCACCACCGGGTTAAGGATTTCAAGATAGTAAGGGGCGCTTTTCAGAATGGTATAGCTGTCGCGCGCGCGGGCAGGCAGGGCCGCAATCGCTTTGTCCAGCAGCGCTGGCTTATCGATCATCATAATCTTGGGAAAGCGCGTGGCGGGGTCCATCTCTTCCACGGCACGATAGCGCACCGGAATGCCGGTCAGACTGGCTTCATGGATGGTGTATTCGCTGATGTCTTTGTTCGGAGTATAGAGATACGCTTTGTCGAAAGCCTGAAAATGCACGCCGAGTTCACGCGCCAGCTGCTCCAGATAGCGGTAATCCTCAAATCCGAGCGTCTTCTCCGCCACCACGTCACCCCGCGCGGCACTGTGCACCAGCGCGCCATTGTTACTGATGCAGTATTGACCTTCCTGCTGCAGATCGAGCTCCATCAGATATCGCTGAACACCCACAAAAGGACGTCCGGTTGCCAGCACAATCGACACCCCTTTATCCCGCGCCCGGCCAATGGCGGCTTTTACCGCAGGGGTAATCTCGTGCTGCGGGTTGAGCAGCGTACCGTCCATATCGATCGCAATCAGTTTTATCGCCATAACGTCCTCGGTTCATTCAGGGTCTGGCTTTAATGCTAGCGCGATTCAGCTCACATTGACCAGTTTATCGGCGCGGCAGGGGCTGGGATTGGCTTCAGACCGAACCGGACTGAGACAGGCGGGAAAAAAACGAAGGGCGTAATAGACGAATAAAAGAAAAAACCCTTCCCGCCGGGGAAGGGTTTAACGCTATCAGATATCGATATTGGCGGCTTTCAGCGCGTTCTCTTCGATGAAGGCGCGGCGCGGTTCAACCGCATCGCCCATCAGCGTGGTGAACAGCTGGTCAGCGGCAATGGCGTCTTTAATGGTGACACGCAGCATGCGGCGGCTGTCCGGGTCCATAGTGGTTTCCCACAGCTGATCCGGGTTCATCTCACCCAGGCCTTTATAGCGCTGTACGGAAAGACCACGCGTGGACTCTTTCACCAGCCACTCAATGGCCTGTTCGAAACTGTTCACTGGCTGACGGCGCTCGCCGCGTTCAATGTAGGCGTCTTCTTCGATCAGGCCGCGTAACTGCTCGCCCAGCGCGCAGATTTTACGGTATTCCGGCCCACCAATGAATTCGCTGTCCAGCGGATAATCGGTATCCACACCGTGCGTACGCACGCGCAGCACCGGCTCAAACAGCTGCTGTTCGCGGTTCTCACGCACCTGCGCCACATAGCTGCTGCCGTGCGCTTCGCGCTCGTTGAGCTCCGCGACCAGCGCGTCGAGCCAGGCTGTTACTGCCGCTTCGTCACTGAGATCGCTCAGCGTCGGGCGATAAATCAGCGCGCGCAGCAGCGCAACCGGGAAGCGACGCTCCATGCGTTTGATCATTTTCTGCGTGCTGTTGTACTCGGCAACCAGGTTTTCCAGTGGCTCACCTCCCAGCGCAGGCGCGCTGGCGTTGGTGTGCAGCGTGGCACCGTCCATCGCGATGGCGATTTTGTACTGATCCATCGCGTCATCATCTTTGATGTACTGCTCCTGCTTGCCTTTCTTCACTTTGTAGAGCGGCGGCTGCGCGATATAGACGTGGCCGCGCTCAATGATTTCCGGCATCTGACGATAGAAGAAGGTCAGCAGCAGCGTGCGGATGTGGGAACCATCGACGTCCGCATCGGTCATGATGATGATGCTGTGATAGCGCAGTTTATCCGGGTTGTACTCATCGCGACCAATGCCGCAGCCCAGCGCGGTAATCAGCGTAGCCACTTCCTGCGAAGAGAGCATTTTGTCGAAACGCGCCTTCTCAACGTTCAGGATTTTACCTTTCAGCGGCAGAATCGCCTGGTTTTTACGGTTACGTCCCTGCTTGGCCGAACCGCCTGCAGAGTCACCCTCCACCAGGTAGATTTCAGACAGCGCCGGGTCGCGCTCCTGACAGTCCGCCAGCTTGCCCGGCAGGCCAGCCAGATCCAGCGCCCCTTTACGGCGGGTCATCTCACGGGCACGGCGCGCGGCTTCACGCGCACGGGCAGCGTCAATGATTTTGCCCACCACGATTTTCGCGTCTGACGGATTTTCCAGCAGGTATTCGCTCAGCAGTTCATTCATCTGCTGCTCAACGGCCGATTTCACCTCAGAGGAGACCAGTTTGTCTTTGGTCTGTGAAGAGAACTTCGGATCCGGTACTTTCACCGACACCACGGCAACCAGCCCTTCACGCGCGTCATCACCGGTCGCGCTGACTTTGGCTTTTTTGCTGTAGCCTTCTTTATCCATATAGGCATTCAGCGTACGCGTCATCGCGGCGCGGAAACCGGCCAGGTGTGTACCGCCGTCGCGCTGCGGAATGTTGTTGGTGAAGCAGTAGATGTTTTCCTGGAACCCATCGTTCCACTGCAGCGCCACTTCCACGCCGATACCGTCTTTCTCCGTTGAGAAGTAGAACACATTCGGGTGAATCGGGTTCTTGTTGCGGTTCAGGTGCTCAACGAAGGCTTTAATGCCGCCTTCGTAATGGTAGTGATCGCTCTTATCGTCACGTTTGTCTTCCAGACGAATCGACACGCCGGAGTTGAGGAATGACAGCTCGCGCAGGCGCTTCGCCAGAATTTCATACTCGAAATCCGTGACGTTGGTAAAGGTTTCGTGGCTGGGCCAGAAGCGCACGCGCGTTCCGGTAGCATCCGTGTCACCGGTAACGGCCAGCGGTGCCTGCGGAACACCGTGCACGTAAGTCTGCTGGTGCACTTTGCCATCGCGACGGATGGTCAGCTCCAGCTTCTGCGACAGGGCATTTACAACGGACACGCCAACGCCATGCAGACCACCGGAAACTTTGTAGGAGTTGTCATCAAACTTCCCGCCGGCGTGCAGCACAGTCATGATCACTTCTGCGGCAGATACGCCCTCTTCCGGGTGAATGCCGGTGGGAATACCACGGCCATCATCCTGAACGGAAACAGAATTATCGGCGTGGATGGTCACCACGATATCACTACAGTGGCCCGCGAGCGCTTCGTCGATGGCGTTGTCCACGACCTCGAATACCATGTGATGCAGACCGGTGCCGTCATCCGTATCGCCGATGTACATACCCGGGCGTTTGCGTACCGCATCAAGCCCTTTCAGGACTTTGATACTTGAGGAGTCATAAGAATTCGACATCAACGTTTCTCGCTCATTTAATCTTCAGGTTGAACCGCTATTTTACCCTGTTCCACGCGGAACATCTTGCCCTTTTCGTCGCTCATATCGATTACATGCTCGACACCAATGGCGCTGACAAATACCTGAGCCTGCGTGGCTTTCAGGCGTCCGGCCAGCAGGCGGCGACGGGTGTCATCCAGCTCGGAAGCGAAGTCATCAATCAGGTACAGACAGCGCTGTCCGCTGCTGCGCGTCAGGAATTCTCCCTGCGCAAGTCGCAGCGCACACATCAGCAGCTTTAACTGACCGCGTGAGAGTAAATCTTCCACCGGCGTGCCCTCTGCGCGAATCCGGAAATCCGCTTTGTGTGGGCCGCTGGCGGTGTAGGTCAGCGCGCGATCGCGCTCGAAATTGCGTTCCAGCAGTTCGCCATAGTCGCTCTCTTTATCCCAGCCGCGCTGGAAAGAGAACGTCAGGTCAAACTCCGGTAAAAACTGGCTGCAGGTGTCCCTGATATCGCTGGCAATCGCCGCGCTGTATTCCGCACGCCACTGGCTGATCTGCATCGCCAGCGGGACCAGTTCCTGATCCCACGGCCGGATATGGCTGTAGCGTACCGCCTGGCGCAGCGCCGCATTGCGCTGTTTCAGCAGGCGGCGCAGATTGCTCCACGCAAGGAAGAAGCCGGGATAGGCATGGAAGCAGCCCCAGTCAATATAGGCCCTGCGGTATTTGGGGCCGCCGTTAAGCAAAGTAAACCCCTCCGGCGTAATCAGCTGCATGGGCAGCAGCTGCGCCAGCTCGGCCACTTTATGGCCGTCACTGCCGTCAATGCGCACTTTGCTGTCGCCGGCGCGATTTTTTGTCAGGCCCACCGCCAGTTCGCGCTCACGCCCCTGAATGCGGCCATGCAGCACAAAGGCATCCTGATCGTGCCGGATGACGCGTCCGGCCTGCAAACTGCGGAATGCGCGGCCGTGGCCCAGGGTATAGATCGCTTCCAGCACGCTGGTTTTACCGCTGCCGTTGGCGCCCACAAGAAAATTAAAGCCGGGTACGAGGTCTAAATCAGCCTGCTCAATGTTGCGAAAATCTTTAATCAGGAGGCGGGTTAAAGCCATGAATCAATCCAGCCAGAGGGGGTTGCCTAACATTAACAATCCAGGCCGTTGGCGGCGCAGGCAGTCTGGCCACGGCCAGCGCGCAGGCCCTGGGAGCATACTGAAGTATGTGACCAGGGGCGAGCACTGCCCGGGACCAGAATGGCAAGTAAGCCAGGCCGATATTTTCTATTACAAACGCATGGGCATAACGACGTAGGCCGCAGCCGGACTGGCAACGTCTTCAATCTGTACGCTGGAGACTGAATCGGTTAACAGCAGACGCACGTTTTCGCACTTCAGCGCATTCAGCACATCCAGCACGTAGCTGACGTTAAAGCCAATCTCCAGCTCGGTGCCGCTATAGGAGACGTCCAGCATCTCTTCTGCTTCTTCCTGTTCCGGGTTATTGGCGGTAATACGCAGCTGATTTTCCGTGATATAGATGCGTACGCCGCGGAACTTCTCATTCGACAGAATTGCCGCACGGGCAAACGCCTGCTTCAGCAGATCGCAGCCGGCTTCCAGCGCTTTGTCCGGATTTTTCGGCAATACGCGGCGATAATCCGGGAAACGTCCATCAACCAGCTTAGAGGTAAAGATAAAGTCGCCCACGTGCGCACGGATGTTGCTGCTGCCAATCTGCACCTGCAGCGGCGTTTCGCCACCATCGAGCAGACGCACCAGTTCAATCACCCCTTTACGCGGTACGATCACCGAATGGCTGGGCAGGGCCTGGCCTACCGGCATGGCGCAGACGGCCAGACGGTGGCCGTCGGTTGCGACAGTACGTAACTCTTCGCCTTCGGTTTCAAACAGCATGCCGTTCAGGTAGTAACGCACATCCTGATGCGCCATGGAGAACTGCGTGGCTTCAATCAGGCGCTTCAGCGTCGCCTGCGGCAGGGTAAATTCTACCTCGCTCTGCCAGTCGTCCAGATTCGGGAAGTCGCTGGCAGGCAGCGTCGACAGAGAGAAGCGGCTGCGGCCGGAGCGAACCAGCATCCGGTCGCCTTCCAGTGTCAGGCTGATCTCCGCGCCTTCGGGCAGGCCGCGGCAGATATCGAGGAATTTACGCGCCGGTACGGTCGTCGCACCTGGCTCGTGCGGCTGCGTCAGAGCGACGCGCGCCACCATTTCCATTTCCAGATCGGTCCCGGTCAGCAACAGGGTGCCTTCATTGACCTGCAGCAGTAAATTTCCGAGGATCGGCAGCGTCGGGCGTCCGCCAAGCGGGCCACTCACCTGTTGCAGGGGTTTCAGCAACTGCTCACGTTCAACAATAAATTTCATATGCGTCAGGAAGATAAAGTTCGGATAAGGTTAGAGAAATCTTCTTTGATGTCGTGGCTCTCTTCACGCAGCTGCTCAATTTTTCGGCAGGCGTGGAGCACGGTGGTATGGTCGCGGCCACCAAACGCATCGCCAATTTCCGGCAGGCTGTGGTTAGTGAGCTCTTTTGCCATTGCCATTGCCATCTGACGCGGACGTGCTACCGAGCGCGAACGGCGCTTCGACAGCAAATCCGCCACTTTGATTTTGTAGTACTCGGCTACCGTCTTCTGAATATTATCGATGGTGACCAGCTTTTCCTGCAGCGCCAGCAGATCGCGCAGCGCTTCACGCACAAAATCAATGGTGATGGCCCGGCCGGTGAAATTGGCATTGGCGATCACGCGATTCAGTGCGCCTTCAAGCTCACGCACGTTGGAGCGCAGCCGTTTCGCAATAAAGAACGCCACTTCGCCCGGCAGGCGAATGTCGTTTTCATCGGCTTTTTTCATCAGGATCGCGACGCGCGTTTCCAGCTCCGGCGGCTCAATCGCCACCGTCAGGCCCCAGCCAAAGCGCGATTTCAGGCGATCTTCTACCCCGTTAATCTCTTTGGGATAGCGATCTGAAGTCAGGATAATCTGCTGGTTGCCCTCAAGCAGCGCATTGAAGGTGTGGAAAAACTCTTCCTGCGAGCGCTCTTTATTAGCAAAAAACTGGATGTCATCGATCAGCAGCGCATCAACAGAGCGGTAGTAGCGTTTGAATTCTTCAATGGCGTTGTTTTGCAGCGCTTTCACCATGTCCTGTACAAAACGCTCCGAGTGCATATACACCACTTTGGCATTGGGCTTACGCGCAATAATGCCGTTACCCACCGCGTGTAACAGGTGCGTTTTGCCCAGACCGGTACCGCCATACAGAAACAGCGGGTTGTAGGCACCGCCCGGATTATCCGCCACCTGGCGTGCCGCCGCGCGCGCCAGCTGGTTCGATTTACCTTCCACGAAGTTATCGAAGTTATGGCGGTTATTCACATTGGAGCGGTAAGTGACATCAGCCGGTGCCGGCACAGAATCCCAGCTTGGACGCAGCGGCTGTGCCGGCGCCGGACGGTTTTCCACCGGTGCCGGCGCGCTGACGCTGCTGGCCATTACCGGTTGCGTAGCTGCCACCGGTGCAGCCGGACGCGTGCCCACTTCAAACCGCAGCAACGGCACATTCGCGCCGCAGAATTCATTCAGCAGCCCGTTAATACTGTTGAGATATTTATCCCGAACCCAGTCGAGTACAAACCGATTTGGTGCATACAAGGCCAGCGTGTTGTCGTTCAATTCAGCCTGCAGTGGACGAATCCACATGCTGAATTCGGTGGCAGGAAGCTCATCCTGCAAACGGGCAAGACACTGTTGCCAAAGCGTAAGTGACAC